>JBDRCO010000140.1:0-6256 GCA_043821645.1 Pseudomonadota bacterium | reverse complement strand
CTACGTGGCTTTATTCGGAATCATTCGGTCTTCCTTGGACCTGCGCCGACGCCCCGATCTGGTCGACGTTTACTTCTCGGGAAGTCGTTCATGGCAGCAGGCACGTCACATGTCTTTGCAGGCCTCGCTGCATGCGCGGGGGCAACCGCCGTCCTGACGGTCACAACGGGACGTGAGCACATCGAGATTCAATTCCCGTTAGCGAAAACGGGTCGGTCCGGTCGTGCTGATTCTGCGAGTGGAACTGACAAGTCCCGTCCTGCGACCGGTTTTATTCCGCTCCACACCGTGCAGCAATGGCGCCTCACGCCGGTCACAGAGCTGTTGTCCGGGCGTTCGGGGCGACACCAGGGAGGTGTCTGCTAACTGGGTGAAACGCCTGCTTGGAGGCTCTGTCCCTCTCTGTTCTGTTTCTCTGTTCTCTGTTCCTGTTCTCTCTGTTTTTCTCTTTCTGTTCCTCTTTCTCTCTTTCGTGGCATCGGGCGCAGGTGTGCTACCTTCCACCTGTGACGTAGCGACGGAAACGGATCATTGCGAGGTGAGCGATGGTGCAGCGGTCATGTGCTCTGGTCCTGGTTGCGGGACTGGGGCTGGCGGCCTGCGGCGAGTTTCTACAGCCAAGCTCCGACGGGGACGCCGGGAGCGATGGCGGAGGCTGCAGTACCGAATTCTGCGACGACCTTCGCTTTGGCACAGGCCTGGGCGGCACTGGGTTTGACCTGTTGGGCGAGACCAACAGCTTTAGCGTCGCTTCCATGGCCACCACCAGCATCTTCTTCAGGCTCGAGAGCGCCGCGGACTTCGACAGTCGCTTCGTGCGGCTGTACATCTACTCGGGCTCGGGCAGTAACTCGGCGCCCTACTGGCAGAACGATTTCGTGCCAGGTCAGTCCTACGGCCACATCTTACTGTCGACTTTTCGCATCACCGACCAGGGCTCCTATGAGGTTCGCGCCTACCTTGTCACCAACATGGGTGCCGAGACGCATGTGATCACGATGCCCATCACCATGACGCAGTGAGGCTGCTTCCTGTCCGTGGTCAGATTCTGAAAAGTGCGAGCCTGAGTGTGCCCTGGCGCGTGGCTGTGGCGAGCAGCCTTTGCGGATCGTCGACGCTAGTGAGCGTCAGATCATCGCACTCTGTGCGGTACCCGTTCGGGAACTGCAATCGCGGAATGAAGATCTCGGTGGGTGCTTCAATGGTTGGATCCGCCTCGAGTTCGACATAGAGACGACCCCGAGTGCGGTCGAACTGCACACGGGTGAGGCGGCCCTGGGTTCGGCGCACGAAGGGCCTCACGAAGCCGGCCACAGCCCGGCCACCGCCGTCCGGATCCGCCGCATCGGCCTGCTGGTCGACGGAGAACACGCTGAGATCCTCTTGATTCCAGCCATCACCGATGCGGGGGTCGTTGCGGTTGCTGGCCGTGTAGTTCCACTGCGTGCTCGACAGCAGCAACCTGTCCAGGGCGTCGTATGTCATGTCGAGGGCGCGCAGGTGCAAGCGCCACGGTTTGTCGCTGCGGTCACCGCGGCCCCACGCGGCGTAGGCTCGACCGCCCTGCAGGTCGAAGGGGATGCCGAACTCGCCCAGCAGCAGGGGCACCTGCCGCTTCTGCCACGACGACGAGCGCTGCACCCGGCTCAGGTGCTGCACGTACATGTCCAGGATGCCGCGCGGCCCCAACACGGGCTTGCGCTTGACCGCGTCGTAGCTGAGCACCCGCGAGAAGCGCTTGAGCATCAGCGTGACCAGGTCGTACCAGTGCGGCGCATACACGGCATTGTCCGGGAGCTCATCAGGCAGCGAGGGGTCGGCGAAGGTGGTGGCGCCGTCCTTCTCGAAGAACACCATCCATGCTGGCTGCACCGCGCGCACGGTCTCGGCCACGCGATGGATGAAGGGCACCATGTGGTCGCGGTCGAAGTCCACCTCGCGGCCGTCGACCACACGAAAGTGGTCGGGCTTGAGGATCTCGGTCCGCCCGTCGTCACCTGGGCGCCACACACCCTCGCGCTCGAAGGGATCGTCGCAGCCGGGCAGCCAGGCGCGAACCTTGCCGGGGTTGGCCAGGTGGCGCCCGGTCTCGACACAGCGGCCGCGCATGAAGGAGACCTCGGCCACGGGCAGGTCCACGCTGTGGCCCGCGAGGGCCTGCAGCGCCGTGATGGGCGACCAGGACAGGCCGGGCAGGGGCAACTCGTCCGGTTTCCGGAATCCTCGTCGGTGCTTGAGCCCCAGACCGATGAAGCCCATGTGGGGCTCGTTGAGGGTGTCGAAGCCCAGCACGTTGGGTAGGTCCGCGACGCACTCGGCCACGGCGCGCTGGCAGGCCAGAAAGTGACCCTGCAGGTGATCCTGGATATTGATGCCGTCGACGAGAAAGTGCGGCGCAAAGGTCCTGCCGCCGAAGAACAGGGTCCAGGCCACGCCGTTGGCCGGCGCGTTGTAGTTGCGCGACCAGCACATCAGCGGGTAGCGCTCGGGCTGCACCGGCCGCGGATCCGAGGCGTCGTAGCGGTGCTGCATCACCAGCGCTGCGTCCGTGGCATCGAACATGGTGAAGTCCAGGCCCATGGCCTCCCACACCCAGCCCGGGGCGCCGCTGCCGCCGCTCATGCGGCTGAACACGTCCTGGTGAAAGTCGATGAAGACGTAGAGCCCGTGCTCGCCGGCCCGGCGACAGACTTCGGCGAAGTAGTCCAGGTAGGCCTGGTCGAGCTGCCCAGGGCCCCCGTGCTCGATGGCCTCCCAGGTGGTCAGCAGGCGCAGGCAGTTGAAGCCCCAGCCGGCGATGCGGCCGAGGTGCTGGTCGGCAAGGTCGAGGGGGAAGGGCCGACCGACGAAGGAGACCTGGCGGTGGTCGGAGAAGTCCGAGCGGATGTGCGTGCCGCCATCGGGGTAGGGTAGCTTGCAGTCGCCGCCCAGGTTGAGGCCGCGCAGCAGCACCTCGCGACCGGTGCTGTCGACGAAGCGCGTGCCCTCGATGTGCAGGCGATCGAGCATGTGGCCAATCCCCCGGTCTGTGAGGCCGGAGCATCTGCGGTCAACCCGGAGGGGTCAACTATCCGCTCAGTAGCCCTCGTGGTGGCGCCCGTACTGGCGCCAGGCGTTCTCGGGCGTGCCGTAGCGGTCCTTGATGTAGGCCAGCATGCCGGCGGCTTCCTGCACCGGGTCGCCGATGCCGGCGCGCCCGGCGGGGTAGTAGCGGTCGACGTTCTTCAGCAGCAGCTGGCCGAGGCCGGTGGCCGACGAGCGCGCGGTGCGACGGCCGCGCCTCAGCTCGGCGTGGATCTCGGGCCAGCGGGCCGGGTTGCTGGCGCGCCGACCGTAGGTGTAGTTAGGGACGCCCACCCGGCCTCGGCTCTCGCGTTGCAGCAGGTTGTGCAGCGCCGGCGACGAGGCCCAGGACTCCGGGACGCCGGCAAGGTGCGCGGCCTCGCGAAATAGCGCGACCGCCCGCTCCGAGTGCGGGGTGTAGGTGTCGACACGGGTGTCACTGCGGGCCGCGGCGTTGAGGTCGGCGCTGGCGTTGAGAGCGCCCAGCGCGCCCCGCCCCGAAGCCGAGAGCGGCAGGCGGAGCTGGTCGTCGGGGTGCAGCGTGTCGGGGTCGTGCAGCTGTGGGTTGGCCGCGATCAGGTCGCTCAGCCCCACGCCGTGGCTGCGGGCGATCCGTGACAGGTTGTCGCCCGGGCGCACCGTGTAGTAGCTATCCCCCTGGGGCGGCGTGCTCCCCGCAGACTCCCCGGGGAGCTGGACGTCGCTGGCGCTCGCGACCTCGTCCTGCGGTAGATGAAGCACCTGCCCGACCTGCAGCAGGTCAGGATTCCGGAGCTGGGGATTCGCTTCACGCAGCAGATCGACGCTGATGTCGTGCTTGCGCGCGATGCTGGTCAGGTTCTCACCACGGCGGACCGTGTGTGTGTTGGATTCGGTCGGCCGCGTGCCGGTGGTGATGGATCCGCTGATCGGACGTGTGGCCACGCAATCTCCGTTCGCGCCCCCGAGCACTCAGCCCAATGAACATGTTAGCGCGTGCGGTCCGGATCTGGCCCGCAAATCTGCGCTTGCAGTCTCCTGACCAGGGGGCCCGCTCCCGGCCCAGGGTCGGGTCAAGGCTCAGGAAGATGAATGGGATGGAACAGGCGCAGCCGGGGGATTGAGGACTGGACTCAGGCCTCATCCATGAACGGATAGCGGTAGTCCGTCGGCGGGATGAAGTTCTCCTTGATGGTCCGCGGCGACACCCAGCGCACCAGGTTGAGCACGCTGCCTGCCTTGTCGTTGGTGCCCGAGGCGCGACCACCGCCGAAGGGCTGCTGGTTGACCACGGCGCCTGTGGGCTTGTCGTTGATGTAGAAGTTGCCCGCAGCGTGGCGCAGCGCCTCCATCGCCTGGTGCACGGCACCTCTATCCTGTGAGAACACCGCTCCAGTCAGGGCGTAGGGCGAGGTCTGGTCGCAGACCTTGAGCGTCTCCTCATACTTGTTGTCGGGGTAGACAAACAAGGTCAGCACGGGTCCGAAGATCTCTTCCTGCATGAGCTTGAAGTCTGGCTTCTTGGCCTGGACGATGGTCGGGCGGATGAAATAGCCCTTGCTGTCGTCGCATTCACCACCGACCAGGATCTCTCCGTCGGGCGACGTCCTGGCGTATTCAATGTAAGCCTTGTGGTCGCCAAACGCGTTCCTGTCGATGACGGCGCCCATGAAGTTGCGAAAGTCCATGACGTCGCCCATGGCGATGTTGCGGGTCTGCTCGACCAGGGGCTCCTTGATCTTCTTCCACAGTGACTCGGGGATGTAGGCGCGCGAGGCCGCCGAGCACTTCTGTCCCTGGAACTCGAAGCTGCCGCGCACCAGAGCCGTGACCAGGGCCTCGGCGTCGGCCGAGGCGTGGGCGAACACGAAGTCCTTGCCGCCGGTCTCGCCGACGATGCGCGGGTAGCTCTTATAAGACTGGATGTTCTCGGCAATGGTCTTCCACATGCGCTGGAACACGTCTGTGGAGCCCGTGAAGTGCACACCCGCCAGGCTGGGATGCTTGATGGCCGGGTCTCCCACCTGGCCGCCCGAGCCCGGGATCATGTTGATGACGCCTGGCGGCAGCCCCGCCTCCTCGAGCAGCTTCATGATGAAGTGCGCCGAGTACACCGCCGTCGAGGCGGGCTTCCACAGCACCGTGTTGCCCATGAGCGCCGGCGCCGTCGGCAGATTGCCGGCGATCGATGTGAAGTTGAAGGGCGTCACCGCGAACACGAAGCCCTCGAGCGAACGGTGGTCCACCATGTTCCACATGCCGAAGCCCGAGTCGGGCTGCTCGCTTACCACCCTGGCCGCGTAGTAGGGGTTGTAGCGGTAAAAGTCGATGAGCTCGCAGGCGCTGTCGATCTCGGCCTGAAACACGGTCTTGCTCTGGTTGAGCATGGTCGCCGCGTTGAGGATGGGCCTGTACTTGGTGGCCAGCAGGTCCGCGGCCTTGAGGAAGATGCTGGCGCGGCGCTCCCAGGGCAGGGTGGACCAGCCGGGCCAGGCCTTGGCTGCGGCGTCTGCGGCCTGCTGCACCTGTTCGGCTCCGGCCTGGTGATAGGTCGCCAGCACGTGCGCGTGGTCATGTGGACACACGGCCTTGGCCTGTTTTCCCGTCGTCACCGGCTTGCCCCCGATGACCAGCGGGATCTCGATCTGTTCGCCCAGCATCTTCTGGAGCTGGGCCTTGAGCTGCTTCTTCTCGGGCGAGCCGGCGCGGTACTCCTTGATGGGCTCGTTGTTGGGCTTGGGCACGTTGGCGATGGCGTTGACGATCATGGTGTCACCCCTGGTTATCGAGCCGCCGACCATAGGATCCGACCTGCGCATGGACAAGGGAAAGGCGCGGTCGGGCGCCGCACCCCCGACGCTGTGACAGACCCCACGTCCGGCTCCAGTGCGGGCGTGACTTTCGTCACACATATTCGAATTTCCTGGATTTTTTTCCTCGCGAAGGTGCCAGAACACGGCGCTGCCGGGTAGCTTCATCAGGCTCCGGGCCGGGACCCAGGCGCGAATGCGTGCGACCAGCGCAGAGCCGGGTCGTCAACTGTATGGACGCGATGTAGCCACAAGGAGTGAAGGATGCCCCACCGTGCCCACACCCAGACCCGCGCCCTGACGCTGATTCCGGCCCTGGCCCTGGCCACCCTGCAGCTCGCCTGCCCGTTCAAGGTGCTCGGGCCCACCGGACCGTCCGAGGGCTTCGACTGCTCGTGCAACCA
>JBDRCO010000139.1:0-35681 GCA_043821645.1 Pseudomonadota bacterium | reverse complement strand
ACGTCGCGATTCTTGATGCCGTGCTCGAGGTAGACGTCGAACTTGTCGAGCGCGCCACCGGCCATGCGCAGCGCCCGGGAGATCTCCTTGGTGCCGCGCAGCAAGGGCGGGCAATAGGTGAACTCCATCTGCGCGTTCCACGGCTGCTTGTACAGCTCGTGCACCAGCAGGCGGTAGCTCTCGAGATCCGGAAGGACCAGGCCCACAGCCAGCTCGTGCGCAAAGGAGCTGGCCATGCCGAAGCTGTTGACCGTGCCGGGCTCCGCCATGCGCCGCTCTCCTGGGACCACGACCCCCTGATCTCGTCCCAACAAGATAGCGGATTCCTGGACCCGGTCGGGACATTTTTACCATGGATGCGGTTAAGGGATGATCCCCGAACCGAGGCCATGGTATACAGCCAGCGCAACGAGATCTTTCTGGTTTTTCCAGTTGGCCACAGGGGACCGGGGTGAGGAACATGCGACGCGCGCAAGCCGTTCAGCTGGGGTCTGTGGGGATGCTGCTGGCGGGTCTGGTGGCCTGTACGCCCCCCGTCGAGAAGCTGTGGGAGTACTGGTCTGCGGCTCCCTGCTACTCGTCGCCGGCTGTCACCGACGAGCTGGTGATCTTCGGTAGTGAGAACGGTGAGGTGCATGCCCTGGACAAGGAGGGCAAGTACCGCTGGAAGTTCAACACGCGCCGCGACGTGATCAGCGCGCCCCGGGTTGCCGAGAAGCTGGTGCTCTTCGGCTCCACCAATCACAACTTCTACGCCCTCGACCTCAACGGCAAGCAGGTGTGGAAGTACGCCACCCTGGACCGCATCAAGAGCGATCCCCTCATCATCGGCGACACCGTGGTGTTCACCAGCTACGACGACCACGTGTACGCGCTCAAGATCAAGAACCGGCAGAAGGTGTGGATCTACCCGGACCGCGGCGGCGAACCCGTGCCCGCGGACGACGAGGCAACAACACCGCCCGAGGGTGAGGAGCCCCAGCCCGCGACCCAGCCCGCGACCGGTGCGGCAGCGCTTCAGAAAGGTGCCGCGGCCAGCCAGCCCGCCGTGGAGCTGCCCACGGACGGACCCAAGCCCGGCGACTTCAGCTATTCGTCGCCCATCCTGGCCGAGGGCAAGGTGGTGGTCGGCAACCTCGACGGCTACCTCTATGCCATCGACATGGCGACCGGCAAGCTGGCCTGGCGCTTCGCCACCGGCGGCGTCAAGAGCAAGCAGGGCGTGACCTCATCGCCGCTGTACAAGGACGGCGTGCTGTTCTTTGGCGGCAACGACGGCAACGTCTACGCCATCGACATGAAGACCCAGGCCGTCAAGTGGACCTTCAAGACCGGTGACGAGGTGAACAGCTCGGCCTCCATCGCCGACGACGGCTTGCTCTACATCGGCGGGGTGGACCGCAACCTGTATGCCCTCGACTCCCAGACCGGCGAGATGAAGTGGAAGTTCCCGACCACCGGTCCGGTGATCTCGCGCCCGGCGATTTACCAGAACCTGGTCATCTTCGGCGGTGGCACCGACGACCAGCATGTCTACATGGTCGATCGCACCAGCGGCCAGCTGTTCTGGAAATACAAGACCGGCTACAAGATCGAGGCCGATCCCGTGATTGACGGCAACGTGCTGTACATCGCCTCGGGCGACCGCCGGCTGTACACCTTCCGCATCAACAAGACGAGCAAGTGACCAGGCGCCTGTGCGCGGCGCGCTGGCTGTTTCTGGGCGTGCTGCTGGCGACCCTGGGCTGTGGCGTCAAGTCGCGCCCCCAGCCACCGGCCTCGCGGCTGCTGCAGGAGATCTCCAGCCCCGCGGCCACCCAAATTTCGACCCATTGAGATAGAAGGAACAGGCATCCCTGTGCATGCCATCCAGGAGTGATCTCATGGCGATCCAGAAGACCTCGCTCAAGACCACCGCCCCCAAGACCCAGCCCGAGGCGCCCAGCGCCAAGGTGCTGCAGCAGTACGAGAAGCTGCAGAAGCAGCTGGTGCAGGCCATGGATCCCGGCTCCGACGGCGGCCTGACCATCACCGCCCCCGAGCTGAACAAGCTGCGCAAGGGCCTGGCTCAGGCCAAGGACCTGCCGGCGGATGTGCGGGCGCAGATCGAACAATCCCTGACCCAGGCCGACGCTGCGCTGAAGACCCACGAGGTCATCGGCCAGATCAAGAGCGCCCTCGACGGTGGCTCCCAGGGTGGCAAGACCATCACCGCCCCCGAGGCCCTGGCCATCATCAAGCAGGCCGAGGGCATCCCCGAAGCCCAGCTCAAGGACCTCAAGGCCCAGGTGCTCAGCGCGCTCACCGCCAAGGACGGCTGGGTGTGCGAACCTGATGCGGCCTCGGCCTTTGCCCAGTTCCTGGGCGTTCCCGTCGACAAGCTGCCGGCGCCCCAGGCCACACGCAGCGAGCGCACCGCGGCCTTCACCAAGGCCCGCAACGAGGCGCACCCGCGCCCCATCCCGCGCGCCGAGTTCAAGGAGGTCATGCAGAACCTGGACAAGCATGCCCCGCCCGAGCTGCGCGACATGGCCCACGCGTCCATCCTGGGGCTGCAAAAGGAAGGCAAGATCAAGCTCGATCCCGATAGCCGCAAGCTGCTGACCCGCGCCGTGGCGCAGAGCCCCGACGGCCTGCAATCCGCCATGGCCCATCGCGATTTCTCCGACGTGGGCCTGGCCCAGCCCGGCAGCGCCAGCTACGTGTCCCTGCTCATCGCCTCGGGCGCCTCGTTCGAGGAGATCCTGTTTGCCTTCTTGATCATGCTCGCGGACAAGGCCGACAAAAAGGCGATGGCCGCAATGGAGGAGCTGGCCCGCGCCAGCGAGGCCAAGACCGGGGACCAGCCGAGGCTACCTCCGGGTGGCGGCAGCACTGGCGGAGTGACGGGAGACAGTGGGTCGACGGACAGCACCGGCGGATCCGGCAGCACGGGAGGAACAGGCAGCAGCCTGAATCAGGGCGACGTGGCCCAGACCTCCAAGGTGCTCGAGTCCATGGTGCAGTCGGCGCACCACATGACCACCGCCAAGAGCGAAGGCGGCGCCCAGGTCACGGTCAACGAGGCCACCAAGCTGGTGAGCTACCTCGAGCGCCTGCCCGAGAACGTGCAGAAGGTCATGGCCGGTTCGCTGGAAAAGGCGCTGCAGGCGGGCGGCGTGCCCCTCACGGGTAATGCACACTTTGCCCTCGACGAGTGGGCCAGCAAGCAGCTGGGCCGCCCTCTCGACGTCAAGGCCGGCGCCACGCCCGGCGATCCCGCGCCCTTCAATGGCGAGCTGGCCCGGGAGCTGCGTCAGAGCGACAAGCTCGAGGACAAGATCGCCAGCTTCATCGTCGACACCATGTACAAGCCCGAACTCTCGCTCAAGGAGAAGATGGCGCCCTTCAAGACCCTGCGCATGGACATGGCGACCGCGGGCGAGAACCTCAAGCAGGTCAACACGGACCAGCCCCTGGGCAGCAAGGTCGCGCGCGCCAAGGATGCGGCTGCGGGCATCGTCGAGGAAGCCAACCGGCGCGCCGCGGCCAAGGCGGGAGAGAGCGAGAGCCTGCCTTCATCCCCGAAGGTGGACGGCGCACCCGGTGCCGAGCTGGGGGCACCCGTCGCCGAGGCTCCCGCAGCGTCGAGCATCGTCGAAGGCGCCCCGGGCGAGGCTGCGGCACCTGCGGGAGATCGCAAGCCCAGCGAGGTCGAGCTGCAGCAGCGCATGCAGATGGCGGTCAACGAGCGCCAGCGCGTGTTCGACATGCTGTCGAACATCATGAAGGCCATCCACGACATGCAGATGACCGCGATCCGCAACCTGCGCTGATTTCTTTTGCGGCGCGTCCGACGACGGCGCCCGGGCGGTCTCACACGAAAAATTCCTGCGGCGGCGGGAAACCCAGGAAATGGGTGTAGGCGCTGGAGCAGTACGAGCCGGCATGGCCGAACACCACCAGGTCGCCGACCTGCAGGGCTGGCAGCTCGATGTCCCGGGCCAGGAAGTCGCGCGAGTAGGTGGAGCAGCCGTAGATGCGCGAGTTCTGGCGCGGGTCGCCATTCACCTGGCCCACGGCCTTGAGAACGGACACCGGGTGCCGGGCGTCGTCGGGATAGAACAGCGGTCGCGGGAACTGCGCGCTGGAGCCATTGACGCCAACCAGCTGGGTGCCGTTGCGCTGCTTGACGTCGGTGACCCGGCACACGAACAGCCCGGCCTCGCCGCCGACGATGCGGCCGGGTTCGAGGATCAGGCGGATGCTGCGTCCGAGTTCCGTCGACAGGCGGGTCATGAGGGCGCTGACGTAGCGGCCGTAGTCCGCGATGGGGAAGCCATCACCCTGCTCGCGCGGCAGGCCAAAGCCACCCCCGAAGTCCATGTACGACAGGTTCGGGAACAGTCGAGCCAGGCGCACCAGCTCCTCGTAGCAGGATTCGAAGTAGTCCAGCTCGACCAGATCGGTGCCGATGTAGAGGTGCAGTCCGGCGATGTCGGTGCTGCCGGCCAGGCTCTCGATCTCGGGCAACGACAGCCCCAGGCGGCTCTCCCGGCCCAGAAAGAAGCCGGCGCGGGTCTGGCGCGGATCCACCAGGTCGCCGATGTTGCAGCGCAGGCCAGCGCGCTCGCCCGGGAACAGGGCGCGGAAGCGCTGCAGCTGACCCAGCGAGTCGAGATTGAGGATGGCACCGGCGGCGCATACCTGTCGCAGCAGGTCATCGTCCATCGCGCTGGCGGTGTACACGATGTCGTGGCCCTCGAAGCCGAGCTCGCGGGCCAGGGCCAGGTGACCGGGTGAGTTGACGAAGATCCGCAGCCCCTGTGCGCGCACCAGGCGCAGGAACTCGGGATTGCTGTTGGCCATGGACGCGAAGTGGATGGCCTTGTCAGGGTAGGGAATGTCGAGAAAGGCCTGGCATTGCCTGACCAGGGTGGCCTGGTCATAGATGTAGAACGGACCGGGTGTGCGACCTGCGAGGTCCCGGATCTGCTGACTCAGGCGGTGTTCGATCGCGTGCATCGTGGGCAGTGCGCTCCCTGGGCCGTACGGGCCCGCTCGGGGCCACCCACCTTGGCAGGTTGGGCAGGCGTCGACAAGGGGCTCCTCAGGGACTGCCGAAGTTGAGCAGCAGGGGCTGGAACTGGCTGCTCGTGCCGTGACCCTTGTCGACCACCAGCAGCACCTCGTCACGTTCATCACCGTCGAGATCGACCACGGTGACCCAGCACATCTGCGTCACGGCGCCGAGGGCACTGTCGAGCTGCCGGCACGGCGGCAGCAGCATGCTTCCGAACAGTTCACCCTCGGGCCACTCGCCTTCTTCGGCGAGCAGGTTGAGCACGATGCTGCGAGCCGTCGTGCCGTCGGCGCCCCGGAGCTGGAAGGTCGACAGCAGGTCTCGGCTGCCCGCGGCCGCGAAGGCGCCACCGTGCAGCAGGTCCGCCGGCGACGGCAAGCTGTCGACCAGGATCTCTTCTCGCACCAGGACGCGCTGGCCCGGTGCTCCCACGCGCATCACCTCGAGCTGTAGCCTCAGTCCGGCGAAGGAGGTGCTGAGCAGGCGCGCCTCGTCGTTGGCCGAGCGACCCGGCCCGAAGGATTGCAGGGTCTCGAGGTCCATGCTGGGGGCATTCTGGATGCGCTGGCACAGCGCCGACGCCGGTCCGGACACCTCGCTCGCGACGATGCCCCGGCCGAGGTCCAGCATGTGGTGCACGGTGTCGCTGGCCACCAGGCCCTGCAACTCGAGCAGGCGGTGCACCTCTCCCTCGTCGTCCGCGACGCAGAAGCTGCGGACTCCCGCGAAGGCTCCGCCGAGCGGACAGCTGTGCAGCAGATCGGAACTCCAGTTGCCGTCGACATCGGCCAGCAGCAGGCGCAGGGTGCGGCTCGTGGTCGGGCTGCTGAGGATGCTCACCAGCAGCGGCGGGGCGTCGCGATCGGCACCCGGCGCACTGCGACCGTCGCAGGGGCCGACCGGCAGGGCCGTGCCGACCAGCTCGAGCTCGCGGTCGTCCTGGGCGGTCCAGGTCAGGGTGAGCTGCTCGATGGTCTCACCGCTGCCGGGCCGCACCACGAGGAGCTCCGGGCGGCTGCGCGACACCTGTATCCCCATGGGCTGCACCACCAGCGCGGCCTGGTCGACGGCGGGAAGGTAGACCTGGCCCACCGGTCGCAGCAGGCCGGTGTCGAGATGGTGGACCTCGAAGCTGGGCGCGTTGCCGTCGTGGCGGGCCACGGCCATGGACAGGCGATAGCCCACGTCCTGCTGCAGACCCGCGAAGCCCGCGCCATCCGCTCCCAGCCGCAAGGGGACCAGCCAGCGCAATCGGTCCAGTTCAAAAGGTGTGACCTCCCGTCGCGCTGGCGAGGCGAAACCGCGCACGATCTCGCGGCCCGGCGGCTCGGGCGCATAGCGTGGCGTCAGCTCCACCGCGAAGGGCCCCGCGCGGTCGACGGTGACGGAGAGGCGCGCGTTGCCGCGCTCGTCAAACAGCAGCACGGGAAAATGACCGTCGGTGTTCGCATTGACGTAACTGCCATCGGGTCCCACCAGCCGAACCCGTACCGGGCTCGTCGTCGGCGGAACTCGACCGTCGACGGTGGCGACGCGCAGCAGGATGTCAGGGCTGGCGCGGGCCGTTTGTCCGGCCGTGATCTCCGCTGCCAGCGAGTCCGCCAGTGGTGGGTCGAGATTGGGATCGAAGCCGATGCCAATGATCTCGAAGCTGACCTCGAGCTGGACCGGGATCCTGACCGCTGCCGTGATGTCTTCGTCGTGCTCGGCGCAGCCCGCGAAACGCAGCTGCTTGTCGCCGTCAAAGGCGCGGACCACCACCAGCTTGCGACCCTGCCGCGGCACCTCGCCGATATCTCCGCCGTCCAGATTCAGATCGGCAGAGCCGACCAGCGAGGAGGCCAGATCGGAATCCGTGAAGTCGCCGTAGGCCACGCCCTCGCAGGTCACCTCGGACTGCGGTCCGGGGGCGTACAGGGTGGCGGTCAGGGTGAGCTCGAGCTTCTCGGCGTCCTCCGGGAGCCGGACCTCGAGGGTGATCGAGGGCCCACGGCAGCCCAGGGACAGGATCGCGAGCAGCGCCAGGGCAGCGGCAGTCCGCCAGCTTCGCCACGCTTTCATCGCACCACCTCGTAGCTGGCAGGGATGCGATCCGGAAGAGGCCACAGCAGCACGGCCACGATCGCGCCCGTGGTCACGGCAGCCACGCCGCCGCCGATGAGCCCCCACAACCACCACTGCGTGTACCACTCGCGGCTCTCGCTGAAACCGACCGGGATCTGCAAGGGGCGCTCGGGATCCGGGCCGCGGTAGATCTCCCAGCCGCGGGCATCGCGCGCCACCACCGCGATTTCGAGGATGGCGCCGGGGATTCCGTGGCTGTCGACCACCGCGGCCGCGCCCGGCACTGCGGGCAAGGTGACGTCGAGGCGTTGCCCCGGCGGTGGCAGTTCCAGCTCCAGCGTCTGGTAATCGACCTGGCCCTGCAGCCGGTGCAGCACGGCGGCGTGGGTCATCGCGGCGAGGGGATCGCTGCGCCGCTCGACGCGGCACAGCACAGGCCGATCAAAGGCGAGGACCGGTTCGGTGACGACGAGGATCTCGGCGGGGCGCTGCTGGCGTTGGGCCATGCGTGCGCGATCGAACACGAAGGTGGCCTTGGGTGAGGTGGTGTAGGGCAGACTCTCGTCGGGCGCCACGATCAGCAGGCGCGAGAAGGCCCACAGCGCCCCGTCCTCGTCACCCGTGAAGGCCCGCGACAGGCCCAGGCCCCGGTACAGTCCCACCACCTGGGCGTGATCGTAGGGTCCGTCGTCGAGGGCCAGCTCCAGCGCGGCGCGCGCCTCGCCAAACTCCTGCAGGTCGAGCAGCCTCAGACCGCGGCCGAGGTGGGTCGCCGTGGCGCTGGCCGCGGGCGCCGCGTCGAGCTGGCCGCACAGGATCCACAGAACTCCCACAGCACCGACGAGCATGGGGCGCTCCGTCCGAGTGATTCGGTGTGCCGGGCCTGGTCGCGGAAGCCCGGTGTGCTCACGCTAGCAGATGCGGGGCCCCGATCCAGGCCTGGCCAGCGCCGTCGCTGGTGACGACCTGGTCGCTGACAAAGCGCTCCCATGTGGGATCGCACTGAAACGAGCTGGGGCGGCGCGGGCGGACGTGCCGAGCTCAGCGCAGGAGCTGGCGCACCAGGTCCTGGCCCAGGGCGCGAAACCCTTGTTCCACAAGCTCCTGCCCCCTGTCGCTTTCGAGGGAGGCGCGCAGCCTCTCGGGGCTGAGACCCAGCTCGAGGTTGAACAGCACCGTGAGGGCGGAAAGGGCCGGTCCCCTGGGCGCGGCCTGGACGTCCTTGCAGCGCCTCGGCACGGCTCGGGCCACGGCGTCGAGGAGCGCATCCTCGGTTCGCGCCCCCTGCGCCGAGTCGAGTGCGGCCGCGACCGCCGAATAGATCTTGTCGGTGAGGGAGGGGATCTTGAGGAGCTCCGTCATGCGCTCGTGGGCCAGCTCCTCGCTGACGTCGTCCTCGCGCGCATAGGTAGGTGCCAGCAGCTGCGCGAGATCGACCCGGAGCAGTACGCGCGGAAGACTTCTCGCAAATGTCGTCATGCGGGCACCATAGCGCCCCTGGCAGCCAGAAGACCACCGCACCCCAACACGGGTGCCACCCGAGTGTCAGAAAGTCTTCAATCCCAGGCCACATTGACGGTGCACGCTGCACCGGGATGAAGGTGCCACCCCAACCTTTTTCGAGCAGTCCCGTGCTCTGCCCCTGTACTCCTCCCACTCAAGCGCAGACGTTCCGTTGGGACGAAGAAAGACCTGACACCACCTCCTTGCCGTGGACGTGGCGCGAACCACGATCACGAGCAGAGACAGCTAGTGCACGTCCAGCTTTCGCCGGAGCTGCTCGCCGGCCCGGGCCGTGATCTCGAGCGCGCTACCAGGCGCCTGGTCGGCCGCGGGCTCGGCGACGGGAACCGACCGCGGCAGCTCGGCCGCGCCACGCCGGACCTCGAACTGGGTGATCTCGGAGCGCGTGCCGAGTCGCATCGGCGGCCCCACGTAGCCACTGCCACAGTGGACGTAGAGCAAGCTGTCATCGACACGGAAGCTGCCCGCGACCCAGCGGAACATCAGCCGCGCGAACCAGGGGCCGGGCCAGAGCTGGCCGCCGTGGGTGTGGCCGGAGAGCTGCAACCCGACACCGTGGCGCGCGGCCGCCTGGAACTCCTGCGGCTGGTGTGCCAGCAGGATCAGCTCCCGCGCCGGGTCGTGGCCGGCCACCGCAGTCTCGACGTCGGCACCGAAGTAGCTGTCGTCGACGCCAGCCAGCTGGAAGCTCGCATCGCCCTCGCCCACGGTCACGTGCTCGTTGAGGAGCACTCGGATGTGACGCTGCTTCAGCCAGGCCAGCCACGGTGCGACGCCCGAGTAGTGGTCGTGGTTTCCGGGCACGAAGAAGACACCATACCGCGCGCGCAGTTGCGCCAGTGGCTCGGCCGCCTCGCCCAGATCCTCGGGCGTGCCGTCGACCAGGTCGCCGGTGATGGCGATCAGATCAGGCTTGAGCGCATTGGTGCGCTGGACCAGGTCGTCGACGTAGCGACGGCCGATGGTGCGACCGATGTGCAGGTCCGACAGCTGCACGATGGAGAAACCGTCGAGCGCGCTCGGCCAGCGCGGAAGCGTCACCTTGAGCCGCCGCAGGATGGGCCCGGCCAGCGCCGTGCCAAACGCCAGCCCGCTCACGCCAAGCGCCACGGCCGAGGCGCCGATCGCGATCACGCGCGACACGAACAGCCGGCGGCCGGGATCGTCGAGCAGGTCGCTGTGTGCGATGTGGAGCCCGAGCAGCGCGGCGCCGCGCACGAGGTCGATGCCGAGCAGCGCCATCAGCAGGAACAGGGCCAGCCCGGACCAGGCAAAGGCCGGCCACAGCAGGGCGTCCGCGGTCGACCAGCCAACCAGCCGCGCCAGCATCATGGAGAGCGGCAAGATGACGGCCAGCGCGATCAGCGCGATGGTCAAACCGGTCCGCCACGACGCGGGCAGCATCGGTGCGCGGATCAGTCGCGCGTAGAAGTAGTAGTGGATCGCGGCATAGAGCCCGACCGCCACCACCAACCACGCGCCAAAAGCCGAACTGCGATGCATCGATCGAGTCTCGCGCCCCCGCGATCCATAAGCAGTGCACCGCGCGCGGCGCTGCGGTTCATTCCGCACCGGATGTAGCAGATTGATCTGGCTTCGGCACGTGACGAGAGAAATGGGAGAAAGAGAGGACAGAGCCGACAATCTTCGTCTTCACCATGTCGGGGGGCGTACGGTGATCCGCGAATGAGCAGACGGGACAACGGACAGTACAGATGCAAGCAGTGCGCGATGCACTTGAGTCTGTGTATCTGTGCCGAAGTGCCAAGCCTCGCCACCGCGAGCAAGCTCTGCCTGGTGATGCATCGAGATGAACTTCTCAAGACGTCCAACACCGGGCGATGGGCCGCGCGCTGTTTGCAGGGAGGCGAGATCCTCGTTCACGGTCGTGTCGACGAGCGCGTCACAGCACCGGCGCCGAGCGGCGGTCCGAGCCTGCGCGCGTCATGTAGGCAACAGGCGCCCATGTAGGGTCAGCCTTGTGCCCGAGAAGAGATTCGCAACGGCCCCATGAATCAGACGATACACAAGATACACAAGATACATGCACGATGTGTCCGCTTTGGCGGGAGAAGGCAGGCGCCATGAGCACCACGATCTCGAGCAGCACCAGCAAGCCGGTCACGCCACTGCCGCAGCCCAAGGCCCCGACCTCGGCCACCTCGACGCCGCCCACCGCGGCGACCGCCGCCGATCGCTACATCGAGGGCGGCCACGTCAACCAGGCCACAGCCAGCAACCTGGCCGCGGGCTCCAGCTCCAACGGCACGCCCTCGGGGGAGATCCGCAAGCCGGTGGCCAAGGGGCTGGACAATGCCAGCGCCGCCGCGCCCGTCGACTTCAGCAAGATGAGCCAGGACCAGCAGTACGACTACCTGCAGAAGCTGACCGTGCAGCGAGCAGGGGGCGACGCCTCGGCGTGGAAGTCCGGTGACCGCGAGGTCAACCTGGTGGGCATCCGCTCCTTCAACGGCACGCCGCAGGGACAGAAGGTCGATCGGTATGACGACATGATCTACGCCGCGCGCATCGTTGACGGCAAGAAGACGGTCGAGGCCTTTCCGGCCAGCGTCGACGCCGGCATCCAGAGCAACGACGCCAACACGCCGTACCGGCTGGACGACGGCTTCTACCGCAACGCCTGGACCCGCGGCGAGGTGGTTGGTGGCGAGCAGGGTCTGCGCCAGAACCGCGACCTCGAGGTGTGGAAGGACTCCAACAACAACGGCGTGCTCGAGGACAGCGAGCTCAAGGCCGGCAAGCAGATGCTCAGCGTCGACGCGCAGCTGCAGTTTCACCGCGGTGACGACGGCCGGGTCGGGGACGCCTCGCGCGGTTGCCAGGTCATCGATCCCGATCGCTACGATCGCTTTCAGCAGATCCTGAAGGAGGCGCCGGCCTCGCAGCGCGACTTCAGCTACATGCTGACCGACTCCTGCACCCTGCCCGGTATCCGACCCGACGGCAGCAGCCAGAACACCGTCGCCGATCGCGGCCACTGCGGCTCGCGCGGAGACCCGGGCAAGGGTGGGGGCGGCATCGGCATCATCCGGACGCCGCAGCCGTCGAGCTGGCGGACGTGGCTCAACGCGAAATAGAGCGGGGCGAGCTCACAGACCTGACTCGCCGCCACCAGGATCCGCCAGGGACAGAGCCGATATCTTTGTCACGCCTGCCTCGCCCCATTGCCAGAAGGCCCCGTGATCTCTGCGTGATCGGCCACGCCGCGTCACCCCAGAGCGCGTCGAGGCCAGCATGACCTGACCATCGTGCTCTGTCCCCCCCTGCCCGTCGAGGACCTGGCGCCGCGCGGCCCCGAGGGCGTCGCCGAGTTGTGGACGGGCGAGGTTTTTGAGCGGGGGTGCGGCGGGGCCAGTTCAAGCTGGACGCGTTCGTGACCGATCTCGCCGAGGCCCGCCTGCGCTGGTTTTGTCGAAGGTCTTTCGGGAAGACCTTCGTCCGTCTGGCACAGGTCCGGACGGACTTCATCCAACCAGCACCACGTCGGTCTGCCCGCCGAGGCGCCAGCGATCGCCCCGGCGCGCGCACCTCCACACGCTTCATGCTTCTTACGACTTCGCCGGCGCGAGCCGATGCACCTGGGGCGACACTCCGGGAGGAAGACTGCGCAGACCCATGCCTGTGCTCATCGATTTTCACCTTGCCCTGTCGCGAAGTTGATCAGCTCGACCGCACGGGGCGTTGCTGAGACAGGACCGCGCCTGTGCTGTCCGACCCGCCAGCAGCATCAGCTAGAAACCAACCCTTCGTCGCACCCACGATCGCCCGGTCACGCCCTTGCCTCTTGGCCTGATAGAGCGCCTGGTCTGCGAGACCGTAAAGCTCTGCAGCGTCTTGAACCTCTTGGAGTATCGAACATGCCACACCGGCAGACACGGTCACCGCGAGCCGCTGGTCGGTTCTGGTGACCACCGCCACCTGGCCGATGGCCTCACGGATGCGTTCGGCCGCAGCCGCAGCACCGCCGACCGAGGTGCCCGGCAACAGCAGCGCGAACTCCTCCCCTCCGACCCTGGCGGCGATCTCGCCTTCACGGAGTATCGACCGCATCGTCCGGCCCACCAGCTGAAGCACCTGGTCGCCGACGGGGTGCCCGTGCTCGTCGTTCACCCGTTTGAAATGGTCGATGTCGAACAGCACCAGCGAGGTGGGCTTGCCATGCCGTCTGGCTGCTGCAAGTTCTTCTCGCAGGCGCTCATGCAGGTATCGTGAGTTGAGCAAGCCGGTGACCGAATCCCGGAACGCCATGTCCTCCAGCTGCGCCTCCCGGGAGCCCAGGACGGCTCCAAAAGCACCAAAGACCACGAGGGTGCCCCCCAGAACATACAGATACAGAATAGGGCGCTGCTGGATATCCACCAGCGGGTCCAGCCCCGCCGCGAGCTCGGCAAGCAGCAGAACAAGATCCGCCGCCACGGCCAGGAGAATCAGCTGGAAGATACGTCGCAGGAGATGGCTTCTGCGCCTGGAGGGTCCATCCCCGACGAGAGTGGCGTTCTCGTGCTTCACGTTCAAGACCCTCTGCTGTTCAAAGCTCCTGCGTCCCACGTTGCGCCCATCATGAATGCATCCCCTCCACGTGTTTTCTCTGGCGCAGGCGATCCGTTCCATCGCACGTGGTTTGGTCGCCGCCATGAGGGTGTCTGATCGGCACGCTGCTCTGAGGTCAGGTACCGGAGCAGACAGCCGACGCCACCGACCTCGAGCAGGACATCGCTGTTGCGCACGATCTCCACGCTGCAACCGTCCCGTTCGGCGATCCTCACCATCTCTTCCTTGAGATTGAGCGGGGCGACGGTGCGTTCACCGCACTGCGGACACGCCACGGGTGCCTGGTGGACCCCGACACACGCACATTCGCGGCATTTCCATCCGGCTGGCGGGGCGTAGAACTCGGATAGCACCAGGACGTCGACCTGTCCCTGAGCAAGAGCTTCCAGCGTCGCCTCGGCACCCGCCACCGCCAGTCCACCCGTTCGCAGTTCATCCAGAAAGAGACCTGCAGTCTCCAGCGACTCGGTTTGTTCGTGGTCTGCGAAGCTCGACAGCGTCGCGCTGACCACGTCAGCCGTGGAGGCATGGCCCGACCTTGGGCCGCCCTCGACCAGTTTGTCCTGAAGGCGCTTGGGCAGGATGGCTCGCACTCCCGCGACCGTGCGCGGGCTACCGACGATCATCAGGTGGGTGTGTGCTTCTGTTGCGAACAGACGGTCCAGGATCTCGATCTTCTCTTTGAGAAACTTCTGCGTTCGATCTCGATGGTGGTTCTGGTAGTGCTCCTTGGTCCATTCCCGACCGACACGCCTGCGCAGCTCCGGGCGCTGGGTCCACAGCTCCTTTGTCACCTCGCCCACGCTCACCTCGAGGATGCGAGCGTGGGACTCCGTCGAGATCAGCACGATGTAGCGGTGGTACATATCCTTGAGCAAGACCAACTCGTAGATATGCGGGACCGCATCCACCGTCATCAGATTGGGGAGCGGTAATCTGAACTGAAGGGCATCGAAGAACGGCTTCTCGCCACCGCGAGAAAAGATCGCCAAACCCTTCGCGTCCGCCTTCACGTCGGCCGCGAGGAAAGTCTCGATTCTGCCGAGCGCCTGCTCGAAATCGAGGCGCTGATCGGCCGGCAACGCCTTGCGGATCTCCCGGATCCGGGCATCGGTCGCATCGCGGTAGCCGGCACGCCCCGCTTCGTTGTTGATGTAGCAGCTGATGACCGGGCTGTCCTCTTCGCCCAGCGCGGCAAGGTTCCTGAAATGCAGACTCAGTTTGTCGAGGTCCATGACGATCTCCTCCTGGCTTCGAGTTGAACGCAAATCGAGACACCCAGCCCGGCTCGCAGCAGTCGCGCCGGCCAAGCCGACACCGAACCGGGTCTGGTTTCTAGTTACCGTTGCCAGTTCATCTGTTCCAGTCGATTGTTTCTGCTATATGGTTCGATGAACTCGAACTTTTGGAAAATCATGGAATCACTCAACCTCCACCATCTGAGGCTCTTCTGGGCGGTTGCGCGAGAAGGCCACCTGACGCGCGCCAGCGCCAAGATTCATCTCACGCCACAGACCGTCAGCATGCAGATTCGCGAACTCGAGGCGGCCATCGGGGAGAAACTGTTTCAGCGCACCGGTCGTCGCATGGTCCTGACCTCCGCCGGCCAGGTCGCTCTGCGGTACGCTGACGAGATTTTCTCGCTTAGTAGGGAGCTCAGCGAGACGCTTCGTGGCCAGCCGACAGGACGCCCGCTGAAGCTCCGGGTGGGTGTGGCGGACGTGTTGCCAAAACTCATCGCCTATCGACTCCTCGAGCCATCGGCCCAGCTGGAGGAGCGCGTCCAGATCGCCTGTCGCGAGGGCTCGCCGGAGAAGCTGCTTGCCGACCTCGCCATCCACGTCCTGGATGTGGTCCTGTCAGATTGCCCGATACCTCCAACGGTGAGCGTCCGAGCGTACAATCATCTGCTCGGAACCTGCGGCGTCACCTTCATGGCTCGACCGGACAAAGCCATGAGCCTGTGGCCGGGATTCCCGGCCTCGCTCGACAGGGCACCGGTTCTCTTGCCGAGTGAAGGTGCGGCTCTTCGACAGGATCTGGATGGATGGTTCAGCGCGCGCGGAGTCAAGCCAGTTGTCGTGGGAGAGTTCGACGACAGCGCCTTGCTGAAGGCCTTTGGGCAGGCGGGCGCGGGCTTCTTCGCGGTGCCCGACGTGATCGCGGCTGAAGTGGCAGAACAATATGGTGTCCAGAGCATCGGGACAGCGGATGGCGTGGTTGAGCGCTACTACGCCATCTCCGCGGAGCGCCGGGTCCGGCACCCGGCGGTCGCGGCGATCTGCTCTGCCGCTCGTTCCGAGCTGTTCGCGTAGGACCTCTGTGACCAGGGTACGGCGCAGTTCGCTGAGGCTAACGAGACACCGACCAGGTCATCGAGGCCCCTTCCGAAACTCGGGTGGCACCAATTTCTGGGATCCCGCGTTCGTTGCGGCTGCACATGCGCTGGTACGCATCTGTTGGGGCCACCGCCGACACGGTGCCGAGGGTCAGGGTTGTTGCTGACCGTGGGCTGTGAACAGCAGGCTGCCTGTCAGGCCGAGGCTGTCGAGCTGTGCCCAGCCGTAGGGCGCAGCGGTCGCGCCGCTGAAGTAGTTGCGGTCGCCCTGGTACGACCCCGTGGGATTGACCTGCACGCACAGCACGTCCGGATAGCTCCCCGGGAGCTGCACGGCGACGAACAGGTGCTGTCCCTGTTCCAGCACCAGCGGTGGGTCGAGCACCTGGCCGACGCTGCGACCCAGGTGGCCGAGCAGGGCAGGGTCGAGGGTGGGGATGCTGAACTCGAGGGCCGGTGTCTGGTCGTCGGGTGGTGCGCTGCTGCTGGCCACCCACAGCCGCAGCTGGTGGGCCAGGGTGCCGCTGCACATCACGTCGCCGGCCTCGCCGTCGCCCACGGTGTAGTTCACCAGGTCGACCTCAAAGGGATAGACCGACGGGGTGAGGCGGGCCGCGGCCCAGCGCCCCTCCTCGCCGGGGTCGGGCGCCAGCAGCGTGGGCGGATCGGCGTTGGGGGCGTTGCGCAGCCATTCGCCACTGCTGCTGCCGCTGTCCACCGCCGCATCGTGTACGAGACCGGCGTCGGCCGTGCGGCCTGCGTCGACGTCGAGCTCGACGGCCGGGCAGCCCAGCCCGACGATGACGGGCAGCGTTGCGACCCGTCGCAGGGCCCAGGTGAGACGAGGACGACAGACCATGTGACCTCCCCGCGAGGACGGGCTGGCAGGCGTGGAGACAGCGCGGGGAGAGGATATCGCTGTGCCGGTCGTGTTTGAAATCGGGAATCGCCGGCGCGCAAGGGCGAGCAGCACCTGAACAATCCACAACACGATGTTCACGCAGAACCTCCGTCGACCCGGGCACCTCGGCCCGCGACCAGGTCGAGCGGACAGGGTTCGGCAGCCAGACCGCAGCTCTGGGACCCTGACGACCACATCGCAGCCACCGACGTATACAGGTCCGGGGGAGGGCGCCGATCCAAGCCTAGGGCTTTGTCCCCACCACTCAGGCACCGCCAGGGCCTGTGCAGGTCCGCTACAGAACACCACCACAGTTGTCGCACTTGCTGCGCTGCTGGTCGTAGTACTTCTGGCCGCAGTAGGGGCAGCGCTGCGCCGCATTGGGGCTGCTCGGATCGGGATCCGGGGTGCTCTCGATCACCTGCAGGACCGCCACCGCGAGGTCCAGATGGAGTCGCACAACCCGGGCCAGGTCGCCCTCGCGAAAGACGCAGCGCTCCCAGGTCAGGTCCAGGCAGCCGTCGGTGGCGAAGATGCTCTGCAAGCGCGCGTGCTGCATCGCATCGAGGATCTGCGCGCGCAGCGCGTCCGGCAAGGTCGCGAAACGCTGACGCTCGAACTCGACCTGCTGCTTTGGGGTTTCAAAGTAAATACCCTGGGCCACGTACTCGCGAACGTCTCCGGCCAGGGCGCTGTCCTCGGACCAGCCCTCCGGGGTCTGCTCGTCGTCATCCGGCAGCCCGGGTTCGTCGAGCTCCGCGTCGCGCAGGAGGCCGATCGGGCCCAGCCGGATCTGGCCGGTGATGCTCACCACCAGATCGCCGGTGAACCCGTCCGCACCCACGACCACATCGCGCTCGCCCCAGGTGGTGGACAGGCGCACCTCGTCCTCGGCCATCCTCAGTTCGCCGCCCAGCTCTGCCTGCAGTCGCTCCAGGGCGCGCGTGCAGAAGTCGTGGCGCTCCTCGTCGCTCCAGCTGTGGCTGAACCCGGTCTCGGGATCGACGTGATCGCGCATCGCCTCGACCGCGTCGTCCTGCGAGCTCCTGGCTCCGAAGATCGATTTCAGCAGACCCATGGTGGCTCCCTTCGCGCGGCGGGACTGTGGCAACGCCAGCCCGAGCGCGCAAGGCTGATGCCCTGCCGAGTGAGACCGGGGACGGGGCGGTGTGGCCGGTGTGCGGACCTCGCTACTCGCCGGTCTGGGTGAGGGCGTCCAGTCCTCCTGCCGCGAGGAAGCCGAGGCCGGCGAGCTGCAAGCCGAGCCCCAGCGAGAAGGCGACGATTCGCCCCCCCTTGGCAAAGTTGCACTCGCCGGAGAACTTCTCGCCCTCGCAGCTCGAACCGAAGGCGTAGTAGAGCGAGGCCGACGACCCCACCACGGGGACGAAGAAGGTCCAGACGGGCTGCCGGGCCAGGTCGCTGCTCAGGCTGTCCCGGTCGAGAAAGGCGATGGGCAGCTGGCTGACGTAGCCGAGGCCGAGCAGCACTCCACCGAGGATCAGCGTGTCGTCCCGCTCCAGCGCGCTGGCCCGGGGCGCCAGGCAGAGCGCGACCAGCAGCACGGCGCTGCCGAGCCAGCGGATCCTGTTGCGGCCCACTCGCTGCGGGGGCAGGTGACGACGTTCCTCGGGGCCGGCTTTCACCTGGTGCGATGCCATGGTCGTCCAAGAGGCGGTCGACGATCACCGCCGGGTCGAAGCGGCGCTGCTCATGTGGGCACCGGTTCGCTGCCCCAGCCTCGCCGCGATGAGCCGAGAGACAACAGATACCATCTTCCGCTCTGGATCGCCGGCCTCGATGCGACCATGTCGCCGATGTGGAGTGCTCGGCGCCGGGCGCGACCCGTGATGAAGTTTGGCCATCCGTAGTTGCACAACCCGGCCCGAAAACCCACGATGACCACCAGGGAGCTCATGGCGAGAAAAGGGAACAGAGGCACTGCAACAGGCCAGTGATGCCCTCGAGGGCGGCGGTGCCTGAGCATCTTGTGCGGCGGCGAGCCGCTGTGCGTGGAGACCCGATGAAGATCAGCCTGCTGACAGCCGGGAGCCGGGGCGACACCCAGCCTTTCGTGGCCCTGGGCGTGGCTCTCGAGAAGCTCGGCGTGCAGGTCACCGTGGCCGCCGGGGAGAACTTCAAGCACCTCGTCACCGAACATGGGCTGCGCTACAGCCAGGTCCGCATCGACATCGACAAGGTGCTCGCGAGCGGACAGGTTGACGACGCCATGAAGGCCGCCGGTCCCATCAAGATGCTCCGCAGCATCGACAGACCGGAGTTCATGTCGGTCTTTCTCAAGCTGCAGCAGGACTACGCGCAGGCCTGCCAGGGCGCGGACGCGGTCGTGTTTCACCCTGGCGCCAGCGTGGCCCACTTCCTGGCCCGGGAGCGTGGCATCCCTGCTTTTCTGGGGGCGCCGTTTCCGATGACGAGCAGCGCCGAGTATCCCGCCATCTTGCTGTACGGCAGAAAGATCCCCAGGTTTCTCAACCGCCTGACGCACAGGCTCTTCTATCAAGGCTTCTGGATGGCGATCCGCAAGCCCATCGCCCTGTACTTCAAGAACCTGGATGGGCAGAAGCGCAGCTTCGAGAATCCCTTTCTTCACGACGGCAACAAGCTGATCTCGTGCAGCAATCGTATCTTCAAAACGTCGGAGCCGGCATTCTGCAAGGGCTACTGGTTTTTCGACGAGGGTGACCGCTATCAAGCACCCGCGGACCTGGTGGACTTTCTGCAACGAGGCGAGAAGCCCATCTATGTCGGCTTTGGCAGCGTCGGTTCCCACGGCGAGGCGGCGTTCAAGACCAGGATGGTGGTCGAGGCCGTGGCCGAGTGCGGGTGCCGGGCCCTGATCGCCACCGGAGCCGGTGGCCTGGACGATGCCGTCGAAGCCTCTGACAGCATCCATTTCATTCGCGAGGCGCCCCACGCCTGGCTCTTTCCTCGGGTTGCTCTGGTGGTTCATCACGGCGGCGCGGGCACCACGGCGGCCGGCATGCGCGCGGGTGTTCCCTCGCTGATCATTCCCCATGGCAACGACCAGTTTGCCTGGGGCCAGCGGGTCCACGACCTGGGGGTTGGCGCCCGTCCCATCGCGAACAAGAAGCTGACCAGCGCCGCTTTGCTGGCTGGCATCCAGGAGGCGCTGCAACCCGAGATCGTGAACGCCGCGAGGACCCTGGGGGAACAACTCAGAGCGGAAGACGGCGCTGCCGACACCGCCCGTTACATCGTGGACAGGGTTCAACAGCAGCCCGCAGCTGCGCCGCCGGGTCTATCCGGACCCAGCACGCTCGGCCTTGGGGTGCTGGTCCTGCTCCTGGCTCCCCTGCTGGTGCCGCTGATCCCCGGCTCGTTGTTTTTTCTGATTCAGGCCATCCGGGGCGTGCCCCTGGCCGACAGCCTGGAGATCGTGCGTGCGCTCGTCGACCCGCTCAGACCCTATGCCCGGCTCGCGACGATCGCCTCGGTGGTCGTCACCCTGCTTCTTCTCTTCAGGAAATACCGAACTCGCAGGGCGGCGCTGGTGCACACCGAGACAAAGTAGAAGCTGCGGACGCGGGCACCCGTTATGGAGCACCGACGCCTCACTTCGCCTAACATGTCCTCATGCGACTGCTCCTTGGCGTTTTGACGTGGACTCTGTTGATTGGCGCCAGCACGGCGCGGGCCGGCCCCGTCGAGGACCTGCTGCCCGGAGAGTGGTACCAGGTGCCGGACTCGCACATGCGAGCGGTCGACCCCTGCCCGAACCGCACCTGCGACTACAGCGCTGTGGGCGGACAGGCCGCGGTGATGGGCGCCTGGGGAGGCGGGGCCTTCGACACGGCGCGCGACAGGCTGCTGGTCTGGGGCGGCGGACACGGCGACTACGCGGGCAACGAGCTTTATGCCTTTGACCTGACAAGCCTCCGCTGGAGCCGGCTGACCGAGCCCAGCAGCCCGCCCGGCGAGGACGTCCCCTACGCACCCGACGGCAACCCGACCTCCCGCCACACCTACAACTACGTGCAGTACGTGCCCATCATCGATGCCTTCTGCTCCTTCGGCGGTGCGGCCTTTTACATCTCCGGCCAGACCGGCACCCAGCACACCGACTGCTTCAACTTCGCGACCGGGCTGTGGGAGCAGCGCGCCGACGTCACGGCTCGCGGCTCCATCATTGGCGCCTTCTCGGCCGTCGATCCCAGCACCGGTCACGCCTGGCTGCATGGCTGCGGCGGCATGGCGTCCCTGGCCGAGTACGACGCCAGCGCCGATAGCTGGACCTCGCACGGCGGCCAGTGGACCGAGAGCGAGTACTTCTCCTACAGCCTGACCGCGGCCATCGATCCGGTGGGGCAGCAGCTGGTGGCGGTGGGTGGGGGCGCTGCCTATCGCTGGGACCTCACCGTGTCAGGAGACAGCGCGGCAGTGGTGCTGAGCACCAGCGGCGAGCAGACCGTGGTGCAGGCCTCGACCCCCGGCTTCGTCTACGACCCGGTGAGCGCGATCTTCGTCGGCTGGGCCGGCGGCGCCGAGGTGCTGACCCTCGACCCCACGACCTGGGCCTGGACCCGGGTGGCGGCGGCCGCGACCAACACCGTCGTTCCCACCGCGCCCGCCAGCAACGGCACCTTTGGCCGCTTTCGCTACGCACCGACGCACAACGTGTTCGTCGTGGTCAACGCGGTGGACGAGGACGTCTTCGTGTACAGGCTGAGCGATGGCACGGGCCAGTCGCCTCCCATCGTCACCCTGGCCGCGAATCCGTCGAGCGTGGCCCGTGGAGGGAGCAGCGAGCTGAGCTGGTCCTCTCAGCACGCCACCGGGTGCACCGCCGCCGGTGCCTGGTCGGGGAGCAGACCGACGAGCGGCAGCGAGACAGTGGGACCGCTCGACGCAACCAGCAGTTTCCAGCTCTCGTGCACCGGCAGCGCCGGCACGGGCGGCGCCTCGATCACCGTCGAGGTCCCGGCCCTGGACGCGGGCAGCGCGCTGGATGTGGCGCGCCCCGAGGCCTCGGTCGACGCTGGCGTCGTTGACGCGCGTTCGCCCCAGGACGCCGGGGACGGCGATACGAGGATGACCCTCGACGCTGGCAGCGCCACGGACGGCGCGGCCGCGGACCGAGGTGTGGGGCGGCCCGAGGGCTGTGCCTGTCGCGGTGCGGCGACCGGATCGGGCCTCGGCTGGGGCCTGCTGCTGGGGTTGGGCGCGCTGGGGCGGTGGCGTCGATGGGCAGGAAGCTCGCCGTGCCCATGAGGGGCGTCCAGGGAGACCGCTGCGCGTACATGGCGAGGCGCTTGTCCGCCCGGGACCTCGTCTCTACATGACAGCGTGACGACACGACGTCGTGCAGCGAGGGCGAATGGACGCCAGCGAGAATCGGCTGCCGACCGCCTGTGGACATTCGGGTCCGGGTCCTGAACCTTGATGGACGCTGGCACCTCGAGGATACGAGCATGAAGAAATCAGACGCGATTCAGGGCCCGGCCGCATCGGAACTCGTCTCGCAGCGCATCGCCGAGCTCGGGGACTGGCGCGGGGAAACCCTGGGCCGGATGCGCGCGCTGATCCGGGACGTCGACCCGGATGTCGTCGAGGCATGGATGTGGAGGGGGACGCCGGTGTGGAAGCACGATGGCATGATCTGCACCGGGGAGACCTACAAGCAGATCGTGAAGCTGACCTTTGCCAAGGGTGCGGCCCTGGACGATCCGGCCCATCTCTTCAACGCGAGTCTCGACGGGAACGTTCGACGCGCGATCGATATCCACGAGGGAGAGACGGTGGACGCGAAGGCCTTCAAGGCCCTGGTTCGGCAGGCCCTGGCGCTCAATGCCGCCAGCACGTCGAAGCCCGCGCGGAAGAAGAAGCCGTCCTGAAGGACTGCGCCCTTCATCGAGTCCGCCGGGGCGGCCACACCGCGGCAGGGTCGAGCTGCTCCCTGAATCGGGGGACCTGCCGGATACAAAAATATACGCGACCGTATGGGTCAATGGCTTGCGGTGGGCGTCATCCAGCACTAGGTGCGTGACACGACCGGATTGAAATCCCGGGGCGGTCCCATCGGCAGCGGTCATGTGGCCTGCAGCGACCGACGCGCCTCGTTCATGTCACCGAAATACCGATTCATGTCTGCACCTGCGTGCAGGAGGAGAGGGCCATGCCTCGCGCGACCCTTGCAGTCCCTGTCGGCCTGCTCCTACTGGCTGCCTGTCCCGCCACAGATAAAAAAGAAACCACACCCTCCATGGCTCGCTGTGAGGTGAGCGCGCAGCTCGTCGCCTCCGCCGGAACCTGCGTGAACGACGATCACTGCCCCTGCGGGACCCACTGCGCCCTCGGCACCTGCACCGCCGACTGCAGCTCGGACGCGCAGTGCGGCGGCGGCCTGTGCGACTCCTTCGGTCGATGCCGGGCGGTGGGCGATGAGAACGTCACGCCATTTCCGTCCACGGTGCGACAAGCACCGCTCACGCTGTCGACGAAGTTTTTGCGCTTTCACGCGTCGGGCGTGACGCGCCAGGTGAAGCTGGGAGCGCCCGAGCAGGCGCTCGGCCCGGTTCGCGTGACGGCACCCGAGGGATTCTCGGTGGCGTGTACAGCATCGACCTTTGCGTCGGAGTGCAGCTACCCGGGGATCGCAGGTCTGGACTCCCAGGCCCTGCGCGTTCGCCTCGACGGTGAACCGGCCACCACCCCGGCGGGCGTGCTCGGCATCTTCAGTGGCAGCGACCGCTACTCGCTGACCGTCGAGCCCACGGCGGATGCGCAGCAGGGCCCGCGCGCCGGCGTCTACCTCGGTTCGGCGACGATCAAGCAAAGGGGTGTCGGCCTGGACGGGAGTCCGCTGCCTGCGGTCGAGGACGAGCTCAGCTATCCGCTCACCGCCGAGCTGTTTGCGGACGGGACCTCAGGGAGCGGGATCTTGGTCGTGAACGACGCCCAGAAGCTGCTCCACCCAAGCGGCCGCTTGATCGGAAGCCTGCAGCTCGCCAGCGGCTCACAGAGCGGCAGCCTGCAGTGGCCCGCCTACACGTATCTGATGGGCACCGCGCTCGCCGGCCTCAGCAGCGAGGTCGTGGCCCGGCCCGCGGCGGCCGAGGTCCTGGTGACGGGCGCCAGCCCGACGCTGTCCTTCGAGCTGGAGCTGTCCTTTGCGGGCGTCGGCGACCAGGGCCCGGCACCGCGGGTGGTGTACAGCGTCGTGCTCAGCCGCAGCGGGGTGCTGCCGGCCACCGCGCCACGGCCGCAGCTGCCCGCCGCCCAGGATCCTCCGCTCGCGCGCCGCGACATTCCGAGCACATGGGAGACCAGGGTTCAGGAGGCCCTGAGTCCTGAGTTCGGCAGCTTTGACGTCGCAGCCGGCGTCGAGGCCGGCGCCTACTTTGGCCTGCGCCGCGACGCAGGCTACCTGGACGTGTGCAAGCCGGCCGACGCCGCGAAGATGGTGACCGAGGCGGCCAGGGCCTTCTGGCATTCGGAGGACCCTGCGTCCAGCGATCCCCTGGTGGTCGCCTTCCGCGATGCCAAAGAACTCGCCGGCTACAGCAGCACCCCCATCACGTCGCTGCAGACCGATCTTCTGATCGTCGACGCCAGCCTGGGCGGCGCCTTTCCCTGCCAGATCTCACCCCGAGTCTTCCGTCCACATCTTGTCGATCAGAACACCCTGGACATGGGCTCCGTCGACGCCTGCGATGTCGTCGCCGAAAACTACGGCTGCACGGTGCGCTCGACCCAGGATGCAGCGGTGTTGACGACCAGGATTGTGGTGAGCAGCGACGTGGACCTGGACCCGGCAACAACCCAACCTCGGCTCCGAGTGTACGAGGTCCCGACGGATGTCGAGCGGGTCTGCGTCTTCGATCAGCCCACCGGCTGTGCTGGCTGCGCGCAGCTGAGCCTGTGCTGGGATGGCCACGGCTTTGAGCCCGAGGACGTCACCCACGACTCGACCAAGTCTTCGCTGTTCAGTGCCAGCCTGGACGCGGCCGGCGAGAGCACGTGCAGCTCGGGCACGCGCTCCGCCGGTCTCGTGGACGCCCGCGGTAGCGACGGGTTCTTCAAGGTCTTCGAGGCCTGCATGACGGATCTCGAGGACGCGCGCCAGGCTCCCGCCTCGACGGCGTGGACCAATGGCAAGGCGCTGGATGATCTCTTTGCGAACACCGGCTGTCTGGGCGCTGGCCGCTTCGCCTTTGCCCTGGGCCAGGCGACGGGTCCTGCGCGCCGCCCACCCGGTGCGACCGCGCAGCCAGACGATGCCCAGGCCCTGGCGCTGACCCAGCATTTGCTGCAGTCGTGGTTGACCCTGCACGGGCTGGTCGCGCGCGAGGCCCTGCAGCTGGACTCGATCCAGAAGATCGTCGAGTTGCCGACCGAGATCCAGCCCGTGGACGCCCTGGACGTCTCGCTGGCCGGCTGGCACCTGTTGCTGCACCCGCGGGTCTTCTCGGCCCTGCAGGCCCTGCCCGACGCCGTCGCCTACGCGCCGGACTATCGCCGCTTCTACGGTGCCAGCGAGCAGGCCCTCAAGGACAGCGGCCCCGACGCGCAGGCAGGACTTGCTCCTCTGCTGCTCGAGACCCTGGATGCCCAGGCCAGCCTGCTGCGCGAGCTGATGCTCCGCGCCCAGCGCTGCCCGGTGGATTGCCCGCCGGTGACCCTGGCGCGGGTGCGCGACGCGCTGGCGCAGTTCCTGCGGACCGAGGCTCCGGTGCGTGCCATCGCGGCCGGGCTTGTGGCCCAGGCCCAGCGCCACGCAGCGGAGCAGGGCCTGCCCCCGGCGCGCTGGCTCGAACGCTACGTGGGGAGCGAGCGCACCTACGACGGGACCCTGCGCGCCCTGCTGCGGGCCGCGCGCGACGCCGAGCTCGGTCGCAACCCCCTGGGCATCGCTGACAGCGATCTGCCGCTGTACTTCTTTGGCGACGAGAGCACGGCCACCAGCCGCTTCACCGCGATCTCGGACTTCCTGCTGGGGGCCCCGGGTTCGATCTCGGCCTTCGGGCGCGTGGCCGTGCAGCAGGCCAAGGATGCACGTGTGGCCGCGCAGGAAGCGGGCCTGGCGCTGCAGCAGCGGCAGTTCGAGCAAGCGCTCGATGACGCCCAGCTGGCCGATCGTCTCGATCAGATCCGCCGCACCTTCGGTGATCAGGTGATCGGCTACTGCGGTCTTCCGGCCGGCGTCGATCCCCTGGACGTCCTGGAGCACTGGCCGTCCCGCTTCTCGGCCAACAACTGCTTCATCCTGTCCTCGGACCCGAGCTGTCAGGTGCCCGTCGAGGCCTACGAGCAGGCGATGCAGCTCGACGACCTGCAGTACCAGTTCTGCGTGGTCCGCGAGCTGCGCACGCGTACGGCCCAGGGGATAGGCTTCCTGGACCCCGCCTACGAGGGCGTCAGCGACGAGATCGCGGGCTGCAGCAACCCCACCTTCCCCGCCGAGTGCCCGGAGGGTGTGCCCGGTCCCTGCATGTCGTGCCAGTGGAGCCCGCGCCTGAGCGAGCGAATCGTCGACTTCACCGCCGGTGTCGCCCTGGACGCTGCCGGTGCTCTCGACGACGTGGCGCTGCTCGACGCCGCTCTGTGGACGGGCTGCGCAGGCGCCGCCCTCACGGGTCAAGGTGTCGTGGCGGCGGCCTGTGTCTACTGCGCTGCCAACCCCGACGATGCCCGCTGCGCGTGTACCAGAAACCCCGACGGGCCGGGTTGCCGCAGCGTGCCCGTGCCCCCGAGCGTGTTTCAGGCCTTCCAGGGGATGGAGCAGACACCCGTGGCCTTGCTCGAAGAGGCGCGGACCACCTGTCAACGGCAGTTCCCGCGGGCCCGGGAGCAGCTGCCGCGGGTCGCGGACCTGCCCGGGCAGCCCCTGACGGACCGCGCCTGCTACAACGGTGGCCTCGGCGAATCCGCCCTCGAGCTGAAGGGTGTGGTCACGGATCTGGACATCGCCCGCTCCGAGATGACGGATTTGCAGGACTCCTACGACGTGGCCATTCGCTCCTGCATCATCCAGCAGGTCGGCAACGACGCGATGGAGTCTGCGCTCGCGCAGCACAACCAGACCATGGCGGCGCTCCGCACGCAGAAGGCCAAGGCCGACCAGGCCACAGCCTTCCTCGATGCCTTCGAGGACGCTGCCGCGACGCTGGCGGGCGGGCCCACAAGCTTGCTGGCAGCCGGGGTGGCGGTGGGAGCCGGACTGGCCGGGGGCTTCACGGAAGCAGAGAGCATCGATATCGAGGCCGAGATGGCCAATGCCGAGGCCTCGCACGAGGCGCTGATGCTGAACCTGCAAAACGAGGTGGACGAGCAGCTGTGCTTCAACGACGCGGAGCTGTTCCTGGTGGGGGTGCGCACCGCCTCGCTGCGCGTGCAGAAGGCCATCTCGGACATGAACGTGGCCCTGTACAAATTCGAGCAGGACAAGTCCTCGGCACAGACCGCCCACGATGCGGGCCGCGCAGCGCTCAAGATCGCCGCGGCGCGCCAGGTGCGGCCGCCGTCCAACGACTTCTGGTTCGACGAGAAGGTGGACACCTACCAGCGCAAGCTGCGCATTGCCCGGCGCATCCTGTACCTGGCGGTTCGCGCCGTGGCGTACGAGTTCCAGGAGAGCCGGCAAGAAGAGGCCCGTGTGCTGGCGGCGGAGACCCCCGAGGAGCTCGATGCCGTGGCCGACGATCTGCGCACCATCACGGCCACCCGTGGCATCGGTGGCAACCGTCCCTCGGATCTTAAGGTCGTGCTCAGCCTGCGCAAGAACCTGCTGCAGCTCGGTGACCTCTCGCAGACCCAGCCCGTGGGCTGGCACCGCCTCACCGATGTCGAGCGCTTCCGCATGGTGCTGCGCTCGCAGCGCTTTGCCCAGTACGACGACAGCGGGGCCTACGTGGGGCAGAGCATTCCCTTCTCGCTGGCACCGCTGGCGGCCTTCGGTCTGGGCGAGGTCCAGGGTGTCCCGGTGTTCGCCTCCAGCGACTGCGCCGAGCGCCTGTGGAACGTCAATGCGAGCATCCTTGGCTCATCCCTGACCCGGGGCGACACCCCCACTTTCGTGCGCATCGATCTGCTCAAGTCCAACACCTTCTTCAGTCAGTGGTGTGCGCCCCACGAGGCGTCCTTCCAGACTGCGTCGGTGCGGCCCTCGCGCAACCTGTTCCGGGAACCCGACGAGGTGGACCCCGCCTTCGGCTCAGCGCTGGGTGTGGGCCGCTCGGATGAGCGCAGCCGCGCCCGGATGCAAGCCTACTTCAACGTCGATCGCGCTGAGTTCGAGCGCGATGCCTACGCCAATGGCTCGACCTCGGAGCTGGCCGCCCGCGGCCTGTATGGCGAGTACGCGCTGTTCATCCCGGCGGCGCTGATCTCCAGAACACCCCAGGACGACGGCCTGGTGCTCGAGAACATCGACGACATCCTGCTGCGCCTCGACTACGTCTCGGTCGCGCGCTAGCGCCAGGAAGAACCATGAGAACACTATCTGGATCGATTCTCGTGCTCGTCGCGGCCCTGCTGTCGACAGCCTCGGTGCACGCCGCCGAGATCACCGTGACGACCTTTGCGGACGAGAACTCGTGGCGTGGGATGTGCTCGCAGGGGCCAGACTTCTTTTGCGAGGACGATGCGGTCTGCGAATCCCGCGTCCAGGGATCGTACTGTCGCTTCGCACCTGGCCCGGACACAGGCTGTTCGCTGCGCGAAGCGGTGGACTCGGCGAACGCCGACAGGGCCCTGGGGGGCTGCACCGCAGGAGAGACGGGCGTCCGCGATGTCATCCTGCTCGGCGAGGGGACCTACACGCTCAGCCGGCGCAACCCTGATCTGTGCTTCCCCGACCCGGAACTGGTGGAGGTGTGCCAGCCCAGTGGGGGAGACAACGAGAACGCCTTCGGCGATCTGGATATCGCTGGTGACCTCGAGATCCGGGGGCTCGGGGCGAGCGTGACCATCCTCGATGGAGCCGGGAACGATCGCATCGTCCACGTCCTGGCCACCCACAGCGTCGAGATCCGCGACCTCACCCTGCGCGGCGGGCGCGCCCTCACGGGAGGCGGCGCCATTTTCAACCAGGGCAACCTGGCGCTCATCGACGTCGTGGCCCGGGACAACGTGGCCCTGGGATCTGACGGCATCACGGACGAGGTGTGCTTCGAGGGTATCTGCAGTGAAGCGCATGATTCCAGGGTCAAGGGGCCCGGTGCGGGCGGCGCGATCTTCAACAGCGGCTTCTTCGCCGCGCGCGGCTGCAGCTTCTTTGACAACCTCGCCGTGGGCGGCGCAGGTGGCGCTGGCAGCAGCGGGGCCGTCCTTGGTGGAGGCGGCGGTGGCGGAGCGGCGGGCGCCGGCGGCGCCATCTACAACGACAACGGACAGGTACGCCTGTCCACCTCGACCCTGACCGGCAACGAGGCGCGGGGAGGACCCGGCGGGCCGGGCGGCCTGGCCAACCCCGACAATTATTTGTCCTACAACCCGGGGGGCATGGGCGGAGGCCTTGGCGGAGGCGGTGGCAGCAGCGGTGGTGGTCGTGGTGGCCATCTCGGCGGCGGCGGCGGCGGCGGTGGCACCTGCGAATGGCCCAACCACGGTGGCAGGGGAGGCTTTGGCGGTGGCGGGGCTGGCTCGGGCGCCTGCAGTACCCGCCAGCCCGTCTGCGACCCGGCCAGCAGGAACTACTGCCCCAACGCCGGCTTTGGTGGCGGCGCGGGAGGTCTGTCGAACTCGCTCGACGGTGCTGCGGGTGGGGGTGGCGCTGGCCTGGGTGGCGCGATCTTCGATCACTCGGGCTTCGTGACCCTGGACCATGTGACCATCGTCGCCAACGTGGCGACGGCGGGAGTCAAGGGAGCTGCCGGGACCATCCTGACCCAGGCCGAGGACGGCCAGGCGATCGCGGGTGGCGTGTTCTCGCTGTACGGGACCATCGCGCCGCGAGGCAGCATCATCGTCGACAATGTGTCGACGGTTCACCCGGACTGTTCTGGCTACGGCGGTGGTGTGGACTCCCAGGGCTTCAATCTCTTCGACAGCCAGGGTGGCTGCACCGGTGACCCGAGCGATGTCCTGAGCGGCACCCCGGGGCTGGGCGACTTTGGCGATCACGGCGGGTCGACGCCCACCGTGGCGCTCGAGCAGGGAAGTCCGGCGCTGCATGCGGGCACCTGCGTGGATCAGGACGGGGCCCTGGTGACGGCCGATCAACGTGGCTCCGCGCGCCCGGCCTCGGGCGTGGGCTGCGACATCGGAGCCTTTCAGGTCTTCGAATCCGATACCGACGGGATCCTGGACGACGTGGACAACTGCCCGACGGTGGACAACCCCGGGCAAGAGGACAGTGACGGCGATCAGCGCGGCGACGCCTGCGATCCCTGCCCTGGCCTGGCCACGACCAGCGACGCAGATGGCGACGCCGATGGTCTGCCCGATGCCTGTGACCTGTGCCCGAGCATCGCCGACAGTGGAGCCGACTCGGATCAGGATGGCGTGGGTGATGCCTGTGACAACTGTCCCGGCGTCGCCAATGCCGATCAGAGCGACGGCAACGCCGATGGTGTCGGCGACGTGTGCACCTCCGAGAGCGATGGCGATGACGACGGTGTCGCTGATGCCGCCGACAACTGCCCCGGCATCGCCAATCCCGACCAGGAAGACGCGGATGGCGATGGCACAGGCGACGCCTGCGAGCCCGCGTTGCCGCCGCTGGACACCGACGGGGATGGCGTCCCTGACGTCGACGACAACTGCCCCCTGGTGCCCAACAGCGACCAGCAGGCCAGCGACGGCGTGGGCCGGGCCTGCAGCGGTGCCCCGGTAGCACAGCAAGAGCAGCCCGACGAAGCGGGTGGCTGCTCGTGTTCTGCCAACGGGAACGGCGTCCCGAACACTGCTTTGTTCCTCATCGGGGGAATCCTGTTGGCGGTGCGCAAGCGGTCACGCGCCATCGGCTACTGACCCCACAAGGAACGGGCACCTGCTTGGCCTGTTCCTCGAGCGCCGCCTCACCAATGGGGGAGTGGGGCGGAGGGTGGCGCGGGAACGGGCCGGGCCGGGATGGCACCCTCGAGCGGGTCACTCGATGCGCTGCAACAGAAACTTCAGACTTCAGGGACAGAGCCAAACAGACTTCACAAACAGAGCCAAACCGGGCCACGAACCATGCAGTTTGTTCTCTCGCCACATCCACTGTCAGCTACGCAGCTCGCCGCCGACTCTGAATGACTGCAATATGGGGCGTGCGTTAGTGCGAGCAGCCATGGATTCAGCTGCTGGTGGTCCAGGCCATCGTTGCGGGGCTCCCTCGAGCAATCATCGCCGTCGGCCAGCGGTTCTTCGCTACGCGATGACGAACTATCGCTGTGCTGAAACGCGGACCCCTCACGCCGGTGGCAACCTGCTGCCTGTTCGCATCGAGTCCCTGAGCTCGCTCATGCCTGGTTCTCGCCAAACCCGCCCGCCAACGAAGTACACATCAACCAGGTCACGACGTCGACGCAGGTCAAGCGACACACGGATCGCACCGAACAGTGCTGCGTACCCCGCCTGGATGACAACCGGCTGGCCCTGTTTGAAGATCTATAACACGTTGATATTTTGGATAAGTGTTTGAGCGGCACCTGTTGGGAAGCGCACCGTGCATGCCCTGCGATGCGCCCCTAAACTCAGAAAATGCCCCAGGTCGTCGCCCGGCGCAGGGGGCCGAGCCGCATGTGTCGGCAGCCCCGCGGGGCGTGACCCGGTTGAGCGCCAAGCGGACCAGGGTCATCCTGGAGCCCACACGCCGCCTGCCGGCAGGTGACGTCCGTGCTGTGATATCAACGCGGACGGAGTGATCGCGATGGACATGCAGCAGCACGCTGCCAGGTCGTGCGGCCGTGCACCGGGCCGAGGTCCGCTGAGGAATCCCGGACAGAAGGACCACGGATGAGCGTTTCGCGAGTCGTCCTGTGTGCGCTGCTGTTGATTCCGGGCGCTGCGATCGTTTCAGGGGCGTGTGTCGACAGCCCGGCGAAAGAACTCCCGGACTGGACCCATGCGCGCGATTTTCGCGTATCGCCCTTTGGGGGAGTCGACGGGCAGGTCACCGTGGCCCCGAGCGCGGAAGCGGCGGCCCCGGGGCTCGTGATCACCATACAGGCGGGCGCGGCGGCCCATCCCGGCGTCAACCTCAAGCCGAAGGGCAAGGCCTGGGATCTCTCCGCTTTCGGGCATGTCGAGGCACGCGTGGTCAATACCGGCGCCACGGCGTCCCTGTTCGCCCTCCGTGTCGACAACGAGGACGACGGGCACGCCGCGCCCTGGAACGTCGAGCAGGTCCACCTCAAGCCGGGAGAGCGCGGCAGCATCACGGTGATTTTCGGGCATCAGAATGGCCACAAGCCCGGCTATGCCCTGAAACCGGACGCGGTCGTGAACATTGTCCTGTTCAGCGACAAGGCCGATGCCCTGAAGTCGTTCCGGGTCGAATCTCTGGTCGCCGGCGGTCCGGCGGGCGAGAAACCGCCGGTGGATCCAGCCTCCCTACGCATCCAGCCCAAGGATGGCGTCCTGCTCGGCCCGGGCGTGTCGATCGACGCGGCGACGCAGATCGAGACCGTCGGCGCCAAAGCATCGGTTGTTGCGGGTGCAAATGGCCGGCAGTCGCTCGACGTCGTCTTTGTAGCCGGCCCGGGGGAGCACTCGCTGTCGCTGAAGCCGCCGGTTGGTCGCTGGGACCTGACCCTGGCGACGGAAGTCCGCGTCAAGCTGAAGAACACGGGCCGCACGCCGTGGGTGCCGAGCGTTCAGCTGGCAAGCAATGGCGGACCGACCGACCTCGTGACGGCCGATTCCGTGGCTCCGGGCAGCGAGCGCGAGATGGCGGTCTCGTTCATTCCCGCTGTACCAGGCAAGGGCGTTGCCGTGACCCGAGCAGGGGGCTTTGGCAGCGAACCTGGCACGGGCACCGAGTTCACCAGCGATGCGGCCAGCGCCGTGCAGATCGTGGTCCGGCACCAGGGCGAGGCGGCCATGCGGATCGAATCGGTCACGGCCGCGGCGCCTGAGGCCATCCTTCCCGCCTGGCTCGGCCAGCGCCCGCCGGTCGAGGGCGCGTGGGTCAAGACCCTCGACGACGAGTTCGACGGCGCCGCCATCGACCACACGACATGGAACGTTTACGGCCCCAACTATTGGGACCGCGCCAGTCACTGGAGCAAGGACAATTTGATTCTCGGTGGCGGCGTGGCGACGCTGCGATTCGAGAAGAAGCGCGGCTTCCACAACGACGATCCGGATGCGACTCCGCACAACCTGACCGGGCTCACGCAGTCCGACTATGCGTGCGGGTATCTCGACACCTATGGCAAATGGGTGCAGCGCTACGGCTATTTTGAGGCGAGGGTGAAGCTCCCGCGGGCGCCAGGTCTGTGGCCTACGTTCTGGATTTTGCCCGATCGCGGCCCTGCTGCCGGCACCTGGCAACAGCGCACCGACACCGGCCACGGCGCCATGGAACTGGACATCATGGAGCACCTGACCCGCTGGGGTCCCTATCGCTACAACGTCGCCCTGCACTTCGACGGCTACGGCCAGGAGCACAAGGGGGTCGGTTCGGCGACCAACTACGTCCAGGCCGACAAGGATGGCTTCATCACCTGCGGCCTGTTGTGGACGCCCGGCGTCGTCGCCTTCTACGCCAACGGCAGGGAGTTCTGGCGTTGGGAGAGTCCGCGCGTCTCCAACGTGTCGGTGTATCTCATCATCGAGATGACCACGGGCGGTTGGGACAACAACGCGGTGGACGATGCGCAGCTGCCGGCCGATTACGCGATCGACTATGTCCGCGTGTGGCAACGCACGGACCTCGCCTCCGCCGCGGACGGAAACGTCGCTGCGCCCAAGGCCGAGGCGAAGTGACGCGGCGAGGCCGGTTGATAAAGGCCGGCGAGCCGGTCAAGATCGGGTACACGCTCCTCGTGATCCGACTCCGCACACCGCGCCGGTGATGGCAGCAGGGCCTGGGTGAACCACAGAAGCGGCGGAGCTGGAGCCTGGAGCGGAGATGGCGCACTGTGCCCCTTGGCCGGTTTTTGCGGGAGCAATTCCGAGATGAACTTGTGAAGTTTCCGGGTTATTGTTGTCACAGGCGAGGGCAAAGAAGCTGGGTCTCACGGTGCATTTCTTTCGATGCGTGTTCAGGCGCGGGGAGCAGGCCATCGGATGAACGGAACACCGCAAAGGGGTCTCCTGCCACCCGCGATGAAAGGACACCCGTGGAGGCACACTGGGAATGGCTCTGCCCGAGCAGGAAGCCTCCGGCAGGTGGAGAAGCGGGTCCTGAATTCCATCGTGAAGCCGCTGCCAGGCAATCCATGAGGCGACCTTCGCCGGATCGGCGCTGGCAACGGCAGGGCCTCGATCGCGTGAGCGCGGCTACAGATCATTTCTGTCGGGCTCGACGGACTGTCGGATCAATCCCTGGCTGTTTCACGCGAGCTCGGGAGATGTGAGTGTTGCAGCTCCCGGCCATCTTCAAGCTTTCCAGGTCGGAAGCCCAGGCGTTTCTCATCGCCGGTGCCATTTCTCTGATCGCCAAGGGGGCGGCTCTGTTCCCCTTTGCCTATGCGAGCGATACCTACGTCCGAATCCTTCGTCCGGGATTGCCACCCACGCCACTGAGCCAAGGACGATTTGGCCAGCTGATTCTGCGCAACCTGTTTGAGGCCGTGGGGCTGGTCGGGCCATTACCTGGAACCCTGTATGTGGCGGTCGCATTGGTCTGCTTTCTATTTGTTGGAATCATCATTTGCAGATTGTGGGGTATCACAAGAAATTCGTGTTTGATGGTCTCTGTCATGAGCATCATCGCCACGCATCCCTACCAAGCGGATATCTTCACGTTCGGAGAGTTCAGTTTTTTCATGGCCGTCTCGCTGTTATTGAGCTTCGTGGCCATGCATCACGCGGGTCACGGAATGGTGCGAGGCGTGGTGGCCGTTGGTCTGTTGGTCGCAGCCCTTTCGCTGTACCAGCTGGTCTTGAATTATGTGCTCATGACTCTGATCTTCATGTTGATCTTTCGGGTCATTCCGCCGGGAGCTGGCGAGCCTGTTCGAACCTGGAAGGACTCCCTGCAAGACGTCAGGCTCGTTTTTCGTCTTTCAATCATCGTGGTCTCCATGGCCTGTTACTGGACCATATTCCGGGTGAGTTTATATTTCTTTCCAGAACCTCTTGAAGGTCGAACCCAGATAGGTGGTTTGGGGGATCTCGCCAACCGATTCCGGGAGGTTTTGGATACATTTTGGCTCATTCTTGGGCGCGACGAGCCGCTCATGCCCGTGGCGCTCAAAGTCATATTTGGCGGACTACTGGTCACTGGATTGATTCTGGTCATCGGAAGATTCTGGAAGAGAAATGCACCCGCAAGCGCCCTGGGCGCTTTCGGGGTGATCATCCTGATCGGGATGGCCTTCCTCATGATTCTCGGCATCACTTTGCCGTTGGTGGTTTGGTGGCCCGTTCCGCGAACTCTATCTGCTGTCAGTGTGTTTTGGGCCGGGACCGCCGCCATGGTGTATCTCCTACTCAGAGAGAAAGCACAAAAAGGTCTCCTCGTGTTGCTGACGCTCGTGCTGTTTTGTTTTGCGGGAATCAACAACAGCGTCTGGTTTGATCAGCTTCGCGTCAATATGCGGGATCGAGAGATGGCGAACAGGATTGTGGTGAAACTTGAAAGCCAGCCAAGTTTTTCGTCCAGCATGAAGCTGGCCGTGATAGGTGGGCACTGGGGCTATCCCTTGCCGATTCGAACGGCTACGGGAGACATGAATATCTCGGCTTTTCATTCAGATTGGTCCAAGATCAACTTAATCAGAGAAGTATCAGGGTATGCATTTGCAGATTGCACCACAGAAGATATTGAGGTCGCAAAGGCATACTGTGAGCGGGCAGCGGCCTGGCCACACAAGCTATCTACTGCCATTCTTTTTAACAATGTCGGCGTCGTGTGCCTTGATCATTAGCCGTCCATGAGAAACTTCTTTGCATCTGCACTGACGACAAGAAAATGATCAGAAAAACGTTTTCGGGAGTGCCTCCTTTTATACGGAATCTCACTGACTGATCCCATTACGCCGCATCGCGCTCTGCCCCGGCCGCGTGCGCCCACCAATCGAAGAGCGTGTGCCCGAAGATGACCTCGGGCTGCGCCCGCAGCTCACGGCACCTGTGGACGAGGTTGT
>JBDRCO010000138.1:0-43718 GCA_043821645.1 Pseudomonadota bacterium | reverse complement strand
CCTGCGCTCACGCATCGGACCCGTCCTGGGGCAGGCCAGTGGCCAGCGCTTCACCCTCACGCATCGCCTGGAGGTCCAGCCATGAGACCTGCGACGCCACGAATCCAGAACCTGCTGGGCGCCCTCGGCATCCTCGCGGCGGCGACCCCCGCGATCGCCCAGGTGCCCGCCACCATGACCTACGAGGGCTACCTCGAGGACGGCAGCACGCCCTTCACCGGCAGCGTCGACGTGGATTTTGCGCTGTACCCAACCGAGACCGGCGGCACGGCCATCTGGAGCGAGAGCCAGACCGGCATCAGCGTCGAGGCCGGCAGCTTCGTGACCATCCTGGGTCAGCAGAACCCCCTGGGCTCCGGCCACTTCAGCGCGGGCACGCCATGGCTCGAGGTCATCGTCGACGGCGACACCCTGGCACCGCGCACACCCCTGACCTCTGTGCCTTACGCCTTCCGGGCCAGCCTGTGCAGCGAGGCCACGCGCCTGCTTGGCTTCACCCCCGCTGACTACAGCACCACCGCCGCGCTGACCTCGTCGCTGTCCAGCCCCGGAGGACTGCAGGTGCACTGGCAGAACCTGAGCGGCATCCCGGCGGACCTGGCCGACGGGGATGCGGACACCCTGGGCGTGCTCAGCTGCAGCGCGGGCGGGGACGTCGCCAAATGGTCAGGCAGTGGCTGGTCCTGCGCGCCCGATAACGATGCCGGCGGCGACATCACGGCCGTGGTGTCCGGCGCGGGGCTTGGCGGGGGAGCCAGCGCAGGGGACGTCAGCCTCTCCATCGACCCCTCATACGTGCAGCGCCGCGTCGCGAGCTGTGCGGGAGGTAGCGCCATTCAGAGTGTCGCCGAGGATGGCAGCGTCACCTGCGCCACCGCGGGTGATGGTGTGAGCCCGCTGTGGACCCAGGCCCCATACCCGACACCCATGGCGCAGCGGGCGCACTGGCTGGGCATCAGCTTCCGCATCGACGGCGGCGGCACCACGGGTCGCGTCGAGGTGAGCTTCGATGGCGGCTCGACCTGGGGCACCGTCTGCGACGATAGCTTCACCGACGCTGCGGGCAGCGTGCTGTGCCGAGCCATGGGCTACACCAGCGGCGTCATGGTCGCCAACACGGCGACCACCGATGGCACGGGCGCCATCCTGCTGGACGACATCTCCTGTCCCGCAGGATCCACCCACCTGCTCGAATGCCGGGTCGGCTTCCCGGGAAAGCACAACTGCGGCCACGCCGAGGACGTGGGCGTCACCTGCACGCCCTGACCACGCCCCCCACCCATGACCGGATCCTGAAGCCCGCACTTGCCAAGTGCGACCGCTGTTCCTATGGAGAGTCGTGAACGGAGGCTCTCATGGCCTGGAACTACTCCGAGAAGACCAAGCAGCTGGTCCTCGACGCGGTGCAGGGCAAGCCCGGCTCGCACCTCGGCGAGGTGGCGGATCCCGACGGCCTGGGTGAGCACGGCTCGATCGCGTGTGGGGATGCCCTGCGCTTCACCTTCCGGGTGCAGCGCCACGCCACCGATCCGCTGCAGGATGTGATCACCGAGGCCAGGTACCTGACCTTTGGCTGCACCTCGGCCATCGCCTCGTCCGAGGCCCTGTGCGCCATCATCGAGGCGGGCCACTTCACCCCCATCGGTTCCCTCGAGGTCAAGAACGAGGACATCGTCACCTTCCTCGAGGGCCTGCCCGACCAGAAGATCCACTGCTCGGTGATGGGCGCCGAAGCTCTGGCCGCGGCGGTGTTCAACTGGGCACAGAAGCGCGGCGTGGACCTCAAGGCCCTGGGTGTGGACATCCTGCCCGAGGAGACCGAGGAAGGCCGCCTGGTGTGCAAGTGCTTCGGCCTCACCGAGCCCTACATCAAGCGCAAGATCCGCGAGATGAACCTGCACACCATCCCCGAGATCACCGCTGCCACCAAGGCGGGTGGCGCCTGCATGAGCTGCCACCACGCGCCGGGTGGCCTGCAGGACCTGCTGGGCGAGGTGTGGACCGACACGCCGCACCCCTCGCTGCCCTTCGACCCTCACCGCGAACCGGCACCGCCAGCGCCGCCCGTGCACAACCCCAGCGCTCCCATCGCAGGCGCGCCGCATCCGCACGAGCAGGGCGGCAACGGCCAGCACCTGTCGCCGTACCGCTTCGGCAAGAAGATCGAGAAGACCTTTGCCGAGTACATCCAGCCCATGCTGCAGAAGGATGGCGGTGACCTCGAGATCATCGACATCAAGGACAGGATGGTCTACGTGCGCATGGTGGGAACCTGCACCACCTGCGTTGGCTCCAGCCGCACCATCAAGCTGCTGGTCGAGCGCACCCTCAAGGACCAGGTCGACGAGCAGATCCGCGTCATCTCCGTGTAGGGGACGCCTTCGACGACACCTCCGGTGGTGGGGGGCAGGGTCGAGCCGGTTGTCGTGGCCACGAAGACAAGAGGACCCGGCCCGGTCGCGGGACCCCAACACGGAGCGGAGCACTCAACCCGAGCTCGCAACCGGAAGAGACACACCCCATGCCCCTGATCTACGTCGACAACAACGCCACCACCCCGGTCGCCCCCGAGGTGCTCAATGCCATGTTGCCCTTCCTGCGCGACCAGTTCTTCAACCCCAGTTCCGCCTACGAGGCCGCGCGCGGCCCGTCAAACGGCGTGGACCGCGCCCGCCAGATCATCGCCGACCTGCTGGGCGCGCCACAGCCCGACGAGATCCTGTTCACCTCTTGCGGCACCGAGAGCAACAACACCGCCATCCGCGGTGCGGTGCGCGCCAACCCACACCGCCGTCACGTCATCACCTCGGCGGTGGAACACCCGGCCGTGCTCGAGGTGTGCAAGGCGCTCGAGCGCGAGGGCTTTGACGTCACGTACCTGCCCGTGGATCGCTCGGGCCAGATCGACATCGGCGACTTCGTGGGCTCGCTGCGCGACGACACCCTGCTGGTGAGCCTGATGCACGGCAACAACGAGACCGGGGTGATCTTCCCGGTCGAGGACTACGCGCGCATCACCAAGGAGACCGATCCGCGCATCCTGTTTCACACCGACGCCACCCAGACCGTGGGCAAGCTGCCCATCGACCTCAAGGGCCGCTTCCAGCACGTCGACATGCTGACCTTCTCGGCGCACAAGCTGCACGCCCCCAAGGGTGTGGGCGCCCTTTTTACCCGCCGTGGCACGCCGGTGTCGCCGTTCATGCTCGGTGGCCACCAGGAGCGCTCGCGCCGTGCGGGCACCGAGAACGTGGCCGGCATCGTCGGCATGGCCAAGGCCTGCGAGCTGGCCATGATCCACGTCGCCGACGAGCAGAAGGTGCGGCGCCTGCGCGACCGACTCGAGAAGGCTCTGGTCGAGCGCATTCCCTACACTCTGGTCAACGGCGGGGGTGCGCCGCGCCTGCCCAACACCCTCAACGCCTCGTTTCACTACATCGAGGGCGAGAGCATCCTGTTCGAGCTCGACCGGCACCAGATCTGCGCCTCGTCGGGCTCGGCCTGCACCTCGGGCTCGCTGGAGCCCAGCCACGTCCTGATGGCCATGCGGGTGCCCTTCACCGCAGCCCATGGCTCCATCCGCTACAGCTTCAGCCGCTACAACACCGAGGCCGAGGTCGACCACATCATCGAGGTCATGCCCGACATCGTGGCCGCACTGCGCAAGATCTCGCCCTACTGGGACCAGGAGAAGAACGCGCCCAGGGCGGAGAAGTAGGTCTTCGGGGACACAAGAAGGTCCAGCTGCCCATCCCGGTGAAGTCCACCGAGCTGCCTGGTTGCCCTCCTCGCGGTGGCCCAGGGCACCCTGAAAATTAACGAGAACATATTTTCACATATATCGGCATTTACTTTCCTATCCGCCTGCATCCCACTTTCCCGCACCCACAAGAAATCCCAAAAATCTCGCGACGCACCTGGCCCGCAACTTGCGGTGCGAATGCCTCGCGCCGGCATTCCTCGGACCCCCGGCGCCAGGAGGTTTTGCATGAGCACCGAGCTAAAAGCCCTTGGATCGTCCCGCGCCACTGCCGGCGACGAGCTGCGCACCCAGGACAGGTTGCAGGTCGTGGTGATGGCCGTGGCCGGAGTGATCACGGTCGTGTTCTTCGTGGCGCTGTACCTGGCCAAGTGATCCGGCACCCACGCGCCCACCCGCGCGAGGGCTTGGCCCCCTGCCCGACGACCTCTATGCTGCGCCCGTGACAGGGCGCCAGCGGCGGAGGTCGCATGCTCATTCGTGTCGTGGTGGTGGCCGAGAGCGCGGCCTTGCGGAGGCGTCTGGTGCGCCTTCTGCCGGCGGGACAGACCCGCGTTGTCAGCCAGCTGCGCCGGCGTACGCTGTGGTCCGAGCTGTCGCAGCAGAGCATGGATCTCGTCGTCATCGACCGGGCCTCCTTGCCCGAACCCATCCCTGGCAGCGTCGGTGCACTGCGGGACCTCCCCGAGCACCCCGAGGTGGTGGTGGTCAGCACCGGCGAGGACGCGACCACCCAGGCGACCCTGCTGGGAGCGGGCGCGCTGTCTTTGCTGTCGCTGGATCTCGACGACGACGTGCTCGGCGGAAATCTCGAGACCCTGGTCGAGCGCTGCCGCCGCGAGCTGCTGCTGCGGCCGCGCGCCGAACGACAGGAGCGCACCACCCGGCTCGGCGACTTCGTGTCGGCCAGCCCGGCCATGTACAAGCTCATCGAGACCGCGCGCCGTGTCACCGGCGCCGACACCTCGTTGCTGCTGCTCGGCGAGACCGGGGTGGGCAAGGAGCGCCTGGCCCGCGCCATCCACGCCGAGGGCCCGCGGGCCAGCGGCCCCTTCGTCGCCATCAACTGCTCCGCGATTCCCGAGACCCTTCTCGAAAGCGAGCTGTTCGGTCACGAGAAGGGAGCCTTCACGGGCGCCATGCGCACCCGCCGCGGCCACTTCGAGCTGGCGCACCGCGGGACCTTGTTTCTCGATGAACTGGCAGACGCCCCGGCGAGCGTGCAGGTCAAATTGCTGCGTGTGCTGCAGGAGCGCGTGATCCAGCCAGTGGGCAGCGAGCGCGCCTTTCCCGTCGACGTGCGGGTGATGGCGGCCACCAATCGCAACCTTCGCGCCGAGGTCGAGGCGCAGCGCTTCCGACGTGACCTGTTCTACCGTCTGAGCGTGGTCACCCTGGAAATCCCTCCGCTGCGCGAGCGCCGCGAGGACCTCCCGATGCTGGTCACCGAGCTGCTCGAACACCACGCCCGGCGCCTGGGCCGTCCGGTGACCGGCATTGCCGACGACGCCATGCGCCTGCTGCTGGCCTACAGCTTCCCGGGCAATGTGCGCGAGTTGCACAACGTGATCGAGCACGCGGTGCTCCTGGTCACAGGCCCCACCATTGGCCTGCGCGACCTGCCCGACGTGTCGTTCAGTCCCGCAGTGTCCTCGGAGCGGGCCGACGCGCCCTGGGAGCACGAGGCCTGGCTCGCGCAGCCCTGGCCCGAGGCCCGGCAACAGGCCCTCGAGGTGCTCGAGACCCGCTACTTCGAGCACCTCCTGCGAGACAGCCAGGGTCGCCTGAACACGGCCGCCGCGCGCAGCGGGGTGACCTCTCGCTCGCTGTACAACCTGATGCAGAGGCATGGCTGGAACAAGGAACAGTACAGGCGCTGAGGAGTGCACCCTCGTCGAGGCTGCCTCTTGGACTGGCACGAAAGCTGCGTTGCATGGGGGGGCGCGAGTATTCTCGCCCTGGAGGCCGCGATGGCCAACCTCATTTCCGGCAACGCCCCGATACCTTCGAGCGTCATCCCGACCACCCGTGGACGCGAGCAATACGAGGGGCAGTTCAGCAGCTTGCGCCTGATCTTTGCGATCGGAGCCTGCGTGGCCGTGATTGTGATCGCGCTGTTCTTGCGCTGAGCGCGCCTGCGCGGTGTCGGAAAACGAATTCCGGTATGCTCGGGGCCATGGGACCTGATGGGTAACCGCGCTAGGATGGTGCGATCCGGAGCCCTTTGCCTGCGGATTCGCTCATGGCACCACGATCGGCCGCACTGTTGCTGCTCTCGACCGCGTCGATCTTGCTCGTGAGCTGCGCTCCCGACCGCGAGACCAAGCGCCGTGGCCTGCCCATCCGCATCGAGGAGTTCGCTCTGGCCCAGACCGTGTGGGACATGGATGTCCCCGACTCCGCCCCCGGCGACGCCTGCGGAGTGGGCGGCACAGGCCTCGACTGGAATCCCTGGCTCGAAGCCCGCGGCCAGCGCGCGCGGCTGGCGAGCCTGGTGGCGAGCAACCCTCCCGAGCGCCTCGTCGGGCTGGTGCAGGGCCTGCAGCGCGAACGCCTGGTCGCGGTGCTGAGCGCCCTGCTCGACCACCCCGCCCTCGAGGTCCGGCGTGCGGCGGTGCAGGCGCTCAAGAGCCTGCGCGAACGCCGCGGAGTCCTGGGCTTGCTGGCCGCAGCCAAGCACAATGCCTTCACCATCGTCGACGAGACCCAGCGCCAGAGTCAGGAGAGCTACCGCCGCGAGCTGGGCGCCGCGCTGATGCACATCACCAAGGTCAGGCCCTACGAGGGGCCGCCCCAGCGCAAGGATGGCCCGCCGAAGATCTGGACCTTTGACGTCGGCCGCCTCGATATGTGGCTGGAAAACGAGGTGCTCAGGGCCAGGCGCTGGAGCGAGTAAAAAAAAGACCCCGTCCGGAGACGGGGTCTTGAGAGACTCAGATCAGCTCGCGCTGCTTGCGCGCATCAGGCGTCGGGGCTGCCACCGTCGGCGACCGGGGTCTGGCAGGTGCCCGTGGGGCTGCTGGAGCTCAGGCCCGCGCACTCCTGGTCGCCTGTACACGGGGTGATCGTGTAGGTGGTGGTGTCATACCCGCAGGTGGCGCCGATGGCGGTCACCGGGGCACAGACGCCATCCGGATCGTCGGTGACGCCGCTGTTGAAGCCGAGCAGTGTGTTGGAGCAGCCGTCCGAGCCCAGGCAGCCGCAGGTGCCCGCGGGCAGGCCAGAGACGCGACAGCCTGTGGCGTTGGTCAAATCGTGCGGGTTGCACACGCGCACGCAACTTCCGGCGCCGCTGCTGTCGGTGCCGCACAGACCGTAGTCGTCGTCGGTGCAGGTGGCATTGAGCGGGTTGCCACAGGGGCCGTTCTGGCCAGAGCCCATGATGCACACCGAGGGCTCGCCGGTGCCCAGCGACGCGCACTGCGCGGCCGTGGTGTTGTAGGGGAAGTCCGCGCAGTCGGGGGTTCCGGTGCACAGCTTGAAGCAGGCCGAGTCACCCTGGCCGCCAAAGATGTCGTAGCACTTGCCGCCCGGGCACTGGGCATCGCTGGTGCAGCCCATTCCGTAGTTCTGCGGGTTCCAGGTGCCTGTCGAGCCGGTGTCGGTCGTGGCGCGATCCGTGGTGCTGCGATCCGTGCTCCCGGCGTCGCGACGCGCGGTGCTGGCGTCGTCGTCGCCCGGCGGGGGAGTGGCCGAGGCCAGGGCGAAGATCAGACCAAGGGCGAGAGCACAGAGAGTGACAAGACGCTTCATCGTTTTCTCCTGAGGTGCATCCAGAATGCGGCGTAACTCGACCAAGCGAGTGGGGCCTTGTCAAGGCTCGGGCGCTCCCCCAGCAGCCCTGGTGTGCCCCCTCCCCCGCCGACGCCTGGGGTCGTGGCCGATGGCCGGGGCGGAGGTGTCTCGTCCGGGGCTCCGCCTTCCACGTTGGCGTTTCGCGTCCGCCAAGCACGCGGTAGCCTGTGGGGTCCCCGGTCATCCTCCAACCGGGAACGGGGATGCAGGAACCGGGAACGAAGCCCCCTGAGAGGTCCGCAATGTCCGGCGCTGATAGGTTTCGCAACAAGATCAAGTCCGGCGTGGTGCTGTTCGATGGCGCCATGGGCACCATGCTGTACAGCAAGGGCGTGTTCATCAACACCTGCTACGACGAGCTCAACCTGGTTCGCCCCGAGCTGATCAAGAACATTCATGAGGAGTACGTGGCCGCCGGCGCCGACGTCATCGAGACCAACACCTTCGGCGCCAACCCGATCAAGCTCAAGCCCTTTGGCCTGGCCGACAGGCTGCGCGAGATCAACCTGGCCGGGGCGCGGATCGCCCGCGATGCTGCCGGGGATCGCGCGCTGGTGGCCGGGGCGGTGGGCCCGCTGGGCCTCAAGATCGAGCCCCTGGGTCCGACCAGCGTCGACGAGGCGCGGGATTACTTTCGCGCCCAGATCGAGGCCCTGGTCGAGGGCGGAGTGGACCTGCTGGTGTTCGAGACCTTTGGCGACCTGACCGAGCTGCAGCAGGCCCTGCGCGGCGCGCGCGAGGTCTGCGACCTGCCCGTGGTGGCCCAGATCACCGTCGACGAGACCGGCCACACCATTCAGGGCGCACCGGCCGAACGCTGCGCCGTGGTGCTCGAAAAATGGGGCGCCGACGTCGTGGGCATCAACTGCTCGGTGGGTCCCGAGCCCACCCTGGCCGCCATCGAGCGCATGGTGCTGGTGTGCAATGCGCCGCTGTCCGCCCAGCCCAACGCGGGTGTGCCGCGGGCGGTCGAGGGCCGCAACCTGTACATGTCCAGCCCCGAGTACTTTGCCGAGTACGCCAAGCGCTTCGTGGCCGCGGGCGTGCACGTGCTGGGCGGCTGCTGCGGCACCACGCCAGCCTACATCCGCGCCATGCGCAACGCGGTGCGCGCCCTGCAGCCGCAGCGCGGTCACACGGGCCAGATCGCGGTGGGTGATCTGCAGGATGCCCGCGATCCCCTGCCCCTGGCCGAGCGCTCCAACCTGGGCCGCAAGCTCGACGCGGGTGAGTTCGTCACCCTGGTGGAGTTCACGCCACCGCGCGGCCCCAACGTCGAGAAGGTGATCCAGGGTGTGCGCGCCGTGGCCAAGCAGGTCGACGCCATCAACATACCCGACGGGCCCCGCGCCAGTGCGCGCATGAGCCCGCTCGCCCTGGGTGTGCTCATCCAGCAGCAGGTGGGCATCGAGGTGGTGCTGCACTACACCTGCCGCGACCGCAACCTGCTGGGCATTCAGAGCGATCTGCTCGGCGCCTCGGCCCTGGGCATTCACAACCTGCTGCTGATCACCGGCGACCCACCCAAGCTGGGCAACTACCCCGACGCCACCGCGGTCTTCGACGTCGACGCCATCGGCCTGACTCACATCGTCAACTGGCTCAACCACGGCCTCGACGTGGCGCGCAACGCCATAGGCGGCCAGACCGGCTTCGTCTTCGGCGTGGGCGTCAACCCGGGGGCGCTGAAGCTGGATCACGAGATCCGGCGCTTCGAGTACAAGGTCGAGGCCGGTGCCGAGTATGCCATCACCCAGCCCGTGTTCGACGTGGCGCAGCTCGAGAGTTTTCTCACCCGCACGCGCCACTGCCGTGTGCCGGTGCTGGCCGGCATCTGGCCCCTGACCAGCCTGCGCAACGCCGAGTTCATGCGCAACGAGGTGCCTGGCGCCTTCGTGCCCGACGACATCATGGCGCGCATGGCCAGGGCCGAGGACCAGGCCCGGGCGCGCGAGGAAGGCTTGCTGGTGGCCAGAGAGATCTTGCAGGCCGTGCGGCCTCTGGTGCAGGGCGTGCAGCTGTCGGTGCCCATGGGCAAGTACAACAGGGTGCTGGACCTGCTCACGGAAACCGGTGACCGCGCATGATGCGCTTCTTGTACAACCTCCTGGCCGTCACCTTGATCCCCCTGCTGTGGCTGCTCAAAGGCGCCATCCTTGGCGTGGCGCTCCTTCCGGCGACGCTGCTGGTGCGCTGGGCCGGGCAGTTCGGGTGGTGGGCAGCGGTGCTGGGCGCGGGCCCGGCCTACTTCGTGTTCGGCGTGGACCTGGCGCTGCTGGTGGTGCTGATCAAGTGGGGCTCGCTGTATCGTGCGCGCGCAGGCGAGTTCCCCTTCTTCAGCTTCCGTGTGGTGATGTGGGCCCTGACCGCGCAGCTGCACGACATGGCCTGCTTCTTCTTTCTCAAGCAGATCCGCGGCACGCCCTACCTCAACGTGTACTTCCGCATGCTGGGCGCGCGCATCGGCCGTGGCGTCATCATCAACACCACCGCCATCGGCGACTGGGACCTGATCACCATCGAGGACGAGGTGATGGTGGGCGACGACGCCGTGATCCTGGCCCACGTCGGCGAGAAGGGCCTGCTGAAGATGGCGCCGGTGCACATCGGCAAGAGCTGCACCATTGGCCGCGACACCGCGATCTTTCCCGGCGTCACCCTGGGCGAGGGCGCCGTGGTGGCTGCCATGACCGTGGTGCCCAAGGGCAGGCACCTGGATGCCATGACCGTGTGGGGCGGCACCGAGCTGCACATGCTGCGAGCGCGCGGCGGCCGCGTGCCCATGGTCGAGGACGAGAAGTGACGCGACCTGCGAGGACACAAGGGGGAATCGATATGAAGAGGTACCGGGTGGAGCGATCGTGCGCGCGCCCTGTCCTGCTGGCTGTGGTGACCCTTTGCACTCTGGCCTCGGGCTGCGAGCAGGCGTCGTCTGAGGCGACACCATCGGTCGAACCTGCCCCATCGCATCTGGCACCCCTGGACCCGCCGACCACAGCCTTGCTGGTGGTGAACCTGTCGCCGGAAGGTGGGGTGACGATCGCCGAGGCGCGTGTACGACCGACGCCCTTCAGGCTTGCGAGTGCGGCATCGCCACGACACCCCGGGCTGACGCTTGCAGCAGGCGTACCATCGCTGCACGGTCCCGCGACCACGGTTCATCCGGATACCGGCGTGCCTCCACCCCCGACAAACAGCCAGATCCCCGTTCCTCCTGGTGCGCTCCAGACTGACGCCTGCTCGCTTGTGGTGGAGCACCCGCAACGACCGCAGCCTGTGGTCCTGCCCCTGGATCTGGGAGCTCCCGGCGAGGGTGGTGGCGACGTGCGTGACCGCTGGCAGGACGGCAGCGTGATCCTGCGCGCGCCCTTTTTCGGCCCGGGCACACACTACAGCATCGTGCGTGGCGAGGCGGCTTCGACCCGGGTGCTGGCCAGCCACAAGGTGCAGCCGTGAGGCCCGCGGCGAGCAGTTCTCGCTGGCCACTGCTGCTGGCGACGGCTGTCGGTACCTGCGTGCTGCCTGCGGCCGCGGCCGCGGACTGCATCACCACACCCGAGCTGTGCAACCTGACTGTGCAGAGCACCATCGAGCAGCCGGATCTGGACATGGCCATCGACGTGGTGCTGGTGGGCGACGGCTTTCGCTTTGGCGGCGGCGTGGACCAGGACGGCTGGCATGCAGTCGCGGCCAGCGCCATCAACACGTTCAAGACCCAGACCGCCACCGGCCTGTACGGCGGCGTGCCAGCCATTTACAACTTCCACGTGATCGACGTGGCCTCGGCGAGCACCGAGGTTGGTGACGCCGATACCGCGGACACAGCCCTGGGCATGAACGTCGGAGGCAGCTTCATCACTGCCCTCGACGGTCGCGTGTCCCAGGCGGCGCTCAACGCCCCGGACGTCGACGTGGTCATCGCCATCGCCAACAGCAGCTCGGGTCGCGCCAATGCCAGTTTTCCTGCGCAGCTGGCCTCGGGCGGCCGGGTGCGCATGAGCCGCAGCCTGGCTCCCACCAGCCACGAGCTGGGGCACGCGATCTTCCGGCTCGAGGACGAGTACATCGAGAGCGGGCTGTGCCACGCCAAGACCGAGGCCGCCCTGGTGCGCAGTCGCAACGCCACCGCGGATCCGAGTTGCACCAAGTTCCAGAGCACCCCAGGTGCGGGCTGCGTGCAGGGCGCCGTGTACTGCGCCACCGGCCTGTACCGCTCGGCTTCGGGTTGCCTGATGAGCTCGAATGGCAACGTGGCGACCTGCCCGGTGTGCCAGCGCACGGTGCACGACATCCTGCACGAGCGCCGCACCGGCGTGGACTACGCCGAACCCTGGGCCGTGATCAGCGCACCCGCCGACGGGGCCGTACTGGCCGGCGTCACCGCATTCAGCGCCGTGCTTTATGACGACGACTTTGCACCCACCGACCTGGCCTTCGAGATCGACGGCGTGTTCCGGGGCGCGGTCACCACCTCGTCCACCTCCGCCAGCCTGTCCTTCGACACCCGGATGCTGGCCGACGGCGCGCACAGCCTGCAGGTGATCGCGGGCGACGCCGCGGGCCACGCCAGGCCCAGCCTTGCCGTCGCCTTTGGCACCACCAACCACAGCGACACCACCCCACCTGTGGTCATGCTCGGCGCACCCACCGACGGCAGCCAGGTCGCGGGCAAGGTCAGCATCAGCGCCCAGGTCAGTGGCTCTCCTGGTGACATCGAGCGCATGGTGGTGCGAGTCGACGGTGACCCCGTGGTCGCTGTTTTTGGTCGCTCGAGTCTTTCTGGCATCTGGGACAGCACCACCGTCAGCCTCGGCACACACGTGGTCACGGCCGAGGCCGTGGACGTGGCGCAGAACCTGGGCAGCTCGGCTCCGGCCACGGTCACGGTCGAGGCAGAGGTTCCCCGAGTGCAGGACCCCTCGATCTACATCCAGGCACCGCCAGGCTGGAGCGCAGTGGGTCCAATGTTCGAGCTGAGCTACATGATCTTTGGCGCCGCCTCCGGCGCCAGTGCAGACCTCCTGCTCGACGGCGTCGCGATCCAGCCCAGCCCGCTGCCCCCTCCCCTGTCCGGGGGTGGGGTCGGGGGGAGCGGCAACGGTGAGGGCGCCCAGAGCGTGTTGCTGGACGCCAGCACCTGGAGCGCAGGGCCGCACCAGCTCCAGATCCGGGTGCACTCCGGTGGCCAGGACTACGACAGCACCGTGCTGGTGGTGGTGCGTGTTGTGTCCGACCTGCCTGGAATATTTTTGATTTCACCGGCTGACGCCTTCGCCTGCCTGCGCGGCAGCGTGACCGTGCAGGCCGACGGCTTCGACGATGTCGGCATCACCGGTGTGACCCTGCTGGTCGACGGCACCGCTCGCGGCAGCGCGGCCAGTGTCCCCGCCCAGATCTCCCTCGACACCACGCAGCTTGCGGACGGCACCCATACCCTGCAGCTGCAGGCACACGACGGCGCTGCTCACAGCTGCCTGAGCGAGCTGTTGAACGTGCGCTTTGACAACACGCCGCCCCTGCTGGCGATGGATGTCCCGCAGGCAGGTGCCACCGTAGCCGAGGGTGTGGTCCAGGTGGCCCTGTCGACCAGCGACGCCGGCTGCGGCCTGAGCAGTCTGGAGCTCCTGGTAGACGGCGCCGTGCAGCGCGAGTGCTCGCCCTGGAGCCTGGCCAGCTGCTTCGTCGACCTGAGCGCGGGGACGCACAGCGTGGCTGCGCGCGCGACCGACTCGGCAGGCAACAGCACCAGCAGCGTGCCACACAGCGTGCTCATCGCCAGCTGCAGCAGTGGGACCTGCGACGACGGCAACAGCTGCACCACGGACAGCTGTGCACCCACCGGCGTGTGTCGACACGTGCCCACGACGGGCTGCTGCCAAAATGGCGACCCCTGCGAGGACGGCGATCCCTGCACCAGCGATGCCTGCGTCACCGGACAGTGCGAGCACACGGCCATCGCCTCCTGCTGTACCAGCGCCCTGGACTGCACCGATGCGGACGACTGCAACCTGGATCTGTGCCTGACACCCGGCGCCAGCTGCAGCCACCCCGCCGCAGGCTGCTGCAATGGCGATGGCGAGTGCGACGATGCCAATGGTTGCACCAGCGATGCCTGCATTGGTGCCCCCGATGGGCGCTGCGGTCACGCCTGGACTCCGGACTGTTGCCGCAGCGCACCGGATTGTGACGACGGAGACCTCTGCACCCAGGACAGCTGCAATAGCGGGACGTGCAGCCACCTGTCGCAGCTCGGGTGCTGCAACACCGGCGCGGACTGCAGCGATGGCGATAGCTGCACCAGCGATCTGTGTACCAACAACGTGTGTCGATGGCTCCCGATCGCGAACTGCTGCGAGTTCGCCACCGACTGCAGCTCGCTCAATCCCTGCGTCACCCTGGCCTGCACAAGTGGCCGCTGCGTCGAGACCGCCACCCCCGACTGCTGCAGCTTTGCCAGCGAGTGCGCGGACAGCGATCCCTGCACTCTCGACCTTTGTGGCAACGGACACCTGTGCACTCACTCGCCCATTGCGAACTGCCCGCCCGTCGACGGAGGGCCGGCTGCCGACGCCACCTCGACCGACTCTGCGCCAGGCAGTGATGCGGGCGCTGCCGACACCGGCGCATTCGATGCGACACCTTCGGATGGCGCTGGCGCAGACGGGACCACGACCATAGATGCCGCGACCAGCGATGCCAGCGGCACAGACCATGTCGCGGGGGATGGCAACGGCCAGGACGCTGCAGCCACGGATAGCGCCAGCCTGGACCTGACCGCGACAGACGGCACCAGCAATGGGGATGCGACCGCGGCCACGGACGCGATGCAGCAGGACAGCGGCGGAGCAGATCTCGGGTCAGCAGATCATGGGACGGCGGATCATTTCGCCATGGACACCGCATCCGCGGACGTGCGCGCAGATGCCACGGCGACCGTCGACACCAGTGCGGCGCAGGATGCTGCCACCAGCGGCGAGGACGGACCGGTTGGCGTGGACAGGAGCCCACCCTCTGTCGCGCGGGTCGGTGCGGGTTGTAGTTGCGGTCAGGCGCATGGCCCTCCCACTGCGGTGCTGGCACTGCTCGGGCTGCTTGCCCGAGTTCGCCGCCGCCGGTGTCCAGCCCGGTGAACTGGCGTCTCTTAAGACCGTGCGGGCGTCGCGTACGGTGCCATGTGTCCGCGAGTCTGCTGAGCCTGGTCGCGCTGTGCTGCGCTACCCCGGCGCCAGAGCAGCCCCCGCGCTATTCGGTGCACGAGGGTGCGATCGTCGACAGCCAGGGTCAGGTGTTGCTGCTGCGGGGCATCAACCTGCGCGGAGAGGCCAAGGGCCACCCCGACCGCTTGATCCCCCTTGGTGACGACGAGATCGCTGTGCTTCTCGACAGCGGTTTCAACAGCGTGCGCCTGCTGACCTTCTGGGACGCGGTGCAGCCTGAGCGCGAGCGCATCGATTACGACTACCTGCGACGACTGCGCAGCGAGGTGCAGCGGCTGACTTCCGCCGGCTTGCGCGTCGTCATCGACCTGCACCAGGACCTGTGGGGCGCGCCCTTTGGCGACGGCGCACCTGCCTGGGCCTGCCCCGAGGAGTTGACGCGGGGTTACGAGGCCACCAGCCCCTGGTGGCTCAACTACCTGTCGCCCCAGGTATCGGCCTGCTTCGACCTGCTGTGGACCGATGCTCCCCTGCGCGCCGAACTCACCCGTGCCTGGGTCGAGGTGGCCACAGCCGTGTGCGATGTGTCCGCGGTAGTGGGCTTTGACCTCCTCAACGAGCCCTGGCCCGGCACCAGCCTCGGAGTGATGCGGTTTGACCAGGCCGTGCTGTACCGCCGCTTTTACCAACCCTTGATGGATGCGGTGGAAGACGTCTGTCCGGGTCGGCTGTTCTTCCTCGAACCCTCCCGAGCCTACGACCTTGGCCTGGCGGATCGCCTCGTCATCGAGGAGAGGGACCGCACGCGGGTGGTCCTGGCCCCGCACTTTTACCCGGCCTCGGTGCACGAACCCGAGCAAGGCTACGACGGCGACCGGCAGGGTCTGCGCGACATGTTCGGGCATCTGTTCGATCCCTACCTCGACGAGGGGCAGGCGCTGTGGCTTGGCGAGTGGGGCGGTCTGACCAGCGGACCGAATTTCGAGAAGTACGTCGAGGATCTGACCACCCTTGTCCTCGAGCAGGGGCTGGGCAGTGCCTTGTGGGTCTACGCCCGTGGCACCGAGGGCTTTGCCTTTGTCGACGGCGAGGGCCACCGGCTGCCTGTCTTTGATCACAGTGCGAACCTGCCCACGCCTTCCGTCCTGCCGTCGAGGATGCGCGAGGTCTCCACCACGCTGACCCCACCGTCCTGGAGCCTCGAGCTCGACTGTCGCGCCGGCGCACACATGGAATGGCTGCTGCCGGGCTCCAGTGCCTGGCAGCTCGACGTCGAACCCGCAGGGCAACTCGACCGCGTCGACCTCGACGGGCGGCAACTCAGGGCGCGCTGCGCCAAGGATGGGACGCTGCGGGTGCGCCTTCACGTCGTCGACGGAGGCTGACCTGCGGGGGGTCAGGGCCCGGCCCGCAATGAGCGGTGCAGCCGTTTAGCCGCAGCCGCCGCTGATCTTCTTCTTGCCACTGGCCGCCGGCTTTTTCTTCTTGCCGGCCAGCTGGCTCGGGTCGTAGCCCGCGGTGGCCAGGGTCCCCACGGCCTCGCGCACCCTCGTGCGATCGACCTGGGCTGTGTCGCCGTCCAGCCAGCTTCTCAGCACCCTCATGGCCTCGGCATAGCCGTGTGGGGGCTCCTTGTCCGCAAACAGGGGAACCGGCAGCTCGAGCGCCAGGTACCAGCCCTGAACGCCACCCTGCAGGAAGTGCAGGTTCGGTGAGGTCTGACCCGCGCTTGCCTCCCCCACCAACCTGGCGGCCTGCTCGTCGGAGCTGGCGATCAGCACACCGGCCTGAGCTCCTGCGAGCACCGAGCGCAGCTCTGAGGCACCGGCTCCGGGCAGAGAGCGGGAACCGGCGACGTGGTAGAGCTGAAACTGCTCCGCCGGCCTCACGTCGATGAAGCGCACCTGGTCACCCTGATCGATGAGCAGTGCCAGGGTCTTCCACACGTCGAGCCCTGCCCCTCTGGCACTCAGGTCCGGGGGTGGCTCTGCTCTCGCCGAATGCCCCGTGGCCAGGGCAATCACCATGTAGACAGCAGCCAGCCCGATCAGCGCGCCGCTCGCGATCGTCGCGTTGAAGCGTGTCATGCCTTGCCCTCCTGGGCCACCACGTGGGCCCGGACCACGCGCTCGATGCGCGCCACGGCGTACAGGGCACCAACCGCGAACAGCGCCACGGCCAGGACCATCACGCCCGACGGAATGCCGAGATATTCATGGAGCAGCACCCGGCCGAGGAAGGTGCTGCCATGGAACTTCTCGATGGCGCTGTAGCCCATGGTGAAAAGCAAGGTGCCGGCGAACAGCCCACCGACAAAGAACAGCGCATCGATCTTGCCGCTCATGCTGGCCACGATCGAGGTCCCCGGACAGTAGCCACCGATGACGAAGCCCGCTCCGAGCAGCAGTCCGCCGACGAGCTGCGGCACCAGATAGGTGGGCAGCAAGCCGATGTTGCCGATGGGCATGACGCCCGCCAGGTCCAGGAAGTACAGGCCGAGCATGGCGGTGACGATGGCAGTGAACATCACGCGCATCACCCGGAAGTCACGTCCGTAGAAGATCGCCGCCATGTTGTCGGCGCGACCAAAACCTCCTCGCTCCAGCGAGAAGCCGAAGCCCACGCCGACCAGCACGGCCACGACCAGCTCGGTGGCGTGATCCATGTGAAGACCGATCACCAGGGGAAACTCCACGGCTGCCTCCATCCAGGGTGGACGTCATGCCTCGCGGACGTCACCAGCGCGCTGTCCAGTGCCTCAGATCCATTCCTTGCGCACGAAGTAGGCGACTGCGTAGGCGCCGCCGAACACCGCGAACATGAACACCCAGCTTCCGAGCGCGAGCTGCGCCCCCCCGCTCAGCGCCTGGCCACTGGTGCAGCCGCGTGCGATCTGCGCCGCCACGCCACTGAGCACGCCCCCGGCCAGGGCCAGCAGCCAGCGCAGATCGCCTTGGATGCGCGGACCACGAACGGTCTCGACCTTGAAGCGGCGGGCCGAGATGGAGCCAGTCAGACCACCGATGGCCACGCCCAGCGCCAGGAACACGATCCAGTCGCTCAACGGTCCATGGTCCGGCGCAAAGTAGCCCTTGATGTTGGCGTTCTCTTCGGCCCAGGTTGGATTGGCCGCGTGCAGCACAGCCGCGTCGATGTGCTTGACCGCCCCGCTCGCGCCCAGGCCCTTGCCCGTGACCACGAAGCTCGCGAGCAACACCAGTCCCAGGGCAATCCCGGCGACGTAGGGGTTCCAGTACGGCTTGGGCATCTCAGACTCCTCCTTCGCTGTGGTCACCGTGGCGCCTGTCCAGCTGGCGTCGGCGCTCGAGCTCGGCAACCCACTTGGCACTGTGCAACTCGGCGTGGCGGCGGTCGATCTGCCCCATGATCATGGCCCACAGCGCCGGCCTTTCCTCGACCAGGATGGCAGCCATGGTGACGTGCACCGCGATGCCCAGCAGGGCCAGCAGGATGGCCAGCTTGTGGACCAGGATGGCGCTGCGCACCACGCTCGCGTCGCCGAGGTGAAAGGTCATGACCGCGCCGCTGACGATGATGAGAGCAGTGCCGACGAGTGCCGTGATGGCAAAGGCCTTCTGGCCAAAGTTGTACTTGTCCTGCGGCGGTAGCCGGTCATGACCCCAGATGCCGAGCATCACCAGCGGCTTGGCGAGCAGCCAGCGCAGATCGTCGCCGCTCGGCCACAGCTCGTGCAGGGCCTCGATGCCGCCGCGCTTGTAGTAGATGAACAGCGGCACGATGATCAGGGCCCACAGCACACCCCAGGCGGCATGAAAATAAATCAGACTCGCCTTGCCGCCGTACCACGAGGCCACCGCCTGCGGCAGGGACAGCCCGAACAGGGCGAAGCCCGCCGTGGCCATGAGCGAGGTGCCGGTGACGAGCAGCAGGATCCAGCTCAGCAGGTTGAACCAGTGCAAGAAGCGCATGCCCAGGGGGTGCCGGGGCAAGGTGGCGTCGGACGCCGCGCCAGGCGCGCTGACGGCCGGGCTCGCAGCGGGAGCCGGGTGCGGGTGGCGCTCGGCCAGCCGCATGCGCAGGTTGATGGCGATGCCGGCGAGGCCCGTCACGACGACGGCCGGCGCGACGGCCCAGCGCGCCAGCGGTCGCGTCACCTGCTGCCAGGCCTCCGTGAACAGCGTCGAGCCGTAGCGCCGCACCACGCCCTGCGCCAGCACCTGCATGCGTTGCTCGGCTGGCGCGTAGTAGATGTTGGGGCGCACGTCGATCTCATTGGTCACCAGGGGCTTGGCCTTGCGCGCACGAATGAGCTGCACCAGCTCGCCCTGCTCGTCGTCGAGGTCGCCGAAGTGCCGGCACTGCGCCAGGCAGGTAGCCACGCAGGCCGGCAGCTCGCCGCGAGCCACGTAGGGTGCGCAGAAGTTGCACTTCTCGACGATGCCCTTGACCGGATCGGCGTGACGCGCGCCGTATGGACAGGCCGGCACACAGTTGCCGCAGCCGATGCACACGTCAGGGTCGACGACGACCACTCCCTGCGCGGTCATGTAGGTCGCGCCGGTCGGGCAGTCGGCCGTGCAGGGATGATCGTCGCAGTGGTTACACAGACCCGGGTAGAAGGTGACACCAAGGTCACCCTCGTCGCGGTTGCCATGCTCGAAGGTCATGACCCAGTCGCGTGCGGCGCCCGGCCCCGAATCCCAGCGCTCCTTGCACGAGGTGACGCAGGCCTGGCAGCCGATGCACTTGTCGAGCTCGATCATCATCGCATGGCGCATGGCTTCACCTTCGCGCCCGGTGCCGCGGCCCGGATGGTCACGAACTGCACCCGCATGCCTGTGGCCCCGGTGATGGGGTCCACCGCGTAGGCGCGAATGACATCGGAATCGCTTCCTCCCTGGCAGCACGAGCGGCTCAGGCCCCGGGCGCGGTGACCGAAGCCGTGCACCATGTAGGCAGTGCCCTTCATCACGCGCTCGGTCAGGCGCAGGGGCAAGGGACCGGTCTCGTCGCCGTCCGCGTTGTGCACCATCACCGCCTGCCCATGGCGCAGCCCCATCTTCTCGGCACAGCAGGGGTTGACCCACACGCAGTTGCTGGGGTCCACATCGAACAGGGTCTCGTTGTTCTGGGTGCGGCCAAAGGTGTGCAGCGGGCTGCGACCGTACAGCAGGCGCATGGTTCCCGCCGGCGGCTCTGGCGGAGGCAGGTGAACGGGCAGCGGCGAGAAGCCCTTGTCGGCGAGCTGCTGGCTGTACAGCTCGACCTTGCCCGAGGGCGTGTGCCAGTGAAACTCGGCATCGGGTTCCAGGTAGGGCGCGTTCTTGGCATCGACGAAGTGAATCCCCTTGCTCTTGAGCTCATCGAGGGTCGTGCCCGAACCCTGCAGCCGTGCCCCCAGGTACTCCTCGATGCTGTCGAAGGCGAAGAAGTCCCCCACGCCGAGCGCGGTCCCCAGCTCCTTGGCCATGCGCCAGGCCGGCCGCGTGTCGTACGGGGACTGGACGACGGGCTGCCGCAAGCCGATGTAGGGTCGCTTGCCCACGCCCACGGCCAGGTCGTCGTAGCGCTCCAGGTAGGTGTCCTCGGGCAGCACCACGTCGGCCCAGGCCGTGATCTCCGACGGCATGACGTCGCACACCACCAGCATGTCAAGCTGGCGTATGGCTTCGATGGTGTGCTGCACGTTGGGCATGCACTGCATCAGGTTGGTCGCGTGCACGTACCAGCCCTTGATGGGGTAAGGCGCGCCCGAGCGCGTGGTGTCACGGATCCCCGTCGTCGACACCTCCTTGGCAAAGGGATAGCGGCCCGCTGCCCTGTCGACGTCCGGCTTGGTCTCGGGGAAATCCGGACCCGGAAAGTCGGCGAGTTCCACACTCGAGGGTCGAAAGGTCCCGCCCTCACGCCAGAAGGATCCCAGCAGCGCGTTGAGGATGGCCTGGGCGCGGGCGCGCTGGGTATCGGCCTCGCCGTACCAGGTGACGTGGCGGCCAGGGTGAACCAGCACCGCGGGCCTGGCCTCGACGATGAGCTGGTAGGCGCGCTCGATCTCGGCCGCGGGCACCTTCGCCTGCTCGGCCGCCCACTCCGGAGTGAAGGGCTTCACATGCTCGGCCAGCTGCTCGAAGCCCAGGCACTGCGTGTCAACAAACACCCGGTCGACCTGCTCACGAGCGATGAGCAGGTGTAGCCAGGCCAGGATCACCGCGGTGTCCGATCCCGGGTGCACCGGCATCCAGACATCGGCCTTGGAGGCCGCGGTGCTCATGCGCGGATCCAGCACGATCAGCCTGGCCCCGCGCGCTCGCGCCGCGACGAAATCCTGCACCTGGCTGTTGTGCGCATTCTCGCCGAGGTGGGAGCCGAACAGAACCATGCAGCGCGTGTTCTCGAAGTCGAGCGGTTCGGGCGAGGACAGGGTCTCGCCAAAGGTCAGCTTGTAGCCCACGTCGCGCGGCCCCTTGCACTGGGCGTAGGCCGGAGCAGCGAAGTTGGGTGTGCCCAGCGCCGCCATCATGGTGCGCAGCATGGGGCCGCCCTTGCCGTGGTAGAACAGGGCCAGCGCCTCGGGCCCGTGTTGCTCCTTGATGCGGTTGAAGCCCTCCGCGATCAGTGCGTAGGCGGTGCTCCAGCCGATGCGCTCGAAGCGCGCCTCGCCACGCTCGCCGACGCGACGCAGTGGATACTTGAGGCGATCGCTGTCGCGTACGAAGCCGGGTCCGGCGTTGCCCCGCCCACACAGCTTGCCCCGGGCGTTGGGGTAGTCCGGGTGGCCCCGCACCTCGAGCACGCGGTTGCCACGCACCTGCGCGATCAGGCCGCAGTTCCAGAAGCAGACCTCGCACACCGAGGGGACCTCGCGCTCGGCCGGCAGGGCCTCGGGCGTGTGCAGCAGACCGAAGGCCCGCGCAGGACCAGCCTGCGCCGTGGCCAGGCCCGCCGTCGCCAGGACCGCAGAAGACTTGAACAGCTCTCGTCGGGTCAGCATGGTTCTCTCGCTCGTGTCTGGCGTCGGAGGTCTGACCCTCAGTGCCCCGTGCAGCCCTCGACGCAGCGGATGAACTCCTTGAGCCGCGGCTCCGCCAGCCCGTAGTACGAGAAGCCGTTCTCGCGCTTGACCTCGACCAGGCGCTGCGAGCGCAGGATGCGCAATTGCTGCGAGATGATGGCCTGCTTGAGGCCCAGTAGCTCGGCCAGGGCACTCACGTGTTCCTCGCGCTCGCACAGCAAGGCCAGGATTCGGAGCCGCGACGGGTGGGCGATGGCGCGAAGCATGTCCGCGGCCAGCATGGCTCGGCTCTGGCTGGTCTTCAGGTTCTCGACTTCTTCTGGCATCGGGGTACCTCTGTGCTGCGAAGCACAGAGCACTGGCCATGCCAGGCCAGCTGAGGCTCGAAAGAAGAACGTAACGTCTTTAATTAATTAGGATTTAAGAATTGCTCGCGGCGATGATCAAAATCTCTAGCTCGCGATGTTGCGATATTGAGAGCGTGATGCATGCACCTGTTGCAGATCTGCAACCACGTGCACCAGCAGGCATTGCCCCAGAAGCAAGGACACGAAAGGGAGGTGGTCGCCACCGCGTGCACAATCCGACACGCGTCGGCCCACGTACTCACAAGCACGCGTCAACCCGACTCGGATCAACCTCCTCACGGCGCAGAAGATGGCGCCCGAGGCGACGCGTCCTGGTGCTCGAGGGCACGCGCGATGGCTTGCAGCACGTCCGGGTCCTTCTCGACGCTGCGCGCCTGGGCGAGTGCGCTGCGCACAGCAGGCAGATGAACGCGAGCCAGGGCCTCGGCGGCCGTGCCGCGCACCCACGGGTTGTCGTCGGATTGCAGCCTCTCGAGGAGGGGACCCGCCACGTCGTCACGGCCCAGCTTGCCCAGAGCCTCGACGGCCTCGGCCCGGACGCCCCAGTCCGAATTGGCGAGCAGCCCCACCAGCAGGGGCGCCGACTCCCTGTCTCCCAGGTGGCCCGCCTCGTGGGCGAGCCGGGCACAGGTGGTGGCGTCGGCACAGCTCTGCAGCGACGCACGCAGGGCCGCCGGGTCCTTGCGACCCACGGCAACTCCTGCACCGGTGTCGGCCACCAACGCGGTGTGATCGGTGTGCGCGGAGTGCGCGTCAGGGCTGTCCCCGGAGGTGCCAGCCAGGGGCCACAGCGTCAAGCTGATCACCAGCACACCGCCCAGGCCTGCCCCGGCGCGCCAGCTCGCTGGGGTGTTCGGAGAGCGCAGCATGCGCAGCGCGATGGCTAGGGCAGCCACTCCACCCGCGATCACGGTCTGCGAGGCTCCGACCGGGAAGCGCGTGAAGAAGGCGTACACATAACCAAGCACGCCAGAGAGGGCTCCAACCCCCGCCGCGACGACGAGAGCCGGGCCGAGTCGGCTGGTCAGCGCCAGGGCCGCGATGGCGGGGAGCACGCTGAACCCGAACACCGGCAGCGCGCCCAGCGCCCGGGTGGTGATGGCGACCGCCACCGCGATGGAGAAGAACAAGAAGGTGTCGAGCGCGCCGACCGGTATACCGCGCACCCGGGAACTCACCGGATCGAAGGTCGCGGAGGCCAGCCCACGAACGAGGACCACGTGCGCGGCCAGGATCGATCCACCGACGCCAAGGGTGAGCCAGAGGTCCAGGTCGCGGACCGCGACACCCACGCCGAAGAGGATGGACTTGATGTCGTGGGCCTCCTGCGAGATGCGGGTGCCAAGAAACAGAGCGACGCCCCCGGCCACGACGTACACCAGCCCGAGCATGGCGTCGCGCGACAGGTGCAGGTGTGCCGGATCAGGTCTGACCAGCAGCGTCGCACCGAGGGAGAGCAGCAGGGCCATGACCACGGGCTCACCCCAGAACCCGTGCCACCCGGCATAGATCTGCAGGTAGAACGCGAGGGCGACGCCGAGCCCCGAGACCTGGGACAGCGCAGCTGAGATGAACACCAGCCGCCGCAGTACGACGTACACGCCGAGAAAGCCCAGCACAGCGCCGGCCGCAGCCCCGGTGACGATGGGCGCCAGGTAGACCTCGGGCAGTGCCTCGACGAAGCTCGCCCAGTTGATAGCTGTGCCGGGGTTCATGGCTGGGCCTCTCCCCGCGCCTCGGCCAGGGCCTCGGCGGTGGCAAAATCCACGTGGCTCAGCACCTCTGCCGGGGGACCCACGCGCACGCTCTGGTGCTCCTTGTCGACGAGCATCACGTGCTCGGCGTAACGCGCGGCCACACCAAGAAAGTGGCTCACGATGACCACCCCCATGTTGTACTGACGTCGCAGGCGGTCGATGAGCTGCAGGGTTTCCTCCTCGGCCCGCACGTCCATGGCCGCGGTGGGCTCGTCGAGCAGGGCCAGCACCGGCTCGCTCGCCACAACCCGCGCCAGCATCACGCGTTGCTTCTGACCCTCGGAGAGGTCGCAAAAGGCCATGTGCTTGAGAGCCACGGCCTCGGCAGCCTCGAAGGCGCGCTCCACGCGATCCCGGGCCGCACGCGGATGGCGGGGCCACAGAAAACCAAGACCGCGTTGTGTGCCCATGGTCACCACGTCCCAGGCTGTGGCCGGATACAGCGGGTCAAAGTCGTTGCGCTGCGGAACGTAGGACAGCGCCACACCCGTGCGCACCCAGTCCACAGAGCCCGCGATGGGCGGCGTTAGACCCAGCAGAGTCTTGAACCAGGTCGACTTGCCCGAGCCGTTGCGCCCGATCACCGCCCAGAAATCGCCCTGGCGGATGCCGAGGTCCACGGGGGGAAGCAAGGGCTTGCCTTGCCAGCCCACCACGAGCTGGTTGCATCGAACAAGGAGTGGGCGATCCTCAGGAGCCAGCGGGAGATGTCGATCTGCATTCAACGGGGACCTCGGTTCTGCGTGTGCACGCGCACCTGGACGGTGCCGCGCGCGGGCTGGTTCAACCGTGCTCATGCGCGGCTTCCTCGGCGACGATGTCCACCGCGGTCTCGGAGCTGGGGCCAAGCTTCAGGTAGTAGGATGCGGCCTCCAGTTCGTACACCGCGATCTTCTGGATGGAGGCACAGGTCGAGGGCTGCAGCAGCTGCTCGTGAACGGTCAGGGTCGCGCCACCATCGTCCTCGACCGCGACGGGCAGATCCTTGTTGAAGAAGAAGGCAATGTGGCCTGCGGCGGATGGCACCACGCGCAGATAGCCACCCTGATCTCCCTCGAAGGCGACCAGGCCTGCGGCGAAGACATCGTGTTCGATCTGCACCTCGTCCGCACCAGGATCGCGCGAGGCAGACGCGGTCACCGCGTGCGGAGTGCCGGTCTGGAAGTGCGTGCACACGTGCTCGGCCAGGTGCAACAGATCCACGGCCTGCTCGCCCGCGTCGGCGCCGGCGTCGGCATCACCTGCAGGCTGGCAGGCGCCGCTCAGCAGCATGGCCAGGGCAAGCAGCATCGAAACTCGCAGCGTGTTCGTCATGATGAACTCCTCCGCGCAGCCAGCTCGGCCGCGCTGGGCAATGTGGTCAGTTCGCGAAGGCCTGCAGCTGCGTCGGGAGAACGCCCAGCTTGGCCAGGCACAGCTCCCACACAGCGGCATTTCCTGCGTGGTCCTTGTCGACGTGGATCGCGCCCTGGTCCTGCGCCAGGTTCGAGAAGCGGATCCCATCAAAGAAACTGCCGTCCTCGACCAGGGACAGGGTCAGGTGAACCGTGCCCGGTCCGTCGGGTCCGATTTCCAGCGGTAAGCCCTCGGTGCTCGCCTGCGCCCGCACCAGCGCGGCGTTCTCGGGCTCGAGCAAGATATGCACGGGAACCTGCTGTCCTTCGAGCTCCACCCTGGCGTCGATGGCCAGCCGATCGACCAGCACACCGGCCCCTGTCAGCCGCAGCGCGCCCACCGGTCGTGCACGCGCAGACACCTGCTGGTCCTGGCCGGGCTCGAGCTCGCCGCTGGCGGGCAGCAGGGTGTTCAGCTCGTCGCTGCTGCCGGCTTCGCCGCTGGCGAGCTTGGCTTCGATCTCGGCGTAGGTTTCCAGTGCCCCGTCTGCGCGGTGGCAGTGGCCGCCATGGCACAGCGTGTAACCCGGCGGTGGGCTGGCGGGATCAAAGGTCGCGGTCCCCTCACTGGCGGCAAGAGCGGGTGCGAGCAAGGCGACCCCGGCGACGTGCAGGAACATGTGGTCGAGGACGATCTCGAAGCCCTGATCCGTGACCAGATCCGCGCGGACACTCTGGTGAGCGACATCCGGGGCGATGGCGGCATGTACCTGCGCATCGACCGTGGCCCAGCCCGCGCCGTCACCGAGCAGAGTGCAGCTGCTACCGACCAGCCCGGCGAGCAGTGCCAGCAAGAGCCCGCGCCGTCGCTGCTGCGTCATGGCGTCATTCCTTTCCCCAGGACCTGGACGATGCTCTGCACCTGGCGATCGAGGTAGCCGATGTAATCTTCCCCGTCGCTGATGTGCGCACCGCCGTGCGACAGGATGAGGCGGGCTCCGCTCTTGTCGGCCAGCAGGCGCGAGGTGCTGTCCGGGTAGTACTCCTCCTGCAGGATGACGCGGACCTTGTCGGTCCGGATCTGGCCGAGCAGCTTGGCGATGTGTGCCGGGTCGGGGGGAATGCCAGGCTTGGGCTCGACAAAGGCTACGGCGTCCAGGCCAAGCCAGTCCGTGAAGTAGACCCAGGACTCGTGGTAGGCGATTACCTTGGTGCCGCGGTACGGCTGCATCTGCTTCTCCCAGCGCGCCATGGCCTCGCCAAGCTGCCTCTGAAACAGCGACAGGTTGCGCCGGTAAGTCCCGGCTCCATCGGGGTCAAGCTGGCTCAGGCGACGGGCGATTCCATCGGCGATGCGCAGGCCCGCGGCCGGCGACTTCGAGAAGTGTGGATTTCCGCCAGGATGCAGATCCCCCATGGATCGATCGATGGCGCCCTTGGGAACCTGCCTGCGCTCGATCAGCGTCGAGGTATCCAGGTAGCCCTCGGTCCCGGGCAAGATCTTGCTGTTGCGCGCGCCGGTGAGGAGATTGGGGAGCCAGCCCACCTCGAGCTGCAGCCCAACGAGGACAACAAGATTCGCCTGGTTGAGTTCGAGCATCAAGTGTGGCCTGGCGTCGACAAAGTGCGGATCCTGGGTTGGCTCGACGATGCTCACCACCTCGACACGGTCACCACCCACGGTGGATGTGATCGAGGCCAGGTCCGCGTGCGTGGCCACGATCTTGAGCTTCGCGCTCGCGGCACCACCGACGGTGAGGGCTGCCACGATGGCGACGAGATTGAAAAGACGTCTCATCCGAATCTCCTAGAACTGGTGGGCGCCGTGAGCACCGGACACCAGCTCGAGCGTGAGGAACACGGCGTGGATAGGCTGGTCGCGATAGGTCGGCAGGTCGACGCTGTACTGCAGTCGTAGACGCGAGAACTCGGTGGGCCAGAAGCTGATGTTGACAGCCAGCCTGTGCTCGGCCGAGGTCTGCTCAGGATCCAGGGGGTCCTTCGCCACACCGGACACCACGTCGTATCGACCGGCCACGGCCCAGCGCTGCGCGAAGCGCCAGAACAGCTTGGTGTAGCCACCCCAGTCCTGCAGCAGGTCGCCCGGAAGCTGGCGGCGCCGCAGCATCCACTCGGTTTCCAGTGCGACGACGGTGTAGCTGCCATACGAGATGGGGCGCCACTTGACGTACAGATCGGTGCCGAAGATGTCTGTTCGATTTCCGGCCCCCGAGGCATTGGGCCCCATGGCCGTCGACAGGCCCCAGGCCAGGGACCAGTCCTGGCTCAGTGGAAAGAACTGCTTGAGGGCGCCCACGTAGATCAGATCCGTCGGGCTCTGGATCGGGCGCGGCGTGTTGCCGTAGAAGCTGCGGCAGGTGGCGCCACCACTGTCGCCAAGGACAGCGAGCACGGGCTCCACGTACCACGGCAAGGGCAGCAGCACGGAGAGCTCGGTACCGAGGCCGCGGTTGCCCTCACTGCCAAAGAATTTCCCGATGACGATGGGCTGATCCACCATGTCCCAGGAGTGAGGGTGCGTGGGATTGGCGCGCCCGAACCGGGTCAGAAACTGACCGGCGCGGAGCTGCATGTTGTAGGGCAGGCTGGTCGTGGTGCCGTAGGCCTCCTCGACCTCGACACCGAACAGCGAGAACACGATGTTGGAGTTGAAGGTGAAGTAGGGATCGATCGCCGCCTGCACGCTGAGTTCGAGTTGCTGCAGGTTGAAACCCGTCTGCGTGGGATCATGTCCACCACGCTGCAGGTTCCGCTCCTGGCTGAAATAGGCCAGGGCGACATCCCCGATGAGAGAGATGGCCGGGTTGAGCGCGTTGCCAGCTGTCAGCCCCGATTCCGGTGGGGCCAGCTCGCTGCTGCTCGTGGAATCGGTGGATGCCGGGGCGACGCGCGCTGCGGTGTCCGCAGCCAGTGCCGCCTGGATCTCCGCCAGTTCCTCCGCACCTGGCTCAGGGTTCGAGTCCGGCATGGACGCTGGCGCCGGCGCAGAAACGGGTCCTGCGGCCTGCGGCTCGGCAAAAGGCGCACTGCTCGGTGCCGTGGCTGTCTGTGCCCGCGCCACAGCCGTCGCGCCCAGGGGGAAAAGGAGGGCACCCCACACCACGAAACAAGGCCCTCGTTGTCGCATCTTCATCGAAGAGCTCCTGCCAGGCGGCGCGGGCGACGACCGTCCTGCGACAGGCCGTGCACCGCGCTTTGGTGGACGCCAGAGGTCGGTTTCCGAGAAGGTGGCCGTCGCCACTCCCCGTGCGTGCACAGGGGCGGCCAGAAACAGCTCACACCTTGTTCGGTCTACCGGGGCAGGAGTTCAGGAGGGGATGTTTTGGGCGCCAGGCGATAGAGCTCGCCGCGAGCGCACACAGGGACCGCAGGACCTGACCCCATCAGGGTGGACTGAGGCAAGGTCATGCTGCTGGAGACCACGGCTGCGCTGAGGGTGAACTGGCGACCCGCCAGCTCCGATTGCTCGCAGTGATCGTGCGCCGCAGAGCGGATTGGCACGCCCCGAGCGAGGGTCGCGACGTCGCGGGCTGCGCTGGAGGGGGCGGGCTGGAGGTCAGCGGACGTGGGGTCTGGCTGGTCCACGATCTGCTGGTGCTCGATGCAGAAGGCATGGGGCGTGGCTGCCAGATGCACCAGGGCAGGCAGGTTGGCACTGAGAATGAGCCCCAGCACGATGGTCGTGCACACTCGTGACGCCACGAGCGCTCGAGCGTGCAGGCTGGGTCGATCAACCATCAGCGGTCATCCTCGAAGTCTCCCAACAGAAGTTGCGCCGTGAACATTCCCACGCGCCAGCGACAGTCTCTCGGGGACAGGCAGCACGACCACCACTGTGCACGCCAGTCCGGTGCTGCGCGCCCTCGACAGGAGGCTGCAGCAGAATACCCCAAGTCGAAGGCAAGGAGGTGCGCGAACACGAAAGCAGGAGGTGAGCGCGGCCCGAATTTCTGTGATCAGCTGGCGCAGCTCGCAACACGCCACCGCGTCCTGCCGCGGTTTTCACCAGAGAAGGTGCCGGCGTGCGGAGCCTTCGCGCCTGTCTCGACCGCCGCTCAGGGCATGACGCAGTAGTCCGTACCTGCGATCTCGCGGCAGTCGAGGTAGCTCGCTGTGCAGTCTGATGCCGTGGCGCAGGTCCTGGTGCAGCGCTCACCGATGCCACTGAGATCCACGCAGACGTTGTTGTCGAAGCAGCTGCCGTCGAAGCGGCACAGCCCACCGGTCTCGCCCGAGCCAATGGGCAGACACAGCGCGAGGAAGGTGTTGCAGGCAGGAAAGGGCGCCGCGCAGCCGGGGTCGGAGAGGCAGGAGGCCGTGCAAGTGTCGACGGGGATCGCCTGCTGGGGATCGGCGCTGATGCACAGCCCACTTGCGCAGCCGAGTCCCTGGCCCTCGCCGCAGGGGTCTCCGATGCCGCCGCTGCCTCGCGGTCCGGCCAGGCAGAACATCTGGTCGTCGCTCACCGCCTCGCAGCGCAGGTGGTCCGGACACTCGGCGTTCTCGAGACAGGCCTGCGTACAGCGGCCACCTCGGTCGTCCGGGAGCGTCGTGCAAGTCCCGGCAACGCAGCTATCCCCACCAGCGCAGACCCCACCAAGCTCGCCGGGCGCAGGCTCGAGAGGAGCGCTGGCGTCGAGCACGCCGGCATCCACGGTGCCACCGGCGTCGAGGTCGCCGCCGGACCAGAGACATCCGATGGGGAACAGGATCCACACCAGGGCACCGAGCATTGGGAGCACGGCGCGGGATAGAACTCTTTTCTGCTGTGCCATCGCCCAAGGTTAGTCAGGACTCGTGCCGGAGCAAAGTCACGAGCGAACCCCCGGGCCGTCCGTGAAGCAGGCTCAACGGCTCGCGTCTGGCACCGCGGGCCCGTGCCTGTCCTGTGCGCAGGGCATCCAGGGATCGGCATCGCCCAGTCCGCCCCCCGTCGCCAGGGCGCGCATCCGGCAGCCACCGCCGCAGGAGGCCAGGCTCGCGCAGCGCTGACAGCCCGGCCCGGGTTCCAGGTTGCGCCATCGAACGAGCCCGGGGCTGTTCCGCCAGCAGTCCATCACATCGTGGTCTGCGAGCGACCAGTCGTCGTCGCTGCGCTGCGAGCAGGCCAGGACCCGGGCGTCCCAGGACACGCGCGCGGTGGTGGTGCCCCCGGGGCAGGAAAAAGGCCGCGCGATGCGGGTCCAGTCCGGCGGTCGGTGCGGTATCCCGTCGCCCATTTCCAGGATGCAGGCCGCCGCTGGCCAGTGCGCCAGGGTCCTCGGGATCGCTGCCAGATAGGCCTCTCGATCCAGGGCCAGCTCGGGCACCTTGAGCGCCCGCCCGACCAGATTCAGCGGCTTGATCACCACCCGCGAGATGCCCAGCTCAGCAGCCAGGGGGGCAAACTCCAGCAGGCGGTCGACGATGGGCCGCGTCGCGGTCACGCGCAGCTGGACATAGCGAGCGCCGGCACAGACCAGCGCGCGCAGGCCCGCCAGTGCGCTGTCAAAGCTCCCCGGGCCGCGGACGCGGTCGTGGCTGGCAGCATCCGGGCCATCGAGCGAGACCGAATAGCCGCGTACCGAGGTGGCGACCAGGCGCGCGGCCGTTGCCCCGTCGATCAGGGTGGCGTTGGTGCACAGGTAGGCGTCCACGGGATGCTGCGACAGGCCCTGCAGGATCTCGAACAGGTCCGGTCGGACCAGGGGCTCGCCGCCGCTCAGCACGAGCACCGGCACACCGCTGTGCTCGAGCTCGGCAAAGACCCTGCGCACCCGCTCCGCGGACAGATCATGATGTACGCGGGTGTCGCCGACGTAGCAGTGCACGCAGTGCAGGTTGCAGGCGCTGGTCAGGTCCAGGTGCAGCGTCAGGGGTGCCGTCAGACCGCTGGCCAGCGGTGGGTTTTCGATCAGGCGCGCCGGGCAGCGGTAGTCCTCGTCGAGCAGTCCCTGCCGCTGCCAGCCTGCGACCGACCGGGCAAAGGCGCGATCGCCGTGGGGGAACGTGCCGGGATTCGCCGCATAGTGATCCAGCGCGCTGTTCGATCGCGCTGCGCGCAGCAGGCCAAACAGACCTGGCGGCAGCATCGTGGTCTGGCCGCTGTGGTGGCAGTAATGAATGCCGCCAAAGGCCTCGGCCCGCAGCAGATCGCGGGCAGAAGAAACGGGTCCTAGCACCGGTTGTCGCTAGCCCAGGCCTTGTAGTCGGGATCGTTGAGCTGGTCAGAATTGGGCAGGTCCGTGCCCTTGAGATAGGAGTCGAAGAAGTCCCCGCCCAGGCGCGCCTCGACCTTGGTCCGGGTGGTGTCGACGTAGCCTTGCAGATCGTCCGTCGCCAGCAGGGCCTTGATCTCGTCGTTGTCCAGATGCCCCTTGCTCGCCCGCGCCGCATAGCCACGCGCCAGGACCACCAGCGGCATCTCGCTGCCCTCGCCCTGGGTCAGCACGCGATCCATGTCGACGTGGCTGAGACCGGAGTCCGGATCCGTGGTCAGGTCGCGAAAGGCCCAGGCCAGGGCCTCGGCGCCCAGCTTGGACTTGGCGTGGAAACCCGTCACCGAGCGAATCTCGTCGTCGGCCTCGACGCGCTGCTTGATCGAAACGGTGACGCTGTTGAGCGAGTACACCCAGCGCTGGAGATCATGCTCGTAGCGCTCGACCTCGCTGCCCACCGAGGCCTTGAGGAGCTTGCCTGCCAGGCCACCGCGCGACGACACCGCCTTGGCCTCGTCGAGGCTGATGACACCATCGTTGTTCTTGTCGATCTTGCCCGTCTTGGCCTTGGCCTTGAGCAGGGCGTCAAAGACCTTGTCGACGTCCCCTTTGCCCAGACGCTCCGGCGTCTCGGTGCTGGTGTAGGCACCGCTACAGCCGCTGGCGCGGTGCTGAACATCGTGGGTGAACTCGTCGACCAGGGTGTTGTAGGCGCTGTGCTCGACCGGACCATCCACCGCGTTCGCGAGCTTGTTCATGCTCACCGTGCCGCCCGTGGTCTTGACCTCTTGCAGGTCCTTTTCAAAACCCTCCAGGGCCTTCTCGAGCTTCTGCGGTGTCACCTGGAATGCGGGCTTCTTGATGTTGGTCATCGCGGCTCCCTTGTCGGATTCCTGTTCTTGCATTCACCTTATTCGCCGGGACCTCGAATTGGCCACCAGAAATGCTGGGAGCAGGTCGGCTTTGGGGGGCTGCGGGGTCCAGCTACAGGCGGGAATCCCGGCGGCAGGCAGGCTCTGGCTGTGCTAGCGTCAAGACCATGGCAATACGGTACAGCGTGCTGGCGTGTGCCCTGACAGTGTCGGCGTGTATCACAGCCCCCGCCGGAGACACGGACGCCTCGCACACTCCCCTGGACGCCACCATCAGCCATGTGGACGCCTTCACGCTGGATGTGGCAGACGCCGCCGTCCCGGATTCCTCTTCCTTCCCCCAGGACGCGGTGCTGCCGCAGGACACGGGACACGTGGATGCCGCGGCGCCACCGGACGTCTCAACGCCCGCGGATTCATCCCCGACGGATATGGATTTGCTGGATGCCGACGTCGAGCGGGACGGTCAAGCGCCACCGGACGCGGATCTGCTGCTGGATGCGTCCCCGACCTCCGACGCTGCGGACGCTTCGGACGCTGCCGAACAGGACGTCGCCGACCTGCAAGATGCCAATGCGCTCACCGATGCCTCCCCATTCTCCGACGTTGCGAACCTCGACGCCGGCGTGGAGGACGCGTCCCCGGCAGAGGATGCAGGTCCAACCCAGACCGTGCGCATCCTGGCCGCCAATCTCAGCAGCGGCCTGAACCAGTCCTATGACAACGGCGAAGGGCTGCGCATCATCCAGGGCTTGCACCCGGACATCGTGCTCATCCAGGAGTTCAACATCGGCGACAACTCCCCGGCCGCGGTGCAGGCCTTTGTCGAGACAGCATGCGGGGTCACCTGCGTCTACACGCGCGAACCGGCGGGGGCAGGCATCATTCCCAATGGCATCATCAGCCGTTTTCCCATCGTTGCCAGTGGTGTGTGGCCAGACACGTCACCCATCACCAACCGCAGTTATGTCTGGGCGCGCATGGACGTCCCCGGCAACAAGGACCTGTGGGCGGTGAGCGTCCACCTCAAGGCGAGCAGCAACGCCGCAGCCGTCGCGCAGCGAAAAACAGAGGCGGATGAACTGGTGGGGCACCTCAACAGCACCGTACCGCTGGCGGACCTCCTCGTCGTCGGCGGCGACCTCAACACCTACTACGCGGATACCACACGGGAGCCGGCGCTGGCCTCCTTTGCCACCATCCTGGTCACACTGCCTCTGCCTGATGACGGCACGGGCAACACCGGCACAAGCGCCAACCGTCTTTTACCGACCAGCATCCGTCAGCCCTATGACCAGGTCATGCCGGATCCTGACCTCCATGCTCTGTCCATTCCGGTGCGGGTGGGGACCCAGCTCTTCCCCAATGGGTTGGTCTTTGACAGTCGTGTGTACGCGCCACTGACCGACGTACCGCCCGTGCTGGCCACGGATAGCGCTGCGCTCAACATGCAGCACATGGCCGTGGTTCGCGATTTTTCGCTACCCCTCTGAATCCCGGGTCCGCAGCCTCTCGTGTCGAGGAACGTGTTCGTGGCACGGGTCCTTGACGCCTGTGTGAACGACGAACAAAGCCGAGCCGGGAAACATGGCGCCAGGAGCGAAACGAGCCCGCCCACTTTCAAGGCCTGCGAATACCTGGAAGAAGCTAGTCCTCGTCGCGCCTTGTGCGGGAGAGAATATGCTTCTTGTCGTTCTCATCGTCAGGTTCAAAAGTCAGAACGTCATCTTCGTCGCCATCCACATGGACACGCCCACAATCGGGACACTGGTAGAGCGCCTTGAAGAGGAACTTCTTCCGCAAGCCCAGACACGCGCGGGTCTTCTCTCGGGGCGTCGGCCCACTCTTCTCGACCGCGTCGTCAATGGCATCCCAGAATGAGCACCAGTCCTCATCCGCGATCCAGCGAGCCTTGTAGGAGAGTCCGTCCCCATTGTCCTTGATCTCTCTTCCACAATCACATTCGAACCACATGTCCGGCCTCCACCCCAGGTCGAGCTGGCGCCGCGTCCACGCCAATGATGGGCCGACCTGAACTCGGCGAGTATAGCCACTGCAACGGAAGTTGAGCCCAGATTGTCTTGGAGAGATGATCGCCCTCTCCGCTCGATGCCAAGGCGCCACCGTGCATCGTCAGACCGCTAACTCCCAATAGTCCTTCATCACCACCGAGACCCACTCGGGCTGTTCGATCGCGCCGCCGGGGAGAAATTCTCGAACCACAGGTTTGATGTCCAGCACCGGGCTGCCGTCGATCGCGTCGAGCCCAGCGACGTAGATCCTACGTCCCGCGATGGACTTCAATCGTACAATCGTTGTCCCGAGCCTGTTTGGCCGGTCCTTCGCTCGCTGAGCAAAGATGCCGACTATAGGAAATTCTGCGTTACCACGAGGGTGCCTCGCGGCGAGACAGATATCTTTTTCATCGACCTGATGAAAATAGAAAACTATTTCAAGATGCGAGAAGTCCTGCAGACCTGAAAGAGTTTCAGCAGGCAGGCTCTCGACAAGCTCGATGTGCGAATCGACTCGACTCCAGTCGTCGTCTCTCTTTTCTTTTCTTGTGCTTCGCACCGTACCGATCGGGCTGATTGTGATCATCTTTCTTTTTCGTCCTTCGTCAGGCCCGCGTTGGCGCTGTGTCGCATCTCAGTGGTCTTGCTGCCGTCGCCGTCATGATATTCCTCACTTCGCACGGGCGCCGTGAATGTCGAATGAGAGAAGGCGGTGAAGATTGGAGTACCAACCCTCGTGACGCACGGTCCATGCACTGGCAGGGACGCCGGACGTGAGCGCTGCAGGCCGGGCTTCAAGGTGGGCCGTGACATCGGCCTCGAACGCCTGATCGAGGAGGTCGAGGATCGTTACGACCAGCCCCTGGAACAGAGCTCGCAAAAACAGGACCGACAGAGCCCACCACCCTTGGCCCCCATGGCGTTTCCAACAATGCACTTCGCGGATCGTCAGGGAGCGAAGTCCCTGAGCCATCGGGGGCTCTTCGCACGTCCCTCGTCGCCATCGCCGACGGTCCAGCGTCGTGTGCTCGCTACCGCTCGGGAAGGAGCACCGAGTTGCGATCGATGGAGAGTTGGCCCCAGCGCCTTGCCGTGCTGATGATCCCGTTCTTCTGGTTATCCCGCTGATCGCCGATGTAGTACTTGTCGATGTAGTCGTTGACCGACAGGCCGCGGTAGTGCTTCGACAGCGTCGCGCCCTCGGTCTCGATGCTCTGCCCGAAGCTGTCGAACACCCGCAAGCCCTGGGGCATGTCGCGCGACACGATGTAGTTGCCCTGGTAGCCCCTGGGCGGCGTCAGGCCAAAGAGGTTGTGGCTCTGGCCTTTCTCGCCGGTGCGCCGCGACGGGTTGGCCGTCCCGCCATGGCCGTGGTCGGTCGAATACCACGGCCTGTTGGGCTGCATGGTGGCGTCCTTCGGGTTCCCAAAGCCGTTCTCGAGCTTCATGTGTGTCAGCATCAGCCACGCCGGCACGCCCTCCTTCTCGGACACGCGAACCAGGGCATCGGCGACTTCCCTGCGCGTCTTGGGGACGCGCAGCGGGCTGCCCTTGGGCGCCTCCTTCTTGAGGATGTCCTCGATCTGACTCGCATTGAGGTCGTGGGTTCGGGGCTGCATGCGGCGCACGTCATCGGTGGCGAAGACGCGGTGCGCGGGTGTGCCCGCGGGTGCGATCCGGGGATCCGGCGGAGCGGTCGTCGCCGCGCTCTTTCCGGTCGACGCGGCAGCCGTGGTCCGGTTGTGGCGCGCCAGGTCGTCCTCGACGCTGCCACCGGAGTGCAACGCGCGCAGCGTCTCGATGTCGCCCGCAGGGACGGTCTCGACACTGGGCGCCGGCTGAGTTCTGGTGACGACAGGCTGATAGCTCGTTCTAAAGGTCGAAGGGAGGGGGTCTATCGGCATGTACGTCCCCTTTTCTCGCATGCCCCATCAGCGACCGCCCCAGTATCGCACGCCGTGGCCCACTGCTGCTAGTGACCCAAACGGGTGCCACCCAGCACCAACCGCTCAGGGACAGTTCTGCGATGTCACGGTCATGCCGGTGGTCAGGTTGGGGGCTTCGACAAAGTCAAACTCGAGCGACTGGCACCACCAGCTGCCGCAGTTGGTCTGCACCTGGTTGTGCAGGTGCGGCCCCGTGGACCAGCCCGTGTTGCCGGACTTGGCGACCTCCTGGCCCTGGTTCACGTGCTGGCCCGTCGAGACCGAGCTGGTCGTGATGTGCATGTACAGGGCGATGGTACCGTCGCTGTGGCGCAGCTCGACCGTGTTGGCCAGGTTGGCGCAGGACGAGCCGCCGCCGTCGTAGCAGGCGCTGCCGGGCGTCGACACGATGCGCACGCGCTGCACCACGCCCGAGCGGATCGCCCGCACCGAGGTGCCGACCGGCATCGCGAAGTCATAGGCATAGAGATCCGTGCCGGTGTGGCTGGAGGTGTTGTTGCCGTTGGAGCAGCGGCGGGCCGTGCCGCAGGCGAAGGGCAGCTTGTAGCCCGCGCTGCCGCTGCCCGCGCAGTAGTCGTCCGAGCCGGCCGCCGCGACCACGCAGCTACTCGAGCAGGTCTCGGCGACGGTCGCGGGTCCAGGGCCGCTGCAGTGATACAGCGTGTTGGCCACGCCGCCCGTGACCTTGTCGCCGGCGCAGTAATAGCCGGTCACCGCGTCGCCATCGCAGGTGGCCGCAGCGGATGCGCAGTAGTCGTCCTGGCCGGCCGGCGCCACGAAGCAGCCGTGCGCGCAGGCTTGCGACAGCGTGGCCACACCCGGACCACTGCAGTGGTACAGCGTGTCGGCGTCGCCGCCCGTGACCTTATCGCCAGCGCAGTAATAACCGGTCACCGCGTCGGCATCGCAGGTGGCCGCGGCGGGCGCGCAGTGATCGTCCTGGCCGGCGGGCGCCACCGTGCAGCTGCTGGCACAGACCTCGGCCACGCTGGCCGGGCCGGGGCCGTTGCAGAGGTACAGGGTGCCAGCGGTACCACCCGCGACCTCGTCGCCCGCGCAGTAGGAGCCCGTGACGGCGGCGGCCTCGCAGGTCGCGGCGTCAGCCGCGCAGTGGTCATCCTGACCGTCGGGGGCGATCACACAGCCGCTGGCGCAGACCTCGGCGACGGTTGCGAGCCCCGGGCCCTCGCAGAAGTACAGGGTGCTCGTGGCGCCGTTGCTCACCTTGTCGCCGGCGCAGTAGTAGCCGGTCAGCGCGTCGGCGTCGCAGCTCGGTCCGACGTGGGCATCGGCACTGTCCGTCGTCCCTGCGTCGTTCAGCAGGTGGTCTGCCGCAGCGCTGTCACCGCTGACGCTGTCCGCCGTTGCGATGTCCGCTGCGAGTCTGTCGCCAACCCCGGCCTCCTGCCCGGCGCCTGCGTCGACGTCGAACGCTGCCGCATCGGCCAGCGCGCCAGCGTCGAGAGGTGGTGCGCTCCCGTCCTCCGTCGTGGCGGTGGCCGCTGGAATACAGGCTCCCAGGACCACCCAGACGGCGATCCCGACGAGGATCCGCAGGTCGTCGTTCCGCATCTCAGCTCTCCCGGATGGTGCGCGGCGCAGCACTGCACGCCCGTCGCTGCGCCCGCCGGCGACCGCGCTCGATGGCATCGTGTCGCAGGGCCTGCAACGGTCGCGCATGCGCTACTTGGACTGGTCGATCAGCGTGTAATACATCTGCCCGCGGTTGAGCTGCAGCAGCGGCGTCACGTGGCCGCGGAAGTAATCGTAGCTGCCCTTCACGACCTGGCAGCCCGCGCTGAACCCGCCCACGGTGTAGCCGTCGCCCCAGTGGATGTTGATGCCCGAGCCGGTGTCGCCGCGGCGCTTGCTGGCAGCCTTCTCGGCGCTGCTGATGTGGCCGTCGTGGTTGGTGTCGCGGTACACCGGCAGGTTGTAGGTGGGGTTGCCCGCGCCGTACAGGCCGCGGTGCGTGCCCAGGCGGTAGGGGTAGGAGCCAGGCCGCAAATGGGCCAGGTCCAGGCTGCCGTCGTGGTTGGCGTCCTGGCCGGTGCCGCTCTTGAGGCCCGGGTCGGTGGTGGCCTGGAACTCGCGCACGTGCATCTTGCCGTCGCTGCCCTTCCACACGTAGGCCATGGTGTCGTTCCACTGGTTGAAGGCGTTGCCGTTGCGCTTGCCGTCGACGCTCTGGCCGCGCAGGCCGACGATGTTCATCTCGTTGACGCCCGTGCGCCACTTGCCACCGTTCTTCTTGACCAGGGCCTGGTACCAGGCCGCCTTGGCCGCCTCGCCCTTGGGCTTGGGGCCGTTGACCTTGGCCGCGGCCTCCTTCTGCTGCACCCGCTTGTCCAGGCGCGCGTCGGTCTGCGCGGTGGCGGTGCCGGTGACCGCCAGGCCTTCCTTCTTCTGGAACGCGCGCAGGGCGCTGGCCGTCTCGCTGCTGGCCACGCCGTCGACCGCGCCTGGCTTGTAGCCCAGCTTCTTCAGGTCGCTCTCGACGTCCTTGAGGGCCACGGCCTTGTCCAGGGCCTTGAGCGTGGTGCCGTCGACCTGACCCGTGCGCTGCAGGCCGTGCTTGGTCTGGAAGCGTGACACCGCGGCCGCCGTGCCCGCGGTGTACCAGCCGTCGACCTTGCCTGGGTTCAGGCCAAGGGTGCTGAGCTGGCGCTCAGTGTGCAGCACCGCCGCGTCGCGTTCGCCCGCGCTCTGCGCCGGCGTGGCCTTGCCGGCCGCCGCGAACTGGCGATCGCGCAGGGCCTGCCACGTCTTCGTGTCCACCTTACCGGTCGCCGGCAGCCCGTTCTTGCCCTGGAAGTTCTTGACCGCATCGCGAGTGCGGGTGCCGTAGCTCGCGTTGATCGTGCCCGGGTTCTCGCCCGCGGCCTTGAGGTGGGCTTGCAGGTTGCGCACGCTGCGCCCGCTGGCACCCGGCTTCAGTGCGCCCTGCGCAGCCGCACGCGCCGTGGCGTCGTCCAGCCGCTTGTGCTCCTTGACCGAACCCACCACCCGCTGCCGCCGCACGCCCTGCAGCGGCGCCACCTGGCTTTGGTAGGTCTGCTGCAGGTTCTTCCACATGTCCTTGTCGAGCGCGCTCTTGTTGTCGGGCAGATCGTCGTTGCTGGCACGGAAGGCCTTGACCGCCTGCGCGGTCTTGTCGTCGAACTTCCCGTCCACTGCGCCCGTGGCGTAGCCCAGGGCGGCCAGGCGCCGCTCCGCGGCCAGGATGTCCAGGCCCGACTGCCCGCGGCCGGCCGCAGTCTCGAAGCCATCCTTGACGAAGACGTTGTTGGCCTTGAGCGAGGCCAGGGTCTGCTTGCCAACCACGCCGTCGGCACGCAGACCGCGCGCCTTCTGGTAGCTGCGCACCGCCTGCTCGGTGGCCTTGTCGAAGACCCCGCTGTGCTTGCCGCTGTACACCCCAGCGTCGTGGAGCTCGCGCTGCAGGGCCTTGACGTCGGCGCCCCGGTCGCCGCGGGACAGCACGTCGCCGCGGTTCACCGAGCTGCGAACCAGCGACAGGTCCTTGCGCACGCGAGCGGCCTCGGCGGGAACCACGCGATGCTTGACGGCTGCACTCATGATGTCCTCCAGCTGCGTGTGGTATCGGCTCCCACCAGGTGCGCGTCCCTCGTACACCTGACCGATGTCGGTTTCGCCCAACAGGTCGTGCTGATTGCGGATTCTCTTGCCCACGCGGAGTGCGGCGGTCCCCGCGGTGGCTGTCTCTGCCGGGATGAGAACCGCGACCGGACCGAGCGGGATATGGGCTTGTTAATCCAGTAATCCAGAAGTGTTACGTGGTTTGTGAAGAAGCGCGTTGTGGTCCGCCGAAGCCGTCTTGACCGCGCTGCGCCATGGGTGTTCGAGCTGCGCCGCAGCGAGACCATGTGCCCAGGCGAAGGCGAAACCCGAAGTGCGATCCAGACTCTCTCCTCAGAATGGTTGCCAGCGAAAAAGCAACCTGCCCCGTCCAGCACAGCCCGACCACGCCCGGGCTATCGCGATGTCCTGATATCGTAACCGTTCACCCAGCCGCAGCCACATGGATTTCCTGAGCCTGTGGCAGGAGTGAATCGACCTGAACGCCGCGATTGAGGGCATCGATGGCGCTGGTGAGGTAGGTCAGGACGTGGCGGTGCTGAGCTTTCAGGGTTGCCACTGTGGCCAGTATGCGCTCGGCAAAGCGGCTGCCGGCTCCGCTCTGCGTGCCAAAGCTCTGCTTGCGCCACAGCACCGCGGGCCGCAGCGCTCGCTCGGCTGCGTTGTTGGTCGGCTCGACGCCCTGGACGCGGACGAAGGTCCACAGTGCCTGTTCGTTTCGCAGGATGTCCCTGCATGTGGCGGCGGTCGCGGGCGAGTTGCAGGTCAAGCCCTGGCGCAAGAGCTTGCCCACTTCGGCCTCGATTCCCCGCATTTTCATTTGAAACTCTGCCCAACTCAGGGTTCCGTCGCGGGCCTTCCACCACAGCCCAAACATGCGCTTGACCTTCTTGAGGAGCTTGCGGCCGATGACGCGGCCGTAGCCCGCCCGCTCGGTCATGGCCGTGAAGTCGCGTACGAGATGCGCCCAGCACAGCTGACGCCGCAGAGCGGGGATTCAGTCGTAGGATTTCCAGCGATCGCAGCCGACCTGACCGGCGAAGTCCTCGCCCAGGAGTTCCTTGGCCACCTTGGCCGCTCGCGAACGTACCACCTGAAACACGGTCACCAGCGGCGTCACCACCGCCCACAGCCACGCCCGCTTGTTGCCTTCGCGCCAGCCCGTCTCGTCCATGTTGGCCACGGGTTGCTCGCGCACGAAGGCTCGCGCCTCGGCCATCGGGGCCTGCAACGCCGCGCTCATCTGCTGTTCGATGTTGGCCACCGAGCCCAACGCAACCTCGGTACCGAGCACGTCGGCCAAGAACTCTTTGAGCGCACGCTTGCTCAAGTGAAATTTCCCGCTGAGCAGGCACACCAGCGCCATCAAGCTGGGCCCGAAGGCTCCCCTGGGAACGCCGGGCGGAAGAAGCGCACGCGTGAGGGCGCCGCAGGTGCAGGACAGCGCGTGCGTCTGATACTCGGTGCACTGCGCGTGAATCCTGGGAATGTCGAACACCTGGCGCCTCTCCGGGGTCGGGTCGTTTTGCGGGAACCTCTTTCAATTTGAGGCCGTAGGAAGCATGAAGTGTTTCTCCATCGACCACCCCGGGTATGCCCGGCTTGGCATCCGGCTCGGCGGCCATCGTCAGCAGTGAAGCACCGTCGCCTGACGAGGAAAAATGGCAGCGAAGCGGGGGCGCGCGCCCCAGCGAGCGAGCAGGTGCCCCGGTGACCCTGTGGGGCTCGCAGACGAAGACATGGTTGCGGGCGCCCTGCCACTCGACCTGATCGCGAGCCGCTACTTCGCGGCCCACGCCTCACCGCTGCAGGCACAGGCTCGAGGACGCTGGCTTCGTTTGCGTCGACCACCGCGGCACACCGCTGGTCTCGCCGACAGCGAAGGCGTCCAGGTCCACGCGCCGGTCACGACGAGTCCCGCTGCTTCATCAGGTCGGTCACCACGTTGCTGTGCTCGGGATCCTCGACGAACTTCGCAGGCAGGCAGAGGCGCCCGCCCGTCGACACTGGACGACGCCTGCGATCACCAGTGGTCAAAAAAGAGTAAGTGGCAACCCAGGTGGCAAAATCGCCCCAAGTTCCATCTACCCCAAAATGACGCAGGCTAAGTTGGCGGAAGCGCACGGGAATCAAACCCGCCGAGGACGTTTCTCACGCCCCCCACCGATTTTGAAGTCCCACAAGTGCTTGTTCTTACGGGTTCATTGGCACGGCAAGTGCGCGAAATTGCGTTTCCAGTTCTGAACGCATGTTCACCCGTGTGCAGCTCTGTTCGGGAGAACAGGTGACGGGATAGGTGACAAGCCGAAGGCCTGGCCGACCAAGGTCGGCCCGCTTGACACCCCGGACCTCTGCCCCAATAATTGGGTCATAATTTGACCCGTTAGGTTCTGCAATCGGGTCAAGCCGCCACCGGGAGCAGGGGCATGGCACGCTACATCTGGCAGTCGGCCGCCTGGCCCGGGTTCACCTGGCGCGACCAGGATCTCCTGGTGCAGCTCGGCCAGACCCGGCAGAGCCAGGGCAGGTTGCAGTCCCTGGCCGATCAGCTCGGGCTCGAGCAGCACGCCGAGACGCTGGTCGAGGAAGCCCTGACCACGGCCATCATCGAAGGCGAGACGCTGGACCGCCAGGCCATCCGCTCCTCGGTCGCCAGGAGGCTGGGTTTGCCCACGGCGGGCCTACCGCGCGTGCCGCGCCACGTCGACGGGCTGGTGCAGATGCTCATCGACGCCACCGGCCACCACGACAGGCCGCTCACCGCGAAGCGGCTCTGGGGCTGGCAGGCCGCGCTGTTCCCGACGGGCTACTCGGGTCTGCAGACGATCGCCGTGGGTCGCTGGCGCCACAGCGCCGAGCCCATGCAGGTTGTCTCGGGGCCCGCGGGGCGCGAGCGCGTGCACTACGAGGCGCCCCCGGCCAGCCGCGTGGCGACGGAGATAAGGGACTTGCTCCGCTGGTTCAACGCGCCGCCTGTCCCACCACTCGACGGCCTGCTGCGCGCCGCCCTGGCGCACCTGTGGTTCGTGACCATCCATCCCTTCGAGGACGGCAACGGCCGCGTCGCGCGCGCCCTCACGGACATGGCCCTGGCCCAGGACGAGCGCTCTGGGCGACGGCTGTACAGCATGTCGGCGCAGATCAACGACGAGCGCGAGGCCTATTACCTGGTCCTCGAGCAGACCCAGCGCGGCAGCGTCGACGTCACGGCCTGGCTGCAGTGGTTCCTTGGCTGCCAGCAGCGCGCCATCGAGCGCTCGCTCGACGTGGCTCGTTTGTCCCTGCAGCGTGCCAGCTTCTGGCGAACCCATGCCGAGCTCGAGCTCAATCCGCGGCAGCGCAAGGTGCTTGGCCGCCTGCTTGACGCCGGCCCCGACGGCTTCGAAGGAGGGCTCAACAACCGTAAATATGTGGGCCTGACCTCGACCAGTCGCGAGACCGCCAAGCGCGACCTGGCCGAGCTCGTGGAGCTGGGATTGCTGCGCCGACGTCCCGGTGGGGGGCGCAGTGCGAGCTACGAGCTGTTGTGGGAGACCTGAGGGCTGACCTGTCACCCTCGTGGCGAGAAAAAAAGCAGCTCCGCTCGGAGTGACAATACAACCAGCGTTTTCCTTCGACGACCCACTGAACACAGAATCATGGGGCCGTAGGAAACACCAAGTGCATCCCCGTCGCCAACCTCGGGTACCAGCTCCTCGTGGCCCGTCTCCAAATCCATCGCCATCGATTGTCGCACGGCCTCCGAACCAGCGGAAACGCCAGCCAGCGCGCGGCCCGAGCAAACGGGTGCCTTGCCGCCATGGCTCGGTTGTTCGGCGTGATGGACGACCAGGTGGAGTTGCAGCTCCCCGGCCCGGGGCGCTGGGGCCGACGCCTGGCGGTGCTGGGTGTGACGCTGTGGC
>JBDRCO010000137.1:0-4187 GCA_043821645.1 Pseudomonadota bacterium | reverse complement strand
GCGGGGCCCCGCCGAAATTGGAGCCACAGATCAGGGGCGGTCGAGCACGCCGCCACCTGGCCTCCTCCGTCGCTGCACGCTCACTTGACACCGCTTCACAACCCCTGTTAAGTCACTGCGTTCCGGAGGCAGCACTGTATTGAAATCTCTTGCGAATTCAACGCATCCCGGAGGCAGCATGGCAACCGATACGCCCTGCGTGATCGGCAAGGGCATCCAGATCAAGGGCAACCTGAGCGGGGCCGAAGATCTGATCATCGAGGGCCGCGTCGAGGGTCACATCGCGCTGCGCAACCACCTGACCATCGAGGCCACGGGCCAGCTGGTGGCGGATATCTCGACCCGCTCGCTGGCCGTGCACGGCGAGGTCTCCGGCTCCATCGAGGCCGAGGAGATGGTGTCTATCAACGCCGACGCCAAGGTGCTGGCCGACATCCGCGCACCGCGCGTGATCATCGAGGACGGCGCGCGCTTCAAGGGCCGCATCGAGATGGACGTCGACCTCCCCAAGGACCTGTAACCGCGGCCGCAGGGGCCACACGGACCACATCATGGCAAACACCATCATCGGCAGTACCATCATCATCGACGGCGAGATCTACGGCGAAGAGGATCTGGTGATCCGCGGCACGGTCAAGGGCCGCATCGCCCTCAAGGACAGCCTCTACGTCGAGAACTCGGGCGTGGTCGAGGCCGACATCGAGACCCAGAACGTGCAGATCTCGGGCACGGTCACCGGCAACATCGTGGCCAGCGACAAGGTCGAGATCAAGACCGACGGCCGCATGGTCGGCGACATCAAGGCCCCGCGCATCCTCATTGCCGACGGCGCCAACTTCAAGGGCAACGTCGACATGGACCACTAAGGTCGCAGTCCTCACTCAAGGAGCATCACCATGGCCGACGTCACCACCGTCATCGGCGATACCATCCGGCTGCAGGGCAACCTGCAAGGCGACGAGGACCTGCAGGTCTACGGCCGCATCGATGGCACCATACAGCTGTCCAAGACCCTGATCGTCGAGTCCAGCGGCGTGATCAAGGCCGACGTCAGCGTGCAGAACGCCGTGATCAGCGGCGTGGTCGTGGGCAACATCACGGCCAGCGACGCGGTGGAGATCACCCGCGAGGGCCGCATGGTCGGCGACATCGTCGCGCCGCGCGTGATCCTGGTCGACGGCGCCTCGTTCAAGGGCCAGGTCGACATGGGCAACCTCGAGCTGCCGCGGCCCCAGGGCATGAGCATGCCGCGTGCCCGTCCCGCCGCCAGCCCGGCCAAGACCGCCACCTCCGCGCGTCCGGCCCCGGCCAAGGTCGCGACCCCGGCACGGCCGACGCGGGTCGAGGCCAAGGTCGTCGAGCCCGAGCCCGAGCCGGTCAAGCCCGCCGCCGAGCCCCCGCGCAGCGAACCCGCGCGCATGACGCAGAGCAGCCCGGGCAAGAAGGCCACCGTGGTGGCGCCCAAGCCGCAGCTCATGCATTCGAAGAAGCGCCGCGTCGCCGTCAAGAAGCGCTAGCGCGCATGATCCTGCGTCCTGCCTGGTTGCCGACGCTGGTCCTGCTCGTCGGCCTGCTGTCCTGCCAGAGCCCCGGTGGGCCTGTGCGCGTGAGCAGCCGCGCCTCGGCACCGGCTGCCGACGCCTACGCCGAGATCCTGGCCGAGCACAGCCGCCGCGCCCACGTCTATGACTGGCTGGCCGACAGCATGGATCTGCGCGCCACCTACCACTCAGCGGCCTATCGCCAGGCCTTCTTCGCCGCCCGCGAGACCTTTCACGGCAAGGCCGTCGAGCGCATGGCCGAGATCCTGAGCAACACCGCGCGCACCCCCGACCCCATCGAGGAGTTCGCCGAGGTGGCCAGGCCCTTCGCCGCCACCCAGCCGGCCAAGCCCAGCCTCACCGACAGCGAGAGCTTCTTCGTGGCCCTGTACGTGGCCGACCAGAACTACCGCACCATCCACGACGACAGCACGATCTGGGACACCACCCTCAGCGTCGACGGCCAGCCCGGCCTCAAGCCTTTTCACATCGAGCGCATGCGCCGCTCGCCGAGCCTGGAGCAGGTGTATCCCTACCTCGACAAGCTGGACATGGCCTACGTGCTGTACTTCCCCAAGCAGGTCGACGGCCGCCCCCTGATCCCCACCACGGCCAAGAAGCTCGAACTGCGCGTGGTGTCCAAGATCGCGGACGCCAGGTTGACGTGGGAACTCACGCGGTAGCGGGTTCCCGGTTCCCAGTTCCAGGTTCCAGGTTGGAGTTCCGTGCCAGGTGCCACGTGCCAGGTGCCAGGTGCCGCGTGCAACGTGCAGCGTTGGGTGATCCTTTTGCCTCTCGCTGCCGGATAGATCAGGAGCCCTTAACCATGGATGTAGGCTCGCCGAACCGGGAACTGGGAACTGGGAACTGGGAACCTGGAACTTGAAACGATGCACGCAGCACCTTGCACGTGGCACGCTCGCCCGGTCTCCGCCCCCTTCCGCCCGGGACAGGCAGTGACAGGAGACATCTTTGGGATTCCGCTCAGACTTGAAGAAAACTCAATCGCGATCGGGTTGCTTCGTCCTGGTGCGGGGGGCCCAGGCGAGGCTGCGCTTCTCTGGGGCTGTCGGCCAGCCCCTCACCCGTCGAGAGTGAATCTCGACGGGCTCACCCAAGCAGCACCTTTCCGAGCCTGCGAGGACAAAAAGTCTCGCCGGTGAAGGCGGGGCCCCGCAGGCTGGTCGAAGCAACACGATTTCGGATCAGTTCTGCGCCGCTCGCCACCGCCTGACCTCCGCGGTCAGCTCAGGGTGCTGCTGGTACCACTCGACAAAGCGCGGAACGCCTACCTCGATGGACGTCGTGGGTCTGTAGCCCACGGCCTTTTCCAGTGCGCTCACGTCGGCCCAGGTGGCCTCGACGTCGCCGGGCTGCATGGGCAGCAGGTCGAGCTTGGCTTTCTTGCCCAGGGTGTTCTCGATCAGCGCGATGTAGTCGGTGAGCTGCTCGCTGCGGTGGTTGCCTATGTTGAATATGGAATATGGCGGCAACTCCGGTGCCTCGATGACGCCCTGCACACCCGCCACGATGTCGTCGACAAAGGTGAAGTCGCGCTTCATCTGGCCGCGGTTGAACACCGGGATGGGTTCGCCCGCCTGAATCTTCTCGCAGAAGATCCACAGCGCCATGTCCGGCCGGCCCCAGGGTCCGTACACGGTGAAGAAGCGCAGGCCCACGGTCTGCAGGCCGAACAGGTGGCTGTAGGTGTGCGCCATCAGCTCGTTGGCGCGCTTGGTGGCGGCGTACAGGCTGATGGGCGTGTCCGTGCGCTGGGTCTCGCTAAAGGGCAATTGCTTCAGACCACCGTACACGCTCGACGACGAGGCGTAGACAAAGCGCTTCACCCCGTGGTGCCGCGCGCCCTCGAGCAGGTTCACGAAGCCCACCAGGTTGGCGTCGACGTAGGCATGTGGATTGGTCAGCGAGTAGCGCACGCCAGCCTGGGCGGCCAGGTTGACGATTTGATCAAAGCCCTGAGACTCGAACAACCTGTTCACACCAGCACGGTCTGCCAGGTCCAGCTCCACCGAAGCAAAGCCAGAGTGCTCACGCAGCAACTCCACCCGCGCCCGCTTGATGGCCACCGGGTAGTAATCGCAAAAATTGTCGACCCCCACCACCTCGTGCCCCGACGCGAGCAGCTTCTGCGACAGGTGAAAGCCGATGAAGCCGGCGTGGCCGGTGATCAGGATCTTCATCATTGTCCTCTCATACACCCAATCCCACATCGTGTTCGCGATGGCCCGGCCAACGGCGCGGGACGTAGCGCGTCGTATCCTTTTTCGGGCAAGCCTGCGCAGCCCGAACAAAGGGTACGACCGCGATCACTGGGGCCCGCGCCGACAAAGCAGCCCGGGCCATCGCCATGAAGAAATCCAATATGAGGCCGCATCATGACCCGGACCCATTCTGTCGCCGCGCCGCCACCCAATCCCGCGCCCTCAACACGCCGTATCCGGCCAGAAAGCGAACCAGGTTGGCCGGATGCTCCACCGTGAGCAGCACCGTGGCCGCCTGCCAGGTTCGCGACCAGCGCTGCGAGCGCGCGTGATAGCCATCGTCGACGTCGACGACGCGCCCCATCAGCAACCGGCGCAACACTCGTGGCCGCAGCTCGTCGAGCACGCCCTGCGGAACCTCAGC
>JBDRCO010000136.1:0-52216 GCA_043821645.1 Pseudomonadota bacterium | reverse complement strand
CAGCTCGACGTGCTGGTGGTGACGCACCCTGACTTCGATCACTACAGCGGGCTCCCGACCACGCTCGCCGGTCACTGCCCGGCAGAGCTCTGGTGGACTGGCCAGGGCGACCAGGACCCGCGCTGGCAAGAGCTGATGCAGGTCCTGGATCGCTGCCAGACGCGCCGCCGCCGCTTCGATCTGAGCCAGCACCAGGTCGAGATCGACGGCGTCCAGCTCGAGGTTCTGCACCCGCTGGTGGACGCCTCGTCGTCGCTGCGCCACTGGCCGGAGCTGGATCGCAACGACAACTCCCTGGTTGTCCTGGTGCGTCACGGCGAGGTGCGCGCGCTGCTCACCGGCGATGCGAGCACGCTGGTCGAGGACAGTCTTCGAGATCGAGGAGTGCTGGAACGGATCCACCTGCTCAAGGCTGCCCACCATGGCAGCGCGCACTCGACCAGTAGTGCCTTTCTCGACGTGATCCAGCCCCTGCACACCGTGATCTCGGCGGGTCACGCCAATCGCTTTGGCCACCCGGCCCCGGCGGTGCTGAGCCGCCTGGCCCGGGCGCACAGCCAGGTCTGGCGCACCGATCAACAGGGCCTCATCGAGGCCACCAGCAACGGTCACGAACTCAAGGTCTCATCGTTCCAACCTGCTCCGGCCACGCCTCCAGATCGCTCGACGCAGGTCCCCGCTCCTCCTCGCTGACTGGTGCGGGGCCATGTCGATGCATCGACACATGCTCTCGACCACGGCGCGCGTCGTTCGTCGAATCCAGTGGGTTCGCAAAAGGGGTGGGCGGTTTCAACCACCTGGGACGACGATCTTTTCACACTGCGCCAGGCGATAACCCTGGCTATAGGTCAGCGTCATCTGGAGCAGGCCCGTCTGTAGCTGGTCCACCTCGAACCCGTAGGTACAGGTCGTGGGGTTGGCCACACAGAACTTCGTCGTCGATCGAGCTTGCGGCGAGCCCGGACCGCTCACGTGGAGCTCCATCACCCCGAGATCGGCAGAGGAGTAGAAATGGACCTGAAGGATCTGTCCCGCGACGGGGGGATCCGGGTCAACGTACAGCCGTGCGTCGCAGCGAAGGGCCAGGGCATCAACACCCTCGACATCGCGGAACAACGTCAGGTCGGCCGACGCGGCGTCGAGCGTCACGTCATGGTCGACCTGCGACGCGTCGAGCGCTCGTCCATCGAGGCTGAAGAGATCCGGACGCGCCCCGTCGTGATGGGCATCCCTCATCGCGGCGTCGTCGGCCTCCGCCGCATCCGTCGCACCGTCCAGGGCACGTGAATCCAGGGGCCTGGCGTCGAGCAGCGCGTGCTCGAGACCGATGGCGTCCAGGGACGCCCCCGAGTCGCCTGCCCCCACCCCGACCACACATGCGCCCCGGGCACGATCGCAATGAAAGAACTGGGGACACTGCGAATCCTGCTGGCACGTCTTTCCGACAGCCAGCGACGGACAGCCGGCCAGCATCTGCGCCGCGAGGCCCAGGACTCCCGAGATCAGCACTCTTTCGGGGTGGCTGGTCATGGATGCAGTGTAGCGCACGCGCGTCGCCTTAGATCAGCGGCTGCGGCACCCAATCGTGCGGTACGTGCTGCTCGAGAAACTCGAAGGTTTCGCGCCAGCAGGTGCGCGCGGCCTCACGCCAGATGAAGGCATGAAAGGCATGCACCTCACCCGGAAAATAGCTGGCCTTGCAGGGCACACCGCGCCGCTCGAGAGCGGCCGCCAGACGGCGGGTGTCGTCGAGAAGCGGATCGCTGGTACCCACTGGGATGTAGAACGCGGGAAGCGGTCTCTGGGACGGCGTGTCCTGCTCGAGGAGGCAGAGTGGATCCGCCAGCTCACGCCCCGGGCCCCCACCGTCGGGGAGATAGCCGTGTCCGACCTCGAGCATGCGCGCCTCGACGAAGCGCGGCAGCTTCTTGCGCCGGCCGAAGCGTTCGGCATCGGACGCCTGCAGGATGCCACATGCAGGCACCACGCCGCGGGGCACCACACCCAGCTCGTACACGGTGCGCGCCACGGGCTCAGGGCGCTCGAAGCAGCAGCACACGCTCAGCGCCGTCGCAAGGTTGGCGCCGGCGGATTCCCCGGCCAGCACCAGCCGGGACAGATCGCCCCCGAAGGCGGGCGCGTTGTGCGCGACCCAGGCCAGGGCGTCTCCGGCATCCTCGAGCGCCGCGGGGAAGGGGTGCTGCGGTGCCAGCCGGTAGGAGGCGTTGAACACCACGTAGCCGCGACGGGCGAACAGCAGACCCATCAGCCAGTGCGTTTCTTTGGACAGGATGCGGAAACCGCCACCGTGCAGGTACAGGCACACGGGCAGGGGCTCGGTACCCCGCTGTACGGGCCGATACACATCGAGACGATGCTCGCGCAGGTTGCCGTCGCGGTAGGCAACATCGCGCAGCACCTCGACGCCATGACGCTCCAGGCGCGCCATCGGATGCAGGCGCCCGAGGGCGGCCAGGCTCTCGAACAGGACCTCCATGGCCCTGGAACCGAGTTGCCGCTCGAGGCGTTTCAGATCGAGGTCATCATAGACATGGCGAAGTCTGCGCATGGTCTGTCCGTCAAGCACCGTGTTGGGCCACCCGGGCATGCTAGCGCGCGCCGAAATTGAGATACAGTGCCTTCACCCACCCGGTGGGTGCCCTGGACCAGTTATCTTCGGGTCGAGCGCGACGCCCCACGACGGGTGCCGCGGGAGGGAAGCCATGGGTTACTTCAAGGCACTCGAGCGTCCATCGAGCTTTCGCAAGCTTGCCGCCGCCATGTGGCACGAGCCCAACGACCCGCACATCTTCGGCTTCGTCGACATTGACATGACGCCGGCCCAGCGCTTTCAGGAACAGTACAACCAGCGCCTGGAGAGCAAGATCACGGTCACCCACATGGTGACCCGGGCGGTGGCCCTGACCTTTGCCAAGCACCCGGGTCTGAACTGCAAGGTGGGCTGGGCCCAGCTGCTGCAGAGGCCCACCGTCGACATCTTCTGCCAGGTGAGCACGGACAGCGGGCGCGATCTGTCGGGGTTCAAGCTCCCCGAGGTGGACAGGCTCGGGCTCAGGGACATCTCCCAGAAGCTCACGCGCTCGGCGAACGACATCCGGGAGGACCGCGATCCAGCCTTCAAGCGCAGTCGCGACCTGTTCAACCTGCTCCCCTTGTGGGCACTGCGCATCGTCCTGGTGTTCATGGATTTCATGACCAATCGCCTCAATCTGCACCTGCCCCGGCTCGGCATGCCGAGAGATCCCTTTGGCAGCGCCATGGTGACCAGCGTGGGGATGCTGGGAGTGGATTCCGGCTTTGCACCGTTCACCCCCATTGCCCGCTGCCCTGCAATCCTCACGGTCACGCGCATCAAGCTGCGACCCTGGGTGGTCGACGGGCAGGTGGTGCCACGTCCGGTGCTGCGTCTGTGCGGGACCTTTGACCACCGGGTGATCGACGGCTACCACGCCGGACAGATGTGCACGGAAATGGAGCGCTTCTTCGCCGAGCCTGAACTCCTGCTCACCGAGGACGAGCGCGCTGGCTGGACCTGAGCCAGCCCCTGGATCGATCGGGTCGCCTATGATGACCTGCGGCGAAGCAGCGACGTGAACGCCTGCGACCTGTCGCCACACCCCACATAGAGCGGCTGCTCGGTCAGCGCCTGCAGCACGGCATCGACCCGGCGCCGAAACACGAACCGCAGCAGGTGCGGTCTCAGTGGCCGCGGGGTGGCGCCACGGCCTTTGACGTCGAGGACCTGGACCCATACCGCTCGGGCTGAGCACACCTGGCCCGGGCGCGGAGCCTCTGCTATACCCTGCGGCGCCGCGCAGGAATGCCGGAGCCCTTCAGCCTGTTGGAGTGGCACAGCAGACCCCTCATTGGAGCTGGCATGCATCCCGTCCTGTTTCGCATCCCGATCGTCGACTGGCCCCTGCACACTTATGGCGTGCTCATCGCTCTGGGCTTCGTCATGGGTATCTTCGTCGCCACGCGCGAAGCGCGGCGCCAGGGTGAGTACGAGGACGAGGCCCTGGATTTTGCGTTCTGGGCGCTGGTGGGTGGCCTGGTCGGCGCGCGCGTGTATTTCATCGCGGTCAACTGGCACCAGTATTTCGTGACCAATCCCTGGGTGACTGTGGAGTGGCTGCCCTTTCGCATCCCGGCGATCCTCGCGGTGTGGCAGGGCGGCCTGGTTTTTTATGGCGGTGCCCTCGGCGGCGTCATCGCCTTCCTGATCTACGCTTACCGACACAAGCTGCACCTGGGAAAATTCGCGGACCTGGCCATCGTGTCGCTACCCCTTGGCCACTTCTTCGGACGCCTGGGCTGCTTCGCCGCAGGCTGTTGCTGGGGTGAGCCCGCCTTTCACCTCGACGCGGGCAAGGTAATCGCGGACATGCCCTGGGCTGCCAGCTTCCCGCCCCAGGCCCTGGCCTACACCAGCCTGATCCGCACCGCCGACGCCGAGACGGTACGTCTGATGACGGAGCTGGGCTCGACGCTGCCCCTGCACCCAGTCCAGCTCTACGAATCCTTGGGCGAGTTGCTGGTGTTTGCGATCCTGGTCTTCGTGCGCTCGCGCAAGTGGTTCCACGGCCAGGTGGCCCTGACCTTCTTCATTCTCTATCCCATCCTGCGCTCGACCCTCGAGCTGTTCCGCGGCGATCCCGAGCGCGGCTACGTCATCGACGGCGTGCTGTCGGTGGGGCAGTTCACATCCATGCTGGTGGCCCTGACCTCCCTGGGCATCATCATCTACCGCCGCGTTGCGCTCAGCCGGAACCAGACCGCCACAGCGTGAACGGACGCCTTGGTCGCGCAGCCACAGGACCGCGCGAAAGAGCCCGCGAGCCGCACCTGACCCGCACGAGCATACATTGCGCGCCCGATTCAGTGCGCTATGAGTACTGCTTCGACAATCGCAAGGTGACCACATGCGCGCTGCTCCGGGTGCCCCGCTGCTGACCATCGTCGCCCTGCTGGCGATCGCCGGAGCGCACGACGCTTCGACTGCCGGATCACCGGATTCCCGTCGCGATGCGGCGCCAGAGCAACGAGATGCCTGGGCGCCCGAAGCTGCCTCCCCGTCGCCAGCACCAGCCGTGGAGTCCGGGGACGCAGCGGTGGAGGATCGCCACCCGGCTGGTCGCGGCGACCCAGTTCCTGCGACCCAGCCCACTGCAGAGCCCGTCGTCGCGCCAGCAAGCCCGGCGTCACCGCAAGACCTCCTCATCGCTCGCCTCCGCTCGCTGCTCGATGGGTCCCTCGACCACGACGTGGACCCGCGCAGCCTGTTCGCGGTGGATCTGAGCGATCTGGCGGCCGTGCGCTCCCGGATCGGCGAGCTGGCAACCTTGCTTCGGGAGAGCGAACTCGCGCAGCAGGACCTGGAGCGGCAACTCGCAAGCGCACGCGCCGAGTCGGTGCAACTCCCGCCGCCGCCGGCGCTGGTGCAAGCTCCCGTGGCGCCGGCCCCGCCGCCACCCGTCGAGCTCGGTGCCGCACCACCTGCCCCCACGAAGCCGCCCTTCAAGCGCTCGCGACGCACCACCGCGGCGCGCCGCGAGGCCTGGAGTGCCTACGACCAGGCCGTGATCGAGCACCAGAAGGCGATCGAAACCTTCAAGGCCAGGCAGCAGCAGGTCGCTGAGACCCAGGCTGCCTACGAGCGATCCCGAGCCGAGTACGCCAGTGCCATCGCAGCCCACGAGAAGGCAAAGGCGGACCACCTCGAGCAGCAGGCGCAGGCACGCGCGAGCAAGGCCCTGCGCGTCGTGGAGCTCGAGCGGCGGGTGATCGAGAGCAAGTCCCGTCTGCAGACCACGCAGCTCAGACATCGCTACCTGGTGGCCCTCGGCGAGAAACTCGACGTGGTTGGCGCACCCGCCCAGCGCGGCTTCGTGGCCCTGGGTGAACCGCGGACCGCCCTGCGCACGGAGCGGGAACGGGTCGCGGAACTGACCCGGGCACTTCGGCGCCTGGCCGCGCGCGCCGCCACCCTGGACGCGAGAGCCAGCGGTGGTGCCCTGGTCGGTTTCATGGTCGACCGCGAACGTTTTCTCGAGGCCAGCACCGTCGTGCGCGAGCAACTCGAGGCCGCCATCGCGGCGAGTTCCGTGCTGGAGCGCGCGCTGGCCCAGGCGGCACAGGATCTGGAGACCGAGGGACGGGCACTGCAGACCCTGATCCTGCGCACCCTGGCGCTCGTCGGGGGCAGTCCCGAGCTCGACGACGCATTCCTGCTGCACATGCGTGAGATGCGGAGGCAGAGGCGGGGGCTGTCGGCCCAGGGAGAGGGAGGGTCCGGCGTGGACCTGCGCGCCCTGACCACCCGCCTGGACCAGGTGCTTCTCGATCCCACCAGTGTCCCGAGCTTTACAGAAGCGGAACAGGCCCTGGCCAGCGTGGGTGAGCGCCAGGTCGAGGTCATGACCCTGAGTGAAGGTCGCAATGTTGCGGTCGGGCGCTGGCGCCTGGCCTTCGAGCGGCAGGTCAATGCAACGCTGGAGCCGCTCGCCTCAGATAAGGCGCGCAAGGAGGCCTACGCGTTATCGGTCGCCCTGCTCACCGAGCTGCAGGACGAGGTGCTGGAGCTGGCATCGCAGCTGGCAAGCTGGGGGCGCGGCCGCCTGGGGGATCTGTGGGATGTGCTGAGCTTCGCCTCTCCTGCAGCGAGCTGGGGCTGGCTGGGTCGCCTCGCGCTGCTGATCCTCGTCGTCGGCGGCACCATGTGGGGGCGGCGCTTCGTCCCGGGCAGTGTCAGCTGGCTGGTCAAGCAGGTATCTCGCCTGCGCGCACTGCGCGGCCGCATGGGCACAGTGGTGCGCTGGGCGGGCCTGCTGCAAGCCCTGGCACCGACACTGCTGTACGTGGTGTCAGGCGAGCTGGTGCTCACCATCCTGGGAACCCGCCATGTCGAGGTCCAGATCCTGAGCATCCTGTGGCACTGGGCCGTGCTGTTCTGGCTCGGACGCCAGGCACTCATCGGGCTGACCCGCCGGGTCTCGCGCGGCCGACCCGCGCTCATCGACGTTCGCGAGGGCACCCTGAGCTTGCTCCGGCTGACCTACGACCGGCTGATCCTGATGCTGGTGGTGACCGCTGCGGCCAATGACATCGTGGACGCCTGGCTGGGTTCCGGACAGCTGCGCACGCTCATCGACATGGTGATCATCGCGGGTTTGGGGGTGTGGCTGGTGTGGGCCTGCCTGGGCTGGCGCGAACTGCTGGCCCGCAGCTGGCAACAGGCCCTCGAGGACACGCACCGCTTGCAGGGCGCAATCTCCTGGATGAGCCGGGATCGTCGCGGAGCGATCCTCAGCCCCGTGGCCCTGGTCTGGCTGGTCGTGGGTGCCGCGAGCCGCGTGGCGCTGCGCCTGTCCGAGCGCGGCGGTCTCTCGACTTTCCTGCGCGCCCGAGAGCTTAAACGTATGGCCAAGAAGGCCGGCAGCGAGGTCGAGGCACAGCTTCCCGAGAAGTACCGCAGCGAGTTTCCGCTGTACCCCATCCTGGGCGAGGAGGATGCGGCCGTATTGCGGAGAGACGAGGTGCTGGCGCCCATCCTCGAGCAGATCGCCCACTGGCGCGGCACCAACGCCGGGGGCTCCGTGGTCCTGGTCGGCGAGAAGGGCATAGGCAAGAGCACCCTGTGCGGCATGCTGCGGCGCAGCCTCGTCGACACCGAAGTGCTGTTTCACACTCTGCACACAAAGGTGCTGGACCCGGCGTCCCTGGCCAACAACCTGGCGCCGGCGCTGGGCGCCGATGACGCGCACAGCATCGAGGACATCGCGCATTTCTTGCAGTCGGGTCCCGAGCGCGTCGTCATCGTCGACGACGCCCACAATCTTTTCTTGCGCATCGTCGACGGCTACCGTGCCTTTGACGCCCTCGTGCAGCTCGTCAACCAGACCAGCGAGCGGGTGTTCTGGGTCCTCGTGTTCAATCGCTTCGCATGGCAGTTCATCAACCAGAGCCGCAAGCGCGAGCACTACTTCAGGCGCATCATCGAGCTACCGCGGTGGAGCGCCAATGAATTGCAGGAACTGATCAACACCCGCAACCGGCGGTCGGGCTTCACCATCCGCTTCAGCGAGATGTTGCTCGACGACGAAACCGGACCCAGCGACCAGTTCCAGCTCATCGAGGGTGCCGAGGGCTTCTTCCGTCTGCTGTGGGATCAGAGTCGTGGCAACCCGCGCATTGCCACCCACCTGTGGCTCAGCGCGCTCCACCCCACCGATGACAGCACCCTGGAGGTCGGACTGTTCCGCACCGCCGACGCCGGCGCCTTCGACCTGCTGGGGGACGAATTATGGTTTGCCCTGGCCGCCATCTGCCAGCACGAGAACCTGGCTGCCCCGGAACTCCAGAGCACGCTCGCGGTGTCGATGGACTTCGCCGGATTTGCGGTGCGCATCCTGCGCGAATACGGCTTCGTCGAGGCCAAGCGCACCGGTCATGACCGAGTGACCCTGTCTCCTCGCTACTATCGCCAGGTCCTGGATCGCCTGCGCTCCAAGCACCTGCTGTTCGAGGTCTAGGAGGCACCATGGGCATCGACCTGCACCTTCTCCTGGCAAGCATCCGCAGCAGCCTCGACGGGATGGCCAGTGGAGCCTCGCAGCACATCGGGCACGCCGCCAGCGCCAGCGTCACCCACATCGACGGTCCTCCCCTCCCGGCCGCAGGTGTGAGCGAGGGCGATCTATTCACCCTCTTCAACCCGGATGCTGTGCCCTATGCCCTGGCCATCCTGGTCGTCACCTACGTCCTGGTGCAGCTCCTGTACCGTGGCAGCGACCGCCTGGCCGAGCGCATGGTCCATCGCCGGCTGCTGATCAAGAACGCGCGCACCATCATCGGTTTCGTCGCCTACGCGGTGGCAGCGGTCCTGGCCGCGTCGGCCGTGTTCACGGTGTCATCCCAGGTGCTGTTCGCTCTCTCAGGCACCCTCGCCGTGGCTGCGGGCTTTGCCCTCAAGGACCTGGCCTCGTCCTTCCTGGCTGGCCTGTCCATCCTGACCAACAAGCCCTTCCAGGTGGGCGACCGCATCTCCTTTGGCGGCTTCTATGGAGAGGTCATCGAGATCGGGTTGCGCAACGTGCAGCTGGTGACCCTCGACGACAACCTGGTCACCATCCCCACCAACAAGTTTCTCAATGACCCTGTCGCCAGCGCCAATGCGGGCGCCCTCGACTGCATGGTGGTCATCCCGTTCTATCTCGAGCCCGACGCCGATCACCGCCGTGCGCGCCAGATCGTCAATGACGCGGTCCTCGCCTCCAAGTACCTGTACCTCGGCAAGCCCTTCGGCGTGCTGTTTGCCCTGGATCTCACACCCCAGGGCCGGGCCGTGCTCGTCGTCACGGCCAAGGCTTACGTGTACGACACCCGCCACGAGAAGGCCTTCTTGAGCGACGTCACCGACCGCGCCATCACCGCATTTCGCGGTGAGGGGATCCGCCTGCTGGGAGAGGGCCAGACCCAGGGCCCGCCCGCGACCCTGTGATACCCGATCCGGCGCGGCGGGCTCTGTCGTGAAGCCGACGGCCGAGGCCCCGGCACCCCACCTGACCTTCTGCGTTCAACTTGAAATGGGTCGAACGACCGTCACGAGACCTGAGCCTTGTTGCGAACCAGGCGCGGCTGCAGGGCCACGCGACCGTCGACCACCCGCACGTTAAAGCGCACGTCGTCGCAGCCACGCTCGGCCTTGAGTTGCACCTCGAGGTCATCGAGCTGCTGATCGAAGGCCTGGTAGGTGACCTCGGCGACATCCTCCCCCAGGCGCTTCTTGGCGCTCAGGTAGGCCTCGAACAGATCGCGCCGAGCATCGGCGACCACGTCGTCGAGAGCGGGCACATCATGCAAGGACACCGCGCTGGCGAAGGGCACGCTCGAGTCGCTTGCGGAGAGGTCGGCCGCGGGCGCCACGGGCAGGTCCTCGTCGTCACTCGGCGCCAGGTTGTCGTCCGCCACTGCGACAGCGGAACCCGCGCCGCTCTCCGGCCGGCCCTGCACGGTGACGTCCTCGTCTCCTCGCTCGACAGCCCCGGGCCCTGCGTCGCGGCCGTCGGTCCTGGAAGGCGGCAGCGAATCCTCGGCGGACGCCATATCAAGAGAAGGCTCGACCACCTGCTCCTGATCCGGTGGACCGCTGACCTCGGTGTCGAAGCGAGGCACCTCGCCGGCTGCTGCTGCCGACGTGGGAGGCGTGCTGGCCGACGGTTCGCCGGAGGCATCCCGCGGCCGAACGCGCACGGGCCCCACGCCCTCGCCGAAGTCGGCTCCAGGCTCCGGAGTGTCGAGGGCACGCCCCACCGGCCCCAGGATGCGCGCGCGCAGCTTGGGATCCGTGGCTTCGCCAGGGCGCACCACGCGGCGAATACCGGGGGTCGAACTCGACAGGCCCTCATCCTGAGGTACCGACCCCAGCAGCTCGTTGATCCCGTGACCAAGATCCGCGGCCACGCCATCCCCACGTACGGGCATGCGCAGGTCGCGACGCCCTCCCACCACGATGTGGAGGTGACGCACCAGCTCGCGCAGGTAACTCAGGTGCCCGGTCAGGATGGCGACGGAGAAGATCAGCAGCAACACGGCAACCGCCGCGTCGATGGCCGCCACCGTTCGCAGGGTCTCCTCGCCAATGAGGCCGGACAGCAGGCGCAGCTTGAGGCCCAGCCCAAGGCCGGTGACGAGCAGGATACCCAACCCAATCCGCCACCTCATCGTCCGGAATCCTCCCCCGCGTTCGATGCCGGAGCCGCGTCGTCCTCGATCGAACCGTCGAGAACCTTACGTCCCGTCGCGGTCATGGCCGCAACGGCGCCCCTGTCCTCGAGAAAGCGCACGAGTTCGACCTGCCCCTCGGCACTGGTCGCGAACAGGTGGCCAGTGATCTGCTCCAGCGCAACCTGGGCCGCCTCGCGCACCTCGGAGGAGGGGTCCACCAGACGCTGGGACAGGGCGTCGAGGTAGCGCTCGGCCTCGGGACGGTGCGCGGACAGCTCGCAGGCTGCGGAGCGAACCCGGGCGTCCGAGTGCAACATGAGCGCATACAGACTCTGCCGTGGAGGCCGCCGCTGCAGCACGCTGCGGTACTCCCGGATGCTCGAGGGGAGCAGAAGCAGCACGAAGACCACTCCGAACACCACCTGGAACAGGGCGCGCCCGGACGGGTAGTTGCGGTGCCTGAGCAGCCACACCCGGTCGGCGATGTAAATGACCAGGAACAGGCCGAAGCAGACCGCCGGTGCAATGAGCCACAGGGCGTGCCACTGCCCGGCCTCGACCCGCCGCTGTATCGCGGGCAAGCCCGCCATGGTGACAAAGGCGCTCAGGGCCAGGGCAAAGTACAGCACGACGCGGAGCATCATACTGGCACCACTGCCGGGTGGGCGCGTGTCGCGGCGACGGCTCATGTTCCTCGCACCGGCAGCGAGTCTGCTGCGCAAGCTGCCGGTATAACACGCCATCCCACGGGGGCAAGGGCTGCGTGGCATGGTGGCGACGAGCCCGGGCCGCAGCGTCCATTTTTTTTCACAACATCAGCTTGAGGCCGCGTCATACTTCTATATGGGTGAAATATGAGCATTCGGCCTGCGGTATCCGTCACCTCACTTCTGCTGTGCATGCTGGGCGTCTCGGAGCCTTCGCGTGGCCAGAGCGTGACACCCCGTCCCGCTCCTGCACCCACGCCTGCCCCAGGCTCTCTTTCCGCGAGGGGTCCAAGCTACGCCCACGATACCGTTCTACAGTCCGAACTCGGGTTGATGGACGTCGGGCGCATGGTGATGGACGGGCCCTACTCGGGGACCGAAGGCATGCACTTTGCCCTGCGCGTGTCCCCGGGCTGGACCTGGTATCCACAGCTGCCCTCGACGCTGCGAGGACTGTCCCTGGCCGAAGATCTGCCAGGCACCGGGCCCGGCGTCGGAGGAGATCGGGACGATCCTCGACGTGGTTTTTTGCGCTGGCGCGTCGGCAAGGACGGCGACTCGCTTCACTTCGAGCTGGGATTGCTGCAGACCACCCTCGGCCATGGCTCCCTGGTCAACCTGTACCAGAACTCACCCGAGGGCGCTCCGCTGGCCTTCGGCCTGGTTGCCGAGGGGCAGCTCAAGGGGGGAGGCCTGACCCTGGTGCTCGGCGACGCGCTCCAGCCCGCGCGCTTGCTCGCTGGCCGCCTGCGCCTGAAACCCCTGAACATCATCCTCAGCCCGGACTCCGCGCTGGAACCCAACGACCTCAATGTCGACCCCAGGGCCGCCGTGTTCGGCATGCTCATCGTCGGCTTCACCGCCGTGACCGATCTGGATGCTCCTGTGACCCGCGAGGGCGTCGACGCGGACGGCGTGCAGGTGCCCGGCCGTGGGGCCAGGCCGATGAGCGCCTTCGGCCTCGACATCGAGACGCCACCGGTGGATCTGGGCATCCTTCACCTCAATCCTTACGTCGACGGCGTGATGCTCATGGGCCGTGGCGACGGGCCGGGTTTCGGGTTGCACCCTGGCGTCGGAGTGGGCACAGACTTCTTTGGCATCTACTGGCAGCTCAGCCTCCAGTACGTGCTGGGCACGAGGGGCTACAAGCCCTGGTACTATGACTCGCGCTACGTGTTCGAGCGGCTACGCACCGTTGCTGACGACGAGCCCAAGGCCTCGCGCCTGTCACCCGCACCCGCGGCGCAAGGCTATGTCGGGACGCTGAGCGCGCAGCTCGCCGACACGGTCAGCGCCTGGGCCGAGATCAGCGATCGCATCCCCTTCGATGCGGCCGACGGTCACAGCTATGGCCGGGCCAGGATCGGCGCCACTGCGGGCCCCACCATGGCCAATGTCACGGTGTCGCTGCTGCGCGAAGGGTGGCGTGAATACGACCGCGTGTTCACGGACGACGGTCTGAGCGCCGTGGTGGTCCAGGGCAAGCTGAGCGTGCTGTTCGTGGGCCTGATCGCCCGCTACACCCACAGCGTCGAGCGCAACATCGACAACGGCGAGCGCTTCGCGGTCGACGACTTCTCGGTCGGGACCGAGTTCGGGTGGTCGCTGTAATTATCCCGCCGGTGCTCCGAGATGGACGGCGTGCAGCGTCAGCGAAGTCCCCCCGGGTCGTCCAGGGAGCTGTCACCCGTCGCCCTTGCCTTTCTTCGCCACATGCAGGGCTGGTCCTCTGGCCAGGCCTGGTAGCCGGGGGGAGCCGCCTGCAAGGTCGGGTCGTACAGGAATTCTGGCCTCGGCGGGGGCCCGTCGAGCGGAGTGATCGCGGCGGGGTGTGGTGCGCAGAAGACGAAGTCCACGGCGAGAAAGCCCAGGCTTCCGTCGCGCCGGCCGAGTCCGAGCGTCGCACCTTCGGGGAGCCTGCTCACGCAGCGCCCCGCTCGTTCTGCCCTCGAGGCGAACACGCTGTGCTGCTGCCCCCGGGCGAGTGCCAGGTCTCCCCAGTGCGCGACCCTGAAGGTGTATGCGCCGAGGAAGAGAACCAGGGCGAGGAGCCACGGTGGGAGCCCTCGCCGCGCCAGACCGAGCAGGCCCAGGCTGGTCACCGCCAGCGCTGGTGCCAGGAATCGCATCTGCTGGGCGCCGTAGAACCAGCACAGCAGGTGAAGCACTGTGAAGACCGCGAGGGCGCGCCCGTGACGCGTGGTCAGCAGGCGCTGGAGGTGGCGCCGGGCACGACGACGCCAGACCACTGCGGCGAGTGCAGCTCCGAGCTGCAGGTAGAAGGCGACACCGAGGTTGTAGTCGTACAGGTTCTGGAAATTGGACGAGATCAGGAGGTCGAAGGGCAGTCGCAGTAGATCGATGAAACCTGTGCCCCGGCCGTAGCTGTCGTAGTTCACGGCCAGCATGACGTGCGCCTGTCCGAACGCATCCAGGAAAAGGGGGAAGAATGGATTGCCACCGTTGACGACGATGTTGCGCACCATCGTTGGTAGGGCACCCGCGAAAGCGCCCAGGACCAGAACACCCACGAGGCGCAGCCGGTCTCGACCTCCCCAGGCCACGCACGCTGCGGCGAGCAGGGGCAGCACCAGGGGCCAGGTCCAGTACTTGCTGGCGACGGCAAGAGTCAGCCCAAGACCCGCCACCAGACTTCTGCCACGAAGCACACCGAGCAGTGCTGCGAGAACACCGAGCGTTCCCAGGGGATCGGTCATCAGCAGGGTGGAGGGAAAGGCCAGCGGATAGAGCGCAGCAACCCAGGCCCAGGCCAGCATGGCCTCGCGCGAGCGGTCGCGCTTGGGACCTGAAGAGGCGTACAGCGCGCCACACACGACGAGGGTGATCAGGAAAGCGCTCCACGGCACCAACCGCGCCAGCGAAGGGCGCACCGCATGGAGCGGGAGCATGAGCAGCTCTCCCAGCATGGGATAGTCGTCCACGACCGTCCAGTCCCACACCGGGTAGCTGCGATGTCTCAGCATCCAGCGCAGCAGAGGTACGCGATAGTCGACGGCATCCGCCTCGCCGGGAAGCCCGAGGTTCACCGCGAAGGTGGGCAGTGCGGTGAGCACCGCGATCACCAGGACCGCAGCAGCGGCGACCCAGGGTGCGGCGGCACACCAGGGTTGGGTTCGAGGAGGTTTGACCTTCATGCATCCCTGCCCGGACGACGCCGCTCCCGACACGGCCCGGCTACGACCTCGCCACAGTGCCAGGAACGCCACCTGCGCGCGAGAACAGACGCGGTCGTTGACGGCGTCGCCACGCTCCGATCAAATGGGTCTCACATGCGACGCGCAACCTTCGTCTACCTGGCGCTCCTTCTCTGTGGTGGCTTTCTCGGCTACCGCATGACGCGAAGTTCAACGCCAGCAAGGCTGCAGGCACCTGTCGCGGAAGCGCACGCGGAATCGTCCTCTCCCACCGGGGTCGAGGATGCCGCACGCCAGTCCGTCGTGGATGCGACCGCAGCGATCCCGGCTGCCGCTGCCATGGCACCGGCCACGGAACATGGTCCGCACCTCTCCGCCCCTGCAGGTCCCCGACACGAGGCCTTCGGAGAGGGCAACTGTCCCGACTCCCTGTTCGACGCCGAGGGGGCGATGACGCAAGGGCGCGACGAGTTCCTCGAGCAGCGCATGCAGTGGCTGCTGGAGGACTACGATGTTCCCGAAGGCGCGATCGTGGTGCTGGACCCACGGACTGGCGAGCTTCTGGCCGCAGCCGGCCACCGCGCACCTGGGGTCGATGACAGACACCTCGCGGTGGAGCCCCGCTTCCCGGCCGCCTCGCTGTTCAAGATCGTATCCAGCGCAGCCCTCCTGCAAAAAGGGCTGACGCCCAGCTCGAGCATTTGCTACCACGGCGGAAAGCGCGACGTGATGCTGCGCCAGCTCGAGGACAACGCCGCGCGCGACCGCGCCTGCGCGGGACTCGACCGCGCTCTGGCCTCCAGCCTCAATGTGCCCATGGCGAAGTGGGCCGACCGTCTGCTCGACGTGGGTAGACTGGCCGAGGTGGCGCGGCGCTTCGGCTTTGCGGCGCCGGCCGAGCATGCAGCGCTGCGCTGCTACGGCACCGCCGTGCTCCCCGATGAGCGCCTGGGTTTCGCGCGCACTGCAGCGGGCTTCGGCGAGGTGCGGGTTTCCGCATGGCATGCCGCAGTGCTGGCAGCCCTGGTCGCCAACCGCGGTGTGCTGCCCAGCTCCCTGGGCAGAGATCCCGCCCACCCCCCACGCCTGCTTCCCCGAGCGGTCGCCGAACAGCTCGCGCAGATGATGACTCTCACCGTCCGCGAAGGAACGGCCCGGCGGGCCTTTCACGAGCGCCGACGCCCCGTGCTTGGCACGATCGAGGTGGCGGGCAAGACAGGCTCGCTGGTCGACGGGGAGGGAGACGACTGGGGCGAGGTCACCTGGTTCGCCGGCTTCGCGCCCGCGGACAATCCCCGGGTGGCTGTCGCGGCCATGATCGTCAACTCGCCGCACTGGCGCATCCGCGCCAGCTACGCCGCACGTGAGGCGCTGCGCACGGCCCTGCTGCACACCGAGCCCTACCGGCCGACCCAGGACCCTGGTGTCCGGGAGCATCGCGGCCGATCACGACGCCGCTGAGGTGACCATGCAAAGAGACGACGCCCTGAGCCTGCTCCATGCACACGTCAAGAACGAACGCATGCGCAGGCACTGCCTGGCCAGCGAGGCCGTGCTGCGCGCCCTGGCCGCGCGAACCGGCCATGACGTCGAACGCTGGGGTGTGGCTGGTCTGCTGCACGACCTGGATGTCGAGGACACCGCCGCGGATCCCCACCGCCACGGCATGGAGGCACGGCCGTTGCTGGAGCCGCTCGGACTCGACGAGGAACTCATCGACGCCATCGAGCGTCACAACGAGGAGGCCTGTCCGCGACCCCGCGAGACGGCCCTGCACCACCTGCTGGCCGCAGGCGAGACCGTGACGGGTCTGATCATGGCAACGGCCATGGTGTACCCGGACAAGAAGCTGGCCAGCGTCAAGCCCAAGTCCGTGCTCAAGCGCATGAAGGAGAAGGCCTTCGCTGCTGGGGTCAACCGCGACATCATCCGCGAGTGCGAGCAGGCTCAGCTTCCCCTCGACGAGCTGGTGAGCATTGCCCTCGAGGCGATGCGCGAGATCTCCGATCCGCTGGGCCTGTAACCGGGCTCAGATCACTGCGTGCACCACGGCCACGCCACCCGGGGTGCGCACGGCGACGCGAATCTGCGCGCCAGGTTCTGCACCTCGCCACTCGACCTGCGTGCCCTCGCCATCGATGACACCGCTGCTGACCTCGAATCGCAGTGTGGCCGCGGCAGGCACGCCGGTGAGCGAGATCTGACGGGTCCCGCCCAGACCCCGCAACTGCAGGGCCACGCGAGGTGGCGCGGTCATGGGCAGGTCGCTGCTGCGTGGTGCGGAGGTCCCTGAAACCTGGCGCAGGACCGCCAGGACGACGTCATGGTCCAGCGGCGCCAGCCCCATCATCCCACCACCGTCGGAGGGCGCCGGGTCGACCACGGGCGGGATATCCTGGCTGCCCGCGTCGGCAGGCGCCGGATCCACCACCGGGGGCACGTCCACGCCCCCGCTGTCCGGTGGAGGTGGATCGACGACGATGGGGCCATCACCGCCGGCGTCCCAGGGTGCGGGGTCCACGAGACCGTAGTCCTGGCTGCCGCTGTCCGCAGGCGGTGGATCAACGACGATGGGGCCGTCGCCACCCGCATCCCAGGGAGCGGGGTCCACCACCCACTGATCCATGCCAGGCCCCGCGTCCTGGGCATCACCCGGGCCACCGTCGACGGGTGCGGGATCCACGACGTAGCCTCCGTCGGGCGGGAGAGGGTCGGAGACCGAGGCCGCCCCCGCCACCACACCCACGCCCAGGGCTGCACCTGCAGCCAGCTTGCGCAGGAGATCGCGGCCAGAGCTGCGCCGGGGTTTGATGCCATCCAGGGCGGCCGGGGTGATCGGGTGCCTGATCGCCAGCTGCTCCATGCGCATGTTGAGGTCCCGCATCGAGGCATCGAGGCCAGCATCGCTGGTGGCGACGCGCAAACCCAGGGTCGCCGTGTAGCGCTCGATGCTGTCGCGATCGCCCAGATCCACCGTCGCCGCGAAGGCAAGGGCTTCCTCCAGGTGCAGGGCCGTGTTGTGGACGATGTGCTCGGTCAGGAGGGTCGCCTCGCGGGTGAGCTCCTCGGCCTCGTGTCCGCCCACGAAGTGCTGCAGGATCTTTGCCGAGTAGCCCAGAGACATCGAGCGATTGGCCACCCCCGCGTCGGCAAAGTTGCGCTGCCTGAACGCTGCCGCGCAGATACGAAACAGGAGCTCGGCGCGATCGTCGCGCAGGCGGTAGTTCCACGAGCGGTAATCGCCGACAAAGCTCCCGCGCGCGACCAGGTCCGCATGCAGGCGCGTCCCCATGTAGGGCTCGGCACGACAGAAGTTGACAGGGTGGTGCGCGTTGTCACGCATGAAGTCGAGGTTGGTGCGCACGTCGTCGAGGACCGTGTCGGGCTCGAACAGCAACAGGTTGTAGCAGGCAAAGATCCCCGCGCCGGCACAGGCGTCCAGGGCAGCCTGCACCTGCTGACGCGTGGCCCGACGTCGCAGGTGCACCAGTCCGGGCTCGCTGGCGTTCTCGACGCCGACGTAGAGCCGGATCACACCCAGCTCCCGCAGGCTGCGGGCCAGTTCCGGTGTCAGGCAGTCGGGCCGGCACTTGCCGATGATGCCGATGCGTCCGACACCGCGCGCATCCAGAGCGGAGCGCAGGTCCTGAACACGTTGGAGCGAACGATCCGGCCGCGGCATCAGGAAGGTGTCGTCGTGGAAACAAAACAAGCCGCCACCCGCAGCGCGATACAGGGCGGCCATTTCATCTGCCACGTTGTCGACGCTGCGCTCGCGAAAGACGTTGCCATGCCCACGCCCGCGTGCGCCGCTGTAGAAGCTGCTGATCGAGCAGAAGCTGCAGGTGCCCCAGCACCCACGGCTCCACAAGACAGGGATGAAGGGCACGCCGAGGTGCCGGGTATGCGGGCGATAGCGCAGGGGCGCCGCGTGCTGATCCAGGTCCGTGCACAGGCTGCGCGGTGTGTTGCGCACCGGCCGACCGTCTTCGCTGCGATGCGCGACCCCCGGCACGGCGTCGAGCGAGGTCCCTCCCTGCAATGCCGCGAGCAGCTCCAGCAGGGTGTGCTCACCCTCGAACAGGACCACGCTGTCGATGGCTGGCGCATCGGAGAGCAGCTCCTGCCAGGCGAGAGAGGGCACCTGGCCACCACAGGTGAGGTGACCGCGGTATCCCTGTTGCCGCAGCAGCTCGGCAAGGAGCAGGAAGTCCACCGCACGGTGCTGGAACTGTAGCGACAGACCCACGACCTCGGGCTGGGCCTGGACGATCCTCGGGGCCAGCAGAGCGGCATCCTGGCGTCTGTTCAGTGGCAACACCTGCACTTGATGGCCGGCCCCGGTGGCCGCTGCGGCCAGGTAGCCGAGACCCAGGTTCTCTTCATGATCCGCTCCGACGAGTATCAAGCGCATGAGACCCCTCCGCATCTTCTAGGATGACTGTGGACAGTCGAAGTAAAGACCCCAGGATCAGTCCGTGGCCTCGGGTGGCAGAACCACCGCTCCCTCGGGAGGCCCCTCGGGCAGGGGCGGCTCCTCAAGATCGCCCACCGCATCCGCCGCTGCAGCCACACCGCGTGCGGCAGCAGCGGGTGCCGAAGCGGCACCATCCGGGCTCGGTGCCACCGATGCAGGTTCTGGTTCAGGTCGCACACGCTCTGTCGGCGCCAAGGTTGCGGGCTGGATTGGCGTGTCCAGGGTCGCCTTGCCTCCCGGTTCCCGTCGGTAGACGTTGACCTCCTGCTCCACGCGCGGCGATGCCAGCTGCACGTTCAGTCTCCAGTTGGCACCCGCGAGCACCGAGCCCAGATCCACGCCGTCGGGAGCGCGCAGCCGCAACTGCCCCAGCTCGTCGCTGGTGCCCTTGAGCTACACCGCGCCTATGCGCGCGGTCACCGCACTGCGTCGCAGCGGTTCTCGGGCGCAGGTCTCGACCTCGCTCCAGTAGTTCTCGTCGAGGCGAAGCTGCTCCACGGGCTGATCGAGGATGTAGTACACATGGTAGCCAAGAGCGCCCAGCAGCCCCCCTGACAGCCCGAGGCATGCAAGGCCGTTGAGGACTCGCCCTGCGTCACCGCCCTGAAACTGAACATCCCGGGCCGTGAACACCCACACGCTGCCCAGGATCGCCGCCGTCCCGCCTAGCCCTTCGAGGGCCATGGCGATGTAGCTACCCGGATCGGCACGACGCTGTGTGGTCTCCTGCCGGTTGACCTGGACCTGGTAGCGACGCTGGCAGGGTGTCATGCGCTGCAGGGTCAACCCGAGCTCGGCGTCGGCGTAGTCGGCCTCGACGATGACGATGTCGGGTTGATCACGTTGCTCGAGGACCTGGGCCTCACCGAGGAGCGTGTCGCGTTGCACCACCCGCTCGTTGACGTGAATGCAGCCGGAGGAGGTGACAAGGACGGCCCACGAGATGAGGTGACGTGCACGCATGGGGTGGGAGGATAGCAAGAGCTCGAGGTCTCGAGCCAGCGCCGCCAGGGACCCGCGCACTGCCTGTGCCCTGTTTTGGAGGGCCTCGCTCAGTCCTCGGCGTCGGGCCTGCGTCGGAAGCGCACGACCAGAGGACGGACCGGGTTCGAGGTGCGGATGGCTGTCCCGCGGACCCCCTGCGCAGGCCGGGACAGCCCGTACCCGCTGCGATCCATTATCGGCTATTGTAGCGTAGCTTCACCCCGGGAGCCGCCAGCCCCGTGCGTGTTCCCTGGAGTGGAAGCCATGCCAGGATGCGCCATGGCCGATGCTCCTCGAGACGCTGACGAGACGCCGACGATCGCTCCGGACGAGGCTTTCTGGCGGGTCCGCATTCGCGACCTTGCCGGGCGCCTGCAGCGCTACAAGAAACTGCTTCCAGTGCTGTCCTTCATCACCGGCGTGGTGTCGGCACTGCTCATGAAGCGAGGCTTCAGCCGCATCCCGTGGCTCCTCGGCGCCTTGTTCGTGACCTGGATCGTGGTCGGTCTGGTGCACGTACTGGGGGGACGCCTGATACAGCGTGAGAGCACCTGGCTCGCGCGCGTGCACTTTGGCACCATTGTGCTCGCTCAGAGTGCTTCGCAGGAGGTGCTGTTCTTCGTGCTGCCCTTCTACTTCTGGAGCACAACGTTCTTCTCCCCCAACATGTTCTTCTTCAACCTTCTGGTGCTGGCCATCCTCGCCACTCTGATCGACCCGGTGTTCGAGCGCCTTGCAGCCTGGCCACCAACCACCATGCTGCTTCTGGCTCTGAGCAATTTCGCAGCCCTTAACTTCGCCCTGCCTGTGGTCCTTGGCCTGCGCAACAACTACAGCCTTCATGTCTCCGTGGCGCTCACGGTCGTGTTGCTGGTTCTCTTCGCGAGCTACACCCGCAAGCTACCGCCGCACCAAGCCCGCACAACTGCCGTGGATCCGGACTCGGATTCCGACGACGCTGCAGCAATCCCGGCGGATTCCGCCGAACGGATTGCCGGGAACGGAGCCGAGCCTGGACTCGCAGGGGCGTCCGCACACCGCACGTGGACACTTCGTCAGCGCCTGGGGCTGGCCGCCGCCGTTGCGATCCCTTTGATGATTGCCATCTGGCTGTTCGACCTGCAGGTGGCCATCCCACCCGCCCCGCTGCGCATCGTCGACGGTACCGCAGCCACGTCCGTGCAGGACAGGGAAGCGCTCGGACGCGCAGACCGCTTCGTGCTCGGAGACGGATTTCCAGAACGGGTTTACTGCTTCACGGCGATACAGGCCCCCCGAGGACTCGACGAGAAGATCCTGCACGTGTGGAAGCACGACGGCCAGGTTGTCAATACCGTCGAGCTGCGCGAGATCAGCGGCGGGCGCGAGCAGGGCTACCGGACCTGGTCGTTCAAGAGCCGTTTTCCCAAGGACGCCGCGGGCGACTGGACCTGCGAGGTCAGAACTGGAAGCGGGCAGATCGTGGGACGTGTGTCCTTCGAGGTCGCCGCCGCCGGTGCTGGTTGAACGGGCCCCGGTCCTCCCCGGACCCAGGATCCTGGCCTGCTCAGACCATGTCTGCCAGACCGGTCTCGGCCAGCACGTACAGCAGAGAGAGCGCTGCGTGCTGCGCATCGGTGTCCAGCATACCACTGGCATGCAGGACCTCGCCCAGGTTGCGATGCCCGTCAATGGCATCGATCACGGTGCGCTCCTCGGGCCGCAATCGAAGTGCCTCGACGTGAGAGGCCTTGCCCTGGCGCAACGCCACCGCGCGAGCGCTGCGCGGAACCAGCTCTGCCTTGAGCTCCTCGACGCTCAGGGCCCGGCGCACGGCACGCGCCAGGATGCCCAGCAAGGGCGGGATGCGCACCGCCGCTCGAAGCTGGGGAGCGACGCCCGTGTATACTCGAACCCTTCCGCGTCGCCATGCGAAAGCCGGATACAGGCGCGTGCGCAGCACCGCCGAGAACACCCGCTCGACCCTCGCACTGCTGTCGCCCTCCGCTTCCTCCTGCAGCGCCCGCTCCAGGGGTAACATGCGGCGCAGGCTGGTCTCGACGGCCGTTTCGAGCAGCGCTGTGCTCAGCATCCGGTGGCGCAGGATCATGGGCAGGGCGCCCTCGCTTGGCTTGTTGCTACCCACGTAAAGAGGGTATCCACCCTTGAGGTAGAGCCAGCGCTGCGCTCCGCCGTGCTCGCTCTCGATGATGAACAAGCCGCTTGTCCTGCGTACCGTGGCCTCGTAGATCACGCGCACGAGACTGGCTTGCTCCATATCCAGGATGATCGCGGGTGACTCGTCGAGCAGAGGAAAACCGGCCAGGGTGTCCCAGTAGACGAGTTGCCCGAAGTGCGCCATCGACAGATGGGGTCCATCCCGAACACCCACACCATCGCAGATCGAAGTGTCCCTGGTCAGTCGCTGGCACAGCGTCGCCAGCGAGACACTCTCTGCAACAGCCCCCGCGTACAGAAGCAGGGCGGAAGCGCGCTCGGGGGCCGGCGCAGCGGGCTCCGAGATGGTCCGCGTCGCCTCGGAGATCGCCGGGTCGGATTCCACCGACCCCGACCAGTGCACCGCAGACTCCACCTTGCTGCCGGGCGGCTTGGTCGGCGTCCGCTGCAAAGCTCCAAGCTTCACCACCAGGCTGCGGGTGGTCATCTCCGAGTAGTCTTCCCAGTCGTCAACGGAGTTGAGCTCGTCGCGAGGCGTCTGCGGTGGCAAGACCAGCGGTGCCGCATCCTCCGCGAACAGGGCCTTCATCACCTCGGCGATGCGGCGACGAGTCCAGCGCAGGCGCCGGGCAAAGAGGTAGTCCGACAGGGCATCCTCGAATTCCTGGGCGGTCTGAAAGCGCAGCGCACGATCCTTGCTCAGCGCCTTGAGGGCGATGCGATCCAGATCCGGCGGCACGCGCGAACTGTGCTGAGACGGTGGCTCGACCAGGCGCTCACGAATCTGCAACAGCACTTGCCCGTCGGTCTGCCCGACGAAGAGGCGCCGGCCGGCCAGAGATTCCCAGAGCACGACACCCGCCGAGAAGAGGTCGGCGCGGTGATCGATCTGCAGGTGCTCAAGGATCTCGGGAGCGATGTAGCCATACTTGCCACGCAGCTCGCGGCCTTGAGTGCCGTCGAGGGAGTGCGCCACTCCGAAGTCTCCCAGCTTCACCTCACCGTCGAAGGAGATGAAGATGTTGCTGGGTGTGACATCGCGATGGATCAGACGCAGCGGTTTGCCGTCGGAGCCGACGGCCTCGTGTGCGAAGGCCAGGCCGCGCAGCATCTCGATCAGACAGTGCAGCACGAAGTCGGAGGGCACCTCGATGCCCCGCTGCTGGGCCGTGCGCAGCAGGACATGCAGGTCCCGCCCGTGAACGTACTCCATGACGATGAAGGGCCGCCCCCCCATCTCCTCGAGGGCCAGTATCTGAACGATGTTGGCGTGAGCGAGCTTGACCGCGAGCTTGGCCTCGGACACGAACATCTGCACGAAGCGAGGCTGGTCGACGAGCCTGGCCAGCATGCGCTTGAGGACGACCACCTTCTCGAAGCCCTGGGCGCCAACCGTGCGCGCCAGGAACACCTCGGCCATGCCCCCGACGCCCAGCGGCCGCAGCAGCTCGTAGTCACCGTACCAGTGAGGTTCGAACGCCTCGTTCACCCACGACCCCACCGCGTTCGTGTCGTCGAAGAGAGACCCCACCAATGTAGTGCGGAGGACCCCCCGAGATCAACCACCCGTCGCGGCACACTAGGCCCGCGCAGGGAGTGCCATCTGTCTGACCGAGGCTGGTGAGCATGCGCAAAGCGGGCGGTGGACTGCGAGGCCATCCCTCGGCCACGGGATCACATCAAAGAAGCGATCTGGGTCTCGGCCAGCACGTAAAGAAGAACCAGCACCGCATGGTGCGCCTCGGATGTGTTGGCGCCCACCAGCTCGAGGATGGCCGGCAAGGTCCGCGTGCCATCGATGGCCTGGACCACGGCCACCTCATCTGGGCGCAGGTGCAGGGCCGTGATGTGCTGCTTGCGCTTCGGATTCAGCATCACCGCGCGTTGCCCGAGGGTGTGCAGCCGCGTTTGTAGTTCGTCGAGAGGCATTCCTCGATGTACCGCCCGGGTCAAGATGCCAAGCAAGGGTGGTGTGCGGAAACTGAGCCGCGTCTCTGGCTTGATACCGGGATAGATCTGGAAGCTCCCCGCGTACCAGGAAAAGGCCGCATACAACCTGCTCCGGACCAGGGCCGAGAACATGCGTTCGACGTGAGCCTGCCCCTCGGTGCCAGCCACGGACACCAGGGCCTGATCCAGAGACATTCGATCACCGAGCACCTGGACCAGCGCCCGATACAGAGTGCTGATGCTGAGCATGTTGTGCTCGATGAGACGGGCGGGAGCACCATCGCGCGGATCATCGCTGGCCACGTAGACCGGGTATCCACCCTCGAGGTAGAGATGACGACGCTGCCTGCCATCGTCCGAGGTGATGGCCACCAGCCCGCTCATGCGTCGCAGGGTCAGCTCGTAGAGCAGGCGAACCAGGCTCACCCGGGCGAGGCTGCCACTGGCCTCCGGCGCCGATGCCGGCTCCTGGATCCCCGCCAGGCTGTCCCACAGCAGGTGCCCTGCGAGCTCGGGGACTTCCATCTTCCACTCGCCAATGACACCGAGCCCGGCCACCGTGTGGGGCTCGTAGGTGAGCGTCCTGACGATCTCCGGGATGCGCATGCCCACGGTGTTTCCGTCGGCCCAGTGCACCAGCACCTGTTCGGCCTGGGCACGCTGCATGGCCTGGGACAGCACGATCTGGTTGACGTCGGGGACCTCGACGATGGCGGAATCCAGGGACTCGGGCCATTGCACCCGCGATTCGACCATGCTGCCTGGAGGCTTGGATGGTGTGAGCTCGGTATCAGTGACAGCGATGACGAGGCGATCGGTGTCGTCCTCGAAATCGTCGCTGGCATCGGCGACTCTGGCATCTCGGGACATGGGTGGGGGCAGCACCAGGGGCTTGCTGTCGTCGGGAAACAGCGCCTTCAGCACGTCGGAGATACGGCGGCGGGTCCAGCGCAGACGCCTGGCAAACAGATAGTCGCTCAGGGACTCTTCGAACTCGGCCGCCGAGCTGTAGCGCTGATCGGGATCCTTGGCCAGGGCCTTGGCAGAGATGGCATCCAGGTCGGGCGGGACCTTGGGATTGAACAGGGAGGGTGGCTCGGGTACGCGATCGCGTACCTGGCGCAGCACGTCCGTGTCGTTCTTGCCCGAAAACAATCGCCGTCCGGCCAGGGTCTCCCACAACACCACGCCGGCACTGAAGAGGTCGGCACGGGCGTCGAGCTGCTGGCCGTGCAGCGCTTCGGGGGCCAGGTACCCAAACTTCCCGCGCACCTCTCGCCTGTCGACCTCACCGGTGGCGTGGGCCACGCCAAAGTCCCCCAGCTTCACCTCGCCGTCGAAGGAGATGAAGATGTTCGATGGCGTCACGTCGCGGTGGACCAGGTGAAGCGGCCGGCCATCCGAGCCAGACGCAGTGTGAGCATAGCTCAGGCCCTTGAGCATCTCGACGATGCAGTGCAGCCCGAAGTCCACGGGGATGCCAGCCTTGCCCTGGGCCGCCGTTCGCAGCGCCGAGAACAGATCGCGTCCGTGGACGTACTCCATGACGATGAAGGGCGTGCCTGCGTGCTCGGCAAGGGTCAGGATCTGCACGATGTTGGCGTGCGAGAGCTGGACCGCCAGCTTGGCCTCGTCGATGAACATCTTGACGAAGCGGGGGTCGCGCGCGAGCTTGGACAGCATGCGCTTGACCACGACGACCTTCTCGAATCCTTGCGCACCGGTGGTGCGGGCGAGAAAAACCTCGGCCATGCCCCCGACACCAAGGAGGCGCAGCAATTCATAGTCGCCAAACCAGTGAGGCTGAAAGGGTCCCAAAATTCCTCGTACTCCCCAGGCACCAGCGCCAACCGAGCAAGTATTTTACAGATTCGCAACCTGAAGGAAAGGCCCGGGGTGCTTGGCGACGTGCATCTGGCGGCATAGACTGCCGACGCCCAGGAGCAACATGCACGAGGACGTCGACATAGTGGCGCTGGCCCTGGACCTGATGCGCATCCCCTCGCCTACGGGGACCGAGGACGCTGCGGCGTCCTTCATCGAGAGGTGGGCTCTCCAGCGGGGGGTCGGCGTGCGGGCGATCCCCGTCGACGGAGAGCGCCGCGATCTGCTGCTTTGTGGCGCACGGCCACCGCGCGTGCTGCTCACCACACACCTCGACACGGTCCCTGGTGGCCCCGCCCCGCGTCTCGACGGCGAACGCCTCCGCGGGCGCGGCGCCTGCGACGCCAAGGGCATCGCCGCGGCCATGCTGGGGGCGCTGCTGGACCTGCACGCGAGCGGCCGTGACGATGTCGCCGTGCTGCTGGTGGTCGGAGAAGAAACCAACAGCGATGGTGCCCGGGCGGCAGCGCGCGTCCTCGATCCGGTGGAGTTTCTCATCAACGGCGAGCCGACGGATCTGCGCTTTGTTCGCGCCCAGCGAGGCGCCCTGGCCTTCTCGTTGACCTGCACGGGGCGAGCCTGCCACTCCGGTTACCCCGAACTCGGCCTCAGTGCCCTGCACAGCCTCCTCGACACCCTGGATCGACTCCGTGCCGAGCACTGGCCCCGGGACGCGAACATCGGCGATACGCTGCTCAATGTCGGCACGCTGCATGGCGGCGACGCCCCCAACGTCCTCGCGCCGCTGGCCCGCGCCGAGATCATGATGCGCATCGCGACTCGCGTCGACGAGGTCGAGGCGCGGGTGCGATCTCTCCTTGGACCCGATGTGGAGATGGACCTGCGCACGCGCTCGGATCCGCAACACCTCGTCGTGCCCCAGGGCCGGCCAGAGTGCGTGGTCGGTTTCGCCTCCGACGTGGCACATCTGCGGCCCCTGGGCTCGCCGTTGATGGTGGGACCAGGTTCGATCCACGTGGCGCATACCGACGACGAGCAGGTGGCCGTGGCCGACCTGCACCAGGCCCGCCAGCTCTATCGCGGACTCTGCGTGGACCTGCTGGATGGAAAGGTACCCCATGACCCTGGCTGAGCGAATCACCCGCGCGGTCGACGACGCGACCCTGGCGACCGCGGCCTTGCGCGACCTCTTCTTCGAGCTGCGCGACGCGCTGGAGCGGGGCGAGGTCCGCGCAGCCGAGTGTGTGGACGGCCAGTGGCAGGCGTGCTCCTGGGTCAAGCAGGGCATCCTGCTCGGTTTCCGGGTCGGGCTGCTCACGGGCTGCGGCCACGAGGCTGATGCGAGCTTCTTCGACAAGGACACCATGGCGGCCCGCCAGTTCGTCCTCGAGGACGGCGTGCGGGTGGTGCCGGGTGGCAGCAGCGTGCGGCGTGGAGCCCACATCGGCGCGGGAGTCGTGATCATGCCACCGGCCTTCGTGAACATCGGTGCCTACGTCGATCGCGATACCATGATCGACTCGCATGCCCTGGTGGGCAGCTGCGCCCAGGTCGGTCAGCGCGTGCACCTGTCCGCGGCCGCGCAGCTCGGCGGCGTGCTCGAGCCCACGGGCGCGGTTCCGGTGGTGGTCGAGGACGACGTGATGGTCGGCGGCAACTGCGGCGTGTACGAGGGCGTCATCGTGAGGCAGGGAGCGGTTCTCGGGTCGGGCACCATCCTCAATGGCTCGACCGTCGTGTACGACCTGGTCCAACAACGCGAGCTGCGAGCCCGGCCCGGGCAGCCTCTCGAGATCCCATCCCGGGCAGTGGTCGTGCCCGGGACCAGGCCGCTGCGCGGCGCCTTCGCGCTGGAGCTCGGACTGAGCATCGCCGCACCCTTGATCATCAAGTACAGAGACGCGCGCACAGACGCCCGCACGGCGCTTGAACAGGCCTTGCGACAGGGCGCAATGGGGACCACTCCGTGAGCCAGCCCGTTCCCTCGTCGCTGCAATCGGCCCGCACTGCCGCCATGCAGCCTTCGCTCATCCGCGCCGTGTACGACCGGCGCCGTCCGAGTTCGCTGAACCTGGGCCTCGGCCAGCCCTCGCTGCCTGTGCCCGATGCCATCCTCGACGAGGGGCAGCGGCGGCTGCGCCTCGGCTCCATGGGCTACACTGCCAACGCAGGTCTCACCGGGCTGCGCGAGGCCATCGCGCGCCACCACGACCTGGAGGGCCGACGCGACGCTGCAAGCGTGGTCGTCACCTGCGGCGCCCAGGAAGCCATCCTCGCCGTCATGATGGCGACCCTCGACCCTGGCGATGAGGTGGTGGTCCCCGATCCGGGCTTTCCCTCCTATGCGGCGGTGGCGACCTTGCTGGGGGCTCGCGCCGTGGCCGTGCCCCGCGACCCGGCGCGGGGTTTCAGACTGATCGCCCGCGACGTCGAGCAGGCCGTGACCGCACACACCCGCCTTCTCGTGCTCAACTCTCCGGGCAACCCCACGGGGAGTGTCGACGACGACGACGAACTGAGGAGCCTGGCTGCTCTGGTGGACCGGCGTGACATCGCGGTGCTCAGCGACGAGATCTACGCCGACCTGTGCTACCTGCCGCACGCGGTCCCCTCGATCGCACGCCACACGCGTCGGGTCTTCCTGGTGAGTGGTCTGTCCAAGAGCTGCGCAATGACCGGCTTTCGCCTGGGCTACGTCGTGGGCGACCCCATCCACATGACCGGCGTGCTGCGCGCCCATCACATGGCCGCGACCTGCGCGCCGACCTTGTCTCAACACATGGCGCAGTTCGTGTTCGAGAACCCGCAGTGGCTCACCCACCACCACCCCATCTACACCGAGCGCCGCGCTGCCGCCCTGAAGGCGTTGCATGGCCTGGGCTGTCCGGTGCTTCAGCCCGATGGCGCCTTCTACGTCATGATCGATCTATCCAGCTACACCGAGGATTCCCTGCAACTGGCCCTGGATCTGCTCGATCAGGAGGATGTGATAACAGCGCCCGGAGCCGCCTTCGGCCATGTCACCCGGAGCTGGCTGCGCTTGACCTTCGCCGACGAGCCGCGCGTGTTCGAGGACGCCGTGACACGGATAGGGAGATTCTTGCAGGGTCGAGGTCGTCGCTGATCAGGACCCAGGGCCTGGACCCTGCGCCAGCAACATCTCGGCCCAAGCATCCAGGATATCCAGATAGGGGCGGATGCTGCTCACCAGGTGTCTCTCGTCGGGACCATGAGGTCCTCGACCGACCTGTCCAAAAACCACGGCGTGGCCCGTGCCATCCCTGCGGGCGACGGCGTCCTGTTGCTGCTGCAATGCGGCCAGCTGCCCGCCATCGTTGCCGTGGAGCTTGACCAGATCCGGCGAGGTCTCACCGATCACCTGCGCGTAAGCGCGCTCCAGGGCTTGCAGGTCCGGGTGTGACGGCGGGCAACGCCACGCCGGGCAGGCCAGCACCGACTCCAGCGCCGCCCCCTCGGGCAAGGCCTCCTGCAGATCGCGCAGCGCCCTGTCCACGGCCTGTCGGTGATCAAGCAGCTCCCGCACATCCAGCCCCAGGCACAGCCCCTCGACGCTGTGGCGAGGCACCGTGTCGACGACACGCAGCTGGAGGTCCTCGCCCACGCGGCCTTCGATGTGCGCCTGCACCTGACGCCACGTGGTGTCGCCCAGGCGCAGCAGCATGTGGCCGGAGCCGTCGATGGTGTTGAAGTTTCCGTCCTCGCCGATCTGCACCGCGACGAGCCTCGGCGGGACTGCCGGCGAGAGCACCCTGAGCTCCAGCACCAGAGCAGCGAAGCGCTCGATCAGCACAGGCCCGCTCGCCACGGCGGCTGCAGAGTGCAAGGCGGCACCAGGCGGTCGTCGCACCTCGACCAGGACCTCATCGACGCCTGCGGGTTCGGCGTCTCCCTCGACAAGGCAGAAGGCGTTGACCAGGCCGCTCACCAGGCCGGGCTGCTGCGCCCGCCTGTTCGCGCGGATGTCGTCGTCGTTGAGACTCTGCACGGTGCGCCGCAGCTGGGCCATCGCCCGGGCAAGCTGGAGCACGACCTCGATCCCGCGGCAGTCCGCGCCGCGGATGCGCAGCCAGCGCCAGGCCCGATTCTCCTTGCAGATCGGCCCGACCCGGGGCGCCGGCCGCATCCACTCGAGTTCCCCGGTGCGCTCGCCGACGACGGCGAGGCGAATCGTGATCCCCTGAACCTCGCCCAGCCACTGCAGCGTCGACCGGGTGTGGTGCGGGTGGGCGCTGCCGTTTTCCTCGCAGCAGCTCAGCATCAGGAGCACCGGTGGACGCGGGCCGGGCCGCTTCTGCCAGCGCGCCATCCACACCAAATACGTCGCCACCATGGTCTTCATGTCCGCGGCGCCACGCGCTCGAAGCTCGTCGCCCTCGAGCCGGGGCAACCACAGCGAGGCATCCTGCGCACCGACGACGTCGAGGTGACCGACTAGGGCCACCACCTGGGACGGTGCATCCGCACCGGGCACCTGCTCGGCGAAGCTGACCACGACGTAGGGATACGGGTGATCGGCATCGGCCTCCCGCACGATCACGTGCAGACCGTGGTCCCTGGCGAACGCGCGCACGATCTCCACGCTTCGCTGCAGAGCGCCGTGGTTGGTCCGCTCTGGTGGCACCGAGACACCAGGCTCGGCACAAAGAGCTGCCGAGAGCTGGACCACGGCACGCAGGTCCTCGTCCGCCAGGGCTGCGAGCTGCAACTCCAGATCCCCCTCCCCCGGGGGCAACGCTGAACTGTTCATGTTCGTCACCTGTGGGGCGAGGACTCAGCCCCGGACGCCGGCCTTGTGCAGCAGCTGCTCAAAGATATGGCGCACGCGCTTGACGTCGTCGAGCGTGACCGCAGCGGTCAGCCGCGCCATGGCAGCAGCCTCGGGCGCTGACGAGAACATCCCTCCAGGCGCGCCGACCAGGCCATGTTCCCGGATCAGCAGCTCGCAGATCTGGCGAGGGTCGGTCAGGGGTGTGCCGTGGATGTCGCGGATCAGGCCCTGCCCCTCGGCGTCGACCAGCGCCACGGTGCCATAGAACGAGCCTCCGATGCTCAGGGGCAAGCCCAGCGAATCGCAGGTCTCGCGCATCGCTTGCCGTGCTGCATCCAGGGCCCGATAGCGTGGCCCCATGGCCGCGTGGATGCCGCCCGCGAAACTATGCAGCGCATAGGCGACCAGAGCCTCCTGAGGGCGCGGATAAGTATTGGTGGAGGTGAGCCGGCGCAACATCACTCCGATGATCCGGCGGGCCACATCGTCGTGTCCCGGGGGCGCCATCCAGATCACCGTCGAGGTCTTGTTCTGCGAGCTGGTCACCTTGGTCTCGCCAACGAGCACGCCGAGAAAAGCCAGGGCCTCGGGAGCCAGGTTCTGCTCCAGCCAGGCCAGGGGCACGGCCTGGGCGTGCCCCTCGGGGGCCAGTGGCGAGTAGAACGCATCCACCAGCACGGGCAGGTCGGCGGCGGCGGCGGTCTCGACGAAGGCCTTGAGCTTCTCGGCGGAGATGCCCACCCCGGTCGGGTTGGAGGGCACGATGGGAATGGCCGCCACGGGCTGCAGTTGCTGTTCCCGGCAGAAGACGATGGCCTCCGCCAGACCCTCGGCCGACGACGACAGACCATGCGCGGGCACGGCCGGCATGTGCACGATGGCGAGACCCAGGTCCTCGGCCAGAGGCTGGTAGCCGGACCAGGCCAGGGTGTCGACGATGATGGCGGGATTCGCCGCGCCGCGGCCTGCACGCGCGCGCTCGAGCATACCGCGCAGCACCTGGTCTATGGCGGTGCGGCCGGACACCGTCTGCACCGCCTTGTAGGGGGTGGACTGGATCCCCCAGCTGCGCGCCAGTTGCTCGACGACCACGGGATACTGCTGCTGATAGTTGGCAGGGAAGCCATAGGCATCGCCGTGGGTCACCCGGAACACGCTGTGACCCGCCGCCACCAGATCGGCCCGGGCCTGCTCGATCCAGGCGACGAAGCCAGGATCCAGGGCTTGCCCCACGTCGTCGATATCGCCGGCTGACTGGTCCACCACGGGCTGTCCGGCCGCCCGCCGGTCGCGGGCCAGCTTCTTGAGATCGGGGAGCGTGGGGAGACCAGGCACCGGCACTGCACGCAGGGGGCGGCGCAGGCCAGGCGATTGCTCGAGGTAGCGCGCCATGGCGCGCGCCGAGGGACTCTCGTTCGTCGACGGCTGCATGACGAGATCTCCGTGGGAGGTTTGTCCTGCGTGTAGCAAGAGTGCACGACAGGCGCCACCGTCGACCGCAGGAAGGACCCGTGGGCCCTGCGTCACCGAGATCACTTCCGGCTGGGGCCTATCACTCCGAGCAAGGGGCCCAGGTCCAGACGGCGCGATCGCAGCAGCACGGTGAGGGCGCCGGTGGCCAGGTCGGCAAGCCTTCGCAAGGTCCGGATGCGGCTCGCGATGCGTCGGCGTTCCGCCACCGCAAGGGTTGGATCGACGGCGACCTCGCGCTCGGCGCGACGCAGATCATCGCGCACCTGGCCAAAAAGCCTGGCCTCGCGCTGCCTGAGCACGGTCTCGATCATGAGCCAGAGGTCCCGCTCGGCGGCGTAGGCCACGCCGGAGCGATTGTCGGCGGCCACCCGCCGCACCACCGACCAGCCCTCGAGCTCGCGCAGGACGATGCTCACCGCCCCCTTGCTCAATCCGAGCCGGCGGCCGATGGTGGTGGCGTCCAGGGCGCGGTCCTCGAGGTACAGCAAGGTCCACAGGCGTCCGTGGTTGCGCTTGAAACCCCAGTAATCGATGGTCCGCCCCACGGCCTCGAGCACGGTCTGGTGCCAGGGTGCAGATCTCACCTCGACGCGTGGGCGGGCTGGCATGCCTCTTTCTACGCCCCCGGGTGCTGCTCGGGCAAGGGTGCCCATCGCGACTTCACCGCGCCGGACGCTGGGGACAGGGCGTCGAACGCCCCACGGATCCAGTCGTGCAGCGCCCGCAGGGGGTTCGCCATGCCCAGCTGCGGGTAGGAGCGCAGCACCACTGCACTCTGCTCCAGGTAGTCGAGACCTATGGTCCGGGTCCGAGCCAGGATCTCGCCGTTGACGTGTCGCTGCACGAGCCCCTGGACTCGCTCCGTGGCGAGCTGACCGCGCCTGGCCCGGTGCAGGGCGCGCGCGAGTTCCGGGTGCTGCCAGGCGGCGAGGCGCAGGGGAAGGCTCAGCACCCCATCGAAGGCATCCTGCAAACCCTGCTTGGTCGGATCGCCCGCGACGACGTCGCGCAGGTCATCCAGGATCTGGAATGCGATCCCCGCATGACGGCCTGCTCGGCCGAGCACCTCGGAGCGTGGCGCCGAACCCGCCACCAGCGCAGGCGCCGCGCAGGCAAACCCGAACAGGGAGCCCGTCTTGCCCTCGGCGATGGCCAGGTAGCCATCGAGGTCCGTACTCCCCTGCTCGGCCTGCACGTGCTGCAGGGCCTCGGCCGCGATCACCTCGTCCAGGGTCTCGAGGAACAGCGACATCAGTCCCGGCGTGGCGAGCTCCTCCACAGCCCTCAGGGCGCGCAGAAGCACGTAGTCGCCAGCCAGCACGCTCAGGGTGTTGCACCAGCGAACCCGGGCCGCCGGACGGCCTCGACGCAGAGCGGCCTCATCGATCACGTCGTCGTGAAGCAGGGTTGCACCGTGCGCCAGCTCCACCACCCGGGCCAGGCACAGGGCGTGCTCGCCGGGAAGCCGCAAGGCCTGCGCCATGTTCATTGCCATCAAGCCCCGCAGGCGCTTGCCCCCGGCCTCGAAGAGATCCTCCGCGATAGCTCCTAGGGTCGAGCCCTCGTTGAGCTGCTGGAGCTGCCGCTCGAGAGCATCGCGCAGCGGTTGAGCCCACACCAGGATCGGACTGGGTCCCGGGAAAGCCAGCTGCTCAAGTGCCTTGACGGTGTTCATATCGTTCAAATACATTTAAACTTTAAAAACTTCAAGCGAGGTGCGCCGGGCTCCACCTGTGCACCGCGGAGGCCCGTGTGAGCGCCATTCACGTCGACAGCGGATCCGATCCACGCCCGGGGGCCCTCGCCACCTGGCGCGTGGCAACACGTCCCTTCTCGTTTCCGGCCTCCATCATGCCCGTGGTCTTTGCCTCGGTGGCGGCCATCACGGTCGGTGGAGCCAGCCTGCGCCCGGGCTTGTTCGTGCTCAGCGTGCTCGCGGTGGTCCTGCTTCACGCCGGCGCCAACCTGCTGAACGATGCGACGGACTACGCGGAGGGCGTGGACAGGCTGACCAACCCCGCCAGCGGCGCGGTGGTCAGGGAATGGATCACCGTGCGACAGGCGCGTCTCGGAGCCACGCTGTGCCTGGGGTTGGGGGCCGGGATCGGCCTTGTGGTGGCCTGGGTGGTGGGCTGGGCGCTGCTGTGGATAGGACTGGCCGGACTGGCCATCGGCGTCACTTACAGCGTGGGCGGACATTCGCTCAAGCGGCTGGCCCTGGGCGACCTGGCCGTCTTCCTGGATTTCGGAGTGCTGGGATCCCTCGGGGCCTGGGTGGTGCAAACAGGAGAACCGTCGTGGACCCCGGTGCTGTGGTCGGTGCCCATTGCGATCCTGGTCAGCGCCATCCTCCACGCCAACAACTGGCGCGACCGTCGCGGCGACTGCGAACACGGAGTGCGCACCCTCGCCGGGCTGCTCTCGGATCGCGGAGCCGCGAGCTACTACGCTCTGTTGCTGCTGGTTCCCTTCGCGCTGGTGCTCGCCCTGGTGGGTGCCTCTGCCGTGGGCTGGCTGCAGCCAGCGATGCCCGCGAGCTTTCTGATCGTGCTCGCAGCCCTACCGCGTGCCCTTACCCTGATCCAGCGCAGCCGGGATAGGGCCGGGACACCTCCCCCGCTGCAGTTCCTGGCCCTCGACGCTGCCACGGCCCAGCTCAACCTGCTGTTCGGTGTCCTGTGCGTCGCCGCCCTGGGTCTCGACGTCCTGCTCCAAGCCCTGCTCTCGCGCTGAACCGTCGCTGCTGCTGCGCTCCATTGCACGCAACGACCTCGCGCTCCTACAATGCCCCGTCACCAGCACAAGAGGGAGCCATGAGCAGCACGTCGGTTCAGCTCGTGATGACCGTCATCGGCCGCGACAGGCCAGGGCTCGTCGAGCGTCTGTCACGGCAGGTCGAGGAGCACGGAGGCAACTGGCTCGAGAGTCGCATGGCCCACCTGGCCAGCTACTTCGCCGGAGTGCTGCGCGTCGAGGTGCCCGAGGATCGCCTGGCAGCCTTGCGGGAACGGCTCGAAGGCATGAGCGCCGAGGGCTTGCAGATGACCCTGCAGCAGGCCAGCGACGTCCCGGTGCAGGCCAGGAGACGGCGAGCCTTGCTCGAAGTCACGGGCTACGACAGACCCGGGATCGTTCGCGCCGTGACCTCGGCCCTGGCCGCGCGCGGGGTCAACATCGACGAATTGGAAACCGAACTGGCCGGCGCTCCGATGAGTGGAACCCCGACCTTTCACGCCCGCGCCATCCTGCATCTGCCAGAGGACCTCACGGTGCGGGCCCTCAGCGAGGCCCTCGAGATCATCGGTAGTGATCTGATGGTGGATATCGAGCTGGACGAGAGCGAGGCCTGAACCCGTCCCGAACTCGACCGTGGTCGGCCCGGCTAGCTCCTCGCTGACCGTCGGTCGAGCGCTGGCTTGCGAGCCTTCTTTGCCGGCTTCTTTGCCGGCTTCTTCGCCGACTTGCGTGCTGGCTTGCTGCGGGTGCCGGTGATCCGCGTGCGAGCACGCATCTTCTGAATGTAAGCAACGGCGTCGGGGGTCGTGCACCCGGTTTCACCGTGGTCCACCTCGACCTCGCCGATGGCGTGCGCCGCGACCAGTGCCGCGTCCGTGAGCTCGGCGATGCTGCCACCGATGGCGATGAGCGCATTGTTCATGCTATGCCGGGTCCTGTTCCTGGCGCGCGCGATGGTCTCGCGGATCTGCTCGATCAGCCGATCCGCCGACTCCACCTCGAGGCGCTGCTCGATGGCCAGGATGGAAATCACGTTCCACCCCGCAGCACTGACCCACTCGTCACGGCTGCGGATCCAGCGTTGGGCCAGCTTCCAGGCCTGGGGTGTGCGTGCGGCCAGCGCCGAGATCGAATCCACCGTGATGTGGTCGCGAACCTGGCCGAGCCAGCTCTCGAGTTCGTCGCGGGTCACCTGGGATGCATCCGCGACCCGGGTGGCCAGCACCCTGGCGTCGTGAATGCCGCTCTCCCAGAGCTGCCGGGCCAGGGCCTGGTCCACGCGCAGCGTCTTGAGCATCCTCTTGAGATCGGCATAGGTCACGCCAAAGGTCTCGTCGAGGACTCCATGTCTGCTGTAGATGAGCGCCGTGGCGGGCTTGCCCAACGCACGCAGTTTCGCGATCAGTTCCTGTGCGCCCATGTGACCTCCCGTGTGTTTCGACGCTTGAACTATCCCGAGCCTGGTCGTGGCGCAAGCACCTGCGCCTGGTGTAAGGTCCCTGGTCGCCGCGCCCCGTACAGGGCGCTCCAGCCCGGCGTCTTCACGATGCCACCGGGGGTGCCCCATGTCGCTGTACTTCAACGAAGAGCACGAGATGTTTCGCCGCACCGTGCGGCGCTTTGTCGAGGAGGAGATCAACCCCCAGGTCGACGCCTGGGAGAAAGCCAAGCGCTTCGATGGTCGCCGCCTGTTCAAGAAGGCAGGTGACCTGGGACTGCTCGGCATGTCCTACCCCGAGGAGTACGGCGGTATGGGCCTGGACTACTGGTACAACGTGGTGTGGGCCGAAGAACTCGGCAAGGCCGACTGCGCGGGCGTGCCCATGGGCCTGGCCGTGCACACCGACATGGCGACACCTGCCCTGGCCCAGCACGGCAGCGACGAGCTCAAGAAGCGTTTTCTGGCACCTGCCATCGCCGGCGACCTGATCGCGGCCATCGCCATCACCGAGCCCGACGCCGGCAGCGACGTGGCGGCTATTCGCACCCGCGCAGTGCGCGATGGTGATGACTACGTCATCAATGGCAGCAAGATGTGGATCACCAACGGTGCCCAGTCCGACTTCGTGGTGGCCCTGGTGCGCACCACCGAGGGTCGAGGCTTCGGCGGCATGTCGCTGGTGGTGGTGCCCACGACAACTCCGGGTTTCAAGGTGAGTCGTACCCTCGACAAGCTGGGCAATCACGCCAGTGATACCGCCGAGCTGTCCTTCGAAGACGTTCGCATTCCCGTGACCCATCGCATTGGCGAGGAAGGCATGGGCTTCATCCTGCAGATGATGCAGTTCCAGAAGGAGAGACTGGTCGGCTCGCTGCTCACGGTGTCGGGTGCCGAGAAGATCATCCGCATGACCATAGGCTACTGCCGCGAGCGCAAGACCTTCGGCATGCCCATCGTCGAGAACCAGTGGGTGTACTTCAAGCTGTGTGAGCTGCTCGCCGAGGTCGAGGCTGTGCGGCAGCTGTGTTACCACTGCACCCGCGCCCTGGTCGCCGGCGAGGACATGACCCGCGAGGTGAGCATGGCCAAGCTCAAAGCTGGCCGCCTGGCGCGCGAGGTCGCCGATACCTGCCTGCAGTTCCACGGTGCCATGGGCTACAGCGAGGAGTACCCGATGGCGCGCTACTTCCGCGACGCGCGCCTGGTCAGCATCGGCGCCGGGGCCGACGAGGTCATGCTGGGCATCATCGCCAAGTACGAGGGGCTGCTGCCGGAGCGGCGCAGGGGCTAAACCTACACGTGCTTCACGACCCAGCCGCACAGGTCCCCAAGAGCGCGGTCCTTCCACTCGGGTAGCTCGTTGTAGCACTCGTGCTTGGCCCCCTGGTAGCAGTGCAGGGTCTTGTCGCTGCCCTGGTAGCCATCAAACAGTGCCTGCTGCCCCGAAAACGACGTGTCGAGCGAGCCGTACTGCATGAGCATGGGCAGGCGCAGGGCCTGCACGGCCTTCGCCCCGTCGAGGCAGGCCTGGTAGAACTCGGCGCCGAGGCGCACCGTGATGTGCGGCGCATACACCAGGGGGTCGTCGGTGTAGGCCTGCACCACCGCGGGATCGTGGCTGATGAAGTCGTTCTTGTGCGGCGACTTGAGGCCGAGCTTGGGCACCACCCTGGACAGCACACTGGCAACGGCGGTGAGGATCTTGGGTGTCCCCGCGAGGCTCGTTCCCGTGCCCGACAGCACCAGGCCAGCGAGCTCGCTGTGGTGCTGCACGGCATAGTGCATAGCGATGACCGAACCCATGCTGTGGCCGAGCAGGAACAGCTTCTTGCCAGCCAGCCGCGGCACCATCTGCTCTGCATAGAACTGGTGCAGGTCCTCCACGTAGTGGCCAAAGCTCTCGACGTAGCCGCGCAAGCCCTCGCTCTGGCCATGCCCTTCGAGGTCCATCCCGAACACCTGTATCCCCGCCGGGACCAGGGCGTCGACGACGTTGCGATAGCGACCGCTGTGCTCGGCATAGCCATGGGCGATGAGCACGGAGCCGAGGGTCTTGCCATCGGGCTCGGTGCGCATCCAGAACAGCTTGTGACCTCGCGCATTCTTGAGATGACCGGTGTGCACCTTGGACATGGGTGGACCCTCCGCCGGTGTTTTTACGACGATCGGAGGGGCCATACCAGTGCGGAGATGCGAGCCCTCGGAGACGGCGCCGTCGCCGCGGCCAGAGGTGTGCGAACCGTTCTCGCTACCTCCACTGCCGCCTTTGCGCCAACATGCCCACATGCGCGCCCTGGCCCGCCCTCTCGTCGCGACGGTTGTCGGTACCCTGTGGGTGTCGCTGTTCTGGTTCAAGCCTCCGGGGTCCTGGCCCCAGGAGCTCGGCATGAGCCGCCGCTTCGTGCTCTCGACGGTGAGCGCCTGGACAGGGCTGCCGGGGATCTGGTCGTGGGTCGTCGCCAGTCTGGTGCTCGGGGGATTGCTGCCGGCCGTGCTGCTGCTGCTCTCCTCGCGCCAGGGGACCCCGAGCCTGCTCGGCCCTGGCTCCCGGGCGGGATGGCGCCTGGCGGGCCTGGCCTACCTGGGCGCGTTGCCCTTCCTGTGGTGGCTTGCGTCACGCCCCAGCTTCCGCGACTACTACGAGCCCATGCTGCGCGGGGGCCTGGGGGGACCGGCTGTGCGCTTCGTGCTGGTGATCACGGCCGAGCACATCTGCATCCAGGGTGCGGTGCTACGCCTGGCGCTGGGCGTCCGTCCGCCGTGGCCAGCGCTTCCCCTGCCGATGGACCATGCCTCCGGGTGGCAAAGGCTGGCAGGTGCACTCGGTCTTGCCGGCGCAGGAGGGCCCGCTGCACGGCTCGGTGTCGACGGGCGCGTGCTACTGGCTCTGGGGGTACAAGCCTGGGTCTTTGGATGGGTGCACGTGAGCAAGGATCTGGGAGAACTCTTCCTGTCCTTCCCGGGTGGGCTGGCGCTGGGTTACCTGGCATGGCGCAGCCGGAGCGTGTGGCCCTGTGTGGCGCTGCACGCGGCCACCGGAGGGAGCGTGATCGGGCTGAGCTACCTTCTGTACGGCTAGCGGGTCCTACTTGCGAAACTTCTCGTCGCAGGCGTTGTCCACGTCGGAGATGAGCACGTAGGCCATGCGAGTCGTCGTGCGCTTGTCCTCGCCCGTGCACTGCTGATCACTGTTGGCAACGACGAAGCTGAGGTCGTTCTTGCCGTTGAGCACCGAGCCCTTGCTCAGCTTGAACAGCTGCCACTTGAAGCCCTCTTTCTTGAGGTCCTGGATCAGCACCTGGTCGTCATGGGTAAACTCGGGTCCCTGGACGACGTGAAACAGGCAGCCGATATCGCCGATGGCGTCGTCGATGGCACCGCCCACCGCATCACCCAGCGCCTGCACGGCCTGCTCCAGCAGGTCGCAGGTCTGCTCCGGGAACTTCGCGATCTCCAGTTCATTGAGCGCGACCGTGGCTTTCTGCTTGCCGCCCTTCCACAGCACCGCCAGCAGAACTTCCTTCTGCTCGTCGAAGCAGTCCTCGGTGGTGAAGCTGAAGTGCTGCGTGGTGCCGCTTGCCGGCATGGCATCGATGGCCTCGCGCTGTGCCACCTCGCGCAGCTCCGGGCAACATCCCGAGGCCAGCGCCGCACACAAGCCCACCACTCCAAGACCCTGCATGGCATGCATTCGCATCATGTCCCTCGACCTCCCTTCAGAGTGCTCTGCGGTCACTCCGTGTAGCGCTTCTTCATCAAGAACGCGACCATGTCGTTGGCGCAATGTTCGCAGTACCCGAACCGGCTGCGCATCATCTCAAGCATGCTCTGCACCCGGTCTCGTTCCTTCTTGTCCATGTTCTGCACGTCGCCGTGGATGACGCGCAGGAAGCTCTCCTTGGCACGCTGCACCTGCTTGCGCCGGGTGGTGAAGAAATCGACCTGGATCTTGCGCAGGTAGTTGGGAAAGATCTCGCCGTAGACCCGCGCACCGTCGGGATGATCCAGCGAGTGCGCGCCGATCTGGCTGATCACATTCTTGCGAAATTCCTCGCGGTCCTCGCCCGGCTTGACCAGCACTTCCTCGACCTGGTTCATCAGGCTGGCATCGGGATCCACCACGCCGCCGCTGACCGGATCGATAACCTTCTCGTTCTTGACCCACGCCGACACGTGACGCACGTAGCGCCCGAACAGGTCCTCGTAGCTGGACTCCTCGACCAGCCCCATGCTCACCCGGACTTCCTCGTCGATCTGGTCCAGATAGATGGCCTCGACCTGGTCAACAAAGGCGCCAGCGTCCCGGAATCCGCGTCGGGTCTCGCGGCGCAGATAGTCGTACACGCTCTTGTCCTTGCACAGCTGCCGGAGTTCATCGAGCACTGCCAGGGGCGACAGGCACTTGTAACGCGTGTCCTGGCCCGCATTCATGATCGCCGCCCGGACTTCTCGGGCGCTGGCGCCAAAGCGCCCTTCGTACTCGGGCTGGTCCGCCCGTTCCTCGTACATGTCACCGACCAGACCGCGCAGGTCGCGCACCTCCCGGGAGGTCAGTCGGTCGGGCATCTTGCTCTGATCGTAGAGATTGAGCTTCTCGATCGGGGTGAGGTCGTCGACCAACCGGGTCGCCTCGTCGGGATAGCCCGCCGGGTCCGGTGGTTCGAGACGCGTCAGCACGGCCCAGCGTGCGGCCACGTCCAGAGCATGGGGCGCGATGTGACGATCCACCACCGTGCGCGGTATCTGATCCCTGTAGATCTCGAGCTCGTCGGAGAAACGGCGCAGGTAAGGTACCGGGACCAGTTCCATGCGCGCCTTGAAGCTCTGCCAGTCCGGGTATTCCTTGAAGGCGTCCAGGTGGTGCTCGTTGGTCGATGCAATGAGCACGGAATCCAGGAACACCGTGGTGAACTCGAGGGACACCTGGGCGCTCTCGGTGGCCGACAGCAGATACTTGAAGGCCTCGATGGGCCTCTTGAGCAGGTCGTTGAACTCGACCAGACCTCGGTTGCCCTCGACCATGGGACCACCGCTCTGGATCAGCACGAGGTTCTGCAGCTCGACGGGCAGCGAGGCCAGCGATCGATCCGCGGTGACAGGCCTGCTGTAGGCATCCACGCTCATCTGCGGCTCGACCGCCACCACGCCACGCCGATACCGCCGCGACAGTGTCAGCCGCTCGACCTGGACGTGCCGCATGACCTCGGCGAAATCACCCTGGTGGCTCGCCATCAGGGCGTCGTAGATGGCCCGGCACTTGGAACACACGTCGCCACGCAGCAAGGACTCGGGAACCACCGCATCCTGCATCCAGGTGCCGTCGTCCTTGAGGCGCTGGAACAGCTGCTGGCGCTCGAGCAAGGGGATCAGCAGCAGCGGGTGGTCCTTGACCTCGCAGGGGATGCGCGCGTCGAGCTCGATGCCTTCGAGGTGGGCATAGGATCCGAGCTCCGAGCCCGAGGTGCCGGAACCGAAGCCGATGGCCCCCTTCTGCACCTTGCTCGACGGGAAGACCCAGTTGAAGGTGTACAGGGCTCCGGCCTCGGTCTCCGAGAAAACCTCGGCAGCGCGCGTGATGCACCGGATCAGGCTGGTCTTGGCACTGCCGTTGGGGCCGTGCAGCAGGATCAGCCTATCGATGCGCCCCGCGCGCACGTAGTTCTGCAGCAGACGGTAGAGCGCATTCTGCACCTGCTCCTGGCCGGCAACCCGGCCCACGCCGTCGTCATAGGGGGCGTCGAACAGGTTGTAACGCTGTTGCGAACCCCAGGGTCGTTCCAGTGTCGTGGTACCGAAGTGTTCGAACACGTCGAGCATGTAGTGCGCCGCGCTGCGCACGTGCCTCCGTGGCTCCTTGAGCACCAGCGGCAAGTACTCGTCGATGGCGAGCAGGCTCCGGCGCGATTCGTACTCGCCGCGCATGCGCGCGACCATCCCCTGAAGAAGCGTCTGCGCATCCATCTGGCGTACTCCCCTCTCAACAGAGGTCCATGGAAGGCCCGCTCCAGTCGCACGTGACCGGGCACACAGCGATGGTGCCCGCGACGACCGTGCGGGTCAAGCAGGGAGCCTTATGGTGACGACGGGCGAGTGGGAGGAGCCTGGAGAGGGGGCTACTTGGTCTCTTCGCCCAGCTTCTTGGCTTCTTCGATGTCCTTGTCCAGCTCCATCTCGATGGCCTTGGCCTGATCGGCGGCATTGATCTCGTTGATCTCGGCCTTGGCCTTGGCCTCCTCGGGAGTCTTGGGCTCGGGCTCCACCGGCTTCGGGGGCTCGGCGGGGGCCGAGGCAGGCTCCGGGGGCGGCGGCGGCGGTGCCTCTTCCTCCTTGGGACAGGCGAACAGCGCCAGCATCAAACCCATGAGCATCACGGTCAGCAGCTTCTTCATGTGCAACTCCTGTGGCGCGACACGGCGCGTTCCGTGCGCGGGCGCTTGTCCTATTCCTCGGCCTGCGGAGCCTTGGCGGCGATGGGCTCGTAGTGGTCCTTGACCAGCTTGGCGCGCTCCATTTCCTTGGTCTTCAATCGCTCGACCATGACCTTGAGGGCCTCGTCGTTCTTGGCATTGGCGAGCCAGGCAACGCGCTCGATGCGGGCGTTGTTCCAGGTGGCCTTCTCGGTCTCCTTCTTGAGTTCCTCGACCGCGGCCAGGGCGGCCTCCTTCTCCTTCGCGGCGTTCTTGTGAACCTTGGCGTTCTTGCCTTTGGCCATCGCCTTGGCATCCGCCTTGGCGTCAGCCTTGGCCGCAGCCTTGGCGGCCTTCTTGTCCGCCTTGCCACTCTTGGCCGAAGCAACGGACAGCGTCCCCGGTCCCAGCATCATCGCAGCGACAAACAGCGACAGCAGCACTCGCATCCGCATCGGGTACCTCCTGTTCACGACGATCGACGACGCTATGCGTCTCGATCCCGTCGACATCACGCTCCCAGCGAGCGCGACAGCGGCGGTTTTTTCTTCGTACGTTGGCGGCGAGTAAATCCGACAACCTGCAGGCGGTCAAGCACGGTTGTGGCGAGTCAGGGACGATCCAGGTGCTTCAGGTCCGCACGGTCGACATGTCGACCCGAGCGAGGTTCACGATGTTCCTGGAGCTGCGCTTGCCGTCGTACATCGCAGTGTCGGCGAGCTCGAACAGGTGCCGGGTCTCCCGCCCGTGGGCAGGGTAGCAGGCGATTCCCACGCAGACCGTGACGTGCAAGCCCGGCCCTTCTCGTGACAGGAAGGGACGGCGCTCGACCGTGGTGCGGATGCGCTCGGCAACGACCTGCGCGCCCTCGACGTTCGCGTGCTCGAGCAGGACCACGAACTCATCCCCGCCGAAGCGGGCCACCGCGTCGTTCTCGCGCACGCAGCGTCGCAGGACCTTGCCCAGCTCGACCAGGAGCTTGGAGCCCACCAGGTGGCCGTGGGTGTCGTTGACCTGCTTGAAGTGGTCAATATCGAGGAACAGGAGAGCGAAGCACGACTCTTCAAACTGACCGCTCTCGATGGCTCGCTTGACCGCATCTTCAAGATAGCGCGCGTTGAACAGGCCGGTGAGAGAGTCGCGCAGCGCCTCGTCCCGGGCCCGGGCGTAGATACGCTCGTTGACCAGCGCGTGGTGAGCGTGGCGCAGCAAGAACGTGGCGTCTGCCACATCGGCCTCATCAGGAGCGTCCGCGCGCCCCGCGCGTGCCACCAGCGCTCGCAGCGCAGCCTCGCCTTGCCCCATGGCCACCACGTAGGCCGCGTCGTGACCGGGCAAGGTTGCCTGAGCTCCCACCGGCTGCAAGGTCTCGCCCCCATGCTCGCCGACAAGGGCCAGGGCGATCTCCGCCTGGGCCGCGCTGAGGTTGAGAATGGAGAGGGCGGTGCCCCCGGCCTCGACCAGACCTGCATCCATGTCGAGGTACCGCAGCAAGGCCGCGAGAGCTGTCTCGGCGATCCGATCTGGCGACGGGCTGGCCAGGATCCGCTGCCCGGCGAGGGCGAGCTCGAGATCGCGGCGCAGGCGCAGGTTCTGTTCGAGCAGCCGGTGCTTCTCGAGGCAGCGCGCCACGGTCATCTTGAGCACGTCGCTGTTGACGGGCTTGACCAGATAGTCGAAGGCGCCTGCGCGCATGGCGCGAACCGCCGAGTCCGCGTCGGCCAGCATGGTCACCACGACCACGTCGACCATCGATCCCGCGTCCCGCAGTTGCTCGATGAGTTGCTGGCCCCCCATGCCTTCCATCACCAGATCGGTCACAACGACGTCGAAATCGTCGCGCTGTGGCGCGTCGAAGAGGTGCTCGGCGCGGGAGAAGGCCTCGACCAGATGATCTTCCTCGACGAGAAGATCCGTCAGGTAGGTACGCTCCAGCCGGTTGTCTTCGACCACGGCAATGCGCCCCGGTCGCATGCTAAGCTTGTCGGACATATGAAATTATGTGCTGGGTCCACCGCCGCGCGTCAAGCGCGCAGGTGGGCTCCGGTCTTGTGATGGGCGAGGTCGCGACGGTACGCTCGACGGGAATCGCTCAGGGAAACGGGGTGAAGGGTGCGCGGTCGACCAGGCCTCACACCAGGGCGTCCCTGCCCAGGAGGGGCATCACAGCACCACAGGAGAACCCATGACGGCGGATCCGAAGACACGGGTGGAGCGCGACAGCATGGGCGAGGTGCATGTTCCCGCCCATGCTCTGTACGGGGCACAGACGCAGCGTGCCGTCGATAACTTCGCGATCTCTGGACAGCCCATGCCCTGGCGCTTGATCGAGGCTCTGTGCGTGATCAAGAGCGAGGCCGCCCGGGTTCATGCCGAGCTCGGGCTGCTGGCCCCGGAGCTGGCGCAGGCCATACAGGAAGCCTCAGACCAAGTCCTGGCGGGCGGCCACGACGCGCAGTTCCCGGTGGACCTGTTTCAGACCGGCTCGGGCACCAGCACCAACATGAACGTCAACGAGGTGCTCGCCACCCTGGCGCAGCGAAGTCTGGGACAGACCGTCCACCCCAACGACCACGTCAACCTGGGGCAGAGCAGCAACGACATCGTGCCGTCAGCGATTCATCTGGCCTCGGCGCTGGCCCTCCGCGATGTGCTGCATCCTGGTCTCGCGCACCTGGAGGCCGCCATCGTGCGCCGCGCCGGTGAGCTGGCGGATCTGGTCAAGACGGGCCGCACACACCTGATGGACGCCATGCCCCTGACCCTGGGCCAGGAGCTCGGCGGCTGGGCTGCGCAGATCCACGCCGGGCGCGATCGCCTCACGACGGTGGAGATGCGACTGCACCAGCTCCCCCTCGGGGCCACGGCGGTGGGCACCGGGGTCAATGCGCACCCGCAGCTCGCCATGCGCCTGACCGCGGCCCTGTCCGCGCGCACCGGCCTCGCCCTGCGCCCCGCCGACAACAACTTCGCGGCGCTGTCTTCGCAGGATACTGCCGTCGAGCTGTCCGGCCAGCTGCGGGTGATCGCGGTCAGCCTGCTGAAGATCAGCAATGACCTGCGCTGGATGAACTCGGGACCGCTGGCGGGCCTGGGCGAGATCGCTTTGCCGGCGCTGCAACCTGGCAGCAGCATCATGCCAGGCAAGGTCAACCCGGTGATCCCCGAGGCCGTGGCCATGGTGGCCGTGCAGGTCATGGGGCACGACGCGAGCATCGCCATCGCCGGGCAGTCCGGTAGCTTCCAGCTCAATGTCATGCTGCCCCTGATTGCCCACAACCTTCTGCAGAGCATCCTGCTGCTCGGCGGTGCCACCAGGGCGCTGGCCGATCGCGCCATCGCGGGCTTCGTCGTTCGGCACGAGGTCCTGGCACGGACCCGCGATCGCAACCCCATCCTGGCCACGGCCCTCAACCCGCTCATCGGTTACCAGGCCGCGGCCGAGATCGCCAAGACCGCGTACTCGGAAGACAGACCCATCCTCGACGTGGCGATGGAGAAAACCGGGAGAACCCGTGCGGAACTGCAGCACCTGCTGGATCCGCTGCGCCTGACCCGCCCATCCGATTGAGCCTGCACAAGATCTCGCCGGCGAGAGGGACCAAAGTGCGGCCCAAAGGCTTCAGCCGAGGCATGCTGGTCGGTTCTGCGATGTCGAGGAGGAGTGTCTCAGGGCTCGACAGGATGCGCGACCGTTCCCGACACCGCAGGCGTCGCGTTCGCGGCAGGCTGGCCAGCGTAGTCCGCACCTGCAGCCTGGTAGCCCCGCCCCTCGATCACGCTGGCATAGGCCGCCCGCGTGACCCTGGCGATCAGGTTCTCGACCTTGCGCGAGGCTGAGAAATTCTTGGCGCAGGCGGCGATGACGACGGGGGCACCGCTTTCGGGGTAGAGAATTCCCAGATCGCACAGCCGCCCGACCTGGGTCCCTGTCTTGTGCGCGAGGGCAACGCTTTCGGGCAAGCCGGCGCGGAGCCGTCGCTTGCCGGTGCGACAGGTCTTCAGGATCTCGATCATCCGGGCGGAAGCGTCCGCGGACACCACCTGGCCCGTGGCCAAGCCCTCGAGCAGCCGCGCCACCGCCTCGAGGGGTGCGCTGTTGTGGAGCCCGTCGTAGAAGCGCTCGTGGGCAGCCCACAGGTCGTCGCCCGAGAAACGATCGCGCTTGTGCCCGAGGACGGTCGCCAGCTTTCGCGCCCGGCCCGCGAGCGACTTCTGGTTGCGAATGGCGGCCACCTGCGCAGGGCTGAGCTGATCCGCGCCCAGGTCGAGACTGCGGAAAACGCTCCGGCGGACCTCGAGCATGGTCGTGATGGGACCGAAGTCTGGCCCACCGTACCGCTGCGCCGCGGCATTCACCGCTGCCACGCCGACACGCCCCATGAGCAGATCGGTGGCCATGTTGTCGCTCTTCTGCATCATGTGCTCGACGAGCTGCATCACGCTGAAGCTGTCGCCAGGCTTGGCCTTCTTGAGACGCGCCGCGCCATCCCGTACATCGTCCTCGGTCAGGGTCAGGCGCTCGCCCAGGCTCAGGCTGCCTTCGTGTTCAGCCTCGAACACGGCGATGAGCACCAGAATCTTGATGCCCGAGGCCAGGTACATGGGCGTGGCCGCGTTGTAAGTGTAGCGCTGGCCGCTCCCGAGATCCTTCACCACCACCGCGAGTTCGCCGTCAAAGCGCCGGGTCTCCTTGACCACCGCACTCTGCAGGGGCACGGACCAGGGCGGAAGCGAGGGCTGGGCAGCCACGGAGACGCTCGCCAGCGTCAGTGCTGCACAGAGATGCGAGACTGGCCACAGCTTCATCGCAGCAGCTCCTTGATGATGGCGTCGTGATCTTCGTCGACGGCTGCGGGCTGTGCCAAGGCGTCCCGCCGTGGAGCACGCGCGTCAGGCTCGGTGTCGGGAGACTCGACGAGTGCCTCGAGCGTCCCCTGCTCGCGGCGCCGCTCGGCCTGCCAGCGCTTGCGCCAGGTGTTGAGCTGGGCCACGCCGATGGCCGTGACCGTGACCAGCCCCGTCAACAGCAGGGCCTGGGTGTAGGTGACCTGAGGGGTCCGGTTGACGCGCTTGAGGTCCAGGGCCCAGCGCAGCCCGATGAAGACGGCCAAAATGTGCCACACGAAGCACACCAGGGACTCGCGGCCGAGGATCTCGAATGGCTTGAGGAGGAAGAAACCCCCGGACGGCAGGAGCAGGCACAGACCGAGGATGATCAACGAACCGCCGACGCTGAAGCTCATGAAGAAGAGGGCCGGTGGGTGCTTGCCGCGGTTGCGCGCGATGTCGACGAAGACCTTGTCGAGCTGATCGCCGAAGCTGGCATAGAACACGATGAGCAGGGCCAACCCGGCCAGGATGCACAGGCCCGCCACCATGCGTCGCCGCACTGCGCGATCCTCGGCACGGGCGATGAGATCACCCAGGAAGATGCCAAGCATCGCCAGGGGGCCGCGGGTCAGGATGCCGAAGCAGAAGTTGCGCTTGTCCTCGACCAGGATGGCCTTGAGCTGTGGCAGATCGAAGAAGTTCCAGTTCGCGGACAGCCACTGTCCGAGGCCAAACAATGCCAGTGCAAACAGAGGTCCGACCCACACCGGTACCTTGCGCCACAGCGGCAACAGCAGGGGGATGACGAGCAGCATCCAGGCATAGAAGTCCAGGATCTCGACAAAGTCGGGGAACTTCTTGTACAGCAGCATGTCGACGATGACGTCGCGCGGCCTCGACTGAAAGGTCTGGGCGACGATCAGGACCTTGTACCAGAACAAGACGATCAAGGACCGCCACCACAGGTGGTTGCGACTGTGCGCCCAATCCTCGCGCAAGGTTCGCGGCGCGAAGATCACTCCCAGGGTCAGGCCGAACACGATCACGAACAGTGAAGACGAGAACTTGGTGATGGTGTGCATGGGGTGCACACCCCAGTCGGGCATGTCGCGAAAGAACAGCAGACCCTTGATCGTGTGGCTCTGGAACATCAGGTAGATGGCCAGGCCGCGCGCGATGTCGATGCCAGCGATGCGGGACGAAGGTTTCATATCGAGCCCGGAATTATAACCCCACGTGACCCGGGCGAGCCACAAGCTGGAGCGGATTGGCACCCGCGCTTGTCTCCAACCCGCGGCCGTGCGATCTCTGCCCCGCGCGTCCAGACACGATCCTTGCGGAGGTTTCCATGGTCGCCAGCAGCCCCACGTCCTCGCCGTCCGCCACGACCACCTTCGACTTCCTGGCCAGCGCTCCCCACCAGCGCGGCGAGATGAGCGTGGAGTCGATCAAGCGCGACTTCGCCGGCCACCTCCGGTACTCGCTGGCTCGGGATCGCTACACCGCCACCGATCGCAACCTGTTCTATTCTCTGGCACTGACCGTCCGCGACCGCCTGATGCAGCGCTGGATCCGGACCCAGCAGACGCACCACGAGCAGCGCGCCAAGCGCGTGTACTACCTGTCGCTCGAGTACCTGATGGGCCGCGCCCTGCTCAACAACGTCATCAACCTGTCTGCCGAGGAGACCTTCGCGGCTTCTCTGCGCGAACTGGATCTGGATTTGACCCAGCTGTCCGAGATCGAGGTCGACGCGGGTCTGGGCAACGGTGGCCTTGGGCGCCTCGCCGCCTGCTTCATCGACTCCCTGGCCACCCTGGACCTGCCCGCCATCGGCTACGGTCTACGCTACGACTACGGCATCTTCACCCAGACCATCAAGGATGGTCATCAGTTCGAGAAACCAGACGACTGGCTTCGCCACGGTAATCCCTGGGAACTGGCCCGTCCCGAGTATGCGCAGCTGGTGCGCTTCGGAGGCCACGTCGAGGCCGTGTCATCGCCAGGCGGCACGCGCTACGAATGGATGAACACCGACGCCGTGGTGGGCCTGCCCTACGACATGCCCATCGTCGGTTACGGGTGCAACACCGTGAACAACCTTCGCCTGTGGTCGGCCAAGGCGCGCCAGGAATTCGACTTTCACGACTTCAACCGCGGTGACTACTTCGGGGCCGTCGAGGACAAGAACAGCGCCGAGAACATCACCAAGGTGCTCTACCCCAACGACAACAACTACGAGGGCAAGACCCTGCGCTTCCGCCAGCAGTACTTCTTCGTGAGCTGCTCGCTGCAGGACATCCTGCGCCGTTTCCTTGCAGACAAGCAGAGCTTTGACGCCTTGCCCGACCGCCTGGCGATCCAGCTCAACGACACCCACCCGGCCATGGCCGTGCCCGAGCTGATGCGGCTCCTCATGGACGAGCACCACCTTGCCTGGGATCAGGCCTGGGACATCACCCAGCGCGCCACGGGTTATACCAACCACACCCTGATGCCCGAGGCGCTGGAGCAATGGCCGGTGGAGTTCTTCGAGAAGCTCCTGCCGCGCCACCTGCAGATCATCTTCGAGATCAATCGCCGCTTCCTGCGAACGGTGCAGACGCGCCACCCCTTTGACGACGACAGGCTGCGCCGCATGAGCCTGATTCAAGAGGGCGACGGCGCGCACAAGTCCGTGCGCATGGCGCACCTGAGCATCGTGGGTTCGCGCAGCGTCAATGGCGTGGCGGCACTGCACACCGAGCTGCTGAAGAAGTTCCTGTTCCGCGATTTTCACGAGCTGTGGCCCGAGAGGTTCAACAACAAGACCAACGGCATCACGCCACGACGCTGGCTGCGCCTGGCCAACCCCGAGCTGGCCACGCTCATCACCTCCCGCATCGGTGATGGCTGGCTCACCGACCTCGACAAGCTGAAGAAGCTGGATTCCGCAGCCGAGGACAAGGTGTTCCGCCAGGCCTTCCGGACGATCAAGTTCCGCAACAAGGAGCGCCTGGCGCGCATCATCCAGCAGGAGACCGGCGTAGTGGTCTCACCCGAGGCCATCTTCGACGTGCAGGTGAAGCGCCTTCACGAATACAAGCGCCAGCTCATGAACACCCTGCACATCATCATGCTGTACAACAGGCTCAAGAAGAACCCGGGCCTCAGCATGGCGCCGCATGTCTTCATCTTCGGTGGCAAGAGCGCACCGGGCTACTTCCTGGCCAAGCTCATCGTCAAGCTGGTGCATTGCCTGGCCGACGTCATCAACTCGGATGACCTGCTGCAGGGCAAGCTCAAGGTCGTGTTCCTGCCCAACTACGGCGTCTCCATGGCCGAAAAGATCATCCCGGCCGCCGACGTCAGCCAGCAGATCTCCACTGCCGGCATGGAAGCCAGCGGCACCGGCAACATGAAGTTCGCCCTCAACGGCGCGCTCACCGTGGGCACCCTCGACGGTGCCAATATCGAGATCCGCGAGGAGGTGGGACCCGACAACATCTTCATCTTCGGCCTCACCGCCGACGAGGTCGCGGAGCGCCGCGCCGATCGCCACGAGCACCCCGCGCGCTACTACTCGAACGATGAAGAGATCCGCGAGACCTGCGACCTGCTGTTCCGCAACTTTTTCAACATGGACGAGCCGGGAATCTTTGAACCCCTGCGCCAGCGCATCCTGGACAACCCCGATCCCTTCATGAACCTGGCCGACTTGCGTGCCTACGCCGACGCCATGGAGCGCGTCGACACGCTGTACCGCACACCCGACGAATGGGATCGCCGCGCCATCCTCAATGTCGCGCGCATGGGCAAGTTCAGCTCGGATCGCACCATCCGCGAGTACAACCGCGACATCTGGCACGTGAAGCCCGTGCCCATCCCCGACGACAGCAAGGGGTGAAGGTCGGTCAAGCGGTCGAGAGATCCCGGGCGCTCAGCGCCGTCCTCCCTCGCCTCGCCCGTGCGCGGTCTCGACGGTCCAGCTCCAGGCCACCTCGTCCACCAGCGCCCGGGATTCGACCCTGAGGACACACGGGTCCAGGGTGCGAACCTCGACCGGCGGCCGCAGCGGGAACAGCAAGGGGAACCAGCTCGATGTGGCCCTCGACGACAGGTGCACTCCCGCGCCCAGGTCGCACTCGAACCAGGCAGCGATACCCGTGATCGCAGCGTCCGCTCGGGCAGTGGTCTCGAGCTCCAGGCGACCGGGTGGTTCCGTGGCACTGCCGAGCTCGATCCGGGCGGCCCGCCGGGGTGTGGTCAGCAGCTCACCCTCGGTCAGGGTGCGCAGGTAGACCCGCGCCGCAGCGACGGGCACCGCGGAAGCCAGCGAGACTCCTTTCACCTGCCCCCGCCAGAAGCAGAGCTCGCGCTCGTGCACCAGCCGGTCCGAGGTCAGGGCGAGCAGGATGTCGATGCGCTCGGGCACCAGTCTCGCCCCGGGCTTGAGCAGCCGCCCCCGGGCGTCCGCCACCGTGGCCACGATGCCCTCGTCGACACCGAGGTGGCCGAGGGTCTCGGTGATCAG
>JBDRCO010000135.1:0-4579 GCA_043821645.1 Pseudomonadota bacterium | reverse complement strand
GCGCAGCCCGCGCAGCCGGCCAAGGCTGCGGACCCCGCCAAGCCCGCCGCTGCGCCCGCGGCTGCGCCCGCGGAGCCGGCCGCGGCTGCCACCTGCCACTGCGACCAGCACATGGAGATGATGAAGCAGATGCGCGACATGCACCAGGGCGCCCTGGACATGATGAAGAATGATCCCGTGGCCAAGAACAAGGAGTTCAAGGGCCCGGCCAAGAAGGCCTACATGGACAAGGCCAAGGCCAACAAGACCTACCATCAGGCCATGGTCAAGGCCATCAACGCCCAGCTCAAGTTCATGGAGAAGGCGCACAAGGGCAAGGACAAGCCCTGCGAGCTGATGGCCGGCGCTCCTGACGACGTCAAGAAGGTCCTGGCCGAGCGCAAGAAGATGCAGGCCGCCAAGATGAAGGACATGGCCACCAAGATGGCCGCCATGGCCGACGTGATGGCCGCCGACTGATCTCGGTCCGCTGACAGCGCGGGCCCAGGCCCCGCCGCCCTTCCGTCGCGGATCGTCCCCGTCACGAGGTGGCCGTCGTGTGGACGCCGGTCATGTTGCTGATCGCCAGCACCACCATCGCCGATGCACAGGCCGCGCGTGCAGTCGCTGCGAGCCCCAGTGCACTGCACCAGCGCACGGTGCATGTCGAGGGCCTGAGCCTGCACGTGGTGGAGGCCGGGCCCATCGACGCTCCTGCGCTGCTCCTGCTGCATGGCTTCATGGTGTCGTCGGCGACCTATGAGACGCTGCAAAAGCACCTGGCCACGCGCTACCGCGTGATCGCCCTCGACGCGCCGGGCCACGGACAGAGCAGCCGGCCCTGCCGCGAGCTCGACGCTGTGTACCAGGCCCGGGTCACCCTGGGGGTCCTCGACGCCCTGGGGGTGGACCGTGTGGTGATCGTCGGCCAGAGCATGGGCGCGATGACGGGCCTCGCCCTCGCCGCGCGCGCGCCCCGGCGCGTCCGGCACCTGATCGCCATCAACCCCGCGGGCTTCGATCCGGGTGCGCTGCGGCGCATGGGGATGGGGCTGTTCGTGCAAGAGAGCATGTATCGCAGTGGCCCCGAGCTGGCGTTCTGGTTGACCGCCCTGGGCTCGTCGCAGGACCTCGGCGAGCCGGGACTGGCGGACCTGAACGAGCAGCTGCAGCTGCAGCGCGATCCAGGCTGGGCGCGCAGCATGGCCTCGGTCTATCGCAGCCTGCGCGCGGGCGGTGGCGAAACGCTGGCGCGGCAGGTGACGGTGCCCGTGACCCTGGTGTTCGGCCTGCAGGACGCGGCCTACGACGAGAGCTACCGCGCACGCATCCGCGCGACTCTGCCCGCGGCCCGGGTGGTGGACGTCGAGAACTGCGGCCACAACGTGCACCACGACGCTCCCCAGCGTTTGATCGAGATCGTCGATGAGACAGCGTCGCGTGTTGGGCTCTGATCGTGTAAGTGTTGTGCCCATGTTGCGGATTGCTGCTGTCACCGTCGCCTTGACCCCCCTGCTGCTCGCGGCCCAGGGCGACACCGTGTTCATGATCCAGATCGACGGCGCCCGATACAGCGTCGTGGATACCCTGTACCGCCAGGGCAAGCTGCCCGGCATGAAGCGCCTGATCCGCGACAAGAAGGGCGTCTTGCTGCGCGCGGTCACGTCCTTTCCGTCGTCGACGGCGCCCTCGCTGCCCGAACTCATGGTTGGCCGCTACAGCGATCGCTGCCAGCCCGACTTGCTCAGACGTGTGCAGGGATTTGATCGCGAGAGCGGGCAGATCGCGCGCTACGAGTTCGAGCGCAAGGCCTGGGACACGCGCGACGTGGACCTGTTCGACCTGGTGGCGCAGCAGGGACGGCGCAGCTTCAGCTACTTCGAGGGCGAGTTTCGCTCGGCCAGCGTCAACGACTTCAACCCGCTGACTTACCGCGTCGAGTTCGCCACCGGCTACGCCAACCTGCCCACCGTCAATTATGATCGCCAGGTCATCGACGAGGTGCTGCGCGACCTGCGCGCCGAGAAGCCACCACCGGGCCTGGTGTTCGTCGGGCTCGGCGCCGCCGACATCAACGGCCACGCGCGCAGCCCGGACGGGCCAGAATACGCCCAGGCCATCGTCGAGAATGACGCGCAGCTGCAGCGCCTGATCGCGGCCCTGGAAAAGATCGAGCATCCCAAAGGCAACTCGGTGTACCAGCACAGCCACTTCTTCATCTACGGCGACCACGGCATGGTCTCCACCTCGCAGCATCTCAACCTGGGACGATCGCTCAACCAGGCTGGCATCCTGGCCGCCGACGGCGCGGACCTGGGCGCCATGCTGCAAGCCTCGCTGGTCAAGGACTGGTACAAGAACGTCGACGCGGTGATCCTGGGCATCGGTTCCAATATCGCCGAGCTGCAGGTGCGGCGGCGCACGCCCGCGGGCAAGCGTCGCCCGTGGCGCGAGCGTCCGTCGCTGATCGAGCTGCGCAGTTTTCCGGTGGCGACAGGCCGTGGCACCGTGGACCTGATCGCGCTGCTCACGGGCCATGTCGGCATGGACCTGGTGTTGATCCCCGAGGCTGCGGGCCGCGTGCAAGTGTTTGCACCGGGCGGAGGTGAGGGGCTGGTGGTGCGCCAGGATCCCGTGAACGGGCCACGGCGTTTTGCCTACCAGGTGCGGCGAATAGATGGGCTGGGTCGCGATCCCCTGGGCTACCTGCAGGATGACGGGGCTCGCGCGCTGGTCACACCGGCGAAGGCCGAGCTGCTGCAGTTTCACGACGAGGCCGACTGGCTCACCGCGACCGCTCAGACCGCGCGCCCCTATGCGCCGCCGCTGATACCCAAGGCCTTCGATGTGGGGCCCACGGCACCGGACATCATCGTGACGTCCAAAAACGGCTTTGGCTTCTTGCCCGTGGTGCGCGGTGATCACGGCAATCTCACCTCCGAGAGCATGGTGTCCTTCTTGCTGGTGGCCTCGCCGGAGCTGGAATCAGGCGTCGGCGATGGCCAGACCGTGCGTCTCATCGACGCCCATGCCGAGGTGCGCCACCTGCTCGAACTGCCCGCGGATCCCCTGACGGACAGCCGGGGCCTGGCCGCGACAAAGTAGCTGTCGCGATGCTATGAGGAACAAGCGCACGAGGTGGACCCGTGAAGATCCCCCAGCAGCAGCGACCGCGGGCGGACCTGACGACCCAGGCCACCAGGGATCCGCGAGGCCCCGCGCCGAGCTCCTCGGCGAGTCAGGGAAAAACGCTCACATCGCCAGCCACGCTGGTCCTGGAGTCCACCGCTCAGGTGCTCCCGACGAGGTCGGTGCCCTTTGCCGGCGGAGCACCGGCTGCGGCCGTGGTGCAGCAGCGTTTGCTCGACGTCATCCGGCAGCTTGAAGCCCTTCAGCGGGCCGCGCTGCCGACGAGCCCACAGGCGCTGGTGGACGCCTATGCGGGAGTGGGCCGCGCCGTGGCCATGACCGAGGTGTGCCTGGGCACGGCTCTCGATGCCCTGGACCCGCGCACGGGGGGAGGGGCTGCCGATCCGGCCGCGCCCTACCTGGCGGTGCGGGATCGCGCCTTCGCGGCGCTGCGCCAGGCGGGTGAGTTGTTCAACAAGCTGGAGCCTGCGTTCTCGGCCATCGTGCACGGTGGCAAAGCCTGGGCCTGTCAGCCGGTGCAGGTGGCCGACGACAGGGGGGATGGCACACCGCTGCGCCTGTACCGCAATACCTACAAGAAGGCGCAGCCCCTGGATGAGAGCCAGCGCCGCGCCGAGTACCAGGAGCGCGTCGAGCGCTTCGTGTCCCGCGGTGGTCGCTTCGAGGACCTGCTGGCCGCCACCCCGGCTGCCTTTGGCTCCCTGCCCTCGGGTGAGCACTTCGACTACGTGATGCGCGGCGATGGCAGCCTGCGCCTGGGTCGCCTGGACCAGGATCCCAAGCCTGGCCACACCCTGCTTGCCGGGGCCGGTCCCGAGTTCTTCGACCAACCCGTGCGCGCCGCGGGCGAGCTGTGGGTGCTCAAGGACAGCGCCGGTGACGTCGAGGCGGTGATCGTGGCCAACAATTCTGGCCACTACAAGCCGGCCTTTGCGGACCTGAGCAACACCGTGCCTGCACTCGAGGCCCTGGGCGTGCCTCGCGACCGCATCGTGCTGTTCGGCGGTCCCAACAACCTGCCCAGCATGTTCGAGGAGATGGCCAAGAAGTTCCAGGGTCTCGACCTGAGCGCGGCGCTCCCTCCGGACGCGGCGAGTCTGCGCGCCGAGCTGGGGCGATCCTACGATTCCCTCTCGCTGCGCCTTCCGGCTGCTGGCCACTAGCTCCAGGCCTCGTCATCCCGGATACCGAGTCTGACCGGCGGTGCATCGGGCGAAGCCATGAGCTATAGTGGGCCGCTTCCCGAGTAGCCTGGACAGAGCAGGTCCTGTACCAAGCAGGGTCTGGCCTGTCCGGAACCAAGAGCCAAGGGGTCTAGCCATGAAATGGATGCGACTCGCATTTTCGGCTGGCATGTGTGCCACTCTCTCGATCGCCGGGTGCGACTGCGGCACCACCACCACTCCAGGCAAGGACGCCGGGGCCCGCGACGGCAGCGTCGTGAGCGACG
>JBDRCO010000134.1:0-124169 GCA_043821645.1 Pseudomonadota bacterium | reverse complement strand
GTCCGAGGTCAGGGCGAGCAGGATGTCGATGCGCTCGGGCACCAGTCTCGCCCCGGGCTTGAGCAGCCGCCCCCGGGCGTCCGCCACCGTGGCCACGATGCCCTCGTCGACACCGAGGTGGCCGAGGGTCTCGGTGATCAGAACGTCCCCGCGCTCGGGTAGCTCGACGTCGAAGGACATGCCGGGGATCACCTGCACCACATCTGCCACGCCATTGTGCGCGATCACGTCGCGCGCGACCTGCCACAGCTCGGTGGCCTCGATGGCGAAGACGCGGCGGGCTCCTGCCCGGGCTGCCAGAACCGCGAGCAGGCCACAGCCGGTGCCGACCTCCACCACGACGTCCCCTGGCCGCACCGAGCCCGCGATGGCCCGCGCCAGAGCCTCGACACGCGCGCGGTCCTGCAACATGGCGCGCTGGGTATCCATGCGCGCGAAGGTCGAGGGCACCGTGCGCAGGGGCATCAGGTACTCGAGAAGGGTTCCGGCCTCCATCATGCCTCTCTCCCCGGATCGCGCCGAAAGGTCGCCCCCACCCCGGCTTGGCGTTGCCAGCGTCTCACCCTGTCCATCATGGCCCCGACCTCAGGCAGCAGGGCATTGTCGAGCACCTCGATGAGCGAGGCCCTCGCCGAGGAACCGTCGATGAAGCGATTTCGTTCGTAGGCCCGTGCGAAGGACCTGAGCGCCGAGAGCCCGGGCATCAGGATGGCGTGCGCCCTGAGCGTGTCGGGCTCATCATGGAGCACGATCGAAGCTCCCTCGATGACGAGCTTGTCCGCTTGCTGCAGCGCTGATCGAAGGCGACGGCTGGCGAGGCGCGTGTAGAGCTGTCGAAAGACCTGGGGTCCGTGCCGTCGTGCCAGTGCAAGTTCCTCCGCCTCCGAGTCCGTGACATCGAGGCACAGGACGCGGACGCCACACCGTGCCGCCAGCTGGTGAGCGAGAAGGGTCTTCCCAGAACCCGTGTAGCCAGTGATGAGCAGCTTGCCGCGGGTGGACGCCAGCCAGTCCTCCAGGTGGTACACAAGGTCTGTCCTCGAGAACACGAGATTGCCGTGACGACCTGTGGCGACCCGCTCCACCGTCCTGAGCGCACCACGCAGGGAAAACGACATGGCGCCTCGTTCCTCCATGAGATCGTGCCCCATCCTCGACGTCAGCGCGGGGGGGAGACGTCTATCTCTCTCTGACCTTGCCCGGCCGGCGGATCATCCGACGCGGACCCGGGGGTCGACTCCCGTTGTCGTGCCCGGAGGACCTTGACCGCCTCGAGGCTCCTGCGCGCCAGCACATGGTCTGGATCCAGCAAAAGGGCTGCCTCGAGCTGGCTCTGTGCCTCGGGGAGATCGCCACTCGCTGCCAGCAGCGTCGCGTAGTTGTAGTGATAGTCTGGGTTGTCCGGGGCGAGTCCCGTCGCCACCAGGTAGGCCTTCCGGGCACCCTCCACGTCGCCAAGGTCGGTCAACACGCCGGCCAGCAGGTTGCGCATGCTGGAATCTAGAGGATGTCCCTTCACGGCGACGAGCACATCGTCGCGCGCGTGCTCGAGCATCCCGTGAGCGATGTACAGCTTGGCTCTATTGGTCAGGGCAAGTCCGTCCCCGTCCTTGATACGAAGGACCTCATCATACGCGGCAACAGCCGCCCGGAGCTCGCCGCGTTCTCCAAGTACGAAGGCAAGGTTCAGGTAAGCCTTGTAATTGTTCTGCGTGACCGCGACGGCATGGCCGAACAAGGTCACATCGTCGCGCCAGAACGACACCTGGTACCGGCAGGCCACGGCGAGCATGACCACCGCTGCGAGCGCCGTCCCCTTCAGCATGCGGGTCCACAGCACGGTTCGAGGCAGCAGCGCCGGGAGCCCCCACACGACCATGACGATCAGCCCCACATGAGCCAGGTAGGTATAGCGGTCCGCCCGGAGCTGGGAGCCGATGTCGAACAGGGTGAGCACAGGCGCGATCCAGGCCAGGAACCAGAGCCAGCCCGCTTGCACGGCACGCTGACGCGACCACAGGACCAGGCTCGAGATCGTCAACAGGCAGAGTATCGCCAGCGCCGTGGTGCCCGCCGAGACGCCCCGCGGCTGCGGATAGGGCGTGGCGAGGTGGACAGGCCAGACCGCACCGCGCAGATAGAAGCACAGGTTGTCCAGCGCGAGTCCGATCGTGGCATGCGCGAAATCGATGTGCCCCAGGGTACCGAGGTCACCCTTGATGTTGGCGAACAAGGCCAGGCCCGCCGCAGGAAGCATGGGGAACGCCAGCAGCGCCTTCTCGGCGATGAGCCGACGCCACACAGGGTGACCGTCCCCGGCGTCCTGTCGCGAGAAGCGCCCGAGGGGCCACAGATCCACGATGAGAAAGATCATGGGCAGCATCACGAGGCTGATCTTGGCGAGCACACCGAGCCAGGTGCAGACAGCCACCACGGCCAGGCGCTTCCAGGACGGCTGCCGGGCGTGCCACACATATGCCAGCAGGGCGAGAAGAGCGAACAGACTGCTGAGAACGTCCTTTCGATCCGCCACCCAGACAACAGCCTCGACGCGCATGGGATGCAGGGCAAACAGGGCTGCCACCAGCGCACTGCGTGCACCACCGGCGCCCGTACGCAGAAAGAACAGCAGGACCAGCACGCTGTTCACCACATGCAAGGCCAGGTTCACAGCGTGGTGTGGCCCAGGAGACAGGCCAAAGAGCTCGACATCGAGCATGTGACTGAGCCAGGTCAGCGGGTGCCAGTGCGAGTGGTAGCGTGTGGTGAAGGCCCAGCGAATCCCCTCCCAGGTGAGCCCCTTCGAGACCACCGCGTTGTCTATCAGGTACGCCCTGTCGTCATAGACGGTGAAGCCGTGCCCGATGGCCGGCCCGAAGACCAGACAGACCAGCGCGACCAGCACTGCCGCGACTGCCCACAACGGGATGGGCAGGCCCACGCTATCCATCGTGGAGGAGTGACCGCGCCTTGCGCTCAACGCGTGCCTCCCGGCACTGCAGCACGTGCCCTCCCGACCTCCCAGGGATACCCTGGCGCCTCGCAAGAACGTTCATGAGACTCGAGGGCGCATGCCGGATCAGGTGCCCGGCGCACACATCCACCGGGGCGGGAAGCTTTGAGGTCCGGCATCAGGGCCTGCGGCTCGCCGCACGCTTGCGTCTTCCACGCCAGAGCGAGAGAGCATTGTAAACCCAGCCCAGCAGAGTCCCGGCGATGGAGCCCACAGCGAAGCCGTACAGCGCGCCCACCACACTGCCGCCGAGGCTGACGTGGTAGCCGATGAAGAACTGCGACAAAAGGGCCAGGTGCGGCCCCACGGGATCACCTCCCTTGACGACGAGCCAGAGGGTCGCCACCAGCATCCCCAGGCCGCACACGGTACCCAGGGCCACCCCGATGGCGCGGGCATTGAGCACGGCAATCCCGCGCAGAAGCTGCGCATCCTCGTCGGGAAGCGGGGTGGGCAAGCTCATGGCGCGGGCTCCGTCATAGCTGATCCAGGAAATGGCGCAGGGTCCATCCCCGCGCCTTTCTCAAGGCACCGAACACATGCGCCGCCAGCAGCAGGTTGCGCACGGTGGCGAACAGCCAGCCGAACAGGAAACCCCACAGCAGGCCCAGCCCCAGGGCTGTGACCGCTCCCTGGTAGGTCACCGAGTATCCTGGCAGGTAGTGCACCAGCAATGACAGCGTCGGGCCGACCCGCTCTCCGCCCTTGACGACGAGAGTCAGTGTCATCGCCAGCAGCAGGAGCCCGAGCACCGCGCCGCTGGCCAGGGCAAAGGAGAACTCGTCGAGCCGGGCAAAGGTGCGCACCAGCACGGCACGCGCCTGGGCCGGGAGGGCGTCGACGAGGCTCGCGGGCATTTCCTCAGGCCAGGTTGCCAAGGTGGGATCGTCGATGCTGCGCGCAGCCTGCTGACCGGCGATCATGGCCTCGTCCATGTTGCCATAGCGGTGCTGGGCACTCCGGCCTGCCACTCGCAGGTTCTTCAGCTGACCCAGGTAGTCGCGCACCCTGCGGAGCCGGGCCTCCAGGTCGAGGGGATACACGGGGTAGGCATGGGGCTCGCGAACCACATGGCCAGACAGCACTGTCTCGGGTCGGAGCAGACCAAGCTGCACGCCCTCGTCGACAGCAAGCTGGACCATCGAGGCGTCGGTGCGTGACCACAGCGGATCGTCGACGTCACAAAAGTACTCGAAGCCCAGGACGCTGGTTCCGGCCTCCCGCACCATGTCAGGGCTCCAGTTGCCTATGTTCTGGATGCGCCCGACCTGCACCTGCGGGGAGTGCACGTACAGCCACTGGTCCCGGAACAGATCTCGCACCGCCACGATCAGGTGCACGACGACAAATGCGCGGTGCGCGAGCATGGATGCTGCGGCCTGCACCTCGTCGGGTGGGGCAGGTCGCACCCTGTGCAGGAGCGAGGTCAGGGGAGCGGTGGCGATGACCTGTCGGGGCTGGAGACGGAGGCGCTCGCCTCGTCGCAGCACCGCGACCTCCGTGATGCGCGAACCGTTGTGCTGGAACTCTGTCACCTCTGCGTCGAGCCAGATCTCGCCGCCAGCCGCCTCGATTCGGTCCGCCATGGCTTGCCACATCTGACCGGGTCCCCGGGACGGGTACAGAAAACGATCGGCCAGGGTTCGCTCGTCGCTGCGCCGGGTGAGCGCCGCGTAAGCGGCCCGCGCCAGGGAGAGGCCGCGGATGCGCTGGCTTGCCCAGGAGGCATGGATCTTTGAGCAGGGCCTCCCCCACAGCTTCTCCGAGTACGACTTGAAGAAGATGCGGTAGAGCTGCCAGCCAAAGCGTGCGACCAGCCAGCTCTCGAGATCGTGGCCACCCCGGACCGGGCGCAACAAGCTGCGCAGGTAGCTTGCCACAACGCGCAGGCTCTGGATGGGACCGAGCTTGCTCAGGGCATCGAAAACCTGCAGCGGGTACTCGAAGGTGCGCCCTTGATAGAGGATCCGGGACTGTCTGGGTACTTCCCTCAGCTCGTCACCCAGAAGATCGCGCCACAAGGCCTGGACCTGGGGATCTTCCGTCAGGAATCGATGCCCGCCGACGTCGAGCAGATTCCCATCGTATTCGAGGGTGCGGGCGAGGCCTCCAAGCTGAGAACCGCTCTCGGCAAGCAGCACACGATGTGCAGGTGCTGCGGCCAGGGCGGCGGCTAGACCCGCCGGTCCCCCTCCCACGACCAGCAGATCACAGGGCGTCGCAGGCGTGGTCACGTCCTCTGCTCCAGGGGCCTGTGCGACCCACGCTGTACGACATGCAGCCCGAATCCGAGCCCGAGACCCAACGCACTGTAGAGATCATACAGCCACAGCCAGGGGACACAGGCCACCGCGAAGGCGGCACCTCGTTGACGTGAGAAAAAGCGCAGCAGGTCTCGCTGCACCCACAAGTTGCAGCCCAGGAACAGCGGCCCTGTCCCCGCAAGACCTGGAGCCAGCGGCGTCAGCACCAGGCCCAGGGTACCCAAGCAGGTCGTGATCAAGGCCAGCTTCTGCCGCCGCGCCAGAGCCAGGTCCTCAGCTGCCCAGCCACGTTCGAGCATCAGCCGCGTCCAAGGCACGGCCCGATCGAAGAGATCCGTGTGCAAAAGGCTCCGCACGGTCCAGCGCTTGAGGTGCGTGCACAGCAACACGGGATCCAGCAGCACGGAAAGCTCTGCCCCATGAAGTCTGTCTCCCAGCTCGATGTCCTCGATCGACGGTCGTGTGTAGCGCTCGTCAAAGCCACCGAGGTCAAGAAAGACCTCACGTTGGATCGCACCACAGGCCGCCCAGAAGCTCGCGGACACGGGCTGCGAGTGCTGGTGCACGTAGTGGTGCAGCAGGTTGCGGTACTGGGACAGGAAGTTGCGAGCCGTGGGCTGGTCATCGTAGGAGCCGAAGACCGCCGCCACCTCCCCTGGGCTTTTGAAACGAGCCAGGACCCGACCGATGGCGTCCGGGTGCAAGGCCACGTCCGCGTCGACAAAAAACAGCACTCGGCCATGCGCATGCCCCGCCCCGAGATTGCGTGCCGCCGCGGGGCCTCGTCGAGGACGCTGCTCGACCACCACCGCCCCGTGGGCCTCGGCGATGCGACGATCGTCGTCCCGACCTCCGTCGAGCACCACGATCACCTCGTCGGGGGCCGGGTCGCAACGGTTCAGGTGCCGCAGGCACAGGTCCAGATTTTGACCACCAGCGTGCACCGGCACGATGACGGACAGATGTGGCAGGTCCCCGGCTGCAGACGATGTCGCTGGCTCGCAAAATGGATGCGTCACGGTCTCCCAGTGTATTCGAGGGTGACCAGACGGTCCACCGCCGCGCCGACGTCAGCCGCGCCTCACCACGGGTCGATCACATCAAACACACTGTCCGCCTCGGGCCACGACGTGCGCCGGGTCTGGAAATTCTGCGCAGCGCGCCAGGCCTCGCTGTCGAGCAGCATCCCCGGCGAGACCAGGCAAGGCCCGCAGGCCGTACCCCAGTCTCGGCAGCAGGGGCCCGGAGCGCAGCGCTCGGCCCGTCTGAATGCGCTGCCAGCGTTGCCACCAAGCCAGGTGCAGCCGTGCACGCCGGTGCAGGTCGAGTCGGTCACGGCGCAGCCTCCGCAGTAACCTGGCTTCCTCTGCAACTGCTGGCGCGCACCCACCGTGAGGCTACCAGGGTGCAATCGGTAGCACGCCAGAACCCGATCCAGCACGAAGGGGCGGATGCCCTGATCCAGGAACAGCTGCAAGGCCAGGTCATAGTCCCAGAGGTGGCGGATGCGCGCATCCGGAGGCTGCAGGCGCTCGAGCAGCGAGCGCCGCCACAGGCTTCCGGGCTGGCACACAGGAATGGTGAGCAACCACTCAGTCCAGCGCGCTGCGGGATCCTGGGGCACTGGCCAGCGAGCGCCCCTGTCGTCGACAAAGTCGACCTGACCCACCAGCCACTCCGCTCCCCGGGAGAACGCCTGCCGGGCAGCCTCCAGGGCGCCTGGTAGGTACAGATCGTCGGTGTTGAGCACCGACACGATCTCGCCCGTGGCGCGTGCCAGGCCCTTGCGGACCGCGTGGGCAGGCCCCTCGTCAGGCTCACTGCTGCACCAGGCCAGCCGGTCGCGGTATTTGTCGAGGATCGCCAGGCTGGAGTCCTGCGACCCGCCGTCGATCACGATGATCTCGACGTTCCGCACGCCCTGGTCGAGAATCGAGCGCAGACAGGCATCGAGGAAACTCCCGCCATCCAGCGACGGAACGATCACCGAGATCCGCTCACGCTCGTCCTGGGTGTTCGATCCGGGGTTACGACCTGAGGAGATCACCAGCCACCTGGCCTGTGGAAGCGACGACAGGGCTCGTCGTGTTTGCGGTGCTGCTATGATAGCACCCGATGGCCACGGTCGAGGCCCGGGAAGACGAGATGCGCATTCGACGGCAGGCACGCAGGGGACTCGCTGCGCTCGATCTCCGCGAGCTGTGGCAGCGTCGCGACCTCCTGCTCATCCTGGCCGCCCGGGACGTCAAGGTGCGCTACCAGCAGACACTGCTCGGAGTGACCTGGGCGGTGCTGCAACCCGCCCTGACCCTGGCGGTGTTCGCCATCTTCTTCGGCCGCCTGGCCCGCGTGCCGTCGGATGGGATGCCCTATCCGCTCTTCGTGCTGTGTGCCCTCGTGCCCTGGCAGCTGTTCTCCTTCGCGCTGACACAGTCGAGCAATAGCCTCGTCGACAGCGCGCACATGATCACCAAGGTTGCCTTTCCGCGCATCCTTGTTCCGCTGGCCTCGGTGGGTGCTGGCCTGGTCGATTTCCTGGTCGCCCTCGCCCTGCTTGGCCTGCTGCTCACGTTCTACGGCGTGCTTCCGGGACTGCGCGCCCTGGCCCTGATCCCATTGACCGCGCTGACCCTGTTGTCGGCGCTGGGTGCGGGGCTGTGGCTCACCGCGCTCAATGCCCTGTACCGCGACGTCCGCTACACCATCCCCTTCCTGGCGCAATTCTGGTTGCTGGCAACCCCGGTGGCCTATCCCAGCTCGCTGGTCCCCGAGGCCTGGAGACCGCTGTATGGTCTCAACCCGATGGCCGGCGTGGTCGAGGGCTTTCGCTGGGCCCTGCTCGGCCACTCGACGGCTCCCGGCCAGATGCTGGCACTCTCGGTCCTGGTCTCTGCTCTGCTCCTGACCGGGGGCGTGATCTTCTTCCGGCGGGTCGATCGGACCCTGGCCGACGTGGTCTGAGTCATGCCTACCGCGGCCATCGAGACCGTCCAGCTTGGCAAGCGCTACCGCCGCGGCCACCGGGTGCTGTACCGCACGCTGCGGGACGATCTGGTCAAGGGTGTGCAGGCGCTGGTCGGACGCGGGGCCGAGCCGAGCACCCCGGATCCCTGGCTGTGGGCCTTGCAGGGTCTGGATCTGCAGGTGGAGCAGGGCGAGATCCTGGGCATCATCGGCAGCAATGGCGCCGGTAAATCGACCCTGCTCAAGCTTCTGGCAGGCATCACCGAGCCGACCACCGGTCACGCGGATCTCGAGGGCCGCGTGGGCAGCCTGCTCGAGGTTGGCACCGGCTTTCACATGGAGCTGTCCGGGCGCGAAAACGTCTTCCTGAGCGGAGCCATCCTGGGGATGCGCCGTGCCGAGATCCTGCGCAGCTTCGACGAGATCGTAGCCTTCGCCGGGGTCGAGAGCTTTCTCGACACCCCCATCAAGCATTACTCGTCGGGCATGCACATGCGCCTGGCCTTCTCGGTGGCTGCACATCTGGCGTGCGAGATCCTGCTCGTCGACGAGGTGCTTGCGGTCGGAGACGCGGCTTTCCAGCGCCGCTGCGTCGGCCGCATGGGTGAGATCGCAGGCCAGGGCCGCACCGTGCTGTTCGTCAGTCACAACATGGCCGCCGTGCAGGCCCTGTGCAGCCGGGCCATTCGCCTCGAGCAGGGCAGGCTCGTCGACAGCGGAGGCAGCGCCGAGGTGATCACGCGCTACCTTCAGGGTATCGATCGCCCGGACTCCGGATCCCTGGCGCTGCGTCGCGATCGCCAGGGTGAGGGAGGTGCCAGGCTCACCGCAGTGAGCGTCGAGAGTCTGGACGAGGATGGTTTGATCCGGCCGACCAGCGGGATCCGGCTCCGTCTGGACTGGCAGACCGACGGACCAGCGGAGGACCTGGTCTTCGTGGCCTCGGTGTATGACATCGCGGGGACAGGGCTGTTCCTCCTCGACAGCGGAACCTCCGAACAGGTCCCAGCCCGCCTGGCGCAGCGAGGTCAACTCACCTGCACCACGGCAGCTCTGCGGCTGACCCCGGGGCGCTGCTACATCAACTTGCGCCTGCGGCAGCGCGAGGCCACCCTGGACTACGTCGCGCACGCCATCGAGTTCGACGTCGTGGCCACGGACGTCGACGGGTCTGGCAGACTCCCCGAGCGCAGCTGGGTCGTGGGTGTGCTCGATCACCGCTGGGACGTGAGCTGACGGAGTCTCGATGTCGCGGGCCCTGGGGTTTATCCTGGCATATCATCGCATCGCAGCCCCGGGCTTTGATCCCCAGCGCCTGCGCGTGACACCCGAACATTTTTCGCAGCAACTTCAGGTCCTGCGCTCGAGGGCGACACCGTGCTCACTCCAGGACCTGGCGCTGTCGTCGAGCGCGCCCGGCACCCCGCCCCGGGTCGCGGTGACCCTGGATGATGGCTATGCGGACGCCTGGCTGGCCGGGGCGCCGCTGCTGCAGGCCGCCGCGATTCCCGCCACGATCTTCGTGACGACGGGAGCCATAGGAGATCCCGCGCTGTTCTGGTGGGACGTCCTCGAGCGCAGCTTGTTCGAACCCAGGCGTCTGCCCGCGGTGCTCGAGCTTCGCCAGGGAGAGCGGGTCGAGTCGTTCGAGTTCGGTGGCGATCAGGAACAAGAAATCCCGGTGGCTGCCCGGGCCTGGAACGTCGACGATGCGCGTGACCCCACACCGCGCCATCGGGCCTACAGGCGCCTGCACGCCATCCTCGGTGCGGCCCCGGCAGCGCAGCGCCGCGACCTGCTCGATGCCATCTGCCACTGGGCGGGTGTCCCTACCGCGCCGCCACCTGGTCAGGGCCCTCTGACGACGGAGCAGCTGCAGAGCCTCGCCCGGTCGCCAGGTATCGAGATCGGCGCGCATACCCAGGGCCACGTCCGTCTCTCCGCACTGTCCGCACGCGCCCAGCACAAGGAGATGACGAGCAGTCGAAGCGTCCTGCACGCGATCCTGGATCGGCCCCCGCGGTCCATGGCCTACCCCTACGGGGCCCCCAGGGACATCTCGCGCATGACGGCATGGCTGGCCCGCGCCGCGGGCTACGAACTGGCGTGCCTGGGCGTGGGGGGCGCCGTTCGCGCGCCGGTCCGGCGCTGGGCGCTGCCACGCATCCTTGCGCCGGATCTCGGGGCTGCGGAGTTCGAGCACTGGCTGGACGTGCTGTTCAAGGCGAGCTGAAGCCAGGTCCGTCCGCGTCTTCGGGACCGGCACTCGTCGACGACCCGGATCTGCTTGCCTAGCCCTTCGATCGCGTCCAGCCCTCACGCTGTACAGCCACCTGATAAACCTCCAGCGTGGCTGCCAGGGCACGCCGCTCGTCGTGCCGGGCACAAGCGCGCGTGCGTGCAGCATCCCCCATGCGCCCCGGACCACCTCGGGCTTGCAGCACAAGCTCCAGCTGGCGCGCTGCGCCCTCGTCATCCCCGGCCGCCACGAGGTGGCCGGTGTCCCCGTCATCGACCAGTTCGGGGATGCCCCCCACCGCCGTCGCGACGACGGGCAGACCACAGGCCTGGGCCTCGACTACGACGAGGGGAGCCGTGTCTGCGCGACTGGGATGGAACAAGACGTCGGCCGCCTGGTACAGCCGGATCACGCGGGCCTCGTCTTCGATGAATGGGAAGCAGAGCGTGTGCCGCACCAGGGACCCTGGGACCGCCTCGTCGTCACCACCGACCAGCACGAAGGTCACATCCGGAACGCGAGCCGCGATACGGTGCAAGCTCGCCCACAGCATGGAAGTGTCCCTGTAGGCATTGCGGGTGCCCCGGAAGGCCGAGAACAGGACCACCGGGCCGCCAGCTGGAATTCCGAGCTCGCGGCGTGCGGCAGTGCGATCCCCCGGGACATACCGATTCAGATCGACACCCGGGGGAATAACGGCGGGATCTCCTGCCATGCCAGCCTGCTGCCACAGGTTGCGGATCCAGTGTGAGGGCGCGATCAGCGACGGGGCCGCACGCGCAACGAGGTCGCGATACCACTGACGATTGAACGCCGTGGCGTCGCGCCGCACGCCTGGATAGCGGTCAAGGTCGGGACAGTGTCCACAACCCTTCATCCACCGCGGGCAGTCCATGGGGTGGGCGCAATGTCCCGTGGCCAGAAAGGCATCATGCAGGGTGAGCACGGTGGGCACCCTGGCGCACAGCTCGGCCAGGCGGCGAAGTTCGAAGTAGTCACCATGCACGTTGTGGACGTGCACCAGATCCAGACCCATCACCCAGCGCAGAAGATCCCGCGTTCCTGGCCGCGACAGGTACTGCAGTCCCGTGGCGCGCTCCAAGTAGTACAGAAACCACTCCCGGGACCCGGCGTGACGAACCGGATTGGGAACGCGCAACACCGTGCGCTCGTTCCCTCGCTTGTGGCCGACGATGCGAACACAGCCATGGCCAGCAGCGACGAGCTGTGCCTGCAGGCGCTGGCCAACCTTGGCTGCTCCGCCACCCAGGTCTGCAGTCGCGATCTGGGCCAGCCGGAGCTGCGGCGATGGATCGCTGGCCGCGCGCCGTGCCCGGTCGGTTCCGCTCCTGTCCTTCACCGCCATGCCCCGTCATCTGCGCCAGTGTCATGCATGGCCAGCGTCCGCGCCCGGTGAACTCGAGGATCCTCTCTGCACCAGAGATTCGGTCGCGAAGCCGGCGGCATTGGCGAGCTGCGACATCGCCAGAACAACAACCCGGCGAGCCGTGACTCCGAAGGAGACGTCCCGGACAGGCCCACGCAACAAGTCGAGGTAGAACGTCAAAGGCTCCAGCTGCAGGACTGGCCCTCCGCGATGGCGCCTCAAGCGATGGAACCTGGCGGCGCCGCGACCGTAGTTGAAGTGCTGGCGCAGATAGCCCGTGGCATCGAGATGATGAAAGTGATCGACGCGCGCCTCGGGCACGAACAACAGGGGGCGACCCTTCTCGACCCACCGAGCGCACAGGTCCCGGTCCTCGGCGGCCGCGTGTGGGAAGGTCTCGTCAAAACCACCCAGCTCCAGCCACTGTTGGCGAGACAGGGCGATGTTGTTGCTGGTGAGGAATCGAGCCTGTCCCGGGACCTGGTTGTAGTACTGCACCAGATGGTCGACGAGCACCTGGCTGGCCTCGGACCAGGAGTTGTCGACGAGAGCATTGATCACCACGCCCCCCACCATGGCCCGCGGCGCGTTCTCAAGCGCACGTTGCAGCTGGAGGAGCCAGTCCGGGTGCGGTGCACAATCGTCGTCGGTGAAGGCCAGAAACTGGCCGGAAGCCTTCGCTGCACCCAGGTTCCGTGCCCGGGCCGGGCCACCAGGCTGCTGCCGCAGAACCTGGACTCGCATCCGGGATCGATAGGGTGCCGCCACCGCAGCGAGATCGACGTGACCTCCATCGTCGACAATGATCACCTCGAAGGTCGGCGAGGACGTCACCTGTTCAACGAGAGCCCTCAGGCAACACGCAAGAGGGCCCGGCCTGTCCCTGGTCGGGATGACGACGCTGACCAGGCCGTTCATCTCTGCATGAGTTCCGCTGCGCAAGGGCCCTCCCGGCGCACCGCCCCCCTCCTTCGGGGCGCAGCAGCCGCATCGGTCTTCATGATGCCACAGAGCTTCGGCCGCAGGACACGCGCAGCTCCACATCGGCTTCGCCGGTCTTTTTTGACAAGGCTCGGGGTTCTGAATAGCGTGGAACCGTGAATGCTCTCGCCGACTTCCTGCTGCAGAACCGGCTGTGCACCCGCGATCAGATCGAGGACGCGGTGCAGAACCAGGTCATCCTCGGCGGTCGGCTGGGCACCAATCTCATCGAGATGGGCTACCTCGACGAGCGAACGCTGGCCGAATGCCTGTCCCGTATTCACAAGGTGCGAGCGCTGTTCGGAGATGCCATCGAGCCCGAAGTAGCCGCGCTGCGACTGATGCCCGCCAACCTGGCAGACCGGCTCAGCGTCGTGCCCTACCGCACCAGCAGCAGGCAGGTCGAAGTCCTGTGTCTCGATCCCAGCGACTTCACGACCCTCGACCATGTTGGATTTCACACTGGTAAAAAGATCCAGCCCATCGTCGTCGCTGAGGTCAGACTGTGGCACCTGCTGCGCCAGCACTACGGTATCGATCGAGGGCTTCGCGGCCTGGCCCTCGCCGATCTGCCGGCCACGTCGGTGACCCAGGTGGACGCTGCCGTATCGAGGCCCAGCTTCACCGGCGACCTCATGAGCGAGGCCGCCTTCGACGCACTGTACCAGGCCGCCCACGACGAAAGTGCCGGGGGCGAGATCCCGGATCCTGCGACACCAGTGCCCGCCGAGCTTGGGACGCCTGCCTCCACGGCACAGGCGTCCGTCCACAACCTACCTCCCCTGGCCCAGCCCCTTCCTGCGCAGGCCCCTTTGCCCTCAGGACGCACTCCAACGGCGCAGCTTCCGGTGCTCACGGGCATCGTCGTCGAGGAGGTCAGCGAGGAGTTTCTGCTCGACGACATCATCGAAGAGGCCGAAGCCCTGGCTCCTTTGGCACCCGTCGCAGCGCCACCCGTACCTTCCCGACCAGTCAGCGCCCCGCCCCTGCCGGAACCTCTGCCCGTTCCCGTCGTCGACGAGACACCCCTGTCTTTTACCGAGGCCACCACTCATCTAGCCAGCGCGCGCGACCGCAACGAGGTGGCACAGCTGGTGCTGCGCTTCGCCCGCTCGCAATTCAAGCGCGCCATGCTGTTCACGGTGCATGGACGCATGGCTGTGGGCTGGGAAGAGGTGGGTGTGGACATCCCCCACTTCTCGCGGCTGGTCATACCGCTTGAACAACCCTCGGTGTTCCAGCTCGCTGTCCACAGCCGTGCCCATGTGCTGGGCTCACTACAGAAGACGCCCACCAACATCCAGTTTCTCGGTGCGGCCGGGAAGCAGGTGCCGCGCTCGGCCTTCGTCATGCCCGTGCTGGTGCGAGGCCGGGTCGTCAACATCTTCTATGGTGACAACGGCCACAAGGAACACTGCCCCAGTGACGTCGGAGAACTGCTGATCCTGGCGCTCAAGATCGCGCAATCGTATGAGAGTTTGTTCAAGGCCAAGGCCAAAACGCTGCGCGGAGAGTAATCCCGCGACCGCCGCCCTGATTCAGAACAGTGTGTAGATGAGCGGTGCGGCGGGAGATCCCCCAAGGATCGCGAGGGCTACCAGCAGCAGCAGGATCGCGACCAGTGGAATCATCCACCACTTCTTTTCGTGGCGAATGAAGCTCCACAACTCACCGACGACACCAGAAGGATCCTTTTGCACAGCTGCACGAAACGCCTCGACGTGCGACGGTTCAGGAGATTCTCGGGTCCCCTCGTCACGCGGTCCAGGTTCCTGGACGATATCGTTCATGGCTCCACTCCTCGGCGGTTCGCGCTGTGAAGGATCACAGGAGCAAGCACCTCACTCATGATCTCCGACAACGCAGCGGATCCCTGCGGCGTCTGGTGAATGTGATCGAGAAATAATGCGGGCTTTCCCGACAGGGCGCGTGCATCGGCAACATCCTCGACGGGAATCTCCTCATCCACAACCTTCCACAGCGCAGTGAAAGCATCGATGTGAGCTGCGTAGTCAAAGCCATGGAGCTGCACTCGGCATCGCGTTCGGTCGGTCGCGGGCAGATCGGGGTGGATGAGTGTCGCTTGCTTGACCACGATGAGCCTCGCACCCATCTGGTCAGCGAGATGACGCATCACCTGCAGGTTGCCACGCCAGACGTCGAGTCCCCTGCGATCCCAGGTTGGCGAGAGCACGTTTGGCGCGCTCGCCGACCCGGCTCGCCCTGTCTCGGATGCAATCGGCGTACTGAACCGGATCCGGATAGACGAAAGGATGTTGGACCAGGCGAGGAAGCGGTCGATGAAGAGAGGTTCATAGACAGGTGGAATCTCCACGTCCGAGGTGATGGACCAGCCCCCCTCGCTGTCCATCCGCCACTTGTGAATGTTGTCGAGTGCTGCGGTCTCGAAATAATAGAATTCGTTCCAGCCATGATACACGACGATGACGTCGGGAGAGAAGAAGCGCAGCCGGCTCCACAGCCGCCCGATGGACTCGAAGGATGTGTACCCTCCAAGCGCTGCGTTGATGAAGTCGATGGCCGGGATCTCGGGGTTCCGGCGCAGAGCCTCGATCGTCTGCCAGGGCCAGGTTTGATCGTCGGCAAGCCCGGGTCCCGCCGTCGACGATCCTCCCAGGAAGACGACACGGACCACCCCCGGCAGTTTGTGGACGGAGATGCTTGGCGTCGACATAAAGCCATGCTCATTGATGGATTTGTGGCCCTCATCAGCCTGTAGGTTCGCGCCTGGCTTGCCCCGGTACGCGCTGAACGCGTCTTCCACCGCCCACAAGGCATTGGGGTTCGCCTGAACCTTCTTCGAGGTCAGCACGTCGAGGTACACCCAGGTACCGCGTGACGAGTACCAGGTCTCGAGCACTAGGAAAGAGGGAACCAGCACGACCAAGCCCAGCAGGGTCGAGAAGAGAATCTTTTTCCATAATGGAAGCCGGGAGGGCATCAGGCCTCGCTGCTGTTCACCACGAAACCACGCTCAATACTGCCGCAAATAGCGGTCCGGGGTATCTCGGGTCGGCAAGTCCTCCCAGTAGCTTGCCAGAGTAGCATCTGGCGCGAGTGGCATGGTGGCCAGGCGAGACTTGCGCAGGACCAGGGCGATGGGCAGCAAGACGCCGAAGTACACGATCCCGAGCAAGAGCAGGAGTGCCATGCGCAGGGTCGGCGCCAGCGCAGTCTCGAGGCCCAGGCGCCATCGTTCAGCCAGGCGGGGCCTGCAGAAAAACACCAGCGCAGCCACTCCTCCCACTGCGACAGGTGCGGCCCAGGACAGGAAGGAAACGGGGTGCAGGGATGCAAGCCCCCAGCACGTGGCGAAGATGACCGGGGGAAGCAGCGGTATCGCTCTGGGCGCTTGACCTGCCCACCCCGCGATCCAGGTCATGACGGGAAAAGAAATCGCCGTCGCGACGAACAGGATCGGCAGCAGCACGGGGGCCTCGTGGATCCACCAGACCAGCACCGCAGCGACGATGAGGGGACTGGAGGCAGCGAGCATGCGCGACACCAGCACGGGCACCTCGCTCAATCTGCGGGAATGGAGGCCAGGTAGCGTGCCACCGCGGTGGGATCCTGGTCGGGTTGTTCGGACTTGTGCACGACGTGGTGGCCCAGAACCAGCGTGTCCATGTGAGTGGCAGCGAAACAGCGATGGGCATCTTCGGGTGTGCAGACGATGGGCTCACCCCGGACGTTGAAGCTGGTATTGACCAGCACCGGGCAACCGGTGACGCGGTCGAATTCGGCGAGCAGGGCGTGCAGCAGCGGATGGCGCTGGGCATCGACCGTCTGCAGACGGGCAGAACCATCGATGTGGGTGACCGCCGGGATGCGTGATCGGGTCTCCTTGATCCGGTCGAGACGGCGCACATCCTCGTCGCCGCTTTGCGCTGTCAGGGTCGCACCGCGGACGGGTGCCGTGAACAACATGTAGGGGCTGTCAAACTCGCTGGGTACATCGAACCACTCGTGCACCCTTTCTCGCAGCACGATGGGCGCGAAGGGCCTGAAGGACTCGCGGAATTTGATCTTGAGATTCAGTGTGGACTGCATGCGCGGATTCATGGCATCGGCCAGGATGCTGCGTGCCCCCAGGGCCCGCGGGCCAAACTCCATGCGTCCCTGAAACCACCCCACCACGCGTCCGCTGGCGAGTTCCTGCGCCACGGACTCGACCAGGCTCTGATCGTCGGGCGCCGTGTAAAACACGGCCGACCTGGACTCGAGCATGCTTCGGATCGCATCGTCGTCGAAGTCGGGACCGAGAAAGGACCCTTGCTGAGAGTCGAGATCGCGGCGTTCTCTTGGATCACCAAGGAGCTGGTGGCTGGCGAGGAGGGCTACACCCAGGGCGCCCCCGGCGTCACCGGCGGCGGGCTGCACCCAAATACGGTCAAAAATGCCCTCGCGTAGAAGCCGGCCGTTGGCGACACAATTGAGGGCCACTCCTCCTGCCATGCAGAGATGGCGTTCACGTGTGAGGGCCTGCGCGTGGCGAGCAGCCTGGATCACGACCTCTTCGGCGATCACCTGTATGGATGCGGCCAGGTCCATGTCCAGTTCCCGCAGCTCCGACTCCGCGGCGCGGGGCGGCGCCCCGAAGAGTTCATGGAATGAACGCGATGTCATGCGCAACCCGTGCGCGAAATCGAAGTAGCGCATGTCAAGGCGCAGCGATCCGTCCTCCCGCACGTCCACGAGGTGCTGCCGCATGGTCGCCACGTGCCGCGGCGCGCCGAAGGGCGCGAGCCCCATCAGCTTGTACTCGCCCGAGTTCACCTTGAAACCGCAATAACCAGTGACCGCGGAGTACAGCAGACCCAGCGAGTGCGGAAACCTGAGTTCCTTGAGGATTTGGATGCGCGATCCTTCGCCGAGGCCGATCGTTCCGGTAGCCCACTCTCCGACCCCATCGAGCGTGAGGATGGCGGAACGCTCGAATGGCGACGGCAAGAACGCACTGGCCGCATGAGATTCGTGGTGCGGGGCGAACACCACGCCCTTTTTGTATCGCCCCCCGAGCCCGCGGCGGATGTGTCTCGGAAGCATCAACTTCTCGTTCAGCCATGGAGGCATGGCATGGAAGAACGAGAGAAAACCCCTGGGAGCATGACGCAGGTAGGTCTCGAGCAAGCGGTCGAAGGTTCTGAGCGGCTTGTCGTAGAAGGCCACGACGTCGAGTCCGGCGGCGCTCATGCCGGCTCTGTCGAGGCAGTATTGCACCGCACGCAGGGGAAAGCGCGGATCATGCTTGGTCCGCGAGAAGCGTTCCTCTTGCGCCGCCGCAACGATCTTGCCATCCACGATCAACGCGGCAGCAGCGTCGTGGTAGAAAGCCGAGATACCGAGGACGGCAACCATCCCGGGACATCAAATCCGTCCCGGGACACCCCCGGGCGTGGACCAAAGATCGTTCACCGTTCCGGCCCCGCCGCCCGCACTTCGGGCGACACGCCGTCGGCAAATTTCTTGAAGTTCTCGACGAAGCGCGCGGCGAGCTGCTTGTACGCGCGCAGGTGGTCCTCCCGGGAGGGCCAGGACGCTGCCGGATCCAGCACGCTGGCCGGAAGGTCCGGGCATTGCGACGGCACCTCGAAGCCGAACACGGGATCCCTGTGGTAGGGCACGCTGTCCAGCTCGCCGTCGAGGGCCGCATTGAGCAGCCGGCGCGTGTACTTGATGCTGATGCGCTTGCCCACGCCGTACTTGCCACCGACCCAGCCGGTGTTGAGCAGCCAGGCCTTGACGTCGTGGCGCAGCATCTTGTGCTTCAGCAGCTCGGCGTAGACACCCGGTCTGTGCACCATGAAGGGCGCGCCAAAGCAGGCCGAGAACGTGATCTCGGGCTCGATTCCCAGGCCCACCTCGGTGCCGGCGATCTTGGACGTGTAGCCCGAGATGAAGTGGTACATGGCCTGCTCGGGGCTGAGCCGGGCGATGGGCGGCAGCACGCCCGAGGCGTCGCAGGTCAAGAAGATGATGTGTCGGGGGTGACTCGCCATCTTCTCGGGTACGGCATTGTCGATGAAGCTCAGGGGGTAGCTGGCCCGGGTGTTCTCGGTGAGACTCTCGTCGTCGAGGTCGACGCGGCGGGTGATCGGATCCACGGTCACGTTCTCGAGGATCGCACCGTAGCGGTGAACCGCGCGATAGATCTGGGGCTCAGCGCTCTCGCTCAGGCGAATCACCTTGGCGTAGCAGCCGTTCTCGATGTTGAAGATGCCGTCATCGGTCCAGCCATGCTCGTCGTCACCGATGAGCTGGCGCGCGGGGTCCGCCGACAGGGTGGTCTTGCCCGTGCCGCTGAGGCCGAAGAACAGCGCGCTGTCGCTCCGGGGGCCGACGTTGGCCGAACAGTGCATGCTCAGCACGCCCTTGTTCGGAAGCAGGTAGTTCATGACCGTGAACACCGACTTCTTGATCTCACCGGCGTACTGGCTGACGCCGATGAGCCCCAGGCGCTGGGCGAAGTCGAGGACGATGAAGGTGTTGCTGGCTGTGGCGTCGATCTGGCGAATGCCCTTGAAGCCTGGCGTGGCCACGATGGTGAACTCGGGGACGAACTGCTTGTACTCGTCGGCCGAGCGCGGCGTGATGAGCATGTTGCGTGCAAACAGGCTCTGCCAGGCTAGCTCGGTGATGATGCGTACGGGCAGACGGTGCTCGGGGTCGGCGCCGGCATAGCAGTCCTGCACGAACAGGTCGCGACCCTGCAGGTAGCCCGACACCCGGTTCCACAGGTCGTGGAACTTGCTGGTGTCGAAGGGCCTGTTGTACTCGCCCCACCACACCTGGTCCTGGCTCGAGGGCTCGCGCACCACGAACTTGTCGTTGGCAGCGCGGGAGGTGTGACCGCCGGTGAAGGCGACGATGGGTCCGCCACGGGCAATGCGCGCCTCACCGCGAAACACGATCTCCTCATACAGGGCCTCGTCGCCGAGGTTCCAGTACACCTGGCGCGGGTTGTACAGGCCCGCCAGCTTGAGGTCGTAGTCGCTGGCCAGGGCGCTGGCGATGGCGTCGGCCGGAGTCTTGATATTGAGAAGGTTGTTCACAGCCAGTCCCTCACGAGCTTGCGGTCGCCGATGAACAGCTCATTGGGCGATTCGGGGTCGATGGCCCACTTGATGCGCTCGACGCCCTGCTTGATGTCCTTGATCGATCCACAGATGGACAGCCGCAGGTGGCCCTCCATGCCGAAGTCCTTGCCTGGCACCGTGACCACCCGCGCCTTGTCCAGGATCAGCTTGCTCAGGGCGTGGGAGTCCTTGCTGTAGGCCCTGAAGTCGGGCAGGCAATAGAAGGTACCCAGGGGCGGGGTGCAGGTCACCCCGTTCAGGGTCTTGAGCTCGGCGAGCATCACGTTGCGGTTGTTCTCGAGCATCTGCCTGAGCTGCGCGATGTGCGACTGCACGCCCATCAGGGCGCTGGCCGCCGCTGCCTGCAGCACCAGCGAAGCCGTCGAGGTGACCTGGGCCTGCACGTTGCTCATGATCCCGACCAGCTTGCGCGGCGCCACCACCCAGCCGATGCGGAAGCCGGTCATGCCGTACAGCTTGCTGACTCCGTTGACACACACCACCTTGCTGTCCTCGATGGAGCGGTCAGTGAAGGCGTAGGGCGAGGGCCACTCGACATCATCGAAGATCAGCTTGTGGTAGATGTCGTCGGAGATGAACCAGATACCCTTCTTCTCGCAGAAGGCCACCAGCTCGGCGATGAACTCCTTCGAGTACACCGCGCCGGTCGGGTTGTTCGGGCTGTTGACGATGATGGCGCGGGTGTAGGAACCCACCACCCGCTCGATCTCCTCCATGCGTGGGTGAAAGCCCCCGTCCTCGGGCTTCACGATGACGGGCACGCCGTGCATCATGCGGATCATCTCGGGGTAGCTGACCCAGTACGGGGCCAGCACGATCACCTCATCCTGCGGGTTGAGGATCGAGAACAGCAGATTCCAGATGGCCTGCTTGGCACCGTTGGACACGATGACGTTGTCGACCTCGGGACGGCGGCCGTAGTTCTCCTCGGTGTAGCGCACCACAGCCTGCCGCAGCGCCGGGATGCCCTCGGTGGGCGTGTACTTGATATCGCCATCCTTGAGCGCCGCCGCGGCCCCCAGGATGGCAGTCACCGGCGCCCGGTTGAGCGGCTCCCCCGCGCCGAGGTGGATCACCGGCTCGCCCTTGAGGCGCAGCAGGCGCGCCTGCTCGGTCAGGGCCAGGGTGGAGGGCGTGGGGATATCGCGCGCGATCAGGCTCAGACTCATGACGGCTCCCGTCGACGTCGCCTCACACATCTGCATGCGTCGACGCCGATGGCGGCGAGGATAGGCCCGGCCTGCAGCGGTTCTCAACAGAGATCGTCGCCCGCTGGGGATTCTGGGGTCCGGATCGAGATTCGGCCCCGGCAACCGGGCCACCTCGCCACCCTGGCCCCGGGTGCCAGCTGGCGCGCCACACAAGCGCCTCCCGTCGCAGCCCGGCGGGTGGTATGGTGGGGAGTGTGCACGGCGCTGCGGTGGCCGGTGAAAACACCGCCCAGGAGGGCCCGCCATGGCGAACAAGGGTCAAGAATCCAACAAGGGAAAAGCCAACAAACCCAAGCTGTCCACCGCCGAGAAGAAGGCCAAGAAAGAGCTCAAGCGCAAGTCCAAGCAGGGCAAGTAGCCGCGCTCCTGGCTCCGCGTACATGGACACGGCCGTGCCGGGTGCTGCTGTCGGTTGACGCCGACCGCCGGCGCTTGGCACAGTAGCCGCCGTATCTGCCTGATCGGGGACGGGGGCTTCGTCCCACTGGTCACCACCACAGCGCGCCACTGTAGGCGCCGGGGGTTCAGTCATGGAAAAAATCTGGCTCAAGCACTACGAGAAGGGCGTCCCGCAGGAGCTCCAGTTCCAGAACAAGACCCTGGTCGATTTCCTCGAGGAGTCGGCGCGACGCTTCCCCAACCAGCCGGCCATCACGCTCAAGGGCAAGACCCTGAGCTATCGCGAGTTCAAGGATCACGTGGATCGCTTCGCGACCGCGCTGAGCAAACTCGGGGTCAAGAAGGGCACCCGCGTGGCCGCCTGGATGCCCAACCTGCCGCAGATGATCATCACATACTACGCGACGCTCAAGCTCGGCGGCACCATCGTCAACACCAATCCGCTGTACATGGAGCGCGAGTTTGTCCACCAGTTCAACGACGCCCAGGTCGAGGTGGTGGTCACCTGCGATTTCATCTACTGGTACAAGCTGCGCCAGGCCATGAGCAAGGTGCCGACGGTCAAGCACGTCGTCGTGACCTCGATCCCGGATTACCTGCCCTTCCCCGTCAGCCTGCTGGCGCCGTTCAAGCTCAAGAAGACCCAGCAGTACGTCAAGGTTCCGCGCGAGGACAAGGTCCACTTCTTCAAGGAGCTCATCGCCCAGAGCAGCCCCAACTCGGCCAAGGCCGACGTCACCCTGGATGACCTGGCCGTGCTGCAATACACCGGCGGCACCACCGGCGTGAGCAAGGGCGCCAAGCTCAGTCACCGCAACCTGTCGTTCAACACCCAGCAGGTGATGTCGTGGTTCCCGGGCGTGGAGGTCGGCAAGGAGGTGCTTCTGGCCTGCCTGCCTTATTTCCACAGCTTCGGCATGACCGTGTCCATGAACTGGCCCGTCGCCGCCGGCGCCCACATCGTGCTGGCGCCCAACCCGCGCGACATCGCGGACCTGGTCAAGAGCATCAGCACCTACCGGGTCAGCCTGTTCCCGGCGTTGCCCGCGCTCTATGTCGCCATCAACAACTTCCCTGGTATCGACAACATCGACATCTCGAGCATCAAGGGCTGCTTCTCGGGTTCGGCACCGCTGCCTGTCGAGGTGCTCGAGAAGTTCGAGAAGCTCACCGGGGGCAAGATCACCGAGGGGCTTCGGCCTCACCGAGACCTCGCCGGTCACCCATGTCAATCCCCTGTTCGGTCTGCGCAAGGTCGGCTCCATCGGCATCCCGGTGCCAGGCACCGACCAGAAGATCGTGGACATCGAGACCGGCGAGAACGAGCTGGGTCTCAACACCGAGGGCGAGCTCTGCCTCAAGGGCCCGCAGATCATGGATGGCTACCTCAACCGCGACGACGAGACCGCCAAGATGATCCGGGGCGAATGGCTGTACACCGGCGACCTGGCCAAGATCGACGACGATGGGTACTGCTCCATCGTGGGCCGCAAGAAGGACATGATCGTGGCCGGCGGCTACAACATCTACCCTGACGAGATCGACGGCGTGTTGTTCGAGCACCCGGCGGTACTCGAGGCTGCCACCATCGGCGTACCTGACGAGAAGCGTGGCGAGACGGTCAAGAGCTTCGTGGTGCTCAAGCCCGGCCAGACCGCCACCGCCGAGCAGATCCGCGAGCACTGCAAGAAGGAGCTCGCGGCCTACAAGGTTCCCACCGAGATCGAGTTCATCCCCGAGCTGCCCAAGAGCACCATGATGAAGATCCTGCGCAAGGACCTGCGCGAGATGGAGCTGGCCAAGCGCAAGGGCGGGGCCGCCAAGTCGGCAGACAAGAAGGTCGGCGGAGCCGCGGCCCAGGCCTGATTGCGCTGTGCACCCCCTGGTCGCACCCAGCTCACATCTGTTCTTCAGTCGGCGCCCCCAGCTGGCTTCGCCCCGTTCCTGCCAAATTTCAATCTCACTGTAATCATTAAACAAAGCACTTATAGCAGCTTGACTTCGCCAAAAACTTACACGCAGAGTGCGACCTCGTCACGGCCCGGTCTGTGGCGCAACGAGGGAGGTTCCACATGCGTCGGGGGCGGGTTCTCGGAGGTATAGGTCTCGCGAGTCTGGCTCTTTCACTGGTGGCGTGCGGGGACTGCGGAGGACCCACCGGCGACGATGCAGCGTCGGCTGCCGACGCGGCCCACGGCGATACCGCAAGTTCGACGGACTCGGCAGGTCACGACCAGTCGCAGCCGCCAACCGATGCGGCGGTTCACGACACCACGCTGCCACCGACCGATGCAGCCGGCCACGACGGCACGCTGCCACCAACCGACGCTGCCGGCCACGACACCATGCAAGCGCCGACGGACGCAGCCGGGCACGACCAGGCGCAGCCGCCCATCGACGCGGGGAGCTGCCCGACCCAGCTCTGCTACGGAACCTGCTGCGAGGCGGACCAGACCTGCGACGCTCACCTCGGCGCTTGCTGCCACGCGGACTGCACGGGGCGAGTGTGCGGCAGCAACGGTTGCAGCGGCTCCTGCGGCAACTGCCAGAACGGGCAGCAGTGCTCGGCAGCCGGCCAGTGCGAGACGGCCACCACGCCCACCAACGACGCCTGCGGCGGTGCCATCGAGCTGAGCTTCGACAGCGCAGGCCTGGCCAGCGCGATGGGCGACACCACGGGAGCCACCGACGACAGCTCCTCCCTCGCCTGTTACACCTCTGGCAGCGGGGGCAAAGACGTCGTCTACAGCTTCGCGCTCGACGCGACCTATGACCTGACCGTTCGCTTGCTCCCCGCTGCAGGCGCCAACACCCGCGTCTACCTGCAAAAGGTCTGCGGCTCGACCACGCAGACCGACGAGCTGGGCTGCGGCGAGGACTTCATGGGGATTCCGCCGCGGTTCAACGTGGCAAGAGCGACAGCCGGCACCTACTACGTGTGGGTCGATAGCATCACCGCCACGGCCGGTGGCCCCTACCTGCTCCAGATCCAGCGCCTCTCCCCCCCGGCCAACGACAGCTGCGACGGCACGCCGACCGTCATCGACCTGGGCAGCGGCAGCGCGAGCGTGCAGGGTAGCTTCGCGCATGCGGGTAACGACTACGCAGGCACCTGCGGCTACCCGCCGTCCGTGGACCTGGTCTACCAGTTCACGCTTACCCAGGCACACAAGCTGACCATCGAGATGTCTGCCCAGAATCAATCCAGCTCGCTGCGGTCGGTGTTCTACGTGCGCTCGGCGTGCGCCAGCGACGACGCCGGGGACCAGCTGGGCTGCACCTACGCGCAGGGCTCGTACCAGTCCGCCCTCATGGTCTTCAACCGTTTGGACGCCGGGACCTACTACCTCATCGTCGAGCCCTACCAGACCCCCGACGACTTCGTGCTCGACTTGACGACGGACACCCCCCTGTTCGTCCCCGACGAATGTAGCGAGGCCCTGCCGCTGACCTTCGATGGCAGCGGCAAAGCCCAGGTGCAGGGCGACCTGTCGCTGGTCGGCAACGACACCGTGCCCGTCGGGTGCGGCGGCTCCAGCTCAGGGGCCGGCGCGGACGCCGTGTACGGCTTTCACCTGGATGCCACCTCCAACGTCGAGGTCACGCTTTCGGGCATCTACAGCGGTGGCGTGCTCTACGTACGCGATGTGTGCGACTCGACCGAGGCCGCGCACGAGCTCGGCTGCTGCCAGGTCGGCGATCTCGCGCAGATCGACCTGACCCGCATCGCCGCCGGCGACTACTGGGTGTGGGTCGACACCCAGGACGGAGGCAGCGGGACTTACGGGCTCCAGGTCACGGCGCTGACCCCGCCTACCAACGACGCCTGCGACCAGCCCGAGGTCCTGACCTTCAACAGCAACATGGCCACTGCGATTGGTGATACCAGCGGGGCCGCGGGCGACTACACCGGGAGCTGTGGCGGCAGCTTCGGGCGCGACCTGGTCTACCAGTTCGAGCTCCAGGAGCGAAAACAGGTGACAGCCACGGTGACCGCCATCTCCACGAACTTCGTGGCGAACGTCTATCTGCGGTCAACCTGCGCCAGCGACACCGTTGAGGACCAACTCGGGTGCAAGGGAGGCTCGCCCGCCAACCTGACCACGACGCTCCCCGCGGGGACTTATTTCCTGGTCGTCGACGACTCGGGCTGGCCGCACGGCCAGTTCAACCTGAGCCTGACCCTGGCCGATCCGCCCCAGCCTCCGGCCAACAACACTTGCGCCGGTGCCATCCCACTGGAGTCCGATGTCAGCAAGGACGGATCCACCATCGACGCCACCAGTGACTACGGCAACACAGCGCTGTCCGCCCTCTGCGACGCAGTGACCTTGCCGGGCCGCGACGTGGTCTACGTCATCACGCCAGCGAGCGATGGCATGCTATTCGTGGCGCTCACCCCGAACACCGCGGGTTACCTGCCAACGCTGTGGGCGACCTCGAGCTGCGGTGACGAAAATGCGTGCGAGAGTCAGGGGCCATGGTACGGGCTCGACGCCTCGGTCACCGCCAACACGCCAATCTACATCATCGTCGACGGCACCACCGCAGCCACCGCGGGCGAATTCACGATCACGGCAACTCTGTACTAGCCCCCGCCAGGGCCTGACACGTGCTCGATAATGTTCAGGCCTGCCTCGGGCCCCAGGGGAGGACGTTCACGCCTCGATGTGCATCCGCTTCTTCTCACCCTTCCACCAGCGATCCCAGGCCTTGGCAGCCTTCTCGCGATCGCGCTTCTTGCCGTCGTAGTCGTAGCCAAAGGTCTCGCGGGCAATGCCGGTGAGCTCGACGCTGGCCGCATAGCGGATGTTGCGGTCCCGGTGCCTGAGTCCGTCGATGAGCCACTCGACGCGGCTGCGGATCTGGTTCTTCTCCCACCACTTGAGCCACTTGCGCTGCGACGACCCCAGGGTCTGCATCGTGATCGCGGCCAGGGCTTGCACGGCCTCGGCCACCAGCTCGGGCTCGCGGGCGCTCAGGCATCCTACCAGGTGGGGCACGCTGCTCACGTCCTTGAAGAAACCCAGGAAGTAGATGGCACGGCGACGCACTTCAGCCACCGGAGACTGCAGACGGCTTCGCAGGTGCTTGATGACGACGTCGAAGCCGGCGTCAGAGGTGTAGCTCTTGAGCACCTCGGCCGTCAGGTGCCGGATGCGCGGCTCCTCGTCATGCAAGCGCGGCATGATGGCCTTGATGGCGCGCGCGTCGTGGACATGGCGGAACAGGTAGACCGCGAACCAGCGCAGGGCCGGGAAGCTGGAATCCAGGTGTGCCAGCGCAACCTCGGCGCCGATGTCAGGCCGTTGCACCAGGAGCGCGATCAGTGGTGATAGATCATCGGGCTCGGGGATGGCCCAGTCCTGGGCGAAAGGGTCGAAGCTGACGCGGCCGGGAAAGCGCGACGTGAGCATGGGCACCAGGCGCAGATCCGCCTGAACCAGCTCCCGCAGAGCCTGCCGAGCCGCCGCACTCTCCGTCCCGGCGATCTTCTCACACAGGCGGTTGAGATCGGCCAGCGAGAAACTCGCCGGCGTGGCCGGGGCGCTGATCCGGGGTGTTCCAACCTCGAGGTCGGCACCGCTTTCTCGTGGAGTGACGGCCTGAGGCTGCTGGGGCTGCACCGGTGTCCCGGGAGTGCGCGCCACGACCTCGGACACGATCTCCGAGAAGTCCACACCTTCGGCCTCGGCGTGCAACACGCTTGTGGGTGGGGGCACCACCTCACCACCCTGGTGGCCGCTCTCGACCGTGTCCTGGAGAGCCTCGCGCCACGACGCGGTGCCCTTCTCGGACTCGAGGTCTTCGAACACCACGGATTCTTCGTCGGGATGGTCCTCGTCGCCCTCGGCGTCCTGGTTGGTGTCGAGATCCATGAGTCCCTGCAAAGCATCTACACGCTGCGCCACCGGGGAGGACTCCGGCTCAGGCTCCACCCGCACCGCAGGTGCATCCGCCACGTCCTCGGCAGTCCCTGATGATCCCGACGGCGTATCGGACTCTGACATCGGGTCAGGCTGTGCGACCCGGTCGAGGACGCTCTCCGGCGGGAGTCCCGCGGCCTCGGCCATGGCCTGGTCGAGGGCATCGGAGATCTGCAGCTGACGGATTGGCAGGGACTCCTCCCCGCTCTCGAATCCGGTCCCGTCGCCGAAACCCAGAGCGTCGTCCAGGCCCTCGTCCAGGACCACGCTCTCCTCCTCCGGGTGACCATCCCTGAGCAGGTCGGCAGCCAGGTCGACCTCGGCCGGAGGCACCACTGCCGCCGGCCGCTGACCACTTGCGCCGAGAGTCAGCAGCACCTCATCGTCCCAGCTCGCCAGCTCGTCGGCGGAGACCTCATCGGCGCGCACCACGACCTGCGCTTCGACTTCGCGATGCGCCTGGGGCTGGTCGGCGGTCTCCTCCTCAACCATCGACATGGCTGGCGTCGCGGACTCGACATCGACCAGCACCGTGAAGACCTGGGGTGCCGCCACGGACGCCTCGACGTCTTCGGCGGCCTCGAGATCTGATTCGTGGGTGGCCGCGCCCGGGCGGACCTCGTCCACCTCGACGGGATCGGCACCTGGAACTGGCCGCAAGGGCTGTGGCGGCTGCCGTTTGCGAGCGAGGATGACATTCTCGAAGGCCGCCCCGATGCGGGCACAGAAAGCCAGCAGGTCCGCGAGATCGCCGGTGCGCAAAGCTCGCTTGCCGTTGTCGCCGTAAAAGATGGCGATCACGCGACCGGCCACCAGCACAGGGTAGAGCACGACGGTGCGCGGACGCGGTCGGCCGAGAACCTCGAGCAAGGTATCGTGGACGGGTCCGGCTCCAAACTTGCCCAGGTACGGGGCTGTGGTGTCGATGACCGTGCGCAGGGCCGAGGGCTCGTCGAGGGCGAGCGCCATGGCGCGCAGGGACTCCGGTGTGGCGGCGGCCCCCACGGCCTGCCAGCCCACGGCGCGCCCCGCGTGCACGCCGAGCAGGGCCGCACATTCCACGAAGCTCTTGCCATAGGTCAGGATGACGTCGATGACAGCATCGCGATCGCGCGCGGCAGCCAGGTGGGCGAGCGCCCTGTCCAGGGGCCAGCGCGCGGCTTCGACAGGCGTGTCCGCGGATCCGGTGGCACGACCACCCACGTCGGCGTCTGCCGTGGCGGAGACGGGACGGCCCTCGGCGACGCGCTCCAGGGTGGCGAAGCGCACCGGGATGGGCAGCCCGTAGAAGTGCGAGAGGGCACGCGCGATGCGGTACTCGGTGGCCACGTGGGGCACCACCGTACGTCCGACCATCTCGCCGATCTCTTCGAGCAGCATCATGTCGGGCGGTCCAGGTGCCAGGACATGCAGATCCGTACCCTGAAGCAGGAAGGGAAAGATCTGGCAGCGCTCCGCGACCCTGGACGGAAGCACGCGCAGGGCCTGCAGGTCCACCTTGACCAGGGCTCGGAAGTCGGCCGGAGGCAGATTGTAGGCTCGCGCCAGCAGCTCGGTCAGCCTCGCCTCGTCGATCAGGCCCAGCTCGAGCAGGTAGGTGTCGATTCGCCCACCGTGCTGGGCATTGCGCCGCACGGCCTCATCGAGCCGCTCGGCTGCGATGCCGCCCTCGTCGACGAGCAGTTTTGCAAGCGCTGCTTCCATGCTGGGATCGAGCGGTCTTCTGTGACGGCCGCTGCCTCTCGGCGCACGCTACCAAAGGCCTCACCGCGGTGCAATTTACGATGCGCGGTCCGATCCGATCCATTTCAGCGCCCCTGTTGCCTTCCGTCGAGAAGGTTGGTGCTTGGGCGGGCCCGCAGGCACATGATATGGTGCAGGCGATCCGGACGGAGCAGTAGGCGACGATGACACAACGACGCATCCTCATCGCTGAGCCCGACGTTGAGCTGGCGATGCAACAGGCTGCCATTCTTCAGGATGAGCAGTATGCCGTTCAACTCGCCAGCTCCAACGACGTTCTGGCAGAGGTGGAGAAGCAGCGTCCTGAACTCCTGATCTTGCGCCACGAGCGCGAGGGTCAGAGCGGCTTCGCCGTCGTGTCTCGACTCCGGCGCCAGGCCTCGGGCAAGCATCTACCCATCCTGCTCACCACCAGCGATGCCACCCCGGACGCCATCGACAAGCACCGCGCCGGAGCTCAGGCCGCGAACGCCTACCTGTTTCTGCCGCTGTCCCGCGACGATCTGGTGCAGTCCGTGGCTCGCCTGTTCGACGAGGCGGCACAGCAAGCTTCCGACGAACCCGAGATCCACGAGAGCCCGGATCCTGCGTACGCGGGGCCGACCCTGAGCTCGCTTCCGACCCCGGCCGTTCCATCGCGGGGCGGCGTGCTCAATGCCGACGATATGCAGTTCATCGACGATGTTTTCTCGTCGCTGCAAGGCGGAGAGAGCAGCGGCGAGGCGGGTCCCCCGGCCTTGACGCCCCTATCCTCGGGCAGTTTCTCAGGCCCCGACGAGAAGATGCTGTTCCTGCGCCGCAAGCTCAAGGAGCGCGAACGCGACCTGGTGCGCCTGTCTCAGCTGTGGAAGGTCAAGGAGCAGGAGATCGCGGCCGTCGAGGCACGCATCCAGGCCAAGGACATCGAGGTCGAGGGCTACCTGCTTCGAATTCGCGAGCTCTCGCGGGAGCTGGACGAGACCAAGCAAGCCCTGGCCGAGAAGGAGCGCGAACTTGGTGCCTCGATCGATGGCCTGGTCGAGGAGCGGGTCATCCTCGAGAAGGATCTGATCGAGGTCGTCGCCAGCAAGGAAAAGGAGATCCACCAGCTCAAGACCGAGCGCCGGGAGCTGCTGGGAAAGGCCGAAGCCCAGAAGAACGAGCTGGTGGGCCGGATCTTCGACTGGGAGGCCAGCTACCGCACCCTGCAGGCGGAGCTGGAGCACACGCGCGCCATGCTCGCGACGGTGCGCGAGGAGATGGGTGCGGAGATCTCCACGGTGCGTGGCGATCTGCGTGAGCACGAGGAGCGGATCGTTGCCCGGGAGCGGCGCCTCGATCACATGGACGCGGAGATTGCCGACCTCCGCACCCTCGTCGTCGACGAGCGCCAGGCTGTCCTGCCCGTGCTCCAGGCACAGCGCGGGCAGATCGAGGACCTGCAGCACCACCTGTCGAGCGAGCGAGCACGTGCGGACCTCGTGGCGCAGGACGCCCTGGAGCGAGAATCCGCTCTCGAGGAGCAACTGCGCTGGTTCCAGGTCAGCCTCGAGGCCCTGGGCCGCAAGGTTCGGATCGACACCCGTGACGACGTCGCCATGCTGCGCGAGCGCGATCGCGAGATCCTGTCGCTCGCCGTTCACCTCATGCAGGCCCAGGCGCGCCACGCCGAACTGCAGGTCGAGCACGATCGCCAGGTCCTGGCCGCCGAGCAGCTGGTGATGCTGCTCGAAGACGACCTGCACCACGCCCAGGTGCGCGCCCTCGCCACCACCCAGCGCGCCCTGGCAATGGAGCAGGAACTGCGCGCCGAGATCGCACGCCTCACCGAGGGCAACAACGACCTGGCGTCGCGCCTCGCCGAACAAGAATTCCGCAGCGAGGAGCTTGGCGCTCACCTTGAGGAGTCGCAGCAGGCCTTGCAGACCCTCGAGGCCAGACGGAGCGAGGAGGTCCGCAGCCGCGACCAGAGCCTGGCCGAGCACGAGGAGAACATTCGTTCGCTCTCCAACACCCTGGCCGAGCGGGACGAGCAGATCACCGAGCTGGACATCGAGAACGCCCAGCTCGAGGGAGAACTCAAGGAGCGGGGCCAGCACATCGCCGAGCTCGAGGGGGGCCTGGCCGACCGCACCACCCAGGTCGCCACCCTGCGCGAGGAGGTCGAGCAGCTGACCGCGACGGTCCGTGCCCACGAGGCGGATCTCGAGCGGCTGCGCGAGAACCTGGAGGACCGCGAGCGTCGCCTGCGCGAACACGAGGAGGAGCTGGAGCGACGCGCCAGTAGCATCGCCGATCTCGAGGCCACCCTGGCCGCTCGCGACAGCCAGGTGTCCTACCTCGAGGAGTCTCTGGGGCAGCGCGAGGCCGCCCTGGGCGAGACCCAGGCCACTCTGGACGCCCGGGAACGCACCATCGGCGACCTCGATCAGCAGCTCTCGGCGCGTACCCGCGATCTGGCCGACCGCGACGAGCGCATCGTGCACCTCGACGGTGAGCTGGCCAGCAGCAAACAATTGCTACAGGAAACCCGCGAGGACCTCACCAGTACCTCGACGGAACTGTCCCGGACCAGCGCGGCTCTCGACGAGAATCGCAAGCAGAGCGAGTCGCTCACCACCCAGCTGGAGGGAGCCCGCAGCGAGATCGGCAGGCTCGGTGAGCGCGTGGGACACCTCGACGGGCAGCTCGAGCACGCCCGCGAGCGCATCCAGGACCAGGATGCGCAGCTGGCCGAAGCCGACGAGCAGCGGCGGGAGCTGGAGAGCCAGCAGAGCGAGGCGGCCCAGCGTGAAGCCGTGCTGCGCGACAAGCTCCACGGCACCGAGCAGGCCAGGACCGAACTCGACGCCCGGCGGAGTGTGCTGGAGACCGAACTGCGCGAGGCGCAGGAGAGACTATCGGATCGCGAGGCGCGGGTCGCGGTCCTCGAGGCCGCCGTCACCGAGCGAGATCAGGGCATCGAGACGCTGCGGAGCGAGCGCCTGTCCTTGCAAGAACTGCTCGACGAGCGTGACGAGAAGCTCGAAGATCGGCGCCAGGTCCTCAAGGATCTCGAGGGCAAGCTCAACCAGGCCCTGAACATGCGTGACGACGCCGAGAAGCTCATCGGCGAGCGAGACGGCCAGGTCGCGGCACTGCAGCAAACCCAGAAGCGTGCCGAGACCCGGGTGCAGGATCTCGAGCAGCGACTGCGCGAGGCAGAGCAAAAGCTCGTCGAGACCGGGGAGAGTATCGAGGAGGCTCGAGCGGCGGTTGCCGAACGCGACCGCTGGCTGGAGCAGCGCGAGAAGCGCATTGCCGAGCTGCAGCAGGAGGGTCAGGTCCGGGGCCAGGAACTCGCCGAGCAGAGCCAGCGTCTGGCGCAGGTCGAGAGCGAGCTGCAGTCCACGCGCGAGAGCGCGACCCAGCAGCACACCCAGATCAGCGGCGAGCTGCAGAAGTGGCAGGCTCTGGCCCAGGAATCCCGCACCAAGCTCGGTGCCCTGTCCCAGGAACGCGACGACCTCAAGGTCCGCGTCGGTGATCTGGAGCAGAAGCTCAGCGAAGCGGCCTCCCGCATCGAGTCCACGGAACTCGCCCTTCGCGTCGAGCGCGAGGCGGTGAACCGCTCCAGTGACGAGATGACCCGAGCCGAAACCAGCTTGAGCGAGACCCTGCGCCGCGCCGAGGAAGCCGAGGAGCAGCGGGCAAACCTGCAGCGCGAGCGGGCGGAACTCAACGCCTCCGTGGCCGAGCTGCAGGGCCAGGTCGATCGCCTCGAGGTGGACCTGGAAGATGCGCGGGCTCAGGCCTCCTCCGGGACCCAGTCTCGAGAGCTCGCGACCCAGCAGGCGGGTCAGCTCGAAGAACTCAAGCGCATGGCCCAGCAGCTCAAGCAGCGTGCCCAGGCCGCCGAGACCAAGGGTCAACAGCTCGAGGCCGAGCTCGCCCAGGCCCGCCAACAGAGCACCCAGGTGCGCGATCAGCTGCGCGGTCAGGCCCAGGCCAGCGAGCAGGGGCTGCGCGATGAGATCAAGCGCGCCGAGCAGGCCCAGCGCGACGTCCAGAGCAAGCTGGAACTCACCCAGACCGAGCGCGACCAGGTCAAGAAGACCGCCCTGAAGAAGGTCAGTGCCCTCGAGGCCCGGGTGCGCGAACTCGAGGCCCAGGTGGCGCAAGGACCGACCCAGGCCGGCGAGGCACAGACCCTGCGCGAGGCTGTCGATCGGCTCAAGGCCGAGCGCGATCAGCTCCGGGCCGACGCCACGGCCAAGCTGGAGAAGGCCCGTGCCCGCCTCACCGAGATGGCGCACGTGCTGACGCAGCATGGGCTTCCGGTCCCGGGCATCAAGCCGACCAGCCCGGCTGCTGCGCACCGGACCGAGACCGCGCCCACCGTGCCCCTTGCCCAGCGCCCCACCGCTCCGGCGCCCGTTCCCGGGGCCAGTTCGCCCTTCGGACCGCCGACCGCGCGCGCCGAGGACTTTGGCGACGAGGGAACGACCCGCGTTGATCACGACACCCCGGGCTTCAACACCAAGTAAAAAGCCCTCGCTGAAGCTCTTGCCAGTGTTGCCGCAGGTGCGCTACAAGTTGCAGGCTCTGGCGCCGTACCCAAGTGGTAAGGGAGTGGTCTGCAAAACCATTATGCACCGGTTCGAATCCGGTCGGCGCCTTGTCAGATTCCTGTAGCCGGTCTTTCGAGGCCGGCTTTTTTTTAGCTCGGAGCAACCTTGCGAAGGGAATGTCTGCCCGGTGGGGGCCTGGTCGTCAGAGGCCAACCTGGAGCAATGCCATCGGCAGCCGCCTCACGGCCCGTCCACGGGCAGGCAGTAGATGCGAGCCGCGACCGAGATGGTGGCAACCGTGTCGTAGCTGCGGAACGCGCAGTTGTACGAGGCCGCAGCTGTCTCGTTGGACACATCCAGGAAGTTGAACTTCACGAGGTCGACTTTTTCAGCACTTCCAGTGACACATTCTCCGAACAGGGGCAGGTCATTGGCGTCGGCGCAGGAGGCTTTGGCCTCGCGAACCTGACCGGGTGCGACCTGCACGGATCCGGAATACGTCTGCACGCTCGTCTTGAGGTTGAACACGCCACCCTCGAGCTTGCTGGCCGGTAGCTCGTGGTCCGGGATGTGGTTGCGGGTGACCGCGTCGGTAGCGATCTTGCCCGAGGTCACCGCGCGCGGGGCCAGGTTGGCCCCCTGCACCTCGTCCACCCCGATGTTGGCGGAGGTCACCGCGCCCAGACCTAGCGTGGCCGAGGTCACAGCGCCCAGTCCCAGCTTGGCGGTGGTCACGGATTCATCGATCAGCTCGTCCGTGCCCACGGAGCCGTCGTACATCATGGCCAGGCCGACGCTGTCGCGCTGACCCGCGCGGATGTACCGCGCGTCGTGCAGATGCGTCGTCAGCGAGTACTCGGCGTGGCTGTGGCTGGCCAGCGCCAGGTCCGACGCACCCAGCCCGCCCAGCGACTCGCAGCTGTAGGAACTCACCGCGTAGGGCACGCTCTGCAGCTGCACCCGCGACAGCACCTCGCCACCCACCGACACCTCGAGCCACAGCTCGCCCGCGCCGGCCAGCGCCGCCAGGTACAGAGGCTGCGTCGCGCCCAGCGAGACCGCAAAGGCCCCGCCGTCCAGCGGAACCTGGCTCAGCGCCTCGCTGAACAGCTCGCTGCTGCCGCTCTCCGAGTCATAGATCGCAAACAGCAGATCGACCGGACCGGCCAGCGGCACGCCCGCGTCGTCGGACAGCACGCCCTGCACCGGCAGCAGGTCAGGCACCGCCGCCAGCGCCGCAGGACTCGTGGTCAGCGCGACCATCGCCAGTGCCAGTCCGTTGGTCGTCGCACACGGGAAGAGTTTTCTTGGCTGCTGGGTACGCATCGATGCTTCCTCGTCCGCGGTTCGAATGCAGGGTGACGGCTCAACGCGCCAGAGGCACGCCCACGCTGAGTCGCGCGTTGACGTTGGTTCCCATCGCAGGTCCGGCGCCCACTCCTCCCACCACCAGCCGCAACCGGTAGTGTGTCGAGCTGGCCAGCCCCTGGCTCGCGGCCGGTCCCACGCCGCTCAGGTGGACCCCGCTGCCGGCATCGCCACCAGTGTCGGCAAGACCTGCGTCCTGCGCCGTGGCGGCGTCGATGGTTGTGGCGGCATCCAGTGCTGTCGCAGCGTCGGGCTCGAGCGCCGTGTCGACGCTCGCAGCATCGCTCGCGGGCCCCAGGTCCACGCCCAGCGACGCATCCGTGGCCGCGGTGGCGTCGGGATGCCCGGCATCCAGCGCACTGCCATCGCCAGCCATCGCCGTGTCGCCAGCTACGGCGTCCTGGCTTGAGGCTCCATCGATTCTTGCGCTGTCCTGGATGCTGAGGTGATCGCTCGCGTTGGCATCCATGCCCTGGCCGTCGACCGTCAGCGCATCTGCAAGTCCGGCATCGAGCGCCGACGCGCGATCGGTGCTCGCGGCGTCCTGACCCACCGTTGCTGGCTCGCACCCAGCACACAGGGCCAGTGCCACCAGCACCCTCGACGAGAACCCGCCCTTCGAGATCCGTGGCATTCACGGCTCCTGTGTCGCCTGGCGAAAAAAGCAGTGCGTGCATGACGGCAAGCCGCACCTGGTTTGTCAACGCATCCTCGTCGTCAAGCGCGCAAATCGCCGAGCCTAGAGCTGTGCGATTGGAGTACCAGGGAGGCCGCTTCGCGGACCCTGCAACGCACCCGCGTGTTTGTCCTTGGCGAGCTTCACGGGCTCTGACAAAGGAGATGGACCAGGATTCATGAAACGGCGCGCGGTCTGGCTCGGCCGTCCCCGTCGCACGGTGCCATTCCAGAACGAGAGAGGTCCCGCATGCTGTGTACGCATCGAGCTCTTGCTCCTCTATGCCTGGCGTTCCTGCTCACCCATTGCGAGTGCGGCGGCCCCTCCCCCTCGGACGACGCGGGGCATCCCACCGCCGATGCCGCGCGTGCCGATGCCGCCCAGGTGGACAGCACCACTCCGGATACGGCGAGCCCGGACACGGCCCGCCCGGATGGCTCCAGTACGGATGCCTCCGCCCCGGATAGCGCGAGCGATGGCAGCATGACGGACGTCGTCAACCCGGATCACGCGACCGCGGATGCCGCGCTGACACCCGATGCCGCCTTCGACGATGCGTCACCGCCCGCCGATGCGGCACAGGCCGATGCCGCGGCTGCCGATGGCGCGCAGGCAGATGCCTTGGTTCCCGACGCCGCGGGCGGGGACGCGATCGTCGCCGAGACCTGCGACTTCGATGGCCAGACCCGCTGCCAGGGCAACGCCGAGCAGGTGTGCGGCTGGGTGCAGGGCGCGCTGCGCTGGGGCGACGCGGTGGCCTGCCCCCTGGACAGCTGGTGCTCGGCCGGCGCCTGCACGGCCACACCCGAGCCACCGGACCCGGCCCTGATCGCACCGCCGCGGCCGCCGCTGCAGCCCTACAGCATCTTCCGTGACAACAGCTTCTTGTGGCTGGGAGCCGACCCGGTGCAGTTCGGCGTGGCCGACGGCGCCATCGAGGAGCAGCGCATGGCCATCCTGCGCGGCCGCGTGCTCGACCTCTCGGGCACACCCCGGCACGGCGTGCGTGTCAGCGCGCACCAGAGCGACCAGCTGGGCTTCACCCTGAGCCGCAGCGACGGCCGTTACGACCTGGTGGTCAACGGCGGTGGTCGGGTCACGCTCGTGTTCGAGGGTGCCGGGCTGCTCGAGGTGCAGCGAGCCATCGACGTGCCCTGGCACGGCGAGCTGGGCGTCGACGACGTGCGCCTGATCGAGTCCGATCCGGTGGTCACGACAGTGGATCTGACCTCGAGCCAGGCCTTTCAGGTCGCGACCAGCAGCGTGCAGACCGATGACACGGCGACACGCAGCGCGCGCCTGCTGTTCGCGTCCGGCACCAGCGGCCACATGATCATGCCTGACGGCTCGCACGTGGCGTTGCCGTCGACGATCTCAGTGCGCGCCACCGAGTACACGGTGGGCCTGGGCGGCCAGCAGGCCATGCCGGCCGATCTGCCCGCGGGCGTCGCCTATACCTACTGCGTCGAGCTGAGCCTGGACGAAGCCATGGCAGCCGGCGCCCAGCGCGTCGAGTTCGACAGGCCCGTGATCGCCTACGTCGACAACTTCCTCGGTTTCCCGGTGGGTGGCAGCGTGCCGGTGGGCAGCTACGATCGAGCACGCGCGATGTGGGTGCCGGAGCGCAATGGCCGCGTGATCGGCGTCCTGTCCGAGGCCAGTGGCCTGGCCGTGCTCGACGTCACGGGCAGCGGCAGCCCGGCCACGGCCGGCGAGCTCAGCGGCCTGGGCATCACCGACGCCGAGCGCGCCCGCATCGCCGAACAGTTCGAGCCCGGGCAGAGCCTGTGGCGCTTCTCGGTCACGCACTTCTCGCCCATTGACTGCAACTGGCAACCGGCCAGAGACATGAACCCCGCAGACGACCCGAATGATCTGCACGACGACCCCTACAACCTGCGTCGTCATCCGGGGAATGTCTGCAAGGGCGGCGGCTGCATCGTGCATGTGCTGGAGCAGAAGGTGCAGGATCGGGTCCCGATCGCCGGCACGCCGTTCGCGCTGAGCTACGTCACCGACCGTGTGCCAGGTCGCAGGACCCCGCTGGTCGTCCCTGTCTTCCCTGCCGACCTGCACCCGGACCTCATCGAGGCCGAGATCGACGTCGATATCCTGGGCTGGACATGGCACGGCCTGTACGCACCTCAGCCAGGGCTGGTCGTGGAGGTGCCCTGGGACGGGCATGACGCTTACGGTCGCGCAGTCAGCGGGCAGGTGACGGCTGTCGTGACAAAGACCTTCTGGTACAGCCCCAGCTTCGCGGAACCCGCCACGGACACGGAGTACAGCTTCAGTGCCAACTCCGTCGTGATCCGGGAGGTGGTCACACCCGTAGGTCAGGGAATGGTCGCGAAGTGGAAGCAGCCCGGCCTGCGCACGTCCTTTCCTGTCGCCATCGACGGCATCTCCGACGAGCGACCGCTGGGGCTGGGGGGGTGGAACCTGGACGTTCAGCACCACTTCGCGCCCGAGGGCGGCATCCTGTACGAGGGCCATGGTACGACCCGTCCCGTGGTGCCCGGTGGCAAGCAGCGGGTCCGCCACTTCACCTGCGGTGAATGGCCCAACGAGTATTGCGGCGGCTTCAAGTCGGCCAACGTCGTGGTGAGGCCGGATGGCAAGGTCGTTGCCATGGTCTCCAAGAGCTTCGGCATCCGAGGGACCCGGTACGTGTTCGTCGAGATCGATGCCAACGGTGAGATGCAAATCCTCGGCGGCGAGGGAGACATCTCGTACGCCAATTTCGTGCAAGGAATGGACGCGCACACGCTGAATGGGGGTACCCAGGGAGCGCACCTGCTGGCTGCCCCGGACGGCAGCGTCTTCTACCGCATTCTATCCGACGCCTACCGGCTCGACCCGCAGGGCAAGGTCTGGCGGGTGTTCAAGCAGAACATGTTTGGCGGCCATGCGGTCGCCGACGGCGCGGTCGCGGATGGCGCGAACATCAACGTGGCGAAGTGGGCCATCACCCCGGGAGGCACGCTGATCTACAAAGATGGTGGGAACCGCAAGATGTTCTCGATCGACAAAGACGGCATCCTGCACCACTTCGCCGGAAACGGCACCTCGACCTTCGTCGCCGCAGCGACTCGGTCAAAGGGCACCGGGCTCACGACCGGAGCCTGGGGAATGGCGGTATGCCCGGACGGTAGCATCATCACTGGCCACGACACCGGTTACCGGATGCTGCGTCTGAGGCCCGACGGGAGCATCGACACCATCGCGGGCGGACAGGGCAGCGGTTTCACGGCCACCCCCACTCCGGCGCTCTCGGCGCAACTGCTGCTGAGCCAAGCTATCGCCTGCGCTCCCGACGGGACCATCTACTTCACCCAGGGCAACGGTGGCAACGGCACCGGCCACGCCATCAGCAGGCTCAAGGGCGGAGTGGTCTCGGTATTCTCGGGAAACAACGGCACGGGGACATCGAGCGAGGGCACCCTGGCCCGCTTCGTCACCTTCCAAAGCCCCGACAACGTGACCACCGGGCCCGACGGCGCCGTGTACAACATCGGTTTCGGCGTCGTGCGCCGTTTGCAGGCTGATCCCTCGGCCATGAAGTCTGTTCCCGGCGGGCCAGCGATTGGCAGCAACGAGGCACTCGCTCCATCCGCGGACGGTTCGCGCTATCACGTGTTCGACGAGGCCCGCGGTCGCCACCTGCGCACCGTCGACGCGATCAGTGGTCAGACCCTGCTCAGTTTCAGTTACGACAGCGAGGGACGGCTGGTCCACATCGACGACATGGACGGCGGGAGGACTGACATCGAGCGCGACGGCGCAGGCAACGCCACGGCTTTTGTTGCACCAGGCGGCCAGCGCACCGAGCTGGCGCTCGACCCCAACGGCTACCTGTCGCAGATCACACTGCCCGGAAGTCGCAGCTATGCGTTCAGCTATGACGACGGCGGGCTGGTGCAGCAGGCCATCTACCCCGACGGCAGTGTGCACGGCTACGCCTACGACGGCAGGGGCGCACTCATCGCGCAGACCCTGCCCGATGGCAGCTCCGTCAGCTACACGCTGGTCGAGGACGCCGCCGAAAAACTGCTGACAATCAGCGGCCCGGGCCCGCGTCAGACCGAGCACCGCATCGAGTTCCTGGCCGACGAGGGCCGACGCTACACCCGCCTGGACGACGGGCAGCTCGTGCTGAGTGTGCTGACCCAGGGCCTCGAAGAGCAGCGCAGCGAGGCCGACGGCAGCCGCGTGGACCTGCTGCTGGACGCGGATCCCCTGCTCGGCGCGCACGCGCTGTTCCCGCGCCAGCTCACCGTGACCACGCCGGGCGGCCGCAGCATGACCCTGACCACCCAGCGCACGGCGGTCGTGGATCCCGGCACCGGCGCGCTGCTCAGCCGCAGCGAGACCTATCAGAGCGGGACCTCGACCTCGACGTCGGAGTATGTCGCGGCCACGCGCACCCTGACCTTCACCGCGGCCGACGGCCGGGCGACGCAGATCGTGCGAGGCCTGGACAGCCGGCCCGAGAGCGTGGACATCGACGGCCTGGCGACCCTGCTGTTCGCGCGCGAGCAGAGCGGCCAGCGCCAGAGCAGCACCTGGGGCGACAAGGTCCACGCGCGCAGCTACGACCTTGGCGGGCAGCTCAGCAGCATCTCCGGGCCGGGAGGGCGCACGCGCAGCCTCGGCCGCAATGAGGCTGGCCAGGTCGACCAGATCACCGACAGCCCGTCGGGATACAGCGTTGGCTTTGCCCACGACGGCCTGGGCCGCCGCACCGGCGTCACCCTGCCCGGTGCTGCGAGCTACCAGTTCGGCGTCACCCCCATGGGTCGCCGTGCCAGCTTCGACGCGCCGCTGGGGGCCAGCGAGACGCGGCAGTACCAGAGCGGTCGGCTGCACACGGTTACCCTGCCCTCGGGCCGGGTGATCTCGTATCTGCGCGATGCCAGCGGCAACCTGACGGGCCTGGACAGCCCCGAAACCGAGCAGCGCCTCGAGGGGTGATGCAGCGTGCTGCGGAGGGACCTCCTCCATCAGCTTCCGCTCGCTGGTCAGCGACGTCTCGCACACGCTGGTGCACTTCAGCGATGGCGGGCTGCCAACGGCCATCGAGAGCCGCGGCGCCGCCCAGGGTCGCCTCGACCTGAGCTACGACACGCTCATGCTTCCCAGCGCCATGGATCTGACCAGCGGCAGCGACAGCGCGCACTGGGGCCTGGCCTACGATGCGGCGCTGCACGTCGTCGGTTACGGCGACTGGACCATCGCGCGGGATGGGCCCCTGGGTTCAGCCTCGGCCATGCACGACGCCGCGGCCGAGCTGGTGCTGGGGCGCGACGAGTACGGCCGGCTGGTGCACAAGAGCCTGAGCGTGGGCAGCGTGGTGCGCTACCAGCTGGACCTGACGCTGGACCTGCTGGACCGCGTGGTCGAGCGGATCGAGCTGCTCGACGGCGTGACCACAACCTGGAGCTACGCCTACGACGAGTTCGATCACCTGGTCCAGGTGACGCGCGACAGCGTCGTGGTCGAGACCTACACCTACGACGCGCGCGGCAATCGCACCTCGCGCGCCTACGACGGCGCCAGCGCCGAGACCAGCAGCTATGACCTGCGCGATCGCATCGCCATGGTCGGAGGCGCGGACTACACCCTCGACGACGACGGGCAGCTGGCCCTGCGCGGCAGCGACAGCTTCGTGTACGGGGTGCGCGGTGAGCTGCTCGAGGCCACGGTGGGCAGCGACAGCGTGGACTACGGTTACGACGGCGCGGGCCGCCGGGTCTCCCGGCACGACGCTGCGGGTGATGTCCAGGTGCTGTACGGTACGCCGGGCGCCTGGTGGCGACCGCTGGCCGTGCGCCTGGCCGACGACACCCTGCAGATCTACACCTACGATGACATGAGCGCTGCCCTGGCCATGGATCGCGGCGCCACCCGCTACTACCTGGCCACGGACCAGGTCGGCACGGTGCGCGCGGTGTTCGACGCAAGCGGCGCGCTCGTCAAGCGCGTGGACCGCGACAGCTTTGGCCGCCTGCTCGCGGACAGCGCTCCGGCCCTGGACGTGGTGCTGGGCTTCGGCGGCGGCCTCGAGGACACGCTGACCGGCCTCACGCGCCTGGGCCTGCGCGACTACGACCCCGAGGCCGGCCGCTTCACCTCCACCGATCTCAAGTTGTTCAACGGCGGCCAGTACCACCTCTACGCCTACGCAGGCAGCGACCCCGTGGGCCACGCCGACCCCACGGGCTTGTTCTGCGTCGGCGGGAGCTTCTTTGCCGTGGTCGGCGGCGGTGGCGAGCTATGCGTGGACGAGGACGGCCTGTCCGCCTGCGCCGAGCTGGGTGTGGGGGTTGGCAATGGGTTCGACTTCGACCCCTTTGGCGACATCCGCGAGAGCAACGACTTCTCGGTCAAGGCCGAGGGCGGCCTGGAGATCATGGGTTACGGGGTCGACGGCGAGTTCCGCGTGTCGCGCTGCACGGGCATCAGCTCGTCGGGCGGCATCGATGTTCCTGGTGGCATCGGCTACGACATCGAGAACCGCTACAACCCCAACACCGGGCGCTGGGAAGGTGGCGAGTTCGAGACCGACTCGCCCATGGACGCCTACCAGGCCGGCATGGACGTGGTCGACATGGTCAAGGGCGCACTCAGTGGCAAGGGCGACCTGGGCTACGGGGCCAGCGCGAGCGCGACCATGGAAGGCTGTGTGCGCTTTTAGCCCTGCTCCCACCCCACCCCCGAGCCTTGCAGACGCACCCGCAAGCCCTGTGCTAGGCTCGCGCCCCGGACATGCGTGGAGGTCGATCATGATGAGGTGGATGGGTTGCCTGACTGTTTGTGCAGCGCTGCTGGCCTGCCAGCCGACAGAGCCACCACAACCGGTGGACGCCTGCGGAGGCAAGTGCAGCGACACCCAGGTCTGTCTCGGCGGTGAGTGCAAGGACCAGATCTGCACCCCCTTCGCGACCTCGTGCCTCGACGCCAGCACCCTGTCGACCTGCAACGGCAACGGCACGGCCAAGATGGACGAGCCCTGCCCGGGTGGCACCGCCTGCATGTCCGGCACCTGCGCGCCGACCATCTGCGTACCTTTGAGCCACTTCTGTGGTGGCGACGGTGAGCGCAAGCTGTGCTCAGCGACCGGTCTGGACTACAGCTCCGATCCGTGCGGCTCAGGCACGGGTTGCACCGGCGTCGGCGAGTGCGTGCCCCAGATCTGCACGCCCGGCGCGGTCACCGAGTGCATCAGCGAGGGCACGCGCCAGGTGCGCCGCTGCTCGCCCGCGGGTACCGCCATCTTCGACGACCAGTGCCGCACCGACCAGGTCTGCGTGGGCGACGCATGCCAGCAGGTGGTCTGCACCGAGGGCCGCAAGTTCTGCGTCGACAGCGACACCATCGCGGACTGCGGCACCTATGGCACGGCTGCGAGCAACCCCGTGGACTGCAACACAGCTCAGGGCGCGGTCTGCGTCACCGACAGCACCCACGCCGACGGCGCGCTGTGCGCCACGGCCTGCGACCTCGCCGCCGTGACCAAGAGCTACATCGCCTGCGACTACCGCTTCGCCATCACCGACAACAACATCGACAGCGATCTCGGGGCCGGCTCGGACCCCTTCCCCGCAGCCGTCGTGGTGGCCAACACCAGTGACCAGGATGTGCACCTGACCCTTAGCGGTCCCTCCGGCAACGCCCTGACGCTCCCCCCCATGCGCCACGTCACCGACCGCGCGCCAGGAGGATCCGGAACACCGCAGGACGTCCACTCCAAGATCTCGGTGGGAAGCAATGCGACCAACGTCGACAGCCAGAGTGCGGCGGACCTCACCTTGCCCGCCGGTGGCATCGCCACCTTGCTGCTGCCCAACGACATCGCCCACGGCTCCGGCGTGTTCGACAAGAGCTATCACCTGGTGGCGTCGCTGCCGGTGAGTGCCTACCTGTTCAATCCCATCTGCTGCAACTTCGCCTACACCAATGACGCGTCACTGCTGATCCCCACCACGGCGTGGCGCCAGGCCTACTTCGTGGTCTCGGGCCCCCACCGTACCTGGTCGGCAGGTTTCCTCGGCATGCAGCAGAATGAAGCGGCATCCGCTCCCGCCGGTCTCGCCGTGGTCGCGGCCGAGGACGGCACCCGCATCGCCGTGCGCAAGCGTCCGGGCCAGGCGTCCAACGACTTCAAGATCGAGAACGGCCTGCCCAACTTCGGCAACGACAGCAGCTACCCCGAGGAGCTGCGCCTGACCCTCAACGCCAACCAGGTGTTCCAGCTGATGACCGCGTACAAGACCTCGGCACCGGATCCCACGGGCGTGCTGGTCGCCGCGGACAAGCCCATCGGTGTGTTCGGCCTGCACGAGTGTGCCTACATCCCGGAAAAGAAAGAGGCCTGCGACCACATGGAGGAGATGCTCCTGCCCATCGAGACCTGGGGCACCGAGTACATCGGCGCCATGCCCAAGATGCGCAACACGGCCACCGGCGCCACCAACCAGGAGCGCATGTACTATCGCTTCGTCTCCTCGGCGGCGACCAACCGCATCCAGGTGCTCCCCAAGCCCGGTGATGTGGCCGCAGCGCACGCCGCCAGCACCCCGACCTGCCCCATGGCCAGCGACGGGTCCTTCATCCTCAACGAGGGTGGCTACTGCGAGTTCGGCTCCAAGGACAGCTTTCGCATCATGGCCCAGGCGCCCATCCTGGTCGGCGCGATCTTCGCCGGTCAGGAGGCCACGGGTCTCAACTCCTACGGCTCCCACGCCGGAGATCCCGCGCTGTCACAGCTCATCCCCGTCGAGCAGTACCGCTACGACTACTCGTTCTTGACGCCGGACACCTACTACGTGGACTACGTCACCGTGGTCTACAACACCAACAGCAGCATCCTCCTCGACGGTGCCGCCACGGTGCCTGGCATCGCCTGCGTGGCCGGAGCCAATACCAACTGCCTGGCCGAGGCCCCGGTGGCCATTGCGGGCACCAGCTACATGCGCATGACCCTGCGCCTGGCCCGGGGCGCCCACACCATGAGCTCGGTGCTCACCGCCAACCCGCAGGCCCGGGGCGAGCGCTTCGGCATCTTCAACTATGGCTATGACGACTACGTCAGCTATGCCTATCCCGGCGGCCTGGACCTCGTTCAGACCAGCACCTACCCCAACATGCCCGCGTTCCCATGAGCCATGGAGCGCCCGGCGCTCGGCTGTGGTACCTTCTGGGTGATGTGAGGACGGGCGGGTTCTGGCGCTCGCGGCACCTGCGTGTGCCGCCGGTGCTCGGGAGTCGACGTCCGCTGCCTTGGAGTGGCGCATGACGGTGAAAGCTGGACTCGTCCGGCGCCTGGGTCTGCTGACCCTCGCGCTTGGCCTCGGCGCCTGTGGCGCCACCGATTGCGGGGGCTGCCTGGCTCCCCTGGATCAGCCCTTCCCCGAATCGCGCAAGTTCAATGGCGCGGCTCAGGTCAGGCTCACCCCCTCGGGCGTGGCCTTCCTGGAGAGCAACCTGCCGGCCATCATCCAGAGCTTCGCGTCCTTCCCCTGCGATTCGAGCAGTCCCGATTATCTTCCCTGTCCCAGCGGCATGAGCTGCATCGACGGCAGCCACTGCGAGCAGAACGGCGTGGTCCAGCCGGTGCTCGGCTTCAAGGTTCCGTCCAGTGTCACCGACAGCGGCTGCTGGAAAAAAGTCGCGATCTGCGAGAACCCGTCGAGCGATCAGTGCCGGGCCTACGTGCACCTGCTTTCGGTGGCCCTGGCTCCCACGGCGCCAGCGACCATCGATGTGACCGTGCAGACCGAGGCCTACTCGACCTGGCTCCCCCTGGTGCTCGAGGACGACTGCAGCTGGGGTCGTCCGTGGTGCTGCCTCAGCCCGGCTCCGGACTGCGACGTGCAGATCCTGCGCAAGCAGCGCGCTATGGCGATGGACCTGAACATGCGAACGGACAACCCGCTGCAGCGCCTGGAGCTGGAGTTTGGCGATCCCGATATCCCCTTTTCGGAAAGCGACCTCGAGATCAAGAGTTCGGGCGGCATCGGGAGCTGGCTGGGCTGCGGTGCGGCCGAGCTGCTCATGCCCCTGCTGTTCCCCCTGTTCGAGGACAGCCTGCGCGATCAGCTCAACAGCTCACTCACCGGCGCCATGACCGACGCCATGGTCGAGAGCTGCGATCCACCGGCCCAGTGCACAGCCGCCGTGGCCACCACCTGTGACGGAGACAAGCGCTGCCACTTTGCCTCCGGCGGTCGCTATGTGCCCACGCTCATGGGCGTCGAGGGCGGGATGGATCTCGCCGGCATGCTCGGCGCCTTCGCAGGCCAGGCCACCGAAGCCGTGGGTGTGTCGATAGCTGCCGGAGGCTACGCCGAGGTCGTGGCCGAGGGTATCGAACTGGGCATGCGCGGCGGCACGGATGTGCAGGCCAGCCTGTGCGTCCCCCCCATGGATACACCGCTCCCGGTGCCCCCGCGCCTGAACTTCGGCAACAGCGTACCGCACCCCGAGACCGGCGCAGACACGCCCTTCATGGTCGGCATCGCGGTGGCAGACCGCATGCTCGACCAGGTGGCGCGCGGCGCGGTGCAGTCCGGCGCCTTTTGCCAGCGCATCGATTCGGGCCTGTCATCGTACATCAACACCGGCGCCCTGGGGCTGCTGGCCAGCTCCCTGGGCAACATCACCCGGGGCGGTGCCAAGCCCGCCCTCATCGAGATCTTGCCGCGCGCGCCCATCGTCGCGGACATCGGCCTGGGGACCACCGCCGTGGATCCCTCGGACCCCAACCGCACCATCCTCGACAAGCCGCTGTTGACCTTGCACGCCCACGACCTGGACCTGGACCTGTACGGTCTGGTCGACGACCGCTATCTGCGCTTCATGACCATGCGCGCCAACCTGCGCATCGGCATCGGCCTCGACGACGACGGCCAGGGCAACATGCTGGTGCTGGTCAGCGGCGTCGAGGACTGGATACAGGACGTGCAGGTGCTCAACAGCGAGTTGCTCACCGATCCGCCCGAGGACATCGAGGCCGCGGTGCCCGCGCTCATTGGCGCCATGCTGGGCCAGTTCGCCCCCGACCTTACCCAGACCATCGCGCTGCCCGACCTGGCGGGCTTCGCCCTCGAGGGTCTGACCCTTCGCGGAGTGCAGCAGCGCCTGGACGGCAGCACTCCCGTCGTCGACGCGCTGGGGAACCCGGTGTTCGAGTTCATGGGCATCTTCTCGAACCTTCGCTTTGACCCGGCGCAGGTGGGCTCACCCCTGCGCTACAGCGTCGACACCGTGGTCGGCGTGCGCCGCTTCGAACAACCCGCGGCCGAGGCCTTTCACGTCTCCAGCCCGCAGGGCGTGCAGGGGCCACTGCTCGAACTCGACGTGAGTGCGCGCGATCACGACGGGGATGACCTGGAGTTCAGCCACCGCGTTGACGGGGGCTTCTGGCGCCCCTTCCACCGCGGGCAGGTGCTGCACGTGACCGACCCCCTGCTGCAGCTGATGGGCCGGCACCGCATCGAGGTGCGCGGACGCCGCGTGGGCGCACCGTCGACCCTGGATCTCAGCCCGGCCGTGCTCGAGGTGATCGTGGATCCCGTGGCCCCGACGCTGCAGGTGAGCCTCGACAGGGCGGGCCGCCTGCTTCAGGTCGTCGCCCACGACGGGGTCACCCCCGACGAGGATCTGCGGCTCCAGGTCCGGGTGGATGGGACGAGGGTTCATTCCCAGACTGGACTCGATCCCATCAGGCTCGACGGCGCTCCACCGAGCACTCACCACATCGAGGTCGAGGTCCTGGACGAGGCAGGCAATGTCGCACACTGGAGCCAGGGCGCCATCCCTCCGCGCTGGCCCACTGCCAAGGGGAATCGTCCGCTCGCAGAACCCGGGGCCGCCCTGGATCCCGCTGCCGCCGAGGGTTGTGACTGCACCGCGAGCCGCCCCGCATCCGGGCTATGGCTCCTGATCCTCCTGGTGGGTACCTGGCACCGCTCCCGACGGTTCAGAGCGGCGCGCCGTTGACCGTCAGCGCGCCCGCGGCGTCGATCTCGAGCCGGATCTCCCCGACAACCTTCATCTGCGGTCCGAGCTGCGTGGTCTGAGGACAGGCCGTCGAGGGTGTGACCGTGCCAGCCCCCGTGAGGTACACCGGCAGCGCGCGCACCTGCAGCCTGTCCACCACCTCCTGGGCGGGGTGGCAGTACGCGTTATCGGTGTCGACGGGGATCAGGGCGAGCCGTGGGGCATGCAGGTCGAGCGCGCTCTGGGCCGTGGCTGTTGCGGATCCGTGGTGGTTGAGGTGCCACACGTCGATGGGCCCGAGGACCTGCGCCAGGGGCGTCTCGAAGTCCTGGCTTCCCAGGCCACCGCCAGGCAGGTCGCCACTCACCAGCACTCTTTTCCCAGCCATCTCGAACAGCAGCCCGACGCTGGACGCATTGTCATCGGCCGGGCTGAGCTGTGGCCCACCCTCGATGTGGCCACCCACGATCACGCAGCGCGCCGAGGCCGCGCCAAGGGCGAAGGTCTGTCCCGGCACGATGGTGTGCGCGCGACCGGCGGCGGCCACGCGGTAGCGCCGGCAGATGTCGGTGGTGCAGTCCGCTGCTCCGCCGTTGTCCCACAGCCCGCCCGGGAGCGCGGGATCGTCGTCCGTCCCGGCCAGGCCATCCGGCCCCTCCATCCACTCAGCGATGCCACCCATGTGGTCCACGTCAAAATGGGTGACCACCACCGTATCGAGTTGGCCCTGGCTGTAGCGCGCCAATGCCGGGCGCAACACCGAGGCGGCGCGTCCCTCCTTGCCCCCATCCACCAGCAGGCTGCTGCCGTCGCTGCCCACCGCGAGCAGAGACGCGCCCTGCCCCACATCCAGCACCACCACCGTGAGCACCGCGTCCACCGCCTGGTAGGCCGCGGCCAGCCTGTCGTCTGCGCCGTCTGGATTGCGGACCACCAGGTCGTAGCGGGCAGCGTCCACTCCCGCAGGGATGACGGCCCGCACCTGGTCCGCAGCCACCTCGTCGACGCGGAGCGCGAATCGAAAGGCTTGACCCACGAGTTCGAGCGTCAGGCCAGGCACCAGGTCGTGCCCGGTCACCACAAGGGCCACCTCCTGCGCGGTGGGTCCCTGGGTGGGCTCCACGGCCACCAGCTGTGGCGGTGGCGCACAGGCTGCCGACACAAGCGCGACCAGAGTGAAAGGGAGACGCATGGAATCACTGTAGCGCGGCCGCGACGTCCATTCACCTCTCTCAAGGCCAGAATCGTGGGAGACCCTTGCGCCAGTTGACGTCGGGACCTCGGCTCCCGTACGCTCAAGCAGCGCGAGTTCGTCGACGACGCGAATACAGAGGACCGATGAGACGGCTGTGGCGCATGGGGGCGGTACTGGGAGCCTGGCTGTGGGTGCTGTCCCTCGGCGCGGCAGACGCCTATCACCTGGCAGACCTCACCTACGGTCTCGAGACCGACCGCATCACCGCCGTGGCCGTGCATCCCCGCGACGGGGACCTGGCCCTGGCCGGTGTCGATGGGCGGGTCTTCAAGACCGATGATGGCGGCGAGACCTGGCGCATCGTGTTGAGTTTTCGCTTCGGTCTTCCCGGCGACCAGCTGAGCGGAGCGGACCGGGACAGGCTCGAGGACCAGCTGCAGGACCTGGCGGACGACGAGGCCTCTCGCACCGGCGACGAGACCGTGGATCGCGAGGATCTGGACAGCGACGAGGTGGCAGAAGAGGAGGAAGAAGAGGTCGAGCTGGACGATGGTCTGCCCGCGGGCGAACTCGACCTCGAGGAAGACGACAACCTGCCAGACGGATCCTTCTCCGGAGAGGAGAAGCCGGTCTTCGCACGCACCTTGCCTGGTGTGCGCACCCTGCGCTTCGCCCCGGGCGACCCCGATGTGGTCTACGCAGCCACGCCCATGGGCCTGTTCCGTTCGATCGATCGTGGAGATCATTTCGACGCCGTGCCCCTGCCCCATGGCCGCGGCGCTCTCGACGTGCGCGATGTTGCGATCAACCCCGCCATCCCGACGCACCTGATCGTGGCGACCCGCGCAGGCGCCCTCGAGAGCCTCGATGGCGGCTTCAGCTGGACAGCGCTTCCAGGTCACCCCGGTCACGAGGCCGCCCTGTGCGTGCTCATGCTCCCGGACGCCACCAGCACCGTCCTGGTTGGCACGGAACAGGGCCTCTACCGGAGCGATGACGCCGGGCGCACCTACCTGCTGCAGTTGCTGGCAGGAGGTGATCGCGACCAGCCCGTGTCCAGCGTGGCGTACGACCCGCACCACCACGACCTGTACGTTGGCACCGGCCGAGACCTGCTGCGCGCTGGCATGGGAGAGAGCCTGTTCACACCCGTCGATCTGGGGGAGCACGATCAGATCGAACGCGTGGTGGTGAGCGCCCAGCCCAGCGGTCCGGTGGCCATCGCGGCCCGGCGCGGCCTGTACCTGCTTCATCCCAAGCGCGGGGAGGTCACCAACCTGCTGGCAGAAGGCGACGTGCACGGTGCGGTGGACGTGTCGCTGGATGGCCGTGCCACCCAGGTGCTCTGGGCTGCCACCGATCGCGGACTGTTCCGGCGCATCAAGGGCTCGGGTCAGAGCGGCATCAAGCTGATCCGCCGTCGCTATGAGGACGTGGTCAAGCGCGAGCCAACCCTCGATGAGGTGGTCCAGGCTGCCATCACCTACGATCGCGTCGAGGCCCGGCGCGCACAGTGGGAGCTGCAGCGGGCACAGCTGGCCGCCGCCCTGCCCCGCGTCGATGTCGTGGCTCGCCATCTGCGTGTGCGGGACGACGGTATAGGCTGGGGCCTCGGCGGGACCCAGGGCCTCGAGGTGCTGGATGAGTTCGCGGACTTTTACGGCGATATCTACGACCAGGAGCCCATGTACCAGCGCTCGCGCGTCGTGACCTCCGCCTGGGCAACCCTGAGCTGGGACTTCGACGCCATCCTGGCTCCTTCACAGGCGACCGCCGTGAGCCGCGAGGAGGGCAGGCTGGCCAGCCGCCGGGACAAGATCACATCGCGGGTGATGCGCGCCTACACCGCGCGCCAGCGGTCCCTGGCCCAGGTCGTGGCCCGGCGATCGCGCGAGACCGCCATCGAGGCCCGCCGTCTGCTCAAGCTGCTCGAGTACACCGCCCAGCTCGATGCCAGCACCGGTGGCTACTTCTCCCGGGAGGCTCGGGCACGCGGCGCCGAGACGGTGCTCGGGGTCTCCTACGACGGAACAACGCGTGTCGACGACGCGCACGACGATGATGCGCACCCTGCGCGGAGCCGCAACATCAAGGTGGATTGAACCGGACGCCCGGCAGGTGTCCGCTCGAGGAGAACGAGATGGCACGATTCCGAACCTGCTCTCGACCATGCGCCCTGCTTGCCGCGACGCTGGTCAGTGCCCTGGCCTGGGGCCAGACCATCGACATCAACACTGCCGGAGCGTCCGAGCTGCAGTCCCTCCCCGGCATCGGCCCTAAGCTGGCCGAGGAGATCGTCAGCGACCGCGACCGCAACGGGCCCTTCGAGAGCGTCGAGGAGCTGACACGTGTGCAGGGGATCTCGGCGGGCACGGTGGCCAAGCTCCGGGGTCAGATCACGCTGGGCAAGGATCAGGCCCTGGTCGTGCGACCGGGCAGCACCGTCACCAGCTCCCAGGTGCGTGCCGCCCTCAAGCCCTACGCGGGCGAACCCAGCATCCGCGAGGTGCAGGATTCCGCGGTGGCCTATGCGCGTGCACACCCGGACCGCATCGACGGCTGGCGCGCCCGGGCCGCCAACCGTGCCTTCGCGCCACAGTTCGAGGCTGCCCTGGTCAAGGACTGGGACAGCACCGAGCGCGTGTTCGAGGAGGTGGGCCAACCCGATCGCTTTGCCAAGTACAAGTACGACAACTGGCAGATGCGCCTGCGTGCACGCTGGGACCTGGACCGGGCCGTGTTCGATCCCGAGGAGCCCAAGGTCAACCGCGAGGCGCTGCGCCTGCAACGCTACCGTGACGACGTGCTGGACGAGGTCACCCGGCGCTACTTCGAGCGGCGGCGCCTGCAGATCGAGGTCGACCTCGCCCCGCCGACCGAGATGGCCGACCGCGTGCGCAAGGAGCTCCGGCTGCAGGAGCTGACCGCGGACATCGACGCCCTGACCGGAGGAGAGTTCTCCAGCCGGCTCAAGTCGATAGGCCGCGACCCCTACTGAGAGTTCGAGAGGTCCTGCCATGCGATCCGCATTCGCCGTCTTGCTCGTGACGCCCGGCCTCCTGGTCGGCGCCTGTCTGCCCGACACCAACATCGACGCGGGAGACGCCATTCCGCCGCGGGTCGTGGGGGTATCGCCGGGCGCGCGCGCCGTGCGCACCACCGACAGCCTCGAGGTCCGCTTCAGCGAGCCGATGTCCAAGCTGCGCCTGACCACGGACTACCTCGTCATCGCCGAGACCAGCAGCGTCACCGACAGCTTCATCTCCGATCTCAACAATCCGCCCCTGTCGCGGGCTCACCTCGAGCTGACCCTCGCCGTCACCGACGGGAGCACCACCGTGCGCCTGACACCAGTCGACCCCATGCCCCCCTCGACCGAGCTGACCCTGGTCATCAGCGAGAAGGTCAGCGACGAGAACAACAACCCGCTGGTCGGCTACGACGGACTGGCCAGTCACTTCCGCTACGACTTCGTCACCGACGACGGTGCGCCCCAGGTCGTGAGCACCGACCTGCCCGGTGGCAACCCGGCAGAGGTGCCGCCCAACTTGCGCACCCTCGTGGTCGAGTTCGACCAGCCCGTGTACGGCGTGAACCACCAGTCCTTGAACCTGGTCGCGGACGGCGCGGGCACCACACCCGAGATACAGGCCGTCGAACTGAACGCCGAGCGAACCCGGGCCACCCTGCGCCTGGGGGACCTCGGTGGCGCCTGCTACACCTTGTGCCCGGCCGCGCTTTACACACTCCGCGCCACCAGTGCGATCACCGACGAGGATGGGGTCCCCCTGGTCGCCTACTCCCGCGGCCTGCAAGCCTTGCCCCAGCCCGACCTGTCGCCTCCGCGGCTGACCAGCGGACCACTCGCCGTGGCCTCAGAGGACAGCGCGGACATTCGCTGGGAGACCGATGAGCCCTCGACCTCGGTGGTTCGCATCGGTGATTCGGCCAGCGCCATGACCCGACGCGTGGTGGGTGTCCCGGCCTCGCGCTGCGAAGGTTCGGGCGCCGCCCGGCGCTGTGCGCACGTGGTGGTGGTGGACGGCCTCGATCTCGGAGGGAGCAACGGCCGCACCTACTACTACGCGGTGGAGTCCCTGGACGCCTACGCAAACCCGCCACTGATCAATGGTCCTTACCCGCTGACCACGCAGCGCCTGCCCCGGCTCGTGCTCAACGAGGTCTATCCCAACCCCATGCCAGGCCCGGCGGGCGAGTCGGAGCCCTACTACGAGTTCATCGAGATCTTCAACGCCTCGGAGAGCGAGAGCTACGACCTCGCGGCCTTCAGCCTACGCAAGCTCGACGGCTCGGCCTCCATGAATCTGGCACCCATGGCGAGCGGAGGCCCCACCACCCTGGCTCCCGGCAACTACGCGGTGGTGGGAGCACGTGATCGTTTTGACGCCGTGAGCCTGGGTGTGCCCCAGGCGGCGTTGCTGCTCACCGACGAGAGCACCTCACGCACGACCCTGCTGTCCGGGATCGAGAACAGCGAGAGTACGCGCAAGGCCATTGGCCTGTTTCAGGGTGCCGACGATGATCCCGCGGCGCCCCTGGTCACCAGCTACAGCGCACCCGCGGGCCTTTACAACCAGAGCCACAACTTCGTCGAGGGCGTGTCGGCCGAGCGCCTGAACCCGGACGCGCCGGATCTCGACAGCAACTGGTGCCATTCCCGGGGCGCCCCCACCGCAGGGCGTGTCAACACCGTGTTTGGCCTCGACGCCTGCCCCTGATCCTGTGCTGCGCGATCGTGGTCGGGCGAGCCCAGCAGAGCGCTCAGCCCGGCTGTGGTGCCCCGTCCACCACCTCATAAGAGGAGTTCCCGTGATGCCCCGCCTCCGACGAACGCTGGTCTGGGCGAGCGGGCTCCTGCCCTGGATCGCCCTGGCCTGCGCGACCACTCCCGAGTCCGCCTCGCCGACGCCCGCGACCCTCTCTGCTCCGCGGCCACTGCAGCTGCCAGCAGATCCTGAACGACGCGCCGTGGAACTCGGTGAGGCACCCTGCCGCGGTGCTGTCGATGCGAGGGTCACGGTGGTCGAGTTCTCGGACTTCGAATGCAGCCACTGCGCCCGCGCCCAGGAGACCCTGTACACCCTCGAGCAGCAGCACCCCGGCGAGCTCCGCGTGTGCTTCAAGCACCGACCGCTGCCCCTGCACTTCTTCGCCCGGGATGCCGCCGAGGCCGCCGTGGCGGCGCAGCGCCAGGGTCGGTTCTGGCCCTTTCACGACAAGGCCTTTGCGCACCAGCATGCCCTCGGCGCGGAGGACCTGCAGCAGCATGCCCGGCACGCGGGAGTCGACGTCGAGCGCTTCGATCGCGATCGCCTGAGTGACGACGTGCTGGCGGCGGTGGACAGGGACGAGGAGCAGGCCGTGGCGCTCGGGGTCAAGGGAACGCCGACCTTCTTCTTCAATGGCCACCGCGTGGTGGGCATGCGCCCCTTCGAGGATTTCGAGCAGGCCTTCAGCCTGGCCCTGCGCGACGCGGACCTGGCTCTCGCCGCCGGTGTGTCAAGACCGCTGGTGTACCAGGCGCTACAGCAGGCGATGCACCAGGGCCAGAGCGCCGATCCCGGCCGGACCCGGGTGGTGGGCGGAGTGACGGTCGCCGGCGAGGATCCCTGTCGTGGCCCGCTGGATGCCCCGGTCACGCTGGTCGCCTTCACCGACTTCGAGTGCCCCTACTGTGGGATGGCCAAGCAGACGGTTGACGCCCTCGAGGATCGCTACCCCAAGCGTCTGCGCGTGTGCCTGATGATGAACCCCCTACCCTTTCACACCCATGCCACGAGCGCGGCGCGCTGGGCCCTGGCTGCGCACCTTCAGGGGCGCTTCTTCGATCTTCACGATGATCTGTTCGCCCACCAGGACGCCCTCGACGACGCCAGTGTCCTCGGGCGCGCCGCGAGCCTGGGGCTCGACGTCGAGAGGCTGCGCCGCGATGCCGCGGGTCCCGAGGTCGGCGCCATGCTGGCGCGCCACCAGGAGCAGGCGCGGGCTGCCGGACTCCGTGGCACGCCCTCGTTCGTCATCAACGATGAGGTGATCTTCGGCGCCAAGCCCCTGGCGGTGTTCGAGGATGCGGTCGAGCGCGCCCTGACCGCCAGGCCCTGAACCCCGTCGCGCGCCCGACGAGATCTCGAGACCCCCTGGCGTGGAGCTGCGCGGCGCCGCCCGGGCGATATATGGCTCGACAGGCGCGGTGCGATGTGCACGAAGTGCGCCACGGTCTGGACAGACACCCTTCATCTTGGTGTCGCGTCTGGATCAGATGCAGGGTCCATTGGGCCCGGACGGCAGCCTCCCCGGCAAGTCTCCCGTTCCTCCAATCAGCCGGAACTCAGCTCGGGCACTTCGCCTCGTGAAGGCGCGTGCTCCAAGGATTTGTACAGTGTCTCAACGTTTTTCAGATCTCTCCCTCGACCCCGTCTTGATGCAGGCCATCGAGGACCTCGGCTTCACCGAGCCCACCCCCATCCAGGACAAGGCCCTGCCCCCAGGCCTGGCCGGTCGCGATGTGCTCGCCTGCGCCATGACCGGAAGCGGCAAGACCGCAGCCTTCGCGCTGCCCATCTTGCAGCGTCTGCACCGTCAGCCGGGCCAGGGCACCCGCGCCCTGATCCTGACCCCCACCCGCGAGCTCGCAGCCCAGGTCGAGGAGCACCTGAACGCCCTGGGCCGCCATACCCAGGTCACCTCGGCGGCGGTGTTCGGTGGCGTCAAGCCTGGCCCCCAGGAGCGTGCCCTGCGCGCCGGAGTCAACGTTGTGGTGGCCACCCCGGGGCGGCTTCTCGACCACATGCAGCAGCCCTGGTGCCGCCTCGATGGCGTCGAAGTGCTGGTGCTGGACGAGGCCGACCGCATGCTCGACATGGGATTCTTGCCCGACGTCAAGCGCATCCTCAGGGCCTTGCCCGCACAGCGCCAGAACCTGCTGTTCTCCGCCACCCTGCCCGCGCCCATCGTCAGCCTCAGTCGCGAATTGCTGCACGATCCCGTGCGCATCGACGTCGAGCGCCGCTCCGCGCCGGCGACCGGTGTGCGCCAGACCGTGCTCCCCGTGCCCGAGCAGCTCAAGCCCGCGCTGCTGCTCGAGCTGCTGCGCCGGGACGAGGTCGGCACCGCCCTGGTGTTCACCCGGACCAAGCACCGCGCCAACCGTCTGGCCGAGTTCCTGGTGGGTGCCGGAGTGCCCTGCGAGCGCATCCACGGCAACCGCAGCCAGCCTCAGCGCGAGGCCGTGCTGGCCAGCTTCAAGAGCGGCAATCTGCGTGTGCTGGTCGCCACCGATATCGCGGCCCGCGGCATCGACGTCGAGGCGCTGCCCTTCGTGGTCAACTTCGACGTGCCCGTGCAGGCCGACGACTACATCCACCGGGTGGGGCGCACCGCGCGCGCCAGCTCCACCGGCGATGCCCTGACCCTCGCCTCGCCCGACGAGGCCAGCGAGCTGGCAGCCATCGAGCGCGCGGTAGGCAAGAGCCTGCAGCGGCGCCGTATCGACGGCTTTGACTACAACGCACGCTCGAGCTGGCGCCTCGAGATCCCCATCGGCGAGTGCATCGCCGCAATTCGCGCCCGGCGTGCCGAGGAGCGCGCACGCTCAGCGGCCAAGGCAGATCGCCGGGGCCAGGGCACGCCGCTGCGCACCGGCAGGGCGGGACAGGGAACCCAGTGGCCACGGCCAGCTGCCAAGCCGCGCTTTGATCCTCGCAGCCCACAGCGGGCCACCGGCAACCCGCGGCCCCGGGCCGAGACAGGTTCGGCCTCGAGCTCACCCGCTGCCACCGGCGAGACTCGCCGCCCGCGCCGCCGCCGAGGTCGCGGCCACCGGGCCCCGGCGAGCACCTGATCGCCCACTCCAGCACTTTCCAGTCGGATTGACCTCTCAGCCACCCGTATTCATTGAATAACTGTCTGATGGTCGGCCGCGTCACCGGGCTGCCGCGACGGCTCTGAAGCATCGGTCATCCGACCGAGTCCTCGTTTTTTTTCGAGACCTTAGCCCCTCTGACGCCGATATCCCACCTGTCGGTTGATGTCATACACAGATGGGCACCTGGCAGGAACGACACCATGAGCATCCACAAGGTCAGCTCGAAAAGTCAGCCGAGGGCCCAGCGCATTGCCACCAGCCCCGGGTCACCCTCGATCCGGCCAGCGCCGAGCCGAGTTCAAAGCACCCTCGCCAGTACCCTGCACCGCGACAAGCTCGATACCAGACCCGCCCCGGGGCATAGCGCGCAGATCGTGCGCTCCTTTGCCCAGGACCAGGCGAGCGAACCTCCGCCGCCCACGCGTCTGCGCCGGAACAGCCTGCGACGCGGCCTGAGTAACACCAGCGCCAGCCCGACCACGAGCACGCCGCCAGGCTACGACGGCACGCCCACCATGGACCTCGGCCGCGCTGCCAAGATCTTGCGGGACAACCTGGATCGTCTGGACACCGCCGCCGGTGGCAGCCGCGACGGCACGTTCGGTCTGGCCGACCTGCAGGCCGTGGCCGCGGACCCGAGCGCGTCCTGGTCCCTGCGCGCCGCTGCGCAGCAGTTTCTGGCCGACCCCAATGCCCTGAACGCGCTGGATGTCGCGGGCGGGCCGCGCGTCGACCGGGTGTTCAGCAAAAAGGACCTCGACCGCGTGATCTCGGAACAAGCAGCCAGCCCGGGTGGCCCCACCCTGGATGAGGTCGCCGACGTGCTGGGCCGCCAGGCAAACTTCGATCTCGTGGACGCGGCCAAGGACGGCAAGACCGACGGCATCATCAGCCGCCGTGATCTCGAGATCGTCGCGGCCGACGACAGCGCACCACAGGAACTGCGCGATACCGCCCAGGCCATCCTCGACAACGACAACCTGTTCAACGCTCTCGACGTGGGGCGGGGTGATCGCCGGGACGGCCACATCGCCATGCAGGACATCCGCAACATCCAGTACAGCCCCACCCCCGAGACCGGGCGACAGTGGACCCAGAGCGATGACCAGGCCCTGCAGCGCGTGCTCGAGAGCGGGCAGGGTTTCGACGACGCCGACCTGTTCGAGGGCGTGCGCCAGACCGATAGAGGCAACTGCGCCTCGACGGCGGTCATCAAGGCCGCGATGGATCGCTACGGCAGCGACGTTTTCAAGGACGCCGAGCGCACCGACGACGGCGGCTACCGGGTGACCCTGCAGGACGGCTCGGAGGTCGCGGTGAGCCGCGAGGAGCTGGAGGCCGCGGCCACCGGCGCCCACTACCAGGGCGATAGCCCCGAGGCGCGCTCCTACGCCACCCTGTGCTACGCGGTCATGGCCAAGCGGGCGCAGGAGCTGGGACACGAGGGATCGCAGACCTACGCCGAGGCGCTTCGCTCCCTGGCCAATGGCGAGAACACCGCCGAGGTCCCGCACTACCTGGGCTTGCAGGACCAGGTGAAGCGCATTGACGTCGACGACATCGAGGGCCAGAGCGGCGTCGTGGCCTTTGGCAACGGACACGCCGTGTACGTGGACACCGTCGACGGCGAGACCTTCACCGACGCCTGGGGCAGTCGCCACGAGTTCGATGGCACCAACGAGGTCAACAAGCCCGACAACGCGCTCGAGGGTGCCTACATCTTCGTCTAGTTCGCGTACGGCAGGATCTTCAGCGCACCACCAGCACCGGACACTTGGCCAGGCGCACGATGCGGTCCACCACGCTGCCCAGGATCAGCGCGGCCAGCCCCGTGTGGCCCTGGGTGCCGACCACCAGCATGTCCGCTTTCTCGGCATCGGCGAGGCGCTGGATCTCGTCGACGGGGAGACCGTGCCCGATGCGCACCTCGACCTGGACTCCGAGGCTCCGCAGCGCCTGCGGCACCATGTCGAGCAGGGCCTTGGTGGCCTCGGCCTCGGCTTGGGCGCGCTGGGCCGGATCGAGCGCCCCCGTCGTGTAGTAGTGCGCATACATGGGATTGACCGGCGGCGGCGCGTCGAGAACATGCACCAGGATCAGTGTGGTCCCGCTGTCCTTGCACAGCCCGATCGCCGCCTCGATGGCCGCGTTGCCAGGTGTCGAGAAGTCGGTGCAGGCCAGGATACGATGGAATGCCTTCACGGCGAGCCTCCAGCAGAACGCGCGTCGCAAAGAGCTTTCCTCGCTGCGCGCTCCCTTCTAGGATGCGCGACAGGATGACATGGAGGCCGGGTCGGCTCAAGCACCCGCCTCGGGATAGGAATGGCTCGCTGCGCTGCCGGGTCTCGCGTAGCACGATATGAAAACCAGCAGATGCGTCACCTGCGTCCACCGCATCGCCACGAGGAGACGAGCATGAGGTTCCGCCCGCTGCATGCGCTGTCCCTGCTTGCCTGCGCCATGGTCACGCTCTGGCCCGGTTCTGCCCTGGCCAGCGAGGGCCACGCGGGGGCACACATGTCCCCGCTGCTGGTGCTGCCCTTTGCCGGACTGCTGCTGTGCATCGCCGTGCTGCCCCTGGTGATCCCGCACTGGTGGGAGCACAACCGCAACAAGGGCATCGTGGCGGCACTGTTCGGCGTGCCCATGGCCATCTACCTGCTGACGACCAACTGGCACGCCCTGGTGCACTCGCTGTTCGAGTACATGGACTTCATCATCCTGCTCGGGTCCCTGTTCGTGATCTCGGGCGGGATTTTCCTCAAGGGCGACATCAAGGCCACACCGCGCAACAACCTGCTCTTCCTGTCGCTGGGCTCGGTGCTGGCCAGCTTCATTGGCACCACCGGCGCAGCCATGCTGCTGATCCGCCCCCTGCTGCGCACCAACTCTGAGCGCAAGAACACGCGACACATCCCGATCTTCTTCATCTTCACCGTGGCCAACATGGGCGGCATGCTCACACCCCTGGGTGACCCTCCGCTGTTCCTGGGATTCCTGCGGGGCGTGCCCTTCGCCTGGACCTTCAAGCTCTGGCTCGAATGGGCTGTCGGGTTACTGATCGTGCTCACGATCTTCTTCGTCATCGACAGCCGCGCGTACAAGAAGGAGAACCCCGAGGACATCCGCTACGACGCGACCCACGTCGTACCACTGCGCGTGAGCGGCGCGGTCAATTTTCTGCTTCTTGGCGGCGTGATCCTCTGCGTGCTCTTCCTCCCCGGGATCCTGCGCGCACCGGACAACCACATCGGGATACCCCTGCGCGAGCTCGGCATGGTCGGGCTGGGACTCCTGTCCTACTTTGCGGGCCCCAAGAAGCCTCGCGCGGACAACCAGTTCTCGTTCCACGCCATCACCGAGGTGGCCGTGCTCTTCGTCGGGATCTTCGTGGCCATGGTTCCGGCCCTGCTCATCCTCGAGGCCAAGGGCCCCGATCTCCCCTTGCACAGACCGTGGCACTTCTTCTGGGCCACGGGCATGCTGTCGTCGTTCCTGGACAACGCCCCGACCTACCTCACCTTCACCTCTGTCGCCTCGGGCTACCTCGGTACCGATGCCATGAACCTGCATACCCTCATTGCCTTCCCCGGAAGTGAGGGCAAACCCTCGGGCGAGGACATCCTGGCCGCGATCTCGGTCGGAGCTGTGTTCATGGGGGCCAACACCTACATCGGCAACGGTCCCAACTTCATGGTCAAGGCCATCAGCGACGAGGTCGGCCTCAAGACCCCCAGCTTCTTCGGCTACATGGCCTGGTCCGGGGCCATCCTGATCCCCACCTTCGTGCTCATCACCTTCCTGTTCTTCCGCTAGCCTCCGCCCCCCAGGGACCCGGGAGAGGGTGGGACCTCGGTCCTCGCCAGGGTTCCTGGACGAGCACACGCGCTGTGCCAGCCAACAACCTCATGGCTGATTTTTGCGCGGATCCCTGTCCATGATGTATGGTGAGTGAAGAGGAGACGACGCCGTGAAACGCAGCTGGCGCGCCTGGACAGTCACCTCCTGTGTCCTGATGGCGCTGCTGGTGCCGGCTGCGCGAGCTCAGAGCGATCCTGTGCCCCTCCTCATCGACAAGCTGCAGAACTCGGACAGCTTCCGCGTGCGCACACAGGCGGCCGCCGTGCTCGGGCGGCTGCGCGATGAGCGTGCGACCCAACCGCTGATCGAAGCTCTGGGCGCCGATGATTCCTATGCTGTGCGCGGCGCCTCGGCGAGCGCCCTGGGTTTCATCGGTGGCAAGAAGGTGGTGGGGCCCCTGTTCCAGGCCCTGGGCGACGCGGATTCCCTGGTGCAATCGCTCTCCGAAAAGGCGCTGGGCGAGGTCCAGGGTGAAGGCGTGGTGGCGGCCTTCCGCCTGCACCTGATCGAGGGTCGTGAGCGCGAGCAGACGCTCGCCTTCATTCGCATCAAGCAGCTCGCAGCTCGTGGTGACGACGAGGCGATACAGGTCCTGATCGAGGTGCTACCGGATCCCCGCCGTCGTGCCGAGGTGGAGAAGGTCCTGGCGGCGATCCCGGCCGAGCGGGCACGGAGCGCGTTGCTGCCTGCCCTGCAGTCCGAGGACGCCGAGGTTCGAGCGAGCGCGGCCCGCTTGCTCGCGGGCTTCCCGGCCGAGGATGTGGTGGATGCTCTGGCGGACGCCTATGACCGCGCTGGCGAGGAAGAGTCGGTCCGGCACGAACTCCGCACCTCCATCACCAGCATGAAGAACCTGCTCGACCTCGACGATCTTGTCGACGAGGCGCGCCAGGGGGAAACGCGCGCTGACCGGGCGCGCGCAATCCGCCTGCTCGGAGTGACCGGCGGTCTCCTCGGCAGCGCGACCCTCGAGGAACTGCTGGACGACCCGGATCCCTTTATCCAGGGAGCCGCGGCACTTGCCCTAGCCGACGCAGGAGCCTCGAAGGCCGTTCCCAAGATCGTCCGTCTGCGCTCCCGCACCGACAACGAGCGACTGCGAAACATCCTCGACGCCGTCCTCAAGATCCTGCGCAAGTAGCCCAGCCCACGACCTATCGCCGGTAGACAACCTCTGTGCCTGCTGGGATGGGAGGCGCGGCCTCAGGCGAAGATACCTGTCGTGCCGCCGCGAGAGGCGTGTCAGCGAGCCACAGTGGCGACGGGAGAAGTGGACGCAAGCAGCGTCTGCGCTGGCTGTTGAGGAAGCGGTGACCGGATGCGGAGGGTCAGCTGGCGGTGGAAGGGGCGGGAGCGGTGGCCGCGGGCGCAGGATCGTCGGCCTGATGCAGCGAGGCCTTCTTGCGATCTCGCACCTGCTGCAGCGCCTCCTTGAGCTCGCCGGCAGGCAGCTGGGTCAAGACCTGCTCGACGATCTCGAGTTCCTTCTGATCGCGTTCGCGAAAAGCATCGACGGTCGAGGAGAAGCTCTCGAAGAACTGTTGCAGTTCGTCGTGGCGGCGCAGCGGCCGCATGTCCGGGTAGATGCCGGAGCGGAGCGCACCCAGGTAGCGATCGATGATGTACAGCGGCCCGGCGATGCGGTGGGTCACCAGGATGCCCCACAAGAAGAGCCCCACCACCTCGAGCACCACGAAGATACCCACGGCCCAGAACACCTTGGTGCTCTCGCGGCGATTGATCTCGCCCGCAATGACCTGGCTGATGGCCAGCAGTTCGGTGTTCTCCCTCCAGGCCTGGTAGATGAAGTACGCGCTGACCAGCGCGATCACGGCTCCGATCAGGACGATGATCGCCGTGTACTTGAACTGGAACCGCCTGTCGATCACGTAGGTGGACCGACGGTGGCGCTTGTCGCTCGGCATCTTCCATCCTCCGCGTTGCCGGCCCGCCGGTGGGTGGTCCGGGATGGTGCTGGCTTTCGTCTGCGATGCTAACCGTTCCCTCGACGAAATATCAAGGTATCGTCGCTTCATGGGCAGCATGCCGCGAATCCTCAGCCACATCTACCGCGAGGCCGTGGCAGACGTCGAACCCGCTTCCTTGCTGCCGCCCCATTTTGGGGCCGTCCACGCGCATTGCCAGGGCCGTACCCCACTTCTGCTCGCGGTGGGCAAGGCCGCCCTGCCCATGGCTCGAGGCCTGGTGAACCTCGTTGCCGAGGTAGTGTACGGAAGCGCCGTGTACACCCCGTCGGCGACGGCACCGGCCCCGACAGGCTGCGTCGTGCTCGAGGTCGGCCATCCCCTGCCCACCCCCGGCAGTGTCACCGCTGCGCGCCATGCCCGCCGGGTGCTGGCGCAAACTCCTGATGATACCCCCGTGCTGATCGCGCTGTCCGGGGGCGCCAGTGCCGCCTGGTGTGATCCCGTCGATGGCCTCAGCCTGCCGGACCTGGTCGCAACGCAGCAGCTGCTGGCCAGGCGAGGGGCTGACATCACGCAGATCAACACCGTGCGACGCCATCTGTCGCAGATACAGGGTGGCCGTCTGGCACTCGCCGCGCGCCCGCGCCCGGTGCTCTGTCTGGCTCTTGTCGACGTGGTCGGCGGCGGACCGCACGACGTCGGGTCCGGGCCAGCGGTCGGGGACCCGACCTCTTACCGCGACGCCGTCGAGACCATCGAGACCCTGGATCTGGGTGCGGAGGTCCCCCGCCCGGTGATCACCCACCTGCACAACGGCCTGCGGGGTGCCTTCGAAGAGAACCCGAGGCCCGGGGATTCGCGGCTGGACCACGTGCACTGGATGGCCCTGGCAACTCCCGCGTTGCTCCGTGATCGCGCCGCCCGGCGCGCCCGGGAGCACGCGCTGCACGTCGAGGCCGAGGCCACGCTGGTGACCGGATCGATCCAGGCCCTGGTCGAGGATCTCGTGGGCTGGGCGCAGCGCGCGCCCGCGAATCTTCTGCGCGTGCAGGCGGGTGAATTCACCGTGGAGCTGCCCACCCATCCGGGGCATGGGGGGCGTGCACGCCACCTGGCCCTGGCCGTGGCCGCCAGGCTTCGCCACCTCGAGCGTCCCTGGTGCATGCTCGCCGCAGGCAGCGACGGAGTGGATGGTCGCGGCCTGGTGGCGGGGGCCGTGCTCGACGAGTGCACGCTGCGCGACGTGGACGACGACGCCGTGGCGCAAGCGCTGCGCGACGCCGACAGTGGTCCCCTGCTCGCCTCGGTGGGAGCCGAGATCGTCAGCGGGCCCACCGGGACCAACCTGTGTGATCTCATGCTGCTGTGGGTGGGGGAAGCGAGCAGGCCATGCACATGAACACGCCTCCGGCGCCACGGGTGCCGCGCTTCCTCTTCGTGTCACCCCATCTGCCCTATGCCAAGGCCAGTGTCGACGACGACAACATCGATTACTTCTACTATCGCAACACCCTCGATCAGGGCCTGTTTCAGCTTCGTCAGCTGCACAGCTGGCATCCCCTGCACTTCCTGGCGCAGAACCTGCCCGTCGACGCCGTGGTGCTGGAAAACCCCACCTGGAAGGATTTTACCCGCGAGATCGACCGCGGGGCCTACGACGTCGTCGCCATCAGCTTCACGGTGGTGCTGACGGGCAAGGTGCTCGAGATGGTGACCTGGTTGCGCACCCGACATCCCCACCTCGAGATCATTCTTGGCGGGTACGGCACCGCGATCTTCGACGAGCACTTCGGCATCGAACAGGAGATCGCCAGCAGGGTCGATCACATCTGCCGCGGCGAGGGCCTGAGTTTCCTGCGGGACTACCTGGCCCGGCGCTGGGGCGTGCGGGGCGAGTCGCCTCTGCGGCAGGATCTGGTGCCGACCACCAACGGCGTGTTCCGGTCCCGCGTCTCGATCTATGACCAGCTGGCCTTCGTCAGCGAGCTCGGCTGTCGCAATGGCTGCGTGTTCTGCGCGACCTCCAGCCACTTCGCGCGCTGCAAGATCCCCATCGCCGTCGGAGAGGGCCTGTACCAAGTGATCCGCGAGCAAGCCGGGCGCCACCCGCGAGCGCGCTCGGCCATCGTCTACAGCGAGAATTTTCTCGACGACAGAGAGCAGGTTCTGACCTTCATGCGGTGCATGGAACAGGACCGGGAACTGGCACAGCGTCCCCTGCTGCTCACGATCTTCTCCTCGGTGCGCTCGATCGCGCAGTACAGCGTGAGCGAACTGGTTCGCTGTGGCGTCGGTACCATCTTCGTCGGTGTCGAGTCCTTCCGGCGCGAGATCCTCGACGGAGAGTCCCTGGACAAGCGCCAGGGAAACGTGGCGGAGCTGTTCGAGAAGCTGCACCGGGCCGGGATCAACACCCTCGGATCCATGGTCGTGGGCTGGGACGGGCACACCCCCGAGAACATCGGCGCCGAGCTCGACGCCTTCGTGGGGCTCAACCCGACCTTCTATCAGATCGTGCCCCTGCACCCGGTGCCCGGCACGCCGCTGTGGCAGCGCATTCGCCGCGAGGGACGCTTGATCGACGGCTACCGCTACCAGGACGATGGTGCCGCGCGCAGCAACTTCGCGTTCAAGCATTTCGACATGGCGCAAGTGGACGGGCTGGTGCGCTCCACCTATCGCCGTCTCGTCGACGAGGGAGGCCCCTGGCCCTTCCGCCTCTGTCACAACCTGTGGCAGGGGGCGCGGGACCTCGCGCACAGCGATGACGAGGCCCTGCGTCGACGTGCGCGGGCCCTGGAGCGCATGGTCAGATCGGTGCTGCCCATGGCGCTGGCCAGTGGCCTGCTGTTCCGGGGATCCGGCTTCCAGCGACGCTGGCGGTCCTTCGTGGCGGAACTGTGGAGGGCTCGCCCGTGGCTCGTGGTGGCGATGTCGCTCCTAGCCTGCGTCCAGATCCCGGCCCTGTCCCTGCTGTCCCTGGCTGGCCGCCTGCGCTTCGCCCTGCTGCGGCATGGCGATCAGCCCGCCACCGTGAGGCGGCGTTTTCAAAACGCGGACGGAGCCCTGCTGGCCGACGAAGCCACGGCGCCCATCCCGAAGCTTCAGGAGAGCGCCAATGTCCCTCGCTGACGTGAGCGCCCGGCTGCGCGCGGGCCTCGACCTCGACCCGACCGAAGTGCACCTCAACAACGCCGGGGTCGCCCCCATGCTGCGGGTAGCCCGGGGAACCGGGGAGCGGCTGTGCACGGCACTGGCCAGACATGGCAGCTTCGCCATCGAGCACTGGCGGCAGGACTATGCCCACGCGCGGGCCAGCTTCGCGCGCCTGGTCGGCGCCGCTCCTGACGACGTCGCCATGGTGCCCACCTGCGCGGCAGCCATCTCCTACGTGGCCATGGGTCTCGATCTGCGCGCGGACGACGAGATCGTCACCTGGGACCAGGAGTACCCGTCCAACGCCTACCCCTGGCACGCGGCGGCCCGACGCGCGGGTGCGCGGGTGGTCACGGTGGCGTCCGGACCGGACTTTACCGTCGACACGGGCCAGTTGATTGCTGCCATGGGGCCGCGTACCCGGGTGGTGGCCGTGTCTTGGGTGCAGTGGCAAACCGGGGCCATGACCGAGCTCAACCGGGTGGCCGAGGCCTGTCGCCGTCACGGCGCCTGGCTGGTCGTCGACGCCATACAGGGTCTGGGAGTGATCCCCTTCGACCTGGCCGCGCTGGGGGTGGATGCGGTCTGCGGTGGAACCCACAAGTGGCTGTGCGGACCCGTGGGGCACGGCCTGCTGGCCCTGGCACCGGGCCGTGCGGAGCAACTCACTCCAGTGGTCCAGGGCACCTTCACCTATGGCGAGCCCGAGGATGCCGTCGATCTCGACCGCCTGCCGCGTCCCAATGCTCGCCGCTTCGAGCCTGGCTCGCCTCCGCTGTTCGGAGCGCTGGCCGGAGCCGCCTCGGTGGAGCTCTTGCTCGAACTCGGCATCGCCAACTTGCACGTCTCAGCCCTGCATCTCAGCGACCGCATCGCCCTGGCCGTGCAAAAACGAGGCGGCAGGGTGCTCAGTGACACGCAGCGCGCCGACCGCAGTCCCATCGTCACCTTCGCACCGTCAGGGAGCGTCGAAGCCGCGATGCTGAGCCTGCGCCAGCACCGCGTGGCTGTCGCCCGCCGGGCGGGGCAGGCGATCCGCGTCAGCCCACACGCGTTCAACAACGAGGCGGACATCGAGCGCTTGCTGGCAGCCCTCGACGCTGCGTGAGCAGGTTGTCGCTCAAGACACATTGGACCTGATCAAGCTGGACTGAACGAGGACACGGGACCGCATCCCGCGATCCCGCGCCTCCTCCGGGCAAGCCGGGTCTTCAGCTCTGTCGGCGACGGCGCAGCACAAGACCCAGGACCACCAGGACAGCAAGCACGCCTCGCCCACCGCGGGCCGGGGCGCTGCAGCCGCAACCTTCCTCGACGGGTGGCCCGGCGTCGACCACGCCGGCATCGGCCACCGGCGCCGCGACGACGTCGATCACGATGGCCCGGGACGCGGTGTGGTCGAGATCCTGCGCGGTCAGGGTCACCGGCCAGGATCCGATGTGCTGGGTCAGGGGGAACCACTGGAAGGCACCGCTCGTGGTGCTGAAGGTCGCGCCGATGGGCAGCACCTGGGCACCGTAGGTCAGCGTGTCACCGTCCGGGTCCTCGGCCAGCACCGTGAACGCCAACTCCTGACCCACCTCGACGGTGAGTACACCGGCCGGTGTGGGATCCACGAAATTGGGCGCCTGGTTGGGCGTCGCCGTGATCGTGAAGGTCGCGGCGGCGGAGGCCGTATCGGTGCCATCGTCGACGGTGAAGGTCAGGACCTCGGCCCCCACCCATCCCGTGCTGGCCTCGACCAGGTTGACCACATTGGTCGCGCTGATGGTGACGTTGAGGTTGCTGTTTCCGCTCACCGACCAGGTCAGCTCCGATGCGGTGTTATCCACGTCGGTCACGAAGTCGTCGAGATCAAAAGACGTGAAGCTGGCCCCGGTCATGACGGTCTGGTCCGGGATGGTCCCCACTACCGGCGCGTCGTTGACCGGGAAGATGGTGATGGTGAAGGTCGTGTTGACCGTCTCGGCATTGCCGCTGTCGCGCACCCGAAACACGAAGCTGTCCGAGGCGAACTCCGCTCCGTCATTCAGGTAGGCAAGGTTGCTGGTCGAAATGGTGTTCTGCGAGAAGGTGTTGCCCGGTGTCACCGGCGCAAGTCCGGCGAACAGCGTGCCATGGATAGGCGCGGACACCAGGGTGTAGACAAGAGAAGGCACGTCGCTGTCCACATCCTGGGCACTGAGCGCGGTGGTGGGTATCACCATGCGCGCGCCCTCGTTCACGGTCAGACCGTTGTTGATGATGGTGGGCATGTCATTGACCGGGTTGACCACGATGGCGAAGACCGTCGAGGCCGAGCTGGCCCCCAGCGGGTCCGAGACCACGAAGGTGAAGCTGTCGGAACTCGATTCACTGCCATCGTGCTGGTAGCTCATCCGGCCAGCGTCGATGTCGCCCTGGGTGAAGGTTCCGTTGGTGGCCACCGCGGTGCTGACGAGCAGCAGGCTGCCGTGGGTCGGCGGGACCTGCAGCGTGAACACGAGCGCCGTGTCGTCGTTGTCGGGATCCGTCGCGCTCAGCAGGGTGGCGTTGAGGGTGAAGGGCGCTCCCTCCTCGATGGTGCGCCCTGTGTTCTGCACCACCCGCGGAGGATCGTTGACTGCATTGATGGTGATGTCGAAGAACATCTCGGCGAGTTCGCTGTTGTTGGGGTCCTTGACCCTGAACCCGAAGCTGTCCGCAATCGCCTCGTCACCGCCGTGGATGTACACGAGCCTGTTGGCATCGATCTCGCTTTGCAGCACGCGCGACCCCGCCTGCACATTGGTGATGTTGTTGCGCAGTCTGCCGTGCTGAGGCACCTGGGTGATGGTGTAGATCAGGCTGGCATTGCTGTCGTCGGCATCCGTGGCGCGTAGCATGCTGCTCGTGATGGTGACGTTCTGCCCGGCGACGACGGTGGCTCCGGTGTTGGCGACCACGACGGGTGGATCGTTGACGGCGCGGATGGTGACGGACATCACCTGGCTGCCCGAGCTCGGGTACACCGCATTGCTCGGATCGCGCACCACCACCGAGAAGCTGTCGGACGAGGCTTCCCCACCATCATTGGTGATGACGAGGCTGAGGGCATTGACGTCGCCCTGCGTGAAGGTGTCGTTGACAGCCAGCGGTGCCCCGGTCAGGAGCAACTGGCCGTGACTGGGCGGCACCGTCAGCGTGAAGCGCAGCAGGGCATCGTCGTCGTCGGCATCGGTGGCCCGCAGGGTCGAGTTGTCTACGATCTCCGTGAGCCCCTCGGTCACGAAGGTGACGGTGTGTCGTGTGATCACGGGCGCGTCGTTGACCGGGTTGACCACGATCAGGAACAGCTCGTCGCTGGTGGTATCGAAACCGTCCGTGACCACGAAGCTGAAGCTGTCGTCCGAGGTCTCGCTGCCTGAGTGCATGTAGCGCAGCGCGTTCTGGTTGATCTGGGCCTGGGTGAAGGTCCCGTTGGTCAGGATGGGTGTCGAGCCGAGCAACAGGGTCCCGTTGGAAGGCGCCAGGAGCAGCCGGTAGGTCAGACTGGACGCGGCCTGCTCGACGTCACTGTAGGAGAGAAGCGCCGTGGTGATGGTGGCCGTGGCTCCCTCGTCGAGGGTCAGCAGGTTGTTGTTGACCTGCACCGGCAGGTCGTTGACCGGTGTGACGCTGATGATGAAGTCGGCCGGTGCGATGGGCACACCCGAGTTGTCCTCGACCGTGAAGGTGAAGGAGTCCGCGGTGGTCTCGCTGCCGCTGTGCACGTAGGTCACGCGCCCGCGGTTGACCTGATCCTGCGTGAACACATCGTTCATGCCGAGCGGTGTCACGTTGCGGTACAGGATACCGTTCACGGGCGCCACGGTGACCGTGTACACCAGGGTTGCGTCGTCGTTGTCCACGTCGGTGTGGCTCAGCAGGCTCGGTCCCACAACCAGGGTGCCTCCCTCGAGCACGGTCGCCGGGTTGTTGTTGACCACCGAGGGCGGGAAGTTCGTGTCCGAAAGTACGATATTGAAGTTGACGGCCGGTGAGGTGGCCGTGCCATCCGTCACCGAGATGCGGAAGGTGTCGGTGGTCGCGACGATGTTGGTGTTCTCGTAGGTCAGATTGCCCGCATCGATATCGCTCTGCAGGAAGGTGCCGTTGACCGCCAGCGCCGTGCTACCAACCCGCAGCGTGCCATTCACCGGCGCCGTGATCAGGCGATACTGTAAACTCGAGTCGATATTGTCCTGGTCTGTCGCGGCCAGCAGGGTGTTGGTGATGGGTGCCGTGCCGCCCTGGGACACAGTGAGCCCCGAGTTGATACCGATGTCAGGCGTGTCGTTGACCGCGGTCACGGTGAAGGCGTAGCTGCGCTCGGTGCTGGTGTTGAAGCCGTCGGTCACGCGGTAGCGGAAACTGTCCGACAGGGTCTCACCACCGTCGTGCTGGTAGGCGACCACGCCGTCATCCACCTCCTGCTGGGTGAAGCTGTCATTGATCACCAGAGGCGCCGCGTTGCTTGTCAGGCTGCCGTTGAGGGGAACTGCCGTGAGTCGGTAGCTCAGCTCCGTGGGTGTGTTGTCCGCATCCGTGGTTTGCAGGCTTGTGTTGAGTACGGCTGCGAGCGCGCCCTCGGCCAGGGTGAGGCCGAGGCTGCGCACGATCACGGGAGGATCGTCCACGGCCATGATCGTGATGTTGAAGGTCCCACTGGGAGCCGAGGCTCCGCCCGCATCGCGCACCACGAACAGGAAGGTGTCGATCAAGGTCTCGCTGCCACTGTGCAGGTAGTTGATGTTGCCTGCATTGATGTGGCCCTGGGTGAAGGTGCTGTTGGTGGTCAAAGCCGTGTTGCCATTGCGCAGCGTGCCGTTGAGTGGGGCCTGTAAAACGACATACACGAGTGTGGAGGGTAGATTATCCACGTCGCTCGCGGCCAGGTCCGCGTCCGTGATGATGGCCTGGCTCCCCTCGTCGAGCACCAGCCCGTTATTCGCCACCATCACAGGAGCGTCGTTGATGGCCGTGATGGTGATGGCAAAGGTCTGGCTGGCGGTCTCCCCGTAGGTGGGCGTTGCAGTATCGCGCACCGTGAAGTGGAAGGCGTCGGCGAAGTTCTCCGTGCCGTTGTGCACGTAGGTGACCTTTCCGGTGTCGACATCACCCTGGGTGAAGGTGCCGTTGATCGCCAGCGTCGTCGTGTCGCGCTGCAGCGCGCCGTACGCGGGGATCTGTGACACGGTGTAGATCAGATCCGCGTCGTTATTGTCGTCGTCCGTCGCTCGCAGAGCTGTGGACGTGATGGTGGACGTCGCTCCTTCACCCAGGGTCAGACCCAGGTTGGCCACCACCCGGGGCACATCGTTGACGGCGGTAATGGTGATGACGAAGGTCGCCGAGCCCGACGACAGCCCCTGGCTGTCCTTGACCACGACCTGGAAGCTGTCGCTGACGGTCTCGCTGCCGTTGTGCTCGTAGGAAATGACGTTGCCGCTGTCGAGCTTGGTCTGCACGAAAGTCGAGCCGACGATGAGGTTCTGCTGCCCATCACGCAGGGTGCCCCGGGTCGGGAGCGTGAGCAGGGTGTAGGTCAGCGGAATCCCGGCCAGGTCATCTTCCTGGTCTGTGGAGTCGAGCATGGCACCGGTCAGGAACACGGCGGCACCTTCGGCCAAGCTGGCTCCTGTGTTCAAAGTGATCTGCGGGGGATCGTTCACCGCGCCAACGCTGATGCCGAAGATCGTCTCGGCGGTCTGCATGGTCGGCGTTCCGTTATCCGCAACGCGGAAGCGGAAGCTGTCCGAACTCGTGGCGCTGCCATTGTGCTGGTAGTTGAAGCTGTTGGCGTTGATCTCGGCCTGGGTGAAGGTGCCGTTGAGCAGGATCGCCGTGGAACCGATGCGCAGGGTGCCGTTGGTCGGCAGCTGGGTGATGGTGTAGGTCAGGGTCTGGGCGGGGATGTCCACGTCGGTGGTCAGCAACCGCGACTGACCTATGGTCGCCGTCCCCCCTTCGGCCACGCTGAGTCCGGAATTGACCGTGACCACGGGTGCGTCGTTCACGGGCGTGACCACGATGGCAAAGGTCTCGGCCGGTGCTGTCTGGCCGCCAAAGTCGCGGATGGTGAATCGGAAGCTGTCCGTGAGGGTCTCGCTCCCGCTGTGGACGTAGGTGATCTTGTTGGTGTTGACGTCCGCCTGGGTGAAGGTGCCGCTCTGGGAGAGCTTGTCCGAGCCATTGAAGAGATCGCCGTTGACCGGGACCTGCTGCACCACGAAGGACAGCTCGTTGGCGGTGTTGTCGGGATCGGCGGCCTGCAGCATGGCGCTGGTGATGATCACGGTCGCGTTTTCCAGGACGGTCGCGCCGTTGTTCACGGCGACGGTCGGGGGATCGTTGACCGGCGTCACGGTGACGTTGAACACCTGCGGCGCGGTGACCCCGGGTGGCGTCCCGTTGTCCCGCACCGTGAAGGTGAAGGCATCCGATGCTGCCTCGCCACCGTCGTGGCGATAGCTCACCCGGTTGTTGTTGATGTCATCCTGGGTGAAGGTGGTGGTCGGACTTCCCTGGCGCAGCACGGCGCCCAGCGGAGGCGGACCCGTGACGGTGAAGGTGAGCACGGCCGGATCGGGGTGATCCGCGTCGGTGGCGCGCAACATCGTGTTGGTGATGGTCGCCGTGCCACCCTCGGCCACGGTCAAGCCCTGGTTGACACCCACCTGAGGCACGTCGTTGACCGCGATGACCGTGACATTGAAGGTGTTCTCGGTGGTCTGCGCTCCCCGGGGATCCGCCACCCTGAACTTGAACAGGTCGCCCGTGGTCTCGCTGCCGTTGTGGCGGTAGACCACGACATTGCTGTTGATGTCGGCCTGGGTGAACTGCGACCCCACGCCGAGATTCACAGCACTGCGCTCGAGGGTGCCGTTGACCGGGATGACGGTCATTGTGTAGGTCAGGGCCGTGTCGACGTCGTCGACGTCGGTAAAGGCCAGGCGAGCCGTGCTAATGGTGACAGTGCTACCTTCATCAACTGAGGCGCCGGTGTTCACGGACACCACAGGTGAGGTGTTGTTGAGCCAGACTCCGTCGGTGTTGAAGGGGAACACTCCGATGTTGGCGAAGACAGCATCCAGATCGCCATCGTTGTCGAGGTCACCCAGATCCAGCCCATAGGTCTGCTCGTAATTCTTGCCTGCGCCTATCATGGTCTGCAGGGGCGTCAACCCAAAGTTGCCGGAGCCATTGTTGATCCACACATCGTTGGAGCTGTTGGTCGCGGTGAAATCCGAGTTGGCCACCACGGCATCCAGGTCGCCGTCGGCGTCGATGTCGGCCAGCTCGACGTCGTAGCTGTCCTTGCTGCCCAGGTTCTGCAGCGTGTTGGTGAACGTGCCGCTGCCGTTGTTGAGCCACAGCATGTTGGCACGCGAGGTCAGCCCGCCCCGGGCGATGAAGAGGTCCAGGTCGCCGTCGCCGTCGATGTCGCCGAGCGCCACGCCCTGTCCCTGTGAAGACGGGAAGCTTGCCGTAAAAGGATTCTGGGGCGAGGGGCAGTCGCCGAACATCTTGCCGCTATAGTTGAGCCAGACCGTGGCCGTGCGGCCGAGGTCGGCCACCACTGCATCGATCCAGCCATCGCCGTTGATGTCCCCCAGCGCCACGGCGTCACTGCGGTTATAGGGAGTCGTCACGGAACGCAGCGCGCCTGGCGGGTCCGAACAGTAATTCGCGTTGCCGCTCCCGAGTTCTATGGCGTAGGTCGGCCCACCCAGAGGAGCCGGGTCATAGGTCTGCTGCGAGAGAACTCCAGCTCCGTCGTTCACCCACACCCTGTCGCCATAGAGGAGGGGCTCGTCGTTGGTCACGAACGCGTCCAGGTCGCCGTCGTTGTCCAGATCGGCCAGGGCCACGTCGGTGCTCTTTTCAGTGGAGCCGAAGCTGGAGAGTGAGAAGCCTGATCCACTGCCGAACCAGAGTTGATTGGCTGCGCCAGACACGCTGACCACGGCGTCGACCAGACCGTCGCCGTCCATGTCACCCAGGGCGACTCCCGTCGCCAGGCCCGTGTTGGCCAGGACCCAGCCGCTGTCGGTCAGCACGCCGGAACCGTTGTTGAGGTAGACCGCATGATCCGTGCCGCTGTGCGCCACGAAGGCGTCGAGGTCGCCGTCTGCATCGAGATCGCCGAGCGCCACGGCGTAGCTCAGCTGGTTGCTCAGGGTCTGCCCCGAGTCGTAGAGCGAATTGCCACCGAGCACGTCGGTGGTGAAGGACCAGGCGAAGGGTCGCCCAGGATCGCCCCCGATGTTCTTGATACCATCCGTGATGGTGACCGAGATGCGAGAGCCTGGGAAGAAGCTGAGGTTGGGCGTGACGATGATCGTGGGTCCGGTTCCGCCATAGGACGCCGCCAGCCTTCCAGAATAACGTCCGTACAGCGATACCGTCGCGGCGTTCACGGTACCGAAGTCGATGTTGTTGTTGTAGGTGACCTGCACCTCGGCGCTCGGGCTCACGGCGAGCTCGTTGGGTTGGGGCGAGATATTCTGGATCAGCGTGACCTGTGCCCGCGCCTGTGAGGCGAGTGCCATGCCCAGCACGGCCCATAGCGGCATCATCAGGTGGACCTTGCGAACCCACGCACGCACCACACTGCTCCCGAATGACATGCTTCTCTCCTTGGATGGTCGACGCGCAGAACCCAGGCACGCCGAACTCGGACCGGCATCGCAGCGCCTGAAGCCTCGCTAGACGCCCATTAATACTGAATCGAAGGTGGGATCACAACTCGTTGCGGGCACCCCGAGCCGGGTCGTCCACCGCCGCCGCAAGACCTGTGGACCGTATCCACCAGCCCAGCGCCACCAGCGCGCCCAGTCCCAGTGCCACCTTGAGCGGAGTAGGCACCAGGTGGCCCGGAGACACGAAGCCCTCGACCAGACCGATGGCCACGAACCAGGGTGCGCAACCTACCACCAGCAGCACCGCCTCGCGGCCTCGCTCACGCAGAACCTCACTGCGAGGGCGCTGTCCCGGGTCGATGAGCGCGCTGCCGAGCCACATTCCGGCCCCGCCGGCAATGGCGATGAGACTGAGTTCGACGGGACCGTGGGCCGCGATGAAGTCGAGCAGACCACGCTGCACTGCGGGATCCTGGCCGGTGAGGGCCACCACGGCACCCAGGTGCAGGCCGTTGAACAGCAGCAGCAGCAGCGCGCCCAACCCGAAGGCGAGCCCCAGGGCAAAAGCGGCCAGGCTGACCCGGATGTTGTTGGTGAAGATGAAGGCGGACATGGCGGCGTGCTGACCCTGTTCCTCGACGGGGTCGGTCCACACATCACCGCGCTCGATGCTGGCGGCGATGCCAGGACCAGCCAGGGCTTCGCCCATGCTGACGTCGGTCCAGGTCACCAGCAGTCCGAGGACCACACCGCTGACGATCACCGCGGCCGACAGGCCGACGACGCCTCGGTGTTTCCACACCAGGGCAGGCCATACGCTGCGCACGAAGCCAAGGATGTTCTTCCAGGGCCGGTGCGGCGTGCTCCCCTGCAACATGCGATCTGCTGCGGCCACCAGGCCTGCCACGTGGTTCTCGACGCTGCTGCCGGGATAGCGCTGCTGGCAGACCGCGAGGTCGGCAGCGACCGCCCGGGACAGCGCCAGGGCCAGGTGGAGCTCGGCGATGGCGACCTGCCCTCGACGTCGTGACACACCGTCGAGCACCCGCTCGAGCTGATCCCACTCGCTGCGCCGACGCGTGACATAGCGATGCAAGGGCTCGCTCACGACGGATCCCTGCCTGGACTCGCCTGCAGCACCGCCGCCACGACCTGTTCGGCCCGCGCCCCCGGAAGTTCACCTGGTGCATCGTCGTCACCCAGCACCTCGACACGGAAGCTGGCGGCGAGCGCACGAGACACGCGCAACCGCGCCTCGGGGATCAGAAGCTCGCGCCGCGCCAGGAAATCTGCGAGCAGGGTGAACGCGTCCACCTCGACGCGAACCAGGCGCGCACGCTGCAGCATGGCGGCTTCGACCTGTACCTGCATGCCCGCCGAGGGTCCGCTCAGGGCGTCCAGGTCAATGGCATGTTCACGGGTGACCGTGCAGCCAGATACCAGGTCACCGAGACGTCGCTGCTGACGGTTCAGGGCCATGCAGAGAATGCCCACCCCGTAGCCCGCGGGCAGCAGGTCCACCAGCCTCAGCACGTTGCGCGCAGCGGACTCGGCAAGACCCACGCGCCCGCCGTCAAGCCGGAGCACGCGCAGCCCGAGCAGCCGCTTGCCTGGCGTCTGACCGTCCCACAGCAGCTCGAAGACGATGTCGTAGCCCGTGGTGAGCGCCAGGGCGGCCACAACCAGCGCGGCCTGGCCCATGCCGCCGAGGCCCAGCAGCTGATCCAGCCAGCCGTCGCTCAAGGCCGTGACCACCAGGGCCAGCGCCAGCCAGACCGTGCCCACGATGCCCAGGTCGACCAGGTAGGCCAGGGCACGGTTCCCCAGGCCCGCCGCGGGCAAGCGCACGGCGACCTGGGCGGCGGAATCGTAGTGCAGATGGAGTTCGTCCCTCACGTCGTGATCATCCTGGGGCCACAGGTGGGCGGTCAAGCAAGGAACCCCCGGACGCACGATCGTTGACATCGCCCGGGTGCGCCTTTATGTATGCCCGCCGATTTACTGTGCCGGCTTAGCTCATTCGGTAGAGCAGCTGATTCGTAATCAGCAGGTGGTCGGTTCGATTCCGACAGCCGGCTCCACGGGACAACGCCAGGTTTCACGCCTGGCGTTTTTTTTGGGGCGAACGGTGCGGGCAGGGACCCGCCTCAGGCTGCGCCGGATCGAGGCTGGGCTGGTCTCGGTGCGCGGTGGGGTCGCCGAGGGCTGAGCGCCATTCCTGCCCGCCCGCAACCTGTCCGCAGATCGCCTCCCGGGCTGTAGCCCGGTGCCCGATGGGAGGGTAGCGGCACCTGTGTTCGGCTACTTGAACAGCGCCTTGAGTTCGTTCCGGGTCAGGCTGGCCAGCCTGTGCAGCGCAGGGTCGTCGAGGGGATCGCTGTCCTGAGCCACCGCGCTCGCGTGTTCTTCCGCGTGGGCTGGATCCTCGATGACGGCGAGGCACGCGGGCACGGTATCGAGTACAGGCACGTTCTGCGGTGTCGTGGTCATCGCGCGGCGCTCCAGGCCGTGAGAGGTGCCATGACCCTATCATCGTCGCCCGGGGCGAGCGCAAGGGCCCAGGGGAGAGCCCGGGCAGGATTCATCCCCGGGTCAGCACCACCATCTGCCAGGCCACCCCCCCGCGCTGGTCGAGCACGACCAGATAGATGCGCACCTCGTCGGGGGGATCGACCTCGGGGTAGACGTAGGTCGCGCTGTAACCCAGGGACAGGGTGAGGTCGGTGACGGGCGGCACCGGGAAGTCGCGCGTCGCGTACCAGCTGATGGCCATGTCCTCGACGTAGTTCTGCAGGTTCAGCGACGAGGTCTGGAGGTCGAAGTTGAGCGACTGGTAGGCCTCGCGCACGTCGGCGGCGAGCACCGGCCACAGCCGGATCTCCTCGCCCGGCGCCAGCGCGATGGGGCCGCTGACGACCTCGCCAACCTCGCGGCTGTCGAGCCCGGCCTCGTCATACACGGGTTTGATGGTGGTATCGCGCGAGATGCGCATCTCCTCGATGACCGGGTTGCGGTTGGCCGTGGCCTGCCACAGGCAGCTCGGGTCCCTGGCCGCGGTCTGCTCCGCCGTGCACACGTCAATGCCCAGGAAGTCCTCGAAGGCAGTCTGCACGTCGGGCGGCAGGAAGCTCAGGTCGAGGTAGGGACCGAAGGGGATGCGCCGGAACGCGACCTCGCGGATGCCCTCGCGCTCGGCGTAGGTCACGATTCGCCCCAGCTGCTGCAGCAGGATGAAGGCCGCGCCGCTTGGCTCGTGCGGCAGGATGTACTCGATGGCGCGCTCGCTGAACGCGAAGCGCCCGAGTTCGCCCTGCAGGGTGCCGCCGTCGTCGGTGGTGGGCACGCTCGTCGTGCGGCGGGTCACCAGCGGCGCCAGGGCTTGCTGCAGCGCCTCGGGCTCGCGCTCGGTCCGGGCGAGATCCTCGGGCACCACGTAGTTGCGGCAGTCGTTGTTGCTGTCGAGCGGGCAGACGAAGCTGGTGAACTCGACGGGCGCGTCGCTGCGCGGGTCCACGGCCAGCACCGTGGCGGTCAGCTCCTGCTCGGCCGGTGGGAAGGGCGGCGGCGGCCGGAACGCCGCGGGCGGGCGCTGATCTGCGGGCAGGGACAGGAAGGGCGAGTACAGCACCTCTGGCGGGTCGAGCCGCATGGCCAGGATGCGCAAGTCCTTGAGTTCGTACTGGGTGTCCAGGTCGATGCAGCCAGCGGCCGCGCTGACCACGAGCAGCAGCGGGAGAAGGGTGGTACGCATCAGAACTCCCCCTGCACGCCCACGACGGGGATGATGGGCAGGCCCGTCAGTGGGACCTGCTTGCGGTAGCGGTAGTCGCTGATGATGCTCTCGACGTTGGCCATGTTGTAGGCGTTGAGCAGGTCCAGGTAGAAGTTGAGCACGAAGTTGTCAAAGACCACCTTGCGGTCCAAGCGCACGTCCAGCTGGTTGAAGGTTGGCATGCGATCCGAGCGCGCGGCCCCGCGCACCGCGTCCCAGCCGTCCTGGTCCAGGTCGTGCTGGGCAAAGCGCACCGGGGTCATGGGGTCACCGGTGACCAGGCGGAAGCGCCCGCCCACTGACCAGTCCTTGGCCACCACGCGCCAGGCGTCGCGCAGCCAGTCGGGCGAGGTGCCGCCACCCAGGCCGAAGGCCCAGCTCGGCACGTCGGGGATGGTGGGCCGGTACTGGCCGACCACGGTCAGGATGTGGGTCTGGTCGGTGCCGGTGATGATCCAGGGCGCGATCTTGTCGATCTCGTAGCTGCCGTCCGCCGCCTGCGCCACGTTGAGGTCGCGCTCCTCGGAGCGCGCCAGGGTGTAGGCGACCCAGCCGTAGAAGTCGCGGCTCAGCTCGTGGCGCAACAGCACCTCGGCGCCGTAAGAGCGGCCGATGCCCTTGTTGTTGTAGAACTCGAGGTCGATGCCGCCATCGCCGGTCACCGTGATCTTGTCCGACGAGGTCACCTGCCGGTCGCGATCGTTGAAATACAGCTCGAGCGAGATGTTGAGGGCCTCGGTCAGCTTGTGCTCGTAGCCCACGATGTAATGCAGGGCGCGCGGCAGCGTGAGCAAGGGGTTGCCGTAGTCTTCGCCCAACTGGAAGGGCTGCGGCAGCTGCTCGTACACGCCGAAGGCGGCCTTGAGCGTGGTGTCCTTGGCCACCTGCCAGCGCGCGGTCAGGCGCGGCTCGGTGGAGAAGCGCTGCTGGTCGTTGAACAGGTACATGTCGAAGCGGTAGCCCGGGATCAGGGTCAGACCCGCCAGCGGCCCGAGCCTGGCCTCCACATACCAGCCGGGCAGAGTCTGCGAACCCTCCTCGGTGATGCTGGTGCTGCCCTGGAGGTTGGGCAGCAGGCGCGGGTAGGTGTTGACCGTGGGCGAGAAGGGGATGTTGAAGTTGATCGCGTAGGCGCCGTAGCCCATGTCCAGGCCCGCCACCAGCTCGACGCCCTGCAGCGGGTTGTAGGTCAGCTCGTCGCGCAGCGCCGCGGACCACACGTCGATGACGCCGCCGGCGGCCAGCGCCGCGTTGGCGTCAGCGCCGATCTCGACGCCGGTGTAGCCACCCGACATGATCAGCTGGTTCTTGAGGCGTGGCCCCAGCTGCACGTCGTAGCGGCCCACCAGCCGGTGGAACTGGTTGTGCAAGGCCAGGTTGAAGGCCTGGGCCGCGTCCTCGGCGCCTCCGCGGGCGATGATCTTGAGGTTGTCGTCCGAGCCGAAGGCCATGATCGAGGCCCGGTGATCCACGTGGGGTCGGTACTCGACCTTGGTCTGGTAGTCCCAGTAGATGGGCGAGGCCGTGAGCACGGCCTGGTCCTGGGGCAGGACGGTCTCGATGACGAAGGGCAGCAGGGCGTCGATGTAGCTGCGGCGCGCCGCGGCGGCGAAGGTGATCTTCTGCGGCGAGGGTCCGGGCGGTGCCGGCTCCATGCCGACGACGGCCCCGATGTCGATGGGCCCGGCAAAGAAGAAGCCCGAGTCCAGCAGGTCCACCTCACCGGTGCCGCGAAAGGTCTCCATGCCAAGCTCGCGGCTGTCCACGTCGACGATGCCGGCGGTGGCACGTCCATAGCGGGCGCCAAAGCCACCCGGGTAGAAGTTGATGTCCTCGAGGAACTCGGCGTTGATGACCGAGGTCAGCCCGCCGAAGTGGTACAGCACCGGGATCTCGACCGAGTCGAAGTAGACGGCGGAGTCCTCGGCATTGGCGCCGCGCACCAGCAATGCGCCACCGATGACGCCCGAGCGCGCCAGCCCGGGAAGGTTCTCGATGACGCGCAAAGGATCGCCGAAGGTGCCCGGCACCTTGGTCACCTCCTCGCGCTGCAGGGCGACCTTGGTCACTTCCTTGGCGGGCCGCTTGACCCTGACCACCGTGGTGAACTTGCTGTAGGAGCGCGCCACCAGGTAGTAGATGACCTGGTTCTCGACGTCACCGGAGAAGGTCTCCTCTTCGTCGGCGGGCTCGTAGCTGGACAGGGCCAGGCGCACCTTGTGCGTGCCCACGGGCACATCCTCGATGCGAAACACGCCGTCCTTGTCGGTGAGGGCGCTCAGGGCGGCCAGGTCCTCCGGCGTGAAGGCCTCGTCCACGGTCCCCTGCACGTCGATGACCACCTCGACACCTTCGAGGGGGCGCTTGCTGCCCGCTTCGCGCACGATACCCACGATGCGGCCGGTCTGTGGCTTGGGCCGCTCGGGCGGTGGCTCCGGCGGCGCCATCAGCTCGAAGTTCATGCGGTAGTCGAGCTGCACCGGGGCGCTGAAGCTCTCGGCGCACTTCGCGCCCTGGTCCAGTTGCTCGTCGTCGAGTTCCTCGCACAGGGGCCAGGTGTCGCCCTCGATCGGTTGCAGGACGAACAGCGCCGGACTCAGGATGAGCTGTGTGCCCGCGCCCAAGGCGGACCAGTCAAAGAAGGGTCCTGCGCTCTCGAGCACCTCCACCCTGTCCACCAAGCCCCTGTCGTCGACGGTGAGGCGCAGCACCACGGCACCGCTGCGGCCGGCCTGCTTCTCCTCCTCGGGAAATTCAGGCTGGACCTCCTTGACCACGGTGGGCGCCGCGACCAGCTTGGGGGCCGTCTGGATCTGCTGCAGCTCGCGCTCTCCCGGTTGCGGTTCGAGCTGGGCCCAGACCGGGATCGCGAGCAGCAGCGCGAGCAAGATCGTGAGGAAACGTGGCATGTTCTCGCCGTGGCGTTGGGGTCCTTGCGTGCAATTCACACTGGAGCGCGTGTAACCTACCCGCGCCGGTCGCCGTGTCAAGCACAGGGCGATCGCCGAGCACCACACTTGCCAGCGTGTGCGCTTCACGGCAAGAACAACGGGCAAACCTGGCAAGGAGCTGTCCATGAGCAACGAGACCGAACCCAAGGCAGTGAGCGCGACCGCAGGAACGGACCAGGACAGCCCCGCTGGAGCCAGGACTGCCGAAGAAAAGGTGGAGCCGGCCAAGACAGAAGATGAAGCAAAGGCCGCCGCGGAGAAGACGGAGCCCGCCGCGCCCAAGGGTGAGACCAAGGCCGCTCCCAAAAAAGTGGCCAAGGCCGACGGGGAGGCGGCAGAGGTCAAGAAGCCCAAGGCGCCCGAGCCCGAGGTCAAGCCCGAGGACATGGCCGACGCCAATGCGCTGTTCAAGAAGATCTTTGACGTGGTCGAGATCAAGCGACGCCTGGATCGCGCTGTCATCGACGAGGTTGAGCGCGGCCACACACGCCTGATGCAGCGCGTCGCCGACGAGGCCAAGGACCTGGCCGCGTGGGACAAAAAGGTTCAGAAGGCCTTGACGGAGTTCACCAACGCCGCGCAGCTTGGTGGCGGAGAGGCCAGGCTGTTTCAGCTCACCAACAAGCTGTCGTCCATCAAGCAGTTGCTCGCCGACGCCCGCAAGCTGACCTGAGCAAGGGTTCCTGGAAAGGTGGCATCCGGGAAAAGAACGGCTGCGAGCGGGGCCGCGTCCCTTCACCGCATCCAGCCCGCAGAGGCTACACGGAGCCGGACATGACAGACCCCCGGCTGCTTCGAGTGGTCTTCAACATCTACCCCCCCTACCTGGGCGCGGGTATCCATGTCGACGAGATTGCGCCGGACTGGCGACGCATCCGGGTGCACATGCGGCTGCGCTGGTACAACCGGAACTACGTGCGCACGCAGTTTGGCGGCAGTCTGTACGCGATGACGGATCCCTTCTTCATGATCATGGCGTTGCAGAACCTGGGACGGGACTACGTGGTGTGGGACAAGGCCGCGCAGATAGAGTTCGTGGCGCCCGGGCGTGGCTCGGTGCACGCGCTGTTCGAGATCGGCGAGGATGCCATCGAGGACATGCGGCGACACACGGCCGATGGACAGAAGTATCTTCCCTGGTTCGACGTGACGGTGCGCGACGACGACGGAGCCGAGGTGGCCCGCGTGCGCAAGCAGCTCTACGTGCGGCGCAAGCGCGCGGGAACCACGCTCAGCGGGTGATCCGCCAGCTGCGGTGCGGCCGTCGTCTAAAGTCGCGAGGCACGGTGCGCGCGGTCCATTCCTCGATGCTCACGTCATCCAGAGACGCGGTGTCCAGCTTGAAGCGGCGGGCATTGCACACGAAGATCAGCTGACCCTGGGGTGCCAGCAGGCGCAGGGCCTTGCGGATGAGGTCCACGTGGTCGCGCTGCACGTCGAGGGTGTCCGCCATGCGCTTGGACGTCGAGAAGGTCGGCGGGTCGAGGTAGATCAAGTCGTACTGCTCACGCGCCTGCGACAGCCAGCTCAGGCAGTCGGCCTGCTGCAGGCGATGCGGACCCCGCCCGTGGCCATTGAGGTCCAGGTTGCGCTGGGCCCAGTCCAGGTAGGTGCGTGACAGATCGACGCTGGTGCTGCTCCGGGCGCCCCCCACCGCGGCGGCCACGGTGGCGCTGCCGGTGTAGGCGAAGAGGTTGAGCACGCGCTGGTCTCGAGCCAGGGAACCCACCAGCGCACGAAGCTCGCGTCCGTCGAGGAACAGGCCACTGTCCAGGTGGTCGGACAGATTGATCTCGAAGCGCAGGTCGCGCTCCCGCACCACCATGCTCTCCCCGCCCTCCCCCAGCTTCTGATACTGGCGCGGTCCGCGCTGGCGTTCACGCCGCTTGAGCACCATGTGCCCGGGCTCGACGCCACAGACCGCCGGAACCGCAGCCAGGATCTCGTCGAGTCGGCGACGCGCTGCCACCTCGTCGACGGTGGCCGGCGCGGCATACTCCTGCACGTGCAGCCAGTTGCCGTAGCGATCCACGGCGACGGCGTACTCCGGGATGTCGGCGTCATACAGCCGGTAGGCCTCGAGGCGCTGCGATCTGGCCCAGGGTCCAAGCTTCTTCTGGTTCTTCTTCAGACGGTGGGCAAAGGCGCTCTCCAGGGCGGCGCTCTCCCTGTCGCGGCGTTTCTGTCCGGCCTGCTCAGCCCGTTGCTGGCGCGCCTCGACCGCGAGCAGATCGAATTCAAGAAACTGGCAGTCCAGGGCGCCGTTTGCCACGGCGTGACGACGGCGCGGGCGCAGACCCAGCAAGGAGGCCAGCGCATCGTCCGTGGTGAGGACCCCCGCGCTCCAGCCCGCGAAGCGCTCGCGCAGGACCTGGCCCAGGCGCGGGTACAGAGCCTCAACCTCGCGACGTGAACCCATGCGCTCACCGTAGGGCGGATTGACCAGGACCAGGCCGGGCCGTGCCAGCGGCTCGAGCGAATATCCCGGGGCCTCGGCGAGGTCGCAGCAGTGCAGTGCGATGCGCCCGTCGAGCCCGGCGCGGTGCAGGCCCTCGGCTGCCGCCTCGATGGCTCGTGCGTCGTGGTCGCTGCCAGCCAGGGTCGGGAGGCGCTCGAGGTCACGACGCGCCTCGGCCTCGGTGCGCAGCCTGTCCCACAGCGCGCTGTCGTGCCGGGTCCAGCCCTCGAAACCGAAGCGTGGGCGCAGCAGACCAGGTGCGGCATCGGCGGCCATCAGCGCCGCCTCGATCAGAAAAGTCCCGGAGCCGCACATGGGGTCGACGAGCGGCGCGCCCTCCCTGGCCAGGCGTGGCCAGCCTGCGCGCACGAGAAGAGCGGCCGCCACGTTCTCTTTGAGTGGCGCTTCTCCCGCCTGGGCCCGGTAGCCTCTCCGGTGCAGGCTGTCGCCGGACAGATCCACGTAGAGCGCAGCCAGGGTGCTGTGCTGGTGCAGGTGCAGACGCAGGTCGGGCTCGTGCGTATCCACATCCGGGCGTTCGCCGCGCAGCTCGCGCAGCGCATCCACCACGGCGTCCTTGACCCGCAGCGCCACGAAGTGGGTATTGCGGTAGGGAGCACGCGTCGCCGTGACATCGACGGCAAAGCTGCGCCCCGGTGCGAGGTGCCCGCTCCAGTCCACCGCCCGCGTGGCAGCGTACAGCGCATCCTCGTCAGGGCTCTCGAACTGTCCGATGCGCAGCAAAATGCGGCTCGCCAGGCGCGACCAGAGACAGGCGCGATAGCCGAGCTCCATCTCGCCGTCGAAATCCACGCCGGCGGGCCGGACGCGCACCGAGAGCGCCCCCAGCGCACGCAGCTCGTCGCCGAGCAAGCCGGCGAGGCCGCGGGGGCAGGTGGCAAAAAACATCAGTGGCTCGGTCACAACACAAGCCTGTCAGGTCCGCCTCTGGCGGTCGAGGCCCCTGCGCGCACGAATGGGTCTAGGCAGCGCCTGGCTCGGCCGACAATAATTCGAGACCCCGGGAGGGCACCATGGCCAGCAAGGATCCTGTCGATCGCATCATCGCGTTGCTCGGTGACCCGGAAGACGAGAAGCGCACCGCTGCCATCGTCGTGCTGGGCGAGCTCGAGATCAAGAGCACGGCCTGTGTCGAGGCCTTGGTCCGCCGTCTGGACGACGAGAGTCCTCGTGTGCGGCTGCTCGCCGTGCAAACCCTGGGGCGCCTCGGCGCACGCAAGGCCCTCCCCCGGCTGGCGCAGCTCCTGGGAGAGCGTGACGCCAGTCTGCGCGAGGCGGCCATCGCCACCATCACCTCCTTCGGGGAGAGCGTGGTGGGCGAGCTGGAGAAGCGCGCTGCCGAGGCGGGTACCGACGAGCGCCGCGCCCTGGACGCGATCTTGGCCCAGGTGGGAGGCAAGGCCGCCTTTGGAGCCTTGCTGGCCAGCCTCGAGAACGCGAGCGAGGAGGTGGCCCGATCGGCGACGCGCGAGCTGCGGCAGCAGATCAAGGACGCCTCGCGACCCGAGCGCACCCAGTACCTCAAGCAAGCCGAGAGCTTCATCAAGAAGCTGAGCAAGCTCAGTCCCCTTCCGGCTGTGCCCCTGGCGGCGACCCTGCGCATCCTGGGCCAGATCGAGGACCCCCGGGCCACCGCGACATTGCTGGAATTTGCCGGCAATCGCGAGGCACCACCCTCGGCTCGGCAGGAAGCGGTGATCGGGCTGCGCTTCGCTGTCACGGCGAAGCAGGACCTGGGTCGAGTGGTGGAGGTCCTGGCGGACGCGGCCCTGGCCCCGGACCGGCAGCTTGCCCAGACCGCGCTGATGACCCTGGGGGGCATCGAGCTCCCCGCGGAGCGCGCCCCCCTGCTCGAGAAGATTGCCCGCCACCGCGACCTGGAGCGCGCGCGCTTTGCCCTCGAGCAACTGGCGCGCCAGATCGACCCCCACACCGCGAAGGTGCTGGCACACGTGATCGGCGACGCCGACGAGGGGCGCGCGTCCCTGGTGGCCAGCCTGCTCGAGAAGCGACCCGACGCCGTGCCCGAGCTGGTCAAGATCCTGCTCGCCATCGACGACACGGATCGCATGTGGATGATCCGCGGCGTGCTGCGGCATCACCTCGAGAAGCTCACCCCCGCGCAACGCCAGAAACTGCTCGACGCTGCCATTGCGCGGCTGCGCGAGGGCGCTGGAGGCTGGAAGGCAGCACTGGATCTGGTGCGCACCGTTGACGCGGACAAGACCGGGCAGGCTCTACGCGACCTGGCCAAGGCCCTGCGCAAGGCCAAGAAGCTCGACCTGGCACAACAGGTTCTACGGGCGCTGTGTCACGACAACTGCGCCAGCGACGAGGACAGACTGGCCCTGGCGGTGCTGGAGCTCGGCCACAGCAAGCTCGACACCCACCCGACGGCGCGCCAAGACGACGAGGCCCTGCGCCTGTTCAACCAGCTCGCGCTTCGGGATTTCGATCTCGGCAGCGCCCTGCGCAAGGACAAAAGCGTGGGACTCGAGCAGCTGTACTACCTGGGCTTCCACTTCGTGGAGCAGGACAGCCCCTGGGGCGAGGAACTGCTTGCCCAGGTGGTCAAGCAGGCCGGTCGCAAGAAGCTGGGGACGATGGCAAAGAACAAGCTCAAGCTGGCGCGCGCGCGCGCCTAGAGCACCGTCGTCACAGCAAGGTCTTCCAGTCGGCGGACCCCCGGAACTCGACCTCGGATCCCACGGTACTGCGCTCGTGGACCTCGTCGGCGCGCAGCAAATACACGAAATCCAGCTGGCGTCCGGGGTGTGCCACGTCGCGCGCGTACTGCTCCGCGATGTCGCTGGGAATGACCATGAAGCGTCCGCCGCCAATGGAGCGCGCAGGCAGGGTCAGCCCCTGCTTGCCGGGCTCGGCGGCATAGGCGCGCGCCACCAGCTCGGTGCACATGAGGGCGCTGTCGGTGCTGAGATCCAGGGCATAGTCGAAGGCCCGCTGCCAGTAGGTCAGGGCGTCGGCGATGGCCAGGGCCTTGTCGAGACGGCTCAGCCGAGGCCGCAACGCGGCGAGCGAGTCGGCGTCCATGGCCTGGGCGGTCGAGCTGAACACGACCTGACCCGCGATGCCATCACCCTCGATGAAACGCATCTCGCGGCCGCCAGGATCACGTCCACTGCGCCAGGCACGCGCAGCCTCGGGCGCATGCTGGATCAGGTAGTCCTCGAAGTCGCGGGCGCCGCGCGCTGCAAACGCCGCACGCAGCTCGGGAGCGTCGAAGGCTGCCATCGCCTCGTCATAGCTACCGAGGTAGAGCATCGCGTGACCCCAGTAGCCTTTGATGAACCAGTTGCACAGGTAACCCTGGGTCTTCTCGAGCACGATGTCACCAGGCTCGAGCTGCGTGACCATGACCTCGGCCTGCTCGAGAGCGATGAGGTAGCGGCCCGGCCGGATCACCTTGGTGCGTCCGAAGACCCGTGCGAGCGGTCGCGTGATCTCCTTGGCGGCCTGGTCCAGAAATCCCCGCACGCGCTCGGTGAGGGTGGCGTCGAACCAGGCATTGCCAGCGTCGGTTCCGGTGAGCGCGTTCTCGATGAGCCCGCTGTGGCGGATCCAGAAGTGCAGCAACCAGCGCTCGCGATCCACGGTGTGCTGACCGTGGCGTGCATACAATCCACTCATGTGCGCCGCCCGTGTGCGCGCATAGCCGAGCAACAGGCTCAGGTCCCGGGCGTCGTAGACCTGATCCCGGAAGCGCCCCGCTTCGCCCCCGCGCTGACCGAACTGTGACGACTCGTCATCGAGTGTGACTTGAAGTTTCGGAGCGGCCCGCAGCAGGACCAGCAGGCCAGTGCCATGCACGAGCTTGGTCAGGCGAGCCACGGCCCCCAGGGCGGCGCGTTCGTGACACAGAGCGTCCTGGCACAGGGGCGAGGAGGCCAGCGCCATGGTGGTGAGGCGCGCCACGGCGTCGACCCTGTCCATGGCCGTGCGGGCGCGTTTCCAGCGTTGCAGCAGGATCTGCTGATCGTGGCGGGACAGAACCCGGTGCTGGCTCACCGCCTTGCTCAGCAGCTCACCGGGCGCCAGCAGCTCGACCATGGCCTCGTGCAGCTCGGCCTCGGCGAGGGTCAGCTCCTCGAGGTCCAGGCGCGTCCTCGCCTCCTCTGACAGGTCGGCCGCGGCAACAGACGAGCACAGGCCAGATACCATGAGCAGGATGGTCAGCATCACCGAGAGAGACCCGCGGGGGGACCGATATCGCACAATGAATCTCCGTCCCCACCGAAAGAGAAAAGGATACCACACCTTCAACACCGGCAGGAGTTCCCGGTGTCACCCGGTCCCCACGATCGCCGTGGGACCAGGCATCATCGTGCTGGACGACCGGGGCATGAAGACCCGTTCTCGACGAGCAGAGCTCATGCATATCATGGACGCTCCCCGGGCGTGTCCTCGAATGGGGGTGCTGCTCCAAGGAATGCTCTGCTATAGCAGCCCTTCGTCCAGCGCCCGGGTACCGGTGCGCAGAAAGGTCGAACCAAGGACATGAGCGAGAGCACCGGCACCTGGCGCTTCCCGCGCCACTTCTGGGCCGCCAACGTGGTTGAGCTGTTCGAGCGCGCCGCCTACTACGGCGTGTTCATCGGCCTGGTGGTGTACCTGACCCGCAACTATGGTTTCAGTGACGTCGGCGCCGGCTGGGTCGCAGCCTACTTTGCCGCGGTCATTTATCTGGTCCCACCCTTCGCCGGGGCCTGGGCAGATCGGGTGGGCTTTCGCCTGGCACTCGTCCTTGCCTTCTCGCTGCTCACCGTGGGCTACGCCATGCTGGGATTCTTCGGCACGACCCTCGCGCGCGCGTTGCTCGGAGCGGGAGGCATTCAGGTGATGGCGGTGGTCTCGCTCACCGTGATCCTGCTCGGTGGTGCCCTGGTCAAGCCCGTGATCAGCGGCACTGCAGCCCGGAGCAGCGACGAGCATAACCGCGCTCGAGCCTTTTCGATCTTCTACACCGTGGTCAACATCGGCTCCTTCACCGGCAAGACCATCGCCTATCCGCTGCGCACCATGCTCGGCCTCGAGTACGTCAGCTACTACTCCGCATTCATGGGCTTGCTGGGCGTGATCGTGGTGCTGCTGTTTTACAGGGGCATCGACTCCCACGACGGCGAGCGCAAGAGCTACGCCGAGATCGCCCGCGGCTTCGCAACGGTGCTGCGCAATGGCCGCTTCATGGCGCTCATCTTCATCGTTGCCGGGTTCTGGATCATCCAGGGCCAGGTCTACGCCTCCATGCCCAAGTACATCCTGCGCACGGTGGGCGAGCATGCCAGGCCCGAGTGGATCGCCAACATCAATCCCGCGGTGGTGGTGGCCATGGCCATCGTCATCACGCAGCTGGTGCGCCGGGTCCGGCCGGTGGCCTCGATTGGCATCGGTCTCGCCATCATCCCGTTCACGGCGCTGTCCATCGCGCTCAGTCCGATACTCGAGGCCATGACAGGTACCAGCATCCCCCTGCTGGGAACCACCGTGCACCCCATCACCCTGTGTCTCGTCGTGGGCATTGGCCTGCAGGGTCTGGCTGAGTGTTTCTTGAGCCCACGCTTTCTCGAGTACGCCAGCAAGCAGGCCCCTCCGGGCGAGGAGGGTCTGTACATGGGCTACTCGCACCTGCACACCTTCTTTGCCTGGTCCGTCGGCTTCGTGCTGTCGGGCTACCTGCTCGATGCCTTCTGCCCGGATCCCTCGACGCTGCCGCTGGCACAGCATCAGGCGCACACCCTGGCCCTGCAATACGGGACAGCGCTGCCCGAGGCCTACGCGCACGCGCACTACATCTGGTATGTTTTCGCGGCCATCGGCGCAGTGGCCCTGGTGTGTTTGCTCGCCTTTGATGCGATCACTCGACGCTCTGACGCGCGCAGCGCTCAGGGCTGAGCGGCACCCGAACACCCGGCGCGCCCCGAACCTCGCGCCAGGGAGCTCATGGACCCATGCTTCGCCTCGGACTCTGCACCCTCGTGTTTGTCCTCACCAGCTGCAAGCCCCAGATCGCGGTGACCCTGTGCGCCAGCGACGGGGAGTGCCCTGCGTTTTCCCGGTGCGATCGCGCGCTGGGCTACTGCCGACAGCCTCGTGACGGGGAGCCCATATGCGACGCCCTGCGCCTCGCCATCCGCGAGCTGGGCGATGCCGAGGGCGCCGTGATCCAGGTGGTCGTGCGCGACGCGAGAGATCTCGCCGTGCTGGCCCGCTTCGAGGCTCCTGTGCGCGATCAGCGCGTGGACCAGCGCCATCCCTTCGCCGTGCTGCAGGGCCGCCGCTACCTGGTCGACGCGTTTCTCGACGTGGACGACAACCAGACCTGCGGGGCTGGCGACCGGGTATGGCGCACCCAGCTGCAGACGCAGCCCTGCCCGGCCCTGGCCCAGACGGGAGATCCTCTGGGCCGACCCCAGGACCGCTGTGCGCCTTTCGGGCTCACGGGTGATCTCAATGGCGATGGCTGCGTCGACGAGCTGGACCTCGACCGCCTGCTCGCCGATTACGGGCTGACAGGGGAGCAAGAGGGCGACCTCGACGGGAACGGCATCGTCGATCTGACAGATCTGAGCCTGTTGCTGGCCAACTACTGTGCAGGCGAGCCAGCCTGCTGCCAACTCCCGGATGGTGGTGTTCAGGCTGCACCCCCCGTGGGGCTTCGCGGCGATGCCGACTGCAACCGCCGCCTGGGCTCGCCTGACATCGCTGCCTTCGCGCAATGCCGGGACGATCCCGCCGGTTTCGCCGAGGATCATCCACGATGCCCACGCAGCAATTGCGACGCCAACTGCGATGGACGTGTGGACGATCTGGACCTTCCCATCCTGTCCGATTGCGTCATCGATCAGATCTGCACCTGCCCCTGAGGGATCGCACCACACCCATCCCTGAGCCAACTTATATGGCTGAGGGATATAACCCTGTGAGGGACGGTCTTTGGTCAACGTGCAGGGCGGGTGACGAGGGCAGGATGGCGGTTCGCAAGACCTCGGGCTCCAGCGCTCCCCAGCGCCCTTCTGGCGAGCAGACCATTCAGGTCCAGAAGGGCGATACCCTGAGCGGCATCGCGCGCCGTCACGGCGTCACCCTGCAACAGCTCCTGGCTGCCAATCCTGGCATCACCGATCCCGACCGCATTCGAACCGGGCAGCGGCTCGAGTTACCGCGGGCCTCCACGGCACCGTCCACGAGCCCTGTCCCCAGGGTGCGACCCGAGACCACCAGCGGGGTCGACGCCAGCACCACGCCACAGCGCCGTACCCTCGGCCGCGATCCCGCGACCGTGCAGCCCGAGCTCAACACCACCGGAAGCCTGCGCGGCAACGGCGCCCTCGGTCTGCTCAGCGCCAAGAAGAACCTGGACAGCGACTCCCGCACCGCCGCGAGCCCGGCGCCGAATACGCCCTCGAGCTGGAACCCCTTCGACCAGGTGGACAACAAGCTGGTCGACAGCCTGCAGGACCTGAGCCCGGCCAAGCTGCGTGGCGTGGACGGTCTGCAGCTGGTGGGCGCGGTCAAGGACGGCGACCTGCAGGTCGAGATCCCCCTCAAGGCCGGCCGTTACAAGGCCCGGGGGGTGTCCTTCAGCATCGAGCCCAACACCGTGATGCGCGTGCAGATGCAGGTGCGCGACGGCGAGCTGGTCCCTGCGCGGGACGCGCGAGGCCGGGACACCGGCGGCGGCTGCAAGGTCGAGATCGATCCTCCTGCGGACCTCCCGCTGTGGCTGACCGGCCGCGGCGCCTACCTCCGCGATCGCGGCGAGGCACAGGTGCAGTTCAAGGCCGACATCGGCGGCTTCTTCGATCTCAACATCAGCAAGCGCGGACGTTTCGAGGTCAAGGATCTGGTGTCCGGTTTCGCCGATGGGTCCAGCACCCAGGCAACGCCTGCCTCTGCGCGCGGGTCCCGCAGCGACCGCAGCGAGACCCCGCCCATGCCCGAGGGTGTGCTCCAGCTCGATCGCCTGCGCTTCAATGTCGGCCAGGTCACCCTCAAGGACGATATGATCGACGCTGGCAGTGCGCGCATCGATCTGGCCAGCGGGAGCCACCTGCGGCTCTCGGGCGACGCATCCCGGGCAACGCTCGAGGGTCGGGTGCGCGTGGATAGCGTGGCCCTGAACCAGGACGGGCAGGCCCTCAAGACGGGCCCGGGCGAGGCCACAGTGCACGTGAGCTCGGCGACCCGGCGCGACGGCAGCGTGGTGCTGTCGACGCGATTGAGCAATGTGCAGGCCACGCTCGAGGGTTTCGAGGCGACCCGTCCTGGCACAGGCGAGGGTGCACAGGATCGCCTGAGCCTGGGACCTACCAAGATCCGCGACGGCGAGGTCGAGGTGGAGACGACCCTGCGACCGGGTGCGCCGGGCAGGTCATCCCAGGTTGAGAGTGGCAAGGTCCGCGCGTCCTTCGAGGCCGAGGGAGTGCTCCGGGGTCTGCAGCTCACCGTCCCGGACGCCCGCGGCAACACCTCCTTCGCGGTCGGTGAGAGCCCCTTTGCGGGTCGGGTGGCGGTGGGCCCCGAGGGGACCCGCGTCGACGTCACGCTCGCGGACAGCCGGGTCGAGGTTCGCGACCTGCAGACCACCAAGCGCGACGCCGCTCTCGACCTGCATCACCTGCAGGTACAGGGTCGCACGGCGCTGCGCCTGGACACCGGCAGCGACGATTACAAGGTCGACGTGCAGGGCCGGCAGATCGCCGTGCGCGTGGATGACTACCGGGGCCACAGCGCAGGAGTGGACGTCGATCTGGCGCGCACCGAGCTCACGGGCCAGGGTCGGGTCCAGCTGGGGCGCGACAGCGGCGTCCAGATCGACGGCGAGCTGCAACTCCAGGGCGGTGTCGACGACCTGCAGGTCCGTCGCAGCGATGGATCGCTCGGCCTGGACCTGGCCGCGGGTTCCCGTGTCGATGCCGCGGTCACGCACTTCTCGGCCGGAGGCGGTCGAGGCTTCGAGATGGACGCCAGGGGCGAGGTCGACATCGGGCTCGAACACTACAAGACCCGGCTGCCGGGTCTCGAGGCCGAGGGCAGCGCTCGACTTCAGGGCACGACGGACCTGCACATTGGCCAGGGACAGATCTTCTTCACCCGCGCCGACGCCACGGTGGAGGTCCAGGTCGACGACGCCAAGGTGGCACCCGGCGGACAGGGTTTCTCCCTCGACGCGGGCCAGGGTTCGCAGCTCGATCTCAAGGTTCAGGAACTCAAGGTGTCGTCGAACCCCGCAGAGAACAGCGTGGTCCTCGGTCAAGGCAGCAGGCTGCAAGCCGTCCTCGACGGGGGGCAGATGACCCTGGGCGGTCGCACGATCGCCCTCGAGAAGGGCAGCCAGGCGCGCTTTGACATCGACAGCGTACACAAGGACGGCCAGGGCCTGCCCGAGCTGCATGGCACGCTGCAGGTCGACGCACGTTTCACGGGTGATCTCGAGGCCACCAGCCGCGCGGCGGGCTCCGGTGCCCGTATCGAACGTATCGAGGGGAGCCGCAGCCGGGCACGGATCACCGTGGACGACGTGGCGCTGGGCCAGGATGGACGCTTTCATCTCAAGGGCGTGGGTGTGCAGGTCGACGGCGGCATCGACCGCATCGCCGGCGCCACCGGCGCCGACGGCCGGGGCCGAGGCAGCCTGAGCGACAGTCCCGGCGAGCCCCTCGAACCCCTGGTCCTGCCCCAGGCCGCGACAGCTCCCCCGACCAGCGAGAGTTCCCCCCAGGGCACACTTTCTGCCGAGCGCGTGCGCGCGCTGTCCGCGGCTGCCATCGCCGGTGCCACCGTGCCCGGGCAGGACTTCCATCCCGTGGACGTGGCCAAGCGCATCCAGGACGGCACCATCGAGATGCAGATCCCCGTCGAGGGGACCCTGGGCTCAGGCTGGCGCAAGAGCGCTGATTTCAAGAAGGGAACCACCCTGACCGTGCAGGCGACCGTCGAGAATGGCCGCGTGGTTCCGGGCAAGACCAAGGCCAGCTTCTCGCAGTCCGGTGACGGCCCGCTGTGGGTCACGGTGCGCGGCGCGTACTTCGACGACAAGAACACCCTGCGCCTCGATCTCGGCGGCATGAAGGACTTCGCGGTGCCTGGGATGGAGAAGATGCCCCTCGAGGCAGACCGCTTCGTCGAGCGCATGACAGGCCAGACCACGCCTTCAGGCTCGCGCTCCACGAGCACCAACAGCGCGGGCAACGCCGGTGGCGCGACGACCTCCGTCCCCGCTGCGCTCAAGCTCGACCAGGCCAGCCTGAGCGTCGACAACGCCGTCTTCAAGCCTGGCCCCCTCCCCGTGCCGGGAGGGACCATCCAGGTCGACAGGGACACGCGGCTCACGATGAGCGGCACGGCCTCGGCAGCGTCCCTGAGCGGTCGCATTCGCTTCAGCGAGGTCGAGCTGGCCCAGGATGGCGTGGCCCTGCAGTCGGGCAAGGGCAGCGCGGACCTGCGCGTCGACTACCGGCGTGACGGCGACCGGGCGACGATCACCACCTCGCTCGAGAACATGTCCCTCGATGTGCGCTATGCCGTGCACAAGCGCACCAATGGCGACTACATCCACCTCGCCGACGGACAGGTCGAAGGTGCAAACCTGCGCACCACCACAAAGCTGCGCCTGGGACCCGACGGGCTGCCCGTGGCCGTCGACGCCGCCGATGTGAACCTGCACGTGCCGCACTTCGCCGGCCGCATCGAGGGGGCCCGGGCCACGGTCGACGATGCCGACGGCGAAGCCCAGGTAGAGTTCGGCCGCTCCGCGGTGGTGGGCGAGATCCGGGTCGACCACAACCGCATCGCCATCAAGGGACAGGTGGACCAGCTCGATGCCGCCGTGCGCGACTTCGCGGTGGCCAGCGGCCAGGGCAAGGTCGACGTGCAGTACGCGCGGCTCCGCGGCAAGGGTGAGGTCGATTTTGCCCAGGGTCGCGGCCTGCAGATCGACGCCGAGGTACAGGACATCGACGCGCGCATCCGCGATTTTCAATCCGAGGGCAGGGGCATGGCCATCGACGCCGGTCGCACATCGATCCAGGGCAAGGGCCGTGTGCGGCTCCATTCCCAGGGCGAGGTTCTCCTCGACGGCGACCTGCATATCGACAGCACGCTCGATCGCTTGAGCTTTGCCGGTGAGACCGTGGGCGCCAAGGGACGGGTCGAGACCACGAGCGGGTCGCGCCTAGTGGCCGATGTGAACCGGGTGCGCTTCACCCGCGAGGGCGAGTTCTCGATCCAGGGCAAGGGAGGTGTCGACCTCGGCATCCGCGACTTCGCGGGCGAGGTCCCGGGCGTGCAGGTCGAGGGCAGCGCCCGAATTCGCGGTGGCGGAGCCTTCGAGTTCGACAGCCGCGAGGGCGTGCACCTGCCAGATCGCCTGCAGATCGACGTCGATGTCCGCGACGGCGCGCTGCGTAGCAGCGACGGCACCGCGAACCTCGATCTGGCCGCCGGGACCAGGGTGTCGCTCAATGTCACCGACATGCGGGTGAGCGAGCGCGGCCGCGCCACGCAACTCACCCTTGGTCCAGGAACAACCGTGCACGGCGGCCTCGACGCGGGCCAGCTCCGGGTCCCTGGCCTGAGCCAGCCCCTTGTCCTGGGTACGGGGTCCCAGGTCGAGTTCAGCGTCGACGACCTGGTTGTCGACGAGCAGGGTGCGCGCCGCGCTCAGGGTCGGCTGCGCCTCGAGGCCGAGCTGCAGGCGGACCAGGTCAACCTGGAAGAACTGTCGGGTATCCGGGGCCTGCACGTGCAGCGTCTGGACCGAGCGCGCATCCGCCTCACCGTGGATGTGCCGAGGGCACAGCTCCACAGCGATGGCCGCTTCGAGCTCGAGGGGACGAGCTTCGCTCTCGACGCCAGGATGGGAAGCGTGAGCGGACGCTACGACCCGGGTGAGTGATCAGGGCTCGCCGGTTCCGCGTTCGCGCACGTTGTAGCGGTTCTGGGCGACCTGGGCGCCATCGCGCAGAAACAACTCCACCGCGTCGGCCGCCGTATCGACGAGTTGCTGCACCACCTGGCGCTCGGCGGTGCCAAAGCGCGACAGCACATGATCCGCGGCATCGTGACGGGGCCGGCCAACGCCCAGGCGCAAGCGGGTGAAGTCGGCCCCCAGGTGCTGGATGATGGAGCGCAACCCGTTGTGCCCACCGTGGCCACCGCCGACCTTGATCTGGAGCCGCCCCAGCTCGAAGTCGATGTCGTCGTGGATCACGATCATGGCTGTGGGGTCGATGCGATAGAAAGCGCAGGCGCCCTGCACGCTCTCGCCGGACAGGTTCATGTAGGTCTGCGGCTTGAGGAGTAACAGCGTATCGCCGATGGCGCTGGCGTTCTGGACCAGGCCCCGGAACTTCTTGCTCCAGCCCACACCACCGAGGCGCCGGGCCAGCTCATCCGCCACCACGAAGCCGATGTTGTGGCGCGTGGCCGCGTAGTCTGCGCCAGGGTTGCCCAGCCCGACGACGAGCTTCACCGCACGTGCTCCTTTTTTCGCGTCGCCCAGAAACAGCACGGGGTGGACCTGAGCCCACCCCGCGCCTCTCAATCGCGCTGCTTATCTCGGCGCGATCACTTCTTGTCGCCCTTCTTGTCGCCGCCCTTCTTGTCGTCGGCCTTCTTGTCGTCGACCTTCTTGTCGCCCGCCGCCGCAGCCTCGCCTTCCGCCGGAGCGGCTGCAACCTCGCCCTCGACCGCAGCGACCTCGGCCACCTTCTCGATCTCGGGAGCGGCGCAGGTCAGGATGGTGTACGTGGGCGAATCGGTGGGCGTGGCTCCCTCGGGCAGCTTCACCTCACCGACGTGGATGTTGTCGCCAATCTCCAGCTCGGTGACGTCGACGAGGATGGAGGTCGGGATCCTGTCGGCCTGGCACGAGATGCCGATGTCGCGACGGATGATCTGGATCAGGCCGCCCTCGACGATACCCTTGGCACGACCCGTGACCTCGATGGGGATGCGCACCTTGATGGGCTTGCTCAAGTCGATGACGGTGAAGTCGGCATGCAGCATGGAGCGCCGGAGGGGATGGATCTGGTAGTCGCTGAGCAGCGCGGCCTTCTTGCCCAGGCTCTTGCCACCGTCCTGGATGTCCAGCTCGAGCAGGGTGTTCATCTTGAGCGGCCCGGCGATCGCCGCCATGATCTGCTTGGGCTGCACGGACAGGGCCACCGGCTCCAGACCCTTGCCGTAGAGCACGGCCGGGATCATTCCAGAATTACGCAGTCGGCGGTTGGGGCCCTTGCCCGTGTCTTCTCGCTTCTCGGCCACCATGGGGAACATGTTCGACATTGCCTTCTCTCCTTCCCTCGATCACGCGCGTTGAATCGCGCCTCGCAGGATGGCGGGTCTTGTGCCCGCGGGTTCAACCAATGCTGCTCACGCGAAGAGCGTGCTCAGCGAATCCTTCTTGTGCACCAGCTCGACGGCGCGGCCGATGAGCGGGGCCACCGACAGCTGGCGCAGGTTCTTCAGGCGCTGCGCCTCGGGCCGCAACGGGATGGTGTCGGTGACGACGATCTCCTCGAAGGGAGCCGCCAGCAGACGCTCCGACGCAGGTCCCGACAGCACGGGGTGCGTGGCGTAGGCCCAGATCTTTCGGGCACCCTTGTCGCGCAGGGCACGGGCGCCCTCGCAGATGGTGCCGGCGGTGTCGATGAGGTCGTCCAGCAGCACGCAATCCTTGTCCTGGACATCGCCGATGATGTGCATGACCTGGGCGACATTGGGTCCGGTACGCCGCTTGTCGATGATGGCCAGCCCGGCGTTGAGCAGCTTGGCGTATGACCGCGCGCGCTCGACGCCACCGGCATCCGGCGACACCACCACCAGCGACTTGTCGCCGAACTTGTCGATCATGTCCTTGGCCAGCACGGGCTTGGCATAGAGGTGGTCGAAGGGCACGTTGAAGAAGCCCTGGATCTGCCCCGCATGGAGATCCATCGAGATGACCCGCGTGGCCCCGGCCGCGTGCAGCAGGTCCGCCACCAGCTTGGCGGTGATGGGAGCACGCGACTCATCCTTGCGGTCCTGCCGGCCGTAGCCGTAGTACGGAATGACCGCATTGATCTCGGCCGCCGAGGCGCGCTTGAGCGCGTCCAGCATCACCAGCAACTCCATCAGGTGCTCGTTGGCCGGCGTGCAGGTCGACTGCAGGACGTAGACATCCGCCCCGCGAACGTTCTCGCGGATGTTGATGCGGATCTCGGAATCGGAGAAGCGGGTGACCTCGGCGTCGCCCAGGGAAATACCCAGGACTCCGCACACTTCCTTCGCCAGTGGCAAGTTGGAGTTGCCGGCGAAGATCTTGATGCTCCCGCTCGCCATGCTGTCCCCGGTCTGCCGCCTCGGCGACGACGTCGCGCAAATGGCTGGGGCGGCAGGATTCGAACCTGCGATATCCGGTTCCAAAGACCGGTGACTTACCGCTTGTCTACGCCCCAAAAGACCCCGTTCCCAGGATCTCGCGTGGCGGCTACCTACCGGGCTTTGTGCAGCCTGTCAACGCAGGGGTCCCTGGCGCCTGCTCCAGGGCCGGGTCGCGACCCGTTTGCGCTGTTGCGGACCCTCTGCTAATAGCTGGCGTGTCGTCGGGTTCACCCGGACCTATCCGGGCCCGGTGTGGCGCCAGAAGCGAAGGGAAAAGTCCGCCGAACGACGGTCATCAGGGGGTCAAATGGGCCGCCCGGGAACGTCACGTGGAGTACAGGTGGGTCGCCGCAAGTACATCGCCGTCGCCGGCAACATCGGGGCGGGCAAATCCTCGCTGGTGGACTGGCTGTGCCGGACCTACGGCATTGCGCCTTTCTTTGAGCCCAACGAGGCCAACCCCTACCTGGCGGACTTCTACTCCGACATGAAGACCTGGGCCTTTAAAAGCCAGCTCTTCTTTCTGACCCACAAGTTCCGCATCCATCAGGATCTGGACCGCTCCTCGGGCACCGTGGTGCAAGATCGCACCATCTACGAGGACGCCGAGATCTTTGCCACGGCCCTGCACCGCGCGCGCTACATCGACAGCCGCGACTTCGCGACCTACCAGGAGCTGTACCGGACCATCCTGCGCTCCCTCGAGCCGCCGGATCTGCTCATCGTGCTCACCTGCCCCATGCGAACCCTGCGCCGGCGCATCCAGCAGCGCGGGCGCAAGATGGAGCAGAACATCAAGCCCACCTACCTGCGGCGCATCGACGACCTCTACGCGGAGTGGCTCGGTCGCTACAAGCTCTCTCCCGTCTTGACCATCGAGACCGACAAGCTCGACTATCTGACGGATCTGGTCGATCGCCTCGACGTGATGCGGCGAATCGAGAAGTACCTGTGAGCCAGCGCGACCCGTGCACCGGCGAGGCCAGGCGGTGGCGATGAACAAGAGCCCGCGTCCCATCGGCAACATCCTGGTCGAGCGCGGCGTGCTCGATGCAGCCACCCTGGAGCAGCTCCTGGCCGCCCAGGCCGGCGACGCGAGCTGTCCGCGCCTGTGCTCCCTGGCCCTGGGACGCCAGCTGGCGGACGAGGAAACGCTGGTGGCCGCCCTGGCGCAGCAGCAGGGTGTCCCCGGCGCCGCCCTCACGCGGTCGGTGGTCGACCTGGCCTCGCTCGAGCGCATTCCCGCGGAGATCGCCGAGCGCTACAGCATGTTGCCCATACACAGCGTCGACGGTCGACTCACCGTGGTCATGGCCGACCCGCTTCGCCGCGAGATCCTCGACGAGGTGCAGTTCGTCACCGGGACCCAGGTGCTGGCCTATCTCGGGCTCAAGGGCATGATCGATGGCGGCATCCAGAGCGCCTATGCTGCCTTCGCCGCCGGACGTCGCGATCTTCTACACGGACCCCAGGCGGCCGCCGGCCAGACCACCGGGCAGCTGGCCGAGGTGTTGCCGCAGGCCGCGGCAGTACTTCCGGCCGAGATCGAGTTCATCGACGCCGGGGACCTGATCGAGGAATCCGTGGTCGTGGGCGCCCTGGATCCTGCCACACCACGCCCGGGCGACGCCAAGGCACGTATCCTTGTCGTCGACGACGAGGAGGACATCCGGAGCCTGCTCACCACCGCACTCACCAAGAGTGGCTACGAGGTGCTCACCGCGGAGCGCGGACTCGAGGCCCTGCAGATGGTCAAGAGCGAGAGCCCGGACCTGGTGCTTCTCGACGCCATGCTGCCCGAGATCCACGGCTTCGAGATCTGCCAGAAGATCAAGACCAGTCAACGATTTGGCCACATCCCGGTGATCATGATCACCGCCGTGTACCGAGGCTGGCGCTTCGCCCACGACATCAAGAAGACCTACGGCGCCGACGACTACGTCGAGAAGCCCTTCTCGGTCGCCGATGTGCTGCGCCGCGTCGAGGACCAGCTCGTGCGCTCGAGCAAGCTGGCGGCCTTTCAGACCCCGGATGAAGAGGAGATCGAGGCGCTGCGCCTGCGTGGCCACCAGGCCCACAAGGCAGGACAGCACGCGCAAGCCCTGGAGATCTTCCGCCTCGCCGTCGAAATGGACCCCTTCGATGCGCGCCTGCATTTCATGCTGGCGATGTCGCTGCAGGGTGAGGGGCAGGCCTACTCGGCCATCTACGAGTTCGAGCGCGCGGTCGAGCTCGATCCCGGACTGTTCGCGGCCCTCAAGAACCTGGCCGTGCTCTACGAGCGCCGGGGATTCACCAGCAAGGCTGCGGAGATGTGGGAACGTGCGCTGCTGCATGCCCAGGACGAGCACAAGCCGAGCATCCGCACCCACCTGCTCGAGCTGCTGGGGTGAGCGCAGCTCTCACCCCGACCCAGGGTTTTCCACTGCGCGTTCCTTGGGTACAATCAGAGAGCGGGCGCCCGGCTGGTGACGGACGCCGTCCTTGTCGTTGGGCGAGCATGGACACAACAGCGTTCCGGGCGAACCATCGCAGGTTGGCATGAAGTTCTTCTGCCAGAAATGCCAGACCAAGTACGCCATCGCCGACGAGAAGGTGCGCGGCAAGATCCTCAAGATCCGGTGCAAGAAGTGCCAGGCCATCATCGTGGTGCGCGAAAGCGATGCCGTGGACAGGGCAGAAGCCCCGCGCACTCCCGTTGCCGGCAGGGTGTCAGCCCCGGCCCGCACCCAGCCCGCGCGCTCTGCGGCGGCTCAGGTGTCCCGCGCCGCGAGCCCACGGGCCACAGCCCCTGCACCCCGGCCCTCCCATCAGCGCCCCGTAGCCTCGGCCCGGCAGGATCGCAACGACGACGACGATCGCGACGACAGCACCCGCGTCACAGGCCCCGGTGAGATGAGCGCCCTGCTCTCTGATCTCCATGCGGCCACGGCGGCGCAGCCCGCGCCGCGGCCCCGCAAGGCCGAGCCCGATCTGCTGCTGTGGTACATGGCGTTCAAGGGCCAGCAGTCGCAGCCGATGACCCGCGAGGAGATCTCGGCGCGCATCCGCAGCGGCGAGGTCTCCCCCCGCGCTTATGGCTGGAACCAGACCTTGCCCGAATGGAAGCGCCTGGCAGACCTGCCCGAGTTCAAGGACGATTTCAAGGCCCGCAAGGCACCCCAGCAGGGCGCGCAGGTCGTGGACTTCCGACAGAAGATGGCTGAGCGCAAGCGCGCCGATGCAGGTGTGCACCGCGCCCGCGCCATCGAGGCCCTGGATCAGATCGCGGACCTCGTTCGCCAGGCTCCGGAGGAGCCTCCCGCTACGAGCGCGCCTCCGCCCCGGCCCACCGCGCCCGCGACGCCAGCATCGAAGGCCGTCGCCCCGCCAGCGGCTGCAGATGCCCCTGCCCCGGCCGTCGCCGCGGCCACTTCCAGCACCCCGGGTCTTGAACCGCTCGGCGCACCCGCGACGCGGAGTGCCGCCATGGAGGATCTGTTCTTCGACCCGGCCAGCATCCAGACCTTCAGTGGCATGCCGGGCGTGCCCAAGGATGACATCGAGAACCTCGGCGATGGCTTCGCTGGCCAGCACTCGCCGGATGCCTTTGACCCCTTCTCGGCGGTGCCCGATGCGATGCCTGCAGACGAGCCTCGCAAGGAGAGCACGCGCGTGTTCATGGCTGCCGCCGGCCTGCAGAACCGCGCCCGCAAGCACAGGATCTACGCGGTGGTGGGCATCGCAGCAGGTCTCGGGCTGGTGATCACCATCGGCCTCGATGCCTTCGAGGTCATCAAGATCCCTCTGCTGCACGGCTACGTGCAGAGCGTCAAGGTTGCGGTCAGCGACGAGCCTCGCACGATCGAACCGGTGTACGCCGAGGACCACGTGCCCCTGACCGAGGACGAGAAGCTGGTCATCCAGAAAGCCCTGCTCGAGGGCAACATGGCCCAGGTCGAGGCCGTGCGACGTCAGGCGAAGAACCGCGCCGCCAGATCGCCCCGCGATCCGAACACCAAGATCGACCTCAGCGACGACCTCCGCGGTGGTGGGACAGACGGGACCAGCACGGACCCGAACCGCCGGGGCAGTGGCGCGGCGCAGGCCGTCGCGCTCTCCGATGAGGAGAAAAAGGCCATGCAAGACCTGGCCGAACGCGCGGACATGCCCCAGGTCCAGATCGCGGTCAAACCCGGGATCGGAGAGATCAAGCTCCCCCGCGTCAGCACCGGGGGCCTCGACGAGAAGCAGGTCTCCGACGTGGTGCGCGAGAACCAGAAGGGCGTGCAGGAATGCGTCAGCCGTGAGGCCAAGTACGGAGTCAAGCTGCCACCCGCCTTGCACGTCGCCGCGACCATCGAGACCAACGGCACCGTGAGCCGGGCGCGGGTGATCGAGACCGTGCCAGGCATGAACAAGTTCTGCACCTGCCTGGGGCAACGCGTCCGCAGCTGGAAGTTCCCTGCCTTCTCGGGCGCCGCCATGGACGTCGAGATCCCCTTCAAGTTCACGACTGTGCAGTGATCCCTGCGCTCCACTGATCTGCCCTCGCCACGCCAGCGCAACAGTGGCGGGTGCGGTGCTGCCCGCAGTAGAGTCCCGGGCGTGCCACCCCGACCTCTCGAACTCAGACTGGCCTTGGTCGCCGTGGTGGTGGCCTGCGCGGCCCTGCCTCTCAACCTGACCACGGTGCAGATCGCCCTCGTCCTCGCCGCTGTACTGCTCGCGGTCGCGGCCGTCCGGCACCCGGGAGTGCTGCAGACGGTGCTCTCCGACGGGCGTCCCATACACATCGCCGTCGGCGGCCTGTTCGCAGCCGTGCTGGTCTCGCAGCTGCTGACCCCTGTGGGTTTCCCGGGCTGGGCCGCGGTGCTGCGCTGCAAGGCCTGGCTCGGCTACTTTCCGCTGGCGCTGGTGCTCGGCCTGGGCGGCCCTGCCACGCGCAGGACGGCGACCCTGGTCTTGCTGGCGGGAGCAACCGTGGCGGCCGTGCTGGGTGTGGTGCAGCACTTCAGCGGCATTCACCCCAACGCCGAGCTCCTGGGCATACCCCCGGACCAGTGGCAGATCCGCGCCCCCACGGATCCGGATCGCTTCGCGGCGGTGGGCCTGTTCTACAACCGCACCCGCTACGCCCATGTGATCGCGGTGCCCCTGTGCCTCGCCATCGGTCTGGCGCTGTGGTGGCCGAACCCTCGCCTGCGGGTGGTGGGCACGGCCGTGGCCGCCGTGGTCGCCACCGCGCTGGTGCTCTCCTTCACCCGCGCAGCGCTGGCTGCCGTGATCCTCGCCGTGATCATCGGCGTGCTGCGCCACCTGCGGCGCATGTCAGCGCGCACCCGCGGGGGGGCCCTGGCCGGTCTCACGGTGGTTGCGCTGCTGGTGCTCGCCGTGCCCTCGACACGCCTGCGCGCCGCCAGCGCCCTCGACGCCGTCGCCAACAACGACCGCCGCTTCATCTGGGCGCGCGCTTTCGAGATCGTGCAAGACTTCGGTGCCACCGGGGTCGGTTTCGGCGGCTACGGATTGATGCACGCCGCCTACTACGATCCGGTGGATCCGACCTTTGCCATGCGCTCGCAGGCCCACAACCTGCTGCTGACCTTCCTGGTCGAGATGGGACCTCTGGGCGTGCTGATGCTGCTCGGTCTTGCCGTCGTGGTACTGCGCGAGGCCGCTTGCCGCGGTGACGAGGGAAGCGGGGATCAGGCGCTGGCGCGCGCTGCAGGCGTGGCCCTGGTGGCGCTGTTCGGGATCTCGATGTTTCATGACCCGCTGTACCAGGCCATCGAGGCCCACGCGTTCTTTGTCCCGGTGGCCCTGCTCGCGGCCATCCCTCGCCGCAGCGAGGCGCTGTCATGAGTGCGACGAGGCCCCTGGTGGCGGTGGAACTGGGGCGGGTGCCCTACCGCGACGCCCTGCACCTGCAGCAGAACCTGGTGCAGGCGCGGCTCGATGAGCGCATCGCCGATCACCTGCTGCTGCTGGAGCACGAGCGCGTGTTCACGACCAGCCATCGGGGAGGTCTGCAACACCTGCGGGTGGATCCGGCACAGCTTTCGAGCCACGGCATTGCCCTCGTCGAGACGGACCGCGGTGGGGACATCACCTATCACGGCCCGGGGCAACTCGTCGGCTACCTCATCGCGCGCCTCGAGGGCCAGGAACGGAGCATCCCCTGGCTGTTTGCCGCCCTCGAGGGTGCCGTGGCGACGGTCCTGCGCAGCCACGAGTTGCCCGCCGAACCCGGGACCAGGCTGGATCCCGGAGGAGATCAAGCGGACCTGCGGGAAGCCGGTGTGTGGGTCGCCAACAACAAGATCTGCGCCCTCGGGCTCAAGCTCAGTCACTGGGTCACCAAGCACGGCTTTGCCCTCAATGTGGCTCCTGATCTCGAGGACTTCGCCCTGATCGTGGCCTGCGGCCTGGCGCACCGTGGGGTCACCTCGATGCAGCGGGAGCTGGGGCGATCACCGGATTCCGCGGCGCTGGCGGAGGAACTGGCGGCGGCCGTGGCCGGGCGGCTTGGCCGGTCCCTCCAGCACGCCCACGCATCTTCTCTTGACAGCTTTGTCCGGGCATCCGTATAAGACGCCTCTTTCGCGAGGTCTGCGAGTGGACGCGGCGTCGCGATCACACACGGGTTTGCCATGAAGACGGTCATCGCCAAGAAGAACCAGGTCGCGCGCCAGACCTTCCTGTTCGACGCCAAGGGACAGGTGCTCGGACGCGCCGCCAGCGGGATCGCCCGCATCCTCATGGGCAAGCACAAGCCCATCTTCACGCAGTTCATCGACACCGGCGACGCCGTCGTCGTGGTCAATGCCGAGCACATCAAGGTCACGGGTGCCAAGGAGCAGGCAAAGACCTACTGGCACCACACGGGTTACGCGGGTGGCGAGCGTGGCGTGTTGCTCGATCGCATGCGCAATGCCAAGCCCGAGGACATCCTGAAGAACGCGATCCAGGGGATGCTGCCCAAGGGCCCCCTCGGTCGCTCGATGTTCCGCAAGCTCAAGGTGTACAAGGGACCCTCGCACCCACACGCGGCGCAGAAGCCGGAGCCACTGACCTTCTAGGAGCACTGTCATGCCGCACAGGTTTTATGCCACCGGTCGTCGTAAAGAAGCCACTGCCCGCGTCTGGATCACCGACGGTACGGGCGAGATCGTGATCAACCGCCGTCCCCTCGATCGCTACTTCGGCCGTGAGACGCTGCGCATGATCGTGCACCAGCCCTTCGAGGTCATCGATCAGAGCGGCAAGTACAACGTGCTGGTCAACGTGCGTGGCGGTGGGCACTCGGGCCAGGCCGGCGCCATTCGCCACGGTCTGTCGCGTGCATTGGTCAATGCCAATGGAACCTTCCGCGGCGCGCTCAAGAAGGCTGGCTTCCTGACTCGCGATGCCCGCACCGTCGAGCGCAAGAAGTACGGTCAGCCCGGTGCCCGCAAGCGCTTCCAGTTCAGCAAGCGCTAATTATTTCAATACCTTACACTTTTGTCCTCGCCTCGGAGGCCGCGCACTGTCGCGGCCTCTGGCGTCTGGGGGATCTCGAGGGCGAGGGCGCCGAAAACAGGCGCTTGCCGCCTGCGGGGCTATACTAAGGGGAGTGGCCTTGGCCCGTGGACATGAAATGGAGTGATCGCGATGCGTGCGTACGAGCTTCCCTTGCTGGGGGCCCTGGCCTTCGCCGGAGCCCTGGGACTGACCGCCTGCCCTACCCTGGACTACGATCTCAACGATGCGGAGCTGGCCATCACTCCCGAGGGTGAGACCGAAAGCACCCTGACCCACCAGCCTGGGCGCTCCGAGGTGCGCATCACGCCTCCCATCGACGGCACCTTCACAGCCACCTTCTCCTACCTGGACCCGCGAACGGAGCTGCGCATCGGCATCGAGGACAAGGATCTGGCCGAGAACAGCAACCTGCCTTTTCCGCTCGACGCGCAGCGCGCCACCTTGCAGATCGAGTACCAGGACGCGACGCTGCGGGCCGCGAGCGAAGGCACCCAGGGTTTCGTGACCATCGAGCGGCTCGACGTGGGCGAGGATCGCGTCAGCTTCCGGGCCAGCTTCCAGGGCACGCTGCTCTCCGAGGACGGCAGCAAGGCGGCCACCAGCGGCTTCATCGACGCCATCTACGAGGGTAGCTCCGAGCGCTGAATTGCCCTTGTGACCTGTTCCGTCCTGTACTCCCGGCATCCCGCCTGGCCAGCCTTGCCCGGGACGCCAGCTGTTCCTATGGTGCAGCCTCGCCCTGCATCTGACGGAGCCACACATGCCGGACATCGTCGTCGAGATCTGGAACCATCACTACCTGGGAGCGCTGGCCACCCTGGCTCTGGCCTTCGTGTGCGCGTTCCTGGTCGAGGTGATCACCGCTGGAGTCGTGCTCCGCCTGGCCCGCCGGACCCGCACCGATCTGGACGACGCCATCGTCGCGATCGTGCGCCGACCCCTGTTCTACAGCGTACTCTTCGTCGGCACGGGCGTGGCAACCTGGAGGCTGCAACTCGCGCCGCGCCCGCAGTGGGCCATCGAGGCGCTGCTCATCACCGTCGCCGTCCTGATGTGGGTAGGCGCCAGCATGCGCATCGGCAAGCTGCTGCTCGAGGCCCTGGCCCGGCAGCCCGGCCGCCTTGGCTTCGTGCAGCCTCGCACCCAGCCCCTGCTCGACATCGTCCTCAAGACCGTGCTGGTGGGCGGGGCCACTTATGGCGTGCTGCTGGCCTGGCACATCGACGTCACGGCCTGGCTGGCCTCGGCGGGTATCATCGGCATCGCGGTGGGTTTTGCCGCCAAGGACACCCTGGCCAATCTGTTCTCGGGCATCTTCATCCTCGCCGACGCGCCCTACAAGCTGGGGGACTTCATCATCCTCGAGTCCGGCGAGCGTGGCTGCGTCACCGACATCGGCATCCGCAGCACGCGCATCATCACCCGGGACGACGTCCAGATCATCCTGCCCAACGCCGCCATCGCCAACGCCAAGATCATCAACGAGACGGGCGGACACCATGAGCTGGAGCGCGTGCGCATCGACGTGGGTGTGGCCTACGGCAGTGACATCGACCGGGTGCGGGCCGTGCTGCTCGACGTGGCCGCCCACTCCGAGCACCTGGTCAAGGAACCCGAGCCCCGGGTGCGCTTTCGCAAGCTCGGCGAGTCGTCGCTGGAGTTCCAGTTGCTCGGCTGGATCGCCCAGCCCGTGCTGCGCGGTCGCGCCGTCGACGGGCTCAACACCGCCGTGTACAAGCGCTTCATGGCCGAGGGCATCGAGATCCCCTTTCCCCAGCGCGTCGTGCACCTGCGCGGTGCCACGCCTTCGGTCCCCCCTGCCGGCTGAGGGCGCGGACCCGGGCGCAGCGCGGCACCCCCTGTTGCATCGCTGTCGAGCGGCCTCTATGTTGCGGCATCCCTGCGTCGACACGGAGAGAGGGCGGATTTATCGATGTGCGCACGGAGCAGGCTGGATCCCGCGCTGACCCTCTCTCGCCCCGGCGCGACGGTCCTTCTGTGTGCGTCGCTGGCGGTCGGCTGCCCCTCTCCTCGCGCTCCCGAACCGGGGGGCGCCGAGAACCCGGCGACGTCACCCGGTGCACGTCCTGTGGTCGCGGTGTCCATCGCCCCGCTCGCCTTTGTGGTTGAACGCCTGGCCGCGAACCAGGTCGAGATCGCCGTGTTGCTCCCGCCAGGTGGCAGCCCGCACAGCTTCGAGCCCAGCCTGCCCCAGGCCCAGGCCATGGCTCGAGCGGCGCTACGACTCCGCGTTGGACACCCGCACCTGCCCTTCGAGAGCGCTGTGTTCGATCGCCTGGCGGTGGACAACCCGGGTGCGGTGGACCTGCGCTGCATCGACGCTGTCGAGGGAGACGACGAGGATCCCCACGTCTGGCTGCTGCCCACGTCCATGCAAACCTGTGCTGCGCGCCTGCTCCCGCAGCTGCAGCGCCTGCTTCCGGCGCGGGTCTCGGAGCTGGCGCTGTCTTTTGAAACTCTGAGTCAAGATCTCGAGGCCCTCGACGTGGAACTGCGGGAGGAGCTGTCTCCTCTGCCGCGAAAGCGCTTCTACGTCTACCACCCGGCCTGGAGTCACCTGGCGCGCTTCTACGGGCTGACCGAGGTCGCCATCGAGCGCGATGGCAAGGAACCCGACCCGCGATACCTGTCCCAGGTCATCACCCAGGCGCGTGCGGACGGCGCCCGCAGCCTGTTCGTGCAGCCGCAGTTTCCGCGCCACAGCGTCGAGCTGGTGGCCGAGTCCCTGGGTGCCCAGGTCGTCGTGCTGGACCCCATGGCGCGCGACTGGATGGCCAACCTGCGCCGGGTCAGCGCGGCGCTGCAGCAGGAGCTGCAGCGATGAGCCGGCCCGTGGTGGAGCTCGAGCAGGTCTCGGTGCGCCTGAGCGGGCACACCGTGCTGGACCACCTGGATCTCGTCGTCGACGAGGGGGACTACCTGGCGGTGGTGGGACCCAATGGCGGAGGCAAGACGACCCTGCTGCGCGCCGTACTCGGGCTGCTGCGTCCCAGCGCAGGCACGCTGCGCGTTCTCGGCGGGCCGGCCGCCGCTGCACGCGGACGTATCGGCTACGTGCCCCAGTTCGCTCGCTTCGAGCGCGACTTCCCGCTACGCGTGCGCGACGTGGTGCGCCTGGGTCTGGCCGGCCGGGTCCTGTTTCGTCGACGTCGCGACGAGAACCTGCGCGCCGAGCAGGCCCTGCACCGGGTCGGCATGGACCACCTGTGCGAGACGCCCATCGGCCAGCTCTCTGGCGGCCAGATGCAACGTGCTCTCATCGCGCGCGCCCTCGTCATCGATCCCGCCCTGCTGCTCCTGGATGAACCCACGGCCTCGCTCGATGCCCAGGGCGCGGACGGCTTCTACCAGCTGCTCGACAAGCTCTCGCGGTCCTGCACCGTGATCCTGGTCTCCCACGACATCGGACGCATCGCGACCCACGCCCAGCGCGTGGCGCTGGTCAATCGACACCTCTACTGTGCCGCCGCCAGCGAGATCACCTCCGTCATGATCGAGAAGGTGTACTGCTGCCCCCTGGATCTGCCGACACACCTCGCACACCATGCCCATGCCGCGGCCGAGGATGCGGTCGGGGCGACACCATGATCGCCGAGGCCCTGAGCCAACCCTTCTTCCAGCGCGCCCTCATCGCCGCGGTGCTGGCCTCGCTCGCCGCAGGTGTCGTCGGAACCTACGTCGTCGTCAAGCGCATCACCTCGATCACGGGCGGTCTGGCTCACGCAGCCTTTGGCGGGGTGGGCCTGGGCGTGTACCTCGGCTTCGATCCCCTGCTCGGTGCCACAGGCTTTGGCCTCCTCGCCGGGCTCGGCGTGGGTGCCGCCTACCGCCGACTCGGTGCCACCCTTGACACGGCCATCTCCATCGTGTGGTCCCTGGGCATGGCGCTGGGCATCCTCTTCATCTCCCTGGCGCCCGGCTATGCACCGGACCTCACGAGCTATCTCTTCGGCAGCATCCTATTTGCGTCCTGGGACTATGTGTGGCTGGTGGCCGGACTCGATCTGACCATCCTCGTCGTCACCTGGGCCCTGTTTGATGCCTTCGCCGCGGTCAGCTTCGACGAGGAGCACGCCACCGTGGTGGGGCTCCCCGTGAGCGCTCTGTGGCTCATCCTGCTAGCGCTGGTCGCGCTGTCCGTCGTCACCCTGATCCGGCTGGTCGGGGTGATCCTGGCCATCGCGCTGCTCACCCTGCCCGCCGCGGCGGCCCGGCCCTGGGCCCGTGGGCTGGGCAGCATGATGGTGCTGGCGACGGTGCTGTCCGTGCTGGCCTCGGTGGCTGGCCTGCTGGGCTCCTACGCGCTGTCCGCCCTGTGGCAGCTGTCGGTGCCGTCCGGGCCCCTGATCATCGTGGTGGCGGTGGTGCTGTATGCGCTGTCCGCCGGTCTGGCTCTCTGGCGTCGAGGGCGCAACCAGGACTGATCTCATCCGCCGTCGGGTGGATTCGTCCTTGCTCCGTCCTGATCTCCCGGGATCAGGACGACGCGACCGTGAAGGCACTGCTGCACGACCGAAGCGATTCATCCGGATCTGCGATCAGACCTCTGCGGCGAGCTCCTGCAGGCGTCCAGCATCGTGACGGGCCAGGTGCATGAGCGGGATCTGGGGTGTGTAGTAGACGCTGGTCTTGCTCACGCCGTGGTGCCCCACGTCGACGGAGAAGTAGTTGAAGAAGCCACGCGTGGCCCCGATCACCTCGAGCGGCGCCACCGTCGCCAGCCCGCGCTCCACCATGGCCAGTTCCTCTGTCTTGCCCAGGTAGCCGTACCAGTTGCGCAGGCGGCGCAGCGCCTCGGCGTCGTCGTACAGGTCGGCTGGCCGGATGTAGAGCTTGAGGCCCGGCCCACCGCCGCGCCGCAGCGCCCTCGACACCAGATCGAACAGCGCGGGATCGGTCGCTCCGTCGAGGAATACGTCCCGGAACACCTGCACACCCTGCTGCGCCTCACTCCCGCCACCAGCTTCCTCGATCAGGCGTGCAAGGGATCGAGGGCGCAAACCCTCCCCGGTCTTGTACAGCTTGACCTCGACGGCGCGCCCGGGCTCGAAGTCGAAGCCCACCATGCGCACGCCACCCTGGGGGCTGTAGAAGCGATGAAACGTGCGGGCCTGGGCCTCGAGTTCGTCGCTGCCCGCCTGCCCGATCAGGGCCTGGGCCGAGGCGCGCGCGCGCCCGGGGTTGTCCCAGTCGCAGCTGAAGTAGGCTTTGAGCCGCGGCGGTCTATCCCGGTAGTGGTGCACCGCGGCGATGGTGATCGTGGTATCCGTGTCCGCGGCCGCCCGGCGCGGTACGCCGACGAAGAACAGCCGCTGCAACAGGGCCACGTCATAGCCAGGCGCCAGCTCGCGCATCAGCCGCAGCAGGCGATCGCGAAACACCGTGTAGCGATTGCGCAGCACACCGCGAGGCGCCAGCGGCTCGGTGGAGTAGCGCAGGCCACACTGCTCGCGCCCACCAAAGGTATAGGCCAACTCCAGGCTCGCCTGGGCCTCGCACAGGTTGCTCGGATGGCGCGGCCCCTGGCGCAGGTCGAAATCGAGGTCCCCGCCCACCAGCCCCCGGACCACCTGTGCGACCCGTGGTAGCTCGCCTTCCAGGCCATCGATGCGCGCCAGCGCGGGCAGGATGCGCTGCCGCAGGTGCCAGCCAAGCTGCAGGTGCGGCTCCATGGCTGAACGATAGCATGGCTCCGGGCACCGGGAGACCTGGCCCGGGGCACGCTCGAAGCAAAAAAAATCCCCGGGGCGCGAACCCCGGGGATGTGAGTCAAAGATCAGGCGATCCGATTACTTGGGGGCCATGCCCTTCTTCTCGAGGATCTCCTTGATGATGGCAGCGGTGGCCGCAGCCAGAGCGCGGGCGCGGATGCCCGACGGGTCCTCGCCATTGGGATCGAGTTCGATGGCGGCCTTGAGGTCGTCCATGGCGTACTCGAACTCACCGTGCTGCAGCAGCAGCTCGCCGCGGTTGACGTAGGCGGCGATGTTCTCGGGATCCAGCTCGATGGCGATCGAGTACTCCTCGGCCGCCTCCTCGTGCATGTCCTTCTTGGCGTAGATGGCGCCGAGCATGGTGTGGAAGTACCCGTCATACGGGTTGCCGATGACCAGACCCTCGAAGATGGTCTGGGCGTCGTCGTACTTGCCCTGCTCGTAGAAGGTGTAGCCGAGGTCGGCGATGGCGTAGGCCTCCTCCATCGTCATGCCTTCGAGCTGCGCCCAGGTGATCTCACCGACGACGAACTTTTCCCAGTTCTCCTCGGTCATCGTGTTGGGTGGCTCGTCGATGTAGTCCGGCTGGATCTCACCCTTCTCCACCATCTCGAGCAGCTGCTCGGGGGTGTAGATGGTGTCCTCGTCCTCGTCGGCGCCGGCGGCCTTGGCCTTCTTGGCCTCCTTGGGCTTGCCGGTGGTCTCGGTCTTCTTCTTGCTGGAGGCCTTCTTCTTGGTCGCCATAGTCTCTCCCCTTGGTCGAGCCGTCGTGACAAGAGGTCTCGAATGCCCGCAACAAAACCACGAAGGCAGAGCGCGGGTCAAGCGGATCTTGCTCCGCGCACGCTCCTCACCACAGGCTGGTCTTCCAGCGCCCCGGGCCGCTGTCCCCCGCCGCGCGGCGGGCCATCTCCTCGTCGAGGAACCGAAAAAAGGACCTCGGTTGATGCGGCAGGTCGAGCTGGCGGTGCCAGGTGCGCAGGACCGTCGTGTCGACGTCGAGGCGCCGGGCATTGTCGACAATGAGCCTGTCCAGCTCGGCCGCAGCCTGCCCTGTCCGCGGCCAGCACCAGGGACACTCGCTCGGCACGCGCTGCGCCAGCATGCCCTCGGGGGCATTCCGCTGCGCCGTCGCGTCGGGTAGAAAGGGGAACAGGCGGCAGGCCATGGGCCGCACGCCATGGATGGCACAGCGCCGTTGCCCGCCGATACGGAGCAGGAACAGGCAGCTCTGACGACGGCGACGCAGTGCCAGCAGGGCCTTCCCCCGGGCCAGACGCACCGGCCAGGTCGGGGCGCCGTTGGGATAGGGGACCAGGGTTGCGAAGGCCTCGAAGGGCAGGTTGAGCGCGATGCGGATGGCGTAGGCGTCCTCGACGCTGAGCGGCAGCACGTGGTGCGAGCAGCAGTCCACCTCGCAGCCTGCACATACATCGACGGTGCGTCCTTCTCCGGGGGTCGGCACGGGGCGATAGGCGGCCGGTCCGTATGCCGCTCGGCCTGCAATGGACGCGATCAGCTCGTCGACACGGAGGGCGCCCTCGCCCTCGGCGGCCGGAGACAGCCAGCCGCGGCGGCGCGGAGCGGATGGCGTCGTCGAGCGCGCAGCGCGGGGGTGTGCCGGAGGTCGAGGCACTAGCTGTCGCCGTTGCCAGGAGAGGGCTTGCCCTGGCTCTTGAGGAAGGCCGCCACCTGCGCGATCCCGGCCTCGTAGCTGAGCTCACCGGTCGCAGGATCCACCGAAGCTTCCGGCGTCACCTCGGCCGCAGCCTCGACGCCAGCCGCTGCAGACCCGTCCTCATCGAGCTCGGCCAGGGCGTCCACACCGTCCTTCTGCGTCGACGGTGCCACCTGGTCGTAGGACGCATACAGGCTCATCAGCTTGGTCCACAGGTAACCGACGGTGCCGTCGTTGATGGTCTGCCCCTGCCCGGTGAGGAAGCGGCGGTGCATGTTGAAGCGGAACTCGAGGCCCTTGACCGACGAGCGGATCTGCCTGAACTCCGGTGTCAGGTCTCGCCACACGCGATCCTCGTCCAGGTGGGCCCGGAAGACGTTGCAGTAGAAACCGACGCAGATCACGGGCCGGGTGCCCGCGGGCAGCACACAGCCGCGAGGACCCATGTATCCACAGCGCGTGAAGTCCGTGGGCAGCGTCGGCCACACCGGGGCGCGCTCTCCCAGCAGGCGCCGGAACAGGCCATCCACGGGTCTGAACATCTGCGCCACCGACGACGAGCAACAGCCACCTCCGGTCTCACCACCCAGGGGGCGCTCGCACCGTGCACAGTCGCTGTAGGACGCGGTCTTTCGCCCCATACCCAGCTGGGCGTCCCGGATGCGCTCGGCATAGACCGTCAGCTCGGCACGCTTGTGTGCAGGCATGGCGGCCAGCACGATGCCCGCCTTCGCCTCCTGGAAGGCCAGGAAGAAGGGCGCATAGGCCTGCTTGCCGTAGTATTCGTTGTAGAAGCCCTGCAGACGGGTGAAGGTGATGGTGGCCCGGGTCAGATCGTTGCTGCGCTCGCTCAGCCTGCGCGCCTGGTCTGCCAGCGACACCGAGACCCCGTGTCCCAGGTGGCGCAGGGAGTCCAGCTTGTCGCCAAGCGGCGCATCTTCGGACCACCAGGTCCCCAGGTCCTCGCGCACCTCGTCGACACCGCGCAGCGTCAGGTCGCGCTGGTCGACCAGTTCGACGGCCAGCTGCCGCACCAGCTGCTTGGCGCCGGTCCGCAGCATCCACGCACCCCGCTTGAGCTCTTGACGGGCGTTCTTGAGATTCGGCCGCTCGGGCATGGGACTCCCCTGTGCTGGTGGACGCGTCGGAGGGCACGGACCAGAGCCAAGGCTCGCTCTTTTTGCACGCCGCTGCAACCGCCCTGCTCGACGGGCACGCCGCCAGTACCGCGAGCCCGGGTCGTCGACACCCGGGGTACAAAAAAAAGGCGGCGGGAAGAACTCCCGCCGCCCTGCGAACCGCGATCTGGACTGCGACTAGCGGAGGTTACGGACCGCCGCCATCTGCATGTCGTGCATGCTCTTCATCACGTTCGAGAGCATCTCGTACATCTTCTTGAGGTCTTCCATCAGCTTCTGCATCTGCATCTGCTTGAGGGCGTCCGAGGTCTTGTTCGGGTCACCGAAGTTGCCCTCGGCGCCACCCGCGCCACCCGCACCGCCGCCGCCTCCGGCACCACCAGCGCCACCACCGCCCTGCAGGGCGTTGCCGGCCATGCCGCCGATCGAGCTGCCGATCTGAGCACCCATGGGGCCACCGTACATGCCGCCCAGGATGCCGCCACCGATCTTGAGCGCGCCACCCAGGATGCCGCCCAGTGCGCCGCCGTAGCCACGGCGACGGCGACCGCCACCCTCCTCAGCGCCCTTGGCGCCGTCCTTGCCGGACAGCTCGTTCATCTTGGTCAGGATCTCTTTTTCCTTCTTGCGCGCGTACTTCATCATCATCAAGAACAGCATGTCCTCGAAGCTGAGCGGCGGGCTCATGCCCATGCCATCCGCCAGCTTCTGGGTCTCGGGATCCTGCAGCAGGGCCGCATCCGAGGTGCCGGCCGCGCCGCCTGTGGCACCCGCACCTCCGGCGCCGCCCGTCGTGGCGCCGCCCTTGGTCATGCTCTGGGCCAGGTTCTTGATGTTGCCCTCGAGACGCGACAGCGCACCGTACATCCCCGACAGCATGGGGTTGGCGGCGATGGGCGCCGAGAAGGGCAGGCCGGTGAAGTTGGGGCGGAAACGCTCGACGGTGATCTTGCCGTCGGCGCGGCCGTCCGGGATGATGCGCCCGCCCAGGACGCGCTCCATCCTGGCCTTGAAGGCGGGGTTGGTCAGGATCGCGCGCTCCATGCTGCGGCCTGCCATGCGGCCGAAGATGCCCTTGCCGCCCAGGCGCTCGCGGCTAACGCTGTGGGTGCCGAAGGGCGTGTGGAACTGCTTGCCCCAGAGCTGACGGCCCTTCCCGAGTGCGGCATGCGGACGCGGCATGAAGTGCGAGCCCGGCAGACCCTTGCCGAACAGCTTGTCCATCTGGCCCGAGCTCATGCCCGAGGTCAGGTCCTGCATGTTGCGAGCGTAGCCAGCCCAGTCGCCGCGTGCGGCATCGATCTGCGCGCCGATCATGTCCCCGACGTTGTCGGGCAGGCCCAGCGCGTCGAGCATGCGATTGACCTGCATGCCCTGCGAACCCTCGAATAGTCGGTTGAGGCCCATACCGCTTCCAGGTCCTCCGATGGGTAGAAACGACATCCCGTTCTCCTTTCTCCTCCTCCCCGAGTTCCGTCGTAGGAGGAATGTGCGACAGCTTGCCGCACGGGTTGCACGAGCCTGTATCGGTCATTCATCCGAGGCGTTGCTATGATTATGGGCCCAAGCCCGGATGATGCCAGAGGAAATTCGTAACTTATCAATTGAGCTATAGAAATGGGCACCCCGGATCTGCCGGTCTGACGGCTGCAAAAGCCGCGCGGCAGAGTTTTCCGAGATCTGGCGATAAAAAAACCTGCGTCAGCGCAGCGAGGCCAGCAGGGCCCTGGCCTTGCGCGTGAGGGGGTCGCGGGCGTCGGCGGCGACCAGCTGCGTGGCGTAGCCCAGGTCGCGCCTGGCCTCGGCGATGCGGCGAGTGGCCACGTAAACCTCGGCGCGATTGATGTAGGCGGCGGGGTCCCTGGGCGCGACGCGGGTGGCGTAGGTGAACTGGCGCAGGGCGCGCTCGGCGTCGCCCAGCTTGTGGTAGATGACACCCAGGGCGCGGTAGTAGTAGCCGTTGCGCGGGTCGATGGCGACGAGCCCTTCGAAGATGGTGCGCGCCGCGTCGTTCTTGCCCTGCATCAGGTAGAAGTAACCCTGGTGGGCGATGGCGTACAGCTCGTCGTCGGTGTAGCCCTTGATCTCCTTCAGAGTCAGCTCACCCCGCGCCCAGCGGGTGATGAGCGTTGCCATCTGAGGGTTGCTGCTGGTGGTCATGAAGGGCTCCCGCCTCGTCGAGAGATCGGAGAGCCTAGCAGGGACGAGGAGCGGGTCAAGCTTCTGCAGAGCCGATGATCATGCCGTAGATCTGCTCCTGCATCTTCTGGGTGTCGTCGAGCAGCGAGAACATGGCCTGCTCGCGAGACAGGGAGGCGCGAATCTGGTTCTGGCGGTCGGCAGGGAGCGACACGCCGCCGCGGGTCACGAACTGCAGCAGCTGCTGACTCAGGTCACCCTTGGCCTTGGCCAGGGCCTTGCGGATGTAGATGTGGTCGTGCAGCGGCCCCACGGGCGTGGCCAGGGGGCTGGCCGCGGTCGGAACCTGCAGCCGCAGCTGCTCCGAGTTGGTGGTCGGCGCCAGGAACTCGGTGGGCCCCACCTGGGGGATGGGTGACAGCATGGGGTCGCGGTCGGGCTTGGCCTGCTGGGCCTTGAGCTCGTCGGCCGAGACACCCAGGCCTGTGCCTACAGGAAACGGCCATCCAGTTCTGGTTCCGATGGTGGTCATGCAGCAGCTCCTCTTGCCCACGGGGGCGCTGGCTCGCGCAGGGCCGGGACCCTATCCCTGTATCGGCACGGCCAGGCCAGGGGTTGCCCACACTCAGATCTTCTTCTGTTCCTGCAGCTCGTAGACGAAGTTGAGCACCTCGGCCACGGCCTCGAAAAGCTCCTCGGGGATGTCCTCGCCAATCTCCAGCTTGTTCAGGGCCTGCGCCAGGGGCACGTTGCGCAGGATGGGAACGCCGGATTGTCGAGCGATTTCCTTGATCTTGTCCGCGTGCTTGCGCAGACCCTTGGCCACCACCTGGGGCGCCCCGCCCTTCTCCTTGTCATATTTGATGGCCACGGCGATGTGTGCCGGGTTGGTCACCACGGCGTCGGCATTGGCCACGTTCTGCTGCGAGCCGTGCATGATCAGCTCCTCGGCCAGGGCCTTGCGCTGGCCCTTCATCTCCGGATCGCCCTCGGATTGCTTGTACTCCTGCTTCACGTCGTACTTGGACATCATCATATCTTTTTTGAACTGGTAGCGCTGGTAGAGAAAGTCCGCGAAGGCGATGACGATGAAGACCGCCGCGACCTTGATGGCCAGGTCGTAGATGATCTCGCCGGCCAGCAGCATCGAGTTCTCGAGCGGCACCCGTACCGCCACCACGACGTCGCGGATCCTGTCCTTGACCGCGCTGTAGCACACGTAGGTGATGATGCTGAACTTGAGCAGCTGCTTGATGAGCTCGACCACCTTCTTCTTCGAGAACATGCTCTTGAGCCCGGAGATCGGATTGATCTTCTTGATGTCGGGCTTGAGCGGGTGGGTGGTGAACATGAACCCGACCTGGGCGTAGTTGGCAGCAACGCTCGCGACGAAGGCCGCTCCCAGGATCGGCATGACCAGGATGAGGGTGAAGGTCAGCGCCTTGAAGGTCGTGTTGACGACGGCGGGGAGGCCTCCGTTCCCGGTGCCGGCGTAGATGCAGGCGAGGATGAACTCGCGCAGCTGGTCCAGGGTCGAGCCCATGATCAGGGCGAGGACGCTGAAGGTGATGATGAAGCCGAACGCCGCGAGCACGTCCTGGCTCTTCATCACCTGACCCTTCTTGCGCGCTTCCTGCAGGCGCTGCGGGGTCGCCTCCTCGGTCTTCTCGCCGGTGCCGCCGTCGCCCATGCGTGGTCCGTCCCTGCTGCTTGCCCGTCACCGGCATGGCGAACGGGCCTCTCGCCCCTCGCGGGGATCCGGCCGTGGCACACGTCCGCGACGACGTGGCGCGCCCCCAAGCTAAGCCCGGGCGGCCGACATCGTCAAGGAGCCCTGGCCGCAACACCCCGACGCGTTTGACGATCCGGGCAACCAAAAGTAACCTGTCGACGATACCCAAGGGTGGCGTGGTGTCTGTCCCGGGCACCCTGGAGACGAGGTTCAGCATGACCATTCGCAGCGGCGGAATCGGCCCCAAGAGTCCCAAGACCCCGCGCCAGCAGGTGTCGACCCGCGCCTCGGAACGGCGCAAGGCAGCCAAGAAGGGGCTCCCGGCGAAGGCCCAGGAGCCCACCACCGACGCCTTCGAGATCGGGGCCAGCCAGCAGAAGCTGCTGGGACGCCTGCCGACCACGGGCTCGAGTGGCGACAGCATCCCGGATCTGCGCGACACCGTCGGCGCCGCGGGGGATCGCACCAGCCAGCTCACCAATCTGCTCAGCGCCATCGACGAGAACAACACCCGCCTGGGCACCACCTTCCAGACCCTCAAGCAGAGCGCCGAGAGTGTGGTCGACAGCCTGGTGCGCACAGGTTTCGCGAGCGAGCAGCTCACCACGGTACGCCCCGTTCTCGACGAGCTGCGCGCGCAGATGTCCAAGGTGCGCGGGCGCATCGCCTGGAACAACCGCCGCACCAAGCTGCTGCGCTCGGCGGCCCACGGCGCCATGCCCTTCGACGTGCCCACCGTGCAACGCCGCACCAGCAAGGCCCGGCAGGCCCAGGGTTGGAGCCGCGGGCTGGGCCTGATCGCCATGGGTGGCGACGTGGTCACCGGCCTTGGCACGGGCCAGGGCATCACCCGCCTGCAGCTCGGTGCCGGCGCGGGGATCGACCGCCACGCCCTGGGCACCTACCTGGCGCAGGTGGTGCCCCAGACCATGGTGTCGCGCTTCGCGGTGAGCCTGCTCGAGGCGGGCAAGCGACTGCAGGTGCGCGCCCCGGTCAGCGACGAGCTGCGCGGCCTGCACGAGGACGTGCGGCGCGGCCGTGCCGGCAAGGGACTCGAGGCCCTGGCCCAGCTCTCCGAAGCCGGCGGCTGACCCCCGGCACCTCTTCGATCCCCATCACGCTTTGCGGCGCCCCGGCGCTGCGCTAGGATGCGCGCCGAGATCGCACATGACATCCTTGCTGCTCACCGACGACGAGCTCGCGCTGCTGCGCTTCACCTGCGACCTGTTCTTCGTCGCGGAGTCGCCCGTCTATTACGTGGACAAGGAGTGCCGCGAGCCTGCGGACCTGGGCCAGGCCTACGACAGCCTGGTGCGCAAGCGGGTGATCGATCCCAAGTCGTTCCGGCTGACCGACAACGCGCTCAATCGCCTGGCGCCGCTGACCGAGTGCGACGCCCGGGTGGTGGTGTCTCGCGAACGGCCAGGCGACGAGGCCGAGATCCAGGACTTCTACCTGCTCGACGAGATCGCGGTGTCCTACGACGACACCGACGAAGGGCACGAGGTGGGTGGCGACCAGGATCACGACGAGCTGATCCGCCTCCTGAGCAAGCACTTCGCGCCGCGACGCTCCAAGGGCGACTTTGCCGAGGTCGAGCTGAGCACCGGCGAGTACCTGGTGTTCGCGCTGCTGGCCCAGGATGTGCGGGGCCAGGGTGGCGACGACCGCATGTCGCTGGCCGAGATCGTCCAGGCCTTGAGCAACCTCGGCTTCCACACTCCGGCGTCGGCCAGCGAGGTGCCAGCGGCACCCATGCGCGCGCACACCCTGCGCGGAAGCAGCAGCGCCAGCGCGGCCTCGGATCCCGCCGGCGTGTTCGCCTCACCCTCGGACGAGGCCACGGCCGTCGCGCGGCCCGGCTCCTACAAGAGTTCGCTGCCCAGCGATCCGAGCTGGGAGGCGCACCTGAACCAGCTCGAAAGCAAGGGCGTGGTCCGCCGCGACAAGCTGGGCCACCCGCACCTGCGACCGGCCTTCCTCGAGCTGGCCAAGGCCCTGGCCGAGCGCGGCCGCACCAGCTTCGTGCGCTATGACTTCATCGACGAGGACTGGCTGATCCGCGAGACGACCTTCTTGCCCGTCGAGGGTGGCCTATTCTTCTTGGGCCCCACCCCCGAGGGTCACATTGCCGTGCGCGAGCTGGATCAGGAGAGGCTCGAGCTGGCCCTGCGCGCCGCCGTCGGTCCCCTGCCCCCGGCCAGCGACGAGCAGGCCGGAAGCAAGAAGGCCAAGGATTTCTTGCTGAGGGCGTGACGCGCACCCCATCGGACGTGTTCACATGTTCCTGTTGTGATGCGCCGCCCGGCACCGACGGGCGCGAACCCCGATGGTGAGGGCAGCACGGGAGCCCGGGGAGAACCTCAACCGAGATTCAGTACCAGTTTTTCGATCACGTGGATCTCGTCGCGCAACTCGGCGGCGCGCTCGAACTCCAGCTCCTCGGCGGCGGCGAACATCTCTTTCTTCAGCTCGGTGATGCGCTGCGGTAGCTCCTCGGGGGCGAGGTCACCGTAGCGCGCCTGGCGCTGCGCCGCGGCCTCGTGATCGTGATAGTCGAGCTGGGCGTAGTCGGTGGCCTCGTGCAGCTCGTGGATGTCCTTGCGCACACTCTGCGGAGTGATGCCGTGGGCCTCGTTGTAGCCCGCCTGCTTGACGCGGCGGCGGTTGGTCTCGTCGATGGCGCGGCGCATGCTGTCGGTCATCCGGTCCGCGTACAGGATCACCTTCCCGTTCACGTTGCGGGCAGCGCGACCAATGGTCTGCACCAGGGAGCGCTCGCTGCGCAGGAAACCCTCCTTGTCCGCGTCGAGGATGGCGACCAGCGACACCTCGGGCAGGTCGAGGCCCTCGCGCAGCAGGTTGATGCCCACCAGCACATCGAACACGCCCTTGCGCAGGTCGGTGAGGATGGCGATGCGCTCCAGGGTGTCGATGTCCGAATGCAGGTAGCGCACGCGCACGCCCGCCTCGGCGTAATAGTCGGTCAACTCCTCGGACAGCTTCTTGGTCAGGGTGGTCACCAGCACGCGCTCCTGCAGGGCCACGCGCTGGCGTATCTCCTCGAGCAGGTCGTCGATCTGCTCGCCGGCGGGCCGCACCTGCACCTCGGGGTCGATGAGCCCGGTGGGCCGGATGAGCTGCTCGACGACGACGCCCTGGGCGTAGTCCAGCTCCTGGGCCGAGGGCGTGGCCGAGACGTAGATGGCCCGGGTCACGTGGCCCAGGAACTCGTCAAAGGTCAGGGGCCTGTTGTCCAGGGCCGAGGGCAGGCGAAAACCGTAGTCGACCAGGGTCTGCTTGCGCGAGCGATCGCCCCGGTACATGGACGCGATCTGGGACAGGGTCTGGTGGCTTTCGTCGACCACCAGCAAAAAGTCCTTGGGGAAGTAGTCGATGAGCGTGGGTGGTGGCTGACCCGGGGCGCGACCCGTGAGGTGGCGCGAGTAGTTCTCGACGCCCGTGCAGTAGCCCACCTGCTCCAGCATCTCGAGGTCGTACTGGGTGCGCTGCTCCAGGCGCTGCAACTCGACCAGCTTGTTCTCGGCCTTGAGCTGCTGCAGCCGCACCTGAAGTTCGTCGCGGATGGCCACCATGGCGCGCTGGCGATTGGGCAGGTCGGTGACGTAGTGGCTCGACGGAAAGATGGCGTACTTGGGCAGCTCGCGCAGCACCTTGCCGCGCAGGGGGTCTATCTCGCGCACCGCCTCGACCACGTCGCCGAAAAACTCGATGCGAATGGCGCGGTCTTCCTCGTGCACCGGGAACACCTCGACATTGTCGCCGCGCACGCGAAAGGTGCCGCGCTGAAAGGACACGTCGTTGCGCTGGTACTGGATCTCGACCAGCTTGCGCAGCAGGGCGTCGCGGCCGATCTCGCGGCCCACCTCCACGAAGGCCAGCATGTCGTGGTAGGCCTCGGCCGAGCCCAGGCCATAGATGCAGCTCACGCTGGCAACGATGAGCACGTCGTCGCGCTCGAACAGGGAGCGGGTCGCCGAGTGCCGCATGCGGTCGATGGCGTCGTTGATCTGCGAATCCTTCTCGATGTAGGTGTCCGTCGACGGGACGTAGGCCTCGGGCTGAAAGTAGTCGTAGTAGGACACGAAATACTCGACCGCGTTGTCCGGGAACAGGACCTTGAACTCCTGGTACAGCTGTGCCGCCAGGGTCTTGTTGTGGGCGATGACCAGGGTGGGTCTGTCGATCTGGGCGACGACGTTGGCGGCGGTGAAGGTCTTGCCCGAGCCGGTCACCCCCAGCAGCACCTGGTGGCGCTGGTTCTGGCGCAGGCCCTCGACCAACTCGGCGATGGCCTGGGGTTGATCGCCCGTGGGCTCGAAGCTGGAGACGAGGTGGAAGGCGGGCATGGTTGCGTCCCGTGCGCTGTTCAGGGCTGTGTAGCGCAGCTGGACGAGCAGGGCAATCGAGCGGCAGGCTCACCAGATCTCGATGTCGCCCCGGCGGTCGATCTCGCAGACCACGGTGTCTCCACGCTGCAGGATGATGACATCGACCTGCCTTTGCTTGAGAGCCTGGCGCAGGGACCTCGCCTCATTCTGTTTCATCGTCGGGTCCAGGCCTTCCCAGCGCTCGGCCTGAACCTGACCCAAAAACGCGCGCTGTGCGACCAGGATCTTGCCGCTGGCGAGGACGGGTGAGAGCCGCGACAGTTCTGCCCGCGGCACCGGCTCTGCCCGGTAGGGGGATGGCCCACCCATGGCGAAGGCCGTGGCCACGATGAGCAGGGCGGCGACGGCCGCGGCGACGGCCAGGGCGCGGCGCGGGGACGTTGCGCGCGGCGATGGATGGCCGGGCCGTACAGCGGGTACCGCCTTCAGTGTCACGGTTCGAGGCCTGGCGGGTGACACAATGGCGCGTCGACGCTCTTCCTGAAAACGTCGCCGGAGCTTCTGCTTGCCATCGTCGCCCTCAAGCACCGCGCGCACCTGGATCTCGGTCTCGGTGATGCGACGCAGGTAGGGCTCCGAGTTCCCCGTGCGTGCCACGGCGAGTTGCAGCCGGTCGCACATGCTGGTGTTAAGCGAGGCCAGCGCGTAGAGCACATCCGGATCCAGGATACGGTCGCGAAGCGCCAGCTTGTAGCCATACAGCTCGCCGTAGATGTCCTGGGCGAGGACCTTCTCGATGTCGCCAGCCGCCGTGATGCGCGCCGCCATGTCCTCGGCAAAGAACATCACGCGGAAGCGGATGTCCTCGGTGCACACCCGTAGCTCGACCGGCGCGACGTAGTCCAGTGCCCCCTGGACGGACTCCCGGGGCAGCAGGATGAATCCAGAAGGCCCCCGCAGCCGGACCAGCCGCGTCACCAGGAACTCGTAGCGATCCCGTGTGTCCCCGTTGTCTCCGCACAAGGGAGCCAGCAGCCGGGCCAGGCGCGCGATGGCGTCCTTGGCCAGCGCGCTCTCGACGAAGCCGGGTACAAAGCTATCCATGGGCAGGTCGCGTTCGAGCAGCCGGACGGCGACCTCGGCCTCGACACAGAGATCCTGCAGCCGCGTGGTGGCCGTGTGGGCACCCGCCTCGATGGCCAGCTGCTGGGATCGACAGTGCTCGACGCAGGTGTTCACGCTGGCCTGAGCCGTGCTCAGGCTCTTGCCCTTGGCGCCGGTCTTCTGAAGCAGGCACAGGGCGTCGCGGACGACGAGCACGCGCTCGAGGAGCTGGTCCAGAGGATCACTTGGCCACGACGCACCGAACTGCGTGAGCCGCTGCTCGCAGGTTGTATCGGCGCTGAGAAGCTCGTCCATGCGCGAAGTGGCCATCTGTGGCTCCTTGGATCTGTCGGTGTGTCTCTGGGCCTCGCGTCCTGCCTACCGATGCCCCTTCAGTCGTCGTCCTCGCCGTTCTGACGGCTGTTCCGGTTGTCATTCCGGTTGTCGTTCCGGTTGTCATTCCGGTTGTCGTTCTGGTTGCTGTTCTGGTTGCTGTTCTGGTTGCTGTTCTGATTGCTGTTCTGGTTGCTGTTCTGATTGCTGTTCTGGTTGCTGTTCTGGTTGCTGTTCTGGTTGCTGTTCTGATTGCTGTTCTGATTGCTGTTCTGGTTGCTGTTCTGGTTGCTGTTCTGGTTGCTGTTCTGATTGCTGTTCTGGTTGCTGTTCTGATTGCTGTTCTGGTTGCTGTTCTGGTTGCTGTTCTGGTTGCTGTTC
>JBDRCO010000133.1:0-25254 GCA_043821645.1 Pseudomonadota bacterium | reverse complement strand
TGTACATGGCCTCGACTGCGCCCGCGACGGTGGGCGCCATCTCGTAGCCAAACGAGTTGTACTCGCCGTACTGCCCGTCGGGATTGTAGGCCCCGGGCAGCACCGCGTCGTACTGCGCCTTGGGGATGATGTAGCCCAGCTCGTCGTTGCCCAGGCCGACCAGCACGCCGATCTTGCCCGGCGGCACGTAGCTTGACAGGGGCGTCTCGGCCGGGGCGTCCGGGAAGTCCGCACCCTCGGGATGCTCGATAAAACTGCCGCCACCCTCGGGTTGCAGCCACAGCTCGTTGTACAGCTCCCCCGGCGCGGTGATCAGCTCCAGTGGTCCCAGGCTCAGGGCGTTGGTCTCGGTGTGCACCAGCAGCTCGCCGGCCAGGGCATCCTCGAGGGTCAGGTACTCGATGTACTCCTGCTCATAGGGTTCACCTTTGCTGTCGTAGATGCGCCGCGGGAACACGCCCCACTGAAACAGGGCCACGAACACCGAGTTCTGGGTGCTGGCGAAGAAGGGCTGGCGACGCAGGGCGAGCACGGGGTCGGTATCGACGACGACGGCGCTGGACTGTAGTCCGGCCAGGGCAGACCGGGCCGCCTCGCGGCCAATCTTCTCGGCGCGCTCGAAGGTGCCCTGGGGGCAGGTCTCCTCGTCCTGGGCACCAGGGCAGGCCACGAAGCCGAAGGGCACCATCTGCCCTCCCACCGCGCCCTGCATGTAGATGCTCAGGCTGCCAGGCAGGCCCGCCTCCATCTCATCGCGCAGGTAGTGGGCGAAGTCCGAGGTCAGCAGGGTGTTCTCGTTATCCAGGGTCTCGGGGTGGTTGGCCCAGGACACCAACGAGGCAAAGGTCTGCTGCTGGGCGTCCTCGAAGGCGACGACGAGCAGATCGGGATCCATCACCTGGGGTCGCCGCGAGTCCCGGGCAAAGGGTGGTGCCGGGGTACGAATGGCCCGGATCCGCGTCTCCCGCTCGCCCGTGATGGCCTCGGCCAGGGCCTCGATGCTGCGCTCTTGCATCCACTGCATGTAGTCGGGGTCGTAGCCGCTGCGGCCAAAGACCTCGCCCCAGTAGCCCATGGTGTCCTTGCCCTCGTGCACGTGGGTCGAGGTCACCAGGATGTGATCGAGGTCCAGGCCGGCATCCACGGCGGCCTGGCGCAGGCGCACCACGTCGTCGTGAAACAGACCCACGATGTCGACGCTGACCAGGGCCACCCGCAACGCACCCCGGGAAAAGGTGAGTACGCGCACCCAGGTGTCGTCGTGCACGCCGGTGGCGGCGCGACCCGGGCCGTAGCCCGCGATCCACACCGGGTCCCACACCCCGTCGTGGTCGAGGTCGTCAAAGGGCTCGTCGCCGTTGTGCACCCCGTTGCCATCCAGGTCCTGCCAGGTCTCGACCTTGGGGGTGATGGTGCGCGCGGCCACGCCCACCCGCAGCGCCCCGGTGGCGTGCTCGCAGCCGCGGGCGCCCGGGCACAGCAAGGGCGGCACGATGCCTCGCGCGTCGGCGATGATGCGGCTGTCCATGCCGCCCTCGTCGGGGGGCGGGGTCGGGGGCGGGCAGGCGATCAGGGCGCTGAGCACCGCACTCAGCACGGTGCCCCAGGCGAGTGTTCGCCGCTTGGCGGTTGGGTCGCGATGAGGTCCAGTCATGATTGGCAGCATCTCGATGTCATAGGTCGCGTCGCGCGGGCTGGCAAGCCAGGGCGCGAGACGTTTCTTCTCTGAGTCGAAGTGCCCGGAGCAGGCAACACCCCTTGCTGCGATGTCCGACCTCTGCAAGGCTCTGCGCATTCGCGAGTATGGCTACGACCGCAACCGCTCACACAGGTGGAGGGGCCACGACCATGAGGAAGTTCAAGTTCACGGGTACGGGTGGCGAGATCTTCGTGAAGTTTCTGGTCGGCATGATCCTGACGGCCATCACCATGGGTATCTACATGCCCTGGTTCATGGTCAGCATCATGCAGTATGCCGCCTCCAAGACCACCATCGAGGGCGGGCCCAAGGGCTCGCTGCAAGTGGAGTTCAAGGGCACGGGTGGTCAGCTGTTCGTGGTGGGCTTGGTGGGCGCCCTGCTCACCTCGATCACCTTCGGTATCTACGGAGCCTGGTTCATGGCCAACCTGATGCGCTTCTACGCCGACAACACCACGGCCAAGGCCGCAGACGGCACGACCTACCGCCTGCGCTTCACCGCCACCGGTGGTGAGCTCTTCGTGGCCTACCTGGTGGGCATCCTGCTGACCTCGATCACCTTCGGCATCTACGCGCCCTGGTTCATGTGCAAGCTGTACACCCTGTTCGCCGAGAAGACCGACATCCTGCGCGGCGACACCAAGGTGGGCACGGTGGCCTTCAGCGGCACCGGTGGCAACCTGTTCGTGACCTTCCTGGTCGGCTACCTGCTGACCATGGTCACCCTGGGCATCTACAGCTTCTGGTTCCAGGTCAAGATGATGCAGTTCATGGCTCAGAACACCAAGCTCACCGTCGACAATCAGGCCCTGACCGGCGACTTCGTGGGCACCGGCGGCCAGCTCTTCGTGCTGTCGCTCGTGGGCGGTCTGCTGACCTCGATCACCTTCGGCATCTACGGCGCGTGGTTCTTCGCCAACCTCACGCGCTACCAGCTCGAGAACATGCAGTTCGGCGGGGCGCGGGGCTAGCGTCAGCGGTCTTTCGCTTCTCTTTTCTCCCATCCTCGCTCGACTTATTCAGCTCACCCACCGGCGGCATCGCGGGCGGCGTGGCGCCCTTCTCGCCGGCCAGCGGACCCAGGCCTCCGCCCATCGCGGGTGCGCTGGGGTCCCGGGCAGCCCTTGCCCGGCCGTGACGAATCCCTTTTTATGGGCGAGGCTCCCACCCAGGCGATGCACCAGGAGGTGCGCGAACAGTAAAGGCCGCCGACAGCCGGCTAGCAGAGAGTCCCCATGCAGATCACCCGGGCCACCGAATCCATCGCGCAACGCTACTCGGAGCTGGCCAGCAGCAGCTGCTGCCTGTCCTGCGGCGGCGCCATCGACCTGGCCCAGCCGCGCCCCGGCGAAGTGTGCGTGGATCTGGGCAGCGGTCGCGGCCAGGACGTGATCCGGCTGGCCGAGGCGGTGGGGCCCACGGGCCTGGCCTACGGGGTCGACGTGGCCGAGGGTATGCTCGCGACGGCCAGGCGCACCGCCGAGAAGCTGGGCGTGACCAATGCGCGGTTCGTGCGCTGCGAGCTCGAGCAGCTGGACCTGCCCGCGCGCACGGCGGACCTCGTGATCAGCAACTGCACCATCAACCACGCCGGCGACAAGAAGGCGGTGTGGGCCGAGATCTTCAGGGTGCTCAAGCCCGGAGGCCGCTTCGTGGTCAGCGACATCTACGCCACCGAGGAGGTGCCAGCGGCCTACCGCAACGACCCGGTGGCCGTGGCCGAGTGCTGGGCCGGGGCGGTGACCCGCGACGCTTACCTCGAGACGCTGGTCGACAGCGGCTTCAACAGTGTTCAGGTGCTCGAGGAGAGCGCACCCTATGCCAAGGGCCACATCCAGGTCTGCAGCATCACCCTCGCCGGCACGCGACCAGCCTCCTGCGGCTGCCACGGTGGCAGCTGAGATCGTTCGAGCGTATTCACCACCTGCACCACGACGACGGAGTGCATCCATGAAGTCCCTGAACCGCAAGAAGCCCGCGACCACCCAGCCCAGCAAGGGCAAGAAGCCTGCCCGCACCCCGGAGCGTGCCAGCACCGAGGCCCAGTGCTGTGCCAAGGTGTCGCGCCACGTCGCCGGTTGCCACGACTGAGCGGGACATGCCGGAGACACCGACCATGGCCAGGGCCCTGGCTCGCAACCTCATCGTGGCTCGCCTGCCCGGGCGCGACGCGAGCTTCGTGATCTCGCCGCTCACCGGCGAGGCCGACCTGCTCAGCCACGACGAGGCCGAGGCCCTGGGCAGCGGCCACCCGGAGGCCGTCCCCGACCTGGCCGAGCGCGACTACCTGCTGCCTCCCGACGAGGAGCAGCGCCTGCTGCGCCAGGCCTTTCTGCGCTTTCTCGACGGCCGCGCGCAGGACGAGGTGCAGGTCTTCTACGTGCCGACCTACGCCTGCAACTTCGGCTGCGGCTACTGCTTTCAGAACAGCTATGCGCAGCCCGCGCCCGACCACGACCCGGCCGTGATCCCCGCCTTCTTCGACGACCTGGCGCGGCGCTTCGCGGGCCGTCGCTTCTACGTCACGGTGTTCGGCGGCGAGCCCCTGCTGCCCGGCCCGCGAGCGCGACGCGATCTCGCGCAGATGGTCGACGAAGCAAGTCGTCGCGGCGTTGATCTTGCTGTTGTCACCAATGGCTACCACCTCGAGAGCTACCTGGACCTGCTGGGGCGGGCCACCCTGCGTGAGATCCAGGTGACCCTCGACGGCCCGGCGGCAGTGCACGATCAGCGCCGGCCCCTCAAGGGCGGTGGCGCCACCTTCGACGCGGTGGTACGCGGCATTGACGCGGCCATCGCCCGCGGCCTGCCCATCAACCTGCGCGTCGTCGTGGACAAGGACAACCTGGCCAGCCTGGTTGAACTCGCCGCCCTGGCGCGCGCGCATGGCTGGCTCGCCGCGCCGGGCTTCAAGACCCAGCTCGGCCGCAACTACGAGCTGCACGAGTGCCAGGCCGACCGCACCGCCCTGTACGACAGGCTCGCGCTGTACCAGGCCTTCTTCGAGCTGGCCCGGGCGCATCCCGAGGTGCTCGAGCTGCACAGGCCGTCGTTTCACGTGGCGCGTCAGCTCGCGGACACCGGGGAGCTGCCCGAGCCCCTGTTCGACGCCTGTCCGGCCTGCAAGACCGAGTGGGCCTATGACTTCACGGGCGCCATCTACCCGTGCACCGCGACCGTGGGCAAGGCCGGCGAGCAGGTCGGCAGCTTCTACCCCGTGGCCAGCCTCGACGAGGAAAAGGTCGCTGCCTGGCAGGACCGAGACGTGCTCGCCATTCCTGAGTGCCGCGACTGCCCGAGCAAACTGGTGTGCGGGGGGGGCTGCGGTGCCCTGGCCAAGAACCAGCACGGGCGCATCGCCGCTCCCGACTGCCGGCCCGTGCCCGAGATGATCGGGCTGGGCCTGGCGCTGTATATCGACGACGAGGATGTCGGGGCGCATGCAACGGCGTCGACGGGATGCGCCTGTACCGACGAGGGGCGGGCACAGCCCTCCCAGGAAAGGTAGATCACCATGAGCGACAAGATCACCTACATCGATCACAGCCAGTGGCAGCGCGAGGTGCTCGAGGCCGAGCAGCCCGTGGTGGTGGATTTTTACTCCAGCGAGTGCCCGCCCTGCGAGGCCCTGGCCGCCAAGTACGAGGCCCTGGCCGAGCTGTACGGTGACGACGTCAAGTTCATCAAGATCTTTCGCCAGGAGAACCGTGACCTGGCCAGTTCGCTGGGCATCACAGGCTCGCCCACGGTGATCTTCTACCGTCGCGGCGATCGTGTGGGTGACCGCCTCACCGGTGGCATCAAGCGCGCGGCCGTCGAGGACAACCTGGTCAAGCTCATCGCCCCCGAGCGGGCGCAGGCCATACAGACGCGCAAACAGCGCACGGTCACAGACTGCGATGTGCTGATCCTGGGCGGTGGCCCCGCAGGTCTCACCGCAGGCATCTACACGGCCCAGGCCAAGCTGCACACCGTGCTCGTCGACCGCGGTCTGGCCGGTGGCAACGTGGCGCTTACCCACACCGTGTCCAACTACCCAGGCTTCATCGAGCCGCAGCCTGGCTACCTGCTTGCCCACAACATGTCCGAGCAAGCTCGCCACGCCGGGGTGGAGATGCGGCAGGCTGTCGACATCACGCGCGTGGACCTGGCCCGGCGCGAGGTCGAGATCGATGGTCTGGAGACCATCCGGGGGCGCACCGTGGTGGTGGCCACGGGCTCGTCGCCGCGTCCCCTGGGCTTGCCTGGCGAGCTCGAGTTTCGAGGTCGCGGCATCTCCTACTGCGCCACCTGCGACGCCAAGTACTACGAGGGCAAGCACGTGGTGGTGATCGGCGGTGGCAACTCGGCCCTCGAGGAAGCGCAGCTCATCGCCAAGTTCGCCTCGCGCATCACCCTGGTGCACCAGTTCGCCGAGTTCCAGGCCAACCGCCAGGCCCAGGAGGCGGTGCGCCAGAATCCCAAGTTCGAATTCCTGATGGAGCACGAGCCGCGCGCCTTCCTGCAGAAAGGCGACACCGTGGGCGAGGTCGAGGTCGAGGACCTCAAGACGCACCAGCGCCGTGTTCTGGCCTGCGATGGCGTGTTCATCTTCGCCGGCATGCAGCCCAACCTCGAGCCCCTGGCTGAGCAGTTGACCCTCGATGACTGGGGCTACGTGCGCGTCGACAGCGACATGCACACGAACCTGCCGGGGGTGTTCGCGGCCGGGGATGTGCGCGCCACACGCTACCGCCAGATGACCACCGCGGTGGCCGATGGCACGGTGGCGGCCATGGCACTGTCGCGCGAGCTTGGCGCCTGACGTAAAAAGGTCCAGGATCCAGCACCACGTCCACATCACCGTGCAGCGGAGGTAGACCGTGAACAAGACCCTCAAGAAGGTTCGCATCCGGGATTTCGTGGACGAGCTGCTCAAGCGCATCGAAGACAAGCAGACCATCGATTGCTGCGTCGACGAGATCCGCACCTTCGCACGCCTGGTGCGCGACCGGCTGGGTGATGAGACCATCGAGATCGAGTGGAAGGACTGAGCTGGCAGTGACGAGATCCGACGACAGCCCGCCCCGGTCCCGCCCCTCCCGCGCGCAGAAGAAGCGCGTGGTCGAGCCCTATGAGGTACTGGCCCACGAGCTGGCCGAGATGACGGTCAATCAGTACGCCCAGGTGGACTTGCCCGACATATTGCGTGACGAGGTGGACCTCGCCCGACGGACCAAGGGGCCAAACTCGCGCAAGCGCCAGGCCAAGTTTCTGGCAGGGTTCCTGCACCGCCACGCCGACGAAACACAGCAGGTGATCGCCTCGGTGCAGCGCCTGCACCTGTCCCACCACAGCGACCAAATTCTGTTCCACAGCGTCGAGGCTCTGCGCGACCGCCTGTGTGAGCCGGACCGCATGGAGTCGGCCCTGCGCGAGGTGCAGGAGAAGTGGCCGCAGCTTGACCTGCCGACCCTGCAGCGCCTCGCCGAGCAGGTTCAGATCTACGCCGACAGGCGGGCACGGCGAGAGCTCTTCAAACGTCTGCGCGACGCGGCCGAGTCGTCGCCCCCCGAGGCTCCGGATCGTTGACAGCTCGCGCGGCGGGATCGAACCTGGGGCCTGGTTTCGAGGTCACAGGGGGAGGTTTCCATGCGCGTCTTCGTGGGACTCATCGCTTGTTTCCTGCTGCTGCAAGTATTGGGGCAGACGCCCGCGAGGGCCTGCGAGGTCGGCTTCTCGGCCAAGGTGGTGGGCTTCAGCGCCGACGGTGGCACCGTGATCCTGCGCGAGGCCTGGGACATGGGCGAGGACGACGTCACCAAGCTGCAGCTGCGCCTGGTGTCCCTGGCCGATGGCACAACGGCGGCCACGCACCTGATCTGTGCGGACCGCGAGCAGTGCCTGCCCCAGGTGAAGCCCAGCGCCCGCGCCCGCAACTGGAGCCGCATCGAGAAGGAGCTGACGGGCCAGGGCTTCGCGTTCAGCAAGGAGCCGGCGGCGACGACGGAATTAAAAGATCCCGCGGTCAAGCTCGAGCTGCGCCGCGCCAAGAGTCCAGGGGGCATCGCTCCGCGCGATCTGGTGGCCGTGCAAGGCAAGAAGGTCACGGTGCTCCTGGCCAAGGCGTGCCCGGGCTCGTCGACGGTGATGGACCCGGCCGGCTGTCAGGGTCCCTACGTCGACCCCAAGCAGCGCTTCGTGTTCGCCGTGGGCGAGGGCTGTGGCTCGTCGAGCCTCAAGGCTCTGGCCCTCGACGAGGTGAAGGCAAAGCTGCGCTGACCGCCCCTGCACTCACAGCACGAAGGGGATCAGGGCGCGTCGCTCGGCGGGGTAGTCGCTGAACTGCTGCTTGTACCAGCGGTGATGCGCCAGGGCGCGCGGCGCCAGGTTGGCCACGGTCCACACCGCGAAGCTGAGCCCGGCCAGGGACCAGGTGGCCAGGGCCCAGCCGCACCACTCGAGGATCTCGCCCAGGTAGTTGGGGCAGGACACCCAGCAGAACAGGCCTCCCCGGGGGACCTGGTAGCCGCTCTCCGCGCCGCGGCGCAACCCGATCAGGATCGTATCCGAGTGCAGGTTGACGACGAGACCGGCCGCAAACAGCGCCAGGCCGATCCCCAGGCGTGGATCGGTGAGCCAGCTCGCGTCGTGCACGGGACCCCAGACAAAGAGCCGCAGACCGTTCAGGCTCGCATTGACCGCGTTGAAGCACATGGCCATCCCCATGACGACGACGGGCATGCGGCGGCCTTTGCTGTGCAGACGGAACGGAAAGATCCAGGCGCGGTGCCCGTAGTGCAGCAGCCACAGGCCGGCGAAGATCCAGGACAGGGGCTCGGCTGGGCGCAGGCTGATGGCGAACAGCCCAAGCAGGACCAGCGGCGATACCGATTCCATGATCAGCCAGCCGAGGCGGGCCTGTATCTCGGGCCCCCAGCCGCGGCGGCCGTGGCGACCGTAGGGCGCGTCGACGAACAGCAGCAGCACGGCGATGAGCACCGCCAGCGCCATCCAGCCCCAGCTCGCCACGTCGAACCAGTTGGGTGGGTTCATGGTCCCTTTGTCCACTCCCCCAGGGTCCTGGTGCAGTGCGCCTGCCAGATGGGCGCGTCGATCTCGACCTCGCGCCGGATCGCGGCGCGGGCGCAGCGTTGGTAGGCGCGGCGGGCCTCGGTGGGCCTGTCCAGGGCGCGGTAGGCGTCGCCCAGAAAGGCCTGCACGCGGAGCTTGTGCGGCGCGATGCGCGCGGCCTCCTCGAACAGCGCGAGGGCGCGTTGCCTGTCGCGCAGGGGCCAGGGCACCTCGTACAGGTATCGACCCAGGGCCTCGAGCGGGCCTGCCTCGTTGTAGCGGCGATCGACGCGCACCGCGCGCTCGAAGCCGTCCTGTATCTTGCCCGCCACGCCATCCATGATCGCGCGCATCACGCCGGCGCTCTGGGCGTACATGCCCATGGCGCAGGTCCCCCAGTACAGGGCCTCGACGCCGTCGGGCCGGAGCTTCAGGGCACGTTGGCTCGCCTGGTAGCCCTCGTCCCCGAGCGCCATCTTCTGCTTCGCCTCCGAGGTCGAGTAGGCCTGCTTGAACGTGCTGCGAGCGAGGCGCCAGGCCACATCGTAGCTGTCGGGGTGGGCGGCGAGCACCTCGCGCACGCGCGCCGTGGAAGCCTCGGCCCGGAGGTTGAGGTAGGCCTCGCGATCCAGCACGTCGAGATCTTGCAGTGCGGGTGCCAGATCGTCGCTCGCGGCCGCGAGTAGCCACACCAGGCCCAGGACCAGGCGAGGGGCGAGCGGGGAGGGGCCTGCCAGGGCCTGGGACCGACGAATGCTGGGCATGGGGCGAGCCTCGCGACTGGCGGACAATAAAGAGCCGGGCGCCAGGGGTCAAACGCGTGGCGGGGGCGGCGGCATTCACCCCATGCCCGGGCGCGCGTGCGCCTCAGCGGCCCCGCGTCATGAAGGCCGCCACGCGCTGACCCAGGTTGGTCCTGAGGTCGAGGTAGAACAGGCCGTAGTCGACGTTGTGCAGCACACCTGGCCCGAGCAGCGCGTCCGCGACGAGGTCATTGCGGAAGCGCGCGTCGTCGACGGGCGACACGCGCAAGGCGCCGCGCACGCACTGCGCGTCGCTGATGCCGGGCTCCAGGTGCGGCAGCTGCAGAGGCTGCTCGCGGTCGAGCGCCAGGCCACCATGGTTGAACGCGTGACCCAGGTACTGCCCGTCGCGGGTCCAGGACAGGGGGTTGACGCACACCGTGTCCGGCGAGGTGAGGTCGACGAAGGCCGGGCGTGCGTCGGCCTGCTCGGTGTTCCAGGACACCAGGCAGCCCGTCTGTGCTGCCTCGCGGCACACAGGGATGTCAGGCAGCTGGAGCAGGTCCTGGGCGGCGACGGTCCAGCCGGGCAGGTAGGCCACCACGAGCCGTGCTTGCAGCCCCGTGCCGGAGATGCGCTGCCTGAGCAGGCGCAGCAGCAGGAGCGTGCCCTGGCTGTGGCCCGCCAGCACGTAGGGTCGATCCCGGTTGAGCTGCTGCACGAAGGTGTCGAAGGCGCGCTCAACGTCGCTGTAGGCCAGGTCGAGGGCTTTCGTGGCGTTGTCGTCCCGGTCGCGAAAAGCATACAGGGTGGCCTGCCTGTAGTGGGGCGCGAACACCCGGCACGCGTCGTTGAACACCGCAGCCTGCACCGGTAGCACCAGCTCGTCGAGCAAGCGCCTGGCCGTGGGGTCGTCAATGGGCTGGTTCCAGGACTCGGTGCCCGCGTAGGTCGTGGGGTGGACGATGAAGCAGTCGACCCCGGCGCTGGCCTGGCCGTCGACCAGGCCTGCGCCCGGGGGAAGTCTATCCGCGCCGTCGACCAGATCCGGCCGAGCTGCCCACGCCTGGGGTCTCGTGTAGTCCGGGGCGTCGGGAACGGGCAGCGCGTCGAAGCTGGCCGCAGGTCGGATCATCCACAGCAGGCCCTGGCCGAGCAGCGGCAGGCAGGCAGCTGCACTCAGCATCAGACCGAGCACAGCGAGAACGAGCAGCTGGGATCGGCGTCGAGACACGTCTCCTCCGCGAGGTCTGGTTGGGCAGCATCGTGGAGACGTGCCGGTGGCGCAAGCACGGGCTCTCGGGGCGACACGGCCACAGGTGAAGGCCTTGCGCCTGCCGTAGTACCATGTCCGCTCCGAATTCGAGGGACCCCGGGATGCATGCCAAGAGCTGGACCCACGGATTGTTCCTGGCCGTCGCGCTGACGGCGGGGCCAGCCTGTGTGGACCTGTGTGTGCTCTCGGGAGCGCCCTGTGACACGGCTGCGGATTGTGGCGCCGGTCAGGTGTGTCGATTGCGCCGGGCCTTCGAGCTGGGCTGCTTCTTTGCCGCAGGAACCTGCGAGCCCGGGAGCTGCGGCAGCGTCGCCGACTGCGCGGCGGATCAGTGCTGTCATCCCGAGGACAACGCCTGCGTGGATCCCGCGAGCTACCAGGGCGCCTGCGACAAACGAACCTGTGCCAGTTGCCCTGATCCCGATCCCGGGGTGGATGCGGGCCTGCGCGATGCGGCGTCGCGCGACGCGGTCGTCGACAGCGGGCCACCGCCCGAGTGCGGGCACGACGACGACTGCGACCTGACCCAGCGCTGTGTCGCCGACAAGTGCCGGAAGATCTGCTCGCACGGCTCGGACTGCCCGGGCAGCACCTGCGGCATCTGGAACGTGTGCGCCGAGTATTACGGCACGCCCTGCGACCTGTCCGGCGACCAGTTCGCGCAGTGCGGCGGCATCTCGTGTACCGACCTCACCTCGGGCAACACGCGGCGCGACGGTTACTGCACGGGCTACTGCTACGATCCCGACGGCAATGGCGGGGGCTGCCCGTGGAGTGGCATGACCTGTGTCGACTTCGAGTGTCGGCTCGACAGCTGACGCGCTTTCTCAGGGGTCGACGAAGCCCGCCAGCAGCTTGATGTAGGCCGCCTGGTAGTAGATGCCGGGCTCGGTGATCTCCCACGAGTTGTCAGGCCAGCCCGTGTTGAAGTCGAGGTAGCTCTTCTGCAGGGGCTGACCCGCGGGGGGGTTCCTGGGCACGCTGTTGCTGGCGTTGGGCCCTCCCGAAACGAAGCCTGGCGGTGGTCCACATTCCGACGTCAGCGCACTGTCCCAGCGGCTGCCGTCGCGGAACCACGAGTGGTAGATCTCGCTGGCGCTGCGCTCGGCGCCCAGGCTGCTCATGTTGCTCAGATAGACCAGACCCAGCGGGTTGACCCCGTGAAAGTAGTGCACGATGCCCAGCGCCCGATCGCGGTAGCTCACCGGATCGCTGACCAGGATCCCATGGGTCAAGACGTCGAGGTTGCTGGTGCCGTTGTCCGCGCGCACCTGGTTGCTGCCCCAGTGATAGCTGGGGTCCGTGATGAAGGCGCGGTACAGATCCTTGAGCACAAGAAAGCGATAGACGTCGTCGGCGCTCTCGGCGTCGGCCTTCTTGTCCGCGAGAATACGGGCCGCCAGGGTTGCATCTGCCGCAGGCAGTGCGGAGTAAAAGAGCAGAGCCTCGCCCTGCTCGGCGTTGTAGCGGCTCCAGCCGATGTCGTGGTAGGGCCGCGTCACCTGGTAGTGGTCGATGACGTACTGGCCGTAGTTCGCCGTCGCCGTCAGCGCGAACAGGTAGACCGCGGCGACCACCGCGACCTGGTCCTGGGTGTTCAGATCCCAATCGGCGTCGCCGGCCAGGACCTCCTGGCTGTCGCAGTCGCTGCGGCGGGTGTGGCCTTGATACCAGGTCCAGGCGTCCGCGGCGCGCTGCTGCAGGTCCGCCACCTCGCCGGCGAGGGCGGGGACCGTGGCATAGACCAGGGCCGCGTGGGCAAACACACCCGCCGCGGCGATGGCCGACGACGAGCAGGCCGGCACGTAGTACCGCGGCCGCGTGTCGGCGCTGGGCGGGGTGGGGTCGTTGTAGTCCAGGGTGCCGAGCTTGAGCAGCACGCCACCGTCCGCCTCCTGCATGCGCTTGAACCAGTCGACCTCCCACTTCACCTCGTCGAGCAGGTCGGGCACGCCGTTGCCGGACTCGGGGATGCCGTGGTCGTCGCCCCACAGGGTCGGCTTCTCGCTGTAGGCGGTCAGCAGCCTGTGCACGGGGCCCTGGGCAAAGGTCACGTACTTGTTGGTGTCGCCAGCGTCGAACCAGCCGCCGCGCAGGTCCCGAGCCGTGCTCGCGTTCTGCTTGTCGTCGACCGAGCGCGCCTCGGTATCCTGGCTAGCACCCAGAAAGGACGGACTGTCCGCCCAGCAGGCGCCGGCCAAAACTGCGCTCTTGTCGGCGCCGCAGCGGTTGTAAAAGTACATGCGCACGGCGGCCCGCAGCACCTGCCTGTACACCTGCGCGTCGATGTCGAAGCGGGCCGAGCGCAGGCCCTGATCCACGTCGACCACTACGTAGCTGCCCGGGGTGGTCAGCGACGAGAAGTCGTACCACCAGCCGCGGTCGCCACTCGAGGCCTGTACCGCACCGCCGTTCCAGGGCGTGGCGACTCCGCTGTGCACCACAGCGCCATCGGACCAGCGCCGTACCTCGAAGCTGCTGCCCGGGCCATAGCTCTCGTTCGCGTCAAAGCCCTGCTGCGGATCGCGCAGCACCGCCACCTTGGGGTCGCCGAGGCGATAACCGAACTGATCGACCAGGATGTACCAGCTCAGGGCCAGGCTCGACGCCGCACCGTCCGTCGCGCCGGCGTCGCTGCTGGTCGCGTCCGGCGCGACAGCGACATCCTGCGCGGTGCTCGCATCGGTGCCCGTCGCCGTGTCGGGTCGTGGCCCATCCGCTCCCGTCGCGTCCGTGGTCGACGCGCGGTCGGCCTGGCGATCTCCCGGCTCCTGATCCTGGCCCGCGGCATCCAGGCGTGTCGCGTCCACGCCACCGTCGTGACCGGCGGAGCCTGTGTCGCCACCGTGCGCTGTGATGGGCGGCGTCGTGGGACAGGCCATCAGCGTCCAGACCATCACGAGTGGAGCGAGAGCCTGCGCCTTCATGAGAACCTCCCGCCAGGGACCCGTCCAGCATACCGCGGTCACCCCACGGCGTGACCCCGGTGCCAGGTCGCTGCCTCACCCGCCAAGGACATCCCGATCTCAAGCCCGGCGCAGCGGCGACTTGCCAGCCCGGGTGGGCGCGATATCGTGCAGCCCTGCGACGGCAGATCGCTGCGGTACGCACCCACGGGAGGACATCATGAAGAACCAGCCGGCACCCGAGTACGCGACCTATCTGAGCCCCGAGGCCCTGGTCGAGATCCGGGCCATCGAGAAGGAACTCAAGGGCACGGTCATCGCCTTCGCCACGCCATCGGTGCCTGCCAAGCTGAAGAAGGCGCAGCTCGCCAAGATCAAGAAGCTCGAGAAGAAGCACTGCGTGCAGCTGGTGGCCTACGCCGGACACTGAGCGCGCGACGGTTCTGATGGCGTCGCCAGCCCGTTGCTACATGGATGCGATCTTCCAGCCCTGCGCGTCCTGCACGCAGGTCAGGCTGGCCCTGTCCACGACGTCCTTGTCACCCTGCACGACCTGAAAGCGGACCTCGGCGACGCCGCCTTCCTGCACGACGGCGTCAAGCTCCAGGTGCCAGCCCAAACTGCGTATGCGGTGGCTGTTGGCCTCGAACAGGGCCGTGTCCTGGGCCGCCTCGGCGTTGCACAGCCCGCGAAAAGCCTCGGCGTCACCCTGCTGCACCGCGCACGCGAAGCTCTTGAACAGCTCGACCAGCGGATCGTGCGGATGCATGTCAGGCCTCCTGTTCGTGCACTCCGGTCCAGGGCTCGATCACATTGTGCGGCAGGGTGACCATCCGGGTCCAGCCGTGACCACGCCAGGATTCCCCAGATGGCAGCAAAGGTGCTAGATTCCGCTCCTCACCAAGCACAGGGGATCCCATGGTCACCAGCATTCGCAATACCTTCAAGCAGATCGCCGCCGACGGCCGGGTGGGCAAGAACGACGTGCAGAAACTCGTCGCGAGCGCCCTCGACGGAGCCGGCATCAGCAAGACCGAGGCCGCGGAACTGCGCAAGCTCCGCGAGCAGCACGGCGACAAGTTCACGCCGCAGGCGGCAAAGGCCTTCGATGCCTTCCTCGGGCGCATGGAACGTTCGTGGAGCTCGACCAAGAAGGTGCACCTGCCCAACGTCAAGGAAGGCGATGTGCAGAAGCTCCTCGACGCGGATCCGCGCATCGGCATCTACACGGGGCGCTCCAGGGCCTCGGGCGGTGAGACCGCGCCCCGGCGCCGGACCTCGAGCAGCGAGAGCAGCGTGCGTCCCGCTCCGCGACGCAGCTCTGGTGGCGAGTCCAACCGCTCGAGCTATCGCTCGTCCAGCAGCAGCTCCTACGGCGGCTCTGGCGGTGGCTACAGCGGCGGTGAGCGCTAGGACCTGAGCCTCCCCTGCACGGTGCTCGACCGCGCGACGTCTTCAACACCTTGGTTCCGCGTGGCATGATGCCCGGATCTCGTCGACAGTCCTGGCGCGAGTTGCTGGCGGACACCCTCGGTCACGCCGTGCGTGCCCCTTACTATCGCCGGGCATTCGGGCAGCGCTGGCGGCGAGTGCACACGCTCGACGACCTGGCCCTGCTGCCCGTGCTCGACAAGGTCACGGCCATGGCCCATCAGCACGAGCTGCTGGTGGGTCCGGTGCCGCCGGGCGTGGGCATCGCGTCCTCTGGCACCACGCGCAACAGTGGCGACCACGCACCCTTGATGGTGCGCACATCGGACGCCGAGGCCGAGGCCATGGCCGTCGACGACGTGGACGGCGATCCCGCAGACACCGGCTGGACCGTGGTGGTGGTCAACGTCAAGCACGGTTTGCCTGCGGGCCCGCCACCGCCGCGCGAGATCCTGGTGCCCTGGCTGCATCATCCCAACGCGATGCACCTGCTCGAGGCGGCGCTCGAGAGCCCGACTCCTGATGGCAGGCATGCCGACGTCCTGCGCATCAGCGTGGGTGCTCTGCGCTGCTTTACCGTCTGGCAACTCGAACAGGGCCGGGACCCGCGTCGCTTCGGGCTTCGGGTCATCGGCACCAACAGCTTCCGGCTGTCTCCGTTTTGGCGCGAGCGCATTGGCCGTGCCTTCGGGGCCACCCTCGTCGACAACTACAGCCTGAGCGAGTTCGCCACCCCAGCCACAGAGTGTTCGCACTGCGGCTGGCTACACTGGGGCTGGCCGCCTGTGATCTACGAAGTCGTGGACCTGTGCACGGGCCAGCGTCGCACGCGCGGCGAGGGCTTGCTGCTGCTGACGGGTATATTCCCCTACGTGCAGACCATGCCGCTCATTCGCTACGACACCGGCGATGTCGTCGAGCTGGGACCCCGCTGCAAGGTCACGGGACAGCGTGGCCTGCGCTGCCTGGGCCGCCTGCGGCGCGGCGTGGTGGTGCGGGACGGCGAGCGAGGGCGCTTCGTGTTGTCGCCCCTGCACGTACAGGATGTGCTCGAGGCCATGCCCGAGGTCGAGCGTGGCGAGCACCCCATGGTCAAGCTCGGGTTCTTGCGCTGTCGCGACATCGGTCTGCCGCGCTGGCAGCTTCACATCGACGAGAACTCACCCCGGCATGCGCGGCTCGACGTCGAGCTCCGCTTGGATCCAAACATCTTCGATGCTCGGGCCCGCGAACTCGAGCGGCAGATCCGCGCTGATGTGATGCAGGTCGATGCCCCGCTGCGGGCGATACTGCGCAAGGGGCTGCTGCGCTTCGAGGTCCGGGCGGTCGCCGCGCAGAGCCTGCAGCCGCTGCCTGACAAGGCCTGAGCCGCTACGCGCCACGCCCCGGCACCTTCCTCAACGGGCCGTAGCGATACTCACACTTTTTTGGTGCACAGCCCGAGCTCGGCGAGCTGTCTGGCCGCCTGCTCGGCCCAGCCCTTGTTGGCGAGGGGACTGGCCGGGCTGGGATGCAGCACCGTGCCTATCTTCGTGTCCTGACCGGACAGGGCCTCGCGCGCACGGTCCGTGGCAAAGCGTCCCACGCCGATGACCCATTCGGCCTCGAGCAGTTCGACCAGGCGAAGCAGGTGGCGATCGCAGGCCGCGAACAGGGGTTCCCGCTCGTCGACGGGCAGCTTGTCAGGCGTGCGGTTCTTACCCCCCGCTTCGACGAAGACCAGCGGACAGTAGTTGGACACGAAGTGGTGCGCGAAGAACTTTTCGGCCTGACCCCAGTGCTGCTGCACGGCCCCCCACAGGCGCTGGCCGCTGACCTCGGCGCGGGTGCAGGCAAAGCCCTGCACCGGCCGCTTGGGGTGCTCGCGGCGCGGCCTGGCGACGGGAGCCTCGACGCCCAGGAAGTCGCGCGCTGCCGCCACCTCGCCAAAGGGCACGCCGGTCTGGGCCATGCCAAAGGGGCCGGGGTTCATGCCCAGAAAGATCACCCGGCGCGGGCCCGCTGCGAACTTCTCGAGGTAGCGCCGGTAGGGCTGCATCGCGTAGCGCAGGGGGTTGTAGACCACGTCGACGGGGGGTGCGAAGCGCAGTCTGTCCACGGCGTCGCGCAGTGTTTCTGTGGCGTCGAGGACCTTGGCTGCGGTGGTCATCTTTGGGTGATATCGCGCGTGCGAAACCTACTCAAGGCGATTGGCAAGAACCCGCGATGCGACCGCCAGTCCGAACGCACTGCTGCGTCTCCTCGTCGGCGCATCAGCATGTCCGGGCTGCGTGCGGTGAAATAGAGAGTGCGTGTGCGTACATGGGTGGCGGTCGACGGGAGTGCCTGAGCCCGTCAGTGCGGCCTGAGAACCAGGAACGACCGAGCTGGCAGGGTGGTGAGCCCGCCATTTCTCGTCGTCACAGGATCCGCCATCAGGTCGTCGTAGCTTCCCGCAGGCAAGGTCACCTGGCGATCCGCGTCGGCGCGGTTGATGGCCACCACGATCTCGCCCTGCTCACCACAGCCCGTCATGCGATACACCCAGGTGTCATCGTCGGAGCTGATCCACAGCCGGAAGCCCCGGCTCAAGGCGTGGTGCTGGGCGCGCAGGTGGGCGAGCTTCCTGACGGTGCTGCGCAGCTGCTCGCGCGGGTCTGACGAGGGCAGGCTGGCCCAGTTCATCATGCGTCTGTTGTCCGGATCGCCACCGCCAGCCAGGCCGATCTCGTCGCCGTAGTAGATCAGCGGGATGCCCGGGCTGGTCATCATCACCGCGTAGGCCAGGGCCAGGCGCTGGTAGGGCTCGGCCGCCGTGGGTTGCACGAAGTTCTGCGGCGACCAGCCGTTGGCGGCGTTGCTGCCGCGCCCGCAGTCCAGCACCGACGGGTTCGAGTTCCACAGCTGGCCATTGCGCTCGGCAAAGTGAATGGCGCGCGGGATGTCGTGATTGCCAATCCACGTCGTCATGATGGCGTTGCGGCCGTAAAAAGTGTCGTTGCCGCCCATCCAGATCGACAGCTCGTTCATGGTGATGGTGCTGGCAAACAGGGCCTCGCACACCTTGCGCTTGAACGGGAAGTCAAACTGTCCGTCGAGCATGGTGCTGGGGTCGATGTAGGTCTTCAGGGTGTCGCGGTTGTAGTAGTCAAAGGTTTCGCCCACCAGGTAGAAGCGATCGCCGGACGGGGCGCCGAGGTCTGTGGTGAGCCGCGTACGCAGCTCGGTGAGCCAGCTCAGGGGCACGTGCTTGATGGCGTCGAGTCGGTAGCCGTCGATCCCATACTCGGCTGCCCACCACAGGGCATCGTTGATCGACCAGCCGCGCGCCAGTGGGTTGTAGAAGTCAAAGGCGGGCAGGTAGGACGTGAAGGCGCAGCGCGTGCCCCAGTAGCTGTCGTTCCACAGGTCCCCGGGCTGGCACAGCACCAGCTTGTTGGCCTCGGCGCCGGGCGGCTGGGAGCCGGTGCCGTCCCAGGGCGGCACGAACCAGGTGTCGTGCTGGGCGTACAGCCCGCTTTCCTTGTCGACGTGGTTCATCACGTAATCGAACAGCACCTTGATGCCGTGGCCATCGGCACTCTGGGCACCGTGCGCCGCTGCGATGAGGTCGCGCAGGTCCGTCTCGTCGCCGATGCGAGTCTCGACCGCTGGCGGGGGCGTGGGGCTGTAAGGATCTGAAAAGTCCACGCTCGCGGGGGAGGGCCAGTAGCCGTGGTAGGCCGAATATTTTCGCGAATCGCTCTGCGGGTCGATGGAGTCACCGGCCGTGTTGCGGTTCTCGTAGGGCGCCGAGATCCACAGCGCGGTCACGCCAAGATCTGCCAGGTAGCTCATCTTGTCGGTGACGCCGGCGAGGTCGCCGCCCTCGTACTGGCCGCTGGGACCGGTGGTGGCGTCGCCGTCCGTGGCGTCGGCCACCGGGTCGGCCTGGTTGTCGCTGTCGAAGAAGCGGTCGACCAGGGCGAAGTACATGACCGCATCGCGCCAGTCGAACTCGCCCGGGCAGCTCGCGGTGCAGCCGCGCCAGGTGAGCAGGTTGTTGATGTTGTTGCCCTCCTGCACGGTGGGCTGGCTGGGGTCGTGCTGCCAGTTGCCGTCGACGATGAACTTGTACTGGTACAGGCCTGGGCTCAGGGCGCGGGTGGCAGTCCACGTGCCGTCGCTCTCAGGATCGCTCATGGCCCAGGCGCCGGCGGACACCGATGCGGCCCAGCCGTTAAAATCGCCTGCGACCAGGATCGTCGCGGCACTCGCTCCCGGGTTGAAGACAAAGGTCACGGTCTCGCAGGTCTGGCCGCTGCCTGCGTCGGCTGTGGCCGCGTCGCTGGAGCTCGCTCCATCCACTCCGCTCGCCGCATCGTTGCCCGCGGAAGCGTCCGGCTCTGTGCTGGCGTCGCTGCTTGCCGCGGCATCTGCCCCGGGGCCCGCGTCGTGGCCCGAGCTGTCCTGCGCAGCGGCATCCGCCGCACTGGACGCATCGCGCCCGGCGTCCAAGAAGGTGCTCGTGTCCTGGCTCGCCGCGTCGTGGGCCGTGATCACGTCCTGACCTGTCGCGCCATCGACGGCTGCGCTGTCCTGGCCCGCGGCGTCGCGCGGATTGAAGTTGGCGTCCACCACGGTGCTGGGGGGCGGTTCGGGCGGCGGATCACAGGCCAGCAGCACCAGGGCTGCGCTCACCACCACTATTGCTCTGCACAGGCTCATTTCAGGCTCCAGAAAAGCGTCACGCAAAGTTGAGTGACGCTTTGACCCTAAACCCATCGCCTCCGATCTGGCAAGCGTCCGCGGGTGGTGCATCTTGCATCAGACCGCCGCAGCCTGCCCCAGTCCGAACGCGGTGCCGTGGTCCTCGGAGCCTTTGCAACGGACTCTCGGTGTCTTCCGCCGCCTGGCAAGGCACTTGCTTTGTCGCTCTCCCGAGGCGTGTCGAGCGAACCAGGCCGGCCCGTCCCGCCAGTCCTGGCTCGACAACGCGGGAGTCCTGACCACTGCGACAGCGATGACGAGGAGGCGGTCATGGTGTTTCGTGTGCAATCGGGCGCGGTGCTGGGCGTGGATGCCTACCGCGTCGACGTCGAGGTAGACCTGGCTCTGGGCCTGCCCTACTTCAACACCGTGGGCCTGCCCGAGGGCGCGGTCAAGGAGAGCAAGGTGCGGGTGGGCGCTGCGCTCAAGAACTCGGGCTACGCCATGCCCGAGCGCCGCATCACCGTGAACCTGGCACCCGCCGACGTGCGCAAGGACGGCACGGCCTTCGACCTGCCCATCGCCCTGGGCATCCTGGGCGCGGCAGGGCTGGTCGACCCCGAGCAGGTGCAGCCCTGGTTTCTGTGCGGCGAGCTGTCGCTCACCGGCGACATGCGGCCGGTGCGTGGGGCCTTGCCGCTCGCGGTGGCCGCACGGGCGCACGGCGCGCGGGGCATCATCCTGCCGCCCGACAACGGTGCCGAGGCGGCCGTGGTCGAGGGGCTCGAGGTGCGCTGCGCGCGTCGGCTCGACGAGATCGTGGCCTTCTTCAGCGGTCAGGACGAACTCAGCGGTCCCGGAGAGGAAAAGCCCGCGAGCTCGCACGCGCTGGGTGAGCTGGACCTGGCTGACGTGGCGGGACAGGAGCAAGCCAAGCGCGCCCTCGAGGTGGCGGCGGCCGGAGGTCACAATCTCCTGCTCATTGGCCCGCCCGGCTCGGGCAAGACCATGCTGGCCAGGCGCCTGGCGACGATCCTGCCGGCCATGAGTTTTGAAGAATCGCTCGAGACCACCAAGGTGTACTCGGTCATGGGCTTGCTCAGCGGCTGTGGCTTGATCCGCGAGCGGCCGTTCAGAGCGCCGCACCATACCATCAGCGATGTGGGCCTGGTCGGCGGCGGCAGCGTGCCGCGTCCCGGCGAGGTGTCGCTGGCGCACAACGGCTTGCTCTTTCTCGACGAGCTGCCCGAGTTCAAGAAGCACGTGCTCGAGGTGCTCAGGCAGCCTCTCGAAGAGGGGCGTGTGGTGATCAGCCGGGCCCTGGCCAGCGTGGTCTACCCGGGTCGCATGATGCTGGTGTCGGCCATGAATCCCTGTCCCTGCGGCTATGCTGGCGATCCCAAGCGCGCCTGTACCTGCTCCTCGGTCGACGTGGCGCGTTACCGAGCGCGGCTCAGCGGTCCCTTGCTCGATCGCATCGACCTGCACGTGGAGGTGCCGGCCGTGGCCTACCGCGAGCTACGTGGCGAGCGCCGGGGCGAGACCAGCGCGGTGGTGCAGGCGCGCGTCGAGGCAGCTCGGGAGCGCCAGCGCCAGCGGTTCAAGAACAGCGCTGCACGCTGCAACGCCACCATGAGCGCGGCCCAGCTCCGTCGTCACGCCAGGCCCGATGGCGAGAGTGAGCGCCTGCTCGAGACCGTGGTGGACAGACTGGGCATGAGCGCCCGCGCTCACGACCGCATCCTCAAGGTCGCGCGCACCATCGCGGACCTCGAGGGCAAGGACGAGATCAGCGCGGCGCATGTGGCCGAGGCCATTGGCTACAGGTGTCTGGATCGGCGCCTGGGGTGACGGGGTGACGACGGGTGGACTCAGCCACCCAAGCTACTGAGGCTCTGCTGCAGCCTGTCCACGACCAGGCTCAGCTCTTCGAGGCGCGCCTTGTCCTTGGCCACCACCTCGGGCGGGGCCTTGGCCAGAAAGCCCTGGTTCTGCAGCTTGGCGTCCAGCCTCTGGCGCTCCTTGACGCTCTTGTCGATCTCCCTGGTGAGGCGCGCCCGCTCGGCGTCGAGGTCTATGGCCCCGGCCAGCGGCACGATCACGGTGCACCACTCGAGGTGCGCCACGGCGACCTCGCCTGGCTGCTCCGTCGACGGTGGGGTGATCTCGAGCTGGGACAGGCTGGCGAGCTGGCGGATCTCGTCGGCAAAACCCAGCAGGACCTCGCGGTCGAAGCCGTCGGGCGCCTGCACCGCTGCCACGATCTTCTTCCCCGCGGGGACGTTGCTCTCGGCACGCAGGTTGCGCAGCGCCGTGACCGCCTCGATCAGACGCCCGACCTGCTTCTCGGCGGCCTCGTCACGCTGCAAGGGCTCGGGTTGCGGGTACGGGGCGATCATGATCGAAGCGACGCCCTGGGCCTTCCAGCGCGCCAGCGACGGGAGCTTCTGCCAGATCTCCTCGGTGGCATAGGGACAGATGGGGTGCAGCAGGCGCAGCGAGGTGTCGAGCACGTGCACCAGGGTCGCGCGCGTGGCTGCCTTGGCGGGCGTTTCGTCCTCGACGCCGGGCGTGGGTGTGCTGCCAGGGGTGAATGACGACGGACTCGCTCCGTCGTCAGAGGGGGCGGGCCGACCGCCCCCAAACAAAGTAGGCTTGGACAACTCGATGTACCAGTCGCAGAACTCGCTCCAGAAGAAGTGGTAGATGGCGTTGGCCGCGTCGTCGAAGCGGTATTCGAGCAGGGCCTGGTCGGCGGCCTCCACGGCGCGATCCAGCCGCGACAGGATCCAGCGATCCGCCAGGGACAGCTGGCCCTTCACCTCGGCGAGGGGACGCACCTCGGCGTCGGCTATGCGCATCAGGGCAAAGCGCGCTGCGTTCCAGATCTTGTTCAGGAACGCGCGGTAGCCGGCCACCCGCGGGATGCTCAGCTTGACGTCGGTGGCCTGGGCCGCGTGGATGGCCAGGGTGAAGCGCAGGCCGTCCGCGCCCGAGGGCGGGATGCCGTCCGCGAACTCCTTCTTCAACCAGTCGATGACCTGGGGCAGCTTTCTCTCGGGCACCGGATAGGTGCGTGTCTTGGCGACCAGCTTGTCGAGGGTGATGCCCTCGATGACGTCGAGGGGGTCGATGGCATTGCCCAGGCTCTTGGACATCTTGCGGCCCTGGGCGTCGCGCACCATGGGGTGCAGGTACACGTCCGCAAAGGGCACGTCGTCCAAAAAGTGCAGGCCCATCATCATCATGCGGGCTACCCAGAAGAACAGGATATCGAAGCCTGTCTCGAGCACGGCGCCCGGGTAGAACATCTTGAGGTCGGGCGTGGCGTCGGGCCAGTGCAGGGTCGAGAAGGGCCACATGGCCGACGAGAACCAGGTATCGAGCACGTCCTCGTCCTGGCGCAGCTTCTTGGAACCGCAGGCATGGCAGGCGTCCGGCGCTGTTCGCGCGACGAGGATCTCGCCGCAGGCATCGCAGTACCAGGCCGGGATCTGGTGGCCCCACCACAGCTGGCGGCTGATGCACCAGTCCTGGATGTTGTGCATCCAGTGGTCCCAGGTCTTCTTCCACAGCTCGGGCAGGATGCGGGTGCGACCGCTGTCCACGGCGTCGATGGCCTTGTCGGCGAGCGGCTTGCACTTCACGAACCACTGCCAGGACAGGTAGGGCTCGACCACGGTGCTGCAGCGCTGGCAGTGACCGATGGCCATGGCGTGTTCCTGGCGGCCGCGGAACAGCTCCTTCTCGACCAGGGCCTGCTTGACCGCCTCGCGGGCCTCGAAGCGATCCAGCTTCGCAAACTGCGCGCCGGTGTCGTTGATGTGGCCGTCGTCGGTGAGGATGTTGACGTTGTCGAGGCCGTGGCGCTTGCCCCATCTCGAAGTCGTTGAAGTCGTGGGCGGGTGTGATCTTGACCGCGCCGGTGCCAAACTCCTTGTCGACGTAGCTGTCGGCGATGACGCGGAGCCTGTACCCGGTGAAGGGGTGAACGATGGTCTTGCCGACGACGTTCTTGTAGCGCTCGTCATCGGGATGCACGGCCACCGCGGTGTCGCCGAGCATGGTCTCGGGCCGGGTGGTGGCGACCACGATCTCGCCGCCGTCCTCGAGGGGATAGGCAAAGCTCCACAGCTCGCCCTGGCAGTCCTCGTGCTCGACCTCCTCGTTGCTCAGGGCGGTCAAGCAGCGCGGGCACCAGTTGATCAGGCGGTGGCCACGGTAGATCAGTCCCTCGTCGTGCAGGCGCACGAAGGCTTCGACCACCGCGCGTGAGCACACGTCGTCCATGGTGAAGCGCAGGCGATCCCAGTCCAGGCTGGCGCCCAGGCCCTTGAGCTGCTCGAGGATGCGATTGCCGTTCTTGTCCTTCCAGGCCCAGACCTTGTCCAAAAAAGCTGCGCGCCCGATGTCATGGCGGCTGATGCCCTGCTTGCCGAGCTCGCGCTCGACCACCACCTGGGTGGCGATGCCCGCGTGGTCCGTCCCCGGCATCCACAGGGCGTTGAAGCCCTTCATGCGGTGGTGGCGGATCAGGATGTCCTGGATGGTCACCATCAGCGCGTGGCCCATGTGCAGCGTGCCGGTGACGTTGGGCAGCGGGATCATGATGACGTAGGGAGGCTTGTCGCTGGCGGTGTGAGCGTGGAAGTGGCCCTGCTCCATCCAGTACGGGTACCAGCGGGCCTCGGCCGCGCGCGGGTCGTAGGCCTTGTCCATGTCGAAGCTCATGTTCGGTGTCCTCGGGGTGACGGCCGGCTGCGCGGGCAGCGTGGGCCGACAGGTCAGCGTGCAATGTGGCGGGCTGGCGGCAACGCGCTTGTCGGCAGCGCGGGCACGCGAGCGAGCATGCGTGAACGAGGCGCGACCCGGGTCGCGCGGCGACTCACGTGGCGCCGCGCTCGCGCAGCAGGCGATCCAGCTCCTCACGGATCAGGGTCTCGGCGAGCTCGGGCACGACCTCCCACACCACCTGCTCGATGATCTCGCGCACCGCAGCGCTGAGCTGGGCCTGGCTCACACCAGCGCCCGGCGTCAGCTCGGCGAGGGGAGCCGCCGCCGGGGGTGTTGCCACCGCGACAGCGGGTGCCACGGGTGCTGGAGGCGGGGCGGGCGCAGCCGGCGCCGGTGGGGGAGGGGGAGGAGCAGCGGGACGCGGCGGTGGTTCCAGGGTGATGTCGGCGAGGGGCGCGTTGCCCACGTCCTCGAAGCTGATATCCACGTCGTCGCTGCTCGCGTCGTCGAGGGAAAGCCCGAAGGGATCGAAGGCAGCCCGGGACGGTGCCGCCGGCGGCGCGACGGCAGGAGGTGACGCGGCGAGTGGCGGACTCACCGGGGTGGCGGCCATGGCGGGAGCCGGTTGCCAGGCGAAGCCCGCCGGTGCCGGGGGCGCAGGCGGCCTGGGCGCAGCGGCAGGCATGGCCGGCGGCGGCGCAGCAGGTCGCGGTGGTGCGGCAAAGGGCGCAGCAGGCGCCGGCG
>JBDRCO010000132.1:0-66292 GCA_043821645.1 Pseudomonadota bacterium | reverse complement strand
CACGTGTGCACGGTATGCCAACGCCTGTGGCGCCCTGGTGGTGTCGCGCCATGGCTGCGCTCCGGCCATGCCCACGCGTGTCGAACTCGACGACTATCTGGGTCGTGCTGCCAGCATCGCTCGCATCGACCGCGATCCTCGTCTGAATTACCTGCACCGGGTGACCACGCGCCGCGGATCGTGGCCCGAGCTGCACCTGCTGGCGCTGGATCACCGGGTGCAGCTCGAGGAGCTGGCGCGCCGCCACCACGCGCCTCTGGAACGCTTGGGCGCGCTCAAGTCCCTGCTGGCCCGGGCCGGTGCGAGCTGCGCCGATACGCTGGCGCCGCTGCCCGTGGGCTTGATCCTCGACGACAGGTACGGCGCGGAGGCCCTGGCGGAGTGGAACCTGTCCGGTGCCTGGCTGGCGCGACCGGTGGAGCAGGCAGGCCAGACCCCGCTCGCCCTCGAGCACGGCCCCAACATCGGACTCACCCTGCGCGGCTGGCCGCGGCACCACGTCGTCAAGTGCCTGTTGCGCTATCACCCTGACGACGACAAAGCCGTGCGCGCTCAGCACGAGGCCCGGTTGCAGCAGGTGGCCGAGGCCTGCGTGCACACCGAGCATGAACTCATGGTGCAGATCGTGCCTCCCTCGGGGAGCCACCTGGATTCACGGACCCTGTCGCGGGCTCTGGCGCGGCTGTACGCCCTGGGCATCATGCCCGAGTGGTGGTCACTGCCAGCATCGGCGGATGCGGCGTCGTGGCAGGCCATCGACGAACTGCTGGCCACCCAGGATCCGCATTGCCGGGGTGTGCTCATGCTCGGTGGAAGCCTGGATCGCGATTCCTTGCAGCAGGCCTACCGCGCGGCCGCGACGGCGCCCTGTGTGCGAGGCGTGGCCGTGGGGCGCACCATCTACAACACCATCGCAGCGGACTGGCTGGCTGGCCGGGTCGACGATGCGACCCTGGTGTCGCGGGTGGCCGAGGCCTTTTCCCGGGTCATCACGCTGTGGAGCGAGAGGGCGGGGTGACAGCCTCGCGTCAGGGTGCACCATGACGACGACGATACGTTTGACCATGGCCCAGGCTCTGGTGCGCTTCCTCGGGGCGCAGCGCACCCTCGTCGACGGCGAGGAACTTCCGCTGTTCGGGGGTGTGTTCGCCATCTTCGGGCACGGCAACGTGGCCGGCCTGGGGGAGGCACTGGAGAACATGTCCGAGGCCCTGCCCACCCTGCGCGCACATAACGAGCAGGCCATGGGACACGCGGCCATCGCCTACGCCAAGGCCTGGGGACGCCGGCGCATGATGGCGTGCACCACCTCCATCGGGCCGGGTGCCACCAACCTGGTCACCGCCGCGGCCACGGCCCACGTGAATCGGCTGCCCCTGCTGCTGCTGCCCGGCGACGTGTTCATGAGCCGGCTGCCAGATCCTGTGCTGCAGCAGCTCGAGGCCTTTGACGACGGGACCGCCACGGTCAACGACTGCCTGCGTCCGGTGTCGCGCTACTTCGATCGCATCGTGCGCCCGGAGCAGCTGCTGCGCGCCCTGCCTCGGGCCCTGCAGGTGCTCACCGATCCCGCGGACTGTGGACCGGTGACCCTGGCCCTGCCGCAGGACGTGCAGGCTGAGGCCTTCGACGTGCCACTGTCCTTCTTCGAGCCTCATATACACAGCCTGCGACGCCTGCGCCCGGACCGGCGCGAGCTCGAGCGCGCCGTCGAGCTCATCGCCACCTCGTCGAGGCCGCTGCTCGTCGCCGGCGGCGGCGTGCACTACAGCCAGGCCTGCGAGGCCCTGCAGCAGTTCGCACACCGGCACGGCATCCCCGTGGCAGAAACCCAGGCGGGCAAGGGCGCCCTGCGCTGGGACGATCCCTCGGCGGTCGGGGGTCTGGGTGTCACCGGCACAGGCGCTGCCAACGCCCTGGCGGCCGAGGCGGACCTGGTGCTGGCCGTGGGTACCCGCCTGCAGGATTTCACCACGGCCTCGTGGAGCCTGTTTCATGACCCCGGTGTGAGGCTCGTCTCGCTCAATGCCGCGGCGTTCGATGCCAGCAAGCACGGTGCCCTGGCGGTGCAGGGAGACGCGCGCGAAGGCCTGACCTCGCTGTCGCAGCGGCTGGACGCGTGGCACAGCGACCCCGCCTGGCAGCAGCGCATCGTCGACGAGGCCCGACGCTGGAGCGCGGTGGTTGACCGGGTCTGCGCCCCACCGCAGAGTGGTCTTCCCAGCGACGCCCAGGTCCTGGGTGCGGTCCATCGTGCGGCGGGGGACGACGATGTGGTGGTGTGCGCTTCCGGAGGCCTGCCCGGCGAGCTGCACAAGCTGTGGCGCGCCCGGGGCCCTGGCACCTACCACCTCGAGTACGGCTACTCCTGCATGGGCTACGAGATTGCGGGAGGCCTGGGCGTCAAGCTGGCCAGGCCCGAGGCCGAGGTCTTCGTGCTGGTGGGCGATGGCTCGTACCTGATGCTCAACAGCGAGATCGCGACCTCGGTGATGCTGGGCCTCAAGCTCACCATCGTCGTCGTCGACAACCACGGCTTCGGCTGCATCAACAGGTTGCAGCATGGTGTGGGGAGCGGGCCCTTTCGCAACCTGTGGGCCGACTCAGGGGGCGAGGCGCCGGTCATCGATTTCGCAGCGCACGCGCGATCCCTCGGTGCCCAGGCGCAGAAGGTCGACGACATCGCAGGGCTGGAGCAGGCCCTGGCCAGCGCTCGAACGAGCGACCACACCACCGTGATTGTCATCGACGCGGACCCCAGGATCAGCACAGGGGAGGGTGGGGCCTGGTGGGAGGTGGCGGTGGCCGAGGTCTCCGAGCGAACCTCGGTTCGAGAGGCGCGGCAGAAGTACGTGCAGGACAAGCGCAGGCAGCGGTGGTAGAGCCCTGTCCTGGATATCCACCAGCGCAGGGTGACATTCATGTCGGTTCGCTTTGGCATCAATCCCATCGTGTGGAGCAACGACGACCTGCGCAGCCTGGGCGGCAGCATCCCGCTCGAGCAGTGCCTCAGCGAGGCGCGCCAGGCCGGCTACGAGGGCGTGGAGCTGGGCCACAAGTTCCCGCGCCAGGCTGGGCCGCTCGGAGAGGTGCTCGAGGAGTATGGTCTGGACCTGGTGTCGGGCTGGTACAGCACGCGCCTGCTCGAACGCGACGTCGACGCCGAGATCCGGGCCGCCCGCGGGCACGTCAAGCTGCTGGCTGGCCTGGGTTGCGAGGTGATGATCGTGGCCGAGACCTCGCGCTGTGTGCATGGAGATGTGCACGCGGCGCTGTCGTCGCGACCGGTGCCCGATGCGGCGGCCCTCGATCGCCTGGCGCAGAACCTCGACGCCTTCGGCGCCCACCTCGCCGACGAGGGGTTGCAGCTCGTGTACCACCACCACATGGGCACCGTGATCCAGACCAGCGCCGAGATCGATGGCCTGCTCGAGCGCACGGGTGACGACGTGGGGCTGCTGCTCGATACGGGCCACCTGACCTACGCCGGCGCCGATCCCCTGGCCACCGCGAAGCGCTGGGGCGAGCGCATCGCCCACGTTCACCTCAAGGACGTGCGGCGGCCCGTGCTCGAGCGCATGCAGGCCGAGGATGCCCCTTTCTTGAAAGCCGTGCCCGAGGGCGTGTTCACGGTCCCGGGGGATGGAGACGTGGCGTACCCCCCCATCTTCGAGGCCCTGGCCGAGTCCGGCTACCGGGGCTGGCTGGTGGTCGAGGCCGAGCAGGATCCCGACAAGGCGCACCCCTTCACCTACGCGCGCAAGGGCTTTGCGGCTGCGCGCGCCATGGCCATCGCGGCTGGCCTCGTCGACGAGGGCTGAGCCGAACACGGGTCTTCAACGGAGCAAGGAGCATTCATGCTGAACGTCTGCGTGCTGGGCGCCGGGCGCATCGGCTCCATCCATGCCACCAACGTGGCTGCCCACCCTGGCAGCTGCCTGCGCGGGGTCTTTGACCCGCAGCCCGGAACGGCGAGCACGCTGGCCGGCGCGCTCGGGGCACGAACCTACGCCGAGGTCGACCAGGCCCTCGCCGACGCCGAGGTGGACGCGGTGGTCATCGCCTCGTCCACCGACACCCACGTCGATCTGCTGCAGCGGGCAGCGCGCGCGGGCAAGGCCGTGTTCTGCGAAAAGCCCATCGACAACGACCTGGAACGGGTCGATCGGGGTGTGGCCGCGGTACAGGAGGCGGGCGTGCCCTGCCTCATCGCCTTCAACCGGCGCTTCGACCCCAGCTTTGCGCGCCTGCAGCGGTCGCTGCGGGATGGTGCCATCGGCGAGGTCGAGCTGTGCACCATTACCAGCCGGGATCCGAGTCCGCCTCCCGTCGCCTACGTCAAGGTCTCGGGCGGCCTGTTTCGCGACATGATGATCCACGACCTCGACATGGCGCGCTGGTTGCTGGGCGAGGAACCAGTGGAGGTCTTCGCCAGCGGTTCAAGTCTGGTCGATCCGGCGATAGGCGCAGCCGGTGACATCGACACCGCGGCCGTGATCCTCAAGACCGCTCGCGGCGCCATCTGCCAGATCAGCAACAGCCGACGCGCCAGCTACGGCTACGACCAGCGCATCGAGGTGCACGGCGCCCGCGGCATGCTGCAGGCCGGCAACGTGCACGAGTCGACGTTTTCGAGCTGGACTGCCGACGGCGTGGTGGCAGACCGACCGCTGCACTTCTTCCTCGAGCGCTATGCCGAGGCCTACCGCCGCGAGTGGGACCACTTCGTGTGTGCGGTGACCGAGAAGCGCGCGCCTTCTCCCGGGGTCGACGATGGCCGCGCAGCCCTGGTGCTGGCCGAGGCGGCCCTGCGCTCGCTGCGCAGCGGTCACAGCGTGCGGGTTCAGGATCTCCGCTAGCGGATGTCCGCGCCCAGGATGTAGCTGGTCGCTGCGCCGTTGAACCCGGCCACGCGCAGGTAGTAGGTGCCCGCAGCGGTGGCGGTGAAGTCGATGCTCTCGACGTCGCGGGTGGTGAAAGAGCGCTCCAGCTCGGTGCCCGTGCCATCGACCAGGTACAGGTCGAGATCACCCAGGCTGTAGCGCGAGCCCAGGCGCACGATGGCGGTCTGGCCGGCGCTCAGGGTCAGGCTGAACCAGTCCTCGTTGCCGGCGCAGATGCGTCCCGGCATCGCGGCCAGGGCATGCACCGTGGCCGCCGCGGAAGTGTCGTTGGGCTCGTAGCTGTCCTCGAGGCAGGCGCTGGCCGCGGGATGGTTGAACAGGACCACGCCGTTCAGGTAGGCCGCATCGAGCCGGGGCACGAAGCGGTAGGTCGAGAACACGGGCACGCCGCGCCCGGGGTCATACGCCGCGCTCGACGAGAAACCGTAGCTCCCGCGGTAGCCCGCACCGGGCTCGCCGCCCGCCACCCACTCGCAACCCGCAAAGCTGTCGCCGGCCGCGGCCAGGCAGCGCCACAGAGCGCCCGAGGTGGCGTCCTGGTACACGATGAGGCGCTCGCCGGAGGCGGACACCGCGATGGCCGGGTCCTCGAGCATGTGCTGGTCGAGGGCGCCGAAGGGGCCAGGCCGTCGCGCGCTGTCGACGACGACGCGCCCCTGCAGCACTCCCCGGGAGGTCAGCTGCGCGTACACGATGCCGCGCGCGGTGTCGTCCACGTAGGTGAGGTGTGCCAGGGTCCCGCTGGCGTCCACAACGGCCTCGATGTGGCGGCCCACGTCCGGTGGCGCGTTCGCCGGGGTGGCGCCATCGAGGCGCCCGAGGTCAAAGCTGGCCCCGGACTGCAGGAGGTTGGCGCCGCTGCGGGGGGTGGCCAGCACCAGGTCGCCTGCCACGCTGTCGTAGGCCAGCACGAACACGTCACCGCCGGGCCAGGCCAGGATGCGCGTGAACAGGCCAATGCCCGGAGGGACGATCTCGGCCAGGGGCACCGGGATCACCGCCTGGCACGAGCCCGCGATGCAGCCCTGGGCGTCGCCGCAGGTCGGGCAGCCCGTGCCCTCGGGCACACAGCGATCGATCTGGGGATCCGCGAGATCCTGGCACAGCTCTCCATCGGGGCACACGCCCTCACACGGGAGGGTGGTCAGGTCCACCACCGCGGCGGTGTGCAGGGCGAAGTTGCTCGGGGTCGTGGGATCTGGCACGGCGGCCACGGCCACGCGCAGGCGGGCCTCGGCACCCGATGGGTTCAGGTCGACGCGGCGGGTGAAGTACCCGATGCGCGGTGCGCCGTTGACCGGATCGAGCACGATGGACGGGGCCAGCCCCGTGTCGCCCTCGTCGTCGACCACCACCACCACCACCGCGCTGCCGTCCGCTGCGATGCGGGCATAGCGCAGCGCGCTGTTGCTGCGATCCCAGTACGCCACGTGCACGCGGTCCGTGGCGTCCAGGACCATGTCGAGCTGCCTGGCCACGTCGTCACCGGGTGCCTTGACGCCGCCGCGCGGGCCTGTGGGTCCGGCCTCGATGGGACCCGCTGGCACCCCGTCGATAAAGCGCCAGCTCACCACACCGAGGGGGTCGACCGTGCCCAGGGCCAGGTCGCCGTAGCGTCCCTCGTCATAGGTCGCATCGTGGTCATAGCCAAAGGCGTGCCCGACGAGCACCGGGGATCCGTCGCTGCGCAGGCGCAGTACCGACGGGTCGCCGATGTCGCCGAGGGGCAGGTGAGGCAGCTCCCGACAGGAACACTGGTCGCCGTTGTAGCCGCAGTCGTCGACCGACCAGGGCTGTTCCACGTCGGCCTGGGAGACGTAGCCCGGTTCGCAGCTCTGGTTCGCACAGTGTGCGGGCTGGTCGATGCAGCTTGGCGCGTCGGTGTCCGCGCAGCACACGCGGTTGCTGCCGCAGTCGCCACCACAGGCGTCCTGGCAGATGCACTCGCGCAGCACGCAGCGCGCCCGGGTGCCCGCTCCGCACTGGCCTGCCAGCTCGGTCTCGCACTCCGCGTCACCCTCGCAGCCCGGGAAGATGCACACCCGGAAGCCCGTGCTGTCGTCGACCTGGCACTCCATACCCTGTTGCGGGCAGTCGCCGGCCTCCTCGCACTCGTGGCGCGACACGCACAGGTGGACCTGGGTCTCGCAGTACAGATCCACACCGTAGATGTCGCAGTCCTCGTCCGCATCGCAGTAGCCGCTGGTCGCGGTCACGCAGACCTTGCGCTCGGGATCACACTCCTGTCCGCGCGGGCAGTCCGAGTTGAACGTGCAGGTCTTGTCCGTGGTCTTGGTGGGAGCAGGGTTGCAGTCGCAGCCCACCGCCGGGAGCGAGAGCAGGCCGCCGAGCAGAGCCAGGCGCTGGAACGCGCGCCAGGGGCTCGAGGGAACCGCAGCAACAAGTGAGAATGCCATGCGCCATCCACCGCCGCGCCGAACCCCGGCGTTGACCGTCGTTTGCAGTGACATCAAAAAGTTACCATCCGCGGACCACCCCTTCAACCCGAGCTCCTCGGACCCGGAGCTGTCGACCGCCGGAGCAGGCGTGCTAGGATGCTCCGGTCGAAAGCGCACGGACCTGGTGGGGGTTCGGCGCGAGAGGAGATCGGTATCAGCCCTCGCCCGTTGCTACGGGCAGAGGGTTCCCGAAGAGAGCATGGCCGAGCCCGAAGGAACCCTGGACAGCATGGCCGCGCCAGCCGCGCGGTCCGGAGGTTCTCAAGGTGCCGAACGCGCTGCACAACCCACGACCGTGGCCGACGAAGTGCTCATGTTGCGCTACCAGAAAGGTGACGCGCGCGCCTTCGCCCTGCTCCTCGACCGGCACCGCCGCGGCGTGTTCCACTTCGCCTTGCGCTTCCTGGGACAGCGCGAGAGCGCCGAGGACGCCCTGCAGGAGATCTTTCTGCGCGTGGTCAAGAACGCTGCGCGCTACGAGAAGCGGGCCAAGTTCACGACCTGGCTGTACACCATCGCCCGCAACTACTGCATCGACGCCTCGCGCAAGGCTCGCTACCGACGCACCACCTCGCTGGACAGCCCCACGGGAGCGGATGGGGAGGGGCAACCCCTGGTGGACAGGATCGAGGGCACGGTGCCCGAGCCCGATCGAGACGCTCACAACCGGCGTCTGCGGGCCGCGATGCAACTCGCCATCGACAGTCTGGGAGAGGAACAGCGCGAGGTGTTCCTGCTGCGCGAACACGGAGGCTTGCAGTTCAAGGAGATCGGAGACATCACGGGAGTGTCAGAGAACACGGTGAAGAGCCGCATGCGCTACGCGCTGGAGAAGCTGCGCGACCAGTTGCGGGCCAAGGGATTCGAGCCCTGAACACCGTCGAGAGGTCGAGGGGCCACGGCCCCGGTGAGTGAAGACGATGAGTGACGAACGCCTCAAGCTGCAGATGGTCGACGCCGTGTACGGCGAGCTGAGCGACCGTGCCCTCGAGCAGCTGCACGAGGCGCTGGGCCGCGAACCCGAACTCGCCGAGGACCTGCGTTCGCTCGAGGCCACGCGCCGTCTGTACGCCGAAGACACCCTGCCAGAGCCCGCGGACCTGCTCAGCGAGGCCATCCTGCGCCAGGAGAAGATCCTTCGGCCCGCGCCGCAGTCCTGGTGGACCCCGCTGTGGCAGCTGTTGTGGCACCCGGCCGTGGGTGTGACCGCCCTGGTGGTCGTGGTGGCCACAGCCGGTCTGCTGGTACGCCTGGCCACTCCACCCTCGACCAGCGAGATGTCCGTGGTGTCCACGGTGAGCCCCGCCCCCGCGCAGAAACCTGCGGTCGCCGCAGCGACGGAGTCTGCGGAGACGGCGGGAGGCCGCGTCGCGGATGGTGACGCGCAGGATCTTCCCGCGGATAGTCCCGACGAGGCTCGCAGCGAGCACAAGGCAGTGGCGACGCCTGAGGTCAACGAGGGCTTCGCGTTCAAGGGTGGACTCAAGCAGGCGGATGTGGCGCTGGCCGGCGACGATGACCTCGAGCGCTCCAAGCGCAAGACTGCCAAGAAGACGGCCTTCATGCAGGAGGAGACGCCTCGTGAGGTCCTGGGCGGCGAGAACAAGCCCAAGGCGCCCACGGCATGGAGTGGCACACGGGGCCAGGCGCTCAACGACAGCATGGCCCGGACCCTCGACGAGAAAGCGCAGGCCGCACCGGCCAAGGATCGCGATCTCAACACCAAGAACGACGCCTGGGACGGGCGCAGTGACAAGCGCGAGGCCCAGGTCGCGGATCAGACGGCTGCACCGCAAGGCGCGACGGCCAATCGCCAGGCCGAGAGCGAGGCCCCGACCTATGCCCAGCGTGCGGCCGGTCCGCATCCCTCGGCGCCACCGGCCGCAGAGCCACAGCGCGCGCCCCTGCCGGGCTCTGCTGGACAGCTCACGGATCCGGGCATCCTGAACCTGGGTGACGACGAGAGTCGGGCGGCAGGCAGTGCCGGCAACATCGGCCTGCCTGGCACCGGAGCCGCTGATGTGGCAGGCAGCTCCCTCGGCACCAGCAGTTCGGCCAAGGCTGCACGTCCCTTGCCTTCCAGGCGCACTCGCTCCGCCAACGAGGAGATGGCCAAGGAACTCGCCCAGGTGAGCAAGCTCAAGCACGAGGGCCAGGCCAAGGAGTATCTCGAGGCGGGCATGGTGGCCTTCGACAGGCGCAACTACGAGGAAGCCGTGGCGCTGTTTGGCCGCGCCGAGCAGCTCGACCGCAGCAACGCCCTGGCGCCGGGTCCCCTGCTCGGTCAGGCGCGCTCTTTTTACAAGCTCAAGCGCTACCGCGACGCCGCGGCGATCTTCGAGCGCGTGCTCGAAGGCTATCCCAACTATCGCCAGCGCCAGGCCGTGGCACTGCAGCTGGTCGCCTGCTACGACGCACTGGGTAACCAGGTGGCAGCAAAGCGTGCACGTCGCGTGGCGGATGAAGCGGCGACGCTCATGGAAGCGGAGGATCTCTCTGCCCCCGCTGCCGCGGAGCCTGCCCAGGCGACACCCGCGGCCAGGTGAGACCGCGCGTCCGCTCTTTGCTTACTCTGGCTAACTATTAGAAAAAAGCTAAGCGATAATATTTACAAAATAGACAGCCCACGCACCCTCGTCCAGGCTGCAAGCGTGTACGCTTACCCGCACGGGGATTTTTCGGGGGAGAGGAGGCCTCATGGGCTCCGATCCAAGTTGTCCCTATCTGGAAGACTGTCCGATGTATTCGCAGTTCAAGCACCAGGGCACGTTGACCGTGTTCAGGATCAACTACTGCGACGGTACCTTCGCGTGCTGCGAGCGCTACCGCTGCCGGCAGCGTGGTGAAACGCCGCGGCGCGAGCTCATGCCCAATGGCGCTGTGCTCAGGTTCGCGGTCCAGTCCTGAGCGGCGGGCCGATCACAGGGCTTCGAGGGCACGCTTGAGCTTCTGGTCGACCTGTTCGGCGATGGGGGCGAGCCTCGGGTCGTCGACGAGGGAGAAGAGCTCGCGCGGGTTGGTGAAGGACACCACGGTGCCGCCCGCGTCCTCGAACACGATGACGTTGCAGGGCAACAGCAGCCCGATCAAGGGATCAGCGCTCAGGGCCTGGTGGGCCAGCGATGGGTTGCAGGCGCCCAGGATCTTGTACCGCCTGAAGTCGACGTCGAGCTTCTTCTTCATGGTCTCCTTGACGTCGATCTCGGTCAGCACGCCAAAGCCCTCGGCCTTGAGCACCTCGGGAATGCGTGCCAGGGCATCGTCGTAGCTCAGGCCCTCGAGGGTACGTGTGTAACCGAATTTTGCGTCGAACATTGCGTCCTCCCCGGTTGTGTGCGCTGGGCGCGTCGTCATTCTTTTTGAAAGCCGCAGGTCACCTGTGAGAGCGCGTTGCCCGGCGAAGGATTCGCCCATCATCGCGCTTGCGCCCGTGGCGTGAATCGATACAACACGAGCATGGCCACGTATGCCATAGGCGACATCCAGGGTTGCTTCGCCAGCTTCGAGCGTTTGCTCGAGCGCATCGACTTCAAGACCACCAGGGACAGGCTGTGGCTGGTGGGCGATCTGGTCAACCGCGGCCCGGCTTCGCTGAAGGCGCTGCGCTGGGTCTTTGTGCATCGGGACATCGTCACCCTGGTGCTCGGCAACCACGATCTGCACCTGCTGGCCCTCGCCCTGGGGGTGCGGGCGCCTCGCAAGCGCGACAGCCTGGACGAGGTGCTGGCTGCGCCGGACAGGGATCTCCTCATCGAATGGCTCAGGCACCAGCCTGTGCTGCATCGCACCGCCGAGCGCGTGATGGTGCACGCGGGCTTGCTGCCGGCCTGGTCCGTGACCGAGGCCGCCACGTTGGCACGCGAGATCGAACTCGAGTTGCAGGGCGAGGGTGCGGCAGCATTGCTGGAAGCCTACGAGAAGGAGGCGGGGCGTGCCTGGAGCCCTGCGCTCAAGGGGCGAGACAGGCTGGTCGTCGCGCTCACGGCACTCACGCGGCTGCGCAGCGTCGACCTCGCCGGCGTCCCCCTGCTCGACGAGGTGGGTCCTCCAGCAGTGAGCGAGGGTGTTGCCCTGCCCTGGTTTCGCCACCCCGCCGCCTCATGGCGTGGCACTCCGGTACTGTTCGGACACTGGGCGGCGCTCGGTCTTCACCTCGCGGACGGCGTGCAGGGGCTGGATTCGGCCTGCGTGTGGGGAGCGCGGCTCACGGCCCTCAGGTTGGATGACGGCGCCCTGTTCCAGGTCGACAGCGTGGAGTCCTGACTCCGTCGTGACCCAGGCCTCAGGAACCGCGGCGCTTGCGGGTCGTTTTCTTCGCCGGTTTCTTGGGCGGGGGTGCGGGCTCCGGTTCGACGACGGGTTCGGGCGGTGGCGCTACACCCAGCCACAGGTTGACCAGGACGGGGGCTTCGGCCCGGGGACCCGCCGAGACCTGGTCGCCCTTGATGGCCAGGACCTGCCCGTCATGATGGCGATCCCAGGCCCGTCCAGACAGGTACACCACGCCGCCCGCGGCGGCCCCGGCCTGGGTCAGGCGCGCGGGGAGACCGTATTTCATGACGGCGTCCTGGTAGGTCAAGCCCGCGGTCTGCAGACCCTGAATATCGCCAGCCGTGACATCGGGATTCCAGCTCTGGGTCCAGCCTGAGCGCACCGGAAGATCCTGCAGCGCCACGATCAGCTCTGGCCCGGTCCCGCCAAGGTGCGTGGAACTCGCCGAGACCCACATGTCGTCACCTGCCAGCAGTCTGAGTGTACCCGCAGCGGTCTGGTAAACGGGCAGGGGGGCACTCGAGGCCTCGGCGAGGGCGCGGTCGTCGCCCCGCAGGTGCTGCGGTAGGGTGGGCGGATCCAGAACCTGGCCGTCGGGACCGAACACGAAGCAGGCGCGCTGCAGGGGTTTGTCGACGGTGATGGCGATCTCTCCCGCCTCGACCCGGGGTGCCGGGAGGAGCAGACAGCCCCCCACCAGCGTCACGCCATACTCGCGGGCGATCTTGGACATCATCAGCTGGTAGCTCTTGCGCAGGGCCTCGGCCTTGAGCTGATGCACGCTGCTGCGAATGCGGTCGTCGCCCTTCGCACCGGGCCAGCGCAGCAGGATGTCGACCAGGTACTTGTTGGCCAGGAGCTTGTAGGCGTCGTCCAGGGTTCGCGCCTGGTAGACGGCTGGATCCTCTTCTGCAAACAGCAGGCCGTCCGCCCAGCGCTCGGCCAGCACCACCACGGTCTTCGGGGACAGCCAGTGCTGACTCTTGGCCTGTTCGAAGTAGTTCTCGAGCCGGCCCGACAGGGACCAGGTCGAGGCATAGTCCGTGGAGTCGACCCAGGCCTGCACCAGCAGCAGGTTGCCCTGTCCCAGGTCCTGTCCCAGATCGAGAACCTGCACGGGTGGTTCCTCGGCCTTGACCATGGCCTTGCCTCCCGTCGTGGCGCAGGCCAGGAAACACAAGGTCAGCAAGGAGAACGCGCGTTGCATGGGTGTACTCGATCCGTTGGGCTCAGTGGGCAAGCTTCATGTCCTCGGTGGGGCAGGAGGCGCCCTTGAGCCAGCTGTCGCGGTAGGTGCGCGCGTCGGGATACTCGACGTGGATGGCCGCCTTGCCTCCACAGGGGTGACCGGTGACGCGGAAGCGTTGCCGTCCCTCCTGCACCAGCACGATCTCGCGCCCATCCTTGGTGCGAAGGATGTGCCGGGCGCCATCGACCCGCTCCTCGGTCACGCTGTCCAGGATGGCCTCCTGTCCGCACCGCGCCTCCAGCACAGAGCCGCGGATCTCGAGCACAGGCACCTCGCGCTCGCAGAACGCGTCCCGGGCCACGGTGCCCTGACGCATGCTCTGGGCCAGCTCGGCCTCGACCAGGACCAGGTGTGCGCTGGCCTGGGCGACGGGTGAGCTGGAGGTGCTGGAGCTGTCGGGGCAGCCGCTCAGCAAGACGACGAGGAGCAGGGGTGTCTGGCGCATGGCCGCATTGTAGACAGTGGGTGCGACCCTGAACAAGTCGACGCTCAGGCCGCGTCCTGGTTGTCGGAACCCGGAGTCCACAGCGCGCCCTCGCGCCCGACCCGGAAACCCCTGGCGCGCTGGGCTGTTGAGAAGAACGTCGCCAGCGCCTCGCGCAAGCCGTCGAGGTCGGCGATGTGCACGATGCTGCGCCGGAATTCCACGCCACCGTCGAGACCGCGGGCGTAGTGGATGACGCGGCTGCGAAAGCGCTGTACCGCGCGAGCCTCATCTCCCGTCTCCTGGTGCAGCCGTCTGAGGTGTTCGAGCACCTGGGCGGTGCGTTCCTCGGGTGTGGGCTCCACGTCCTGGCCCCGGCGCAGGCCCTCGAAGATCCATGGGTTACCCAGGGCGCCCCGGCCGACCATGACCGCGTCGCAGCCTGTCTGCTCGACCAGCCGGTTGGCGTCAGCGACACAGGTCACGTCGCCATTGCCGATGACCGGGACCCTCACCGCGCGCTTGAGAGCCGCGATCAGGGACCAGTCGGCCTGACCGCCGTAGCGCTGGGCCCGGGTGCGCGGGTGCAGGCACAGCGCCGCCACGCCCACCTGCTCGAGCAAGCGGCCGACCTCGAGCGCGTTGACATGTTCGCTGTCCCAGCCCGCGCGAATCTTGGCGGTCACCGGGATGGTGTCGCCCACCGCACTCCTGATGGCCTCGACGATGCGAGCGGCGCGCGGTGGATCCTGCATCACGGCCGCGCCGCCGCCGTCTGCGGTGACCTTGCGGACAGGGCAGCCCATGTTGACGTCGATGAGCTGGGCGCCCAGATCCACCGCCTGCTCGGCCGCCCGGGCCATGACCCCGGGATCCGCACCGAAGAGCTGAACCCACAGCCAGCGCTCCTCTGGTGCGCGCGCAATCATGGCCAGGGTCTTGCGATTGCGGTGGGCCAGGGCGGTGGCGCTGATGAGCTCTGTGGGGGCCGCGGTGGCGCCGTGTGCGATGCACAGGCCTCGAAAAGGTGCGGAGATCAGCCCAGCCATGGGTGCGAGCAGGTAGGGCGCGCCGAGTGTATTTCGGCCTATGCGCAGGTCTGGCAGGGTCACCTTTCTCCTCCTGTATCCGCGCAAGTATAGGACATAGAAGCTCCTTAGCCGACGGGAACCGGCTGGTGTACACTATCCTTGAGGGTTGCCGCCCTGGTTTCTGCTCCCTGGGGGTCTGGAGGCTTGGCCCCGGTGACGGATCACGCACAGCGCACCTACCGACTAGCCGTCGAGGAGTTGCTCGACCTCGAAGCCCGCAACATGCGTGGTGAGCTCGACGAGGTTGGGCAGGAGCGTCGTCGCGACCTGATCCACAAGCTGCTCGCGATTCCCCGCAGCATCGTCGACAAGCGCCGCCACCTGCGCGTCCGCGCCGAACAGCGAGCGGAGCTCGCGGGAGCCGCCTTCGATCCGGAGGCCCGGGTGCTCTCCCTCAGCGGAGGAGGTCTGTTCCTGGCGACGGACCGCGCACCACCGATAGGCAGCGAGGTCGAGGTGGTGGTGCACTTCCCGGAGCGCCAGGAAGTCGCACTGCGCTTCCAGGCTGCGGTGCGCTGGGTGTCCACGGGGCAGGGCGCGCGGGCCGAGGTCCCACCCGGCGTCGGGGTGGAGTTCCTTGGTGTGAGCGAGCGCCAGCAGGAGGCGATCCTCTCGGTCCTGCGCGAGGAGCTGCAGCGGCAGCTCGAGCTCGCCGTCGAGCGCTACCAGTTCTTCTTCCAGCACGCGCCGGACCTGGCCGCACTGGTGCATCGGGACGGCAGCATCCTCGAGTTCAACCGGGGCTGGCTGCTTGCGCTGGGCATCGACGAGGAGAGAGTCTTCGGGGCGGTGGTGGACTCCTTCATCGCACCCGACGACAGACCCGCCTGGGCCCGGGCGGTGCGCCAGGTTCAGGAGACGGGGCAGGTGCAGCGCTGCGAGGTGCACCTCCTCGGCCCGGGTGACGGACAGCTTCCCATCGAGGCCCTGCTGACATCGGTGCAGACCTCCGAGATCGACTTCGGAACCCTGGTGGTCGCTCGCGACTTGACCGAGCGCCTGGCCGTCGAGGCCGAGCGTCGCGTGCTGGAGAGACGCCTGTTCCAGGCTGACAAGCTGGCCAGCCTCGGACGCGTGGCGGCGTCGGTCGCGCACGACATCAACAATCCCCTGGCCTGTGTGCTCAGCAACCTCGCGCTCCTCGACGAGTACTCGGGCATGATCGAGACCGTGCTGCGCCAGGCACGCGGGATGGCGGCGAACCCTGGCCAGCCGCCCGATCCCGAGATTCTCGACGAGATCTCGACCAATCTGCGCGGGGTGCTCGAGGACTCCCTGGTTGGAGCCCGGCGCCTGCGAGACATCGCACGCGATCTCAGGACCTTCTCGCGAGTGGATGACTCGGGACCCGGCGTGGTGGATCTCAACGAGGCGGTGGAGACCTGCCTGCGCATCGTGCGCAACCAGATGGAGCAACGGGCGCGGATCGAGGTCGTCCTGGGAGAGTTGCCCTCCACCCGATCGAACTTTGGCAAGGTCTGCCAGATCTTGCTGTGCCTCCTCGCGAACACGGTCCACGCCTTCCCGGACGCCCCCTCAGGGAAGAACCTGGTTCGCGTGCGCACCTGGCGCGAGGACGGTGTGCTCTGCGTGAGCGTCGAGGATAACGGGAAGGGGGTCGCTCCCGAGTTCCATGAGCTCGTGTTCGAACCCTTCACCTCCCTGGCCGCCGGAGGGGAGGGGCTCGGACTCGGGCTCTTCGTCGCCAGGGATGTGACCCGGGCCCTGGGCGGCGAGCTTCGTTTTGACAGTGTGCTCGGGCAGGGAACGCGCGCCGAGGTCCGCGTGCCACTGCGCGCTCTGGTCGTGGAGCAGGGCTCCCGCACCGGGGATGTGCTGGAAGCGACCGAGCACAGGACCATCCTGGTGGTGGACGACGAGGAAGCCCTGCTGCGCGCTTTCGAGCGTCAATTGCGGCGGCGCTGGACCGTGCTCACGGCGTCCAGCGTCGATGCGGCGCTGACACTTCTCGGTCGCGCGAGCGTCGATCTCGTGATCAGTGATGTCATGCTGCCCGGGCGCACAGGGGTCGACTTGCTCACGGCGATCCAGGAGCAATTCCCGGGTCTCGAGCGCCGGGTGCTGTTCATGACCGGGGGTGCCTTCTCCGAGCGCGAACGGACGTTGCTGCAACGCACGCAGGCCCCCGTCGTCGAGAAGCCGTTCACCATGGAAGAGATGGAGCAGCGCATGCTGGCCCTGCTCGCGGCCGAGGGCTGAGGGGGTTCACGACGAGATCGAGGCTGCGGCCCCTGTGAAGCCTGTTCGTGTCTTGGCGTCAAGGCCTGCAGCCGGAACGTCGACAGCGGTCACCAGACCTCGAGCAACGCACATTTGAGGTATGCGGTCTCGGGAACGTGCAGCAGCACGGGATGATCCGTGGCCTGTCCTCGCAGTTCGACCAGACGAACCCGGCGCCTCGCATCCTGGGCAGCGGCACGCAGGGTGTCGACGAAGAGTTCGGCGGTCATGTGGTACGAGCAGGACGAACTCGCGCACAGCCCGCCGGGTTCGACCAGCCGCAAAGCCTGGGCGTTGATGGTGCGGTAGGCGCGCGTGGCTTCCTTGAGCTTCTGCTTGCTCTTGACGAAGGCAGGCGGGTCCACGACCACCGCGTCGAAGCGGGCGCCGCTCGCGACCAGCCGCGGCATCCTGGAGAACACGTCGTCCTGGATGGACTCCACGAGATCGGTCCAGCCGTTGAGTGCCGCATTGGCATGCAGCGCCGCGATGGCACGCGCAGATTCATCGATGGCGGTGACCTGGAACCCGGCCGCGGCGAGGTGCAGCGACCAGCCGCCGCTGTAGCAAAACAGGTCCAGGGCGCGCTGGCCACGCGCCAGCAGCGAGAACAGGATGCGGTTCTCGCGCTGATCGAAGAAGAATCCCGTCTTCTGGCCGTCGAGGGGATCGACCTGGAAGTGGACGCCGAGCTCTTCGATGATCGGCAAGGGATCAAGCGAGCCACGGATCAGCTGCTTTTCCTGCGGCAGACCCTCGAGCAGTCGCGAACGACTGTCGTTGCGCAGCACCACGGTGCGAGGCGCCAGGACCTGGTCGATGGCCTCGAGAATGGGCTCGCGCAGGCGATCCATGCCCGCAGTGGAAAGCTGCACCACGACGCAGTCGCCGTAGCGATCCACGATCAGTCCCGGAAGATCGTCGCCCTCGCTGAAGACCACGCGACCGGATCGCGTATCCGGCGCCAGGTGCGCGCGGCGCTCCAGGGCAGTCTGGATGCGGCGGACAAAGAAGGACGCATCGATGGTCTCGAGCTCGCGGCTGAGGACGCGCACCGCGATCAGGCTGCGCGGGTTGGCCGTGCCCATGCCCAGGAAGTGATCTCGTTCGTCCACCAGCTCGACGATGCCGCCGGGCTCGAGCCCGCGCGGGCTGTGGGCCAGCTCGTTGGAGAACACCCAGGGGTGACCCGCGAGCAGGCGGCGGGTACGCTGGACCACGACACGCTGCATGTACACCTCGACGGGCGAACGCGCAGGCCCGCCACGGTCGCACCATAGCGAGCGCCGGCGTGGCTGTCTCGTGCAGGATCCCCTGCCCAGGCGACCGGGTGCGTGCTAGAAAATGGCCGCTGCCGGGGGTGACGGAGGTCTCATGACGGCGCGGACGCTGATCGAGAAGATCCTGTCGACCCATGCCGGGCGTGAGGTTCATGCCGGCGAGATCGTCGAGGTGGCGCTGGATAGCCGGGTCGCCCGGGACTTTGGTGGTGCCAGTGTGGTGGGTCACCTCGAGCGGCTTGGCCTCGAGCTGGCGGATCCGGGTCGAACCTTCTTCACCTTTGACTGCAATCCTGCGGGGTCCGATCAGAAGTACGCGGCCAACCAGCATCGCTGCCGCATGTTTGCGCGTCAGCGCAGCGCCGGCTTGCTCGACGTCGGCAGCGGCATCGGCACCCACCTGGCCGTGGACACGGGGATGGCCTGGCCTGGCTCCACCCTGGTGTCGACGGATTCCCACGCCAACATCCTGGGCGCCATCGGTGCTTTCGGGCAGGGCATGGGCGACATCGATGTGGCCGCTGCCATGGCCCAGGGGCGAATCTGGTTCGAGGTGCCCGCCACGGTCCGGGTGATCCTGGTCGGCCGTCCAGGCCCCCAGGCCACGGCCAAGGACATCGCCCTGCGCATCCTGCAGCAGACGGGCGCCGACGGATTGCTTGGCTGTGCCGCCGAGATCAGCGGCGAGGTGGTCAACGGCCTGGGTCTGGACGCGCGCATGACCATCGCCTCGATGGGCACGGAGATGGGTGCCATCACCCTGCTGTTCGCACCGAGCAGTGAGGTCCTGGCCCACTGTGGCCGCGCCCTCGGGCGTGAGGTCGAGGCGGTGGCCGCAGACCCGGATGCGAATGTCCTGAGGTCCATCGAGGTGGATATCGAGGGGCTGGCGCCCCTGGTGTCTCGGCCTGGCCACCCCGAGGATGTGGTGGCGCTCGCAGAGGTTCGGGGCACTCCGATCGACGCGGGCTTCATCGGTTCTTGCACCAACGGCCGCATCGAGGATCTGCGCGCCGCAGCCCGGGTTCTCGACGGGCACCGGGTGGCGCCGGGGTGGTGCTCAAGATCGTTCCAGCCACCGACGCGATCTGGCAGCTCGCCCTCGCCGAGGGGCTGCTCGCGGTCTTTAAGCGCGCCGGTGCACTGGTCTCGAGCGCGGGCTGTGCGGGGTGTGCCGAGGGCCAGGTCGGGCAGAATGGCCCCGGCGAGGTCACGGTGTCGACGGGAAATCGAAATTTTTCTGGCAAGCAAGGCAAGGGTCAGGTGTGGCTGGCCTCGCCTGCCACGGCGGCCGCATCGGCGATCCTGGGAGCGATTCACGACGAGGCAGAGGTGGCCCGCGGCAGGCCCGTGGACCGCTCACGGCTGCCGCGGCCCGCCGCGGTCACCGGGACGCAGCCCCGGACCACGAGCAGGCCGCACTCGACCCTCCTCGAGGGACGGGTGTTCGTGATCCCCGTCGACGGGATCGACACCGACATGATCTTTCACAACCGGCATCTTGCCATCACGGAGCCCGCCAAGATGGCGCCCCACGCCTTCGGCAACCTGGCCGGGTACGAGCATTTCCCCACCTGGGTGGAACCCGGCGATCTGGTCTGGGTCGGCGCCAATTTCGGCTGCGGTTCGTCGCGACAGCAGGCTGTCGATGCCTTGATGGCTCTTGGTGTGCAGGCCGTGATCGGGCGCAGCTTCGGCGCGATCTACTGGCGCAACGCCGTCAACGCCGGGCTTCCGGTACTGACCTGTGACGAGGACCTGGACCATGTGCCGGTCCGGACCGGAGACCGGATCCGCATCGACCTGGCCTCGGGTCGCATCGAGCTGCTACAACAAGGACAGGTGGTGATGGCAAGACCCCTGGGCGCCGTGCCCCTGGGTATCGTGCAGCGTGGGGGCTTGCTGGTGAGCGGGGCACAGGCATGAGGATGCGCAGCGGACTCGCAGGGTTGCTCATCGCACTGCTTGCGGGCCTGGCCTGCGCGGACCAGGCCAGTGGTCCACCACGGGTGATCGACCTCGCCACCGTGCCTCTGGCAGCGGGTGCGCCCTCGCTGGCGGACCCCTCGACGGGCCAGCCTGTCGACGGAACGCCGACCCCGGGCGATGACGATGACAGCAAGAACGGCACCGCGGCTGACGGTGACGGGGCGGCCGAGGGCATTCCCTCGAAGGTGCGGGTGCGCGGAGGAGACTTGAGTCCAGACGCCGTCGAACAGGGCATGGGCCGTGCGTCAGAGGCCCTGGTTCGCTGTGTCGATGCAGCGCGGCGCAAGAACCCCGACCTTCAGGGCACCCTGGTCCTCGCCTTCAAGGTCAAGCCCACAGGCAAGGTCGCCTGGGCGAAAGCGACCGAGGCTTCCACGGTGCAAGACGCCGCTGTTCAGCGCTGTGTGCTGGCCCAGGTGAAGCGCCTCCGCTTTGCGCGGTTCAAGGGTGGAGCGGCCTTCGTGACCTATCCGTTTGTCGTGACGCCCTGACGACCTGAAGCAACCCCCGAGAGCTGGGTGCCCCTGCGCGCCTGTTGTGTTTACTCCCCGTGTTCGCTGGGCAAGCGGGGCGGCTCAGGAATCCTGCGCAGCCGTGCGCACGGCACGCCACCAGGGAGCCTTGGGCACATCGCCGTCAAGGGTGAGCGTCTCGCCCAGGCGGGGGAACGCGACTCTGTCGCCGCCTCGACGCGCCGCCTCGAGCAGCTGCTCGGGAGGTTCGTACCAGGGATGCAGGCCGAGGTTGAAGGTACCCCAGTGTATGGGCAGCAGCACCTTTCCCCTGAGCCTGCGGTGCGCCTCGAGCGCGCCCTCGGGGCCCATGTGCACGCTGCCCCAGGCGGGATCGTAGGCCCCGATCTCGAGCAGGGTCAGATCAAAGGGGCCATACGTGGTTCCGATTTCTGAAAAACCATCAAACAAGCCGCTGTCGCCGCCGAAGTAGACGCGGTGCCTGTTGCCCAGCAGCACCCAGGACGCCCACAGGGTTCTGTTGCGATCGAGGAGGCCGCGTCCCGAGAAGTGGCGGGCGGGTGTCGCCACCAGCGTGAGGCGGCCATCCGCGATCGTGGTCTGCTGCCACCAGTCCAGCTCCTGAACGCGCTGTGCTGCCACGCCCCAGGTGCGAAGGTGCGCGCCCACGCCCAAGGGCACGATGAAGCGCGCTCCCCGCCTTGCCAGCACGCGGATAGTCGCTTCGTCAAGGTGGTCGTAGTGGTCGTGGGAGATCAGCACCACGTCGGGCAAGGGCAGGGCCTCCAGCGCCACCGGCGGTGGGTGAAAGCGCCGCGGGCCCGCAAAGCCCACGGGAGAGGCGCGATCCCCCCACACGGGATCCGTGAGCACTCGCACGCCATCCACCTCGAGGAACACCGACGAGTGACCCATCCACGTCGCGCGCACGCCCTCGGGATCTGGCCCGGACAAGGTCTCGAGATCGACCGTTACCGTGGGCAGGGGTGTACTCGGCTCGCGATCGTTGCGCTCGAACAGAAAGCGCCAGGCGATGCTCCCTCCCTGGCCGTTCATGCTCATCGTGGTCGGAACGGTGTTGACGAACTTGTTGCCATCCCATGCCGGTGAGCGTGCGATGCGCTCCTCGATGGGACCTGGGCTGGCTGCCATGGCGACGACTCCCAGCGCGATCACCACCCCGCCGACGCCGACGAGCACCGCGCGTGGCCAGCGGCGCTTTCGCGGAGCCTTGGAGGGGGTTGCGCGCTTCATCCTGGTCACCTCATCTCCGATGCAAGATAACGCGGCGGCGTGCTCCTGTCAGGGACCGCACCGTCAGAGAACCCAGAGTGCGCACCGCCACACATGTGCAGCAACATCCTGCACGCCGGCAACAGAGCTTCAACGGGAGGGCGGGCTGTCGCGCTCAACTTTGCGCTTCGCGGCGTGGTGTCACCCGCTTGCCCCGCCGCCGAGCCCGCGGCATGGTCCGTTGACGACGCAGGAGGACCCCATGTCACGCGAGACCAGCTTTCCCCGCAGCCGGGGCTACGACGAGGACTGGGTGCTCCGACACCAGATGGGGCCCAATGTTCTATGGCTAGCCGAGTGGCTGTGCCAGGGGCTCGATCTCCAGCCCGGCATGCGGGTCCTCGACCTCGGCTGCGGCAAGGGGCTGTCGAGCTGCTTCGTGGCCAGGGAATTCGGAGTCCAGGTGTGGGCGGCCGACCTGTGGGTTCACCCGGACGATGTGTTCCAGGCGGTGACCGAAGCCGACCAGTCCGCGCGCGTGTGCCCGCTCCGCGTCGAGGCGCACGCGCTCCCCTTCGCCCAGCGATTCTTTGATGCGGTGATCAGCATCGACGCCTACCAGTACTTTGGCACCGACGATCTCTATCTGCGCTACCTGGCGCGCTTCGTGCGAAACGGTGGGCAGCTCGGGATCGTCGTACCAGGGCTGATGCAGGAATTCGGCAACGAGATCCCGGCGCATCTGACCACTCCGCAGTCCAACGGTACGGCTTTCTGGGAAGACGAGTGCGTCAGCTTTCACACCCCACAGTGGTGGCACGCGCAGGTCAAGCGGGCGCGCTGCGTCGACGCGATCCAGGTCGACACCCTGGCCGACGGCTGGCGCCACTGGAGGGACTTCGAGCGCATGCTCGAGCACAGCGGTCGCGCCCTCTTCCCTTCTGTGGCCGAGGCACTGGATGCCGACGCGGGCCGCTACCTGGGCTTCGTGCGCATGCGTGCGCGTGTCCGCGAGGGCGAGGGGCTCAACCTCTACGACCCGTCCCTGATCGCGCGCATGGCAGGGGATCCGGAGGCTGGCTGATCCCTCGCCGGTGCCGCGACCTTCAAAGCACCGAGTCCTGGCTGGCGTGGTTGTTCGTTGTCCCGGCCAGGAACGAGAGGCCTGTCGGGAAACATGCCGGGTGCGGTGCCGGGTCCGCTTGCCGCGTGCGAAGTGCGCGCTCGATTTTCAGGCAACGCACCTCAAGGGAGCCTCGTCGTCACACGCTGCTCTCAGCGCCCTCGCGTCAACCTCCAACGCCGCGCTTCGCCGCTGCTTCTCAACAGGGTCCTAGGGCGCAGGCTGCGATTGCGGGGCGGGTTCTGAGCGTGGAACCGGCGACATGCGTGTTGCCTCGAGAGCCCTTCTGGCATCGATGGCATCGCTGCCGGAGATCACGGCCACCACGCGGCGCTCCTCGTTGATCACGAAGGTCGTGCGCAGCGCGAAAGTGAGGATCGGGGTCTTGACGTCATAGCGTTCGAGCAGTGCGCCCGTCGGGTCCGCAGCGAAGGCGAGCCTGGGGGCATGCTCGTCCCTGAACTTCTTCAGGGTCCCGACATCGTCACTCGACACCGCCAGGACCTGCACCCCGGCGTGTTCAAACTCCGCGTAACCAGCCTGGTACGCCTCGACCTCGCGCGTTCAACCAGGGGTGAAGGCCTTGGGGAAAAAGGCCAGCACCACGGCTCCCCGCTGCACCCGCTCGGCGAGGACGAAGGGACGCCCGTCAATGTCCTGCACGCTGAAGTCCGGTGCGAGGTCGCCCACCTGGGGCATCGAGGTCAGGATCAAGCTACCGAGTAATTGTGTCCACATGCCATCCATGTAGCACCTCGATGCGCGCTGTCAGGCATCGCCCGCGCACCCGGCGTCAGCAGGGCGAACACTGCCGGGAGATCTTCTGCTTCCAGGAGCGAGGTGCGGTGGACGGGCGATCCGCTCCTGTCTACCTAGTGGACCACGACCACACGTGATCACCCTCAAGGGAGCTACCATGAGCCACAATCTTTACGTCATCACCGGAGCGACCGGCCACGTCGGACATGTCCTCGCGCAGCGCTTGCTGGAGAACAAACAGACGGTTCGCGTCGTCGGGCGCAGCCGCGAGCGTCTGCAAGCCCTTGTCGATCATGGAGCGGAGCCTTTTGTCGCGGATCTCGAGGACGGGCCGGCCATGAAGAAGGCGTTTTCGGGAGCGCATGCCGTTTACGCGATGATCCCTCCCAACATGGGCGTGTCGGGCTTTCGCGCCTGGCAAAACAAGGTGGCGCGGTCACAGACCGACGCTGTCCACGCCAACGACGTGCCCTATGTCATGACGCTGAGCAGCATCGGTGCACACCTGTCCGAGGGCGCGGGGCCGGTCAATGGCCTCCACGACATGGAGCAGACCTTCAACGCCCTCAAGAACACACATGTGCTGCACCTTCGCCCGGGCATGTTCATGGAGAACCTGTTGATGAACGTGGGCATGGTGAAGCAGATGGGCATGCTCGCAGCGCCGGTCAGGCCAGAGGTGGCGATGACCCTGATCGCGACCCAGGACATCGGCGAGCTCGGCGCCCGGCGCATGCTGGCGCTGGACTGGACCGGTCAGGAGGTGCTGGAGCTTCAGGGTTCCGAGGACGTCACCTATCCCATGGTCGCCAAGGCCCTGGGTGAGGTCATAGGCAAACCAGACTTGCCCTACGTGCAGCTCTCCTACGAGGACGCGACACAGGGCATGGTGGGGATGGGCCTGCCTGAGGAGATCGTCGGCCTGTACATGGAGATGTACCGCGGCATCAACGATGGGAAGGCTGGGCGGACCCAACCCCGTTCTGCCAGGACGACCACACCGACCTCCGTGCTGCACTTCGCCAAGACCTTTGCACAGGTCTACAGCCAGGCCTGATGTCCGGGCGCACAAAGCGCTCTCGCATCACGGCCCGCGTCTGCTATATGCAGCGCTTCTTGTAGGGAACGGGGCCAGGGGGAGAGCGGCGGAAACGCCCGGGAGTTCGCGACGTGCGCGCCACAGTTTTCACCCTGCATGCCTCGGCGCCCGAGAAGCGAAAGCTGCAGAAGGTCGTCGAGATCATCCGCCGTGGCGGAGTGGTCCTCTATCCGAGCGACACCGGTTTCGCCCTCGGCTGTGAGCTGTCCAACAAGGGTGCCATTCAGCGGATTCGCGCTATCCGTCGTCTCGACGAGAGCAAGCTGCTGACCTTCCTGTGTGCCTCGCTGTCGCGGCTGTCCGAGTTCGCCCTGGTCGAGAATGATGCTTACAAGATCGTCCGGCGCCTGGTGCCCGGACCCTTCACCTTCGTGCTCAACGCCACCAAGAACGTGCCGCGCTACGCCCAGGATCCCAAGCGCCGCACCTCTGGCATCCGCGTGCCCGATGACAGCATCTCGCAGCTTTTGCTGGAGCAGCTCGAAGCACCTCTGATCTCGATCACCGCCAAGGACGCCGAGGGACGCTACATCGACGACCCCGACGATCTCGTCGAGAGCTTCGCGGGCCAGGTCGATGCGGCCATCACCCTGGACAGGTACAGCTTCGTGGGGGAATCCACCGTGATCGACCTGACCGGGTCCGCGCCGCAGATCCTGCGCCGTGGTGCGGGCTTCGATCGCGTGAGTGAGTTCATCGAACTCGCCCTCGACAGCGTCGCCTGATCGACTTTCAGGGATCTCCCGTTCTAGTGCGGGGCTTCGTGAACCTCTCCACGCCGCACAAGGGCCGCGTCGATGGCGTCGAGTTCGCGCTTCACGGCCTCGGGGTCGCCGCTGCTGTCCTGCGCGGCCTGCTGCACTCGTCGAGCCTCATCGAGCCGCCCGAGCATCCTGAGCACCACACCGCGCAAATAGGCGCGCTGGGCGGGGTTCTGGCCTCGAGCGGCCCAGCGTTCCATCAGGGGCAGAGCCCAGCTCTCGTCCGGAAGAGGTTGTGGGCGGCGTAGCAAGGCCTGGAGCAGCAGGGGCACCGCCGCTTCATCGTCTCCGAGGTGCGCGCGCGCCTCGGAGAGGAGCAGCAGGCCGGACCTGAATTCGGGGAGCTGCTGCACCAGAGCTTCGAGAACCACGGCCGCGCGTTGATGCTGGCCGTGCACCAGGAGAGCAGAACCCACGAGCCAGGCGGCGTCGAGGGCGCCGAAGTAGCGCTCGATGCGTGCCGCGAACTCCCCATCCCCCTCCAGCGCCACCAGCTCTGCCAGGATCCAGGGCTCGCCGGGATTGTCCTTGGTGGCCGCGCGAAGCACCGCGAGCGCTTGCGCGCGCTTCCCGTCGAGCGCCAGGCAGCGTGCCAGATACCATCGCGGGTCGCTCGACTGCAGGGCCCCACGGGAAAAAAGCTGACCGGCGTCGACCAGCGCCTGCAGCTCGTGCTCGGCACGTGTGAATTCACCCGCTGCCAGGCCGAGCTGCGCCCGGTTCAGCGCCCTGGAGGGGGTGTCGGCGTCGTGTTCGCGACTGGCGATCGCCAGCGCATGCCTGGCGAGCTGTCGCGAATCCCACTCGACCTCCACGGGTCGGAGTCCGTCAAGCTGCCATGGCGCCTGCGCCGCGATGGCCGCCGCCTGCTGGCGAATCTCCGCTTCGGCCCCCTGCGCCACGGCCTGCTCGTAGGCAGGGAAGCGGTCCAGGGAGGACGCCTCCGCGAGGAGCACCGCCTGCTCGTCGAGAACCCGGGCACTGGGCCAGGCCAGCACCAGCATCAGGGGAGCTGCGAGCACCAGCGTCCAGCGACGACGCGTCGACCACAGCGCCTGGCAGGTCGTGACGGCGAGCAGGAGGACGACGGGCACCGTCGCAAGTTTCTGCCGCTCCGAGACGTAGGTCAGCAGCATGCCAGCCAGTTGCACGGCCCACACCGCGTGAAGCAGCAGCCCCTGCGATCGCCGACGCCACAGCGCGACGAGGCCGAGCACGGCCAGCGCCGTCACCCCTGCCCAGGGAAGCCACAGCAGACCCTTGCGGGCAAGATCGTCGTCGTGGACCGCGGCCAGTACCAGGTCGTGCCTGCGGCCCTGTTGCAGTGCCAGCCAGAGTTTCATTCCGAGCCGGCGCAGTGCGAGCGCTGGGTGGTCCGCGGCATAGGACCGAGCCCTGGACTGCCACAGGGCGTTGACCTGGTTGCGATCCAGCTCCTCTGTGCTTTCGCGGCGAGCGACCAGGCGGTAGGCCTGGTGCTGGCTATCTGGCTGCGGAGGCAGATCCACGATCAGGGCGTTGACGAGGGGCGGGTAGGCGGCGCTCTGCCCTGTCGACAGGGGGTTGTTGCCCTCGAAGGAGACGGTGCCCGGGTTCATCACCGTCGTCAGCAGGCTGCCCGCCAGCACAGCATTACGCACCCACAGCAGGAGCAGGGCCAGCAGCGGTGGCCCGAGCAGGGCCAGCATGTCGTGCTGACGTCGTTTCTTGTCTGCGTGCTGCAGGAACACGACCAGCGGAAGGAGCAGCAGCACCGGGAGCAGGGTCAGTCTGGTCCACAGCGCGGCGCCCAGAAAGAGACCTGCCGCGAGCCGGGCTCTCCACGAGGGTTGCCCTCCCAGTGCGATGAACCCAGACACCAGGCACAGCAGCAGCGCCTCGGGCTCGAGCACGCGCCCGTAGACGAGAACGCCGGGGCTCAGGTTGAACAGCACGGTGGTCAGCGCGGCCCAGCGTGGACCGGCATCGCGCGTCACGGCTGCGGCCAGCATGCCGCACGCAAGGGCGAGCAGGCCGACCTGGATGCCCTGCACCAGGCCCACGGGATCCGACGACAGGTGGCGGGCCGCCACGTGGAGCCACAGGTACAGCGGACTCACGTCGAGGATCACGTTGGGCGCGGCCGTCCCCGCGTGCACCTGCCCCGCCAGCACCAGGTACTTCGTGAACACCCCGGACGGTGCGCTCAGCACGAAGATCACGAGGCTTTGCCACAGGGCAGTGACCAGCGCACAGAGGGCAGGCCAGCGCAGGGGGTGATTTCTCCAGCTCACGCTCGCTCGGTTATCACGAACCTTCAGTTCCTGGCCAACTGCGCGTGCCTTGGTTACAAGAAGATGCGCCTTGGCGGTGCAAAGACCCCGGGCAGGGGCGACGGGCACCGGAGTGAGTCATGAACCCTCCACAGCGACGACTACCCTTCATCCCCCCTGGCGCGCCAGCCGGGCTGTTTCCTCCCCTGTCGTGGGCCTTTGACGATCCCAACGGACTGCTCGCTGCCGGCGGTGATCTGTCCACGGCGCGTCTGCTCGCGGCGTACCGGTCCGCCATCTTTCCCTGGTTTTCCGATGGGGAGCCTGTGCTGTGGTGGTCGCCGGACCCGCGCACCGTGCTGATTCCCTCGCAGCTTCGCGTCGCACGCAGCTTTCGCAAACGCCTGGGTCAGCAGCGCTACCAGGTGACCGTGGACCGCGCCTTTGACGACGTCATCAGACAGTGCGCCGCGCCACGCGCCCGCCAGCCCGGAACCTGGATCACGCGAGACATGCGCGAGGCTTACGGCGCATTGCATCAGCAGGGTCATGCGCATTCGATCGAGTGCTGGCGTGACCAGGAACTGGTCGGCGGACTCTACGGCCTGGGAGTGGGCCGCGTGTTCTGCGGCGAGTCCATGTTCTCGCGCGCCCCGGATGCTTCCAAGTTCGCACTGTGGCACCTATGTCAGCTCGGCTTCGATCTCATCGACGGCCAGGTCGAGAATCCTTTCCTCGAACAGATGGGCTTCCGGAGCATTCCCCGGAGCGAATACGTGGACCTCCTCGAGAGGATGCGCGACCTGCCAGGGCCCGACCTGCAGGGCGTTCGATGGCCACCCCCGCAGGTGCAGCCGTGAAGATCGCCTTCGTGCGGCCTGCCATCGGTCCCCTGGCCGCGGGCTTTGACCTCGACGGCAGCCAGATGGAACCGCTGGGTCCCATGGTCCTGGCCGCTCTGACGCCCCCCGATGTCGAGGTGGTGCTGCGGGATGATCGCTTCGATCCCGTGACCTCGCCGCTGGCGGTCGATCTGGTGGCGATCACGGTCGAGACCTTCACCGCGGCCCGGGCATATTCCATCGCAGATCTGCATCGCGCAGCGGGTGTTCGCGTGGTGCTCGGAGGCCTGCATCCGACGCTGGCGCCGCTCGAGGCGCGAGCCCATGCCGACGCGCTGGTGCTGGGTGACGCCGAGCCGGTGTGGCGGCGCGTGGTGGCCGACGCCCGGCGTGGACAGCTCGAGCGTTGCTACGACGCCAGGGCTCTGCGGGCAACCCCGTCCGCGGCCCGGCGTGACCTCTGTCGTGGCCTGCCCTATCTCCCCCTGTCACTGATCCAGCTCGGGCGTGGCTGCCGCAATGCCTGCGCGTACTGCGCGCCCAGCGTGTTCTTCGGACGTCAGCACCATCACCGCTCGGTGGCACAGGTGGTGTGCGAGATCGAGCACCACGACCTGAGCACCCTGTTCTTCGTCGACGACAACATCGCCGCGGACCTGACCTTGCTGCGTGCGTTGTGCGTGGCCTTGCGCCCTGTGGGTGTTCGCTGGGTGTCCCAGGCCAGCCTCGACATCGCCGAGCATCCCGGTCTGCTCGACGCCATGGTCGCCAGCGGTTGCATCGGCCAGGTCATTGGCTTCGAGACGCTGCGTCCTCAGGCGCTGCGCGCCATGGGCAAGGTTCACAACCTGCGCGGCTGGGACGGCTACCGGCGCGCGGTGTGCCGGCTGCGCCAGGCCGGGTTACAGACCTGGGCTGCCTTCACCCTGGGCCACGACGGAGATACCGAGGCCAGCATCGCCGAGATGGTGGACTTCGCCCTCGACAGCGGATTTGCCATGGCGGCCTTCAACCTGCTCATGCCCTATCCCGGAACGGCGCTGTACCGGACACTGGCGCAGCAGGGCCGTTTGCTCTACGACGGCCAGTGGTGGTCGCACCCCGACTATCGCTATGGCCGGGCCGCCTTCGTTCCGGGTTCCCTGACCGCTGACGCGCTGAGCGTGGCCTGTCGCCGCGCCGACGAGCGTTTTTACCGCACAAGCTCCATCGCCCGCCGCGCCCTCGACCGCAGCAACCGCGGCAGCGTCGAGCGCCTGCTGTTGTTCGGGATCTACAACCTGCTGTATCGCCGGTCGCTGCAGCGCAGTGGCGACGCCTTCGCGGACCTCGACGCGCTCCGGGCAAGCGGCGCGCCCCCGTCGCGCTAAAGGATATTCGCGGCCAGCTCGGCCAGGGCCGATCGCTCACCCTTGGCCAGGGTGATGTGGCCAGCCAGCTTCTCGGCGCGGAACTTGTTGACGATGTGCACCAGGCCATTGTTGGTCGAGTCCACGTACGGGTGGTCGATCTGGTAGGGGTCGCCGGTGAGCACGATCTTGGTGTTGTCGCCAGCACGGGTGATGATGGTCTTGACCTCGTGCGGGGTCAGGTTCTGCGCCTCGTCGACGATCATGAACTGATTGGGGATGGATCGGCCGCGGATGTAGGTCAGGGGCTCGATCTGCAAGATGCCCAGGTCGATGAGCTCGTGGTAGCCACGCCCGGACTTCTTCTCCTTCTGGGTCAGGTTCATCAGGAACTCGACGTTGTCGAAGATGGGCTGCATCCAGGGATTCAGCTTCTCCTCGATGTCGCCAGGCAGGTAACCAATGTCCTTGCCCAGGGGGAAGATCGGGCGCGACACCAGCAGCCGCTGGTAGGTGTTCTCCTCGGTGACCTTCTGCAGTCCGGCGGCGATGGCCAGCAGTGTCTTGCCGGTACCGGCCTTGCCCACCAGGGTCACCAGCTTGATCGAGTCGTCGAGCAAGAGTTCCAGGGCGAAGGCCTGCTCCTTGTTGCGGGCGCGAATCCCCCACACTCCCTCGCGGGCGCGGGCCAGGGGCACCACGCGCTCGCGCTCCAGATCCATGCGCCCCAGGGCGGTGTGCGAGGCGTTGCCGCGATCGCGAATCACCATGAACTCGTTGGGTGCGTAGTACAGATCCTTGAGCTGCAGCCCGCCCTTCTCGTAGAAGGCGTCCACCTCGGCGCCATCCACCTCGAGCTCCGCCATGCCCGAGTACAGGTCACTGACGTCGGTGCGCTCGGTGTCGTAGTTCTCGCTCTTCAAGCCCAGGGCATCCGCGCGGATGCGCAGGTTGGTATCCTTGGTGATGAACACCACCTGTTCGGTGGGGTGCTGGTCCCGCTCGTCCAGCGCCACGGCCAGGATCTTGGAGTCCATGCCCCGGTCCATGCGCAGCTCGCTGGGCAGCTGGCGCCCGGTGAAGGCCACGCGCAGCAGGCCGCCACCGTCGAGATGGACGCCCTCGGCCAGGCTGCCCTCCTCCCGCAGGGCATCGAGGTAGCGCCCGACCTGGCGCGCGTTGCGCCCGAGTTCCGACAGGTCCTTCTTGAAGTTATCGATCTCCTCGATGACATAGATGGGGATGACCACCGTGTTGTCCTCGAAGGCGAACAGCGCGCGCGGGTCGTGGAGCAGGACGTTGGTGTCGAGTGTGAAGTGCTTCTTCTTCTTGGTCGTCATCAGGAGTGTCCCCTCTCTGTGTGTTCACAGGCGCTGTCTGTGCAGGCAGCGGTTTCGGCCCTGGTGCTTGGCCTGGTAGAGCATCTCGTCGGCGGCCTTGATCAAGGCGGCCCGCTCCGTGGCATCCGCGGCGAAGGTCGCCAGTCCGCCGGACAGCGTCACCTGTAACGGTCCGCGATCGGTGGCCACCACCTGCGCCGCCACCGCTTGCCGGATGCGCTCGGCCACCTGCAGCGCGCCCCGGGCATCGGTGGATTCCATGATCACCGCGAACTCCTCGCCACCGTAGCGCGCCACCTGATCGGTCTGCCTCGACTCTCCCTGCAGCACCTTGGCCACGCGGCGCAGGACCTCGTCACCGACGGGATGGCCGTAGGTGTCATTGACCAGCTTGAAGTGGTCGATGTCGGACAGTAGCAGCGTCAGGGGTTGGCCAAAGCGTGCGCTGCGGGCCAGCGCCTGTTCCAGCAGCTCCTGGAAGCTCCGGTGATTGATGAGACCGGTCAGGCCGTCGCGGGTCGCCATGCGCTCCATGCGTGCGTAGAGCTGGCCGTTGATCAGCGCAATGGCGCCGTAGCCCGCGGCCACGTGCAGCAGGCGCAGCGTGTCGTCGTCGAGGGCCTGCGGCGCCCGGGTGGCCAGGACCAGGGCTCCCACACACTCGCCCTTGTGCAGCAGGGGCAGGACCTTGCCGCGCTGAAGTCCCTCGGGGTCCAGTGCGCCACCGAACAGGCGTGAACGGCCGCTGCCTGCCAGCTCGCCCCGCGCCGGGAGGGAGGCCTGGGTGCGCACCGCACTGGCGACCAGCGAACCTTCGTCGTCGAGCCTCCGGCCCTCGAGCGTCGCGGGGACCCCGGGCCCCCGTGCGCGAACCACCTGCAGGCCGGCGTCGTCGACCAGGACCACGGCCGCGAGCTCGCAATCGCTCACCTCGAGCACGCCTGCGACCAGCGCATCGAGGGCGGCGTCCAGGGTCAGCGCGGTGTTGAGCTGCTCGGCCAGGCGCAGCAGGGCTTCCTGGCTGCGGCGATCGCGGTCCATGACGTCGAACAGGCGCTCGACCTCGCTGGCGCGGACCACCTCGCGGGCCAGGGTCGTCAGCAAGGCTTCGTCGCCGGGGCCAAAAGGCTTCTCCTCGAGCCTGTCCACTGCCAGGACACCTCGCAGGTGCTCGCCCTCGAGCACGGGCACGCCGAGGAAGCAGCAGGGATGCACGGAGCCCTCGTAGTAGGTGATGCCCTCGAATTCGGCCTTGAGTCCCTGCAGGTTGACCGAGGCACCGCGGGTGACCACCGAGCCGAGAGCACCGCGCCGCGCCTCCAGAGGCTTCTGGCTCAGGGCATCCGAGCTCGACCTCCAGCTGCGCAGGCGCAGCTGACGCCCGCTGTCATCGAGCCAGAACAGCATGGTGGCATGTGGTTGAAGCGCGCGCTGGGCCAGCTCCAGGACCTGGTGCAGGCTCTCCCGCACCGCTTGCACCGCAGCGATGGCGCGCTTGCGTTCGGCATCCTCGAGGTTCTCGGCGCGTCCCCCGGTCAGCCTGTAGGCCCGGGCGTCGTCGAGAAGTCGCTGCACTCTCAGTTCTGCATCCGCGGCGGCCCGATCGCGTTGCCGCATCACGCTCCCGCGCAGGGTCAGGCCGGAGAGCGCCCCGAAAGCCAGGGCCGTGGCGCCCAGACCCGCGGCCTGAGGCCACAGCAGCAGGTCCTGGAGCAGCGGCAGCGAACCGAGCAGCAGCGCCGTCGAGGCCGCCACCACGACGGAGAGCGCCGAAGGCAGGGCTGCTCCGGCAAAGGCCGGGACGGCCAGCACCAGACCCACCATGGGGCTCAGGGCGCCGCCCGTGAGCTGGGTCGACAGCACCAGCCCCGTCGCCACCACCAGCAGAGCCAGGGTGTCGCGGCGATCACTGCGCGAGCGCACGCGCAGGTGGTGCCAGTCCAGGCGCACGAGAAGCTCGAGCACGACGGCCAGCACGCTGGCGAAGAGCGCGATGTGCAGCCAGCGCGGCGGTCCTCCAGACGCCTGGCGCACCAGGGCCAGCGCCCCGAGCAGGACCGCGGTGGCGTCGACCAGGCGCACCAGACCATCCACCGGCAGCAGGGGAGCACGTCGCAACAGCGATGGACGCTGTGCCAGTTCCTGGTGATCCCGCGCCAGGGCGCGTTCGTCGTGAGGGCGTGGAGGTGTGCTCATCGTCCGGGGCAACGGCGCGTGCCCGGGCAAGGTGTCGGCAGGTGCAGGTTCGTGGTGCGTCACTCTGTCCGCGCGCCATCCGGGGCGACGAGGTACACGGAGTCGCCCGGTCGTACGTGGCCCAGTTGATCTCGGGCCACCTTCTCGAGATAGGCCTGGTCGTCCTTGAGGCGGCGGATCTCCTCGCGCAGCGTGCTGTTCTCCTCGCTCAGCTGGTGATTCTGGGTGGTCAGGGTTTCCGCCTCGGCCACCAGCCGCCGGTAATGACGCAGACCGCTGGAGCCGAAGAAGGCGGCCGAGACCACCAATGCGGCAAGGATGCTCGAAGCAACCAGGACCCAGCGTCTGGACATCCACTTCCTGCGATGGGCTGCGACAGCGCCAGCACCTCGTCGTGTGCTAGCACAGCCAGGATCTCGCGACAAGCCACCAGCCTGAATCCGCAGACGCCCTGGACTACTGCGCGGCCTGGGTGGCGATGGCCAGGCGCTGCAGGCCCTTGTCCTTGGCCAGATCCATCACCGACACCACGCGACCGTGGGCGACGTCCTGGTCGGCCTGCAGGATCACCGTCGTGCCCTTGGAACTGGCGGCCGCATTTTCGAACACCTCGGCGAGTTCGGTCATGTCCACCGCCTTGCCGTGCAGGATGATCTGTCCGTCGGTGGTCAGCGCCACCACGATCTCGTCGCTGTCATGCTGGATCTCGTGCGCCTTGGCGCGGGGGAGGTCGACCTCGATGCCCGGGTTGGACACGAAGGTGGTGGTGAGCACGAAGAAGATGATGAGCTGGAAGACGATGTCCACCAGGGCCGTGATGTCGATGGCGAGTTCGGTTCGCCGTCGTGAGCTGCTCTCGGCCCTGAATTGCACGTCCGTCCGTCCTCCTGCCGACAACAGTTGTAGGCGGTGCGGGTGCTGGCGGCAAGCGCTCGTCGTCCCGCCGCGCCATAGGCCGGGTTTTGATGTAGGAGAAGGTGGGATTGTGTAGTGAATATAAATACATACATTCAATCAAGACGACCTTTCGCTTGCTGGTGCCGATAACGATCAGTAGCATGCGGGGCCGATCTGGTGCGGTCTCGGAGGTCCAGAAATGAAATGGCGAGTCATTGTTCTCGGGGTTCTGACCGGCTTCTCGGCGTGCAATTGCGAGGACCCCGACATCATCCGGGTGGCCCCCAAGATCCAGGTCGATGTCTGCGCCTCTCCCGAGTTCATCAGCGACTGCGCGCTGGATTTTGGCGAGGTGCCCATCTCCTACTCCCGGCCGCTGGACATCACCATCCTCAACCCGTCGTCCCTGGACCTGATCATCTCGAAGATCGACTTCACCCAGGACAGCGACCCGGCCTTCAAGCTGCCGGCCAACCTGCCGACCCAGGTCGTCAGTGGCAGTGCCGGCCAGATCCTGACCATCACCTACGCGCCTCAGGTCGAGACACCCGTCAGCGCGACCCTGCGCATCTACAGCGACGCCGCCAACGTCGGGCCCAGCGAGCCCATCGAGGTGAAGCTCACCGGCAGCGGCCGCGATCTCGGGCAGCCCGACGTCCAGATAGAACCACCGCAGTGCGACTTCGGTGACGTCGGCGTGGGCGCCACAGCCTTCTGTGATCTCACCCTGCGCAATGCGGGACAGCTGGATCTGGTGATCGAGGGCGTGGGCTTCGAGGCGGGCACCGACCAGAACGTCTACCGACCGGCCAGCGTGGTGGTGGTGGGGAACTACCTGCCGAGCCAGGCCGGCATCACGGTGCGCATCGCCTGCACGCCCACTGCGGCAGAGAACTACGTCGGCGGCCTGTACTTCGACACCAACGATCCGGACACGCCGCATTCGGTGGTGCCGCTGGACTGCACCGGAGCCGAGGTGCCCACGGCCGTCGCCCGCATCGCATCGATCAACAGCCAGCAGGTCTCTGGCGAGGTGCTACAGGTCTCACCTCTGGATGACGTGGTGGTCACCGGCGCGGACTCCACGCCCGGGACCGTGGGCCGCACCATCACCACCTACCTGTGGACCATGGTGAGCAAGCCCGCCGAGAGCACCGTGGTGCTCACCAGCGCCAACGGTGTGGATACGGGCTTCAGCTTCAGCTCGTCCGGTATCACCCGTCGAGGTCTCGACGTGGCGGGCACCTTCGTGGTGCGCCTCGTGGTCACCGACTCGGCTGGCTTGCAGTCCACCAACGACGCACGGGTGACTCTCAACGCGGTCCCGGGCGAGGATGTGCACATCCAGATGTCCTGGGATCACGGGTCCGCCGACATCGATCTGCACCTCGTGCGCAATGGCGCGGCGGCCTTCAGTCGCACCGATGACTGCTACTACTCCAACTGCAAGGGGCCCACCGGCCTGGACTGGGGTGGCGGCAATGCCAATCCCCACCTGGATGTCGACGACACCGATGGCTACGGACCCGAGAACATCAACATGTCGGGGCCAAACAACGGCCGCTATCGGGTCGGTGTGCACTACTACTCGCCGCACAGTGCCAGCATCCCGGCCACCATCAACGTCAAGATCTTCGTGCGTGGCGGTCTGCGCGCCGAGTACACCCGGCAGCTCACGACCTGCAATCAGTTCTGGGAGGTGGCGGACATCGAGTGGCCGTCCAGCCTGGTCAGTCCTGTGGACAGCGTGCGCATGGTGAGCGACGGGAGTTGCTAGCGTTTCTTAAAGGAGTGGTCGGTTCGCCCCCTCAGCGAGATCAGGGGATGAGCCAGCTGAGGATGCGCTCGTACTGCGCCGAGAGCGTTCGTTCGAGCACCATCCACTCGATGGCTCCGAGGGCCAGATAAGGGCCAAAGGGGATGGCATGCGCAGGAGGCTGCCAGTCGTCCTCGTCGTCTCCGGGCTCGGGACTCGCGAGAGTCGCCTCGTCGGCTCCGCTCTCGTCCTGTCTCGCCTCGTCGGAGCTTGGTCCTGAGGTCGTCGCTCCTCGTCGGCTCGTCAGCAGTACCGCGCCAATCACGGCCCCCTGGACCGAGGCCAGGAACAGCACCACCAGCACGGCCGGGGAGCCAAGGTGAGCGCCTATGCCGGCGATGAGCATGACGTCGCCCCAGCCCATGGCGTCCTGATCCTCGTCGATGCGACCGGTTCGACGTGCGATGCGCGTGCCTGTCCACGCGATGATCGCCAGCAAGCCCGCGCCGAGCGCGGCACCGAGCACACCGTCGAGGGCATGGGACAGGGCTGCTGCCATCCCGGCCTGCTGGTCGACCAGTGCCACCATCAACCTGCCGATCAGGGCCACCGCGATCAGGGGCACGGTCAGGGATTCCGGGAGCAGGAAGTGAGCGCCGTCGATGAGGGCTAGGGCGACCAGCAAGCCAATCACGGTCACCTGCACGAAGAACTGGGCCGACGGCCCCAGGAGCCACCACTGCGCCAGCGCCAGCACGCCACACAGCGCCTCGATCAGGGGGTACTGGAACGAGATGCGAGCCTTGCAGTGACGGCACCGGCCGCCGAGTACGAGGAAACTGAGCACAGGGATGTTGTCGTACCAGGCGATGGATTTCTCGCAGCTGGGGCAGCGCGAGCGTGGCCGTACCACCGAGAGATTCTGCGGTAGGCGGTGCGCCACGACGTTGAGGAAGCTGCCCACCGAGGCGCCGGCCAGCAAGACCAGGCTGGCCAGGGTCAGCTCGATCAGCCTTTCAAGGAGGGCAAGGTCAAGAGTCGCAAGACCGGACACAGGTACTCCATCCCGCAGCTCGCAAGATTGTTTCGACGCGATGGGCAGGTCCAGTATAAACTTCGCAGTGTGCGAGTGCATGCGCCGCACGGATGGGCACAGCACGTGCTAGGAGAACGGTGATGCGCGTTCAAAAACCTTCCGCAGGCTTCACGCTCATCGAGGTCATGATCGTGGTGGCCATCGTCGGCGTCCTGGCCTCGATCGCCATTCCGAACTACAAGGGTTTCATCTGCAAGACCAAGCAGACGGAGGCCAAGGCTCTGCTCAAGGGCATCTACATGGCCGAGTGGGCCTACTACAACGAGACCAACATGTTCCTATGTGACGCGGCGGAACTCCGACTCGTTGGCGGCATCGAGTACACGACCACGCAATACAACATCGTCAACGTCAGCTGTTTTGGAATTAATAATACCCAGTGGACGGCTGATGTGAGAAGCCAGATCCCCGGACCAGGTGGTTTGCAGGATGTATGGCAAAACCACACGCGGGGTGGTCTTATTCACTTCCAGGATGGCTGTAATTGACAGCCAGGTGACATTTTACGTCGTCCCGCATTGACGTTTTTCGCCATCCACACTGCATTCGGTCTTGAAGTTACAGATATTTTTCTTGGAACAGGTCTTGCTTAATGCTAGCTTGAGCGAAACCCAACCTTGGCAAGGAGGAAAACCCTATGGCAATCTGGACGCGCTTCCGCAAAGGCTTCACTCTCATCGAGCTCATGATCGTGGTGGCCATCATCGGCGTGCTGGCGGCAATCGCCATCCCTAACTTCCTGAAGTTCCAGTGCAAATCAAAGACCTCTGAGGCCAAGAACATGCTCAAGGGCGTGTACACGGCCAACGTCGCCTATGCCGGTGAGACAGAGACCTTCTCGAACTCAATCCAGCTGTTCGGTCTTGATCTTAACGGCGCTTCCGGTAACGTTGGTTACGGCAAGTACTACACGTTCACCGTGAGCAACACCTCGACAGCCTTCCTGTCGACGGCGACGCCAACCAACCCCATCCATGGCACCTGGAACATCGGGTACTATAATGCAAACAACGGGAATAATGGCATGGTCATGAATGCCACAACTTATTGCCCGTAGCTCGCATCCTTCCTTCGCGTCAGCCCTCGCCCATGGTGTGACCATCGCACGGGCCCAGATGTACGCTTGACAGCGTGAGAATCGCTTCATCACAGCTCATCTTCCTTGCTGCAGCCTGTTCTGGAGCAGCATCTCTCGTTTTCGAGACGGTGTGGATCCGTAGCTTCGGGCTGGCTTTTGGCTCGACCCTGCAGTCGCTGGTGGTGGTCTCTGCCGTGTTCTTCACGGGGATGGCATTGGGCTCCAGTCTGGCGGCACGGCTGTCGAGGCGCATCCGGCACCCGTTGAGATTGTATGCGGTCCTGGAGGTGAGCATCGGGTGCTGGGCCTTGCTGAGCTTTCCCTTGCTCGAGCACAGCCATGTCCTGTACGCCGTGTCGACGAGCCTTGGGCCCTCTGCCGAGAGTTGGTTCGAGGGCGCTGCCGCGATGCTCCTGCTCGCACCTCCGGCGCTGGGCATGGGCATGAGCCTGCCGCTGCTGGTGGCTGGCTTCGATCAGGATCGCACCGGTCGCCGTACTGCAGCTCTGTATGCGGTCAACACCGCCGGCGCGGTGCTCGGAACACTGATCACAGGAATGGTGCTGATCGCGCTGGCGGGACACCTGGGAGCCCTCGCAGTGGGATGTGCCCTGGATCTTGCAGCAGCCGTGCTGATCCTGCTCGCGCAAAGAGGTCGAGCAGGGAATCTCAGTGCTCCGTCGCTGGCCCGGGCATCTCCCGTGACAGCGACGGTACCCCGCGCGGCAATGCTGCTTGCTGCAGTGCTGGGTTTCACGGGTATGGGCTACGAGGTTCTGTACTTCAGAACTCTGCACCTCGTGCTCATGGGTACCCTCGAGACCATCAGCACGGTCCTGGCAACCTACCTGCTGGGTCTGGTCGTCGGCAGTGCGCTTTATCACAGGCTGTCACGACATGGCCGCCCGAGCTGGACTCATATCGGGTACCTGATCCTGGCACAGGTGGCTCTGGCTCTGATCACCACCACCCTGATGACGGTCCTGGGCTGGTGGAGTCTCGCCGTCAGCGACAGTGGAGGCCTGCTGGCCCTGCTGCAGCGGGTGGGTCTGTCCAGCCTCGTGCTGCTTCCCGTGGCCAGTCTGAGCGGGGCCCTGTTCCCGGCCGTGGTGGATGCGTGTGGCGACGAGGGGGGCGGACACCTGGTCGGGCGTCTCCTGGCGTCGAACACGGTCGGAGCGGTGATCGGTTCGCTCGGTGTTGGCGCCGCCATGGTCCCGCGTCTCGGAACCACAGCGTCTTTCTACCTGGTGCTGCTGGTGGCCCTGAGTACCGCTGTGGCCATAGGCTTGAGCGCCACGAAGAGACACCTTGTCGTGGGCGCGCTGGGGCTCCTGGGGCTGGCCAGTGTGGCCTGGCCGGGCGTGGACCTGGCCCGCCTGTCGCTGTTGCGCGTGGTGCCTCGGGCCACGCTGTGGCGCAGCCTTGGTGCTCTCGAGCAGATCACGGATCAGACGGTGTTTGCTGCCGAAGGCGCGCACGGCACCGTGACCCTGGTCGAAGAACCGCCAAAGACATGGACGCTGTACATCGACGGCCTGCCACAGGCGAGCCGACAGCTCTCCAGGCCTCGTTACAGCCGAGAATCCGTGCTCCTGGGCTCCATACCCGCAGCTCTGGCGCGGCACCGATCGCGGGCGCTGGTGATAGGACTCGGGGGCGGCGTGACCGCCGAGGCCCTGGTTGCCGCTGGAGTGGAGCAGGTCGACGTCGTCGAGATCGAGCCGCGCGTGGTCGAGGCCCTGCGTCATGTCTCCGATGGTGTACCGCCGGCGGAGCAGCTTCCGGGAGTGCGCATCCTCCAGGACGACGGTCGGGATCTGCTGCAGCGGAACCACTACGCTGCCGTGCCGGCTCGCTACGACGTGATCGCGTCGCAGCCGACGCACTGGTGGCTGAGTGGCGTCGGCAACCTGGCCACCGAGGAGTTCTACCGGCTGGCCCAGGAGTCCCTGACCGAGGGGGGCGTCTATTTCCAGTGGATCAACACGCAGCGCATGACAGAGGAGGTGCTCCGCGGCGTTGTGCATAGCATGAGTGCGGTGTTCGACGAGGTCGTGCTCCTGGCAGCCGAGCAGCGTGGCCTGTTCTATCTCGCCGGGACACGTGGCGCTCTCGTGCTGGACGCGGACCGGGTCGCACACGTTTTGCAGCGCCCGGAGTTGACAGCCCTGTGTGGCGCCAGCCCGCGGACCGTCGAGGACCTGCTGGCGCTGGTTGTTCTCAGCGGGGCTCCACCGGCCGGAGCCGTGACCCCCCGCAACAGGGACCGGGATGCCCTGATCGAGACCCACCTCGCGCACGTGGCTGCGGACCGCTACATCGATCTCTCGGCCATGCAGCCGGCACTGCTGGATCGTCTTGGTCCCGCCCCGGGTTGGCTGACAGGGGATGAGAGTGCATTCCGGGCGTTTCTTCTCAGCGCGGCCGAGCGCCGGCTGATGACGCCGGGCGGAATGCCTGCGTGGATCACGGGTATCCCGGAGGAAGGCCTGCGCCGTGATGCGGTCTGGCCGTCGGTCACCCGGCTTGCCGTCGAGGCCGCCTCCGGGGCCGTCGGCCCGTGCATGAGCCACTACCTGCAAGCCCGCAGGCTTATCGTGGATGGCCAGATCGAGGAGGCGTTGCTGGGGCTGGACAGGATCTGCCGCGACCAACCAGACGATGAGGGCGCCCAGCGGGCCGCGCGCTTTGCCGCGCTGCTGAATCTGGAACGACGCAGGTGTGCCCTTGGTCTCGAACAGGTCGAGCGCATCCCCACGCCACGCCCAGAGGACTTGCTGCTTCGCGGTCTCCTTGTGGCCTGCCTGGGCCGCGATCCCGAGGAGTTCTATCGTCCAGCCCTGGACCGGTGGTCTGCGCCAGCCCCTCCGGGGCCAGCCATGCGCTGGGCGGCTGAACGAGGCCACCCCATCCTCGCCACCCTCCTTGCCCGCGTCCGCGTCGAGGAGACCATGGACCCGGATGCGCTCCAGGCGGCCCTTTTGGTGGGTGCGAAACAGGCGGACCCCAGTGTGCTCGTCCAGCTTGCCCGGCGCTGGTTGCAGGCCCTTGCTCAGCGCCAGCAGCGACTGCACCACTGGGCGATGCAGGCGGAAAAGGCCGGGGATGCGGGGACCGTGCAACGCTTGAATCGCGCCGTGCTCGACATGGCGCGGGACGATCTCGAGGCCACAGTGCACCTCGTCCGGTCCCTGCACCGTGCGGGAGACACCACCCAGGCCAGCCGGGTGGCCGCGGAGTTTGTCCAGCGCGCTCCCGATCCCGACTCCGCCAGGCGTCTGCTACTGAGTGAGGTTCTCGACGACGAGGCCCGGTGACACACCCGGCCGCGAGTTCCGATGCAGGCTTGGTGACCTCGGACAGATGCGCTAACATCGCTGCGCATGACGGTGCGCACGTCGCTCCCATTACTCGTCGCCAGTCTCGGATTGATCAGTCTGGCGGATGTGGTGCGCCTACAGTTGCCGCCTCACGCTGCCCAGGTGAACGAGGTGATCGCGCCTCCTGCCGAGTTTCTGCTGGCACTCACTCTGGGCCACCGCTGGCTGTCTGCGGATCTGGCCTGGCTCGACGCCACCTCGTATTACGGTGGGAAGGAAGGGGCAGAGGTGCGCTACGCGCGTCTCGCGAGCACTCTGGATCGCGTGGTGACCCTGGATCCTCATTTCCGTTCGGCCTACCTTTTCGGTGGCCTGGCGCTCACCACCTCGCTGGAGGGCGTCGAGGCTGCAGACGTGCTGCTTGAGCGAGGTGCACAGCGCTTCACGCGGGACTGGAGATTCCCCTTCTACCTTGGTTTCAACGCCATGGTGTATCGCGAGGACCTGCCTCGTGCCGCGCGCTACTTCATGGCTGCCGCCAGCCTGCCAGATTGCCCGCCCTACCTGCAGGCGCTCGCCACCAGCATCGCAGCCAGCACTGGCAACTGCGTGCAGTCGCTGCAGTGGCTTGCCCAGCTGCAGGCGCAGGCGCACGATCCCATGGTGCGCGATCGACTCGACGAGCGTCGTCGCCACATCGTGTGGGAGTGCAACTACCAGCTGCTCGAGGCAGCGTCTGCCAGCTACGCGCAGCGCCTCGGCCACGCCCCGGCGTCCCTGAGCGTGCTGGTGGAGCAGGGTGTGCTCCCAGGGCTACCCGAGGACCCCTATGGTGGGAGGTGGGGCCTCGATGGCGACGGGAAGGTGACCAGCTCCACGCGCAGGAAGAGGCTGCGTGTTCACCTGCCCGCATCGGCTGTGGAGGAGTTGAAGCAATGGTGATCGTGGCGCAGCAGTTGACGAAGATCTTTCGAGTCGGTCTCCGCGGCCAGCGGTTCGAGGCAGTGCGCGACTGCAGCTTCGAGGTCCACGAGGGTGAGGTCTTTGGCTTCGTCGGTCCCAACGGTGCCGGCAAGTCGACCACCATCCACATGCTTCTGGGGCTGGTCCGTCCGACCCGGGGTCAGGGGTCCGTGCTCGGGCATCCCATCGGTTCGCTGGCAAGTCGTCAGCGTCTTGGCTACCTGCCCGAGCTGCCAAATTTTTATGGATACATCCGGGCGGGTGAGCTGCTCGAGTTATCCGGGCGGCTTGCCGGGATGGGGCGGAACGAGCTGGCACGCGATATCCCGATCATCCTCCAGCGCGTCGGTCTGGCAGATCGCCAGCACGGGCTGCTTCGGACCTTTTCCAAGGGCATGCTGCAGCGCGTGGGACTTGCGCAGGCGCTCCTGGGCCCACCGCGGCTGGTGATCCTCGACGAGCCCATGAGCGGGCTGGATCCCGTCGGGCGCCAGCTGGTGCGCAATGTGATCCTGGATCTCAAGCGCAATGGCACGACGGTTTTTTTCTCCACGCACGTCATGCCGGACGTCGAGGTGCTCTGTGATCGGGTCGCGCTCATGGCGCACGGCCACATCGTGCGCGTGGGCAAGGTGGACGATCTGATGCGGGGTGGGCTGACCGGCAGCGAGGTCCTTGTCCGGCTGTCTCAGGCCCACATGACGAGCAGCGGACCCGACGGGCTGCATAGTGACCGCGTCGGCGATGTCCTTCGCATCACGGTGCCGCAGGAATCCCAGTTGCCGCAGGTGCTCGACTGGGCACGCGAGCGAGGGCAGATCGTCTCCGTGATACCCATGCGCTCGAGTCTCGAGGACGTGGTGGTCCGCGAACTCGAGCGCGATCGCAGCGCGGAGGCCAGATCATGAGCACGCGTGTTCTCGTGGTCGCCCGGGCTTCGTTCCAGGAGGCGGTGCGCTCACGTCTGTTCCTGAACCTGCTCGCCTTCTATTCGGTGCTGCTGCTGGGGGGAGCTGTCGTCGATGCCGGGAGCATGGGCGATGCGGGGCGAGTCTTTCACGATATCGCTCATGCTGCCCTGAGCATCAGTGGATCGATGGTGGCCATCTTCGTCGGGATCCAGTTGCTCGCCACGGACATCGAGCGCAAGACGCTGCACATGGTGCTGGCTCGACCTGTCACCCGCCTGGAGGTGATAGCAGGCAAGTACCTCGGGCTGGTCGCGGTCCTGCTGCTCAATCTCCTTGGCTCGACAGTGCTGTATCTGCTGGTCGCGGCCGGGGGGCCGTTCACCGCTCCAACCCTGGCCCGGGTCTATTCGATCCTGTTCTTGTTCTTCGAGTTCATGCTGGCCGGGGCTTTTGCCTTGATGTTTGCATCGCTTGCCAACACGAACAGCGCGGCCATCTACAGTGTGCTGCTGTTCGTCGTCGGCCGCCTGGGCCGCAGCATGGCAGAACTGGCAGACCGCTTTCCGGATTCCATTTACAGGGGTCTGAGCAGCGGCATGATGCACGCCTTGCCCGACCTCACGCGCTTCGACCTCGATGCGCAGCTCCCCATGCCACCCGGCTCGGCGATGCTGGGGACCGGTCTTTATGCCCTGCTCTGGAGCGGAGCCTTCTTGCTGCTGGCCGCTCTTGCCTTTGGACAGCGAGATCTCAAGTGAGGCTGTCTGCCTGGCGCGCCCTGGCCCTGGCTCTCATCGTTGCACGATGGTTGTTCGCGGACATGGAGGATCCAGGCCTGGCTGCGGTGTGGGCCCTTCTTGCACTCCTGTGCTGCCTTCCTTTGCTGTGGTCCACCGCGCCGACCCTGCAAAGAGCTTCCGGGCTGTGGGCGGCTGGCGGCCTTGCGCTGTGGCAGGGACTCTCGGTGCTGTGGAGCGAGGATCCAGGGAGGTCCCTCGCGGTCTCGCTCGTGCTGTGTGCCTGCTGTGGCCTCGCCCTCGGCATGACTGGGCTCCGCGACCCGTGGCGTCGTCTCCTGGCTTGGAGTGTGCTGATCGGTGCGGCCCTGGTCTCTGCCATCGCGCTGCGGCAGGCGCTGCTGGGATTCCCGGCCCTGCGCGAAGCCATTGCGGCCGGGACCGTGATCGTAGAACCCCGTGTCGAGAGAACCGCCCTCGCAGGGCGTGTGTTTGGTTCTTTCTTCGCGCCGGACATGCTGGCGGGTGCGCTGGTGGTGGCGTTGCCGGTCGGACTTGGTTTGCTGTGGACAGAGCACGCCGCGCGCCGGGTTCTCGCGGCTATTTGCTCGCTGCTGGTGTGCATCGCCCTGATCCTGACGCGCTCGGTGGGTGGAGGCTTCGCTCTGTTGAGCGTGGCGTTGCCAATAGCCGGGTGGAAGCTCTTGTCCTTGTCCTCGCGAAGGGCCGCCCTGATAACCGCTGTTCTCGGCGTCCTCGTTGCCATCCTGGTGGCCGCGCCCCGGATTCAGGGCGCAACGCGACGCGCTCAGGAACGCTTCCACAACCAGGCAGTGGCCTTTGGCTCCCTGGTCGACGCGCCGGTGCGAGGTCACGGAGCCGACACCTTTGGGCTGGTCTCCTCGGCAGTGCATCGCCACAACGTTCCGCTGACGCGCTACGCGCATGGATTGCTGGGGCAGAGTGCCAGCGACGGCGGTGCCGTTGGATTGCTGCTGGCCGTGGGACTCGTGTTCGGCTTGCTGTGGCACGTTGTCGCCCGGTTCCGGGCGCCGGAGGCGGATCCGCTGGCACTGGCTGCAGGCGTGGGGCTGCTGGCGGGCCTCGCGCATGGCCTGATCGACTATGACCTCTTGTTTGGTGAGAACCAGCTGGTGCTGTGGTGTGCTGCTGCCCTCACCGTCGGTCCGGCGTCCGAGGCACGACGCGATCGCCGCCACCTCGTGTTGGTGCCCATCGCCGTGGTCGCTCTGGCCCTGACCTGCTGGAGCGCCAGCGCACAGGTTCTGCGCATGGCGTCCGACCAGGCGACCCCCTGTGCGGACAAAAGAGATCTCGCACAGCGTGCAGCACGATGGTTGTTTATCGACGCCGAGCTGGCTCGCCATGTCGCCATCGTCCTGCACAGCTGTCCGGAGCTGGGAGCCGTGCGTGCGCCCCAGGCCGCGGACTGGATGCGGCGTGCCGTGGAGCGCCGTCCAGGAGACGCCATCCTGCGCGCAGAGTATGCGGTGAGCCTGGCGGTCGTTCACGACGCTGCCGGGACCTGGCGGCAGATCGCGCTGGCGCGTCAGGCCTGGCCGCAGGTGGCCAGGATCGTGGCACTGGAGGCTCAGGCCGCGGCGATCCTGGGTGACAGCGAGCATGCGCAACAGAGTCTGGAACGTGCGATCGAGATGAGTTCAGAGGATCCCGTGGTGCAGCAGGTCCGGCGCAGACTGGCCCCCCTGTCCCGACCTGCTGCCGGAGAGTCCCCTTGAACACAACGGCAGGCAGTCGAGGCCGCACGACCGGAGCTGCAGTGGGTCGCCCACGACGATGTGCTCGGGGTTCCTGTGCTCTGGCCATGCTCCTGCTCTGTGCCTGCGATGGGGTTCCGCAGCGCGTGCTGGTCCTGGATCGGGATGCGGACGGAAGTCACAGCCTGCGCGCCGTGACCCTTCGCACCCAGCCGGACCTGGAGACACTGCAGTCACAGGAGCTGATCCTGCGTGGCGGCGGCCAGATCGTGCTCGATGGTCTGCGCTTTCAGCAGGCCGCACCCCTGGATGAGGAGGCGGCACAGACCCTCGCGCGCGCGAACCCGGGGCGGGCCGTGCAGCTTCGATACACGGTGGTGGATGGCGTCGCTGTGCCGGATGACCACGAGTCCTTGCTCATGGTGAGCGCCTACCACGCCCTCGAACAGGTCCTGGAGTTCCTTCGGCCTCTGGATGCGACCCTGGCCACGCGCTCCACGCTCGAGGTCTGCTTTCACTGCACGCTCGACGTGGACTCGGGCGTGCTGCTGCCCTACCTGGTGTCCGACAACGCGGCCTACGTGCAGTTCGCGGACCTGCTGGTGCTGCTCCCGGATCTCCAGCTCTCGGGCCTGCCCCTGGCCATCGACGCCGAGGTCCTCGCGCACGAGCTGTCGCACAGGGTGTTTCGGCACAGCGTCGTCGGAGAGACGTTGATGCTGGACCTGCTCGATGCCTTTGCGCGGCAGGACGCCATGGGACCGCAGGACTGGCAGGGCTACAACCTGCTGATGGCGCTCAACGAGGGCAGCGCGGATTTCCTGGCCGCGAGCTTTGCCGGGCGATCACGATTTGGCGATGCGAGCCTCGGTGCCCTCGTGGGGGAGGAGCGCGATCTCGAGGGCGCGCGGGGTGCGCGGGAGGTCTATGACCTTGTGTTCGAGGAGGCGGCCTCGCGGCAGCTCGAGGTCGTCACCGAGGACGGAGGGCGTCACCAGCTTGGCACGTCGAGCTGGAATCCATACCACCTGGGAACGATCTGGGCGGGCACCCTGTGGCAGATGGCGAGGCCAGCACCCGGGGCCACCGTCGATCTCGAGCGCGTGCGCGGGAGCCTGGCTCCGGCGCTGACACAGACGCTCCGCGATCTGAAGAATGATCTTGGGCGGGCCCGGGACTTCGACCTGGCGCGGGTCCTCGCCCGCTTCACCGACAATGTGGAGCCTACCTGGACAGTCAGGATCTGCGAGGTTCTCGGGGAACGCTTCCCTGGGCTCGTCGACCACCTGCCGGAGTGCCCATGAACGGCACGGTCCTTGGCCTGCTCGTCCTCGTGGCGTCCTTGCCCCGCGAACCCTTGCCGGTGGCAGAGAACTGGCCAGCCTGGCGTCTGGAGGTCGAGCTGCCGCTGGCGGTGTCGACGACGGAGTCCGCGTCGCGCGCACGCGGTGAGTTCGACCTGCACTCCGGGCTCCGCACCGGGATCGCCCTCGAGCCCGGGGCCTGGGTCGTGGCCTGCGAACTTGGCGTGCTCACCGGGTGGCCAGGCCGGCAGGGCTCGGCTGCGCTCTCGACCCGCAGTCAGGATCTGACATTCGAGCTAGGGTTACGATTCGGTCCCATGCTGCGAGCGCGAGGATTCGAGCTGCAGCCTCACCTGCGCGTGGCAGGAGTCGCCGGTTTGCACATGGTTCTCATCGAGGCCTCGGGGCACCATCGCCTCGCTGCGCGTCCCCTCGGCGGTCTGGCTGCAGGCGTGGGTCTGCGTGCAGGACATGGGAAGTGGTATCTGCGCTGGGACTTTGGCGTCCAGGGCACCACCCGCACCAGCAGCCTGCTGGCGACGGTCGGTCTAGGATTTCACTGGTGACGAGATGAGCACCGCGCGCAGCAGCCCAAGACTGGCGGCGCAACGTGCAAGCCTGCGCGCCATGATGGCCGCGGCCGTTCTCGTCGCGCTACCCCTGCTGCTCCCCGTGATCGGCGGACTGAGCTTCGTGGGGCTGGATCTCACGCGTCTCGACCTCGGCGTGGTGTGCGAGCTGCGCCACCTGCTGGCCCGGGGCGACAGCCTGTGGCTCTCGCCCCACCTCGGAGACGGCGCTCCCTTGCTGTCCCGCCCGGGCGCCCAGCTGCTGTATCCCCTTCGCTGGCTCCTGTTGCCTTTGCCCATCGATGTCGCGGTCTCCGTCGGCGTGGTTCTGCACCTGGCTCTCGCGGCGGCGGGCGCGACCTGGCTGGCCAGGAGCCACGGCGTGCGTCCAGGTCATGCGATGACGGCGGGTCTGTTCTACGCGCTCAGTGGGGTCTGCCTGGATCTCATCGTTCATTCCTATTACATCGTCGGTGCGGCGCTGCTGCCCTGGATCTGGGCTTCGGCCCGCAGTGCTCTGCGCGTTCGGGCTCATCCTGCGGCCGCGACCACCGCAACCGTCGCCCTGGCTCTAGTGCTCCTTGGCGGGGAGCCGCAAGCTGCTTTTCTTGGACTCTGCCTGGTTCTGGTCGAGGTCGTCCGGGCCGGGGCCTGGCGGCATCACCGACGCCGACGTGCTGCGGTTCTCGGCCTGAGTGTCGCGAGTGGTCTGGCGATCGGACTTCTTCCCTGGTGGGGCTTCTTCATCGAGGCTTCGCTGGGCGGCCGCAGCACAGCGCTCTCCGTCGACAGGGTGCTGCGATGGTCCTTTGACCCCGCGCTGTGGGTGGCGAGCGTACTGCCTGGAGATCTCTTCGCCCAGCCTCGTCCGGGTGAACCGCTGTGGACCATCCTCACGGGCGATGGGGCAGGGGCGTGGAACCCCGCGCCGTACGTCGGCGTGCTCTTTGTCTGCATCGTCATCGCATCGGGGAGTCGCCGCACTGCCCGTGCTCCGCTCCTGGTGGGTCTGTTCGCGCTGCTGCTCTCCCTGGGATCCCTGACCCCGCTTCTCCCCATCCTGGCGCGGTGGGTCCCGCCCTTTGGCTGGTTTCGCTATCCACAGAAATACCTCGTGCTGGCGACTCTGGCCGCCACCGTGGCTGCCTGGGTGTGGCTGGGGCGAGCCCTTCGGCGAGCACGCTGGCTGCGACCGCTGTGGTGTGCTGCATTGAGCATGCTGGCCAGCCTCGGGGTTCTCGTCGCCGCGTTGCAGATCTGGGGTGAACCTGTGAACCAGCTGGCCACGCAGCTTGGTGACGCCGAGCGCTTTCCCGAGCTGGGGAACCTCGCCGCGACGCTGCAGCTGGCCGCGCTACGTGCCGCCGGACCCGTGGTCCTGGGCCTGGTCGTGTTGTCCCAGAAGAAGCTTCGCGGAGCCTGGGTCGGAGTCTTGCTCGTCGGTGACGTGGCGCTTGCAGGCCTGCCTCAGCTGCCGATCGGAGCCACCCTGGCGGACCTGAGCTCCCCGCTGAGCCACCTGGAGAGCGCGTCCGGCCCTGCGCGCACCTGCGTGGCTTTCTTTCAGCATGAACTCATCGAGCATGGCGGCGACCGCGCCCCACGCGAGCAGTGGACCCAGTTGGCGCTCTACCGCCTGTTCCAGGTGCCTGACCTGCAAGCCTGCGATGGCAGCGTATCGCCGCTGCTCTATTCGCCTCTGCAAACGCGTGCCGGTGAGAACCTGCAGGCCATGCTCGACGCCCATCACCTCGCTGCCGCGCGTGCTCTGGGCTGTACCCACATGCTGGCTGCAGGCAAACCTGTCGACGAGGAATCAGATCGCGTACAGGTCGGCGGCGATCCTGTCTTCGCCGCGGCGGGTCCGCAGCTGTATCAGCTTCGCGACCCGTTGCCCGAAGTCTTCGTGGTGCGCTCTCCCAGGCTCGCGCACGACCTCCCCTCTCTCCTGCAAGGGATCGCGAGCAGTCACTCTGCGAGCGCCGTGACGACGTGGGTCGACGACCCGCTATCTCGCCATACCGCTGGCGTGCCTCTTCCCACCGGAGACGCGGTCACGGATCTTCGCCTCGATCGAGAGGGCGCGACGCGGGCCACCCTTCTCGCATCAGGACAGGGTGGCGCGATCCTCGGACTGCGCACGTCTTTCTGGACAGGGTGGCAGGCGATGCAGGCCGGACATGAGTTGCCGGTCCTTCGCATCGCAGGGCAACAGCTCGGTGTGCTGGTCAGCGATGTTGCCGCGGGGCCGGTGCAGCTGCGCTACTTCCCGCCGCGGCTGGAGCTGGGACTGGGGGTCGCACTTCTCGGGGTCATCGTGGCCGTGCTGGCCTGGCGCCTGCGCCGGCCTGCACCCAGGGTCCGCACATGAGCGACTACAGGGGCGCAGGGCAGGCGCACTCTGCCAGACAGATGCTGTCCCGCCACTCCACGCGGCTGGCGTGCGCCGTGGCTGCCGCGATCACCGGTCTCGTGCTCCTGGTGCCGATGGCTCTGCGCGGGCCCCTGTTCGGGCTGGATCTCACCCTCAACGACCTGGGGACTTTCTGTGCCGTGAAGCACGCTCTGCACGACGGCACAGGCCTGTGGCTGAGCTCCTGGATAGGCAACGGCGGCCTGCTGGCCCTGCGACCCAATGCACAGCTGTTCTATCCCCCGCGCTGGCTCTTTCTCGCGCTGCCCGTCGACTGGGGCAATGCTCTGCACCAGGCCGCTCATCTGGTGGCCGGCGCGGCCACGGCAACCTGGCTGGCGCGCAGCCACGGCGCTCGACCCGTGCTGGCCACCAGCGCAGGCATTGCCTTTGCCCTGGCAGGACCTGCCCTGGACCTCGTCCGCCACGGGCAATACGTCATCGCCGCTGCCTGGCTGCCCCTGGTCTGGGTCGCAGGCAGAACGGTCCTGCGGGCAGGGCCCAAAAAAGGCGGGGCAACGGCTCTCGTCAGCCTCGGTCTCGCTGCCCTGCTGCTGGGTGGCGAGCCCCAGGCCTTCGCGCTCGCGTGTGCCGTGCTCGCGCTCGAGGGTGCGCTCCGTCTCTGGCGTCAACGCCACGCACCCGTGGCAATCCTGCGCAGGGGCGTCCGTCTGGTGATGGCCATCCTCTCGGCTATCGCCATCGGCGCGATCGTCCTGCTCCCGATGTCGGCAGAGCTCGGACTGTCCCGGCGCGGCCAGCCGCTGGCCCTGGACAAGATCCTGCAATGGTCCTTCGACGCCTCGCTGTGGCCAGCCGCACTGGTGCCGGGATCCCTCTTTCGCGATGGCGTCTGGGCGCTGGTCCGCGACGATCACGTCGACACGCTGTGGAATCCATCACCGTATGTCGGAGGGCTGTTCCTGTTGCTCGCCGTGCTTGGCTGCACCCTGCGCCGGGCACGACCGGCTGCGATCATCGCGGTCGCAGCGAGCATCGCCAGTCTCGGGTCCGCCACACCTCTGTGGCCAGCGGCGATCCGATTCATCCCTGGCCTCGACTGGTTTCGCTTCCCCGCCAAGTATCTGGTCATCGCGTCGCTGGCTGGCATGGTGTGCGCCGTCCTGGCCCTGCAACGCGCGCGAAGGGACAGGGCCTGGATGCGGCGGCTGGCGCTGGGTGCCACGGTGATCGCGGTCGTTTATCTCGCCACGAGTGCGGTGGTGGGTCTCCACGCTCGGGAGCTCGACGAGCTGGCGGTCTGGGCCAGTGTCCGCTCGTATCAGGTGCGCCCTGGCTTCGCGGGGGAGCTGTGTTTCGACCTGGTGCGCGCTGCCGCGCCCCTGCTCTGCGTGCTCGTGCTGTGGCGGTGGCGCTCGCCCCGGGCCGTGATGACCGTGGCGCTGTGCTGGATGCTGGATGTGGGCGGTGCGGCGTTGCTGTCGCTTCGTGCGGGACCGACGCTGTCGGACCTCCGCTCACCACTGTCCGGCCACCCCGCCATGGTGATCTGTCACAACAGCGATCTCTATGGTGCTGAACTGGTGATACCGGAAAGCGAACCCGGCTGGGGACAGGCCGCATTCCAGCGGCTGTATGCTCTACCTGAATTGCAGGCCTGCGATCGGATCGCGGCAGCCGTTCCCTATTCTCCGCTCACCAGCCGGGTGGCGCATGCGCTCTACTTCGCGCCCGTTGTGCTCGCCGGTGCGTCGGCCCGAGCCCTGGGCTGCACGCACGTGTTGAGTGCGAGTCCGCTCGATGACGTCGACCTGGCCCCTGAACCCTGGAGCGCGCTCCGGGCTTCTGTGCCCGAAGCTGGTCCGCAGCTCTATTCCGTGGTCGACCCCCTGGCCGAGGTCGCGCAGGTGGTGCGGCCTGCTCTCGTGGCCGAGGCAGACGCGATCACCAGGATTCCGCAGACGCACACCGCAGCGGCCGCGCTGGCCCTGATCGATGATCCCCTCGCACGGCTGCCAGCCAGCACCAGGTCTCTTCCTGCCTCTGGCCCCATCGAGGCAATGGACGTCCAGTGGATCTCGGCAACCCAGGCGACGCTTCGCCTGCGCGGTACTGGCCCCGTGGTGGTGGCATTGCACAGGTGCTTCCTGGTGGGCTGGTCAGCAGAACAAGCCTCGCACCCGGTACCGGTCGTACGGGCTGCAGGCAACCAGCTGGCAGTCATCGTCGACGACGTGGACGCCGGAGATGTTCATCTTCAGTATCGCCCGCCTCATCTGTGGACAGGGGCGGGGTTGAGCTTCGCCGGCGTGTTCGGCCTGCTCCTGCTGGTTTTCGTCCCAGGGGCCCAGGGCCGGCGCCCGCGACGGGAGGATGCGCGTATGGCAGCTGCCCGGGGGTCGCCATGACCCGTCGGACCGCCCAGCCAGCGCCGCCTGTTGTTCCCTGGTCGACGCTGCGGTCCCGCGCGCGGTGGGCGACGGCGATCGCCTGCGCTTGCGCTGGCCTCATCACAGCCGTGCTGCTGGGTGCGCCGCTGCTGACGGGTGGCTTCCTGCTTGGAGGCGATCTCAGTCACACGGATCTGGGGACGCTGTGTGAGCTCAAGAACCTGCTGGCGACGGGACAATCGCTGTGGCTCAGTCCCCACATGGGCAACGGGGGTGTTCTGCTGGCACGACCCAGTGCGCAGCTGTTCTATCCTCTGCGCTGGCTGCTCGTGCCCCTGCCGCTGCCGTGGGCACACTCGCTGTCGCCCACGGTGCACCTCGCCATTGCGGCGGCGACCGCCACCTGGCTCGCTCGAACCTTCGGCGTCCATCCCCGGGCGGCGGCGCTCAGTGGCCTGGTGTACGCATGGTGCGGTGTCGTCGTGGGATTGATTCCGCATTCTTACTATGTGACGGGAGCCGCGTGGCTGCCCCTGCTCTGGGCCTCTGGACGCCGGGGTCTGGCCAGCGGGCAGTCGCGATGGTTCGTCCTGACTGGGATGGCCGGCGCACTGTGCCTGCTGGGTGGTGAGCCCCAGTCCTTCGCCGTGGGCGCAGGTGTGCTCCTGCTCGAGGTGCTGTGGTCTCCGCTCCGCAGCCGACGAGCCTCCTGGCGTCAGCTGCTGCGGCGCGGGATTCCTGTGCTGCTGGCTCTCGCGAGCGCCGCCGGCCTGGGTCTCCTGCAGTGGGGCGCCTTCATGGTGGAGTCCTCGCTCGGATCACGTCGGGGTGTCCTGTCCGCGGACGAGGCGCTGTTCTGGTCTCTTGCACCTCCCGACTGGCTCGGTGCCCTGTGGCCCGGGGAGGCCTTCAGCAGTGGACTGGTACGTGCTCTGTACAGCGAGGGTGCAGGCTTCGCGGAAAGCTGGAACGCTGCTCCCTACCTGGGAGGCGCCGTGCTCGCCGTGGTGGTGAGTGTCGTCGTCAATAGACGCGGCCACCTCGCGACGCTGCTGGTGATCGTCAGCCTGGTCGCGGCGCTGGGCTCCTTCACGCCCATCATGCCCTTTCTCATCGAGCTGGTGCCGCCCCTCGGCTTGTTCCGGTATCCGCAGAAGTACCTCGTGCTGACGGCGCTGGCGGCGTCGGTCGTGGTCGCGATCTCGGTCGGACGGGCGCGCCTGAGTTCGGTTCACCGGCGTCGCCTCACCCTGGCGTTGACCTTGCTGCTGCTGAGCTACGGCTTGATGTGGGCGATCGTGGCCACAAGCCACGAGGGTCTCGCCGCCGTCGCCTCGGACGTGCGGTCTGTACCCCACCTCGCCACACTACCGCCGCTCGAGGTGCTGTGGTCCTCGGCCAGTATCCACGCCATGCTGGCGCTGCTGGCGCTGCTCATCCTGGTGCGGCTCCGGACCTGGAGGCCGACCCTGGCTCTGCTCGTCCTGTGGTGCGATGTGCTGGTGGCCGCTCACTCCATGATCCTGCGCGGTCCGTCGACCGCAGACCTCGTGGCGCCGCTGGCGGTCGCGCTCCCGCCCGAGGACATCGTCCTGTGTCACGACCCGGACGTGTCCAGGGCGACCTTTGCGGCGTTCAGCGACGATCCCTGGTGGCAGCGGGAGGTCTTCCAGCGCAGCGTGCTGCTGCCTGAGCGACAGGCCTGTGATGGAGTCCGCGCGGCCATCCCGTACTCGCCCCTCATCACTCGCGTCCAGTCCGCACTCACCGTGCTTGGCCGTGAGCTGAGCATCAACGAGGCGCGGTCGCTGGCGTGCACCCACATCGTCAAGGCGCAACCCGTTGATGGGTCGGGGGTCGTGCTCGAGCGCATGGAGAATCTCCCGGCTCGGGCACGGGCCTTTGCCTCGATCTTGCCTCCGACCTACCGCATTGTGGATGCGATACCGCGCTCCTTCGTCGTGGCACGCCCGCGATTGGCGAGCAGTGAGGCAGAGCTGCTGCAGGGGATGGCGCGCGCCAGCCGTGCCAGCGAGGCGGTGGCCTGGATAGACGACCCCGGCGGGCGACTGCTACCCGGCCAGGTCTTGCCCGTCGGTGCGAGTGTTCACCTCGCCAGCGTGGAGTGGTCGGGTGCGGACAGAGCCACGATGACCCTGGTCGGCGAAGGCGGGGCGGTGGTGGGTCTGCGCACATCCTTCCTGATCGGCTGGACCGCGCATCAAGGGGAACGCAGCGTGCCCGTGATCCGGGTCTCGGGCAGCGTGCTCGGGGTCCTCGTCGACGACGCGAGCGCCGGGCCGGTGGAGTTGCGCTATCGAAGCCCGGGTTTCGCCTTCTTCGTGGCAGCGGCATTTTTCAGCCTGCTGGTCCTGGGTGCCCTCTGGCTTCGGGGCGGCCCTGCACGACAGCGCCGCACAGGAACGATGATCGCTATGGCGTCGCCTTCTGAACACGCGTCCAGCGGAGCCGGTGGGTCAGCTGCCCGTGGGTCGCAGACTGCGGAAGGCTCCTCATGAACGTCGCCGCTCCTCGCCGCGTGGCGCCGTTCGGCCTGCTCCGTCGACGGGTGCGTGCTGCGAGCCTGCGTGCCGTGGCAGCGGCGGCCGGCATCGTGCTCGCGCTCTCCAGCCTTCCTCTCGTGTTCGGTCTGTTCTACTTCGGCAACGACGCCAGCCACACGGATCTGGGCACCCTGTGTGAACTCCGTCTCCTGGACGCGGCGAATCAACCCAGCTGGCTGAGTCCTCGCATGGGCGACGGAGGAGCGCTCTTCGCGCGTCCCTCAGCGCAGCTGCTGTATCCGTTTCGGGCAATGCTGCGGTCCTTACCCGTCGACTGGGACATGAGCCTGTTCATCGTCCTGCACCTTGTGCTGGCGGCTGCGGCAGCAACCTGGCTCGCCCGGAGCTTCCGGGTTCGACCCCTGGTCGCATGTGGTGCGGGCGTGGCCTACGTGGCGAGCGGCGCCGTGGTCGACCTGGTCACGCACTCGTCCTACTACCTTCAATCCGCGGTCTGGCTACCGCTGCTGTGGGTTGCTGGTCGGTATGCGCTCGGCCAGCGATCGCAGGCTCTTGCCAGGCTGGTCGTGGCAGCGAGCCTGGCCTTGTGTCTGCTCGGTGGCGAGCCCCACGCCGCGGGTGTCGGCATTGCCTTGCTTGGCTTCGAGATCGTGCACCGCGTCTGGCGCGCGAGCCAGCGCGCGGTCCTGTTTCGAAGAACTCTGCGCGTCCTCGTCGCCGTCATGGCCGGCGTCGCGGTGGGCGCGGTGCCGTGGTTCGCCTTCATGGGCGAGACCGGGATCTCGACCCGAGGGCGCGGCCTCGAGCTGTCCAGGATCTTGCAGTGGTCGTACGGTCCGCCCGAATGGCTCGCAACACTTGTTTCAGGTCCTCTGTTCACGGACCTGTCCTGGCTCAGCGGCTACAGCACTCTCGAAGTGACCTCGACCTGGAACCCCTCACCCTACCTCGGAGCGGCGGCAGTGGCGGCGTGGATCGCGGGGTGCACGCTGCGCCGTTCGCGCTTGCCAGCTGTGATCAGCGGCGTGCTGCTGCTGTCCGCGCTGGGTCGCTTCACGCCCTTTTACGGAGCTCTGATCACGGTCTTTCCTCCGCTGGGCTTGTTCCGCTACCCGCAGAAATATCTGCTGGCCACGTCGCTGACAGCCCTGATGGTGATCGCGATCATCTTCGACGGAGCGCACAAGGACCGGCGAGTCCGGCGCCGCCTGGTCCTGGCGCTTTTCACCATGGCGTCGGGGATGGCCCTTCTCCTGTTCGGTGCATGGATGCAGGGAGATACCCTCGAGGTAGTCCTGGCACAGGTCCAGGGGGGCGGTCCGCTGCTGGGGTCTTTGCTGCGCGGGATGGCCATGTCCGGGGCAATCTGCGCTGCGGGTGGTGCCTGGGTGTTGTGGGCCCGCGCGCGAAGACGGGCAGCCATCTTGCTGATCTCTCTCGATCTGCTGGTCCACGCGGTGGACTCCCTGCCTGTGGGTCCCGGGCTGTCAGACCTGCAATCCCCCATCGCGCACCTGCCGAGAGCCGAGCCTGCCATCCTGTGCACCGACGCCAGTGTCTACTCGCTGCGACTTTCGCTCCCAGGAGCGCAGGACCAGCTCTGGGCCCGCGAGGCACTGCATCGCCTCTACGTCGTTCCCGAGCGGCAGGCCTGCGATGGGATGGTGGGCGCTGCACCCTATTCTCCCCTGGTGTCGCGTATCGCCACGACGCTGCTGGCGGGGGATCATGGGCTGACAGCGTCAGAGGCACGGTCGCTGGGCTGCAACCTGCTGGTGACATCCGATGAAGGCCTGACCCAGGGTGTCGAGCGCGAGCGTTTTGATTCCTTGCCCAGCGAGGCTGCGCGTCGTCTGGCGCGTGGAGGGCTGCCTGTCTTCCACATCCGAGATCCGATTCCTCGGCACGCGATCGTGCGCGATCCACACCTGCTCAGCGACGAGGCGACTGTGATGCAGGCGATGGCGCACAGTGCCACGGCCGCCGACGCCCTGGCCATCATGGACGACCCGTTGCAGCGGCTCGGTGCCAGGAGAGAGCTTCCCGACGGCACCGGTCTGGACCTTGAGCGCGTCGACTGGGCTGTGCCAGATCGCGCCACCTTGCATGTAACCGGGCACGGCGGCGGCGTGCTCGTGCTGCGCACGGCCTTCCTGGCGGGCTGGCAGGCCACGCAGGCGGGGCTGGAGTTGCCGGTGATCCGGGCGAGCGGACATCACCTTGGCGTGCTGGTCGACGACGCCACGCAAGGCCCGGTGGAACTGCGCTATCGAAGTCCCCACCTCGGACTGTCGGTGGCCGTCGCGGTGGCCGGGATTCTCGTGCTCGGTCTCAACGTTTGTGGCGGGCTGCTGCGCCGACGGTTCACTCAGGCCGGAAGGAGCGGTTGAACCTGAAACGGTGGGCGGCCATACCCAGCATCTCGAACAGGAGCAGTCCGTGGCGGAAGCGCTGGATCTGGGTGCTGCCGTAAGTTCGCGCGCGGTAGCGCACGGGCATCTCGACGATACGGAGGCCTAGCCGGGCTGCACCGAACAGCAGGTCGAAATCCCCAAAGGGGTCGAATTCTCCGAACACGTGGCGATTGTCCGCGATGCGTTGGTAGTTGTCGCGGGTCAGCACCTTGGTTCCGCACAGGGTGTCCTTGAGGCGCTGGTTGAGGACGTAGCTGAAGGCATTACCAAAGAACTTGTTGGCGATGAGGTTGAGCGTGCGCATGGCCTGGTCCTCCTGGGGATAGACCAGTCGGCAGCCATTGATGAACTCACCGCGCCCCTCGGCGATGGCCAGGTAGAACCGAGGCAGGTCCTCGGGCATCACCGTCAGGTCGGCGTCCAGGATCATCAGCACGTCGCCCGTGGCCTCGGCGAAGCCGGTGCGCACGGCATCGCCCTTGCCCTTGCCTCCCTGGGGAACGAAGCGCAGCGTGCAGGGGCTCTTCTCGTCGGCGATGGCGGCCAGGATCTCCTCTCGGGTGCCGTCGGAGCTGCCGCCCTCGACGAAGATGAGTTCGGTGCGCGGTCCCATGCGCGGTGTGCGCCGGATGGCTGGCCGGATGTTGCCCCGCTCGTTCTTGGCTGGGACGATCACCGAGCAGCTCAGCGGTTGCGCCCGGGCGTCGAACGCGGGTCCCGGTCGCAGCACCTGGTACTGCAACAGGTTCAGGGCGTGCAGACCCGGCAGCGCGGCACCCACGCGATTGGCCAGGGTCTCGAGTCCCGGGACGGGCACAGGCAGCAGCAACCTGTCGCCGCTGGTGACCCTTTCAAAACCGTTGAGCGAGAACAGATTCTCGATGTCGTCCAGGGTGAACCAGTTCTGCACCATCTGCGGTCGCTTGATACCGAGTCGCTGCGCGACCTCGATCAGAGGCTGCCATAGAAAGTTGTAGTAGGTGATGATGATCCGCGTGTGTGGGCGCACCACCTTGCGCAGCGCGCGAAACGCAGCCCACAGGTCGTGCAACTCTCCGACGAGATCGGCCATCACGACGACGTCGAAGGTTTCGCCACCTAGGTCCAGCTGCTCCGCGTCCATGACCTCGAAGCGGAGCCCGGGGTGCTTTCGGCGCGCGCGGTCGATCATCGCGGGTGACAGATCCAGTCCCAGTCCGACCGCCGGTTGCATGGCCGCCAGGGTGTCTCCGGTCCCACAACCCACCTCGAGCACGCGCAGTCCTGGATCGACGAAGCGGCGAATCACCGCTGTCTGCTCGGTGTAGTAGAGCCGGTGCCGTCTGCGCCAGGTATCGTGGGCTGAGGCGAGCCCATCAAAGAAAGCGCGGAGATCGGCCTTGCCGGTGTCGGCGGGCTGACTGGCTTCCGAGAAAGGTGACGGAGAGACCGGTCTCGGATCCGACATGCGAGTTCTCCGTCGTCAGGGTGTCAGTCGCGATGCTGGCCACGGGCTTCGGGTCCGAGACCCGCACGGGTGCGCGCCGCGAGCAGGGGGGCGTGCACGGCTTCTGGCAACCCGCGTTCTCCACCCAGCTGGCGGGCGACCAGCACCTGGCGGGCATAGTGTTCGACGAGTTCCAGGCGCAGGAAGGCCTGCTCGAGATCGTTGCCCAGGCTGAGCACGCCGTGGTGGTCGAGCAGCATCACGTCTGCCCACTCGGCATAGCTTCCAACCGCGCGCTCGAGTTCCTCGCTGCCAGGTGCCGTAAAAGGCACCGTCGGGATCTCGGGGCCGAGGGAAACCAGGAGCTCGGCGGTGACCGGGCGCCCCAGCGTGACTCCTGCCAGGGCGAAGCCGGTGGATACCGGTGGATGGGCGTGGATCACGGCACGTGCGTCGGGCCGGGCATCGTACACCGCGCGATGGAGCTGCCACTCGCCGAACAGGCGGTGGCGGCCGCGCAGGACCTTGCCTGTGCGATCGACGACCAGCAGGTCCTCGACCTCGACCAGTCGCTTGGACCAGGACGTGGGTGTGGCCACAAAGCGCCCATCGTCGTCGCGGACCGAGAGATTTCCGTCGTGGTTGGCGACCCAGCCGCTGCTGTGGATCAGGCGGCAATAATGGGCAAGCTCGTCCTGGCGCTTGCGATCGATCATGAAAACGCCGTGCCCGCTCGACTCTCTGGGGAGAGGCTCACTTCATCGACGATGCCGATGATGATGCTGCGGATCGGGAGCTGATCCCTTGAAAAGAGCTGGCGCACGCCATTGCCCTCGGACATGACCAGGACCAGGTCGCCGGCACCGGCCTGGACGCGATCCACGGCGAGGAAGGAAGACCCTGCAGGCCCACCATCGGTCTGCAGCGCCTGCACGACCATCAGCTTCTGCCCGATGTAGCTCGGGTGCTTGGCAGTCTGGGTGACCGTTCCCAGCACGCGGCACAGCCTCATGCCGGACCTCCGTGCTGGACCGTATCGACGCGATCGACGATGCCGATGATGCTCGCATCCACAGGAACGAACCAGTCTTCGAGCGCCAGGGCGGCCTCGCGACTCCCGACCAGGGAGACCAGGTCCCCCGGGCCGGCCTGCACCGTGTCACAGGCCACCTCGGGCTCGCGCGTCGGCTGCAGGTCATGGTCCAGGGGCTGCACCACCAGAAGCTTGATGCCCTGCAAACCGGGCACCTTCTGCGTGGCCACCACACTGCCGATGACACGGCCCAGATACACGCTTGACCTCCGATCCTGGATGCCTCTTCTAGCGTTCCGACAGCTCCGTCGTCAACGCCTGGACCTCAGGAAACGGCCAGGCCCACGGCGGGCCCCGCATCATCGTTTCGTTCTCGCGGTGCCACGGATTTCAGCTGTGACGAGCGCTCGTCGGCGAAACGGCTGACCTCGTGCCGGATATCGAGCCACACCGAGGCTGGGGCCTCGACAAAGGCTGCCGCGACGTCGGGATCGAACTGGGTCCCGGAGCAACGCCGGATCTCGGCGTAGGCCTGCTCGGGGCTCAGACCCTTGCGATAGGGCCGGTCGCTGGTCATGGCGTCAAAGGTGTCGACCACGCCGAAGATCCGCGCTCCGATGCAGATGTCTTGCCCCCGCGTCCCCTGCGGATAACCGGTGCCGTCGAAGCGCTCGTGGTGATCCAGAACGAGGGAGCTGGCGTCCCTCAAGAAGGCGATGGGGGTGAGGATCTCGAAGCCAATGCGAACGTGGGTCTTCATCTCCTCCCATTCTTCTGCCGAGAGCTTGCCAGGCTTGAGCAGGACGCTGTCGCGAACCCCGATCTTGCCGATGTCGTGCAGCAGCGAGCCCTGGGACACCGCGATCAGCTCCGTGCCCCCCAGTCCAATCTGCTCACCCAGTCGCCGCGCATAGAGCGACACCCGGCGGGAGTGCCACTGCGTCTCGGTATCCCGGAAGTCCAGGGCCGAGATCAGACCTTCCAGCAGATCGGTCGTGCGCTGGCTCACCAGGTGGTCGAGGTGCTCGTTCATCCGCTTGAGTAGCTCGTTTTGCTTGTGCACGGCGTGGTCGAGTTCGCGGTTCTCGTGCTGCAAGCGGGCGAGCTTGGCGCCCTCGTCGACCGCAGCAAACAGATCGGCGGGCTTCCAGGGCTTGCCCAGCACCCGGTGAATGCCCCCGCGGTTGACCGCGTCCTGCACGGTCTCGAAGTCGGTGTTGGCGGTGATCAACAGGCGCGCGGTGTCCGGGCAGATCGAGGCCACCATCGAGAGCACTTCGCTGCCGACCATGCCCGGCATGCGGTAGTCGCACAGGACGACATCGAAGCCCTCGGCTGTTCCGGCTGTCTGGCGCACCCGCTCCAGGGCGAGCTCGGGGCGCACCGCCGTCTCCACCGAGTAGCCCCGGCGTGCCAGCAGCTTGCTGAGCGCGCTCAGGATCATCTCGTCGTCGTCGATCACGAGCACACGAACGGGCGTTTCGGTCAAAGCTCCTCCAGCTCCAGGACGCATGATGACGAAAAAGCAGCTGGAGATCCAGCAGCCACAGGGGGCTCTCGAAGGGGCTCCCGGACGGGGCAGGCGCGCCGGACCTTGCTGGCCCGGTAGGCGTCGCTATGCTGGGGAGCATGACGGTGGATTCTTCAGGCAAACGGGCACCGGCTTCCGAGCGTCTGCACAGCATTCTGCAGCACCTGCCCGAGGCGCCCGGCGTCTACCTGATGAAGAATCGCCGCGGCGAGATCTTCTACGTGGGCAAGGCCATCGACCTGAGGTCGCGGGTCCGTTCCTACTTTCGCGCCAGTGGTGATGGCCGGGCTTTCGTGCAGTTGCTGGACCAGATCCTCGAGGACATCGAGCTGGTGGTGGTGCGCGATGAACGCGAGGCCTTGCTGCTCGAGAACGCCCTGATCAAGCAGCACCGGCCCCGGTACAACGTGAGGCTGCGCGACGACAAGAACTTCCTGAGTCTGCGCATCGACCTGAGAGGACTCGAGGCCACGCGTCGAGGCCAGGCCGCAGCGCGCAGCGATCTCTACCCCCGCGTCACCGTGACCAGGCGGCCACACAAGGACGGTGCGCGGTACTTCGGGCCCTATACCTCGGCGGCGCAGGCTCGCGAGACCCTCCGCCTTCTCAACCGGCACTTCGGGCTGCGGACCTGCAGCGACCGCACCTTCGCCTCGCGTCGCCGGCCTTGCATTCTGTACCAGATGCACCGCTGTCCTGGACCTTGTGTGCTGGAGGTTCCTCACGACAACTACCAGCGACAGGTCGACGACGTGATGCTGCTGCTCGGTGGCGCTCCCGACGAGCTGGTGGCCAGTCTGCGGGGGCGCATGCAGGAGGCGAGCACTCATCTGGAATTCGAGACCGCCGCTCGTCTCCGCGACCAGTTACAGGCGGTCGAGGCGGCCCTGGCCGTGCATGCGGCTCCTGGTGGCCGTCTGATCGACCGCGATGCGTTCGGGCTGGTTCGCGACGGCCCGCTGCTGGCCCTGGCCGTGGTGCCACAGCGCCGTAACGTGCTGGGAGCACCCCGCCTGCATCTGTTTCAGGATCAGGTCGCACCCGATGCGGAGCTGCTGTCCAGCGTGCTGGTGCAGTTCTATGGCGACCAGGACGACGCCGCCTTGCCCGACGAGATCCTGGTACCGTGGGAGCCCCAGGATGCCGCGGCCCTGCGCGCCTGGCTGCGCGAACGCGGCGGGCGACAGGGCGGGCGCCGGACGCCCCAGCTCAAGGTGCCCCGGCGGGGTGACGCCAGGCAGCTGGTCGAGGTGGCCACCACCAATGCCCGCCGTGCTCTCGACGACAAGCTGCGCCAGGAGACCCAGCGGCTGGGTGCGCTCGAGGCTCTCGCGCGCCGACTGCGCCTGCCCTCGATCCCGCGCCGCATCGAGTGCTTCGACGTGTCGACGCTGCAGGGACAGAGTGCCGTGGCCAGCAGGGTGCGCTTCGTCGACGGTGAACCCGATCCGTCGGGATACCGCCGCTATGCCATCCGGACCGTGGAGGGGCAGGACGACTTCGCCATGCTCCATGAGGCCTTGGTGCGCAGGCTGCGCCGTGGTCTGCGCGAGGACGATCTGCCCGATCTGCTCATCGTCGACGGTGGCAAGGGGCAGCTTGCCGTGGCTCAGGCGGCGTGCCGGGACCTGGGGATGCAGGATCTGTGGCTGGCCTCCATCGCCAAGAGCCGGCTCGCGCCTGCCACCCAGCGGGGGGACGATGTGGCGGTGCGCTCCGACGAGCGCGTGTTCGTCATCGGTCGCAAGGAGGCCATCGCTCTGCCGCCGCACAGCGTCGAGTGTGCTCTGGTGTCGCGGATCCGTGACGAGGCCCATCGTTTCGCGATCACCTACCACAGGACCAAGCGCTCACGGCGTAGCCTGGGCAGCGCGCTCGACCAGATCCCGGGCCTGGGGCCCGTGCTCCGTCGGCGACTGCTGCGGCATTTTGGCAGTGTGCGCCGGCTTCGGGACGCGGAGGTCACGGCCGTGGCCGAGGTCCAGGGCGTGGGCGCAGCGCTGGCCGCGCGCGTGGTGGCGCAGCTGAGGAGCACCGTTCGCATGCAGGACCTCTCCTCCGGTACGGAATCCGAGGCGGCGACCGGGACCCGCGCCGCCGATGCGCCGGCTCGCGACAAAGCGCCATGACGATCGTGTGATTCTCCGCCACCTGCTCCCCTCCGGGATGCGCACCGGGACGTGACACGCTCGCAGCACCCTGCCGGCGGTCGCGGTGTGGCGCAGCATCGTCTCGCTGCCGGCGCGCGAACCTGCCACAATATGCGGAGCAGGGAGCTCCAGCCATGGGCCTTCGCGTCGGCGTCGATCTCATCTCGGTGCAGCGGGTTTCGCGCTTGACGGAGCGGTTCCCAGCGCGCCTGCACCGCATCCTGCGCGACGAGGAGCGGGGCAAGGACTTCGATGACGCGGCGCTGTTCGCCGCCAAGGAGGCCGTGGTCAAGGCCGTGGGTGGGCTCTCCGTCTTTCATGCTGCGAGCTTCTCGATCACGCGCGTCCGCGGAGGACATGCGGCCATTCCGCGATCGCAGCTGTTCGAGGCCCGCCTGGTGGCGTCCGGGATCTCGTGGGTGGCGGTGAACTGCGGCCGTGCCCACGACATGAGCTGGGCCCTGGCTGTGGCCATGCCCGGAGATCTCCCGGCTTATGATGCCGTCGTCACGGTGCGCAACCTGCGCCAGGCGCTCTCCATACGCGATCCGCTGGATCTGCGAACGCACGACGAGGTCCGGCGCAAGCCGCAGCCCGAGGTCTCCCTGGCGGCGCGACTGGCCGCGGTGAGTGCTGCGGAGACCCTGTTCGATGCACCGCTGGGAACGGTGGGCATCGCCACCCGTGACGACGACAGCCTGTGCTTCACGGCCCCCACCATGCTGCTGGACGTGCAGGTCTCGGTGTCCCATGACGGTCACTATGTGGCTGGCGCCGTGGCCCGCGACGCCCTCGAGCGCCGCCTGCGCGTGGACAAGGGCCAGCACATGGGGCCTTCGTCGTCTGCCTGAGTTCTCCCCCCGACCAGCCGCACCAGCCGGGGCATCCCACGGCACGGCGCCACGGTGGGGCGCTTGGTTCCCGCGCTCGTCTCCACCACGCCAGCAGGCCCTCGCCGAGACCTGCAGGGTCACCAGGATCTGCGGTGCAAGTCCGCGCATGTGCCGGAAGTTTACGAAAAGGCCGGAGTTCGCGCCGGGTTGCTGGAACTCGGGTCCCAGTAGTTTCTCACTGCACTGGCCTTGCGAGACCGCTCCGCTCTCGTTATGAATGCACATTCAGAAAATGAACGACGACGCAAACCAGAGCCCGAAGGACAAACGCCGCGAGCGCACGCGCAAGGAACTGCTGCGCGCGGCCGCCCAGGTCTTCACCCAGAAGGGCTTTCACGAGGCGACGATCCAGGAGATCGCCCAGCTTGCGGAGTTCTCTGCGGGGTCCCTGTACAACTACTTCGAGAACAAGGACGCGCTGTTCCTCGACCTGTCCCAGGATGTGTTCGAGGCGTTTCAGGACAACATGGCCACCCCCTTGCCCGAGGGGGACCTGTCCCTGCGACTGCACGCCCTGGTCCACAGGCTGTTCCAGTTTGCCGACGAGCACCGCGATCACTTTCGCTTCTTCGCATTGCTACAGTGGTCCGGCGGCCTGAGCATGGGCAAGGACATGGGCGGACGGGCCCGGGCCCAGCAAGATCTGATGCACCAGTTCGTGCAACGATTTTTCGATGATGCCCTGGCCCGCGGCGAGCTCCCCCGATCCAATACCGAGGCCTGCGCGAGCCTGCTGCTCGGTGCTCTCATGGCGAATACTTTTCACTGGTTCCACGATGACAACCCGCCGCGCCTGACCGAGCGCACCGACGAGGTCGCGGACCTGGTGTTGCACGGCATCCTGCACGTCACCCCATGAATCCGGGCCTGCCGGGAAGCCCGCGCGCTGCTTTGACTTGACCCTCCGCACGGGGTCGCGCATGGATGCCTGCCTCATGTCGGTCGATGCCTTCGTCAGCGCCCAGTTGCGCCAGCCCCAGCTTGCCGTGGCCGTGGCCGTGACCACCGACACGGTGCGCGCCGCGCAGCAGTCCCACGGCCTGGCCAGCTCGTCCGCGGTGGCACTGGGGCGCCTCCTCACAGCTTCTGCGCTCACCGGTCTGATGCGCAACACTCCCGGCAACACCAGCTTGCAGGTCGTGTGTCAGGGCCGCCTGGCCAACATCTACGCCGAGGTCAACGAGCACGGGGACCTGCGTGGCTTCATTCGCCATGTCGATCTGGATCTGCCGCAGATGAACGCCGGTGGCCCCGAGCGCCGACGCTCGGTGGCGCTGGGCGTGGGCCAGGGTGTGCTCGCGGGGACGCGTCAGCCGCCCCAGGGTTCCTTCGTGCAGAGCACCACCGACCTGATCTCGGGAGAGATCGATCTCGACGTCGAGCACTTCCTGGAGGCCTCCGATCAGGTTCCCAGTCTGCTGCGCTGTGACGTGCTCCTCGACGACAGCGGCCAGGTGCTCAAGGCGGCCGGGGTGCTGCTCCAGCTGCTGCCTGGCGGCGACGAGGCGCTGCTGCTGAACTACCGCACCATGCTCGACGACGGGCTGCTGACGCAGGTGCTTGGCGATCCTCTCGACGACGCCACGGCTCTGCTGCACGCCCTGGTGCCCGGGGCCGAGCAGCTTGAGGCCTCGCTCCCCCTGCGCTGGCGCTGCCGCTGCTCCTACGAGCGCGTGGTATCTGCCCTGCAGATGCTCGACCTCGATGAGCTGCAATCCATGGTGGAGAGCGGGGAGGTGGCCGGGGTGCGCTGCGACTTCTGCGGCGCCAGCTTCGAGGTGCAGACGCCGGACATCCGCCGGGCCCTCGAAGCCAAGCGCGGCGCCAACCACGAGGTGCAGTGAACC
>JBDRCO010000131.1:0-11650 GCA_043821645.1 Pseudomonadota bacterium | reverse complement strand
CCCTGGTGATGGCCAAGGCCGATCGCCTGAAGCCACGCAAGGTCGAGGTGCGTGTGGGCTGAGCGCGCCCTCCGACTCACGATCGAGACAACCACCGCGGCTGCCTGTGCCCGACCGGGTCCCGGCAGTCGCGGTTTTTTTTACTCGGGGCCACGGCGCCTCACACAATCCGATCGCATCGGCGCGAAATCGATCGATAGCGCCGCTCAACTCGGTTGATCTCATCTCTTGCGGGGCCCCGGCCTGGCGGCGAGTCTTTTTGTCGTCGCTGCGCGCCGAAAAAATCCTCACCTTGGCCCCCCGCACCTCGATCGACACAATTGAGCAGCGCTTTAGCCCGGTCGTCGGTCGCTGGCTTCCCCGCGCCTCTCGGGCGGCTGCGGTGGTGAATCGCCGTGCTGGCCGGTGAGCTCGATGAGGGTGCGCAGGCGCTGCGCCAGCACCGCGAACAGTCCCGTGACCAGCTCGAAGCGGTCCGACAGCAGGTCCATGAAGGCCGTGCGCTCGATGACCAGCAGGTGCACACCCAGCGGCCCTGGCACCACCCGCGCCGTCACGGGTCGAGGCCCGCCATCCATGAAGGACACCTGGCCCAGGGTCTCGCCGCTGTGGAACTTGAGGAAGGGCGAGCCGCCCTTGAGAAGCTCGACCTCGCCGTCGACGATGATGAACATCGCATCACCGGCATCCCCCTCGTGGTAGATGATCTCACCGGGCGCCACCTCGCGCTCGCTGGTGATCGCGGCCAGGGCCGCCAGATCGTCCATCGACAGTCGTGCAAACAGATCGACGTGCTCGAGCAGCAGCAGGCGCTCGATGAAGGGTCTGTCCATGGTCTCTCCTTCCATGTCCACCAGCTCACCGCGGATCCCTGGCGACGAGATCTCGATGTCCAGCTGTGCGGCCACCACCTCGGCGATGCCGCGCAGCATGGGATCGCGCGAGTGCAGCAGCTCGCGCACCTCGTCCGCGGGGCGACTGCCAGGCAGGGTCTCTTCCTCGACGTAGTGCAGCAACTCGCTGCGCATGGGGTCGCCGGCGAGGGCCACATCCAGCAGTTCCAGCGCCTCGGCGCGCATCCCCGGCTCCCGTTCGTCCAGGGCCTGGAACACGTGCACCATGCGCTCGGCGTCGCGGGTCAGGCCGATGAGGCGCAGCGCCATCTCCAGGTTCTGGCTCTCCCGGTCCAGCACCGCGCGGGTCAGGGGCCTGTAGGCAGGGTCGCGCGCAGCCTGCAAGGCGCGCAGGGTCGGTCGGTAGTAGCGGTAGGCCTTGAGTCGGCGCAGGGCGGCCTCGTCGATGCGCTGGCGATCCAGGGGCAAGCCAGGGTGGGCGCGCGATAGCTCGAACAGGCCGCTGGCAATGCGGTAGCGCAGGGTGGCGTCGTCGACGATGTTGCTGAACAGCAGGGCGGTGGCTGCCTCGGCGCTGCCGATGGCGCGCAGCACCCGCGGGATCTCCATGCGCAGGACCAGGGGCGCACTGCGGTCGTCGAGCAGCTGGGCCAGGCGCGGCACCACCGGATCGCCGTAGGCCGCCAGCGCCGAGCGCGCAGCGTGGCGGGCCTGGCGGTCCATGAGCAGGTCGATGAGATCCTCGCTCAGGCCGGGGCGGGTCAGGCGAGCGGCAGACTGACAGGCCAGCTGGCGCACGCTGGGATCCGCGTCGTGCAGGAGTGCGGCCAGGGCCTCGTCAAAGGGGCCGTCGACCAGCTCCCCCAGCAGCTTGCACAGCTCGCGCTTGACCGGTGCCGGGTGCTCCAGGGTCGCCAGCAAGGAGCCCAGCAGCGCGTGGGCTGGACCCTCGCCCTCGTGCTCCAGGGGCAGCAGCGCCGCCACCACCGCCACCTGCACACCCGGATCCGGATCGTACAGGAAAGGCCGCAGGGCTTCGGCGGCTCCGTCAGGATCCACCATGGCCAGGGCGCGGGCAGCGCGAGCGCGCGGGCGCCGCGCGTCGGTGCCGAGGATGTCGCGCAGGGCCCGGGCCAGCCCGGGGTCGCGGCGCTCGCGGGCGCGCTCGATGGCAGCCAGGCGCACGGTCTCGCTGTTGTGCACCAGCAGTGGCGCAGCTCGTCGGTGACGTCGTAGTCCGGCGCGCGCTCGAGAATGGCCAGGGCTGTGAGCACCTCGCGGCTGGATTCCGAGTGCAGGGCGCGCAGCAGGGCTTCGCGGGTGATCTTGTCGGTGGCGTCGATCTGGTAGTTCACCTGCAGCCGGCGCCCACCCAGGCGCTGGTCGAGGGTGGCGATGTAGCCATGGCGCAGGCTGCGCAGCAGCAGCACGATGCCGATCACCGTGAGCACGACCAGGGGCAGCACCACGCCGTGGAGGTGGCTGGCGGCAAGACCGAGCAGCCCGAGCCCTCCCACGGCCACACCCAGTTTCTTGGCGGCGCCGTCGATCAGCGGCCGCAACGCATGGCGCGTTCTGGGGTCGATGGGGTTGTACAGCAACTGCAGACCTGGCTGGTACAGCGAGTAGCTGCCCGCCATCTCCACGCCCTTGAGCGCGATGGTCAGCACGAACAGACCGGACAGCTGGATGGCCACGGCCATGGCACCGGCGAGCACGGGGATCAGACCGAGGAACACGAACACCCCGAAGCCCGCCAGCAGGCGCGAGGTGAAGGCGGTCTGGAAGGCCAGGCCGGCAACCCCCACCACCGCGTTGAGCTGGCCGAACAGGCTGGCCAGCTCGCCCTCGTCGAGGTGACCGGCCGACGACACCCTGAAGTGATAGTCGACCAGGGTGGCCAGCACCGACAGGCTGCCCACCAGCAGCGCGATGTGACGCGGGTAGCGATCCGCGAACAGCGCACTCATGGCGCTGCGCTGTGGCCCCGCCGCGCGCGTCTGCTCGCGCCGCTCACGATGGTCGCTCCCCAGCAGAGGCAGGGCCAGGGCCAGGGTCAGGCCCGACAGCGCCACCAGGCCGTCGACGCCGATCAGCCGGGCCAGGGGCGCCACCAGGCCGCCACCGAGGATGGCACCCACCATGCCCCCCGCGGCGAGCAAGCCCACGATGCGCTTCTGCTCTCGCACGTCGAAGCGCTCGCTGGCGTCTGCCCAGAACAGCACGCTGAGCACGGTCGCGTAGAGCTCGCCGACGATGTAGAGCAGGCCGTACACAGGTGCCAGCTGCAGGTGCAGCAGGCCAAACAGCCCCAGCAGCGCCACCGCCAGCACGATGCCGAGCTGCCGCAGCAGCTGCAAGGGACGCCGGCCGTGCAGGCTGCGCGACAGCAGCGCACTGGCCACCGCCACCGTCACCGCCACCAGGATGTACAGCAGGGCCAGGCCCTCGGGATCGCGTCGCGACAGGTACAGGGCATTGCTGGCAGACTTGACCTGGGTGACCCCGGCCACGAACACGGCGTGGAAGGCCATGCGCCGCAGCACCACGCCGACGCCGCCGACAGGAATGCCTAGCCATCCCCCGAGTCTGGACCACCTGTTCGCCACGAGGCGGGCTTATCGCATGCTTTTTCATGGGTGCACACCCTCAATCGCGAGGCCGTGCACCGCAGCTCGCAGACCACAGGCCGCTTGCCCGGACGGGTCTCGGGCAGCCTCGCCGGGCCGCGAATTCGCCGCCGTGACGAGGGGCGTGTTATGCTTCGTCGACTTTGAAGCCCAGGAGGCCCCCTTGGCAACGCGCCGCCCCCCCCCCGCCAGCGATCGCACCCCGCCGCTCGGTGTGGCCAGCCCGCGTGCATCCGCCTCGCGCCCTGTCATGCCGCGGGTGGGAACCCCCGCAGTGGGTTCGCCTGTCGTTGCCACGCCGCTGCAGCGGGACGACAGACCAGCGCGCGGTCAGCCCGGCCTCATCCCCCTGGACCTGCCCGACTTCAAGTGCTTTGGCTGCTCCCCTGCCAACCCCCAGGGCCTGCGGCTCAAGTTCGAGCGCAGCGGGCGTCGCGTGGTGTCCGAGTACCTGCCGCCACCCCAGCACCAGGGCTGGTTCGGCATGGTGCATGGCGGCCTGCTGGCCATCCTGCTCGACGAGCTGGGGGCCTGGACCGCCGCCGGGCTGTGCCGGCGCATCGGGGTGACGCGTGACCTGCGCGTGCACTACCGCCGTCCGCTGTACGTGGGCGAGCGCATCCTGCTCGAGGGCGAGATCGCCGAGGAGAAGCCGACCCTGATCACGGTCAAGGGCGTGCTGCTCAACGAGCGCCACGATGTGGGCGCCGAGGGCGAGATCACGGTGTTCCCGCTCGAGGAGGCGCAGTTCGCCAAGATGCTGCCCGGGGGAAAGGTGCCCGAGGACCTCAAGGCCTTCTTTCCTCGCAAATAGCCTGCGCGGTCCCCGCGGCCCCTGCCGTTTTTCCTGTGCTCTGGACCACTTTTTTTTCTGACGGGTGATGCGCCAGGTCGCAGGTCAGGGCCGTGGATTTTTTGAGACCGGCCTCGCTTGAGCGCGGCTTGATTTCATAAACATCAATTAAAACAAATTGATAGGAGATTTGAGTGGGCTGGCACAGCTCCTGCTCTAGCACCGCTTCAACACGGTTCACAACGGCTCAGCGCCGCGACACAGGAGACAGCGCCATGAAAAAGCAGATGATGATGGTGACCATCGCCGCATGTACCACCCTGGCCCTGGCCGCCTTCCGCGGCGGCTGCAGCCCGGATCCCTGCCCGGACCTCTACATCGCCTGCCCGGAGCTGGAGTGCCCGGATGGCTTCCAGGTCGACAAGAGTGGCTGCGCGATCTGCGAGTGCGTGGGCCAGCAGACCCTGGATTGTGTCAGCGACGCCGACTGCCCCGCGGGTTTCGCCTGCGAGTTCAGCTATCCCGAGCCCATGCCCCTGGGCGACCTGCGCTGCGGTGAGGGCGAGACCGACGAGTACTGCGGCATGGGCGCCTTGCTCGGCCAGTGCGTCGAGCGCCAGCCTGCGCCCTGCCAGGGCCTCGACGAGTGGGCCTGCATCGAGAACCAGGCCTGCGAGCCGGTGTACGAGTACGCGGCCTGCGACTGCATCGACTGCTTCTGCGAATACATGATCTTCGCTGGCTGCAGCGAGCGCCAGATCGACCCCTGCTTCGGCGCCTGGCTCGACAACAACGGCCTGTGCCGCGCCCCGGACGACGGTGTGTACCCGCAGGAGTGCTGCGGCCAGACCGGGTGCCTGTACGACAGCGAGTGCCCGCAGGGCTTCGTGTGCAGCTTCCCCGAGGTGGACTGCTTCGACGGTGACCGCGACTGCGGGATGCTCGGCGCCGGTGTGTGCATGCCCGCGACCAGCGACTGCTTCGACGACAGCCAGTGCCCCGCCGGTTTCGTGTGCGCGTTCCCGGTCTACGACTGCGCCGAGGGAGAGCTGGACTGCGGCATGCTGCCCGGTGGTGGCCAGTGCGTGCCCGCGGGCTGCGCGGCCCTGAGCGAGGCGCAGTGCCTGCAGGATGCCGCCTGCGAGGCGACCTACCTCGACGTGGTGTGCCCCATGAACTGCGCCCCTGACGGCACCAACTGCATGTGCGAGCCGGTGTTCGGCGGCTGCGTCGACGCCGGTACCTGCTGGGGCGCCTGGGTTGACCAGAACGGCCTGTGCCGCGCGCCCAACGACGGCGTGTACCCGGCCGGGTGCTGCGGCCTGAGCGGCTGCCGCGCCGACGCCGACTGCCCCAATGGTTACTGCGAGATGTTCGCGACCTGCGCCGGCCTGGATTGCCCGCCCCCGCCCGAGGCCCAGTGCGTGTTCCAGAACTGCGATGACGGTTCCGAGCTGGTGTGCGACGTGTTTGCCATCCCCAGCTGTGGCCTGGGCGAGACCCTGGCGGTGCGCGATGGCTGCTTTGCCTGCGTCGATGCCCGCACCTGCGAGGTGGTGGGTGATTGCGGCGCCGACGGCTGCCTCCCCCCGGGCGAGCGCTGATACGACCCCCAGCCTCCGTTCCTGCCTGCCCTGTCCTCCTGCCTTCGCCCAAGCATTCCCACTCCGTTTCTTCTCGTGGCGGACCTTCTCTTGACAGGACTGCCCCGAATCACTAGTGGAAACACCTTCGCACGGGTCCAGGTCGCCAGGGCAAGGGCGGGCCGCTGCAAGGTGAGGAATTCATGGCCGACGGAACGGGAACCAATTTCACTTCGAGCATCTTCACCCGCCACCTCGAAGAGCTCGAGGAACTGCAGAGCGGCGCCTCCAGCTTCGAGGAGACGCCGACCTACGACGACGACAACTCGAGTGAGCCGGGCCTCGAATGGCGACGGCAATTGCTCGAGGAGGCGTCGACCCGGGTCAAGCAGGCGAGGGTGCGTACCCTCGATCCGAGCAAGGTCTACGAGCCTGGCACCCTGCTGTTTGACCCCGCCGACGGCAAGTTCGGGCGGGTCCGGGTGTCCCAGGCCGGTATGCTGGTAGTGCGCTTCGTGTCTGGCGGTGAGCGCAGCTACGGTGACGTGACGCTACTCGGCGACGCCAACGTGGCCCTGGTCAGCCCGGCCAAGGGCTCCAAGAAGGCCTCCAGGTCCAAGGCCAAGCCGGCCGCCGCGGCACCGCCTGCCAAGGCCGCCCCGGCCAAGACCGCCGACGTGGGCGACATCAACACCTTCATCCGCTCCAACTACAAGACCCTGTCCAACCGCGAACTGGCCCGCCGCATCGGCCTGAGTGAGCACACCATCCGGCGCAAGCTGGGTGAGTGGGGGCTCAAGCGGGACAAGCGCTGATCCGCACCCCCATGTCCCCCCGGAACCTGCGCGTCCTGGTCCTGGTCGTCCTGGCCGTACTCAGCGCCGGTGCTGCGCTGACCCTGCGCAAGGTCACCTTCGACTTCAATCCGCAGCTCATCTACCAGTCCGACAGCGACGCCTATCGCTTCATGCAGGAACACGACCGGCTGTTCGGTCGCGACGACAACGTGGTGGTGCTGCTGGTCGACGGCCGCCCGGCGGACGACCCCGAGGTGCTGACCTACCTGCGCCAGGCCGCTGCGGCCCTGGGCCAGGTCCCGGGTGTGGTGCGCGTCGACGGTCTGCCCACGGCGGCCATGCTGGCCGAGCAGGACGGCGCCCTGGCTGCGGTGCAGGTGCTGCCGCCCGGTCCCATCGACGACAGCGCGCGCGAACGCGTGCGCCAGGCCGCGCGGGATCCCCTGCTCGGTGGCGTGGTGGTGGCGTCCGATCTGAGCATCTCGGTGCTGTTCGCGGTGCTCGATACCCGCCTGTACGACCTCAAGGAGCTGGAGCCTGTCATCGATGGCATCGAGCAGCGCATTGCGGCCCTGGCCGCGCCCGCCGGTGCCCGCGCTCACATCACCGGCATCCCCTTCATCCGCGTCGACGCGGTGCGCGACCTCATCGGCGACCAGCTGCGCTTCTTGCCCCTGACCGCCCTGGTCTACCTGATCCTGCTGGCCTTCATGTTTCGCTGGGTGTGGGGCGTGGTGCTGCCGCTGGCCGCGGTGGGTGTCAGCATCCTGTGGTCCATGGCGATGATCGTGGTCCTGGGTCACCCCATCAACATCATCAACAACATCCTGCCGACGCTGCTCTTCGTCATCGGCATCTCGGACTCCATCCATCTGCTGTCGCGCTATCGCGAGGAGCTGGCCCTGGGGCGCAGCCACCACGACGCGCTGTCCACCATGTTCCGCTCGCTGCTGCTGGCCTGTCTGCTGACCAGCGTGACGACGGCGGTGGGGGTGGGCTCGCTGGTGGTATCCGAGACCCCGGTGCTGCGCGAGTTCGGCATCATCGCCGGGGTGGGGGTGATGCTGGCCTACGTCTCCACCATGAGCGTGATTCCGGCGGTGCTGTACTTCATCAAGCCGCCCAAGGTGCCGCTCAAGAAGCCTGGGGCCGGCGATCGCATCGATCAGACCCTGGCGGCCGCGGCCAATTTCATGGTCAACCGACCACGGCGCGTGATCGCGGGAGCGGCGGCCCTGACCCTGGGTTTTGGCCTGCTGTCGCTCGACCTCAAGGTGGACAGCTACCTGATGGCGGTCTACCCCGAGGATCACCCCAACGCCCAGACCAATGTCCTGGTCGAGAAGAGCTTTGGCGGCGTCATCCCCATGGACATCGTGTTCAGCTCGCGCGAGGACCAGGACCTGCGCCGCGATGCGGACCTGCTGCGTCGCCTGAGCGAGTTGCAGCGCTACGTCGAGGACCAGCCCGGGGTTGGCCGCACCCTGTCTCTGGTGGACCTGCTGGCCGCCATCTATCGCGCCGTGGCGGTCGAGAAACTGGACCGCGACAACCCGCGCGCGGTGCCCCTGTCCGACGAGACCGTGGCCCAGCTACTGCTGGTGGCCGAGCTCTCTGGCGACGAGGTCAGCGACCAGTTCGCGCGCTTCGTGGCCCAGGACGGCCGCCGCATCCGCCTGATCAGCCGCGTCTCCGACCTGGGTGCGCGCAACATCAACGCCATGACCGCGCGCCTGCAGGCCGAGATCGACAAGATCTTCTACGGCCGCGACGACCTGGAGATCCGCCTCACCGGCGACGGCGTGGTGGGCTCGGCGTCCATCGATCGCTTCGTCAACGACCTCGCGGCCAGCGTGTTCACCGCCGGCCTCATCATCTTTGCCACCATCGGCTTCTTGTTCCGCTCGGCCAAGATCGGCTTTCTGTCCATCCTGCCCTCGGCCACCCCCCTGCTCGCCACCCTGGCCATGATGTCGGTGGCGGGCATTCACCTCGATGTCACCTCCATCGTGGTGTTCGCCATGGCGCTGGGCCTGGCCGTGGATCACGCCATCCACATCCTGGCGCGTTATCGCGAGGAGCGACAGCTGGGCTCGGGTTGCAAGGCGGCGGTGGTGCGGGCCTACCGCGGCAGCGGGCGCGCGGTGATCCTGGCCGCGGTGCTGCTGCTGCTGGGCTTTCTGGTGCTGATGACGTCGAACTTCTTGCCCACGCGGCGCACCGGGCTGCTGTCGGCGGTGTGTGTGCTGGGTGCCCTCGTCGGCGTGCTGGTGCTGCTGCCCGCCCTGCTGGCCCTGTTCGACAAGGGCCGTCGCGCGGCCGAAGCCTATCGTTCGCGCTCGGCCTGATCAGGACGATCCCCTTCACGTCACGGTGACCGTGCTCGACGGCCTGGGTCCTCGCATGGGTGAGAATTCACTGCGGGACGCGCGCGCGACCGCGCCTGGACGCGATGGTCGGTGCTATTCGACCCGGGGCCCTGCCGCGGCGATGGCAGCCCCGGCCTTCTCGGCAAAGGGAGTGAAGGCCTTGGCGATGGAGGCTGCCAGGGTGCGCGCGGTGCGCTCGTAGGCCGCGGGATCCTTCCAGGTCGTGCGTGGGGTCAGCAGATCCTCTGGCACTCCCGCACAGGACTTCGGGACCTGCAGCCCGAAGATGGGATCCTCGACGGTCTCGACCTTGGCGAGCTCGCCCGAGAGGATGGCGTTGACCAGGGTGCGGGTGTGGGCGATGGAGATGCGCGAACCTACGCCGTGGGGGCCGCCGGTCCAGCCGGTGTTGAGCAGCCAGCACTGGGCGTCCTTGTTGCGGATGCGCTGGGACAGCAGCTCGGCGTAGATGCTGGGGTGCAGGGCCATGAAGGGCGCCCCGAAGCAGGTCGAGAAGGTCGCCTTGGGGCCGCCTCCGGTGGCGCCGCGCTCGGTCCCCGCGACCTTGGCGGTGTAGCCGACCAGGAAGTGGTAGCTCGCCTGTTCCGGGCTGAGCTTGCTCACCGGCGGCAGCACACCGAAGGCGTCACAGGTGAGCAGGATGACGTGCCGCGGGTGGCCGCCGCAGCCCGAGGGCACCGAGTTGTCGATGTGGCCCAGCGGATAGGCGGCGCGGGTGTTCTCGGTCAGGCTGTCGTCGGTGAGGTCGAGGCGGCGGGTGCCCTGATCCATGCCGACGTTCTCGAGGATGGTGCCAAAGCGCCGCGTGGTGGCGTAGATCTCGGGCTCGGCCTCGGGTGACAGCCGGATCACCTTGGCGTAGCAGCCGCCCTCGAAGTTGAAGACGCCGGTGTCCGACCAGCCGTGCTCGTCGTCGCCGATGAGCTTGCGGCGCGGGTCGGCCGAGAGCGTCGTCTTACCGGTGCCCGAGAGGCCGAAGAACAGCGCCGGCGACTCCAGTTCGAAATCGACGTTGGCCGAGCAGTGCATCGAGAGCACGCCGTCGAGCGGCCCCAGGAAGTTCATCACCGTGAAGATGGTCTTCTTGATCTCGCCGCCGTACTCCGATCCGCAGACCAGGGCCTTGCGCTCCGCGAAGTTGATGACCATGGCCGTCGCAGTGCGGGTGCCGTCGATGCGCGGGTCGCACTTGAAGTGCGGTACGGCGATCAGCGTGAAATCGGGCACGAAGTCCTTGTACTCCTGCCGGCTCTGCGGCGTGATGAACATGTTGCGCGCGAAGAGGCTCTGCCAGGCGTCCTGGGTGATGATGCGCACGGCGAGCCGGTGCTCGGGGTCCTGGCCGCAATAGAGGTCCTGCACGAAGACCTCCTCGCCCTGCAGATAGCTCTGCACGCGCGCGAAGAGGTTTGTGAACTTCTCGGGCGCCAGCGGCCGGTTGTACTCGCCCCACCAGACGCGGTCCTCGGTCTCGTGCTCGCGCACCACGAACTTGTCCTGCGCGGCGCGGGCGGTCCACTGCCCGGTCTCCACCAGCATGGGACCCCGGTTGACGATGTGGCCCTCGCCGCGGAAGACGAACTCCTCGTAGAGCGCCTCCTCGCTGAGGTTCCAGTAAGCCCGCTTCAGCTCCACGAGTCCGTGGTTGGTGAGATGGAAGTCGCTGCCGAGGTCCCGGGCGTGCGACTGGGCCGGCGAGGCAATCTTCAGATACTTCGTCATGTCCAGTCCCTCACGAGTTTGCGGCCACCGATGTAAAGCTCGTTGGGCGAGTTGAGGTCGAGCGCCCACTTGATGCGCTCGATGCCCTGCGTGATCTCCTTGGTGGTGCCGCAGGTGCTCAAACGCAGGTGCCCCTCCATGCCGAACTCGATGCCCGGCACCGTGCAAACCATCACCTTGTCGAGCAGGAATTCCGCCAGCTTCGTGCTGTCCTTCTCGTAGGCCGAGAAGTCGGCGAAGCAGTAGAAGGTGCCGTCGGGCGGGCTGACCCGGATGCCGGTGAAGGCACGCAGGCGATCGACCATGACCTTGGCGTTGTTCTCGAGGGTCAGCACCAGGTTGTCGACGCTGCTCTGGGCGCCGTTGATCGCCGCCACCGCCGCCTTCTGCAGCAGCGACGACGGGCCGCTGGTCTGGTGCGACTGGATGATCGACATGGTTTCGATGAGCTTTGGACTCGCCACCGCCCAGCCGATGCGGAACCCGGTCATCGCGTAGACCTTGGAGACCCCGTTGATGACGATGACCTTGCTGCCGGCGCTGCCGAAGTCCGTCGCGAAGGCGAGCGGATTGGGCGTGCGATTGCCGGAGAAGACGAGCCGGTTGTAGATGTCGTCCATGATCAGGCAGATCCCCCGCTCCTGGCAGAGCTCCACCACGTCCTTGATGAACGACTCGGGGTAGATCGCGCCCGACGGGTTGTTCGGGCTGTTGATCATGATGCACCTGGTATTCGAGGACAGCCGCTGCGTGATGTCCTGGATCCGCGGCACGTAGCCGCCGTCCTCCGGCTTCGCCGGCACCGGGATGCCGCCGCACATCTTGACCATCTCGGGATAGCTGACCCAGTAAGGCGCCGGGAAGATGACCTCGTCCTGCGG
>JBDRCO010000130.1:0-55972 GCA_043821645.1 Pseudomonadota bacterium | reverse complement strand
GCGTCGGCGGTCTTCGTGGGCGCGCTCGGCACCGTCATCTCGGCGCTCTCCCGCGACATGCGCACCTCGATGCAGTACACCTCGTTCTTCATCGGCCTGCTCAGCCTCGGCTTTGGCTTCGTGCTGGTGGACGGCATCCCCAGGGGGGCGACGCTGCAAGCGGTATTCGCCGGCGGTTGCCTGGTCGCGGCCGCGCTGACGCTGCTGCTCGGCGCCCGCCTGATCAGCGCGGATGTGAACGTGGCGTGAGCGGGCACGAGCAGGACTGAGCGAGAAGACCTGCCTGGTGTGCTGGCACCTCGCTTGGTGTGCTGGTCGGCGCGGACATCGGCATCAGGATCTGGACCCCTTCGGCAGACGAGTGGATACAGCTCGGCAGTACCAACGTCGCAGTTGACGTCGATCCGGTGTCGGTTCGCCTCGAGCTTGCGGATAGCATCACCGCGAGCCTGCTCCCGGCGCTGCCCACGCGCGCTGTGTTTCGCACCGACAACTTGCCCTGGGCCTGACTCTCTTCCTCGGGCTCGAACCAACCGAGGAGTGCGAGGCAAGCGACCCGCGAAGTCCGAACTCACTGCGTGCAGTTCGCCAGCGTCGGGTTCGCGCTGCAGGTGGGCGCCTTGAAGATCGAAGACACCGTGGTCGGGGCGTCGGCAACCAGGGACGGCACGGTGACCTGAAGCGGGTCGCCGGTGGCCTGGGTGGTGATGGTGAGGGCGGCCGGATCGAGGTTGAAGGCGTACCAGGTGGCTCAGTCCGGGTGGCGGTCGTGTTCGGCTGATAGTTGGGCGGCGAGGTGTCGTACACCGTGCTGGTGGGCGACAAAGTGGCAGTCGCACAGCCCACCGCTTCGCCGACGACATCGAAGGTGAACTCGCGAGCCGCGGTGTTGACGTAATGGGCGATGCCCCAGAGCTGTGCCTAGCCCGCCGTCAGGGTCAGGCTGACTCGCCCGACGTAATAGGAAAAGGCGGTGGTGGGGTACACTGGCGCCAGCACTTCCTCACCGGGCATGCAGTTGGCGCTGCAGACGTATTGTCACTGTGGGTGAAGCGAAGCCCTACCTCGCTGGTGCCACCGGGCAAGGTCAGCCGCGCCATGAAGTACCGATCGTCCGAGCGCGTGGTCACGGCCGGGCTCAGGGGCTGGCCGGTGCTGCGATCGAGGGCCTCCACCAGGATGTCGGCGAGGTAGCCTCCGGTGCTCGGAGCGTAGGTGTAGACGTCCAGCGGCGGCGCGCTCTGGGGCCCGAACGCGGGATCGAGGTCGGGCGCGTAGGGCGCCGTGAACTCGTCGAGGGCATAGGGATCGGCGGCCTCGACCTCGATGGCCAGGCGCATTCACAGGTCGTTGACGGTGTCGTGGACCCGCGCCCAGATCATGGTGTCGCTGGCCGTGTCCTCCCAGCCGATGATCTGCAAGGCCTTGGCGCACAGAACGCGGGCGTATCCGGAGTTGAAGGAGGCCAGCGCGGTCTCGGCCCGCTAGGCGGCCGAGAACAGGCCGAAAATCGAACAAGGGAGGTCGGGGATAGAGCCCCAGGGTACCAGGGACCCTGCGAGTCCGCTGGGTTCGCGCCAAAGGTCCCTACCCCGCGGCCTTGTCCTCGGCCTCCGGTGCCTTGTAGTGCGAGAGCTTCTCCAGCACATGGTCGCCGAAGTGGATGATCTCGTCGTGCATGAAGAAGACGACGGGGGTGCAGCGCTCGAGGTAGCGTTCGGCCAGCTCGCGCCTCTCGGGATACAGCTCGGCCTGCTTGACCAGCACCTTGGCGGTGGCGACCTCGCTGAGCATGCGGGTCAGGCGCTTGGCATGCAGCAGCCCGAAGCCGAAGTCGCGCTTGGCGTCCCAGTCCTTGAGGAAGGCCGAGGGCCACTCGGTGAGCTTCTTGTCGGCGACGTAGCTCCACTTGTCCTTGGCGATGCGCGCCAGGATGTGCTGCATGGCGCCGTAGACCTTGCTCTTGAGCAGGGCCAGCTTGCGCTGCAGGGGATCGCGGGCACCCATGCTCAGGATCTTGATCTGGGCCGCCTCGCGCACGAACTCGGGCAGATCCTTGAGCGCCTTTTGCAGCTGATCCTTGAGCGCCATCAGCGCCTGGATCTCGGAGGTGCCCTCGTAGATGGTCATGACGTAGGCGTCGCGCAGGTACTTCTCGACGAGGTAGTCGGTGGTGTAGCCCACGCCGCCGTGGATCTGCAGCGACAGGGCGCTGAGCTCGACGGCCTTCTCCGAGGCCTGGAACTTGATGAGCGGGGTCAGCTCGCGGGCCTTCCACTTGAGCTTCTTGATGCGTCGCGTGAGGGTCTTCAGTTCGTCGGCGTCGGTGGGCGGGTCGAGCTGCAGCTGCCACTCGAGCTGGTTATACAGGTCCACGTAGTAGGCAGCCCGGAAGGCCAGGGCGCGCAGGCCGCGCAGCTCGACTTCCATCTTGTCGAGGTAGTCCGCGATCATCTCGTGCTGGGCGATGGGCTGGCCCATGGACACGCGCTGGTCGGCGTAGTCCTTTGCCAGGCGGTACACGGCCTCGATAAGCCCGATGCACTCGAAGCCCACGCCCAGGCGCGCGTTGTTCATGAGCAGGAGCATCAGCTCGAAGCCCTGACCGCGCTGGCCCAGCAGCTCTCCCACGCTCTCGTCGTAGCTGAGGGCGGCAGTGACCGAGGCGTGGATGCCCAGCTTGTCTTCGAGGCGATCGATGACCACGTTGTCGACGGTCTTGCCATCCCGCGTGATCTTGCGCGGCACCAAAAACAGCGACAGGTCCTTGAGGCCCTCGCCACTGTCCTCGGTCTTGGCCAGGACAAGCTGGTGCTGGCCGTCGCCCGAGGTGATGAAGATCTTCTGGCCGGTGATGCGCCACTTCTGGTCGTCACCCAGCCGCGCCTTCGCGCGCAGGGCGCCCAGGTCGCTGCCCGCGTCGGGTTCGGTGAGCACCATGCAACCCCAGGCTTCGCCCGCCGCGATCTCGGCGATGGCGTCGTCGAAGCGGGTCTTCAGGATTGTGCGGCCCTTGTGCTCGACCGAGCCTTCCTTGAGCGAGTAGGCGAGCAGGCTCAGGGCGATGCCGCCGTAAAAGCCGAAGTGTCCGACCAGCGACGGGTCGGCCCGGGCCAGCATCTCGGCCACCGCGAGGTAGGTCACCATGGGCGCGTTCATGCCGCCGAGCTCGCGCGGCAGGTTGAGTCCGTACAGGCCCATCTCCTTGAAGCCGTCGAGGATCTTGGTGAGCACCGGCGGATGCACCACCTCGCCGCCCTCCATGCGCGGGTGCTCGCTGTCGAGCTTGCGGATGTGGGGCACGATCTCGGCGGCGACGAAGGCGCCCACGTTCTCGAGCACGTCGCGGTAGAACTCGCGCGCCTCGTCGAGGTTCTTGTGGCCGTCGGGGTCGGTGAAGCCGCGCTCCATCAGCGCCGCCACCTCGGCGAAGTCGTACCCCTTCTCGATGTGAAAGCGCAGGTCGTCGTTGTCGAGGTAGACATTGCTGGTCATGGGATCACCTCGTTGCTGTGCGCCCCGGGGACGCCTGTCTGTGGGCGTACGGTTCGCGCGCCCGGAGGAATGGTTCCACGGGGTGACGCATTGCGCAATGGGACTCGGAGCGGGGGCGGACGGATAGGAACCGCGCGTCATGGTTGCTGCAGGATGCATCACACGTCCGCGGTGTGCTACTTGAAGTGTTGGGTCGGTACGAACTGAAAGTCCGGGGGACGACATGCGCACGGAAGCCCAGCACCTTGCGGTCGCAGCCTGCATCCTGTGCAGCGGAGCCCAAGCCTGGGCCCAGCCCACAGGGTTCGAGCAGATTCCCTACCAGGGCCGACTCGAGCACAACGGGGAGGCCCAGACTGGCGATTTCGACTTCCAGTTCGTGATCGAGGACGTCGACGGCGTCATCCTGTGGTCCGACGTGCTCCCTGCCGTGCCGGTGCGGAGTGGCAACTTCGCGGTGACACTGGGCGCGGGCGTGCCTTTTCCACCCGGGCTGTGGTTGTACAAGGACCTCTACCTGACGATACAGGTCAGACCCAAGGACAGCGGCGCCTTCACGGCCCTGGCCGGCCGCCAGCACCTGCTCTCGGTGCCCTACGCCCAGCGCAGCCAGGCCGCCGGCGACTACCACGTGACCGGCACCTTGGCCGTCGACAACGGGGCATCGATCGCGGGCGACCTCGACGTCACGGGCCAGATCGTCAGCGGCCATCAGGATGTCACGGGCGGACAGGTGGTCACGGGCGACGTGTCGGTCAACGCCGGCGGCCTGCACGTGGACGGGCCGGTCACCCTGGGGTCCACGGCCAGCGTCGGCGGCCAGCTCGACGTGGCGGGCGACGTGATCTCGCTGGGGCGGAACGACAGCGTGACCAATGCGTCAGCGCCCACGATCACCACCACCTACTGGCCCATCCACAGCGGCCGCTACCGCCTGACCATCGACCAGAGCTACGCCAACATGTCCTACCCGGTGCCGAGGGATATCCTCGAGGAGTACTGCGGCGACGAGGATGGCTGCCGGGTCAAGATCGGTATGAGTGGATGGAACGCCAACACGGCCGTGCAGGCCGTGGTCACGGCCAACCTGACCTACGCTCCCACAGGGGATCCGCAGGCGTACCACTACCGCTTCGAGTACAACGAAAGCTCCTCCTATGTCGAAGGCGTGGACGGCGACACCCTCAAGACCAATCTATCCTGCCCCTACTCCGCCTGCTGCCTGCTGGACTACAGATTTACAGGCGTGGGGATGCCCGATGACGAGCTGGGGCTGTGGCTGCACTGGTCGGTCTCCGCTTACAACACGGCAACCAAGAAATGCATATTGATCCTGGAAGACTGATCCTCGTTCGACCTCCCTTGCCTCTGCGATCGCGCCTCTGGCAGGATGCGCGCCAGCGCACCCCGCAAGCGCGCGGTGCCTGTACGCTCCGTCGACGAGGTGCCCCGTGCTGATGCCCCTGCTGCTCGCCATCGCATTGCCAGCACAGTCAACGCCGGCTGCGGAGCCCACCCCCAAGCGCATCGGCCAGGTGCTCAAGGAGCTGCCTGCGCCGGCCTGCTGCGCCATGGGCATCACCTGGGACGGCAGCGCGCTGTGGGTGGCGGATCGCAAGGTCAACAAGCTGTTCAAGCTGGACCCGAACACCGGCCGCGTGCTGGCCGAGCTGCCCACGCCGGGGCTGCGGCCGACCGGGCTGACCTGGGATGGCAGCTACCTGTGGGTGGCGGACCGCGATCGCGACGAGCTGTTTCGCCTGAACCCGAGCAGCGGCGTTGTCGACAGGGTGTACAAGACGCCGCTCAAGGCGCCGCGCGGCCTGGCCTGGGACGGCGAGTGCCTGTGGGTGGCCGAGGCGCGCACCGACACCCTGTACTGCCTGGATCCCGACGACGGCACGGTGTCGCGCACGCTGCCGGCGCCCTCAGGCGCGACCACGGGCATGACCTTTGACGGCAAGTACCTGTGGGTGGCAGACCGCGGCGCCGACGAGCTGTACAAGATTGACCCCAAGCGCGGACACGTGGTGGGCATCTTGCCGAGCCCGGGGCCGCACCCCTATGGCCTGGCCTGGGACGGCAAGCGGCTGTGGGTGGGGGACTACCAGCAGCGCAAGCTGGCCCGGCTCAACGTCACCCAGGGGCCGGCCCTGCTCGCAAGCGAGCAGAAGAAGCTGCGTGTCGAGTACACGGTGCACTTCTTCAGCCAGGGCCCGGACCCGGTGCAGACCGCGGACATCTACATCGCCCTGCCCGAGAATCGCTACCACCAGAGCATCCAGAACGGCCCGCGCTTCACCCCCGAGCCCGATGCCATCGTCGAGGACAACTGGGGGCAGAAGCTGGCGCATTTTCACCGCCGCAACCTGGCTGCAGGCTCCTACAGCGAGTACGCCATGGCCGTGGACAGCACACTGACGCGGACCCGGTTCTGGATCGACCCCGACAAGGTCAAGTCCTACGGCACCATCGACCGCCGCATGCGCGATCAGTACCTGTCCAACAGCAGCAAGTACCACCTCGATAGCCCCATCGTGGTCGAGGCCGCGCGGGAGGCGGTGGCGGGCGAGACGCACCCGTACTGGATGGCGCGCAACATCTACCAGTACGTGCTGGGCAAGCTCGACTACAGCCGCGAGGGCGGCTGGGATCCGGTGCCCCTGCTGCTGTCGCGCTCGACGGGGTCGTGCTCCGAGTATTCCTTCGTGCTCATCGCCCTGTGTCGCGCCGCTGGTATCCCGGCGCGCTACGTCGCGGGCATCGTCACCCGCGGCGACGACGCCTTCGTCGACAACGTGTTCCACCGCTGGGTCGAGATCTACCTGCCGGGATACGGCTGGATCCCTGTCGACGCCGATCGCGGCGACAAGCCCACGCCGCGCGGCCAGGCCATGGGCTTCGGCGGCATCGACAACACCCTGCTGGTGACGACGGTGGCCGGCGGCGAGTCCAACCTGCTGGGCTGGCGCTACAACAGCAACACCCTGTGGACCTTCACCGGCCGCACCCGGGTCTACGTCGAGCAGATCGGCGAGCTGGCACCCATTGGCAACGAGGGGGAGTGAAGCAGAGAAGGTGATTCTTCTGATCGGGGGGGACGTCTGGCGTTCAGGCGCCAGCGGGGCTGGGCCCGGGCGCCGACGCGCGCAGGTCGTGCATCTCCGCTCGCACGCGCGGAAGCGAACCAGGGTAGTCCTGCTGCAAGAATGCGAGCAGACCCTCGCGCACCTCACAGCGCAGGTCCCAGTTCTTGCCCGAGTCCGACGAGCTGACCAGGGCCCGCACCTCCATGCACCGCTCCTGTGCCGCCGTCACCACCACCGACTGCACCTTGCCATCCCAGTTGTCCGATTTCTCGACGATGCGCTTGAGCTCCCGACGCAAGGCGTCCAGGGGCACGCTGTAGTCGGTGTACAGGTAGACCGTGCCCAGGATGTCGGCGGTGACGCGCGTCCAGTTCTGAAATGGCTTCTCGAGGAAGTGCGAGATCGGCAGTACCAGGCGCCGCAGGTCCCAGATTCGCACTACCACGTAGGTCAGGGTGATCTCCTCGATCCATCCCCACTCACCTTCGACGATCACCACGTCGTCCAGGCGGATGGGCTGGGTGAAGGCGATCTGGATTCCTGCCAGGATATTGGCCAGCGCGCGCTGGGCAGCCAGACCGATGACCAGACCGGCGAGACCGGCCGAGGCTAAGAGGCCCGCTCCCAGCTGACGCACTCGCTCGAAGCTCATGAGGATGCTGGCCAGCGCCACCACCATCACCGCAACGCCGAGCAGGCGGCGGATGATGCGCACCTGGGTCTGCACCGAGCGCGCCTGCAGGTTGTCAGCGACGTCGGTGCGGAAGCGCTGCAACAGCACCTCCTCGAGCACCGCGGCCAGGGCCAGCAGCAACCAGGCCACGCCCAGGATCAGCAGAAGTGAGAGGCTGTGCTCGAACAGCTTAAAGAGACGCGCGTCCAGCAGCGGTGCAAGCAGCGGCGCCATCAGGTAGCTGCACAGGGCGGGGAACAGGACCCGGGTGGGCCGACGGGTGTGCTTGAGCAGCGCGTCGTCGAGGATGCTGGCGGTCCGTCGCGCCAGGCGCGCGGTGACAGTCCAGAACACGACGTGGATCAGCAGGCCGAGGAGTACAGCCGCGACCAACACGGCGAGTCCCTGGATCTCGGGCATCAGGTTTGTCCACATGACGTCCCTCCCCGTGGGCCTGAGCAGACGACGAGCGAGCCCCATCCGAACGGCGGCCAGACTAGCGCGTCGTGAAAAAGATGCATCCCTGTGATTCGGGCGCGAGCGCGCTCAGCGGGCGGGCGGGCACGAGGCTGGGCTGGGACGCCGCGCTCGCTTCAACGCGGCCTCGAGGTCCACGGGCAGCGGCGCCTCGAAGCGCATCCGCTGCCTGGTCGCCGGGTGCTCGAAGGCCAGGCGCCAGGCGTGCAGGGCCTGCCGGCCCAGGGGATCGTGCTCCTCGCGAGGATCCATCTGCCTGTCTCCGACCAGGGGGTGGCCTGCGGCGGCGAACTGGACACGGATCTGATTCTTGAGCCCGGTCTCGAGCTGCACTTCGAGCAGAGTCGCGTCGAGCAGACGCTCACGCACCCGGTAGTGCAGCACGGCCACGCTGCCACCACTGCTCACCACGTTCTGGCGAAAGTCGTCGCGGTTCTGTTGCAGCCTGTGCCGCAGCGATCCGGAATCTCCGTCGAGCGTGCCGCGCACCAGCGCAAGGTAATGCCGTTCGGGCGTGTGTGATCGGAACTGCTCGACCAGGGCGTCGCGGGCGCGGGGCGAGAGCGCGAACAGGATCAGGCCCGAGGTGTAGCGATCGATGCGGTGCACGGTGAAGCTGCGTTTTCGCTGTCGTTGCAGAGCGCGATCCAGGGCCTCCTTGACGCTGGGCGAGCGCAGGCCCTCGAGGGGAACGCTGAGCAGACCAGCGTCCTTGTCGACGACGATCAGCTCGCGATCCTGAAACACGATGCGATGGCCTGGTCGGGCGCTGCTGCCCGGTCGCGGCGACCCCTTGGGTGACGACGAAGAGGGTCGTCCCGACGGGCTCGGTCTGCGTGGTCGCTGGGGCCGGGTCACGGCGTCGCCGCCACCGCCGGTGGCACGGGCGAGCCACGCGCACCCAGGGCCAGAGGATCGATGGGCTGGCCGTACAGGCGCAGGGTGAAGTGCAGGTGCGGACCGGTGGAGCGCCCGGTGTTGCCCGAGCGCGCCAGGTCGTCGCCGAGGTGCACGGCCAGCGGCGCGTCGACCAGGGCCCTGTCCAGGTGGCAGTAAACGGCCTCGATGCCCAGGCCGTGGGACACTCGTAGGTAGCGACCGGACACGTTGTCCGAGGCCGCGCGGGTCACCTCGCCGTCGAGGGTGGCGTGCACGGGTGTGCCCACGGGCACCGCCACGTCCACGCCGTTGTGGAACTTGCTGACCTTGAGCACGGGGTGCATGCGATCACCGAAGGGACTGGTGATGCGAAAGTGGCTGTCCACCGGCCACAGCATGCGACCCAGGCGCGCGCGCGCCAGCACGGCCACGGCCGCGTCCGCCAGCGCTGACGCCTCGGCAGGCAGGTACTGTCGGTGGGCCTCGAAGTCCGCGGCATTGGCCAGCCCCGCCGCCCTGGCCACGGTGAGCGCGGCCTGCACGGCCTCGCTGCCGAGCAAGGTGGCCTCGAGGGCGAGGCCATCGGGATCGTTCTCGCTGGCAAAGGTGCTGCGTCGCGACGCCAGTACGCGTGCCAGACCGCGCGCGGCCAGCTCGGGATCCGAGCGCAGCTGCTCGCGGTGGGTGCCCTGGGGCAGCAGCTCGATGGCCTGGCCCTCGAGGGGGGCGGGGAGCTGCACGCGGCAGGGGTCGGAGCCGGCCACCGCATGGGCGTCGACCAGGGCGCGCAGGTTGGCGGCGTCCACGTCGGCCGCGCGCGCCACCTGCAGCAAGGTATCCACGGGAACGCAGCTGGTGGCGGCGGCGATGAAGGCCACGGCCTTCTCGTCGGCAGGGAGCAAGAAGCCATACTGGCGGCCGCCCTCCCCGCGGTAGCTGGCGAGGGGAGAGGGTCCGCGGTAGCTCTGGCCCCTGGCCTTGCCGACGGCCATGCGTGCCAGGGGTCCCAGGGGCGTGGCCTGCACCAGGGCCAGCCCGCCGAGCACGGCCAGGCCCGTGACCACGAGTGCGCGCAGGCGCGCTCCCAGGCGTTGCACGGCGCTCATGCCGCGCCTCCGCCAACCAGGGACCACAGGCCACGGGCCGAGCTGCCCGAGGTGAGCTCGGCGACCAACAAGGCGATGACCAGGGTCGGCAGCACCAGGGCGCGCAGCCAGCGCGCTCCGGTGGTGGCCTCGGCGCGGGCCAGGGCACGTCGCTGTACCACGGGCACCAGGGTCAGCAGGGCAAGCCCCATGACCAGCACACCCGCGAAGCGCGCGACGTCGCCTATGGCCTCGCCCAGGTCCGGGCCCACCAGCAGGCTGGCGACACGGCCCGAACTCCAGCGCCCCAGCGCGAGCGAGCCCAGCACGAAGGCCAGCACCAGGGCCGCGGCACGCAGCAGGCCAGGAGCCCGGGTGCGGGCTCGGCGCAGGCCCCGGATCAGACGGGAGTCGTCAACGGACGCGCCGCTCACCACCGTCGAAGCGTCGGCACCACCGCCCATGCACCACAGCAGCAGCAGCAGGTCCAGCAGCAGCTCGGCGACCAGGGTCAGGCTGACCGCGAGCACCTCCTTGCGATCGATGTCGATGAGCAAGGCCTCGTCGTCAGCCCAGCGCGCGGCGGTGTCGGGCTGCAACCAGTCCATGCCGGCCAGCCCGTCGAGGGCTCCGCGAACCGTGGCGTCGACGGCGCGATCGGCGGTGTCCACCGCTGTGAATAGCAGGTCGTCGAAGAGGTCGGCGGCGCCGTGTACACCGAGAAGGATCAGCACCACCAGGGCCAGGGGTTCGGTCAGCAGGCGCAGAGCCACCATCCCATCGAGTACGGCGGCCGGGAGCTTGACGACAAGGACCTTGAACAGCGCCACCAGCGGACCTCCCCTGCACTTCGTCTATGGACGCTCGGGAGCTGTTCGGGATCTGAAGGCCGCCGGGACCCTGGCACGCAGGGCGATCTGCTCGGGCTCGAGTTGCACCCCAGACATGTCGCGAACCCGGGCCTGCACCTCGGCGATGAGGCTCAGGATGTCGGAAGCGGTGGCCTGGCCGCGGTTGATGATGAAGCCTGCATGTTTGGTCGAGACCTCGGCGTCACCCACGCGCAGTCCCATGAGCCCAGCGTCCTGGATCAGTTTGCCGGCGTAGTGGCCAGGAGGCCGCTTGAACACGCTGCCCGCGTTGGGGAACTCCATGGGGAACTTGCCCCAGCGCATGGACTTCTGGTGCTGCATGCGCGCCGCTATGGCCGCGCTGTCGTCGGCAGGCCCTAGCTTGAGCACCGCGCCCAGCACGATCTCGCCGCGCTCCTTGAAGCGGCTGTGGCGGTAGGACAGGTCGCAGTCCGCCACCGGCAGCTCGCGCAGCACGCCCTGATCGTCGAGCAAGCGCACCCGCTCGACCACGGCTCGCATCTCGCCCTCGTTGTTGCCGGCGTTCATGAGCACGGCACCGCCCAGCGAGCCCGGGATGTCGATCATCCACTCGAGGCCACTGCGCCCGAGTGCCTGGGCATGTTCCGATACGCGGCCCAGAACGGCACCCGCTTCGACGTAGAGGTGGTCATCGTCGAGGTCGACGATGCGGGCAAACGCGCCGCCGAGCTTGAGCAGTACAGCGTCGAGACCCTGGTCCGGGGCGATGATGTTGCTGCCATTGCCGATGAGCGCCAGGGGCGCGTCGCAGGTTGCACAGGCCTGGCAGATCGCCAGCACCTCGTCGTCGGAGGCGGGCTCGATCCAGAGCGCGGCGGGTCCTCCCACCCGGTAGGTGGTGTGCTCGGCGAGCGGTACACCGGGCTGCGCTCGCTCGCGGAGCGCCGGGGACAAGGTCTGCAGCACTGTCTGCATGGACGTCATGTCAGCGCCTTCGTCCGCCCTGGCCAGAACCCCGGCTGTTCCGGCTGGCAGCGGCCGCGGCCTTTTCACGGTGGCGCTGGCGGAGCTGCTCGGTGAGCTTGGCTTGCTTGCGTGCGGCGATGTCCACCACGGGCGGTACGCGCACACGCACGTCGCCATCGTGGATCAGGCGCGACTGGCATGCCAGACGCCAGCCACGTTCCACCAGCAGATTGCCCAGGTGCTCGACCTCGCGCGGACCGACCTCCCGAAGGTTGTGCATCCCCTCGAGCACCTCGAGTCGGCACAGGCCGCACGCAGCGAGCCCGCCACAGGCCGTGGCGATGGGGTGCGGCGCGCTCATGATGGCGTCGAGCAGCGAGTGACCAAGGGCCAGCTCGATCCGATGTTCCGTTCCGTCGAGGTACAGGGTCGACATCCTCGCTGTGTAGCACGATGGCACGGTCCCACAAACTGCGGCGCGCTGGTCGGCTGTCGAGCGTGGGGCTATAACAGCGACATGGGCTGGCATGATGGCATGCGCAGGACACTTGCTGACATCGTCGGTGACGGTCACCTGATCGTCGACCGCGACGCTCTGGATCCCTACGGCCACGACGAGACGCCGGGTCTGAGCCCACAGCTGCCCGATGCCGTGGTGCGCCCGGCGGACCGCGCCCAGGTGGCCGCGGTGCTGCGCGCCTGCAGCGAGGCCGGCGTGTTTGTGACCCCTCGCGGAGGCGGTACCGGGCATTCGGGCGGTTGCGTGGCGGTGCAGGGCGGCGTGGTGCTCGACCTGTCGCGGCTCAACCGCATTCTCGACCTGTCCAATGGCGACCTCACCGTCGATCTTCAGCCCGGCGTCATCCTGCAGGACCTGCATCATGCGGTCGAGGACGCGGGGCTGTTCTATCCACCGGACCCCAACAGCCTGGAGAGCTGCACCCTGGGCGGCAACGTGGCCGAGAACGCTGGCGGTCCACGCGCCGTGCGCTACGGCGTGACCCGCGACTATGTGCTCGGGCTCGAGGTGGTGCTGGCCACGGGTGAGGTGCTGCGCATCGGCCGCCGCACCAGCAAGGGAGTATCGGGCTATGACCTGGCCGGTCTGATCGTGGGCAGCGAGGGCACCCTGGCGGTGATCACCGAGATCACGCTCAAGCTGGTGCCGAGCCCGCGCCAGGTGGCGACCGCCCTGGTCACCTTCGATGACGCCGCTACGGCAGCGCGCGCCGTGGCCCAGGTTCTGGGCAAGGGCATCCTGCCGCGCACTCTCGAGTACATGGATGGTCGCAGCATCGATGCTGTGCGACCGCAGGCGCTGTTTCCCATCCCGGAAGGAATAGACGCAGCGCTGCTGGTCGAGACCGATGGTGACGACGAGGAGTCGACCCTGGCCCAGCTCGGCCGGGCGGTGGAGATCCTGGAGACGGCTGGCGCGCGCTCGTCGCTGGTGGCACAGCACGAAGGCCAGCGCCGCGATCTGTGGGCCACCCGGCGCAAGCTCACCGAGGCCACCCGCGCACTGCGACGGCACAAGATCGCCGAGGACATCGCGGTGCCGCGCTCCAAGATTCCCGAGGCCCTGGCGCGGGTCTACGCCATTGGCGAGCGCCACGGCATCCTGACTGCCGCCTACGGCCACGCCGGCGACGGCAACCTGCACGTGCAGGTGCTGTTCGACGACGCGGAGCGCGACGGTCCGGCCGTGCAGCGCGTGCTCGACGAGGTCATGCACCTGGCCATCGCCCTGGGAGGCACCCTCAGCGGCGAGCACGGCATAGGCTGCGCCAAGAAGCGCTTCATGCCCCTGGAGCATGGCCCGCTCTCCCTGGATCTCATGCGTCGCATGAAACGCGCCTGGGATCCCGCGGGGATCCTCAATCCCGGAAAGATTTTTCCCGACGACAGCGGGGATTAGCCCATCGCCAGCAGCACCGCGAGCTGGGTCGCCCAGGTCAGGACGGTCACCAGCCCCGCCAGGGCCCAGGTGCGCCAGCGCTGCAGGCACTGCGGCACGGCGAGCAGCAGGGGCGTGAGCTGCGCCGCCAGCACCAGCAGGGCCAGGGGAAGACGCGCAGCCCCGGCATGGCGCAGCACCAGGGCGAGCACGGTAAAGGTCAGCGTGGATTGCCACAGTGCCCAGTAGGTCAGCGCCATCCAGGGCTTGCGGATGCCGATGCGCAGCTTGACCAGGAACTGCACTGCCACCAGCAACACGGGCACGAGGAGCGCGAGCCCGAGGACCAGGCGGCTGCGTCCAGGCCAGGGCAGGTCGCGGACGAGCCAATAAAGAGTCAGCGTTCCCAGCACAGCGACGAGGATGGTGCAGGTACCCAGCGTCCAGGCGCGCAGCGTCGGGGGAGGGCTCTCCGTTGTCACGCCAGGGGCCCCGCAGGCGCTCCTTGGCGCTGTCGCAGCCAGCCCCAGACACGTTCTATGCCCGCGCCCAGGATGCTGGCGATGACCGCGACCTTCCACACCATGGGCAGGGGAGGGGGCAGGCTGGCCGAGCGGCCGAACCAGATCATGGTCGACACGATGGCGAACGCGAGCAGGGTATCCACGGCTAGGCCCAGGGTCTCGAGGTCCCGCTGGCCGCTTCTGTCCAGCATGCGGCCCACCGCTGACGCGGCGCAGGGAGAGATCCTGGCGGGTGCCAGGGCCCAGCCCAGGTTGAGTCCGAGGTCCAGCACACCCCAGCCCATGATCATGGAGCCGAGCACAGGGTGCAGGTCCGTGCTCGCGGCCAGGCCGCCGCCGAACTTGTACAGGGCATAAGGCAGCCCCGTGACCGAGAGGATCCAGAGCCTTCGCACCAGGCTGGTGGTCACCGCAGCTCCGTCGCGGGCGCGCTCAGCGCTCGTGGTGGCAGTCGCAGGTCGCGCCGCCGCAGCAGGCCTCGTTGCCTTCGCTCTTCCCTGCCGTCGCGTCGTCCTGGGTCGCACCCTGGCAGGAATCGCCAGGTCCACAACCGCAGCCTGCTGTCACAGCCTGGCGAGTCGCACCGAGCTGTGCCGGGGCGCAACCACAACCCCCACTGAAATCCTCACGCCTCGCTGCGCGCACGGCTCCCACGCCCTCACGGGCAATGAGCAGGGCCAGGGCCAGGGCAGCCACGGCGTCGGCCCACCACAGCGCGGGCGACAGCGCGAACAGGAGACTGCCCAGCAGCAGCACGGACGAGAGCTGTATGCAGGCCAGGGAGCAGGCGGCATCCTGGGCCAGGGTGGAGCTGTCGAGAATCCGCGCGGCCTGACGCTTGGCCCACCACAGGGCGAACATGAAGCTCAGGCTGACCAGGGCGATGACCATTCCCGGCAAGGTGGTCGTCGGGTGGCTGCGCGCACCCAGCTGCAGGGCCGCCGCGACGACGGTGCCTGCGGCCAGCACCACCAGCAAAGTGCCAATAGCCTGGGTCGCCCGGCGCTCGCGCGCCAGAGACAAGGCCTCGCCCTCGCCGTCCTCGGCGCGCAGGCGCCACAGCACGAGCAAGGCAGAGGCCACCTCGATGAAGCTGTCGACGCCAAAGCCGAACAGCGCCACCGATTCCTCGGCCACGCCGAAGCCCATGGCGACCAGCCCCTCGAGCACGTTGTACAGGATGGTGGCCCAGGCCAGCAGCCAGGCGCGGTGGTGCCAGGTGGCGAGAGTCTCGGAGGTCTGGGTTCCAGCGATCACGGGGTGGGGCTCACATCCATGCCAGGAATCTAGCGCCCCTCACCACCTTCGTCAGCCGCCTATAGGCACGCAGGCGCACAGGCTCTGGTTGCAGCGCAGGCTGCCCACGCACTGATCGTTGCAGTTGCTGCCGCAGACACAGGCGCACAGGCCAGGTTCGGGCAAGAAGTTCGCACCGCAGCCCAGGCTGGTGGTGTCGCAGACGCAGTCGCAGGCCGTCGCGTCCCAGCGATAGCCGGGTCCGCAGCTCAGGCTCTGGCTGCACTCGCAGGCACAGGTCTGCTGGCTGCAGGTCGATAGACCCGGGCAGTTGCCGCAGGCGGGGCAGGTCCAGGTGCAGGTGCTGGGGTTGCAGGTCATCGTGGGATTGGTAGGTGTGCCGGGGCACTGGGTGCACACGTACTCGCAATAGGTCTGGCTCGTCGTCGAGCGGTCGCACACGAAGTTCCCGCTCGGCGGTGCCCCACCGCAGTCCTGAGGACACTCGCAGGCGCATACCGATGGCGAGGCGTTGCACACCGAGTTGCCCGGGCAGCTGGCGCCGCAGTCAGGCCGGCAACCGAGCTGGCACGTGGTGGTGTCGCAGACTTGCTCAGGGGGCACCGTGCCCACGCCGCAGTCCGGCGGGCAGTAGCACTCGAGAGTCACCGGATCGCACTGCTCGGGAGGTGTGCAGTCGCAGCCCGTGGATGGGCCGTCGGGATCGGGCGTGCGGTCCGTCCAGTAGCGATAGGACACCACCACCGGGCTTCCGGGCTGGGCCGGATCGGGTCGGCAGTTGCCATAGAACACGATGGTGCCGCTCAGGGGATCGTAGTCGAAGCCGTTGCTGCGATCTCGGGGCACGTCGTCCCAGTTGCACGTACCGGTGGTCGAGTTGTGCGCCAGGGCCACCTTCACCGTCGACGAGATCGCGGGCTTGGTCAGCACGTAAGGGCTGGTGGCACCGGCCACGTTGGCCAGGATCTGCAGGATGGTCGGGCGGATGGTCGCAGTGTCCTTGAGGTCGCCGATGACGCCACCGAGGTTCTGGATGGTGGTGTGGATGACGGGGTTGGACGAGTAGGGCTCGGTGGGGTCGCAGCCCGAGGTCTGGCCCGGCGCGCACAGGATGCCGCCCAGGGTTGCGGTCTGGTTGCCGACCACTGCGGGGTCGTAGTCGGTGAAGAAGGCGGTGTAGTCGTTGATGTTGGTCAGTCTGCCCGAAGAGCTGGTGTAGCCCGTGCGCTGATCCTCGGCATCGGTGAGCACAATGATCACGAGATAGGCGCCGCGGCGGATCTTGTCGTTGGGGGGCGGTGTCGCCGTGGTCGTCGGAGACAGCCGATCGCGAATGTACAGCTGGGCGCCGTACATGGCGGCCTCGGTGCCCGAACCGTCGACGGTGATCCACGCGCTATCGCCGTCGGTGAACCAGCGTGTGAATTCCGCCGGGTTTGTCGTGAAGTTACGGCAGGGGCTGGTCTGCGTGTTCTGGCAAGCGGCGCTCTGGTTCTCGTGGAACTCCGAGGTCACCAGGGCCACGCGCCAGTCCATGGTGGAGCCGTTGAGGATGCTGCCCATCTCGGTGCCGAACGAGGCCACCGCGGCCTGGTCGTCGTCCATGGAGCCCGAGTTGTCCACCGCCCACAGGAAGTCGACGTTGGCAAAGCCTTGGGACACGAAGCGGTCGCACTGCACGCCCACGGTGTCGCCATACTGCGCCAGGGCGCTGCCATTGGCGGTGTCGTCGAGAGTGAAGAAGGCGCGCCCGGTGTTGCGATTGTCAGGGATGATGGCGATGAGCACCACCGCCACGTTGTTCGATCGCCGCAGGTACTCGGCGCGCACCTGGTAGCCGCCGCTGGGCGAGACGTCCCCAGCTGTGCTCAGCAGAGTTGAGGTGGTGGGGAAGAAGCGGTGCACGATGTCATTGACCTGGGCCTTGACGCCGCGGGTCGCAGACTGGGCGTAGGAGCCACGGATCCCGGAGTAGCCGTCCCAGCTGGTGAAGGGGAAGGTGATGGGCGCGCTGAGGGCGCCGGACTGCGCGAGCCGGTTGCGCGCATCCGTCTCCTCGGCCGCGGCGGTCCCCCCGGCAGGAGTCTTGACCAGCACCACGTAGCCAATGGCCGCGTCGGGGTTGTAGCCCGCCAGGCCCACGGCACGGGGACTCGAACCCGAGGTGTCGTCGATGCGCACCATCTCGGCAAAGGCGTCGGCACCACGTACGGCAGTGGCGAGCTGCAGGTCGGGCGTCCACTCCCGGCGCTGGTCCACGGGCACCAGGCTGGCCGTGCCACAGGCCGCGATCACCGGCCCGCCGGTGTCGCTGTTGTCGTTGGGGTTCAGCTCGGTGAGCCCGCCCGGGCAGTTGGTCAGGTTGCCACCCGGGGGGGCGCTGCCGTCGGCACAATCGACGCGGCCGTTCTGGTTGGCATCCTCGGCACCGTCGGGCACGCCGTCGTTGTCGCTGTCCGCGGAGTTGGGGTTGGTGTTGGTCAAGGGATCGCTGTCGGCGACGAAGCCGCAGGTCGGATCGGTGCCTGGCGGAATGGCACCGCCGGTGATTCCCACCTCGAGCCCATCACCCAGGCCATCACCGTCAGTATCGGGATTGGTGGGCTGGGTGCCCACCGTGACTTCGCCGGTGTAGGCGCCGTAGGAAGCGCCGTCGACCAGGCCATCGCAGTCGCTGTCCACGTCGCAGGGGTCTGTTTCGCCGGGCTGCACGCGACCGTCGTGGCTGCTGTCCTCGACACCATCGGGTAGGCCGTCGCCGTCGCTGTCCGCGTTGTTGGCGTCGAGGCAGGCGATGGCGTTCTCGATGTCGTCGTTGAGCCCGTCGCCGTCGCTGTCCACCACGGCGGTGCCCACGACCAGCGGGTCGGTCTCACCTGGGTCCACGTGGCCGTTGGCGTTGAGGTCCTCGCCGCCCGTGCACACGCCGGCGATGGTGCGGGGCGGGCCGTCGCAGATGCCGTCGCCATCGGTGTCCGGATTGTTGGGGTCGGTCTCGCCGGTGTCCACGCGCCCATTGCGGTTGGCGTCCTCGATGCCATCGTTGATGCCGTCGCCATCGCTGTCGACGCTGCTGCCGTCGGTCGTGGTGGCGGGGTCCGCGTCCGCCACAAAACTCGTGCAGTTGGTGGCGTCGGGGTTCTGCGCCATGCCCGCCTCGATACCATCGGGGATGAGGTCGCCGTCGGTGTCCTTCTTGCGCGGGTTGAGCCCCAGGGCGCGCTCGCGGTCGTCGCTCAGGCCGTCGCAGTCCGTGTCGACGCGATCGGGATCGGTCTCACCGGCGCCGAGCACGCCGTCACCGTTGAGGTCCTCGCCCGCCTGGCACACCCCGGCCACGCTGCGCGGGCCGTCGCACAGACCATCGCCATCGCGATCCGGATTGGTGGGGGCCGTGTCGACCGTGTCCGGCACGCCGTCCTGGTCCGTGTCCTGCACGTCGCTGAAGGGGTCCGGGTCGCCACCGGTGCAGATCGGCAGCACGCTGGTGGGCCCGTCGCACAGGCCGTCGTCGTCGGTGTCTGGATCGCGCGGGTCCAGCTCGCCGGGGTCGCGGCGCCCGTTGCGGTTGCTGTCCTCCTGGCCGTCGCTCAGGCCGTCGCCATCGCTGTCTGCGCGGGTGGGATCGGTCGTGGTGGTGGTGTCCTGGTCGCCGACGAACATGGTGCAGCGGGCGTCCACCGAGGACGTTCGCCCCACCTCGACGCCATCGAGGATGCCGTCGCCGTCGCTGTCCGAGGTCCCGGGCTGGGTCTGGCCGCCGCCGCCGTAGATGTTGCCGTACTCCTCGGCGTCGCTGAGGCCGTCGCAGTCCGAGTCGCGGGTGTCGTTGTCATTGCGGTTGGGATCGGGGTTGTCGACCCGGTGATCCACGCCGGGCTGGGTGTCCAGACCCGGGCCGCTGTCGCGTCCGCTCGCATCCACCACCGTCACGTCGCCAACCTGGGTGTCGATGGGCGCGGCGTCGAAGCGGGGGCCCGCGTCGCTGCCCGGGGTCACCGCGGTGTCCGGGCAGGCCGTGACGACGAAGGCGATCAGAGCCATGGCCGGGTTGGCCCAGGATGCGGTTCTGGAGATGGTACGCACGGTATCCTCCCATGCAATCTGCACAGCCCTCCATCATGGCCTTTTCGGAGGTGATCTCACAAGTGGCCGCGCAGCACCCGCGGCACTGAGATGGGCCTGCTCAGCGATTCTGGCCGCGCCGCAGGTCAAAATCCATGCGCTGGACCTGCCCGGGTCGCACCTGGGTACGGCGCCTCGCGGGACGGCGGATTCCTGGTGATCGGACCTTGACCTCGTGGGCGCCGGCAGGCACCTCGACCTGCGCCTCGGCGCTGTCCCGGGCCACAATCTCGCCGTCCACGAAAATGATGCCGGCCGGCTGCAGCGTGATGTGCAGTCGACCCGCGCTGGGCCTGGTCGATGCGCCTGGCGCCTGCGCAGAGGCCGCAGCATCGACGCCCGCCGAGCTGTCGATGTCGCGGCTCGCCGCGTCCGCAGCACCGGTTAGCACGGTCCTCGTGGCATCGAGCGCGGGGGCCGAACCGTCGACGGAGGAAGGCAGGGCCGCTCCAGGTTCGTCCCCGGTGTGCGCGGAACCGGGGGTGGGGATTCCTGCGGTCGACAGGCTGGCGTCGGGTGTGTGGTCGACGAAGAAGTGCTCGACCAGGATCGTCCCTCCTGCGAGGACCAGCAGGGCTATCACCAGGAAGACCAGGACCCGCCAGCCGCCACTCTGCCGTCGCCGACTCCGGCCACCGAGCTGCGAGGGATCCAGACGCCGGGTCTCTCCTTCCAGCGCCTCGTCCGTGAACAGGTCCTCGGTCGATGCGTCCGCGCTGGTCGGAGCAGCCGGCAGCTCGTCGTCCTCCGATGCGCGGGAGGGGGGCTCCAGTGTGCCAATCACGGTCTCCACGGTGGGTGGTCCCGCGGCGGGCGCGGCGGCGACTGCGGTCGCGGGTCTGGACTCCACGGTCGCAGGTTCGTCGTCCAGGAACACCGGTGCGGGCACGGCCAGAGGCGGCGAGGTGGGCAGGGTGTTGGGCACCAGCGCGAACTCGTTGGAAACCTCTTGCTGGTACCGTAGTGCATCCGGGAACAGAGTCTGCAGCCGCTGCTGCAAGCCCTCGGCGCCGAGGAAAAAGCCCAGGGTGTGGCTGGTCTGGGTCAGGGCGTGTTGCATCGCTCCGGCGCTTCTGAAGCGCTGTTCGGGATCACAGGCCAGGGACGCGTCGAGGATGCCGTGGAGGCCTTCGGGGAGGTCCGGCCGGAACGTGCGCAGTGAGGGAATCCGTCGTTGCAGCAGGGCCTGCACGACCTCGTGATCACCACCGGTCAGCATGCGGCGGTTGGCGAGCATCTCCCACAACACCACACCCGCGCCCCACACGTCCGCGCGGGCGTCCGCGGTCTGGCCTGCGACGACCTCAGGAGCCATGTAGGCCACCTTGCCCTTGATGGCCCCTTGCTGGGTGAGCGAAGGGATGAAGCGCGCCTTGGCGATGCCGAAGTCGCTGAGCTTGACGAAGCCCTCGAAGGACAGCAGCACATTGGACGGCGACACATCCCGGTGCACCAGGCGCAGGGGGTGGCCTCCAGAATCGGTCTTGCGGTGTGCGTAGTCCAGGCCGCGCAGCAGCTCGACGGCGATGTAGATCACCACGGCCAGGGGCAGGGGGGACGCCTGCTCGACGCAGCGCCGGATGGCGTGCGACAGGTTGACGCCGGCCACGTACTCCATGATCAGATACAGGCTACGGTCGCTCTCCACGAACTCGAGGGTTTGCACGATGTTGGGGTGAGCGAGCAGCGCCGCCAGCCTGGCCTCGGCCACGAACATGTCGCGGAACTTGGGCTGCAGGGCGAAGGAGTCGAGAATGCGCTTGATGGCGAACAGCTTGGTGAAGCCCTGGGCGCCGGTGGACACGGCACTGTAAATCTCGGCCATGCCGCCCTGACCGACCTTGTCGACGATCCGGTATCGATCGAACAGGATTTGTCCGCGCTGCAGCTCTGTCATACCTGCCCCGAGGGTCGCTCTTTGTACGTCGTCGGCGATCGGATCTCAAGGCAGGGTGCGTCGAGGAGCTGGGCCGCGGATCCCGGATCCGAGAAATGCTCAGGTTGTCCGTCGCCGTTCCGCGATCTCCTCGGCCTCGGAGCGCCGGGCATAGAAGGGCTCGAGACTGCCGAGCTCGTCGTCGGCACCGGCGAGCACGCGCGGCAAGGCCTGCACGGCCAGGGATGAAGCCCCGGGAGCATGGTGTCGAAGCGGCACCTGTTGCATGGAGGTAAAGGCGTCTGCGTAGCGTTCGAAGCCATCACCCACGCGAGCAGCCAGGGGTCCAAGAGAGAGCAGAATCCGGGCGCAGGGCTCGGGGTCGAGGGCCGTCGAAGGCAGCGGGTTGCTCTCGACCTCACCGGCTGCGGTGAGCTGGTGTACCGAGGCATAGACCTGGCCCTTCTTGGCGTCCATGGCCACGGCCACGCGACCGACCTCCGCCGTCGACAGGGCCAGCATGGCCGGGGTGGACACGCCGAACACGGGCCGACCGCAGCCCAGGGCCAGGCCCTTGACCGTGGCGACGCCGATGCGCACGCCGATGAACGAGCCGGGGCCGACTCCGACCACCAGGGCATCGAGGTCCGCCAGCCGCCAGTTCGCCTGCGCCAGCAAGGTCTCGACAGTGGAGAGCAGGCGCTCGGCGTGGTCGCGCTTGCTGGTCATGCGCTCCTCGGCCACGGTCTCGCGGCCGAGGCACAGGCCTACCACGGCGATGGGTGTCGCGGTGTCGACGCAGAGCACGCGTGGAGGGGTCATGCTCGGGCTCTCCTGAGCAGGCTGCGGGCGTGCTTGCGTGCGGTCTCGCCGACCTCGCTGCCGCCGAGCATGCGCGCCAGTTCGTCGACGCGCTCGCTTGCCGCCAGGGCCCGGACCACGGTCACGGTGCGGTCGCCGTCGCGTTCCTTGTCGACCTGGAGCTGCTGATCCGCCAGCGCGGCCACCTGGGGCAGATGGGTGACGCATAGCACCTGGTGCGTCGCCGACACCTGCTTGAGGGCCAGGCCGACGGCCTCGGCAGTGGCGCCCCCGATGGCCGCATCCACCTCGTCAAACACGTAGGTCGGCACTGGGTCGCGGTCCGCGAGCACGCGACGGATGGCCAGGGCGACCCGCGACAGTTCGCCGCCCGACGCCACCTTGTGCAAGGGGCGGGCGGGCTCGCCAGGGTTGGCGCCGAGCCTCAGCTCGATGCGATCGCCTCCGTGCTGGGCCACCTGGCGTGGTCCGCCACCGGCCTCCTGTGGGGTCGCCTCGTCGTCGCGCCGCGGCAGATCCTCGACCTGAACCTCGACCCGGACCTGGGTCATGGCCAGGGCCGCAAGCTCCTCGGCGCAGCGCGTGCTCAGCCGGGTCGCGGCCTGGCGGCGAGCGTGGCTCAGGGCGTCGGCCTCGACATGCAGGGCCTGGTGCGCCTGGCGGACCCGGTGAGCCAGACTCTCGAGGCGGGTCTGCGCGTGGGTCAGGCCGTCGAGTTCCTGCACCAGGATCTCGAGGTGCCCGGGCAGGGCGTCGGGTACCACGCCGTGCTTCTTGGCCAGCCGGCGCAGCAGGTCCAGCCTGTCCTCGACCTGGGCCAGTTGCTCGGGATCCTCGTCGAGCCGCTCGACGTAGCGCCCCAGGCTGCGCACCGCGTCTTGCACCAGGGTGCTCGCCTCGTCGAGGACGCGCTGCGTGTCCTCCAGTTCCTGGGACAACCCCGCCACCTGTCGCAGCTCGCGCCGCGCCTCGTCGATCAGGGTGGCCGCCGCGCGCGGGTCACTGCCGAGCAGCGTCTCCGCGGTGGCGCTGTGACGACGCAGCCTGTCCACGGCACCGAGGCGCTTGTGGACCTCGGTCAGGCGTGCCTGCTCACCCGCCTCGGGCGAGGCCTGCTGCAGTTCGTCGACCACGTACTGCAGATAGTCGATGCGGGCACTTTTCTGCTGCTCGTCCATGGTCAAGGCGCGCTGCTCGTCGAGAAGCTGGTGCAGGGTCGCATGGGCCTCGGCCACGCGCTGTCTGAGTTCGCCATGCTCGCCAAAGGCATCGAGCAGTTCGCGCTGCGCCTCGTGGGTCGACAGGCTCTGGTGCTCGTGCTGGCTCATGATGTCGACCACGCCATGCATGATCTCGCGCAGGCTAGCCAGGGTGACCGGCACGTCGTCGACGAAGGCTCGGCTGCGGCCACCTGCGGCCACGGTGCGTCGCACCAGGATTTCGCGCTCTTCGCCCTGCTCGCCATCCGCCCGGGCGATGCCGAGCCGGCCCAGCAGCTCCCACACCCGGGTCGATTGCGGTCCCTGACCGATGCTGAACACCCCGCTCACCGTTGCTTCTTCGGCGCCGGCGCGCACCACCGCGCTGTCCGCACGGCCGCCGAGGAGCAGGTCCAGAGCGTCGACCAGGAGCGACTTGCCGGCCCCGGTTTCGCCGGTGATGGCCGTCATGCCAGGAGCGAGGTCCAGGTCCACGGCGTCGACGATGGCCAGGTTGCGGATCGACAGATGGTGCAGCATGCGTGGCCCCTGCGCGCCGCCATCCAAAAAGTCGCAGGCGCAGCGGAGTTGTAGCGCGCACCTTCGCGCCCCACAACGGCCGCCTCGACAAGCGAACAGCGCCGGGTTACGACATCGGCACGAGGTTCGGGATGCGCGATTTCTCCGATCTGCTGCGCGAGGATATCGCGGCCTATGATGGTCCACACCTGGATCTGCTGCGCTGGGTGCCCGTGCTGTTCGACCTGCTGGGCTCGCTGTACGAGGACACGCGCTTGCCGCGCCACGCCCGCCTGCTGGCGAACGCGGCTCTCGCCTACTTCGTACTGCCCCACGACCTGATCCCCGAATCCGGGCTGGGTGCCTACGGCTACATCGACGATCTCTATCTGTGCGCCCAGGTGCTACACCGTCTGCAGGCTGAGCCCGAGTTGGACCCTCTGCTCGACGAGCACTGGGGCGACGAGCGTGCCCTGGGCTCAGTGCTGGCCGAGATCCTGGCCAAGGGCCGCATCATCCTGTCAGATGGCGAGCGCGCCGAGCTGCTACGTCTGACGGGACTGGAGACCTAGGGTGGACCTGTTCGAGGCTGCGGCGGAGCGCGACCAGGTGCACGCGCCCCTGGCCGAGCGCATGCGTCCGCGCACCCTCGACGAGGTGGTGGGGCAGGACGCCCTGCTGGCACCGGGCAAACCCCTGCGCCGCGCCATCGATCAGGGTCGGCTGCCCTCGATGATCTTGTGGGGGCCGCCGGGAGTGGGCAAGACCACCCTCGCGCGCCTGCTCGCCAGGCACATGCAGGGCCAGTTCGTGGGGCAGTCCGCGGTACAGTGCGGGGTCAAGGAGATCCGGGAAATCGTGGAACAGGCGCGCCGCCTGCAGGTCGAGCGGCGACAGCGCACCCTGCTGTTTCTCGACGAGATCCATCGCTTCAACAAGGCCCAGCAGGACGCTCTGCTGCCCCACGTCGAGCGCGGCACGGTCACCCTGGTGGGAGCGACCACGGAGAATCCCTCGTTCGAGGTCAACGCGGCCCTGCTCTCGCGCTGCCGGGTGTACGTGCTGCAGTCCCTCGACGAGGACGGCTTGATTGCGATCCTGCGCCGTGCCCTGCTGGATGCGGGTCAGGGGCTGGGCGCCCTGGGTATCGCGCCCGACGATCAGGCCCTGCGCACCCTGGCCGCGGCCTCGTGGGGAGATGCCCGGCGAGCCCTGCTGGCGCTCGAGCTGGCCTGCGAGGACGCCGCGGACCGTGGTGAAAAGGCGCTCAGTGTCGAGGGCGTGGAGCGCGTGCTGGCCGAGAAGGTGCTGCTCTACGACAAGGCGGGCGAGGAGCACTACAACATCGTCAGCGCCTTCATCAAGTCGCTGCGCGGCTCGGATCCGGATGCCGCGGCATACTACCTGGCGCGCATGCTCGAGGCAGGGGAGGATCCCCGCTTCGTGATCCGGCGCATGGTCATCTTCGCCAGCGAGGATGTGGGCAACGCCGATCCCGGTGCCCTGGCTCTCGCCGTCGCCACGCTTCAGGCCTACGAGTTCGTGGGCCTGCCCGAGGCTGTGCTGCCCTTGACACAGTGTGCGACCTACCTGGCTCTCGCACCCAAGTCGAACAGCGCCCTCACCACCTACGCCGCGGCTCGCCATGCGGTGCGGGAGCGCGGTCCGCTACCCGTCCCCCTGCACATACGCAACGCCCCCACCGACCTCATGAAGAAGCTTGGCTACGGCGGCGGCTACAAGTACCCCCACGACTTCGACGGCCACTATGTCGCCGAGCGCTACCTGCCCGAGGCCATCGCCGGAGAGCGCATCTTTCAGCCCGGACCCTCGCCCCGCGAGCAGGAGATGCAGCGTCGTCTCGAGACCCTGCGCCGGTCCGAAGCGCAGCGTGGTGATACAGAGGCAGCGGAGAAGAAAACCCCGACCTCCTAGCCCCGCGCGAGCCCCTGCCAGGCCGCGTCCGACGCCGGGAGCTCCTGGCGTGAGGTCTCGACCTGGATCGTGCTCGGCTGATTTTTTGACTCGAGACCTACCTGCCATCACCATAGGCGACAGAGGGTGCCAGCTGGCGCCAACTTGCCGAAGGGTGCGCACATGGCAAAAAGTTCAGCAGCGAAGAAAGAACGCAAGACCGAGCGCCCGGCCCGTCCCGCGCTGCGGGTGGTGTCCGACGACAGCATGACCCACAACCGGGTGCGTGAACTGGCGGGTGTGGGTTTGCTGGCAGCCTCCGTGCTCATGGGTCTGGCGCTGTTCTCCTACCAGCCTGCGGGGCCAGGGTGGCCCGACCCGCACGGGCCCGCCAACCTGGTGGGGCCGGCCGGAGCGGTGCTCGCGGACCTGCTGTTCGCGAGCGTGGGTGTGGGTGCCTACCTGCTCGCGGGAGGCCTCCTGCTGGCAGGGGCGCAATGTTTTCGGCCGCGCCGCCTGAGCCTGGCCTGGAGCCAGGCCCTGGGTATCGTCATCGCCCTGGTGGGTGCCACCACCATCGCTCATATTGCGCTGACCCAGGTGGCGGATATCGCCTATCCCCCAGGCGGTTTGCTCGGCGCGGTGGTCGGCGACGCGGGCGTGGGGTTGCTCGCCCCCGTCGGCACAGGAATCCTGGCCGGGGCCGTGCTCGCGGTGGGCGCACTGCTGGCCACCAACCTGTCGCTCAGCACCCTGGTCGAGGCCGTGGTCGACGCAGCACGACATCTCGCGGAGTGGTGTGTGGACCTGGTTGCGGTGCAGCGGGAGCGCTGGCGCTTGCGCGGGGAGAAGCGGGCCGAGCGCTTGGCCCTCGCTGCCAGCATGGCCGAAGCCGCGCAGCAGGCCGAACTCGAGGAGCAGGCCCAGCGCGAGGAGCGCAAGCTCAAGAGGCGAGAGGCGGTGCGTGTCCGCGCCGAGAACCTCGCCGAGAGTGACGTCGAGCGCGAGGCCCGGCGGGTCCGCGAGGCCCAGGAAGCCGCCACGCTGCTGGCTCTGGCTCCAAGCTACGAGGAAGCCGCTGTGACCGACCCGGGCAGCCCGGCACTCGACGAGATCCCGTCCGGTCCGGATGCCACTTATGAACCCGCAGGGTCCGAGAGCGAAGGGCGGTTGTTTTCACGCCGGCAGCCGGTCGACGCACCCTCGCCACTCGCGCAGTCCCCCCTCGAGGATCCGCCGTGGGTGACCGAGCTCCTGGCTGTCGAACCCGACGCGGCCAACGAGGATGGAGAGATCGCCTCCGACGACGACGAGCTGCATCCTGTCGAGCATGAGACCTCTGCCACGGCGCCGCGCATCGTGGAGTTCAAGCCTCGCTCGAAGCGGGATCAGAAGAAGCTGGTCGAGGCGACAAAGGACGAAAGGCCCCAACCCATCGGCGACCGCTTCGAGTTGCCGCCGCTCAACCTGCTCGACTATGACGCACCCGACGAGGTGCCCGTCGACATCGAGGCGCTCAACGAGCAAGCGCGCAAGCTGGTGAAGAAGTTCCGGGACTACGGCATCGAGGGTGCCGTGCGCGAGATCCGTCCCGGCCCCGTGGTCACCACCTACGAATTCGTCCCCGCCGCCGGTACCCGCATCGCCAAGATCTCCAGCCTGGCCGATGACCTGGCCATGGCCATGGAGGCCATCCGGGTGCGTGTGGTGGCTCCCATCCCGGGCAAGGGAGCAGTGGGGATCGAGATCCCCAACGAGAATCGGCAGTCGGTGTTTCTCAAAGAGATCATCGCCAGCAAGGAGTTCCAGCGCTCGACTTCCAAGCTGGCCATGGCCGTGGGCAAGGACATCGAGGGGCGGCCGGTGCACCTCGACCTGGCCAAGATGCCGCACATGCTCATCGCGGGAACCACGGGTTCCGGAAAGAGCGTGGCCATCAACACGATCATCACCAGCATCCTGTACAAGGCCACGCCCGACGACGTGCGCTTCCTGATGATCGATCCCAAGATGCTCGAGCTTTCGATCTACGAGGGCATCCCTCATCTCCTGTTGCCTCCGGTGACCGACCCCAAGAAGGCGGCGGCCGCACTGTGCTGGGCCGTCAACGAGATGGAGCGCCGCTACCAGCTGCTCGCCGACGCTGGCGTACGCGACATCATGTCCTACAACAAGAAGGTCGACAGGCTGTCCCTGGCGGCGCCGCAGGACGCCACGCCCGCGTCACCCGAACCCACTGCGGCCGGGACGCGGAAGAAAGTCATCATTCACGACGAGCGTGAGAGCGGAGAGACCGCCGAACCGGTGCCCGATACGGCCGCACCCGCCGCCGAGGCCCCCCTGCCGACGGAGCGCCTGCCCTACATTGTGGTGGTCGTCGATGAGTTCGCAGACCTGATGATGGTGGCCCCGCGTGACGTCGAGACCTACATCGCGCGCCTCGCTCAGAAGGCCAGGGCCTGCGGCATCCACGTGCTGCTCGCCACCCAGCGCCCGTCCACCGATGTGATCACCGGCGTGATCAAGGCCAACTTTCCGGTGCGCATGTCCTTCCAGGTGGCCAGCAATCACGACTCCAAGACCATCATCAACGGTGTGGGCGCCGAGAAGCTCCTGGGCAAGGGCGACATGCTGCTGATCCCTCCCGGCGCCAGCGGGCTCATGCGCTGTCACGGCGCTTTCATCTCCGAGGTCGAGATCAACAGGCTGGTCGAGTTCCTCAAGACCCAGGGCACGCCGTCCTACGACGAGACGATCCTGCAGGCCGGCGTCGAGTCGAGCGAGGGCGAAGGCCACAGTGTCGACGAGGAGTATGACGAGCACTACGACGCGGCAGTGGCCATCGTGGCCGAGTCGCGCCAGGTGTCGATCTCTATGATCCAGCGCCGGCTCAAGATTGGCTACAACCGTTCAGCCCGCATCGTCGAGCGCATGGAGAAGGACGGCCTCATCGGCCCACAGTATCCGGGCAACAAGCAGCGCGAGGTCTTCGTGCAACCCATCGTGCCCTGACCATGCCTCCCCTTCGCGGGTCCCGCGTCGGCTCGCGGCCTGTCCCCGACCTCCACACCCAGCCCGGCAGCGAGCTCAGGCTCGGGCCAGGCTCCGGGCGTCTCGAGAGGCGCCAAATCCCCACCGCCCAGGGTAGAATGGGCCGGGGTATTCATCATGGGTGTCCGCCTCCGTAATCTTTTTTCTACGCGTCAGCCCGTCGCTGGGGGCGACGCTCCCGTGGTCATCGCCACCAGGACAAGCCGCCGCGATAGCGTGCTGCGCGCTCCCGACGGCATGGAGATCAACGCACCCTCGACGCGCCCGGCCCAGCCCCTGTCGCGCGCCGAGATCATCGCCCATGCCAAGAAGGCCGACGTGCCGCAGCGCGAGCAGCAGGGCCCCACCTGTGGCCTGTATGCCCTGGGCATGGTCATGGATTTCTGGCACGGCAAGGAGGCGTCCTGTGCGGCGCCGCTGGTCAGCAACGCCGATCTCGGAGGCAAGGGTCGGCACTATAATTTTGACCCCACCACCGACGAGCGCATCCTCGACTACGCCGAGGGTGCGGGTTTCACCTCGCAGGGCGAGATGTTCACGGCGCGCCAGCTCGGCCAGACCGCGGCCCACTTCGGCTACCAGGCCAGCCTGCACGACAATGCCTCCCTCGACGACCTGTATCGCGTCCTCGATGCGGGCCACCCTGCCATCGTGGCCTTTGACGTGGACCGCAACGGCAATCCAGGAGACTTCGGCGGCCAGCGCGCGCATTACGCGGTGATCGAGGGCTACTTCGACCAGGATGGCGAGCGCTACCTGGTGGCCAAGCACGGCTGGGCCGTGCAAAAGGACCACGTGTGGCGTGCCGCCGACTTCGAGCGCTCCTTCAACGCCCTGCACACCACGGACTACTACGGAACACCCGGTGACGGCGTGATTCCTCGCGAACCCGGTTTGCGCGAGCCCGATCACCTGGACCTGCCCGACGCTGGAGGCGGCCGCGCCCGCATCGAGCGCAGCCTCAACGCCAAGATCGTCGAGGTGGTTCCGCCCGGCGACACCGTCGTGGGCGGAGTGATCTGTGCCGCACAGGATTAGCGTGGCCGGCCTGCCCCGGGTGGGCCGGGTCGAGGAGCTGATCCCGCGCTGCGCTCGGGCACCCGGGGTGCGGGTCCACGGCGTGTCCCTCGACGGCGACAGTCTGCTGTTCAGCGCCGAGGGCGGCGGGCTCAAGCCCGGGCTGTATCGCGAGAGCGTGTCTGGCGACGCTGCGGCGCAGTTGCTGCGTGCCGACGATACCTGGCGCGTGCTCAACCCGCGAGCCGTGGGCGAGCACATCGTGGTTCAGCTGCAGCGCCGCCAGGCTCTGTCCTCGGGTGTCGAGGCCATTGCCGTGCTCGACGCAGGGGGCGAGTGCCTGCGCCTTCCCGGGCAGGTCCTCGGCGTCGGTTCGCGCGGCCGCTGGGTGCTGGTGATGGACCTCGGGGCTCGGCAGCTGCAGCGCATCGATCTGCAGGGCATGACGGTGCAGCACGTGGCAGAGCTGGAGGGCGCTCTGGATCCGCTGCGCGCGGTGGAACCTGCCCTGAGCGACGACGGAAACACGCTCGTGTTCATGGATGTGCGGCAGGAGCGCGGCGACGCTTCGTTGCACTGGCGCGACCTGGCCTCGGGGGCCTCGCGCCGTCTGCTGGGGCCGCTTCCCGCACCGTCGTGGATCGCGGCGAGCATGATGCCCGACGACAGCGTGGTGGCCTGGAGCTGCGTGCTGGGTGAGGATCCGCGTGGCCAGCTGTGGCAGGTGGTTCCTGGCGGCGCGCGGCGCGAGCTGATGTCCTTGCCCGTGTCCCAGCCGTGCTGCGCACCGGTGGCAGTGAGCGACGCTTGTCTCGCCATGCTGGTGTCTCTCGAGGCTTTTCCCGCCTCGACCCAGGGGCCCGTGGATCTGGCTCTGCTCCCGCTGTCCGGAGGCACGGTGCAGCAGGTCACGCACCTGGGCACCCTGCAGGGAGCGCTGCGTTTCGACCAGGGGCACGTGCTGGTCGAGGGTGGTGGGCGTGTGTGGCGCATGGCCGTATCCATCTAGAAAAAGGACGTCGGGGGTGGACCCGCTCCGCGGCTCCCTGTCGAGCCCGCCCGGATCCTGTTTGAGCGCTGCGCCGGTTCGAAGTATCGTGCTCGACCAGCATGGCCAAACGCATGCATCGACGGCTGCGCCCGAGCAGTGTGTGTCCACGCTGCGAGGGTTTCATGCAGCGCAAGACCGCCATCAGCGAACGCACCGGCGGTCGCTACTGGGGGGATATCGATCCCTTCCTGGCCCTGGGAACCGTCGACATCCAGCACTACATCTGCGTGGTCTGCGGCAACGTCAGCGCCTACCAGATCGGCGCGCGCACACCGACCTGAGGGCCGCTGCCGGTCAGGGGCGTGGCAACTCTTCCCACAAGGGCTGCAGCAACCGCCACAGCGGTGCGGTCAGCATGGCTGGGTGATCGCCGTCGAGGGCGCGGCGCCAGGCCTGCTGCGATACCAGCTCGAAGGGTTGGCGCTCGCACAGCCCTAGGCACGATGAGCCATCGGTGCAGGACCCGCTGCCGGCGCAGGCCTCAGCGCTCACCGCGCACTGTCCCTGGGCGAAACCGCAGCGAAGGCCTGTGCCCGGGCACTCGACGTCGTCACTGCACACCGTGTCAGGGGGCACCACGGGTCGAAGCAGCACGCTCGCCTCGAGGCTGTCGAGCAGGGCAGGGCTGGCGACCAGCGTTGGATTGCGCGCGGCCGCGGTGGTGGCCTCGGGATCGCCGGGCTGCACCACGAAGAGCTCGCCATCCGTCGACGCAGCGCTCAGGCTCGCGTGCTCGAGCGGCGCCTCGAACCAGCGACGCGCGAGCACCTGGTAGCCCGGGCTCGCAGGGGCGTTCACCGGCGTGGCGCCGTCGGGCAGGGTGTCGCGCAGCGCGAGCAGAAGCTGTCGCAGGCTGGCGATCAGGTCCTGGGCGTCGACGTGATCCAGGTCGAACAAGCCTGGGGACGACGCGCTGTGACCGAGCACCCCGTCCAGCTCCTGCAGCCACAGCCTCAGCGGTTCGCGCAGCGGGGCCAGCGCCTGCACCAGTGCTGCCGGCCCGGCGTCATGACCAAACAGGTTGCGGTTGAGATCTTGCGCCAGCAGCTGAAAAGACAGCACGCGCTCGTCGCGCTGGCCGACGCTGCCCGACGGGTCGTCGAAGGCCCAGGAGAGCGTGTCCAGGAAGCTGCCCAGGGCCACACTCTCCCCCGACGCGTCGTACCCCAGCCAGCGGTAGGGTGCGGCCAGGTCCAGGGACAGCTGCACACCTTCGAGCAGCTGAACCAGCAGCTCGCCATCGCGGCGATCCAGCAGCAGATCGGCATCCGTGTGCAGCAGGAACGCCGACAGTGCAGGCTCCAGCGTATTGCCGCTGCTGTGGCTCAGGGCGGCGCGAATCCCGGCCGTGATGAGGTCGAGTTCACCGCGCAGCCCCTGCACCTGGGCGAACACGAAGGGGGCCGTGAAGGCCTGGCTGCAGCCATCCAGCAACCTGGCGAAACGCGCTCGATGGGGTGGTCCCTCGTCCTCGTCGGTCTCGAACAGGGGGTGTGGCGGCACCGGCGCCCGGCGCAGGATATCGTGCAGCGAGCCGGTCATCCGGACCAGCTGGTTGTTCTCGTCGACCAGGGTCACACCGTCAAAGCGTAGCGCCAGTTCCTGGTCAGCGCCGCGCCCTGCCTCTTCGACGTGGATCTGGCCCATGGACCCAAGGCCGACGCGCAGGGTCCGTATCGGGCTTTGCAGCTCGATGTCGCCGGGAAAGGCATGAGCCGGGATGTCCTGGCCAAAGGCGAAACGATCACCGGCGGCCGCAAGGTCGATGTTCACAGACAGAGTCCACGGACCGTCGATGTGATCGCGGTCCTCGACCTGCACCCGCAGCCAGCGCGCACCGGCGTGGGCCACCACGGACTCCACCTCGAGGGGTGTGGTCGACAGGCCGAACTCCAGACCTAGCTCGGCCTCGCCGTCGCGATCGGTGGCCAGACGCTGCAGGTAGCCTCCGTCGCCAAACAGGCTGGCCTCGCCCAGCGGCGGCAGCTCGCAGCGCGCGAGCAGGTTGCGCACGCTGCTGTGTTCCGCCAGCAACAGCAACGAGGTCAGGGCCTGGCCCATGAGCGCACGCGCGTCCTCCGGGTTGCGCGCAGCCACCGCTGCATAGGCGGCGCGCGCGGCCTGGACCTGCCCCCGCGACAGCAGCACGTCGGCCTCGCTGGTGCTGGTGAAGGGCTGGCTGCCCACCACCTGCACCCGGGTCACGTCCTGCACCGCGAACAGCCCGAAGCGGGTGGTGCGGCCCAGCACCTGACTGCTGCTGGCCTGTGGCCGCTCCAGCGCCTGCCAGATCGCCTCGGGCCTGTCATCCAGGAGCCGCGCCAAACGCAGGTCCTCGCGCCCGCTCCGTGAAGGCAGGGTGGCCTGGCTCATGCTCAGCCGCGCCGGTCGTTCGAGCTCCAGCTCGAAGGGTTCGAGCTGGTAGGCGGTCCAGGACTCACCCGTCGCAGGATCCGTGCTGACCACGCGCGACAGGGTGATGGTCACGGGTGCATGCACCGCCAGCGGGGGGATCTCCACGCGCACCTGTCCGTCGCTGCTGTCCAGCACCGTGGGAGCTGTCCTGCGCAGCAGCGTGCTCACCGGCTCGAAGACCTGCGAGTTGTACGGCGCATAACGCCCCATGAGCTCGGCGTCGGCGCAGGCGACCAGCGAGGCCACTGTCACGGCCAGGAAGAGACGCAGGATGGGCAGCCTTCGACACATGCTGGACACCATGATGCAAAAATCGTGGCCAGCTGGCGATGCAAAACCCTGGACCGCGAAAGGTTTGTGATCCCCGGCGTGTTCACCGCAGGGAGGGGAGCGGAGCCCGAATCCGTTGGGCTCCGATCCTGACCTCGATGTCAGGCCTCCGGCTTGGACTCAGGGGCAATCGGGATTGGTGCAGCCCAGGAACAGACACTCGCTCGCGGGCACGACGCTCTGGCGGCACAGGGCGCTGTCGTTGATGCAGAGCAGGTTGCACTCACTGGTCAAGGGGTTGCAGAAGGTGCCGGCCTCGGTGCAGGGGTTCTGATCGCTGCACGCCGCGCAACGGCCCCCCGGAATGATCTGCGACAGCATGCAGCGATGAGCCGTGTTGCAGTAGTGGTCGGAGCTACAGCCCGAAGGCTGGCTGAACCGGCAGCCTGGCGTGCACACCGCCGGATTCGCATCCAGGTTGCAGTAGGTGGTGGCCGGGCACTCGCCGTCGCTGCTGCAGGGGTCGGCGTTGTCGCAAAAGCCGCTGTTGCAGAAGTAGCTGGCGCCGCAGCTGGCGCTGGTCTGGCAACGCGAAGCCGTCACGCAGCTGCCATTGCTGCAGATCTTGCCCATGGGGCAGCGCACCGACGCCGAGCACGTGGTGCTGGGTACACACTGGTTGCCACTGCAGGTCGCACCCTCGCCACAGCCGGCGGCCCCGCAGGGTGGGTTCTGCGGGATGGACGAGCAGGTCAGGTTGCCCTCGGGCAGACAGTTGCGCCCGACCTGGCAGCGGCCCTCGACACAGGTCAGGGGTGCACAGGGGTTGCTGGCGCTGCACGACTCGCCGGTCTTGCGGCATTGATAGACGGCGGTCTCGCCCGACGCTGCGGTGTTGTAGCAATCGTTGGTGGGGCAGGCCGTGGTCGAGCAGTCGGTGCCGGTGAGGTAGATGCCGTAGCAGGCAAAGCCGGCCGGACAGGGCATGCCGTCGCGGCAGTCGAGCCCGCACACCGTGTAATCGCACATGCCCGCCGTGCAGGTGCCCGGGATGAAACCCGCCCAGGCCCCCTCGCAGATGCCGCCACCAGGGCAGTCCTCGTCGTAGTAGCAGGACCAGTAGCTGCACGTGTAGTCCGCCGAGGGACAGGTGCCCTGGCCGGTGCCGGAGCAGGTCTGGTTGGACTCGGACGCGGTCACGCAGAAGTCGAAGTTGTTCCCGCACTGCGTGTTGGTGGTGCAGGCGGTGCAGGTCGAGCCGCGCTGGTCACGACGGCAGGTCTGGGTCGAGGGATCGCGCGAGGTGCGCACAGGACAGCAGCTGCTCTCGTCGGTGGCGCCGTCGCAATCGTCGTCGAGGCCATTACCGCAGGCTTCGATGCTGGTGGCGGAGATCAGGCCCGCGTCGCAGTACACCAGCTGCTGCTCGGCATCGCACGCGAGCTGACCCTGGCGCTCGCAGGTCCCGGTGCCCGCCCAGCAGGTTTCGCCGAGTTCCTGCAGGTCGTCGACAGTGCCGTTGCAGTCGTTGTCCACGCCGTCGCAGTCCTCGGCGCTGGCGGCCACCGGGCAGGCGGTCCACACGTTGCCCACGCAGGTCTGCTGGGCGCCGTTGTTACCGCTGCACGCTCCGGCGGTGGGGCAGGGTTTGGCGGGTGCGCCGGCGGCGCAGGACATGCCCTCGTCGACGGAACCGTCGCAGTCGTTGTCCAGGCCGTCGCCATACTCGGGCGCGCCCGGGAAGACGTCACCGCGGTCGTCGTTGCAGTCGCGCCCCAGGCAGCCCGAACCGAGGCCGTAGCCATCGTGGTCGTTGTCGACACAGGGGGCGCTGGCGTCGGTGGAGCTGGCATCTGGCCGGGCCGAGTCTGGCTGCGCCGTGTCCGGGAGCACCGTGTCCGGCTGCGCCGCATCTGCCACCGCCGCATCGGCGGTTCTGGTGTCTGGCACGGCCGTGTCCCGCGTCGCCGCGTCGGCCACGCTGCTGTCCACGCGGGTGGTGTCAGGCAGGGCCGTGTCGCGTACCGCGGAATCCGGGACCGAGCTGTCCGGCCCACCGGCATCGCGGTTCTCGCACAGGCCACTTCGACACACCTGGGTGCCGCAATCGCGCTGGTTGATGATCTGGGTCCCCTGGTCGTTGCATTCGATGGCGGTGTTGCCCTCGCAGCTGCGCCCCGGCACGCACACCTGGTCCAGGCAGCGGCCGCTGACGCAGTGCTGCGGGGTCACGCACAGCTGCTGCACGCTGTAGCCCGTGCCCAGGGCGTTGCAGGTGCGCGCGGACTCGCCATCGCAGTCGGCCTTGCCCGGGTCACAGATCAGGGCCTCGCACACGCCGTTGACACACAGACCGGTGCCGCAGGCCACCGGGTCCAGCAGCAGTCCCGTTCCGTCGACGTTGCACTGGTACGCGGTGTTGCCCACGCAGTAGCGGGCGTTCGGAGGGCAGGTGCCACTGGGGTCCTGGCAGGTGCCATCGGCGCAGATGCGATCCCCGCAGTCCTCCTCGCTGCCAAAACCCAGTCCATCGGCCTGGCAGATCTTGAGCACGTTCTGGACGCAGATGCGCTCGTCGGGACGGCACACCACGTTGCCCTCGCAGGCGCCGTCGACGCAGACTGCGAAGTCGCCACAGCGCTGGCGACTGCCGACGTAGCCGCGCTCGTCGCACTGCTTGGCCACGTTGGCCTCGCAGTAGGCCAGCCCCGCGGTGCAGCGCTCGCGGGTGGGCGCCGGGTCCTCGACGCGCTGTGGCGGTACGCAGGCGAGAGCCAAGGCCAGGATAGTACTCGCAATGCCAAGTCGAATGAACATGGGGGTCCCTTCCACAGCAGATCCAGCCTCAGGCCCAGCTGGTGCACGGCTCGACCAATTAGTATATGGACGCCGGTGAGTTTGTTGCGTCGCGTGGACCTGCGCCGGTGACACTTTTTTTGGGGCACGACTTGATTTTTGGGTTGTGAATCCCTATTCAGAAAATGAACCGGGCACCAAGATTCTGCCCGGCACCCCTTTGAACTTCGGGGCGATGGTTTAGGAGTCAATAAAATGAAGCACTTACACATGTGCAAGAGTTTCACTCCGGTGTTCCTGGCCGGCCTGCTGCTGATCGCGCCGGAGCTGATCCACGCCCAGATGGGACAGGGCGCAGCGAGCGCAGGGGGAGCGGCCGACTCGAGTGCCCAGAGCGGTGGCATGACAGGCGGCGGCGGTGGCGCGGCCACGCCCAAGAGCAGCGGTGGATCGGGCCCATCGGTGCTGTACGGGCTCAAGCCTGCCAATGGCGAGGTCCCGGTCATCACCCTCGACGAGGTCATGCGCCTCGCCCTGGAGCGCAACTATGACCTGCGCATTGCCGCCGAGCAGATCGTGCAGGCCAATACCGTGATCCGGCGCGCCTGGGCCACCGTGCTGCCGCGGCTCAACGTCGGTGGACAGTACGTGTACACCACGCCGGTCACCGAGATCTCCTTCCTCGACCAGGAGGCCGTGGATGGGCAGAAGCAGCAGCTCGAGGGCCAGGCCCTGCTGCTGCGCACCATGGGTCAGCTCACCGCGCAGTCCGATCCGGCGGGTTCCGAAAAGCTTTATGCGGCGGCCGCAGCCATGGAGGACGCAGCCAACAAGCTCCAGCCCATGGACCCCATTGCCATCCAGCCAGCGCATCTGTTCACCGCCAATGCCCAGGTGGTGGTGCCACTGTTCAACGGCCGCACCCTGCCGCTGCTGTTCAATTCTTACGACATGGTCGACCAGGCCAAGCTGAGCCTGGACCGCGCGCGGCAGCAGGCCCTGTTCGGCGTGGCCTCGCTGTACTTCTCGGCAACGACCGTGAAGCGCCTGATGGGCATCGTGCAGAACAACCTCGAATCGGCCAAGAGCCACCTCGCGGCCTCCGAGGCGCGGGTGAGCGCGGGCGCGCTGCCAGCCATCGCCCTCAAGCGCGCGCAGTACGACGTGATCCAGGCCGAGCAAACCGTGCGTTCGACGCATTCGACTTACCTGCTGCTCCTGGGCAGCCTGGGGCAGCTCATCGGGCGCGATACCGCCTTCGACGTGGTGGCGCCGGAGAGCGTGGCGCCGCACGAGCAGCAAGGTTCGGCCGACCTGTTCTACGAGCGCGCCCTGGCCTCGCGCCGCGACCTCAAGGCCCTGCGCGTGGCGCTCGAGATCTCGGAGCGCGGCATGATGGATTACTGGCTGCGCTACGCGCCCTCGCTCAACCTCGTCGGCCAGGCCAACTGGACCAGCAATACCAGTGGCTTCCAGAGCGATCCGATCACCTACAATGTGGTGCTGCAGGCCTCGATCCCCCTGTACGACGGCGGAGAGCGTTACGCGGTGCGCGATGAAGCGGCCAGCAAGATTCGCCAGGCCAAGCTGCAGATCGAGAAGAGCGAGCAGGAGACTGCGGCGCTGATCCGCGGCAACCTGCAGGACATCCAGCTACGCCTCGAGAGCCTGGCCTCGTCCCAGGCCGCCCTCGAGCTAGCGCGGGACAACCACGCCAATGCCAAGGCGCTGTTCGACGTGGGCGCGGCCACCAACCTCGAGGTCATCGATGCCCAGGCTGCCGAGCTGGCGGCGGAGATAGACCTGGCCCGGGTCGAGCTGGAGTTGCAGGTGGCGCGCCTGGGCCTGCTCTTCGTCGTCGGCGAGTACCCGGCCCTGGAAGGCATGAAGGCCTCGCCCAGGCCTGCCCCGACCGCGAACCCGGAGTCCGCACCGGCGCAGTAGTCTCACCGCGCCAGGCGACCTGGCTCCATAGTCTTCATGAAAAGCTGCGACGTCGTATGGCCCTTGCCCCGGGAGACCGAGCGCAGGCGAGGCGCGATCAGCCCTTCTTGGGCAGCACATGCACCGAGGCACCGGCCGCCACCTCGGCCGCCTCGAGGATGGCCTCGCTCAAGGTCGGGTGCGGGTGGATGGTCATGGTGAGGTCCTCGAGGGTGGCGCCCATCTCGATGGCCAGGGTGCCCTCGGCGATGAGTTCGCTGGCGTGGGGTCCCACGATGCCCATGCCCAGGATGAGCTTGAGCTCGGGATCGACCAGGATCTTGCACATCCCGTCGACGCGGCCCAGGGTGCGCGCGCGGCCCAGGGCGGACAGCGGGAAGCGGCCGATGGTGACCGGCTGACCCTGCTCCTGTGCCTCGCGCTCGGTGAGGCCTGTCCAGGCGATCTCGGGGTCGGTGAACACCACCGCGGGCACCGCGCGGTTGTCGAAGGCTGCCGGGTGCCCGGCGATGACTTCGGCAGCCACCTTGCCCTCGCGGCTGGCCTTGTGCGCCAGCATGGGGCCGTGGGTGATGTCGCCGATGGCGAAGATGTGCGGCAGCGCGGTGCGGCACAGCTCGTCGGTCTCGACGAAGCCCTTGTCGTCGACGACGATGCCCAGCGCCTGCAGACCCAGGCCCGCGGTGTTGGGCTTGCGGCCTATGGCCACCAGCACCTGGTCGAAGTTCTCGACGCTGCGCTCGCCCTCGTGTTCGATCTGGACCTCGAAGTGGTCCTGCCTGTACTCGACCCCGATGACCTTGCTGTCGACGAGGATGCGGTGCAGGCGCTTCTGCACCTGGCGCAGCATCACGTCGACCAGATCGCTGTCGGCGCCCATGAGCAGGCGCGGGAAGAACTCGACCACGCTCACCTGCGAGCCCAGGCCCGCGTAGACCAGGCCCATCTCCAGGCCGATGTAGCCACCGCCCACCACCAGCAGGCTCGACGGTACCCGGGGCAGGGTGAGGGCCTCGGCCGACGACCACACCGGGCTCCCGTAGGCGGCAGGCAACTCGTGGATGGACGAGCCGGTGGCGATGATGGCGTGCTCGAAGTCGATGCCGCTGAGCTCACCACCCTCGAGAGCGAGGCTGTTGGGACCATCGAAGCGCGCCCTGGCATGCAGCACCTGCACACCGCGGCGCTCCAGCAGGCCACTCACCCCCGTGCTCAGGCCGTCGACCACGCCGGCGGTGAAGCTGCGCAGCTTGTCCAGGTCCACCTTCATGCCCTCGAAGCTCAGACCGATGTTCTGGGCATGGGTCGCGGCTTCCTTGAGCTCGACCGCGCTGATCAGAGCCTTGCTGGGAATACATCCCTCGAGCAGGCAGGTGCCGCCCAGGCGCGGTTTCTCCTCGACCAGGGTCACCTCGAGACCGAGGTCGGCGGCCCGGATGGCAGCCACGTAGCCGCCGGGCCCGGCGCCGATGACGACGACACCGGTGGCCTGTCTCAAACTTCCCATCACCATGCTGTGACCTCTCTGTGGTCGCCTCTGTACGCTTCACATACCTCTCGAACTCGAACACGCATCAGGTTTCAAGCAGCAGCAGGTTGGGATCTGACAGCTGCCGCACCAGCTCGCTGACGAAGCGCGCAGCGTCGGCGCCGTCGGCCACACGGTGGTCGAAGCACAGGGTCAGCGGCAACAGCTTGCGGATCACGATCTGACCGTCGCGCACCACGGGCTTCTCCTGCACCCGGCCCATACCCAGGATCGCCACCTCGGGATAGTTGATCGCCGGGATCAAGGCCGTGCCGCCTATGGGGCCCACGTTGGTGATGGTGAAGGTGCCGCCCTTGAGTTCCTGGGCGTCAAGCTTGCCGTCCCGGGCGCGGGTGGCGAGGTCCTCGATGTCGGCGGCGATCTCAACGATGCTCTTGCGGTCGGTGTTCTTGACGACGGGCACCACCAGGCCGCGCCCGGTGTCGGCGGCGATGCCGATGTTGAAGAACTTCTTGTAGATCAGCTCTTCCTTGAAGGGGTCCAGGCTGGCGTTGAACGATGGCGCCGCACGCAGACCCGCGGTCACCGCCTTGACGACGAAGGGAAGCAGGGTCAGGTGGCCGCCGCGCTGGCCCGTACGCTTGCCTTTCTCGCGCTGGCGAAAAGCTTCGAGTTCGGTGACGTCGGCCTCGTCCATGTGTGCCACATGTGGCACCAGGATCATCGAGGTCACCATCTTGTGCGCCACCTTGCGCCGGATCGAGCGCAGTGCCTCGCGCTGAACCGGACCCCACTGCTCGAACTCGGGCAGGGGCTCGATGTCGAGGAAGGGGATGGCACTGGCCGCGTGCGCCGCGAACTCGGCCACGGCCCGGGCCGGGGTGACGGTGTCGCCGGGCCCGGTCGCGGGCACTGCAGGGGATGGCGTCGAGATGCCCTGCTGCGCGAAGCGCTGCACGTCGTCGGCGGTGACCCGGCCCGCCGGCCCCGTGGCCGGAACCTGGCGCAGGTCCACGCCCAGCTCGCGCGCCAGGCGGCGGGTCGCAGGAGCTGCAGGCACCGGTCGGCTCGCCGCTGCAGGTGGTGCGGAGGGGACGGCGTCAGGGGTTGCAGGGCTGGCGGTTGCGGGCTTTGTCGCGGCAGGAGGTGTCGCCGCTGGCGTCGCGCGCGCCCCGCCACTGCCGTCGTCGATCACCGTGAGGATCGCGCCCACGTGCACGGTGTCGCCCACCTTGCCACCCAGCGACACGACGGTGCCACCTTTCGGCGAGGGGATGGTCACCGCCGCCTTGTCCGTCTCCACGTCGACCAGCGGCGCATCCGCCGCGATGGTCTCCCCCACCTGCACGTACCACTTGAGCAACTCGCCCTCGTGCACGCCCTCGCCCAGGTCCGGAAGCTTGAACTCGTACACGGAACCTCCGTCGTCAGAACGCCAGGGTTTCTTCAATGGCTCGCTCGACCCGTCCCGTCGTCGGCAGGTAGCCGTTCTCGCGGCCGAAGTAGGGTGTCACCACGTCGTAGCCGGTCACCCGGTGCACCGGCGCCTCCAGCGACAGCAGGGCGCGGTCGCCCAGGACGGCCACGATCTCCGACGCCAGGCCCAGGGTGCGCGGCGCCTCCTGCACCACCACGCAGCGTCCGGTCTTGTGCACCGAGGCCACGATGGTGTCGACGTCGAGAGGACTGATGGTCAGCAGATCGATGAGCTCGATGGACGCGGTCCTGGCGGCGGTCAGGCGCTTCACCGCCTCGCGCGCGGTGTGCAGCATGGCGCCCCAGGCCACCACCGTGATGTCCGAGCCCTCTTGCAGCACCTGCGCCTGGCCCAGGGGCAGGGTCTCCTCGTCGTCGGGGACCTCCTCGCGAAAGGCGCGGTACGAGTGCTTGGGCTCCATGAAGACCACCGGGTCGGGGTCGCGGATCGCCGACAGCAGGAGCGCGCGCGCATTGCGCGGCCCCGAGGGGATCACCACCTTGACGCCAGGGGTGTGCGCGTACAGGGCCTCGCGGCTCTCGCTGTGATGCTCGAGGGCGCGCACGCCGCCACCGTAGGGCATGCGCACCACCAGGGGCACGCTGAGCTGACCCTGGGTCCGGCTGCGCAGGCGCGAGGCATTGCCCTCGAGCTGGGGGTACATCAGGTAGGCGAAGCCCGAGAACTGCATCTCGACCACCGGCTTGAGGCCGGCCAGGGCCATGCCGATGGCCACGCCGAGGATGCCGCTCTCGGCCAGTGGTGTGTCCACCACGCGCTGCTCGCCAAACTGCGCGTGCAGACCGTCGGTGACCCGGAACACGCCACCATCGGGGCCTATGTCCTCGCCCAGCAGCAGCACGTCGGGATCGCGTTCCATCTCCTGGCGCAGTGCGAGGTTGAGTGCCTGCACCATGGTCAACTTAGCCATGGCTCACCTCGTGGTCGCGCTGCAGGTTGTCGAGGAAACTCCGGCGCTGCCGCTCGAGCTCGGCGCTGGGTTTGGCCCACACGTGATCGAAGGGCGCGTCAGGCTTGAGCCCCTGCATCGCCTCGTAGACCTGCACCGCCTGTTCGATCTCGAGGCGCAGTTCCTCTTCGAGGGCGGCCTGTCGAGCCTCGTCCCACAGTCCGCGCCTCTTCAGATAAGTGAAGAAGCGCGGGATGGGGTCGCGCGGCCACCAGGCCTGCACCTCGTCGTCCGCGCGGTACTTGCTGGGGTCGTCGGCGGTGGTGTGCTGAAGCAGGCGATAGGTCACGGCCTCGATCAGCGTCGGACCCTTGCCCTCGCGGGCCCGCTCCAGGGCCTCCCGGGTGGCCGCGTACATGGCCAGGGCATCGTTGCCGTCGACCTGCAGGCCCGGCATGTCATAGGCGATGGCCTTCTGGGCAATGGTCTGCGAGTGCATCTGCTTGGCCCGGGGCATCGAGATGGCCCAGCCGTTGTTCTGCACGACGAACACCACTGGGGCGCTCCACACGCTGGCGAAGTTGAGCGCCTCGTGAAAATCGCCCTCGCTGGTGCCTCCGTCGCCGACAAAGCTCACCACCGCGGATTTCTCGTTCTTCAGGCGCATGGCCTGGGCGAGGCCCACCGCGTGCAGAAGCTGTGAGCCCACCACCACGGCGATGGGCAGCACCCGGCGCGCAGCTTCGGGCTGCACGTTGCCCTCTTCCCAGCCGTTGTAATAGGCCATGTAGTTGCTCAGCGGCTCGCCCCGCGCCAGGCGTCCACCGAGCTCCCGGAAGGCGCCCACGAACCAGTCGTCGGGCGCCATGGCCAGGGCGGGAGCCACACTGGCCGCCTCTTGCCCGGTGCACAGCGGGAAGGTGCCCAGCCGCCCCTGACGCTGCAGCTTGAGCATGCGCTGGTCGGCCTCGCGGGCCAGCAGCATAACGCGGTACAGGCGCAGGGCCGTGGCGTCGTCAAGGTGGGGGTCCAGCGCGGCATCCAGCTCCCCGTGCTCGTCGAGGATCTGCAGGTGCTGGACGTTGAAATGTGCGAGCTCGCGGTGTGGCATGGCAGGCCTTCACACTGTCGGCGCGGACATGGGCGACCGAGGGTCTTGGGTTGGACCCAAGGTATGTAATGAATGCCTCGACCGGCGCAAGGACAGCGCGGATCGCCGTCGAGATGTGAGGGACCCGGGAGGTCGCGGCCCGCAGCGCGAAAGGATCAGCCCATCTCGAGGTTGAACTCCATCGAGTCGAACCAGAACCCGTTGCCGGAGATGGCGTCCATCTGGGCCTGGACGATGGCGTAGTGGCCGTCCTCGATCTCGACGAAGCGCCGGAACATCGCCTGGCCCTCGGCATCGAGCTGGGCCACCATCTTCTTGTAGAAGTTGCCGGTCTCCAGCTCCAGGGCCAGGGCCTTCTTGAGCATGTCCAGCTCGACGGCGTAGTCCGGAGCCGCGACGTTCTTCTTCGCGTTCTTGATGCCCTCGGCGATCTTCTGCTTCGACGGGATCACGGTGCCCAGCTTGGCCGCGGTCACGTGACCGGACTTCTTCCACTCGGCGTGGCGCTCTGCCAAATAGTCCAGGTGGCCCTGCTCCTCGTCGCGCAGCACGGTGAACACCTTGCGGCCCTTGTCGTCGGTGGCCTTGTCCACGGCCTCCTGGTAGACGCCGCGTACCTTGGTCTCGTAGTTGATCGCGGTCTTGATTGCCTCTTCAAGGGTCATCGCTGCTCTCCTGTGTCGGCGCGCGGGATCCGCGGTGAAGACGCGGGGTACCCGGCGTGGGTGACCAGATGTCTAGCGCAGCCCGGCTGGCGCTGTCACGTCCCGAACGCGGTGGCCAGGACCAGACCTGGCGGGTTCAGGCGGCGGCGCCGGCGGCGGGGGGCACGAACACGCGGGTGGCCAGCTCGCGGTCTATCATGAACAGGCCATAGCCCTCGTTGCCGACCATCTTGAGCTGCTGCACCACGGCGTCGGCATTGGCCTCTTCCTCGACCTGCTCGTTGACGAACCACTGCAGGAAGGTGTTGGAGGCGTGATCGCTCTCTGCGAGGGCCAGGTCGACCAGCTTGTGGATGCGCCGGGTGACCTCGGTCTCGTGCTTGTATGCGTCCTGCATGGCAGCCAGCGGCGAGGCCCACTCGATGTCGGGGCCCTTGATGGGCGAGAGCTTGACCCGGCCCTGGCGCTCGGCGACGAAGTTGAAGAACTTGTCGACGTGGACCATCTCTTCCATGGTCTGCACGTGCATCCAGTTGGCAAAGCCGTTGAGGTTCTTCTCCTTGAAATAGGCGGTCATCGAAAAATAGACGTAGGCCGAGTACAGCTCGAAGTTGATCTGCTCGTTCAGCGCGTCCTGCAGCTTTGGACTCAGCATCGGGGGCTCCTTTTATGGACGGTGTGATCCGTCTTTTTTTTCACCTAGCACCGGGAACACCGCGTGGCCATCCGGGCCCATGCCGTGTCCAGGCTGGAGACAAACCCGTCGCCTCCCACCCTGAGAACCGGAAGCCCTGAGCGGGGTCGCGGGGCCTCGAGCCTAGTTTTCCTTGAGCACCCTGTCGTCGTACTCGACCTCGAAGCGCAGCTTGTGCCTGGCTTCTTCCTGGGCCAGGCCCAGGAACAGAGTGCGCACGCTGTCATCGATGCTCTGGCGCGCCAGGTCGGAGTAGAGCCTGAATGCGGCCTTCTCGCGCTGCATGGCCAGCACCAAGGCGTCCTGGTAGTCCATGTTCTCGCTGGGCGTGACGTCGACGAGATAGTCGCCGATCTTGAGATCCAGCACCTTCTTCTCCGACGTCTGCAACTTCTTGCCCTGCTTGAGGCCCTGGATCTTGGCCTTGTGGCCGGCCTCTTCCTTGGCAAATTCCTCGAAGGTTGCCTTCATCCACGGCATGTCCACCTTGCGGGCGAGATCCACGTAAAAGTCGTGGGCCTCTTGCTCCCGGTCGATGGCAAAATCCAGCACCTCGTCGACGGCCTTCCACTGGCTCATAGCTCACCTCTCCTCGTGGGTTCCGGGACCCTCTGACGCGCGCGCTGCACGCTGGTCTGCGAAGGCGCCCGATCGCCAACACTCTCGCTGGCGGCGCCACCATGCCAGAGCGCTGCAGGCCGTTCAACCGGCGTCGGTGGTCAGCACGACAGTAGGAATTGGAGAGGCGCGGGCCACGGAAGGGGTGGCTCAGTCCCACTTGCCCTCGCGGCGATGGTGCGCGCACTCGGCGTCGGCCAGGTCGCGCAGGCGGTAGGCCATGTCGCGCAGGATGCCGTACAGGATGCCGCAGGACGAGTCGTTGCGCTCATTGTCGCCCTCGTCGGCAAGAGCCAGCATCTCGTTGGTCAGCTGGCGCACGCGCTTGAGGTTGTCGTTGAAGATCTTGGCCATGCCCGCCTTGGTCGACCACCGCGAGCGTTGCGGTCGTCGCCCTCCCGCACGCCATGTAGCGAGCGCGTCGCGGTGCGCAGGTGCCGGGGGCCACTCCGGGGGCGTTCAGCCGGCGGCGGCCTCGCGCAGGGCCTCGCCGTAGGCATCGAGGGTGCGGACGATGAGCTCGGGCGTGTGTGTGGTCGACAGGAAGCCGGCCTCGAACGCGCTGGGCGCGATGGACACGCCACGCCTCAGCAGCCCCTGGAACAGGCGGCTGAACAGATCACGGTCGGCGTCCTGGAGGTCGTCCCAGCTGTGCACCGGCCCGGCCACCAGGAACAGGCTGAACATGGAGCCAACCCGGTTCACCACGTGCGGCAGCCCCGCGGCGCTGGCGGCCTGGGCCAGGCCCGTCGCCAGCTGGGCACCGCGCGCCTCGAGGCCCTCGAACAGCTCGGGGTGCTGATGCAGGCGGCGCAGGGTGGCCAGGCCCGCAGCCACGGCCAGCGGATTGCCGCTCAGGGTTCCGGCCTGGTACATCGGCCCGGCAGGGGACACCTGCATCATCAGGTCCGCGCGGCCGCCGTAGGCGCCCACGGGCAGACCGCCGCCGATGACCTTGCCCAGGGTGGTCAGGTCGGGCTTCACGCCGTACAGACTCTGGGCGCAGCCCGGGTGCACCCGAAAACCCGTCATCACCTCGTCGAAGATGAGCAGGCACCCGTGCTGATCGCACAGGCTGCGCAGGCCGCGCAGGAAGCCGTCGACGGGCGGCACGCAGCCCATGTTGCCGACCACGGGCTCGACGATGATGGCCGCCACCTGGTCCTTGTTGGCGTCGAGCAGCGAGCGCACCGAGTCCAGGTCGTTGTAGCGCGCGTTGAGAGTGTCGCGCGCCACGCCCTCGGTGATACCCGGGCTGTCGGGCTGGCCAAAGGTGGCTGCACCCGAGCCCGCCTTGATCAGGAACATGTCGCCATGGCCGTGGTAGCAGCCCTCGAACTTGATCATCTTGGGCCGGCCGGTGGCCGCGCGCGCCAGGCGCACCGCGCTCATGGTCGCCTCGGTGCCCGAGTTGACCAGGCGCAGCACCTCCACCGACGGCACCATCTGACACACCAGCTCGGCCAGCTCGACCTCGCCCGCGCTGGGTGCGCCGAAGGAGGTACTGCCGGCCATGGCGCGCTGCAGGGCCTCAAGCACCCCGGGGTCGGCATGGCCGAGGATCATGGGGCCCCAGGACCCGATGTAGTCGATGTACTGGTTGCCGTCGACGTCCCACACGTAGGGGCCCTGGGCGCGAGCCACGAAGTAAGGCTCGCCCCCCACCGCCCGGAACGCGCGCACGGGTGAGTTGACGCCGCCGGGGATGACCTTGCGCGCACGCTCGAGCAGGGCGCGGCTGATGGGGCCAGGTTGCCAGGTGGTCATGTGCGAACCTCCGTGTTGGGTGGCCCGGCGCTCGCGGCGCGGGCCAGGGCGTCGAGCAGCCCCTCGTCGTCGGGGCGGCTGGCCTCGAAGACCTGGAGCGCGCCGAGCTGCCGCAGCGCCCTGGTCGTCGTGGGGCCGATCGAGATGCAGGTGTGTGCGGTCCATGGCACAGGGCTGTGGTGGTCGCGCGCGAGCTGCTCGAGGTGTGCCGCGGCAGACGGGCTGGCATACACAAACAGCGCCCGAGTGTCGTCGAGCAGGGGCCACAGCGCCGCGCAGGTGTCGAGGGTCGGCGGCAGGGTCTGGTAGGCCACCACCTCGTCGACCCGCGCCCCTGCCTCGCGCAGCGTCGCCGGGAGGCCAGAGCGCGCCAGGCTGGACACGGGGTAGAGCACCCGCGTGCCGTCGAGACCGCCCTGCTGTACCAGCTGCTGCGCCAGGGCTTCACCGCCCTCGCCCGTGCCCTCGACGTGCACCGGCCAGCCAAGGTCGCGAATGGCCTCGGCCGTGCTGTGACCCACCGCCACCACGCGCAGCGCGGAGCTGGGGGGGGGCAGCGCGTGCAAGAAGGCGCGCACCGCCTGCTTGCTGGTGAGCACCAGCAGATCGTGGTCCGCGACCCGTTCTCGGGCCTGGGCCAGGACCGTGGTGTCGTCGGGAGGCGCGAAGCGAATCATGGGTATGCAGTGCACCCGGGCACCCTGCGCCTCGAGGCTCTGCACCAGCGCGGGTGCATCCTCGCGCCGGCGGGTGATCACGACCACCCGGCCCTGCAAGGGGCGCTCGCTCACGTCGGTGCTCCCTGGATCAGGGCGCGCAGGTCGGCCAGGATCGCCTCGGCGCCGGCGGCGCGCAGCCTGTCGGCGAGCAGGCGACCCAGCGCGTCGGGATCTGGACCCTCGACCGCGTCGCGATACAGGCGCCGACCGTCGAGATCCCCCACCACACCTTCGAGTCGCAGACCGCCGGCCACGGGGGTGGCGAGGGCGCCGATGGGCACCTTGCAGCCGCCCTCGAGAGTGCGCAGGAAGGTGCGCTCGGCCGTGGTCACGGCGCGGGTGGGCGCGTGATCCAGCACCTGCAGGCGGGCGATGGCACGGCTGTCCGATTTCCGGACCTCGATGCCCACCGCCCCCTGGGCCGGCGCGGGCAGCAGGGCGTCGGGCTCGAGCACCTGTGACACGTGCTGGTCCAGACCCAGGCGCTTGAGCCCGGCCAGGGCCAGGAATGTGGCGTCGAGCAGCGCGCCCTCGCGCGCCTTGCCCTCGTCGAGGTGCACGCCCACGGCGCGCAGCCGGGTCTGCACGTTGCCCCGCAGGTCGCAGAACTGCAGATCGGGCCGGCGGTGCAAGAGCTGGCTGCGCCGGCGCAGGCTCGAAGAACCGACGCGCGCTCCCGCGGGCAGGCTGTCGAGGCCGCCACCGCCGCGGCTGACGATGACATCGCGCGGATCCTCGCGCTCGAGCACCGCGACCAGCGCGAAGTCGTCCTCCAGCTGGGTCGGGACGTCCTTGAGGCTGTGCACGCCGATGTCGCATTCGTCGCGGCGCAGCGCGGTCTCGATCTCCTTGGTGAACACGCCGACACCGCCGAGCTGCACCAGGGGAGTGACCGTGTCCCTGTCGCCGAGGGTCTTGATGACCACGATCTCGACACCGAGATCCGGATGCTGGCGCTGCAGCAGATCGCGCACGGTCTCGGCCTGCCACATGGCCAGGCGGCTGCCGCGGGTTCCGATGCGAAGGGTCTGTGGTCCAGCCATGGGCAGTCCTGTCGCGGTGTCGCGGGGTCAGACCCGCAGGTCCCGTCGCTGCGGGCGCCCATAACCTAAGGGGCGCGCGCTGGCCTGTGTCATGTGGTGGTCACGTGTGGCGTCATAGCGCGGGACGCCGGCCAGGCCAAGGATCCCGATGGCAAAGCCCGCTTGGCTCGCCTATCCTGCGGCGGTCTTGAGCGTCGACGGAGCGCAGCGTGACGACGAACCCGGATCCTGGCGTGCGAGTGGTGCTGGTCACCGGCCTGGCGGGCGCGGGCAAGACCACGGTGTCGGACGCGCTCGAGGATGCGGGCGCCTTTTGCGTCGACAACCTGCCGGTGGCCCTGGTCGCCCCCCTGGTCGAGTTCTCCGAGGCCGCCGGTGGCCGGCTCGATCGCCTGGGGCTGGTCGCCGTGGTGCAGCAGCCCGAGGATGTCGCGGCCCTGCTGCAGGCCCGGCAAGGCTTGCAGCGCGACGGTCACCAGGTCGAGCTGCTGTTCCTGGATGCGCGGCCCGAGGTGCTGGTGCGCCGCTTCTCCGAGAGCCGCCGCCGGCATCCCCTGGATCAGGACGGCCGCCTGGACCAGGCCATCCAGCACGAGGGCGAGCTGCTCGAACCACTGCGGCACGCCGCCGACCACATCATCGACACCAGCGAGCTCAAGGCCCGCGCACTGCGGCAGGAGATCGGCGCCCGCTACAGCTCCACCGCGACCGAGATGCAGATCACCCTGTCGAGCTTCGGCTTCAAACATGGCCTGCCCCGGGACGCCCAGCTCATTCTGGATGCGCGCTTTTTGCCCAATCCCTTCTTCGTCGAAGCGCTGCGCGAGCGCACGGGCCAGGATGCGGCGGTCGCCGGGCACGTGCTGCAGCACACTGACGCGCAGACCTTTCTCGACCACATCGAGGGCCTGGTGCTGGAGCTGGAGTCGCAGCGGCGCACTGCGGGCCGCACCCGCCTGCACGTGGCCATAGGCTGCACCGGTGGCCACCATCGCTCGGTGGCGCTCATCGAGGCCCTGGCCCGGCGCTTGCTGGATCGCGGGCTCCGCGTGTCGGCACCGCTGCACCGGGACATCAACCGCTAGGCCGATTTCGGGCGGAGTCGATCGAACGTGTGGGGCGCAGGGGCAAGGCTTTTTTTCGCAGCCTGCGAGAACAAAAAGGCTTGCCCCGTCGCGGGGGCCCCACACCACGAACTCAATGGCGGGCGACATCGGTCTAGCCGCCTGTCGGGAAAATCCACCAGCTGCGGCGTCGTCAACCGTCCGCTCCCACCGTCGACGCCTGGGTGTGTTGCCTGGCCCACGGTTGCGACGGCTCGTCAAAAGCGACATATTCCGCACGCTGAAGACTGATCCGCGGGCGCGGACCGGCCACCAGGACGACGTTCCCCAGGCAGACCTGGGCGAGGAGATGGCGATGACCAGCTACAAGGAACTCGGGCTGAGCAATACCCGCGACATGTTCAAGAATGCGATGGCCGGCAAGTACGCCATTCCGGCCTATAATTTTAATAATCTCGAGCAGATGCAGGCCATCATCCTGGGCTGCAGCGAGTCCAAGAGCCCGGTCATCCTGCAGGTGTCGTCGGGCGCGCGCAAGTACGCCAACCAGATCCTGCTCCGGCACCTCGCCATGGGTGCGGTGGAGCTGGCGCGGAGTCTGGGCGCGAAGATCCCCATCGCCCTGCACCTGGATCACGGCGACACCTACGAGCTGTGCGTGTCCTGCATCGAGACCGGCTTCTCGTCGGTGATGATAGACGGCTCGCACCATCCCTACGACGAGAACATCGCGCTCACCAAGAAGGTGGTCGAGTACGCGCACCAGCACGACGTCACCGTGGAGGGCGAGCTGGGCGTGCTGGCGGGTATCGAGGACGACGTGGTCGCCGCCAAGTCCATCTACACCCAGCCCGAGCAGGTCGAGGACTTCGTCAAGCGCACCGGCGTGGACAGCCTGGCCATCAGCATCGGCACCTCGCACGGCGCCAACAAGTTCAAGCCGTCCCAGTGCACCCGCAACGCCGACGGCGTGCTGGTGCCCCCCGACCTGCGCTTCGACATCCTCGACGAGATCGAGCGCCGCATCCCGGGCTTCCCCATCGTGCTGCACGGCGCCTCGTCGGTGATGCCCGAGTACGTCACGATGATCAACAGCAACGGCGGCCAGATCAAGGATGCCGTGGGCATCCCCGAGGAGCAGCTGCGGCGCGCCGCGGCCAGTGCCGTGTGCAAGATCAACATCGACTCCGACGGCCGCCTGGCCATGACGGCGATGATCCGCAAGGTGTTTGCCGACAAGCCGGGTGAGTTCGATCCGCGCAAGTACCTGGGCCCCGCCCGCGACGAGCTCATCAAGCTCATCAAGCACAAGAACGAGGCCGTGCTGGGCTCGGCCGGCCGGGCCTGAGACATGCCGCGAAGGAAAGCCAGCACCCAGCCTTCCGCCAGGGTGGGCCGCGCGCGCAGCACCCGGGCCGGCACCCCGACGGCGGCGTCGGCGCGCCAGGACAAGTCGAATCCCCTGCCGCTGGAGACCTACCTGCAGCGCCAGCGGCCGCGCCAGCTCGACGTGCGCGGGGATTACTTCCGGGACCAGACGGCCATCATCCACTGCCCGGCTTTCCGTCGCCTCAAGCGCAAGACCCAGGTGTTCTTTGACCCGCGCAACGACCACATCTGCACCCGCATCGAGCACTCGCTGCACGTGGCCACCGTCGCCGCGACCATCTGCAAGGGCCTGGGGCTGGACAGCGACCTCGCCATGGCGGCGGGCCTGGGCCACGACCTCGGGCACCCACCCTGCGGTCATGCCGGCGAGGTGATCCTCGATCAGAAGCTCAAGCCCCTGGGTGGCTTCATGCACGAGCTGCAGAGCCTGCGCGTGGTCGACCTGCTCATGAACAGCGGCCGGGGCCTCAACCTCACCTACGGCGTGCGCGATGCCATGGTCTCGCACTGTGGTGAGACCGACGAGCAGGCGCTGCGCCCCGTGGCCACCGTCAAGGACCTGAGCCAGGTGCGCAACCGGGCAGGCCAGCCCTCGTCGTGGGAGGGCTGCGCGCTGCGCCTGGCCGACAAGATCGCCTACCTCGGGCGCGACATCGAGGACGCCGTCACCGCGCGCTTCATCTCGCTGGCGGACGTGCCCGATCATCTGCGTCTGGCCCTGGGGACCACCAACGGCGAGATCATCGACACCCTGGTGCGCGACGTCATCGAGTACTCGTCGACCCACGATGCCCTCGGTTTCTCGCCACCCGTGCACGCCCTGGTGACAGAGCTCAAGGCCTTCAACTACGCGCGCATCTACAAGGATCCGCGCATGCAGCGCTATCAGGCCTACGGCATGTCGATGATCTCCACCCTGTTCGACCACCTGGTCGGGGTGTTCCCGCAGTACGGCCTCGACGTTGCGGCCTACCAGCTCAGCGAGCAGCCGGTGGACCGTCGCTTTGGCCACTACCTGGATCGCATGACGGGTGTGTACAGCGAGCGCGACCCGCACCTGGCCCTGCGCGTGGTCGGCGACTACGTGGCCGGCATGAGCGACGGCTTCGCCATGGAGGCGGTGCGCCACCTGACCTTCCCCGATCCCATCGTCGACCCCCACGCCTGGGTGTAGCGCGCGCCGGCGTCACCCCCGCGCCACGGTCCCCACGAGCCTGCCCATGAACACGCTGTCGCCCCATCTCGACGCCCTGATCGCCCTGGCCCTGGCCGAGGATCTCGGCCCCGGAGATGTCACCAGCCTGGCCACCATCGACGACGACGCGGTGGCTCGCGCCGAGGTGCGAGCCAAGCAGGACCTGGTGCTGGCCGGGGTCGAGGTGTTCACGCGCGTGTTCGAGCGCCTGGACCCGCGGGTGCAGGTGGTGGCGCGCTTTTGCGACGCCACGCGGGTTCGCAAAGGCGACGTGGTGCTCGAGGTCACGGGGCCGACGCGGTCGCTGCTCGGTGGTGAGCGGGTGGGGTTGAACTTCCTGATGCACCTGTCGGGCATCGCGACCCACACCGCCCAGCTGCGCACCCGCCTCAAGATGTTCCCGACGGTGGCGCTGCTCGACACGCGCAAGACCACGCCCGGGCTGCGCGACCTCGAGAAGGCCGCGGTGCGCGCCGGCGGCGGGGTCAACCATCGCCACGGTCTGTTCGACGGCGTGCTGATCAAGGACAACCACATCACCGCCGCGGGGTCGGTGGCCGCTGCCGTGCACCTGGCCCGGCGCCATGCCCATCATCTGCTCAAGGTGCAGGTCGAGGCCTCCACCCTGGATCAGGTCGAGCAGGCCCTGGTGGCCGGCGCCGATGCGCTGCTCCTCGACAACATGGACGACGCCCTGCTGCGCTCCGCGGTGCAGGTGGCGCGCGCGCTCAAGCCCGACGCTTTTCTCGAAGCCTCGGGCAACATGACGGCGGAGCGTCTGAGCGCGGTCGCCGCCACGGGTGTCGACGCCATCTCGATGGGCGGCCTGACGCACAGCGCGGTGGCCGTGGACCTGTCCATGAAGCTGGTCCCCGGGCAGGCGTGACAGACCTCGACCAGCGGCGGCTGCAGCAGGCACTGGCGGGCCGTGGCCTGGGTCAGCCGCTGCACCTGCTCGACGCGACTCCGAGCAGCAACGCGCACGCGCTGCAGCTGGCCCGCGCGGGCTGCCCCCACGGCACGCTGGTGCTCGCGCGGCAACAGAGTGCCGGGCACGGCCGTCAGGGCTCGAGCTGGTGGCACGACGTGAAACACGGCCTCGCGCTGTCCCTGGTGCTGCGCCCCGAACTGCCCGCGCGCCGCGCCACAGAACTGGTGCACCTGGCGGCCCTCGCCGTGGACGACGTGGTGCGCGACTGCGGTGTGCGCTCGCGCCTCAAGTGGCCCAACGACGTGGTGGTGCAGGATGCGCGCGGCACCCGCAAGCTGGCGGGGATCCTGGTCGAGACTGCGGCCCGCGGCGAGGCGCTCGCGTACGCGGTGCTGGGTGTGGGGCTCAACGTCAACACGGCGGTGGAGGACTTCCCGGATGCCCTGCGGGGGCTGGCCAGTTCGATCCGTGCCGAGACCGGGCAGGCGCAGGACCGCGAGGCGGTGGTGGCGGCGCTGTGTGGCCGGCTGGAGCACTGGCTCGAGCGGCTCCAGCGTCAGGGGATGGCCGGACTGCTCGACGCCTTGCGGCAACGCTCGGCCACCCTGGGACAGCAGGTCGAGGTTGCGCTCGACGGCCGCCGGGTGCAGGGCCGGGCGGTGGACCTGGATTCCGATGGCGCCCTGATCGTCGAGACAGCGGGTGGGCAGCAGGTGCGCCTGGTGCAGCCGCTGGCCGGGTGAACAGGACGCGAGGGGTGGCGTCCAAGGAGCTGGCGCATCGTCCACTGCCGCAGCCCGCCCGGGGGGAGACATCCCGTGAGATCTGCTAGGATGGCACCATGAACACGCGCATCACCGTCGTCACCATGGCTCTCGCTGCCACCACCCTGTCCTCGCTCGCCCTGGCCCAGCTCGACATGGAGATGTTCGGACAGCGCCGGCCGCCGCCCTTCTTCCATCCCAAGGGCTACTACGCTGTCGAGTTCCCGGGCGGCTGGGAGCACAAGCTGACGGCACAGGGGCAGCTGGTGGCGAACAAGCTGGCCGGCGATCGCGCCGAGCTGACCATCACAATGAAGAGCGTGCCCAACAAGGTCGACACCGAGATGGTGGCGCACAATGCCGGCATCGCGCTGCGCAAGCTGCCCACCTTCGTGGACAGGGGCGGCGGCACCCTCACCGTCGCGGGCAAGCCGGCCTCGGTACGCTCCTTCGAGTTCGACTACCAGGGCAACACCGAGTACACGGTGGCCGTCGAGGAGCTGTACATCGTCAGCGGCTCGGTGCTGTACACCGTGCACTTCGAGGTGCTCAAACGCTCGTTCCGCAATTTTCAAAAAGACCTGCAAAAGATCTACGGCAGCATCATCGTGGCCGAGATCGACGCCGACGGTCAGCCCATGCACCCGGTCAGGCCGCGCGCCAAGGCGAGTCCGGATAGCATCATGGTGCCGGGACCAGGGCGCTGAACTCCCGGGCCCCGCCTCGGCGTTGCCGTCTCCACGTTGCACCCTTTTCGTCAGCTCTTTCGGGGGTATGACGGTGGCGTCCGCCGGCTGCAGGGTGCCCTGATCGCCAGCTCTAAAGGTTTGGGCCACCCGCGGGAAGAACACTGGGGTTTGACGGGATCCGACTCGGATCGTACATTGATCATGGACCCCTGCTGTGGCGGGCGCGCGCCTGCGGCGACATGGCGGTGGTCCTGGCGAGGGCCGGCAGAGGTATGCGCCGGGAGCCCACGGAGCACAACATGAAGTCCAAGATCCTGCTCTTGCTGGCGATGATCCTGGTCATGGGCTGCAATGAGCACATCTTTCAGCGCGTGATCCCCATCACCACGCGCACCGTGGTCAACCCCAAGAAGATCGATATCGACCGCGCGGCCGACATCCTGTTCGTCATCGACAACTCGGGCTCCATGGCCGAGGAGCAGGAGAACCTGGCGCGCAACGCCTCGTCGTCCTCCTCGTCGGCGCCGTCCAACGCCTGCGACGGCTCGGGTTTCAACGCCCTGCGCGGGCACATTGACAGCCACCCCGAGCAAGCGCAGGAGGACTGGCCGCAGAACATCCAGGCCATCTTCGCCGAGTGCGGCTTCATCGAGCGCCTGCAGCTGTTCAAGAACCATTTCCGCATCGGCATCATCACCACGGACATGCACGACTGCGATGCGCCCTACGGCGGCGCGCACCGGTCGTCCGTGCCGCAGCGCGGCTGTCTGCAGACCAGCGTGCAGGACCCGACCATTAAGGTGCTGGACTGGGAGACCCCTGATCTCGCCAACAAGTTCTCCAACATCGTGCGCAACATCGGCATCTGGGGCTCGGCCTGGGAGCAGGGGCTGAAGTCCACTCAGCACTTCCTGACCCCGGCGGGGATCGTGGATCCGCGCTCGCCCAGCGCCGGTACCTGTGCCCAGTCGCGCGACTGCTCGGGCGACCTGCCGGCCTTCTTGCGCGAGAAGGAGCTCAACGCCTCGGGCGACGAGGTGGAGACCAAGCTGGTGGTCATCTTCCTCACCGACGAGGAGGACTGCTCCAACGACGGCACCATCGACGAGCAGCAGCCCGGGTCCACCGACCTGTGCTACTCGCAGCCCAACCTGCTCAAAGATACCCAGGCCTACGTCAGCTTCTTCCGTGGGCTCAAGACCCGGCCCGAGCTGGTGTCCATGGCGCTCATCGCGGGACTGTTCGACACGGGCAGCGGTTTCACACCATCGGG
>JBDRCO010000129.1:0-3769 GCA_043821645.1 Pseudomonadota bacterium | reverse complement strand
TGACCTGCGGCATCACCACGACGGACACGGCCAAGTGCTGGGGCGAGGATGTTTCAGGCTCGCTGGCTCCGCCTGCCGGCGCCTTTGTCCAGGTGACGGTGGGTTACCGCTTCGCCTGCGGCCTCAGGGCCACCGGCCTGGTCGAGTGCTGGGGCTCGACTCCAGGCAATCTCGGCGTCATCCCTGCCGACACCTTCCGGCACATCGAGGCCGGCATGGAGACGGTCTGCGGCATCAAGACCGATTTTTCCATCAAGTGCTGGGGCTCGGACGCCCAGGGCGTCATTGGCAATGCCCCCAGCTCAGGTGTCTTTGACCGCATCACCTCAGGATGGCAGCACGTGTGCGCTCTCAAGCAGTCCGACGACACCATGCTCTGCTGGGGATACAATCTATCCGGCCAGGGAGTCGCCCACACCGGCGATGCTTCCCATCGCTGGGTCTTCGTCAGCGCTGGCACCGGCCACAATTGCGGCCTCACCATGGAAGGTAATTTCTACTGCTGGGGCTCTGACACCTCGGGCCAGAGCACCATTCCGGCGACCTTCCCGGGTTTCTGAGCTTCACGACAACTTGTCGCGCTGCTATCGCCTGACTTGTCCCGCGGACGGCTCCTCGCTCTCTCGTATTCGGAGTGGGCTGTGTTCTTTAATATTTATTTACATATGGTTACAAATATTCCGGCAGTCTCACCCGCAGCCTATCTTCATCTTGACATTATCATGTAATCATGCAATCCTATTATCATGCAAAGCGCACTGAAAACAGAAACCAAGCGTGTCGGCGCCAGCGGCCAGATCTGCGTCGGCAAGAAGTACGCGGGTCAGGAAATGCGGACCGAATATCTCGAGGACGGCACGATTCTCCTGGTTCCGGTCGTCTCTGTACCTGTGAGCCAGCTCTGGACGCTGCAGAGCCCCCACAAGGAGAAGATCGAGCGCGCTCTTCGCTGGGCCAGTGAAAATCCGCCTGAGGAAAGCGATCTCGAGGCGTTGGTCAAGAAAGCAGAGACGACCAGGAAGGGTTGAATCAATCGAGAGTATGCGTTCACGCCCCATCAGTTCTCGACGCCACTCTTTTCACCAGCATTCGCGGTTCTTCCTGGCGAAGCCAGAGCCGGGGTGGGGGCCCCGTCGAGGTTCACCCTCGACGGGGGCGGGGCGCAGCGCCCGCCCGTAAACGCATACAATCGAGAAATCAATGGCACGGGACCCGGTCTCTCTGGATCTGAACAGCCCTGAATTTCTGGACACCTTTCTAGGCCTTGAAGCCCGCGAAATGCAGCAGGTGACAAGCACCCTGCGCAAGGTTCGGGGGATGGACTGGTCCAGTGTCTATCGAGCACCGGGCCTGAAGTGGGAGAAGGTTGACCATATCTCCTCCCCCAGCGGCGGGACCGTCTATTCCCTCCGTTGCAGCGACAAGGTCCGCGCTCTGGTCTACCGCGATGGAAAATTCATGCGCTTCCTGTCGCTCCATCCTGACCACGACGCGGCATACCGCAAATAACCTCCGGATTGTTGCGTGTTCCCGACAAGACGTCGGCGCTAAATAATGCTGGTCGCAGATCGCGTTCCACGCCTTGCGATGCACTGAGCCTGAAGTTCTAGCGATACTGGGAACCATGCCAGATGCAGGTGTCACCGGCATCGAGCATGGATGAATGCAGGTCAAACCCTTTCTTGCTGGATAAGCCTCGCCGACCCAGCAAGATGGGTCATCGAATCCGCTCCAGCACTTGGACTGGTCCACTGAAAGCCTGGGCGACTCGTGTCGCCGCGCTCGAGCCATGGTGGCGTGCACCATACTTGCCAATACACATCATTATACGTACTTAAGAACCGTATTTAGATCATCTTTGGCAAGTCAAAGACGGATCTTATTTGCCATTTGCTATCGATATACGCATTATGTGTGCGTACACCGCTTCAAGGTGGCAACAATGCGTTCCGCCGATTTCTTCGCCACCCATCCTTTGTTCACGCACGCGGAGTATCTTGAGGCGCACGGATCCAGGGGCGGACGGAGCCCCAGGACGGCAGACAGCCTGCTCACCCGCCATACCGCCACCGGCACGATCCTGCGCGTCCGCCGCGGGCTCTACGCATCTGTACCAGCCGGTACGCCGCCCGACAGGTTCCAGGTCGATCCGTACCTGCTGGCGACCAAGCTTGCCCCGGACGCAGCAGTCGCCTACCACGCCGCGCTGCAACTCCGGGGCAGGACCTACTCGGTGTGGCACCGCTTCGTCGTGCTCACCCGCAGCCACGTGCGGCCGCTGGCATTCCAGGGGAGCGAGTTCAGCGGGGTCCGCCCGCCGCGGGCTCTGGACGGCCTTCCAGAGCTCGGCGGTGGCATTGCCTCGGAGCCGTATGCAGGCGGGACCGTCCGCGTGACGACTTTCGAGCGAACCCTCGTCGACGTGCTGGATGCGCCCCACCTTGGTGGTGGATGGGAGGAGCTCTGGCGATCGCTCGAGATGGTGGAGTACTTCGATCTCGATGCGGTCGTGGAGCACGTGCGCAAGCGCAGCTCAGCGACCACCGCGGCGCGGGTGGGCTTCTTCCTGGAGCAGCATCGGGAGCGCCTCTTCGTTGAAGCCCAGCACCTGAACGCACTGCGCGAACTCGCGCCACGACAACCCCAGTACCTCGATCGCAAGCGAGAGCCGGGACGGCTCCTGAAGCCGTGGAACCTCGTGGTACCGGAGCGCGTGATCAACCGGACCTGGGCGGAGGTGAGTTGATGCTGACGCGACAACAGCTCCAGCGGGCGGCTGCGGACAGCGGCTTCCAGCTGGAATCCTACGAGAGGGTCTACGTGCTCGTGCGCTTGCTTGAGGCGATTCGCACGCACCCGTTCCTTGGGTCACGGATGGCGCTCAAGGGCGGGACTGCCCTCAATCTCTTCGTACTGGCCTTGCCCAGGCTCTCGGTCGATATCGACCTGAACTACGTCGGTGCAGCGGAACGCGAGGCCATGCTCGCCGAGCGCCCTCGTGTCGAGCAGGCGCTCCAGCAGGTTGCCGGCCGCATGGGCCTCACCGTCAAGCGGACGCCGGCCGAGCACGCCGGCGGGAAGTGGCGACTTACTTACCTGGTCGACGGCCGACCAGGGAGCATCGAGGTCGATGTCAACTTCATGCTGCGCACTCCCCTCTGGCCGCTCTCCAGGAGAGACTCGCATCCGATCGGTGGCGAGAAGGCCTCACAGGTTCTGCTCGTCGAGGATCACGAACTCGCCGCGGGGAAAATGGCAGCTCTGATGGCCCGCAGCGCGAGCCGCGACGTCTTCGACGTCCGCGAGATCCTCCGACGCCTGACCATGGACCGAACCAAGTTGCGCCTTGGGTTCGTCGTCTACGGCGCCCTGAACCGGGCCGACTGGCGCACGATCACGGTCGAGCAGGTTCGCACGACTGCGCGCGAGGTAAATTCGGAACTGCTTCCCATGCTGCGGCACGACGTGCGGCCCGCGAAGCCTGAGGTCGAGGGGTGGACCACCACCTTGGTTGAGGAAACCCGATCCCTCATGTCGTCCGTCCTGCCTCTCGCAACCCATGAGGTCGAGTTCCTCGAACGCTTGAATGGTTCCGGAGATATCGCGCCCGACCTCTTGACCCCTGACCCCGCCGAGCAAGCGATCGTCCGGAATCACCCGGGCCTCAAGTGGAAGGCCCTCAACGTCAAGAAGCACCTTGGTATTGCTGCGCTGGACGGTGAGCCAGAGTAGCTGCTGTCCCCTCCCCGCCTCCCGCCGCTTCGCCCCC
>JBDRCO010000128.1:0-8709 GCA_043821645.1 Pseudomonadota bacterium | reverse complement strand
CGCATATCTTTGTCCGAAAAAATGGAAGAAAGGCGCCTATGTCGACAGATCCCCTGCGCGCTACCACGGCTGCCTGGCGCCGCGCTCGAGCATCAGAGATCTCATCGTTCCCGCGCCGCCGGCGCCCGATGAGCCCGCCCTGCCCAAGAAAAGGTGTCAGACGAATCCCGATACACCGGGCAGCCCGCACGCCTGAGCGCTCAATCGCCGAGAGCTTTCACCTTCGCGTTCTCTCAGTCATCACGTGAGCCTGGGGAAACCGACAGGTGGGTTCGTCGGCGACGTGATGGTCGTTGACCCACAGCGCGGGCCAGCACATCGCGCACGCATCTCCTCTGGTCGCCGACCTGATTGACTATGTCGGCGTTCAGTCGTCGAGGCCATAGCGTGGAGGCGGGCGGTAGCTGTATCTGGGAAACGAGGTCTCCAGTGCGCCGGCGCGAAACAGCGCCGAAGCCTGCCGGTGGGCGCGAACGAACTCGCGATAGCATTGACGATATTCTCGACGCAGCGCTGGGGTGCTCGCATGGCACAGCGGCCGAGGCGAACGGCTGAGTCGCTGCGGATGGTCGTGCGGATGCTGGGCTTGGATGCGCGCACGGCCGAGCGAAGGCTTTGCTTCGCGACGCTGGATGGCGTGGCGCTCACAGCCAGCGACGATACGACGGAACAGGGCATGGCGCTTGTCCGCCGATAGACCGGCCCAGGCCGGAGGAGTCGCCAGCTCGATCGGGTAGCGCTGGGTCGCTTCGCTCTCGCTGCAGGGTCTTCCCCTCTGCCGCATCGTGTAGAGGAGGGACCGGCTGACCCAGCTGAAGAGACGACGTTGACCACGTGTGATCTCGGGGATGCAGGTCAAGCCTGGCCACTCGGTGCAGCGGTCGACCAGGCCCTCCTTGACACCATGAGCGAGCACGTAGCCAAGCCGCTCAACGAAAGCCTCCTCATCGAGGATTGGCTCCGCCGAGTAGCGCCGATCCCAGAACTTGCCCCGCCAGTCCACGAGCCTGCCGAGCTCTCGTGCGATGTTGCTCTGCAGGTACTGCATGAAGCGCGAAAGCTCGCCGGCATCGGCCCTCACGATGAGGTGGAAATGATTGGAGACGAAGACGAAGGCGAACAGCTCGATGTCGTGTAGTGCTTGCGCGCGGCCGAGCACGCCGCCGATGAGGTCGTTGACCCTGGGCGAGGGAGTCAGCAGAAGCCGGCCCTGCATGGTTCGGTTGGTCACGAAGTAGAGCCTGTGCGGCTCGTGCATGCGGAGCGGTCTCGCCATGAGTGGGGACACTGCAGGGTTCGAGCCAGACTCTTCTCGAACGCGAAACAGCCTTAATTGAAGGGAGATGACCGCGAGCAGGCGCACTGTGGCACCGATCCAGCCTCCGGCAACGGTGCTCATTGCGGCAGCGCGGTGCCAAATGCATCGCTCTTCATGCGGCCAGAACGCGTGGCTGAAATTGTTCGTGTGACCCCTTTTCGGGGACCCCTTTTCGGGGGGGCACGGGATCAGAAGACCGAGGTGACGTCGAGGACGCGCAGGCGAATTCCGGCTCCCAGCAGAACGTCGAGCTGGGGCGCAAGTCGGGGTGTGGCAAAGACGTCCACGTCGAAGCTGTCGACCAGGCTGTAGGTCATGCTCACGGGCAGCGTCAGTCCGGTCTGGATCCCGTCGAGACGGATCAAGAAGTGCGACAGCCCCGGGCGGCCGGCCTCGACGACGTTGATGGTGTTCTCGCGCATCTCGCCGTAGAAGAGACCTCCGACCCCCACGCCGGCGGTGAGCGAGAAGTTCTTCATCACATCCCAGGTGACATCGGTGTTCAGCCCGATCACGCCCTGGTCGTCGTGCGTCAGGGTCGACAGGCGGTGACGCCAGCGGGCAGCGGCGAACAGCGCGACCGTGGGGCCGATGCGGCGGCTGTAGCTCAGGCTGCACTCGGTATGAAAACGAAGACCGACGGGCAGCTCGTCCTCCTCAGGGAAGATGCGCAGGCCCACGTCCGCGTACGCCAGGCCCAGCCCCAGCGCGACTGCACCCCAAGGGCTGGCCGTGGATCCGAGCTTGAAGGTCGACATGAGCCCGGCGGGGTAGGGCGCGAAGCTGGTGCGCAGCTCCCACCAGTCAAACAGGCCGAAGCGCAGGTCGTTGGTGAGCTGGGTGGGGCCCGATCCCACCAGGCCGAGGTGCGCGTCGAGTTCGAGCGTGAACCGGTCGAGCACGGGTTCGCGCCAGGACAGCGGCACAGGCTCGCCGTAGCGAGGTTGTCCGTCGACCGAAGGGGCGGCGGTGGTGTTGGCCGTCTCCGTCGCGGACGCTCCCTGGGTAGCGAACGGCGTCGCGCCAAGTGCAAGGCTCACGAGAAGTGCCTGGATGCAGGAGCGCTTCACCGACGGTACTCCACGATGACCTGGCCCACGGCCACGCCGCCACGCTGATCCTCGACCACAAGCACCAGGGTGTCGCGCGTCGTGCCCTCGCCGAGCGGATGCTCTGGTGTCCCGGCCACCACCCAGTCCATGTCCAGCGGCGTGCGAACAGCCTCGAAGCCGACGGTGCTCTCGCGATCCACGCCGCCCGCGCGCGAGGTCGAGGACGTGATGTTGCCCTGGCCGTCACCCCCACCCAGCGCGCCACCGGTGACGTACCAGAAGCAGACGAAGTCCTCGTAGCGGTTGTGCAGCGCGAACTCCTGGGCAAAGGGGGCCAGGACGAAAACCTGGTAGCGCTCCATGCTGTCGGGCAGGAATACCGGTCGCAGGTGCAGGGTGCCTCCGGGCTCGACCAGCAGCACGGGGTGGGGGCCGAGCTGAGGGCGCTCCGAGAAGCGAATCACGGGGACGGGTTCGCCAGCGGCGCGGGCCACGGCCTCGGCATAGGGGTCGACCAGATCGAAGCCCGTGAGCACCGGGTTGTGGTTGGGGCCGCGATCAAAGAAGCACGGTGCCGGACCCTCGACGAAGGGGTCGTCGTCAGCAGGTGGCGCCGCGCAGGGCGGCGCACCGAAGATGTTGGCGATGAGGTCCATCAACGGTGGCGGAAGCTCGGGATCGTTGAAGTCCAGGGAGATGGGGAAGCGCTTGAATGCCCGCTCGGACGCGAGGCTGTCGACGGCGTCGTTACGCGTCTGCACCACGACGCGCGGCAGCAAGGGCTGCAGGAAGAGCCCCCAGGGGTCCGCACCTTCGCGCCACAGCAGCGAGTCGATCACCGCAGGCGTGAAGTCGAAGTGGAAGCGGTTGTCGCCGACGGGAACGGCCGGGTCGCGCGCCGGATCCGCCAGGGTGTTGGCGCGCGTTTGGGCCTGGTACACGGCGCGCAGCTCGGCTTGCTGCGCGGCGGGCAGGTCGGCCGAGATGAAGTCGGCGCTTGAGAACTCGAGGCAGGATGGATCGGCATCGAACTCGGGACACAGGAAGCTCGACGTGGTGAGCGCACCCCCGCGCGGGTCGAAGGCATAGACCTGCACGTCGACGGGCCAGCCGGGGAGCGTCCAGTCCGGTGGTCGCTGGTCGGGTGGAGCAAACAGATAACGGACTGGCAGCTTGAGCTCGGCCGGCTCGGTCCGCACCGCGAGGATGCGCAGGTCGTGCAGCTCGTCAGGGCTGTCGAAGCCGTTGTTGCAGCCCCAGGCCATGGACAGGGCGAGGGCGACGCCGCCACGAGCGAGAGCGAGCGCACGCATCAGAATTCTCCCTGCATGCCGAGGCTGGGCAGTATGGGCAGGCCCATCAAGGGTTCCTGCGTGGTGTTGCGGTAGTCGGTGAAGTAGTCCTCGGCGTTCTGCTGGTTGTACACGTTGAGCAGGTCGAGATAGGGCGTGAGCGAAAAGTTGTCGAACACGAAGGTGCGATCGATGCGCAGGTCGAGCTGGTGAAAGGTCGGCAGCCGCGCCGGTGTCGTCGAGGGCTGGGGGACATACTCATTGTAGTCGAGATCGTGCACCGAACCATTGGGGAGCGTGGTCGGGTTGCCGCTGACCAGGCGAAAGCGCGCGCCCAGGGTGAAGCCCAGGGGGAGGTTGGCCTGGGCCACGATGGTCAGGATGTGGGTCTGGTCGAAGTCCGTGAGATGGAGCGCGTCGCGGGTCGGATCGAGATCGATCTCGGTGCGTGACAAGGTGTAGGCGATCCAGCCAAAGAAGCCGACCTCGGTGAAGACCGAGCGCAGGAACTCCGGATAGAAGCCCGGCAGCAGCGCGCGATAGGCCTCGCCCAGCCCGCGCAGCGAGTAGCTGTGGATCTCATGCCGCAGCAGCATCTCGGCGCCCACCGTGTGGCCCCAGCCTCCATTGTCCGCCCAGCGCTGGGCGTAGCCCCTGTCGTTGAGGATGGAGGTGCGACTCGCGTGCTGCACCAGCTGGTCGCGGCGTGTGGTGTACAGCTGCACGTCGAGCAGGAGCTGAGGCAGCAGCCGGCGTTCGAAACCGATGATGAGCTGCAGCGCCCGTGGCTGGTCGACGAAGGGATTGGCCGCGTCCGGTCCGATGTCCTCGCTGGCTGGGGGCTGCCGGTAGAGCCCCACGGCGGCCTTGAGCACGGCACCGGCGAAGGGGGTCAGGCGCAGGGCGAGGCGTGGGTCCGTGTTGCGCAGGTCGACCTCGTAGGCTGGCCTGTTGTCCCACAGACCATAGTCCGCCAGGACCTTTCCCTGCTCGCTCCAGGCATCATGCAGCAGCTCGACGCGCACGCCCGGCACCAGCCGCACCCAGGACCAGGGCTCGAACACGCCCTCGAGGTACAGGCCGAGATTGTGGGTGAAGCTGGTGGCGCTGAGCTGCAGGGGCTCGCTGAAATCACGCTGATAAAAGCGCGGGAAGCCGCCTATCTCGATGGCCGTGGGCACGGGAACGTTGAAGGCGACCTCGGAACGGCTGCCCTGATACTCGAGGCCGTAGTTGAAGCGGACCTGCTCGCTCGGCTTCCACTGCAGGTTGTCGCGCAGTCCCCAGTTGTACAGATCCTGGGTCAGTTCGACGGTGGCCTCGTTGGCGCTCAGCGCGATCGCGTTGCTGTCGACGCCGACGTAGGGTTGCACGGTGTTGTGGAGCTTTTCGCCGAGGTCCAGCTCGTGCCGCATCACCACCCGGTGAAAGCGCATGAGCAGACCGAGGCGTATCCTGTCCTCGTCGACGGCGCCCAGCACCTTCAGGTCATCCGCGGAGCCGAAGGCGAAGATCGAGAAGCGTTGACCGCTCGCGGGGCGGGTCTCGGCCTTGAGCTGGTAGTCCCAGTAGACCGGCGAGGCCAGGATGGTGACCTGGTCGCTCATCACCGCGTCCAGCACCACGGGAAGCAGCTTGTCCACGTAGGAACGGCGCCCGGCGGCTGCGATGGTGATGGTGGGGACAGGCAAGGGGAGCTGGACCGGTCCGCCGAAGAAGAAACCGGTATCCATGACGTTGACGTCGGCGCTGCCGTGAAAGCGCTCCATCTTGAGCTCGCGGCTGGAGACGTCGACGATGCCGGCGGTGGCACGGCCGTATTGCACGCCGAAGCCGCCGGGGTAAAAGGCGATGTCCTCGAGGAACTCGGGGTTGACGATGCTCTTGAGGCCCCCGAAGTGGTACAGCAAGGGGATCTGGACACCGTCGAAGTAGACACCGGTGTCCTCGGGGTTGGCGCCGCGCACGATGAGCGCACCCCCGATGCCTCCCACCCGCGCCAGACCTGGCAGGTTCTCGAGCACACGCAGCGGATCGCCAAAGGTGCCGGGGATCTTCTCGACCTCGTCACGGCTGAGCGAGACGTGGGAGACCTCTGTGGGCTCGCGGCGCTCGCGCACGACGGTCGTGAACTTGTTGGTGACGCGACGGGTCAGGTGGATCTTGACCAGCGTCCTCTGATCCCGTTCGAACCACAGCAGCTCTTCGACGACCTCGTAGCCCGTGAGCGCAAAGGTGACACGATGGCGGCCTCGCGGGATGCCGCGCAGGGCAAAGCGCCCCTCGACGTCCGTCAGCGTGGTCCGCAGCTCGGTTTCACCCTCACCTCCGTGCCGTGCGATCTCGACGGCCACCTCGACGTCGGCGAGCGCGTCCTTGCTGCCCGCCTCGCGCACCAGTCCCTCGAAGTTGATCGGGAGCGATGCCGGGTTCACCTCGCTCAGCGGAGGGCTGGTCGCCTGGCTGGCTGCGGCTGGGCCGGCCGGCGCCTCGAGATGAAACAATTGCCGGTACTCGATGATGATGGGCCCAGGCTCGCCGTCCCACTCGGCGGGCGAGAAGACGAGCTGTCGTGCCGCATCGACCGCGGCCTGGTCGAGATCGGCACCGGCCGAGCGAACGACCGTGGCAGCCTTCACGAGGCCGTCGTCGCCAATCTCTATCTGCAGGACCACCTCGCCCTCGCGACTCTCGGCGATGGCGGCAGCCGGGTAGATGGGCTCGTGGCGCTCGAGCAGGACCGGTGGCTTGGTCAGCGTCGGAGCAGCCGCTTCCGGCTCTTCGTCAAACGGCGTCGGCTGCGGCTCGAGCTGGGCGAGGGCCGTGGTGGTCGTGAGCAGGAGCCCGGTCACGACCAGGGCCCATGCGCACGGGTGTGGGCGCAGAACGCTCATCCGCACGATCCGTCTGACGCACAACCGTCGACGGACGCTGTCTCGTCGCCAGAGCCTCCGTCCGGCGGGCCCGCGTCCTCGAAGCCGAAATCGATGACGTCGATGACACCCGCCTCGACCTGCTGCTCGACGACGGGTTCGCCACAGGATGAGAGCGCCAGTGTGGCACACAGCGCGGCGAGGATGGCACCTCCCCCGAGATCGACGATAGCTCTGTTCACGTGCGCTCCTGGGCGCGCTGGAGTCCGCTGCTGCCAATCTTACGCACTTTTCGCTTCTGCTCGAAGCATCCAAGCCTGGCACGAATGAGAGGGCTGCGACCGGGGGTGGGCGTGGCGTACGGGGCACTACCCAGGGCACATCTGCGCTAGCATGGCGGCATGCACCCACGTCCGAATCGCGGGCTCACCGTGATCGCGTTCGCCCTTGTGGCCCTGCTCCTGGCTTGCCCGGGTCGCGAGCAGGTCGACCCGGGCTCCGCGGACCGTTTCTCTCCGCCCGAGGCTGGAACCACGGATGCCCTGGGCGCCGACCTCCTGGCCGCCGACACCCTGGCCGCCCACGACGGAGGGCAGCCGGACGCCGTCGGTGCTGACGGCGGGGATGCGGAGTCTGGTGCGCCGGAAAGCGGGAGCGGCGATGCCGCCAGCGGTGTGGACTGCACCGCGGGCGAGCCCTTCGACTACCGCTGCAGCGCCCAGGATCCGGCTTCCTGTCCCGGCGGGAGCTGCCTGCTGGGTATGTGCATCGCTCCGACCCTGGACCCGGCTCGCTGGGCGGACTGCGGCGACCACAGATGCCTGGCCTGCGAGAGCACCCGAAGCTGCCCGGCGGACTGCAGCGCGCCGCCCACGACCAGTGGCAGCAAGGCTCACGCCGGCGTCGCCACGTTGACCGTGTGGGCCCACGGCTTCTACAACAAGACCCCCGACGACGTGGCCAGCATGGTCTACGGCGCGGACCGGGGTTGCGCGGGGCTGCTCGACACCTTCGCGGCCTTCGGCATTGTGCGCCCCTGCAGCGATAGTCCGGGTGGCGAGACCTCGCAGGACCAGCTGACCGCCGTCGAGTACTACGGCGCCGTCCCGGCCAGCTGGCTCAGCAGCGACGACGTGGCGGAGATCGAGCAGTTCCCCTTTGACGGGCCCGAGGCACTCGAGCGCTACGCGCGCATCCTGGCCAAGTTCATTCGCCACAAGCTCGAGGTCACGGGCGCCAGCCACGTCAACCTGGCCTGTCACTCCATGGGCTGCCTGATCACGCGCCACATGATCGAGCACGACCTCGAGGGACTTGCGAGCGCCAACCGCTTTGTTCGCTGGTTCACCAGTGCGGGTGTGCTGGCCGGGGCCAGGCTGGCAAGGCTCCACGACAACCCCACGGTGCGCGACGGCGCCGCGGCCCTGGGCATGGAGCTCAATGACTTCGTGATCATGCATCCGGACTTCGTGCAGGACGGCACCGCGGTCTGGGAGCACAGGTTGCACGAGAACAACAATCCGCTGTTCGCCGACATGATCATCCACCACGCCGGAGCCACGGACCCGCACATCCAGCAGGCCATGGGGGTGACCCTGCTCGATCTCAATAACCCGGCCGACCTGCCCAACGACGGCATCATGTACACGGACGACGAGCACTTTCATCGTCAGGATCCGAGCTGGGCCTACACGGCGCTGGATGGCCAGGTCCTGGAACCAACCTTGACCCTGGCCTACGTCGACCACATGACCCTGCCCCAGACCGACGCCGCCGCGGTAGTCGCCGTAGCCGGCCTGTTCGAGCGACGCAAGGTGCGCATCTCGCTCGCATCGAGCAGTGTCGCTGCGGAGGTCGGCTCAAGCTGCTGTCCTTCGTGACCGACCCCGCCGAGGCTCGGCGCTACCTCTCCCACGTCGGTCTGCCCGCCGAGGCGCCAGCCATCGCCCCGGCGAGAGCGCCTCCTCAGGCCGAGCTCGCGCTCGAGCTCTGCTGACGACCTGACGACGTCACCTGCTACCACATCTGCGCCGCCGAGCCATGGCGGCAAGGCACCCGTTTGCTCGGGCCGCGCGCTGGCGGCGTTTCCGCTGGTTCGGAGGCCGTGCGACAATCGATGGCGATGGATTTGGAGACGGGCCACGAGGAGCTGGTACCCGAGGTTGGCGACGGGG
>JBDRCO010000127.1:0-26206 GCA_043821645.1 Pseudomonadota bacterium | reverse complement strand
CCAAACCACAGTACAGTGAGTTTTGGTCAGATGAGCCTGAAGGCTGCCCATGGGCAACCGTGACAGCCTCTGGCTACTCCGCCGCTCGTCAAGCCATGACCCCCGTCTTGATTTTTTCCCCAGCTTTGCTGTGATTCCACCGGGGCAGCGGTTCGGTGAGGTACCTACCCCGGTCCTGCCGGGCCCTGTCCCACTTCCCTCGACCTTCCAGCCCTCAAGCTCCCATCCCTCGAGCAACGCAGCCAGGCCCCGTCTCAAGCCCCCTCAGCAGCCCGCCCCCCCAGCAAGCCCACGTAGGTCCCTCCACCAGCCGTGACGGTCATGGACCCTGGTGGGAGGACCGTGGTGCCTGTACCTTGACTTCCGCCTGCGATTCTCTGTGAATGACGTGCAAGGGGGTCTTGGACGTCATGACCGGGCAGACCACCAGACCAGAGGACGTCGCCACCATTGAACCCTCGGACGTGGGCCGATGGCGTGACGACCCGCGGCGCCCCTGCCTGACCATCCTGCATCACACCGACCTCGACCGTGTCGGCGACCGGCTGTGGCTGTTCGTCGAGGAGAACGGGCCCGTGGGGCTGTCGCGGCTGGCGCCGGACTTCGTGCGACAGCCCGGCATCACCAGCGGTCCCCTGGCCGAGCCCTGCCTCAGCCGCAAGGCGCTGTGGTTCTCCCGGGCTCCGGAGCGCGGGATTGCGCTGGCGCCCGAGAACGGGGCCAGCGAGGTGCGTGTCGACGGCCGCAAGCTGGTGGGTCCACGCGAGCTGTCGGCCGCGGACCTCGAGTGGGGCGTGCAGATCGAGCTCGCCGCCCGGGTGCTGCTGCTGTTGCATAGCTCCGTGCCCCGGCAGGAGCTGCAGCCCGCCCTGGGCTTCGTCGGCGAGAGCGATGCGCTGGAGCTTCTTCGACGCCAGATCGTGACCAGCGCCCCCATCGCCACCCCGGTGCTGCTACGCGGCGAGACGGGCAGCGGCAAGGAGCTGGCGGCCCAGGCGCTGCACCGATGCAGCGGGCGCGCCGACGGTCCCCTGGTCGCGGTCAACATGGCTGCAGTGCCAGGCTCGACCGCGGCCTCCGAGCTGTTCGGACACATGGCCGGTGCCTTCACCGGAGCCGCCCAGGAACATCGCGGCTACTTCGAGCAGGCACACGGGGGCACGCTGTTTCTGGACGAGATCGGCGCCACGCCCCCCGACGTGCAGGCCATGCTGCTGCGTACCCTCGAGACCGGTACGATCCGTCGCCTGGGAAGCAGTGCGGAGCAGGCCGTCGACGTGCGTGTGATCGCAGCGACGGACGAGGACCTCGACGCCCGGGTGCGGGATGGCGGCTTTCGCGCACCGCTCCTGCACCGCCTGTCGGGCTGCACCCTCCACCTGCCAGCCCTGAGCCAGCGACGGGACGATATCGGACGGCTGTTCCGGCACTTTGTCCGGCATGAGCTGGAGCTGTGCGATGCGCTGGCCCTGCTCGAGCCCCGGCCGGGGGGTGCGGCGCCGTGGATGCCTGCGGCCGTGGTGGCCCAGCTGGTCGCCTGCGAGTGGCCCGGCAACGTCCGGCAGCTGCGCAACGTCACCCGCCAGCTGGTGCTCGCCAACCTGGACAGCGACACGGTCCCCGTGGACAGCGCGGTCGCGCTGCTGCGCGAGGCCGCGTCGACCGTGCAGCCCCGGGAGGTGCCCGCATCACAGCGTCCGGCCTCCGAGATCGACGAGGACCAGCTTGTGGCGACGCTGCAGCAGCACGGCCACCAGATCCGCGCCACCGCCGACGCGCTCGGCATCTCGCGTAACACGCTCTACGCCCTGATGGAGCGCAGCCCGCGGGTGCGCAAGGCCAGGGACATCGGCGCCGAGGAGATCACGTCACGGCTGGCCGAGCTCGGTGGTGACCTCGGAGCCGCCGCCGAAAGCCTGGGTGTGTCCCGGCGCGCCCTGACCCTGCGCGTCCGCGAGCTCGGACTCAAGACCCCCTGATGGTGGACGACGACACTCTCGATCAGGCCACCCTCGACCCTGACGGGGAGTCACCTGCCGTGTCACCGGCCTCCATCGAGGGCCTGGCGCGGGGCACCGATCTGGGCCGCTTCATGATCCTCGATCGCGTCGGCGCCGGGGGCATGGGTGTCGTGTACAGCGCCTGGGACGCAGCCCTCGACCGCAAGGTGGCGCTCAAGGTCCTGCGCCCCTGCGGCGATCCGGAGATCGAGGCCCGGCGGCAGAGCCGGCTGCAGCGCGAGGCCCGCATCGTGGCTCGCCTGTCGCACGCCAACATCGTCACCGTGCACGATCTGGGCGTCTACCGCGGCCAGGTGTACATGGCGATGGAGTTCGTCGAGGGTGCGACCCTGCGCGCCTGGCTGGCCGCGCAGCCGCGACCTCCGTCCGAGGTGCTGCGGGTGCTGCGCGAGGCCGGACGCGGCCTGGTGGCGGCCCACGCGGCCGGCCTGGTCCACCGCGACTTCAAGCCGGACAACGTGCTCATCGGCCTCGACGGCCGCATCAAGGTCAGCGACTTCGGCACCGCGGCGTCGACCGGCGCCGGCGACGACAGGCTCGAGGTGGAGGCCGCGCCGCTGGATGAACAGCACAGCACGCTGACGGCGTCCGGCGGGCGCTTGGGTACCCCGCCCTACATGGCGCCCGAGCAGCACCGCGGGGAGGCGGTCGACGCCCGCGCCGATCAGTTCGCCTTCTGCGTCGTGCTGTACGAGGCCCTGTGCGGCGTGCGTCCTTTCGCAGGCGACGACATCGAGTCCCTCGCCCGCGCCATCGCCGGGGGAGTGGTGCGACCGCCGCCGGCCACTGCCCGGCTCCCTGGCCACGTGCACCGGGCGTTGCTACGGGGGCTGAGGCCCGCCGTCGAGGAGCGCTTCGCCTCGATGACCGAGCTGCTCGCTGCTCTCGACCCGCGACCTGGCCGCGGGCGCATCGCTGTTCTCGCGCTTGCGACGGCGGCGCTGGCCGTGGCGCTCGGCCTCCAGGTCTGGCTGCACGGTGAAGCGTGGCAGCCCTGTCGCGACGCGGAGGCGCACATCGCGGAGGTCTGGAACCCGACGCGCAGCGCGCAGCTGATCGAGGCCTTTGCGGCGACGGGCCGCTACCACGCCGCGGAGACCAGCCGCCGGGTGGTGCAGCGGCTGGATGACTACGCTGCCGCGTGGACTCGTCAGTGGACCCTGGCCTGCGAGGCCACCCATGTCAGCGGCGAGCAATCCGAGGCGCTTCTCGACCTGCGCATGCAGTGCCTGCGGCGCCGACAGGATGAGATGAGGGCTCTGATCGCCCTGCTGACCGAGCAGACAGACGCTGCGCTGGTCGACGAGGCGGTGAGCGCGTGTGGCCGGCTGGCGGAGGTCGAGAGCTGTGCTGCGACGGAGAATCTGCTGAGCACCACGCCGCTGCCCGGAGATCCCGCGCTCCGAGATCGCATCGACCGCCTCGAGGGGGCGCTCGACGAGGCCGAGGCGCTCGAACGGGCGGGGCGCTATCCACAGGCCCTGGAGGCCGTGCGCGCGCTGAAGGACGAGGTGCGCGCGGTGGGCCACCCTCCTTTGCTGGGCCGCCTGCTTCTGCGCGAGGGGGCGCTGCTGTGGCAAGTCCAGGACAGGCCAGCGGCGACCGCGGCGCTGCAGGAAGCCGACCTGGTCGCGGCGCGCGCGCGGGACGACCTGTTGCGGGCGCAGGCCATGACCGTGTTGCTCGCCGTGCGCGGTGGCGTCGACCCGCAGGCGGGGCTGGCGCTGCGCGCTCACGCCGAGGCAGCGGTGGAGCGAGCCGGCAACTCCGACCGCCAGCGTGCCCGTCTCGACGAGGTCGTGGGCGGACTGCTCGACGACGCCGGGGCCTACGACGAGGCGCGAACCTTGCTCGTGCGGGCCGTGGAGCGCGCGCGACAGGATCCGGAACCCGGCCGCCCGGACCTGTCGTCGCCCCTCAATCGGCTCGCGGTGGTGCTCAAGCACCTGGGCGAGGAGGACCACGCCCTCGAGCTCTACCAGCAGGCCCTGGCCCTCGACGAGGCCACGCTTGGCCCCAGCCACCCCGGTCTGGTGCCGGCGCTCAACAACATCGCCACCCTGCTGACCGAGCAGGGCCAGTACGTCGAGGCCGAGCGGGCCCTGCGACGGGGCCTGGAGATCCGCGAGCAGGCACTGGGGCCTGCTCATCCGGATGTCGCCACCTCCCTGAGCAAGCTTGGTCTGGTCCTGACTCGCCGCGGCGCCCTCGACGAGGCCTGGCAGGCGCACCAGCGCGCCCTGACCATTCGCGCCCAGGCCCTGGGTGCAACCAGCCCGCAGGTCGGCTTCAGCCTCGACGCCATGGGCTTCGTCCGTGAGCAGCAGGGCCGGTACGTCGAGGCGCGCGAGCACTACACCCGGGCGCTCGAGGTCCTGCAGCAGGCCTACGGCGAGACCCACCCGGTGGTGGGCATGGCACTGTCCAACCTCGGCAACGTCGCCCTGCGCGAGAAGCACTTCGCCGAGGCGCGCGATCGCCAGCGGCGAGCCCTCGAGCTCATCTCGGCACGCGAGCCCGCCACCAGCGTGCGGCGCGCGCATCCTCTGCTGGGGCTGGGTGAAGCCGAACTCGGGCTCGGCCACCCGGAGCGGGCGCTGCCGCTGCTGGAGCAGGCGCTGAAGCTGTTCGAGGACAGCGCCGCCGGACCCTACCCGCTCGGCATGACCCGCTTCGCCCTGGCTCGCACGCTGCACGCCCGGGGCGAGCGCAGGCGTGCCGATGCGCTGCTCGCCAGGGCCGAGGCCGACCTCGAGCAGTCGGCCGTCGAGGGCGCGCCCGACCTGGCCCGGCTGCGGGCATGGAGCGCGGCGCGCGACACCCTGAGCCGGTGACGGGAGGCAGTCGGTTCAGCGATTGTTCAGGGCGCGCAGCACGCTGAGCTGGCAGTTGTCGGTCGCCGAGTCGCGCAGAGCGGTGCTGCGGGTGTCGGGCGTGTAGTGCAGATCGAAGTTGAGCCCGGCCGCGTCCTTCTGCAGAAACTGGATGTCCCCGGCGGGGTAGCCTGGGTTGTCCGCGCGCAGCTTGTCCCGGGTGGGCACATTCTGGGCCGCGGTCAGGTCCTCGGCGTGGTTGACATAGGTTTCCCTCAGCTGCTCGCGGGTGCCGACGAAGCCCTTCTTCTGCAGCGTGCTGTCGATCGCGGTGCCGTCCTTGAAGAACTGCGCTGCGGTCGGGTCGACGATGATGTCCTCACCCTGGGTCTTGACCCGCACGGTCACGTGCCCCGCGGACTGGTTGAGTTCGGCCTGGTATCCGCGGCTGCGCAGCTCGGCCAGCATCCTGCCCGCGCCCACGTCGCAGTTGGACTTGTTGTTGGACTCACCGTCCCGCTTCATCCCCTCGAGTACCCGGGGCATGGCGTTCTGCTTGATGTCCTTGAGCGCTTCGGCCTGGGTGGGCAGGGGCCTGTCGCTATTGCCCCCGGCCTGGCACATCTGGATTGCCTGCGGGTGCGAGGCGAGCGTGTAGCTGTCCTGGTCCCTGCTGGATGCCGGCCTGGCTGGCGTCATCGGCGTGGGGTCTGTCGCCCCGGCCACGCTGGTGCGGTTCATCGCGGCGGTGCTGACGGTGCTGATCGCGTTGAACATGGCGGTCTCCTCTGGCTTCTGTGGCCGGTTGGTTTTGCGTCTTGCGCCTGACAGAACCCTGTTGAGCACGAACGGTGCCACCCGAGGAGGTCGCCCGTCGGCCTCGTAACTTATCGTTTTTCCTGGCGCAGCAAACGCCACCAGGGCCCCACGAACCGTTCACTGAACCGTTGATGAACGGTTCACCCGTCCCATGCTGCGCCGCCGGAGATGGTGGTCGGGGTCGAGGAGGCAGGGGTTCGAGGAAGCACCCGACAGGCGCAGACCAGCGCGACCGGAGTCGACAGGGCCCTCGTCGACTCCCATGGAGGTCTGGGTGACTTCAGATGTCTATTCTGCCGCCTTGAACGTGCAGGCGCCGTTGATGTGGCTGTCTGAAATGTTGGTCGGACAGGTGCAGGTGCTGCCGTCGGGACCCGTGATGACGAACCTGCCGACTCCCACGTCATACTTCGTACCCGGACAGAATGGCTCGAGGGCCTCGCTCTGACTCATGCCTGGCTCGACGGCGCTACAGGCCGCCTCGCTATCGCAGCAGGCTGCGATGCTCACGGCAATCGCAAGCGGGAGGATGAACTGCATCCACTTCATGTGTGCTCCACGGAACGCAGGGGGCAAAGCGCTCTCTGTCACCCCATCGGCCTGGCCTGGACACCCCTCGTGCATGACCTGCTGGACCCAGCAGACACGTGCCAGGACTCCTCCGTCGTCATCCATCGTGCCGCCGTCACCGATTCCAGTCCAGTGAGACCCACCTGACGTCGGGCCACGCCCAGCTCCAGCCACCAAGGCCCCGATTCCTTCCAACCCCCGGTCTCCATGCCACCAGGCCACCCCCTTCAAAGCCTGCCCCGTTCCCGTCCGCCATCTCCATTCGCTTGCCCGCCCCCTCGTCCCGAGCTTCCTCACAGCCCGCCTGCCTGAACCCGTCGTGGCGCCGGAACCCGTCATGCGCTCTGCCGTCCGCTCCACGGTCCTGAAGGGCGTGCTGCGCTCCTCCTTGCCGGGTTTGGCCTCCTGACATCGCGAGAGGCCAACCACCAACAAGGAGAAAACCAATGGCCAACGAGAACCAGAGCAGCAGCAAGCGCAAGGTCGTCTACACCATCATCGAGACGGGGGAGGGCAAGAGCATCTGGCGCCAGGTCGGGAGCGCCTTCGTCAACCGCGACGAGTCGCTGACGGTCCTGCTCGACGCCCTGCCGGTCAACGGCCGCCTCCACGTCCGCGAGGCCCAGGCCAAGGAGGACTAGGCCACCAGCCCGCCACCAGAGGCCCCCGGCTCAACACCGGGGGCCTCTTGGTGTGCATGAAGCGCAGGCCCATTTCCCGTCGGGAAAACTACAAGCGGGCAATTGACCTCGCTTGCCTTCCCTGGCTATCACACACTTTCGGTGCGGCGCTGTCGGGGGCGGGCGTGACACAGGATCCTCAAGGCACAGAAGGTAAGCCAAGGCTGCTGGCACCCGGCGAGCAGGTAGCGCACTTTCGAGTGCTGCGCCTGCTGGGCGCGGGCGGCATGGCCGAGGTCTACCTGGCGCGCGACCAGCAGCTCGGGCGCAAGGTGGCGCTCAAGCTGCTCAAGCCCGGCGTGCTGGGCGAGGAGTCGACCGAGCGCTTCCTGTTCGAGGCGCGTGCCACGGCCCGCTTCAACCACCCGCACATCGTCACCGTGTATGCCGCGGGCGAACACAGGGGCAACCTGTTCGTGGCGCTGGAGTACCTGGAAGGCGAGAGCCTGCGCGAGCGCATGGAGCGCGGCCCGCTGAGCGTGGCCGAGGCCCAGCGCATCGGCCTGGCCATGGCCGAGGCCCTCGCCGAGGCGCACGCGCACAGCCTCATCCACCGCGACCTCAAGCCCGAGAACGTGATGCTGGCGCGCGATGGCCGGCCACGCGTGGTGGATTTCGGCCTGGCCAAGACCTTTGCGGCGCAGGACGAGGCCGCGGCAGCCGCGCAGGACACGCACACCACGCAGCAGACCCTCGACGTCACCAGCGAGATCTTGTCGCTGGAGAGCGACAGGCGCTACCTGCGCGGCACGCCCTCGTACATGGCACCCGAGCAGTGGACCAAGGGCGAGTCGAGTGGCGCGGCCGACATCTGGGCGCTGGGCGTCACCCTGTTCGAGCTGCTCAGCGGCACGCGGCCGTACAGCGCGAACACGCCGCTGATGCTGGCGGTCGACGTCTGCAGCGAGCAACCCGCGCCCGACCTCGCTGCGCGCGCCCAGGTACCCGCCGAGCTGGCCCTGCTGGTCGGTGCGTGCCTGAGCAAGAGCCCGGCGAAGCGGCCCGCTGCCGCCGAGGTGGCGCAACGCCTGCATCGGTTGATCTCGAGTGCAGGCAAAGCCCTGAGTGACGACGAGAACCCGTTCAGGGGCCTGCTGCCCTTTGGCGAGCAGCATCGCCACCTGTTCTTTGGCCGCGCGTCCGAGATCGAGGCCCTGGTCGAGCGACTGCGCCTGGATCCGCTGCTGGCGGTGCTGGGGCCGTCAGGCGCCGGCAAGAGCTCCTTCGTGCAGGCGGGCGTGATCCCGCGGCTGCGCGAGCGCGGTGCCCTGCTCGTCATCCAGGTCAGGCCCGGCAAGAAGCCCTTTGCCACCCTGGCGACGCGCATCGTCGAGGCACGACGCGAGGGCAGCGCCTCGCTGGTCGCGGGCAGTGCGTTCCGGGCGCCCACGCCCATGGCGGACGCAGCATCGAGCAGCGTCGAGGACCCGCAGCAGGAGGCCGAGCGCCTGGCCGAGCAGCTACGTGCTTCGCCCCACCTGCTGAGCGTGTCCCTGCACCGCCTGGCCGAGCGCCGACACTGCGACGTGCTGCTGTTCGTGGACCAGCTTGAAGAGCTGTACGCCCTGGTCGATGACGACGAGACGCGGCGGGCCTTCATGCAGGCCATCTGCACCGCGGCGGACGACCCGCAGCTTCCGGTGCGCGCGCTGTTCACGCTGCGCGAGGAGTTCCTGAGCCGGGTGGCCGAGGGCCCGGGTGTGCGCGAGGCCCTGACCAGTATCGTGGTGCTGCGGCCCCCCGGTGAGCAGGCCCTGCGCGAGATCTTGACCCGGCCGCTACAGGCCGCGGGCTACGGCTACGACGAGCCCGGCCTGGTCGACAGCATGGTGCTGGAGGTGTCAGGGGAGGCTTCCTGCCTGCCCCTCCTGCAGTTTGCCGGACAGCAGATGTGGGCGGGTCGCGACGTGCAGCGCAAGCTGCTGCTGCGCTCGTCCCACGACGCCATAGGCGGGGTGGCGGGCGCGCTGGCGCAGCATGCGGAGCAGACCCTGGCTGGCTTCACCTCCGAAGAGGTGGAGCTGGCACGGCGCCTGCTGCTGCGCCTGGTCACCGCCGAGGGTACGCGCCGCACGCAGAGCCGTGAGGCCCTGCTGGACGGCATGCCGCCGCTGGCGGGCGAGGTCCTGGCCCGGCTGGTGGGTGCACGCCTTCTCACCTCCCGGCAGGTCGAGAGCAGCGTCGGCAGCCAGGCCGAGGTGGAGCTGACGCACGAGTCGCTCATCACCAGCTTTCACCGACTCAAGCGCTGGCTCGACGAGAGCCGTGACGACGTGGTGTTCCTGGCCGAGATCGGGCAAGCCGCGGAGCTGTGGGCTCGCCATGGCCAGCGCGAGGAGGAGCTGTGGACGGGCCGCGCCCTGGTCGATGCCCGCCGTGCAGCCGAGCAGTGCAGCACCGAGGTTCCGTCGCAGGTCAGGCACTTCCTGGTCGCGGCCGAGCGCAAGGACAGGCGCCGCGTGCGCGTGAGGCGGGCGGTGCTGGGACTGGTGATGGTCCTGCTGACCGCGGTGGCCGTGGTGTTCTTCGTGAAGGAGAGGGAGACCGGTCGCCAGCGAGATGCGGCCTTGAAGGCGGAGCAACAAGCGCAAGCTTCGGCGGAACAAGCCAGGCATTCCGAGAAGGACGCCAAGCTCAACCTGAGTGCGGTGTTGGCCGAGAAGGCTTGGCGTGCCAGGAGCGTGCACGAGTCGCTGCTGTTCGCGTCCGGCGCACTCATGAATGCCGAGCACCCGGCAGCCCGTGGCGTCATCGCGGGAATTATCCGGGCGCCGAGGCCGACGCTTAGGTGGCAGACTCGGAGGGGTTCGAGATGCATCGAGATGGTGGTCGATGAGACACGACGACGTCTATATTGTGCAGAACTGAACAGAGGTCTTGTGGCGTGGGACCTGCGGACTGGACTTGAGTTGACCGTTCCTGGTTCTGACCGGTTACAGGTGAAATCGCTTCAGCTTGACCTAAAAGGATCTCAACTCATTCTACTGACAGACTCGGGAGATATTCTAGTGCGCGAGTTGGATGAGCTGCAGATGGTGCGTTCAATAGCTCAAACGACCGCTGTCAATGGGAGGATACTGCTCGCCACGGACAGCAAGACCTTGATCAGCATTTCGACGGATTCTCGGGTAATAGTCTACAACTATCAAGATGGCACGATTCGACAGAGCAGCACAGTTGGATGCTCGCGAATCCTTTCCTCGGCTCTGGATGCAGTATCTAACACATTGGCGATTGGATGTGACAACGGTGACGTGGTGCTTTGGAGATTGAGTTCTCAAACCCCTGCTATCACCGCATACCAACATGAGGGCGGCGTGGCCGCCATGGCTTTTGCGCCAACAGGTGGAATGCTGGCGACGGCTGACACCACCGGTGGTCTGACCCTCTTTGAAATTGATACGAAAAAGATTATCAAATTGCCGCAACGCTCTGAACGACAGGTCCTTTGGTTGTCCTTTTCTGATGACGAAACATTGGTAAGCGGCACGATGGACGGTTTCGTTAGGTTCAGATCTACGTCCGACTTGAAGGAAACGCAGCCAGAAATGCTCCAAGGCGCCCCGATTATTTCTGGCGTCATTTTCGACGCAAAGGGCAGCTTGATCGCAAACGGACTGGATGGAGATTTAAGAATTATTGATCTAACAACGCGCACCGAAACTTGGCGTGAGTCTGGTAATTGGACCGTTGTGGAGACTTTGTCTCGTTCTTCTGACGGGAAGTACCTAATAGAGGCGGGTAGCTCGTCAGCGCTCAGGGTTCGGAATTGGTCAGATGGCAAGGAGATCATGTCACTTGCCGCACCGGCGGAGTTCTTTGGTGCGAAGTTTTCAAGCGATGGCACTAAGATTCTCTCCTTCTCGGATTCGCTTGTTGACGGTTTGAGGAATATCCATTTGAGGGACGAGGCCGATCAAGGGTTCCTTCTCCGGGCGGTCCATTACGTTGGGATCGGTTCAGGGTCGCGCCGTAGTGTGGCGCTGCTGCCTGACGATCGGCGGGTCATTTACTGGGACGATGAAGCTGGTCTTTGCCTGAAGGCGATCTCAGAACAGCGCTGTTTGGTAAAGTACGTAGATCGCAGTTCGATGTGGATGGGTGATTTGGCAACTAGCCCACGTGGCGGTCTTTTAGCAGCCTTGGTGGGACCAGGGATGATCGACGTTTGGGAAGTATCGAGCGGACGCAAGATCCGCCAAGGGATCAAGTCGGGGAGCGCTATTCAAGCAGTTTTCGGATTTTCACCAGACAGCAGACTTCTGGCCGCGGGATGGCGAGATGGCAAGATTTCCCTGTGGGAATTAGACAGCGAGAAGCCAGAAAAAACCTTCACGGAACACACCTCTGGTATCGCCTCACTGGAATTCTCACAGGACAGCAGCAAACTCTTGTCCGGCAGCCACGACGGCACGATCGAGGTTTCGGACGTGTCGTCTGCTCAGTCGTTGAACCAATGGAATTCAGGAGAACTCATTTTCTCACTGGCGTTCTCAGGAGATGAAAAGAGCATTGCGTCGGGAGGCATGGATGGAACAGTTCGCATGTGGGATGTCCCTCAACAGGGCGCCGATACTTGTCTTCGAGGGTTTTCTCTTCCTGTGAAAATAGTTGCATTTCAACGTGATGTTGGAAACATCTGTGGCATTGAAACTGGAGGACGAACACTTTGTTTTGACAGCCGAACCCGTCGTGTTAGCACTGAGATAACTCCTGATGAAGACTCTCTTCTGGCCATTGCTATCTCGGTCGACGGGCGAACAATCTATCTCGAGGACCCGCGCCAGGTGAGGATTCTCACGGTAGATATTTCGACTGGACACAGAACTGTTGCAGGACTAGCTCTGGGTGGTGAAATCGAATCTCTCGGCGTCAGCCCGGACGGAAGCATAGGAATCGCTTGTCGATACCGTAGGCCAGTCGAAAGCATCTCCTTTGGTTCCACCAACAACCAAAATGTTTTTGCTCTCCCGCTGCTCGAAGAAGAGCTGCAAGACTGTTATCGCGTCACGTTTTCACGCAATGGCAAGCGCATCGCAATATACAACTACGAAAAGCGAGAGCTCGGGATATTCAACGTCTCAAGCGGGCAGAACCTTGCATCCTTCGGGACAGGGGATTGTGCGATGTTCGCGGTTGAATTCAGTGGCGACGGGAAAATGGTAGCCGCTGCCGGGTGCGATAATCTTGTTCGGGTGTGGGACGTCGATGGCCGGAAGAATATCGTTGAATTTTCAGGCCATCGTGACTGGATATACAGCGTGAAGCTATCGGCCGATGGTCGTTTGCTGGCCTCCTTGGACAGGAGTGGCGAGCTGAAGATTTGGGATATTAGAAGCGGGTTGGAGCTGGCAAGAGCCAGTGGATGTGTGAACGACAACACAACGGGAACTCCTCTCGCCTTCTCCCCCGACGGCAAGACCCTGGCCACGGCCATGCAGGACAAGACCATCCGCCTGTGGGACCTCGAGTCGCTGACGGCCGACCCCAAAGCCCTGTACGAGCAGTTCTCCCGCGAGTCGGGCCTGGTCCTGCAGGGCACCGAGATCGTTGCTGACCCTGAGAGGCTCAAGACGCGCTTCGAGTTCCTCGACAAGAACTGACCTTCCAACTACCGCACAGCCAGCCACCAGGGCCCCCGGCTTACCACCGGGGGCCCCTTGGTGTGCCGCGAGGTTGACATAAGGTTGCAGTTGACATATGGTTGCATGGGAGGCTCTGCATGGTCACCAGCGACACCCAGCTCCTCGAACTCAAGCCGGCCCAAGCAGCAAGGGAGCTGGCCAGGGCCGCCAGTCCGGCCTGGCTCTCGGGCCTGCGGCGCCACCTTGCCGAGCAGGGGGCCATCGACGAGCTGCCCCGGGTCCTTGCAGCCTGGGGCCTGAGCCAGTCCGAAGCGGCGACCCTGTTCGGGGTATCACGCCAGGCCCTCAGCAAGTGGCTGAGCCGCGGCGTTCCGGGTGAACGCCTGGAGGCCGTTGCGGACCTGGCAGCAGCCACCGACGTGCTCTGCCACTACCTGAAGCCCGAGCGCATCCCGGCCGTTGTCCGCCGCAAGGCCGAGAACCTCCAGGGCAAGTCCCTTCTCGACCTTGCCGGGAGGAAGCGCACACGCGAGGTCCTGGCCGCGTGCCGGGAGATGTTCGACTTCTCACGGATTCACGGCTGATGCGCTCCGAGCACCTGGCTGATGGCCACGAGTGGCTTCGCATCGCGGACCCTTCGTGGGAAAACCCTCTGGACCCCAGCTTCGCCGCCGCCAGCGGCGGCAGGTGGAATCCACCGCATAGTTTCCCGACCCTGTACCTGAACGAGGACGTGAGGACTGCCCGCTTCAACCTGCGGTTGTTCATCCAGGGCTGGCCCTACGAACCAGAGGACCTGCTGGACAGCACGGGTCCTGTCCTCGTCCATGCCACTGTTCCGAGGCGGCAACGCGTTGCCGACGCCATCACCAGCACCGGCCTTGCGGCTCTGGGACTGCGCTCGTCCTACCCGCTCGATGAGGCAGGGTCGCTCATCCCTCACTCCACGTGCCAGCCAATCGGCAGCTCCGTCAAGGATGCAGGCCTGCGTGGCGTGAAAGCCACCTCTGCCCGTGTCCCGGACAGGGCAGGGCGAGAGCTGGCATGGTTTCCAGCATCGTCGTCGTCCGTCGCCAGGAAGCTCAAGGTTCGGTCTTTCTCCGAGTGGTACTGGTAGCCCCCCCCCCCACAGCGCTGCGCGTCGCGGGGCCAACCAGCACCCAAGCGACGCGCTGCGGTGTTGCCCCCGCCTTTGTCCGGCACGTCTCTCCAGGACTCCCAGGTGATCTCCGGTCGTTTTTTTGGAGGCGGCAGGGACCCGTGCGATACTCGAGATCAAGCTACGATCCCCCATCAGCTTCTTTTTCCACCACCCACCAGAACACCGAAAACCCAACCCCGTGGGACGGACTCTTCTTTTTATCTCTCCGTTTTCCTGAGCTTTTCACCGCCTCCAGGGTTCCCCCCCGGCAGCCCGCCAGCAGACCCGATCTTTGAGGTGCCAAAAGAAACCCATTGACACCCTAAGATACCACAGGGTACCTTGCGAAACATCACGAGGCGGCCAACCAACCCCGCCAGGGAGGACGAGATGCAGCAGTACAAGGGACGCAACAGCCAGCCGACCAAGCCCACCACCCCCGCTCCCGTGCAGGACACCGAGCAGGCGAGTCCGAGCCCGAACACGGGCAGCGAGGTTCGCCGCAAGGCGGTGTACTCGATCAAGGAGGGCAAGGAGGCGGACAAGAGCTACTGGACGCGCGTGGGCGTCGCCTTCATCAACAAGGACGACTCCCTGAACGTCCAGCTCGACTGCCTGCCGGTGGACGGCCGCCTGCACATCCGCGACTTCCCGGACCGCCAGCCGAGCAACTAGGCAGGCCGCCCCACGACAACCCGAGCCAGCAGGAGGCTCCCCGGCGACGGGGAGCCTCTTGTTTTCAGGACCCCCCCAGCCGGGCAGCCCTCAGGCCCACACCACCGTGGCCGTCAGCTCGTTCTCCCCGTCGACGAACATCGAGGTGAAGAACATCTCCGGCTCCACCTCGATGGAGTTGCCCACCACCAGGGCGAGGTTGTGGACCTCGCGCAGCGCCACGTCCTTGCCTCCGCGCATGTGCAGGTACACGCGCCTGGCCTTCGCCAGCGGTGCAGCCTGGTTCGCAGCTCCCATGACGATGAGCTCCTGGGCGACGAGGTAGTCGCGTCCCTCACCGGTGGCGAACGTCGAGGCGAACTGCGAGTGACCCGACGTCTCGGCGTAGAGCTTCATCTCCGGCAGCTCGAACCGAACATTGCCGTCGTCATGCATGGGGTCCACCAGCGCTCGCACCAGGTTGACCGCATCGTTGCGGCGCCGCCCATCCTGCTGGGGCACCTCGTGCCCCGTCTGCCAGCTCTTCTTGAAGAACCACATCGAGCTGGCACGGGCCAGGGTCTCGCGCAGGGCAGGGGGGCCACCCCTGTCGTCGACCAGTCCCATGCCGATGACCACCTGCGGGAGCTTCACGTCGGCGCCCGAGAGCAGCATGCTCAGCGCCTCCTGCGCTCCCACCGCCTGACCGGCCCTGACCAGGGCACCGGGCTGCGGGACCGCTTCGAGCCACGACGGGTCTGTCAGGTCCATCACCAGCACGGCCACGTCACTGCCTGACAGCTTCTCGGCCAGGGCCTGCACCCCGGGGACGGCAACCTCCACCGCGTGAGGCCTTCGGCTCCCCAGCCGGGGCGCCTGAGGCTGCAGCTCCACCGCTCTGAAGCGCTGCGTGCCGGTTGCCCGCTCGAGCACGTCGGGCCCGCCTATGGTGCACAGCTCCGTGTTCTCCTGCGGGTCCAGCTTCGCGATGAGCCGCACCACGTCGGCTCCGCAAGCCCCGAACCCGGCGATGACCACCCGGGAGGGCGCTTGATTTCCATCCTCAACCGTCATGCTGCTTTTCCTCCTGGCAGGGGGGCAAGGCCCCACCTGCAACGCTTTCGCGGCTCATCCCACTCCCCCGGACAGGACCAGTGGACCACGCCACCGTGTCAGCATCGGTCACGGCCAGGGCCCAGAAGCGGGCGATTCTTCCCGCCCCCTCACAGCAGGCTCCGGCTCCCCCTTCTCATCAGGGCCGCCATGACGAACATCGCCAGCAAGGCCTTCTGCTCGTCCTCCTCGCCACCACCCTTGCCCAGGATCTCATCGATCTCGTCGACCAGGCGCATGACCTCGGGTCTGTCCTTGCCCAGCCGCAGGGCTTCTGCCTGCTCCTGCCTGGCATCGCTGTCCCACCGCATCTGGGCGTACGCCACTCCTGCCAGGCCATGACCGCAGGCGTCGTCGGGGTGTTCTGCCAGGTGCTGCTTGAACAGCTCCACGGCCTCCATCTCCCTGTCGGCATCGAGGTAGCGGAGGGCCAGGTTGAAGCGCGAGTCCTCGTCGAGCTGCCCGCTGCGCTTCAGGACCTCGAGGTGCTCGAGGGATTCCTCGGCAAGGCCTGTGAAGGCGCACGCAGTGGCCAGCTGGATTCTGAAATCTGGGTCCATTGGTCTGAGCGCAAGAGCCTTGCGCGCATGTGGCAGGGCGTCCTCGTTGAGGCCCAGCTTGCCCAGGGCCACCGACAGGTTGTGGTGGGCGAGACCGCACTCCTCGTCCAGGCCGACGGCATGGCGCAGGAATTTGAGGCCGATGTCCGGGTCCTCCTCGACGATGCCGAGCCCGACCACCGCCAGGAGCGTCGCGTCCTCCCAGGTCAGCGTGTCGAGCTCGTCGTCAAGGAACTCGGCCGCAAGCCTCATCAGGGCGAGGCACTCCGTGTGAAGCCCGAGCATGAAGAAGCTCACGCCGCAGTTGCACAGCAGACGCGGGTCGTCCGGGCACAGCCTGGCGGCAATGACGGCGCTCTCGAGCGCCTCGGTCAGACGCCCCTGTTCTGAAAGCTCCATGGCTCTCCTGTCCCTCCGCAGCGCCCGCTGTCGCCTCCGCCTCGTCACCTTCTTTCTCTCCAGAAGCAGCTCCACGAGCTTCCGTTGCCTGGCCTCCTGCCTCTCCTTCTTCGAGGCCATGTCCCCTCCGCTCCTGCTGTCCATCTGATCCCAGTATCCATGGCTACTGCGACATCTTGTGTCGCACTCAGCCACGCCCCCATCCCCCTGATATGAAGACGCTTTCCGACGTCAGGATCTGACAGCTCTCGATCGGATGACGCTGCAGCGGCGCGTCGCCATCAAGCGAACAAGCGCCGCTATGCGGCATCATCACCCGGCGGCCCCTGTTTCCAGGGACTCCCAGGTTCACCAGGATCGCCTGTGCTGGATCTTCTAGATCTCGGCAGGGGAGGGCTGGGCCTCCGGCTCGGGCTGCAGCAGGGCCAGCCCTCGCTCCAGGGCGAGCAGGCTCCTGTCACCTGCAGGGAGGTGCCTGCGAGCCATCTCCACGACCTGCTGCCAGCTCATGTCCGGCTTGTATCGACTGGCCGCCAGCGTGGCGACGTGCAGCCGAGGGGGCTCGGCGTAGCCAAGGTCTGCGGGCAGGAGCTTCTGCCAGACCTCCCCGATCTTGCGGGTGCGGTCGAGCTGGGTGGCGTCGAGGGCCTCGGTGAACTTGGCCTCGACCACGTACAGCGTCGATGGCGTGACCACCGCCAGGTCCGGCTTCGCGTTGAACATGCCCTGCAGGGCCCCATAGGCCAGGCGCTCGTGTTCGCTGAGCTGCATGCCCGTGCTGGTTGCCTTGCGGCAGATCTGACCTGGGTGGGTCTGCCGCGGGTCTCGCAGCACCTCAGGTAGTTTCGTGTAGGGCCTCACGTGCTGCAGCCCCTCCTGCTCGCGGATGAGCTCGACGATGGCGTCGAGCAGCTCGAAGGGGGCTTCCTTGCGGGCGTGGTAGGCGTCGCGGATGAGGGCCACCTCGCCGAGGACGTCGATGCCAGTGGCCCCCGGCTGGTACTCCGGGTCCAAGGCCGCGAGGAAGTCATCGACCGGCCGCGGGTCCCCCACCTCGTCGATGCGTGTGAACAGCAGGCGCATCAGGTGGAAGCACAGGGCCCGCTCCTCCCTGTTGTAGTCGCGGTAGAGCAGGGGGCCTGTCATGCGCTCTCTCCTGGCTGGCTGGAGCGGCGAGGATAGCCCCGGCCGTCGGGTCCTGGACAGGGCTGTCTCCGTGAGGGGCGCAGCCGGGGGCAGCGTCCCCGTCGCCCTGGTCGAGACTCTTGGAAGATCGTTCATGAACCGAAGATGCGCCGGCCACGCGACCACCCGCGTCGCTTGCCGACCTCCAGCAGCGGCCTCAGTGGATGCTCAGCCCCGCCTTCCGGTTGAAGCCGCTCCAGAGCCTGGTCCTCTCGCTGTAGGTGTCATAGTCCTCGCGCTCGTTGCAGCGGCTCCTGCTCCAGCGTATGGACCTGATCGACACCTCGCCGTCCAGCTGGTGATTCACGACGTCACCGATGTCGAACCGCGTCTCGACCTCGACGCCGGGCCCGGTACCGACCAGTTCGTTGGCGGGAACCTTCTTGCGGATGCTGAGCCCGCCGTCGATGAAGTACTCCTCCGTGGACCCTCCCTTGCGGAGGCGCACGTACGCCACGATGACCCGGCAGGGAATGCCCTTGTAGCTGACGAGCTGACCGACATCGAAGCGGGTCGAGATCTACATGGCAGCTTCCTCCCTGTTGGCATTCCGGTCCCCCGAACCTCATTGATGCAGGCCATGTCAGCAGGACGCAGCATGCCCGGCATCGCTGACAGCTACGGTCACGGTCCTGCCCCCGGCCCGCTGTCAGAGCCTCAGCGGCGCCTCCGTCCCCTGAGCATTTTTTCGACGAGCTGGGGCCCCGAAGTGCCGGATAGCAGATGAAACAGTCTCCGAAGTGGGGTTAGATCAGCAGCCATCGAAATCAACGCGTTTCGTCTTCGGTCGACTTCGGGGGGTCAGCTCATGCACGTCAGGACCGACGTCGTTGCAGTCGCATTCTGGGCCCTGCTTCAGCCCGGCCTGCTCGGAGCGCGGTCCGTCTCCCCGGCCGCGGATGGGAGCACGCCCGGGCCAGGGAACGCACCAGCTCCTGCACCTGGTGAGGTGGCAGTCCCGGCGAGCTCAGCCGGGTCAACCGGGGTCGAGCAGGCAGGCAAGAGCATCCTGGTCCTCAACGTCCGGCCCATCGGGGTTCCGGACAGCGACATGGCGGCCCTGACGGAGCTCATCGCCGAGAATCTCGGGCAGATGCCCGGTCTGCGCGTGCTGACCATCGCCGACATCAAGGAGACCCTGGCCCACGAGGGGAACAAGCAGCTCCTCGGCTGCGAGTCAGATGAAGCCTGCCTCGCCAGGCTCGGCAGCATGGCGCACGTCGACCTGCTGCTCTCGAGCTCTCTCGGAAAGGTCGGAGAGGAGCTGGTCCTCAACCTCTCGCTCATCGAGTCCGCGACCTCGCAGACCCGGGAGCGCTCCACTCATACCTGCAAGAGCCTTGGAGAGTTGCCAGCGGCCTTGCCTGACCTGCTGGCCGGGCTCATGGGCACGAACGTCGGGACGGCTGGCCCTCGGTTCAAGCTCGCGGCAGGCCAGGCCATGTCGTTCGCTGTCTTCGACCTGCGACCGACCGGCGTGGACGCCGTGACCGCTGACAACCTGACCCAGATTCTCTCGGTGGAGTTGAAGAAGGTCGAGGGAAGCTCGGTGGTCAGCCGCGACGACATCAAGGCCATGCTCCAGCTCGAGGAGCAGAAGGCCATGCTGGCGAGCTGCGAGGAGACCTCCTGCATCGCGGAGATCGGTGGTGCCCTCGGCGTCGACAGGATCGTGGTGGGGAGCGTCGGCAAGCTCGCCGATAGCTACGTCATCTCGCTGCGGCTCATCAACCCGCAGCAGGCCACGGTCGAGAGCCGGGTCACCGAGAGCTTTCGCGGGGTCGAGGACCAGCTCATCCGGGCAGTCCGGCATGCTGGCCGGAAACTGCTCGGGGTGGGTGAAGGTGCCACCGGGAGCCTGGCAGTGAGCTGTGCTCTCGCCGAGGCCGAGGTTCTTGTCGACAACGAGGCCGTGGGTACCCTGCCCATGAAGACCCTGGAGAAGGTGGCTGCGGGGCATCACGTGCTGAAGGTTGCGAAGGCAGGGTTCTACGAGTGGCAGTCCGACGTCTACGTGGATCCCTCAGAGACCACGGCCATCTGGGTCGAGCTCACCGAGATACCCGAGAGGTGGTACCAGAAGTGGTGGGTCTGGACCATCGTGGGGGTGGGCGGTGTGGCCCTGGTCTCGGGGGCAGGCGCAGCCATCTACTACGGCCTCGCGGGCCAGAGCTCAGCCACCATGGAAGTCACCGCAGCTCGGCCGGGAGGTGCGCTGTGAAATATCCAGCTCTCACCAGCCTCGCCCTGCTGAGCCTGTGTGCCTGCAGTGAATCTCCGGTCCGTCTGGGAATCGCCCGGCCGCTGTTTCAGGACCTGCTGGTGGTCCCGGACCTGGTCGGGGAGGTGCTCGTCGAGCGCAAGGACGGCAGCACCATCTCGGAGGTCTCGCGAGCCAACCTCGAGCAGGAAGGCGACGCTGCTCGCGCCAGGCTGGGAGAGTTGCCAGCGGGCGTGGACCTGCTGGTGAGCATCGTGTGGCGTTCCGGGGACATTGTGATTGCACGAAGTGCCGAGCCGCAGAAGGTCCGGCTGCAGAACTACTCCACCGCAAAGGTGAGCGTGCCGGCAGACTCCTACGTCTACCCGGACGATGACCATGACGGAGCCGCCAACATCATCGAGGTGGTGTGGGCCGCGGATAATCCGGATACAGGTGCGGGAGCCGCAATGGATGCCAGCATCGCTCCTGGCAGCTTCTTCAATGGCCTCCACAGCGCCATCTCGACGCCGGGTATCCCCACAGAACTCGACATGAAGGCAGAGCAGAGTGTCGTCGTGTACTCGTCCTTCGAGACCGACGCCTCGATGAACTTCTCGGATCACAAGATCAACTGGACCCTCCTGGAGACACGAGAGCGATACAGCCTGGCGCTGCCCTGCCCGGCGCACGTTGCGGACTTCGATGTGAAGATCTACCCGGCACTCGAGGCGTTCGGGGCGGCCATGTGCGGCGATACCGTTTACTTCTTCGGCAGAAACCCGACCGTGGGCCTCGAGCTGGACGACGAACTCGATGTCGAGATCGGCGCTCAGTACCTCACCTACGGGAAGCTTGGCGATGCGCTCTACGTGCTGCACTGGGGAACCGGGAAGATCAGCGTCGTGGACCCGGTGCCGGTCAGCGTGACCTTCGGTACGGTCAAGAAGGTGCTTGGCCGCGAGGTGCTTGGTGTGGGCGCCACGCCATTCAGGCTGACGGACACGGGCAGTCGACTGATCGTCAGCGACACCGCCCACGATGCGCTTGTTCTCATCAGCTACGACGACACCGGGACCTACACGCGCGAGGCCACGATCCTGCAGGGACAGCTCGCCGAGCCAGGGGACGTGGTGTTTCACCCGACCGGGATCCGCGCGTACGTCGCCAACAAGGGGAGCGGCAACCTGAGTGTCATCGACACTTCCGCATCAAATCCCGAGGACTGGTCCATCATCAAGAACATCGAGGTCGGCAGTAGCGTCGTCGACCTGGCCATCGAGCCTGATCACGGCGCCTGGCTGTACGTGGCCGGTGATCATTCGATCTCCCGCATCAGCACCCTCAGGAACGACGTCGAGTGGCAGCTTCCCGTGGGGGACCCGGAGGACGAGGCAGGGGTGATCTGGCGCATGGACATGAGTGGCGATGGAGATGACCTCCTTGTCACCGTCGGAGACCAGAGAGCCCTGCTGGTCCTTGGCTACGAGCCCGAGGGGCGGCAGGAACATGAACCCAATGAGCTCGGGGATGGAGCAGAGACCATCACCAACGTCCTCGCTCCCCCACCCTCGATGGCTGTGGGCTGGGTGGACTTCGCCGAGGATGGAGACCTCTCCTTCCCACATGCCATCTTTGCCGGCTCCGGCATGATGTCCTTCTCCGAAGACGTCGAGGACTTCTGGAAGCTCGAGACCGAGGGTGTGACGGGTCGTGTCGCCTTGGCGGTGATTCCCACCGACGGTCTGGCGAGGCTCAACGTTTCGATCTTCGATGGCAACGCGAACTTGATCGAGAGCGCCATCTTGCCCTTCCAGGCAGCCCTGCTCTCGAGCGGAACCGGCTCGTTCCTGATCACACCCCCGGTCGAGAGCATGACCTCAGGATTGTTCGTGGGGGTCGGTGCCCAGGACTTCGACCGGACCTTCAACAGCGGGTTCTACGAGGTGGTGGCGGTTCCGCTTGGCGCCCAGCTCGCCCAGATCGCGGAGACCGAGGAGAACGACGACATAGCCACGGCCCAGGCCATCGTGCAGTTCCCCTCCGTGGTGAACGGGACGGCCGAGGCATCGGACGGCTCCGGGCTCATCGTCCGCGGTAGCGAGGATGTCGAGGACTGCTTCCGCATGGTGGTTCGAGCTCGCCGGGCAGGCGTTCGGCTGGACTTCGACGCGGGTGCCGACCTCGACATGTACGTCTTGAACGAGGATGGCACCCGCATACCGAGGCAGTACGGGATGATTGGCACGGACCAGTACGAGGCTTTCATTTCCGAGCCCTACCTGCAGTACCCGGAAGTTCTCTATGTCTGCATCAACATCGACGATGCGCATGTTCCCGACACCGTGAACTACACGTTGACGTTCGTGGATTTCGCGCTCTGAGGCGGTCTCGATTCCAGGGACCCTCAGCTTCCGATTTCCCGTGCTCCGTCCCAGCCTTCTACTCGCCCCGATGACGCTGCAGCGGCGCGTCGCCAGCAAGCGAACAAGCGCCGCTATGCGGCATCTCCGAGCTGCGCTGCTCCTCTCCTGCCGCTCCGCGGTGTCTCCAAGGATAAAAAGCTGATCTGACCCGGTCTGCCTGGACACCCCACCTTCCTGAGTCTGACAGGAAGCCCACCAATCCGGCACGTGTCCAGCGGCCACGGTGTTTCCTCCTTTCCCCTCAGGGCCCGCCTCCTGACCTTGCTCACCACCTCGAAGCCTGGCGTCTGTCCCGCCCACCTGCCGTCCTGCGACCTGCCGTCCTGCTCCCTGCCTGCTGTCCTCCCTGCCCACCTGCCTGCTGTCCTCCCTGCCTCCCTGCCCACCTGCCCACCTGCCTGCTTGCCTACCTGCAACCTGCCGTCCCGCCAACCTGCCCACCTGATAGTCCCCTGCCGTCCTGCTCCCTGCCTGCTTGCCTACCTGCAACCTGCCGACCTGCCCACCTGATTCAATGCGACACATCCCGTCGTACTTCCTTGCCAGCATGGGGACATGCAATCCTCGATCGACCAGCAGGGGGCCCCAGGCATGCCGACCGTCAAGAGCACCTCCGATCCTCTCATCAAGCCTCCAGGCATGAGGCCGCCCCGCCTCTCCAAGTCACGCTACGTGAACGGGCTGCAGTGTCCCCTCAGGCTGTGGCTGCAGTCCTACGCCAGGCAGGAAGCGACCCCCACCGACGAGTCGCTGCAGGCCATCTTTGACACCGGCAACCACGTGGGCCGGGTGGCCACGGGTCGCCATCCGGGTGGCATCCTCGTTGACGAGGACCACAAGCACCACGCAGAGGCTGAGCACAGGACGCTGAGGCTCCTCAACGACCGCAGCGTGCCAGCGCTGTTCGAGGCTGCCTTCAGCCACCGCAAGGTGGCCATCCGGGCCGACATCCTGGCTCGCTCGGGTCGCGGCCGCTGGGACCTGGTCGAGGTCAAGTCGAGCACGCAGGTGAAGGACCCCAACCTGGACGACCTCGCCGTTCAGCTCTGGGTGCTCTCCCAGCAGGGCGTGAACATAGGCAACGCCGGCATCCTGACCCTCAACACGTCCTACGTGTACCAGGGCGGCGAGTACGACCTGCACGAGCTGTTCACCCTGCACGACCTGGCCCGTGAGGCCAGGGCCAAGGGGCGGGAGGTCGAGAAGAACGTCGGCAGGCTGCTGCGCATGCTGGCCGCGGACGAGGCACCGGACATCGAGCCGGGCGACCACTGCTCGACACCCTACGAGTGCCCGTTCCAGGCCTTCTGCACCCGGGGTTACGCTGTCGTCGAGGATCCCATCGACGAGCTGCCCCGCCTGAGCCAGCGCGCCCGCGCCCAGCTCGAGGCCGAGGGAGTTCAGACCATCCACGAGCTGCCGGACGACTTCAGGCTGACGGAGGTACAGGCCAGGGTCAGGGACGCCGTGGTCTCAGGAAGGCCATACGTGGGCGAGGGCCTTCAGGAAGCCCTCGCCGAGGTCACCTGGCCCCTGTACCACCTCGACTTCGAGACCTTTGCTCCGGCGCTGCCTCGCTATCCGGGAACAAGTCCCTACCAGGCGATCCCCTTCGAGTGGTCCTGCCACGTCGAGCAGCGGGATGGCTCCACCGAGCACCGCCTGTTCCTGGCCTTCGAGGACGAGGATCCGAGAGAAGCGTTCTGCCGGACGCTCATCGACGCGGTCGGCAGCAAGGGCAGCGTCTGCGTGTACAGCGGCTACGAGCGCGGCCAGCTCAGCAGGCTGGCCCGCGACCTGCCGCACCACGCGCAGGCCATCAAGCGAATCGACGACAGGCTGTGGGATCTGTTGAAGGTGGTGCGCGAGCACTACTACCACCCCGACTTCCACGGCTCCTTCTCCATCAAGAGCGTCTTGCCGGCGCTGGTGCCGTCGCTTGGCTACGACGACCTCGGCATCCAGGACGGCCAGGCCGCAGGGCGAGCCCACCTCGAGGCCATCACCACCGACGACGAGGCCAGGAAGCGCGAGCTGCAGCAGCACCTCATCGACTACTGCACGCGCGACACCAGGGCCATGGTGGAGGTCAGGAGGGCCTTGCTGTGAACTCAAGGAGCCTTTCAAAAACAGCAACGTGAGGTTCCAAGCGAGATGTCGATCGGGGTGGTGGCGAGTTGGGTGCAGAGCGTGTGGCGGTCTGGGTTCCCAGCGAAAGCAAAATATATATGAAATATCATGTATTTGGGAATTATATAATTGTATTGTAGAAATTACTGCAACATAATTGCATAATACACAATCATGTGGATTGAAAGGGATTTTGAGGATTCACTGGGCGCCATAGCCGGCGAGAAACCGGCGCTGGTGCTGACCGGCGCCAGGCAGACGGGCAAGACCAGCCTGGCTTCGCGCGTGTTCCCGGATCACACCTATGTCAGCCTGGACGTGCCCGCCGTGGCCGAGGCGGCGGAGCACTCGGGCGAGTTCTTTTTGCAGCAACACCCGGCGCCGCTCATCATCGACGAGGTGCAGTACGCACCCGGCCTGCTGCGCTACCTCAAGGCCGCCATTGACCGGGACCGCGAGCGGCAGGGCCAGTACGTGATCTCCGGCTCGCAGCACTTCCCGCTGATGCAAGGGGTCAGCGAGAGCCTGGCGGGCCGCTGCAGCGTGACAAGGTTGCACACCTTGTCGGCGCTGGAGATCGAGCGCTTCTGGGGCACACCGCTCGAGCGCGAGGCGCTGATCCGCTGCATGTTCCTGGGCGGCTACCCCGAGCTGCACGCTCGCGCGCTCGACCCCGAACGCTTCTACAGAGACTACCTGGTGACCTACCTCGAGCGCGACGTGCGCTCCATGCTCAACGTGCGCAACCTGCGCGACTTTGATCGGCTGATCAGGCTGTGCGCGGCGCGCACCGGCCAGCTCCTGTCGTTCAGCAGCCTCGCCGCCGACGTGGGCATCACCCCAAGCACGGCCAAGGCCTGGATCTCGGTGCTCGAGGCCTCGGGCGTGATCGCCCTGCTCGAGCCCTATCACGGCAACCTGGGCAAGCGCCTGATCAAGACGCCCAAGCTCTACTTCCTGGACACCGGTCTGGCCTGCCACCTGACCGGCATGCGCGAGCCACGCGATCTCGAGCAAAGCACCCTGCTGGGCGCCATGTTCGAGACCCACGTCCACGGCCAGCTCGTGCGCCGCCATGCCAACCAGGGGCGCCGTGCCCAGCTGTACTTCTTTCGCGACCACTACGGCCACGAGGTCGACTTTGTGCTGCCGCGCGGCGGCCGCCTCGAGCTCATCGAGTGCAAGTGGAGTGAGACTCCCAGGCCTGAGCACAGGGGCTTTGACGAGCTGCGCCGCCTGGCCGGCGACGACAACATCATCTCGCGAACGTTCGTCACGCCGCGGCGCGGTCAGCGCAGTCTAGGCAACGGGGTGTTCGTGGGGGATGGGGTGGAGGTGGGGGAAAAAATGTGACCTCCGCGGGTAGGACGCACGGAGTGGCTCCTCGTCGATCGGGACGGCCAGGCCGCCGGGCGAGCCCACCACGAGGCCATCACCACCGCCGACGCGGACCGCAAGCGCGAGCTGCAGCAGCACCTCATCGACCACTGCACGCGCGACACCAGGGCCATGGTGGAGGTCAGGAGGAAGCTGGCAGCAATCAAGGCCGCCTAGCTCTCCGCGGCCAGCTTGAGCCAGCAGCCGCTGCGCGGCAGCCGGCCAGCGCGATGTCTCTCCCACCGCTCCCGCTTCGCGGGGCGGCGGGGCCCGCCCCAGGCACAGCGGTCGACCTCGCTTTGGAACACGCGCCTCAGCAACTCGGCCCAGGGGATCCGCCGCGGGCGCGCAGGAAGGGTGGCCACTGGATCGGCTGGCCTATCGTCGAGAAGGTCCGTCTCGTCGGGCGCCGGCGGCGCGGGAACGATGAGATCTCTGATGCTCGAGCGCGGCGCCAGGCAGCCGTGGTAGCGCGTGAGGTTGAACCCCTTGGGCGGCACCAGGGCGGCGAGTCGACCCAGGAGCTCGCTTGC
>JBDRCO010000126.1:0-32658 GCA_043821645.1 Pseudomonadota bacterium | reverse complement strand
CAGTGGCCTGGGAGTGAACACATGAAGGTCTCACGGGAATGGCAGTCATGGGCGGGATTCGTGGCACTACTTGGCGTCTTCACCCTGTCGGGTTGCGGACCCTTGCTCGATCTGTTTGGCCCAACGCCGGGCACGGATCTCTGTGAAGGCGTGACGTGCTCGGGCCACGGCAGTTGTCAGGCCAGCGGTGATGTCGCGAGCTGCAACTGCGCCAGTGGCTTCAGCGCGGACGGTCTCGACTGCATCGCGGACCCGCCGCGTGGTGCCTCCCTCATCGGCCAGGTGGTCGACGCCCTGTATGGCTCCTCCATCGACGGCGCCCGGGTGCAGGTGGGCGCGCAGACCTACGACGCCAACGAGCAGGGCTATTTCACCATCTCCGACGTCACACCGGATCAGCGCGTGACCTTGCTGGCCTCGGCGCCCGATTACGCCCGGGGCGGCGTCAAGGTGATCCCGCGGCGCGGTGAGGCGACCTTCGTGCGCATCGCCCTGCTCGCCTTTAGCGCCAGCGACAGCTTCGATGCCGCCACAGGTGGGACCGTGACCTCCGGCTCCGCCAGCGTCACCTTTCCGGCTGGAGCCCTCGCTGCGACCGGGCCGGTCACGGTGAGCCTGGCCGTCCTCGATCCGTCCAGCGAGGCGGCGCGCACGGCCTTCCCGGGTGGCTTCGAGACCAGCGACGGGGGCATGCTCGAGAGCTTCGGCGCACTCGGCATCGAGGTCACGGACGCGAGCGGACAGCTCGTCAATCTCGCGGCAGGCCAGAACGCCCAGATCGTCATCCCCGTGACCTCGGGCGCCCCGGACAGCATCCCTCTGTGGTCCTTCAACGAGACCACGGGGGCCTGGGTGGAGGAAGGCAGCCTCGGCGGCTGCGCCGACGGCGTCTGCGACAGCGTGAACATCAGCCACCTGTCCTGGTGGAACGCGGATCAGGTCCTCGAGACCACCTGCGTGCGCGTGTGCGTGCACAATCAGGATGGTTCCATCGCCGCGGGCGTCAGCGTCTACGCCTCGGGCTACGACTACAACGGTGACTCGAGCGGCACCACCGGTGACGACGGTTGTCTGTGCCTCGAGGTCAAGCGCGCGTCCACGGTTTCTCTCAGCGCATTCTTCTCGGGTGGTGTGGCCGGCCCGGTGCAGGTCACCGCGCCAGCGGCCACTGCCCAGTGTGGCGATGCGGCCTGCTACCAGGTGCCGGATCCGCTCATCGTGAGCACCCCCAAGTTCCAGGCCGTGCTGAGCTGGAGCGAGCAGCCCTCGGACCTCGACAGCCACTTCACGGGTCCTTGCGATCCCTCGGACAGCGGCTGCACTGATCGCTTCCACGTCTACTACAGCTCCCCGGGAGCTCTCGCGGCGCCTCCCTGGGCGGTGCTGGACACCGACGACACCACGAGCTTCGGACCCGAGATCGTCACGCTGGCCATGTGCCTAGCGGGCACCTACCGCTACGCGATTCACAACTACAGTGGCAGCCCCGGCATCGAGACCTCGCTGGCCAAGGTCTTCTTGACCCTGCCCGACGGCAGCAACCAGACCGTGGACGTGCCCACCAGCAACCCCGATGCGAGCCTGGTGTGGATCGTCGGTGACCTGACCTGCCGTGGCTCAGCCTCGCAGGCCTCGAGCAGTTGCGACTGCACCTGGCAGAGCCGCAACACCTTCGGGCCCGCGGACGACACCTCGTACAATCCGTAGACGTCTCGCTCCGGTCCCCTCCTCGCGCCGCGCGTACAGCTCTGGACCCCACCTGGCCCGCACCGCATGATGCGAGCACTCGGCTCCTGTGCGCCAGCACGGGGGCAAAGGAGAGCCATGCCAGAGAAGACTGTGGTGGACCCCTCCGGTTCTTTCTTCTCACTCACGCCGGATCGCGTGCTCGACGCCGTGGAGCGGGCGGGGCAACCCACTACCGGGCTGTGCTACGCCCTCAACAGTCTCGAGAACCGCGTGTACGAGGTCGAGCTCGAGGACAGGCAGCGCCTGGTGGCCAAGTTCTATCGACCTGGCCGCTGGTCGAGGGCCACGATCCTCGACGAGCACAGCGTGCTCACGGCCCTGGACCAGGCCGAGGTCCCGACCTGCGCCCCGCTGATGCTACCCACCGGATCGACCCTCGAGCAGACCCCCGATAGCATCCACTTCGCCCTGTTCCCGCGGGTGGGCGGCCGGGCGGTCGACGAGCTCAACAGCGACGATTACCGTCGCATGGGCCGCCTTCTCGCACGCATTCACAACGTCGCCGCCTCCCTGAACCTGCTGCACCGCCCGGAGCTGTCGCCCGTGACCTACGGTTCCCAGAGCCTGGCGCTCGTGCTCGAGCTGGGGAGCCTCGAAGGGGCCCTGCGAACGCGCTACGAGACGACCGCTCGTGCCTTCATCGAGCTGGCCTCCCTGCGCTACAAGGATGTGCCGCTCTCGGTGGTCCATGCCGACTGCCACCGCGGCAACCTGCTCGCCGGTCGCGACGGCTGGTTCTTTCTCGACTTCGACGACTGCGCTCTGGCTCCAGCGGTGCAGGACTTCTGGCTGCTGCTCCCCGCGCGCGTCGCAGATTGCCCCGACGAGGTCGACGCCATGGTCGAGGGATACCAGGAGTTTCGCAGCTTCCCGCGGGAGACCTTGGGTCTGATCGAGATCCTGCGCGGGCTGCGCTACCTGCGCTACGCCGGCTGGATCGCCAGTCGCCGACACGATCCGGCGTTCGAGCGCGCCTTTCCCGATTTCGGAAGCGAGCGCTACTGGCAAACCCAGCTCAGTGATCTGGCCGAACAGCTCGAGCGCGCCCGCGAAGGGGCCTGAGTCCGCGGGCCGCCACGTCGAGCCCCGCGCTGTTGCGAGGGTTCAACGCGCAGACGAACCTTCGCGGTTCTCGGACAGGCCCCAGGCTGCGGTGCCAACTCCGGCGACCAGTATGACGGTGCCGACTCCAAGCAGGGCCGCCGTGCTCAGCAGCCACACATTTCGAGTCTGTTCGTGTGCCTCACGCTCTTCGCTCTCCGTCGCGTAGCGCGCGATGGAGTCCTCCGTCAGCGCGATCGAGCCGACCACCGCACCGCTGATCAGGATGGCCACCCCCAGCCCCGCACTTGCCAGGCCAACTGCCACTGCCCAGTCTGGTGGCGCGTCCTGGCCGTCATCAGGTGGCGTGGGGGGTGGAGGGGGCTCATCAGCCTCCTCGACAGGCGGGGGCTCCGGCGGCTCGTCCACGGGCCCCTGCTCGGCGTCGTGCCCAGGCTCGGTCTCGGTCGGGGCGGCGGCCCCCGGGGGTGGCTCGCGGACCACCTCTTGGCGGACCAGCTCGAAGAAGCCTCGCAGCTTTGGTCCGGTCTCGACGGGGAGCTGAAAGGTTGGACTGCGCCGCAGCACGTACAGGTAGTGCATGCGCGCCTGGGCATCGCGCTCGAGGGTCCGCGCCAGGTGCCCGGCACGCAGGTTGGCCTCGAAGCGCTCGCCGTCGGTGATCGAGTCGTCCGCGATCACGGCCAGCCACAGCTCCAGGGCGCGCTCGATCTCGAAGTCGGCCTCGGCCTTCTTGGCCTGGTTCATCACCACGTGAACCGTGTCCTGAGGCACGTCCTGCTGGCCGCCCTGGGTCAGCACAAGGAGCAAGAATATGGGGATTGCCGTGCTCACGGTGCCGCGCCTCGTCGTGAACATCCTACCAGCAGTGCAAGCGTTGCCGCCAACTGCCGACGCAGTCCACTCCATCGCCCACGGTGTGAACAACAAACGGGATGCGGGTCCGCGCGCTCAGAAGCTCTCGACAGCGCCGAGATCAGGAGCCAGGCCCAGAAACCGAGTTTCCGAGCCCAGGACCAGGTCATAGCCAAGGTCCTCGCCGGCATCGATGGCAGGGCTGCCCGCCACCAGGCGAAAGTCGTAGGCCGCGGGATCGACGAAGGCATCGCTTGAATGCAGGTTGTTGGCGACCTGGCTGGTATCGAGCCCGCCCACGACGCCCGAGCTACAGGCGTGCACCGAGGTGTGCGCGATGATGTTCTCGTCGGCGCCGCCGTGCAGATACACGCCGTCGTAGACACAGCCCGTGATGATGTTCTGGAGGATCAAATTGCGGTCGCTGTCTCCCTCGAGCACGATGCCACTGTCTCCCCCATCGATGAGGTTGCGCAGGATGCGGTTGTCGGACGCATCACTGAGCACGATCATCCACGCGCTGCCCGGATCGACGAAGCAGTCCTGCACCACGCTGTGCCGGACCTGGTCCAGGTGAATCCCGTGAAAAGCATCCTTGACGTCGAGCACGACCTGCACCCTGTCGATGAGGACCTCGGTCGACGCCTGCACCAGTAACGCATCGTCGCCGGTGACGGAGATACTGCCCTCTCGCAGCACCACGCCCTGGCTCGCCAGGATCTGGATCGCTGACAGACCACTCCTGTCGACGTGGACACGGGTGAGTGTCGCGCCGTGCACGCCCTCGAGCACCAATCCCGAATCGGCGCTGTCTGCGACGTCCAGGCCGTCCACCTGCAACTCCGAGGTGTCCACGGCTTCGAGGCCGCGCCCCGCAGTCTCCAGGATCCTCAGTGCTGCCAGCTCGACCCGCGCCGCCCCGGAGATGCGCAGGGCAGGATCGCCGCAGCCCGTCAGCGTGAGGTGCGTGATTCTCACATCGTTGGCCAGGACCTCCAGGCAGGGCCCGGTCAGTCCATCGCCATGCAGCACCAGCCCGGCGCCGGTGCCATCGACGAAGATGCCCCGGTCGCGCAGGCCCGGCAGCCCACCTGTCAGGGTGGTGTGAGCGGGCGAATCGGCATGAAAAAGCTCCGGATCGAAATGGATGCGATCCGTACCCGGGCTCGCCGAGGCCAGGACCAAGGCCTCCCGCAAGGACAGGCTTGAGCGGTCGTTGGTCGGGTCCAGAGGCGACGGCAGGTCCGTGGCATCAGCGGCGCGGTCCTCGACCACGTTCACGGTCCAGGTGTGGTCAAAGGTAGGTCTGGCGACCTCCCGCTCGAAGCCGCTCCTGAAGCATCCAGTCGACAGCACGAGCAGCAGTAGGGCCAGCCTGTACAACATGAAAGAGATTGTACCAGACTGCGGTCCTGCACGCCTCAGCGCCGGGCAAACCGCGAGTAGAGGACGAAGCCCACCACGGCCACGGTGAGCACCCAGAACACGATGTCCACGACCCGGCTGAACACGGTCCTGGGCTTACCTTTGTCCTTGTCCTTCACCCCGACGGCACCCTTGATGCCTCTGCGCATGGCCATCAAACCACCGCCGGAGCGCGCGGCCTTGCCCGATCCCGCCGACGGTGAAGGGCTGGCCTTCCGGTTCTTCTTCTTGCCCATGGCCCCACCTCGCGACTTCAGGGAGCGCGTCGATCCCTGCCCTCGGTTCACTGGCCGATTCCCCGGCAGGCCCACCCTAGCGCAGGTTGCCCTCGGAGGTCAGTCCGATGACGCACCGCGGTTCATCTCCCGGACCCTCGCTGTCGACCCACCTCCGCGGGGGCCGCAGGTCGTTCTTTTTGTGACCGGAGATTGGCAAGGTCTTCGATGGCGTGCCCATGTCAGGCCAGGCAGGCTGGTGCTCGATGGGCCTCTGTGGCCCGGAGGGGGAAGAACATGGCGCGCAACATCCAGGGCATCGTCGAGGAGCAGATCGCACGCTGGAGGGCAGAGAGCCGGTCCCGACCACACACGAACGAGCCTCCGGCCGAGCCACCCACCGCGATCGTGTTCTCGCATGCCCTGGGGTCCTACGGCGTGGCCATCGCCTTGCAGGTGGGTCGCCAGCTCTCGATCCCCGTCTACGATCGCGAGATCCTCGAGCACATCGCCTCCCATGCGCGTGTCCAGCTGGCCACGGTCGAGACCCTGGACGAGCGGGCCCAGGGTATCGTCGACGACTACCTCACCTCCATCTTCCGGGAGAGCGGCTTTGATCACAGCGACTACATGTCCGGCCTGGGCCGGGTGGTGGCCGCCCTGTGGCAACACGGTAGCTGTGTCATGGTGGGCCACGGTTGTGTCCATCTGGTTCCGCGCAGTCATGCCCTGGCCGTGCGCACCACCGCACCGGTCGAGGAGCGCGTGCGCCGGCTGGCTCTGGTCGCCGACCTGGACCCCATCGAGGCGCGGCGACGCGTCACCAGTACCGACACCGAGCGAGCGGCCTTTCACAAGCAGAGGTTCGGGATCGATGTCGAGGACATCCGCAGCTACGACATCATCCTGGACACCCAGTACCTGGACATTCTGGGATCGGCAGCCGTCATCGCCCATGCCTACGAGCAACGTTTCGGTGCGCATCGACCCTGACTCCCGGTGCAGGATGCGCCAGCACCTCCTGCCGCGCTAAAGTGCGCCGAGGAGGTCACCATGGGTCACCTGGTCGGCAAGGACCTGTACCGGCAGCTCGGTTCCAAGATCGATGCTCTGACCCTGCGCGCCCCCTACAACGAGACGCTGCACGAGATCTTGACCGCGCTCTACAGCGAGGAGGAGGCCGACCTCGTGTTGCGCATGCCCTATGGCCTGTCGACCCTGGGCCGGCTGCAGCGCACCACCGGTCTGGAGCCCCGCCACCTGGAGCGCGTGCTCGAGAGCCTGTGCCACAAGGGCCTGGTCATGGACGTGCTGGTCGGCGGCAAGCTGCGCTACCTGCCCTCGCCGATGGCGATCGGGATCTTCGAGTTCACCATGATGCGGACCGATGCCGGCGTGGACTCGGCGCGCATGGCCAAGTTGTTCAAGGACTACCTGGGCAGCGGCGCAACCTGGCGCGCCAATCTCGCAGACGGCCAGCAACTGCAGCTCATGCGCACGCTTCCGCACGAGGGGACCCTGTTCCCCGATGAACATGTCGAGGTGCTCGACTACGACAAGGCCTCGGCCATCGTCGACGGCCACAGCCAGCACGCCATCGGCATCTGCTCGTGCCGCCACGAAAAGCACCATACGGGCGACAAGGCCTGCGATCACCCCCTGGGGAAGTGCATGTCCATGGGCACCGGCGCCGAGTTTCTGATCCGGCGCGGCTTCGCGCGCTCCGTGACGAAGCAGGAGATGCTCGAGGAACTGGCCGACTCGCGGGAAAAGGGGTTGGTCTTCAACGCGGACAATGTTCAGCGCGGCGTGGGCTACATCTGCAACTGCTGCGGCTGTTGCTGCAACGTTCTGCTGGGCATCAGCAAGCACGGCTTTGCCCACACGGTGGTGACCTCGAGCTATCTCGCGCGCAGCGACGACGCGAGCTGCGATGGCTGCGGGCACTGCAAGAAGGCCTGTCCCATCCACGCCATCCGCCTGGAACGACTGGCCACACCCGTCGACAAGAAGCGCTTCACTCCGGTGGTCGATGAGGAGCTGTGTATTGGCTGCGGCGTGTGCGCCCAGCGCTGCCCCACCGGGTCCATGCGCCTGCATGCGAGACCTCAGCGCGTGATCCCGCCGGCCACCACCTTCGAGCGCGTGATCCTGCAGTGTCTGGAGGCCGGTACCCTGCAGAATCAGCTCTTCGACGATCCCACGCGCGTCACCCACCAGTTCCTGCGTGGCTTCGTGGGGGCCGTGCTGCGGCTGCCGCCGGTCAAGCAGGCCTTGCTCTCGGACAGCCTGCGCTCGCGCTTCCTGGATGCCCTCAAGGGCGGCGCGGCGCGCACCGGCAACAAGGCTGCGCTCGAGTTCTGAACCACGGCGCTTGCACGGTTCCTGAAGACATCGTGAGATCGTCCCGGTGTCCCCGACGACGCGAGGTGAGCCATGACCCGCATTTCCAAGGTCTACACGCGCACCGGTGACGGTGGCACCACCGCCCTGTCCGATGGCTCGCGGGTCGGCAAAAACGATCCGCGGCTCGACTGCTACGGCACGGTCGACGAGCTGAACACCCTGGTCGGGCGCGCTCGCGAGGAGGCTCGCCGGGATAATGCCCTCCCTGCAGAGGCGAGGCAGGCCCTGGAACGCTGGCTGGTCGCGGTCCAGAACGACCTCTTCAACCTGGGGGCAGATCTGGCCACACCCGTCGACAAGCACTGGCCGCAGCAGATCGTTGCGGACGACGGCGACGTGGTGGCCCTGGAGCGCCTGATCGATCACTGCCAGAAGGACCTCGCGCCGCTGCGCGAGTTCGTGCTTCCAGGTGGATCGATGCTCAATGCGGAGCTGCACCACGCGCGGACGGTATGCCGGCGTGCCGAGCGCCTGGCGGTGGCCCTGGCTGCACAGGCACAGGTCAATCCCGCGGCGATCAAGGTCCTCAACAGGTTGAGCGATCTGCTGTTCGTGCTGGCGCGCTGGGTTTGCACCAGGTCCGCGGTCCCTGAAATGCTCTGGGACAGGCAGCAGGGCCTGCGTACTCTCGACGAGACACGGTCACCTGGCTGATTTTTTTAGGTCGTCACCATAGACCAGGAACCAGCCTCCAGCGCACGCGTTGTGCGTAGGCCTGGTAGCCCTCGAGCTCGCTGCGCAGGGTGCGGTCCTCGCGCGCCGTGCGCAACACAAACAGAGCGACAAACAGGCCCGCGGGGATCAGCGCCAGGGCCGAGCCCAGCAGCAGTGGCGCCGCGCCAAAAACCAGTGCACTGGCCACGTACCCGGGGTGGCGAACCCGGGAATAGGGGCCGCTGTCGACGACGTGGTGGCCCTCCTGCAGTCGCACCGTTTTTTCGAAGTGCGCGTTGTGCACCATGGCTGCGATGCCAAGGATGACACCGAGCACGAAGGGCACAGCACCTGCCACGTACCAGGACCAGCCCAGCTCGTGGCCATGGCGACCTGCATCCAGACCGGCGACCACAGGTATGAGAAAGGGCATGGGCAAGGCCACGGCCATCAGCCGGCGGTCCCACGACTTGGTTCCACGGGGTACTCTCTGCCCGCGGCGGTTGAGCAGTTCGGGATGACGGCGCAGCAAGGTGAGGCGATTGGCGAGGTGCCCGGCCACGAAAGCCCCCACCGCCGCCCAGCCGCGGATCCAGTCGACGCGCCCAGCCGCCCAGAACAGAAGTCCGATCAGCGTGAGCAGCGTGAGCGCGCCGAGGACCAGGCCGCGGCGCCCACGCCTGTCCAGGAGCCCTCGCGTCGTGGCATCGGGAGCTTGTGTCATCCAGCCTCTCCGCGTCCCTGGCGTGTCCTCCACGTGCGCGAGCGCGAGGTGCGCCTACCTTCGGTGGAGACTCCCCCTTGCTCTCGTGAGTCCTGGGTCGTCGTCGCATCACCTTCGCGCCCTGAGAATGGCTCCCAGGGCACGAGCCGGAAGTGCCGGGAGCGGGACTCGAACCCGCACGCCCGTGAGGACAAGGGATTTTAAGTCCCCGGCGTCTACCATTCCGCCATCCCGGCGCGTTGCCATCTTTGCGTGAGTGCAGACCACGCGCAAGCTGACTCGGACCTCGCGGCGGGTCCCTTGTGTCGTGACGTCGGCAGCTGTGCTAGCGTGACCCCATGGAAGCGCTGGCTCTGAGTTCACATCTCGAGGGACTTTTGGACAGACGCTGGCGGCCCCGGCTCAGCCTCACCTCGTCCGAGCGCGACAATCTGTTTCGCTGGGACGGCAGCACCCGCGATCACTTCGAGACCTACCTGGTCAAGGTGGCTTTGCCCGAACACCAGGCGGCCCTGTGGATCCGGCACGAGATCCGTCTCGCAGCCCGGGCGCGCATCGCCCCACGATTGCGTGTGGTCGCCGTGTTTTATGATCTGCGGACCGGAAAGCATCATTCGTTCGTGCAGCACGAAGCCCTGTCCTCGCTTGATTTCAGTCGACGCCGCTTCTGGGTTCGAGTTGGCGGCTGCGAGCTGACCCAAGCTGGAGCGGTGGGCATGATCAGCGACGGAGCCTTGCGCTGGAACCTGCGCTGGGAACCGCGACGCGTGTCCGCGCGTCCCTTGCTGTGGGAGCCTCTGTACGAGGTGGACTGGCTGCCCTCCAAAATGCTCATCCCCAACGAGGCTGTGCCGACCTGGGGACAGATCGTCGTCGCTGGGCGCGTCCTCGATGTGCGCGGCGCGCTGGCCCAGCAGCAGCACCAGTGGGGCCGGCGTTCCCCGCGGCGCTGGATGGCTTGCCACGTCGACAGCTTCGAGGATAGACCGCACTGCCGGCTCGAAGCATTTCAGGTCCAGGACTGGCTGAATGGCCAACCCTCACCCTGGCTCAGCTCCGTGCGCGTGACCTACCGGCACCGCACGTACTTCTTCCCGCGCATCGTCTCGGACCTGTCCAACACCGGTCAGGATGCGCGAGAAGATGGCTGGAGCTTCTCCTGCGGTCGCGGCCCGCTGCACTTTCGCGGCGAGGTCCGGGTCCCGCGCGAGCTCTACACGGCCGTGCGATTCGAGGACCCCGATGGCTCACAGCGTGTGATCAGCACCGCTGCCGGGGCCAGCGCGGTCCTCGAGGTACTGCGCCGGGGCGGTCTTCGTTTCCATCGTGAGTTATTGGTCCGGTCACACCGCATGGGCTGGTACGAACTGGCCGGCGAGGACGCCGTCCCTGGCGCCGATGAACTCACAGCCTTCGTGCCCGGAGATCCCACCCACCGCGGCTAGCCCCCATCTCATATCGCTTCGATCTTGTACCTGGGCACGCTGGCTCGCGACGGCACCGGGAGAGTTGCGGCGCCCTGCGACTGGTCACGGCGGGACGTCTCTGCTATCCACATGGCAAGAGATCATGATCACGGTATGCGTCCCGGGCACAGCATGTGCCCGAGCGCTGCGTGGCCTTGCCCGTCATGGAGGGACACGAGATGGCTGCTTGTGGAACACATACCGTCCTCGATCTGCATGGCTGTGACCCGCGGCCCCTGAACGACTCGGAAACGGTCTGCAGCGCGGCACTGGAAGCCATGCGCAGCAGCGGCGCGATACCGCTGCACCATCACTTTGGCCCCATGGAGCCGGCTGGCATACGAGGCATCGTGCTGGCCTCCAATGCACACCTGAGCGTTCACACGAGTCCGGAGACGGCGTTTGCGGCGGTGGACCTGTTCACGGGTGACGATGAGGTCGACGTGGATCGCGCGGCTTCGGTGCTCCAGCGTCGCCTCGACTCGCGGGAAGTGGTGCAGGCCAGGCACGACAGAGGAACGGGCAATCTCGATGCGGAGACCGAGCCATTGGCACTCAAGGTCCGATGGTTCACGGAGTATCATCGCAACCCGGCCGCCGCGCATGAACTGCTGCTCGGCTTCTCCTATGCCGTCGACGAGCAAATCGCGCATCAGCGCAGCCGATTCCAGGACATCCGCGTCTTGCGCAACCCGGTGTGGGGGCGCACCCTGGTGCTAGACGGCGTGGTCAACGTCACCGAGCGCGACGAGTTCGCCTACCACGAGATGCTGGGACACGTGCCCTTGCTCCTTCACGGGGCACCGACCCACGTGCTGGTGATCGGAGGTGGCGACGGTGGCCTCGTCCGCGAGGTGCTCAAGCACCACGATGTCGAGGCCGTGGATCTGGTGGAGCTGGATCCCCTGGTCGTGCAGCTGTCCCGGACGCACCTCCCGCGCATCGCGCGCACTCTCGGCGACCCCCGGGTCCACATCCACCACCTCGATGGCATGGTTCACGTTCGAGACTCTGCGCAGAAGTACGACGTCATCCTGGTCGACGCCACCGACCCCCTGGGTCCGGGTCGCGTGCTGTACAGCAAGCCCTTCTACCTGGGATGTCGAAACCTGCTCCGACCGGGCGGGCTTTTCGCGGCGCAGGGACTCTCTCCCTGGTTGCAGGTCGATGAGCAGCGAAACATGTTCAGCACCCTGCGGCAGGTGTTCGGCGACGTCCGGCCCTATCTGTCGACGGTACCCACCTATCCCGGCGGGCAATGGGTGTTTGCCCTCGCCAGCGACTTCACGCTCGAGGTCGAGTGCTTCGACGAAGACGCCGCGGAGCACATCGCGGCCCAGTGCCAGTACTACAACGCACAGATCCACACCGCCGCCTTCGCGCTGCCCAATTTCATCCGGCGCCAGCTCGACGACGACGAGACCTGACGTGGCGCGGGAGAGGTGTCCTCCGGGTGTGGCGCAGCGTTCCTGGACCGACGAGCTCGCCGACCTGCCTCGCTGAACTCGTGGTGCAACGGGATCCCGGATTCGAGGGTCAAGCGCTCGATGCCTCGATGGCCTGACGCTCGAGCTGGTACCAGTTGGCGCGCGCACCCAGCCGTGCCAGCACCGACATCAAGCCGAAGCGAATACGGAACAGGAAGAGGAACTCGGCGGGGAGCGACAGCTTGAGCATCTGCCGCTTGGCATCGACGACCTGGCGCATGCTTCGCACCTCGTCGAGGGCGATGGCCGCGGTGCGATCATGGAGCATGGGCCCGAAGAAGGCGCGGAGCAGTCGGCGCACGGTGGCCTCGTCGTAGCGCTTCTTGGCCCGCACGATGCCCAGGTCCACCAGCGCCGCGTGCAGGGCTTCTCGACCGTCCTCCTGCACGGCACGGGTCAGGGCCGCCATCTTGCGAACAAAGGATGGATCGAAGCGCCGGGTACAGCCGTAATCGAGCATCGCGACCCTATTGTCGTCGAGGAACAGGTAGTTTCCTGGATGCGGATCGCAGTTGTAGAGGCCGTTTTTGAACAGGGTGCCCAGGTAAAAATCGAACAGGGCAACTCCGATGCGATCCCGCAGCTCAGGCGAAGGATCGCTGGCAAGAAAGGCGTCGAAGTGCTGACCCCGGACCAGCGCGCTGGCCAGCACCCGGCGCGTGCAGAGCTCCGGAAAGATCGCGGGTACCACGAGCAGGTCGTGGTCCGCGAAAAGCACCCCGAACTCCTGCTGCGCCTGGGCCTCGTGCACGTAGTCGCATTCCTCGAGGAAACGCGCCCTGGCCTCCGCCACGAAACCCTGGATGTTCACTCCTGGTAGCAGCAGCGAGGGCAGCTGCGTTCCCACGGCCGCGGCCTTGAAGTCGCTGCGAATGGCGTGCTCGATCTCGGGGTACTGAACCTTGATGGCCAGCTCGGTGCCGTCGCCCAGCACGACGCGGTGCACCTGCCCTATCGATGCCGCCGCGAGTGGCTGGGGATCGAGTCCCGCCAGAACCTCGGCCGCCCTGGAACCCAGCTCTTGACTCAGGATCGTGCGCACCTGGACTTCGGTCATGGGTGGCGCGTGGTCCTGCAGGGCCGCAAAGGCCTGGCGCAGAGAGTCGGGAACAGCCACATCGATGTAGCTCAGGATCTGCCCCATCTTCATGGCCACGCCCTTGAGCTGACCGATGGACATCACCAGCTCCGCGAGGGCCTCCACGTCGAACTCTTCCTGGGTTTCGTCTGCCTGGTTCTTGCTCGGGCCGTGGCTCCACACGTAGTGGCCGCTGCGGAGTGCAGCGAGGGCAGTCCGCCCGATGCGCGAGGTTGCTGAAGTCGGAAGGGCGCGGGTCGCGGCGAACAGGCGCTGCGCGATCTCCCGCCGCAGGTGGTGTGGATCGTCTCTCACGCGTGCGGGCTTCTGGGGTGCCGGGTCACCGCGATGGTGGTCAGGGTGGCGTGCAAGCGCGCGAGGCTGTCGCGGATCTCTCGCAGGTCAGCCGCTGGATTGTCGAGCTCACCCAGACCTGCCTGCCGCAAGGCCTGACGGAGCGCGCCCAGCGGTTCTTCTGTGCCGAGGGCGTCCGTCGAGATCAGGGCCATGCGATCCACCTCATCGCGCAGGCGCGCGACATCGAGAAGGACCGCATCGAGCTCTGCAGGAGGCCGGGCCAGGCTGTGAGCCAGCTCGACGACGCGCTCGACCTGCGCCAGGTTGAGCCCACTCATGCCGGATTCCGGGCCAGAGACAGGCAGTCCACGCCACCACCACCACCGCTGGAGGCGAGGTCCAGGGGGGTCTCGATGAAGCGGCCTGAGATCAGATCGCGTTCGCAGATCCAGTTGCTGGTCCCTCCCCAGGGATCGCTGATCAGGAACTCCCGCTCACCAGCGCGACGTCGCACGGCGCTCATGAACATGTAGTGACCGGGCTCGTCGATGCCGAAGGGCACGTCGAGGCCCCGGCGCAGGACCGCCTCGGCACGATCCAGCGCCTGCTCCCCCAGTGCACTGGCCAGACCGTCACTCAGACTCACTGTGTCGTACACGCAGCCGGTGACCGGTCCCAGGTAGCGCGCGAGCATGGCGTCGAAAGCATCGATCTCGAGACCCTCGCTGCCCTTGAGAGGATCGGCGCGGATCTCGGCGAGCTCGGCGTCCGTCGGAAATCCCGCGAGCCAGGTTCGAAGGGCCTGCAACGCGCTCTGTGCACGGGCTCCCAGCGGCGCCCCTCTCTCGACGTGGTCACGAAGGGCGCGCGAGCTACCAGTGGTCAACTCCCCACGCTGTCGCAGTCGCGCCAGGGCGTTGCGGAGGCGCGCCAGGTTGAAGTTGGCACGCCGACCAAGGGCAGCGGAGCCATACTCCCGCAACACCTCGGCCTGGAAGCGCCCCACCACGTCGTCGACACCCGCCGCGTGCAATCCAGCGTCGTTCACAACCAGGGCACGCACCGGGTCCTCCTCACACAGTGCCATCTGCAAGGTCGTGGTGCCGCAGCTGCCCATGAAGCGCTGAAACAACCCATCGTTGTCTGCGCGGATATCTCCGTCGCCACGGCGGTGTACCACGCCCCTCTTCTCGTCCCAGGCCAGGGGATCGAAGACACTGGTCGAGCGGCGGCTGTCCAGGTCGAGAACGGACGTGCAGGCGAGCAGCGGAGCTCGTGCCATGCCATCCACGCGCGACGCAAAGGCCGCGAGGGTCGCGAGGGCGGCCTGTCGGACCTCCAGGTCCGCGCCGAGCAGCGCCGGGCTCCGGGCGGCAGCGGCCTTGAGGTAGAGAGCGCGCCCGAGGTCCGCCGCAGGACCGTCGATGTTCGCCAGGTCCGCCATCAGGATGCGGGCCGTCTCGGGCGAGGCCTGTTCAAGGATCGTCTCGATGCGCGCACGCTGGGCGGGCGAGAGCACGCGTTCGCTGGCCTCGGGTCCCTGGCCCTTGCGGGTGTGGGTGCCGGTGCGCAGCGCTTTGGCCACGAGCTGCTGTGCCCGGAACAGCTGGGAATCTCCTGAGCGCAGGCGGGTGGCGAGGGGTGAACGACCAGGAATTCTTTCCGCCGTCACCGGGGGCAGCCCAGCGCTCGAGGTTGCCAGTAGCTTGTGCAGGTCCTCGTCCCGGGCCATGGAGAGGGACCCGGTGTCCGCCGGGGGTTCGTGCTGGGTCGACGGTATGTCCGTGCGCTCGGTCTGCCCGCCGCGCTCGATCCTGCCCGGATCTGGCAGATGGGTTCGAGGTCGGATCCTGGTCACGCGCACTCCCTGTCCTTCATCCCTTATCCTCCACCCCCTTGCTTTGGGCAAGGCAGCCACGTCGGGACGATGGCTGGCGACCGGGCCTCGCCGGTGGTGTTCCCGGAGCGATGGGTCTGACTCACCCCTGGTACTCGCGGACGCGTGCCATGTCCGTCCCCACCATGCGAAAGGCGCGTCGTTCGGCCTCGTGACGGATCCTGTCCTCGTCCAGTGTCAGCAGCTGGCGGTCTCGCATCAGGATGCGGCCATCGACGATCACGTCCCGAACGTCGGACGGATGCGAGGTGTAGACCAGGCCAGCCAGCAGGTCGTGCCGCGGATACCAGTGAGGGCCGCGTGTCTCGACCAGGACCAGGTCAGCAGGCGCGCCCAGGGACAGACCAACCGCTCCCTCGAAGCCGAGAGCCGCAGCACCCGCAGCGCTCGCCATGTTCAATATCTGCTGCACCGGCAGGCAGGAGGCATCGCCTGCGAGGTGCTTCTGCTGCAGACCAACCAGGCGCAAGATCTCGAGCAGGTTGAGGTCGCTGTTGGAACCCGGTCCGTCGCTGCCCAGGGCAAGCCGCACCCCGGCGTCGAGCAAGCGCATCACCGGCGTCGTGCCCATGGCGAGCTTCATGTAGGTCTTGGGTGTGTGCGCGACCGACACGCCTCGTCGTGCCAGGATCGCCACATCGGCGTCGTCCACGGCAATGCAGTGGGCAGCCAGGCAGGGTACATCGAACACGCCCTGGGCCTCGACGTGCGCCACCGGGCTCCGGCCGTGCTTGTCGAGGGAAACCCGCACCTGCTGAGCACTCTCGGCAAGATGCAGGTGCATGCCGATTCCGAGATCCTGCGCCAGGTCCACCAGGCGGCGCAGCATCGCGGGCGGGCACATGTAGGGAGAATGCGGCCCCATGGCGACGCGCACGCGGCCGTTTGCGGCACCATGCCAGCGCCGGGCAAAGTCCGCGAGGTCGTCCAGGGAGGTGCCGCCTACCTCTCTCTCGGGGCCAAGTCCAAAGTGGCACCACGCGAGCAGGGCGCGCAGCCCACTCTCCTCGACGACCCGCGCGACCTGGTTCATCCAGAAATAGTGATCCGCGAAGCCCACCACACCGGCGCGCACCATCTCGCAGGCTGCCAGGGCGGCGCCCCAGTACACATCCTCCTCGGTCAAGGCCGACTCCGCGATCCAGATTTTCTCGTTGAGCCAGCGGTCAAAAGGAAGGTCCTCGGCCCAGCCTCGTACGAGGGTCATGGCAGCATGACAGTGCGCGTTGTACAGCCCAGGAACGGCAATGCAGCCACGGCCATCGAGAGTTGTGGCGGACTCGCTGGGCTCCGGAGCCCGTGTGTCGATGGAGCGCAAGCGCGTTCCAGAGATGATGATGTGCGCGTCGCGCAGCCAGTTTCCGCCCGGGAGCAGCACGCCGTCGAGGTTCGCGATGTGGATGTCCGCCATGCTGGCACCTGCACGCGGCCGCCGCTCCTGCGCCGCTGATTGCGCGAGACCTCCCGGCTCTTCTGCCGCGGTGGACCGCGCCTAGCTGGCCGGTTCGTCGTCCCGGAACCAGGTCTGCCGCGCCGCCTCGATGAGCAGGCTCTCGGTCGAGGCGAAGACGGTGCGGTGAATGTCCTCGGCGATGCGGTATATGACGACGAAGAAGCCCTCGCTCACCATGGCCTGGCTGACGAAGGCCTTGTCTCCTGTGAGCCCGGCATAGTGCGCGTCCACGATGTTCCCGTCCCGCATCACCACCACGCCCTGCCCGAGCAGGGTATCGATCGTGATCGTCGCGCTCCGGCGACCCAGACGCAGGGTCTGCACCAACTCCAGCAGGTTCATGTCCGCGAGGTGGCCCCGGATACCCTCCTCGGGCGGGCGTGGCCTGGATTCCTCCTCGCGGGAAGCGAGGGTCCGGCGGATCTTGGCCGAGACGTACTCGACCCGCAGCGGCAGTGGCACCAGGTCCGCTCCGATGGCCTCCGCCTGGTCATAGGAGATGTGCTCCAGGTTGCCAGCCAGTGCCGCATAGGCGCCTGCGGCGCTGGCGCGAGCGCGAAAATCGCGGAGCAAGGCCAGACCGTCGTCGGAATCCGGCACACACACGATCACCGCTGCGGGCACCGCCGCGTCCAGCACACGTCGCGCGCGCGCCGTGGTGGCGACGTCATCGACCACGAAGCGTTCCCCGCGCAGGTGATTGGCGCAGCCCCGCCGCCGTCCCTCGTCAGGATCGACCAGCAGGACGGTGGCCTTGACCACGGAGATCTCGCTGCGCAACCCCGACGGATACAGGCGAGCAATCAACGCATCCGTGGCATCGCGGGTTGCGAGCTTCGACTGCAGGCACTGCACCTCGAGAAGGACGCGAGCCTCGACCATGGCCTCGCGATCCGTGGGATCGACCATGAGGACCTGGGCAACACTCGACGCTGCGTCGACGGCGAGAGGAACAATTCGGTGCGCGGCCACGAAGGTTGCAGGAAGAGCAGCAACCGCCACGGCATCCGGCACCAGCTCCGAAACCTGGGCATCGGACAGGACGGGCAGGTCGTGGAGCACACCCAGGGCCTGCACCAGCTGCAGCTCGGTGATCGAACCCTGCCGGACCAGCGCCTCCCCCAGCCGCACCCCTCGACCCTGGCGATCCAGTGCCTGGCGCACATCGCGATAGCTGACGAAACCCAGCTCGGCCAGGACATTTCCGATGCGCTGAGTCGACTGCGACCGCGCCGCGGCCAGAGCCGCCTGATCCGTCGACGCCTCGAAGCCGAATGGATTGGAGATGTCCGTGAATTCGAACTCCGCAGACACGTCATCGAAGGGGTCGAGGATGTCCGAGAAAGACTCGCTGATCGCGCGCGCGGTTTCCTCGGCGAGAGCCTCGTCGCCGTCCATCCACTCGAAAGCGGGCAAGGGATGCGCCCGTGGAGGCTGCGGCACAGGCTCCCCAAAGTCCACGGGGGCCGGCGCAGCCGGGCGGCGGGGGACGCTCACCTCGTCAAGAGGCGAGCGGGTTAGTGGTGCGTCTTCCGACAGCCCGACGTCGATGGCCGGGGACAGCGGCGCACTGTTGGTCCGCCGCTGCTGCAGGGGCAAGGGCCGCAGACCGCTCGTGTCACCGGACTGGGTGACGTCGACCAGAGCCTCCAGGGTCGGCACCAGGTCGGCGGGCTCGCTGGTGAAGCCCGAGTAGTCCAGACACCCGCGCAAGGCGTCGGCCAGATCGCGCGGGCTGCGAAAGGCGCGCTTGGGATCCAGACCCAGGCCGCGGCGGACGATGGGCTGCACGCTGTCGATCAGGCGCCGCCGCCGCTCCGACACGGTGTCATCTTCCTGTGTCGCCACCAGGTGGGTGGTGCGCAGGTGGCTGTACAGGATCGCGGAGGGCACGGAGATGTCGAGTTGAGGACGGGCCGGCACATGGGGTTCTTCGCCGCGCGGGGACTCGAAGCCAATCACCAGCGGTGTGCCATCCAGTCGAAGGAGGATATGGGAGGGAGACAGGTCACCGTGGGTCAAGGTGGTGATGCCGTCCGCCGTGGACGCCACATGCGCCACCTCGACCGCGTCCAGCACCCGCACCACCACGGTCATCAGTTGCTCCAGGGGCAACGCGAGACCGCGCTGCGCCAGCTGGCGTACGACCCTGTTCAGGGAGATGCCGCGCACGTAGCGACGCGCCATGTAGGGGTAACCATGGGCATTCCCGTGGTCCAGAACGGCAGGGATCAAGGGATGGCTCAGGCTACGCAGCTTGCTGCAGCGGCGTGACAGGGCCTGGCTGAACGCGCCATCCTTGTTGCGGAAACGCTTGACCAGAAAGCGCTTGCCCTCGGCCAGAGAGGGTTGCCGGGCGCGATACAGCTCCGCATGGTCCGAGATGCTGACGCGATTGAGCAGATGGTAACCTGCGAACAGGCGCTCCTGCCGGGCGGTGACCTCGTCGCTCGTGCCATGCTTGCCGCCCATCTGCCCATGCTGCCCCAGCCAGGACGTCGCGGCAATCAAAAGTGAGCGTCGTGACGACGGGGGGGGCGATCAGTGGCGGTCGCGCAGACGCGGGATCAGCTCGTCGACGAGGTGACGCACCCGGGGATCGGAATCGCGGCGGAGAGGCAATACGAGTTCGAGCTCGCGCCGCTGTCCATGGTGCTCGAGGATGGTCAGGGCCAGGCAGCGATGACGACGATCACCGTGGTCGAGAAAGCGCCGGGCCACAGACACCGCGTCCGGTGCGTCCAAGGACAGGTAGGCGCCCAGAGCCAGCAGGCTGACATCGGCATGATCGCTCGTGAGGTAGCGTCGATACACGGGTTCCGTCTGGGCCAGGGGAAACAGCCGCAGGGCCGACAGAACCGTCGTCACCAGGGCGTCATCCCGGTCCAGCACACCGAGAAGAAAGGACAGCACGCGGTGGTCTCGAATCCCCGCCAGCGCCACCACCGCGGTGCGCTGCACGTCGACATCCTCGTCATCGAGCAGGGCCACCAGCGCGAACACGGCGGAGAGATTGCCTCGGTAGCCCAGAGCCAGGGCGGCCACCTGACGATCGGCCCCCTCCTCGGCTGCGAGAAGCGGCATCACGCGTGTGTTGAGAAAGTGCGATCCATGGGCCAGCGCCAGGTATCCGGCCAGGTCGAGGCGCTGATCGATAGGCAGGTCGGCGTCGAAGGCCTGGGCCAGTGCACCATCGACGACCTCACGACGGGTCGCGTGGCTGACAGGCAGGCAGCCATCCAGGAAGGCGAGCTCCAGGTCGAACGCGTCCTGGACCGCCAGCTCAGGAAAAGCGATGATCGTCGCCACGAGCCTCCCCAACGCGGGCGCCATTTGGCAATAGAATTCAGGTGTCGTCGAAAAACGGAAACCGAAGCTAGAGAGGGTGGCGATCGGTGTCAAGGCCACGATCAGAACCTTGCGCAATACTTACAAACTTTTTTCTCGATGCGGGGCGGGTCGAGGTCAAGACATGATCACATCAACTCCGTCGAGTAACCGCGCGAAACATGGACACTTTGGGATCGGTGTCGGCATCCTTGTCGCGCTGTTCCTGCTTGAAGTCGTGCCGGCAAGTGCGACGACCCTCAAGGCTTTATCGATCCCGGAACTTGCAGCACGCAGCGTCGCAGTGGTGCGCGTGCGCGTGCGACATCAGCGCTGCGAGTGGCGCCGCAACGTGATCGTCACCGTGAGCCAGGTCGAAGTGCTCGAGGTGCTGCAAGGGGAGGCCGCATCTGGCCTGGAGGTGATGCAACTCGGTGGGCAGATCGAGGACCACGCCATGCCCGTGGTGGGCAGCGCTGAGCTCTTTGTCGACGAGGAGGCGGTGCTCTTCTTGCTCCACAATCCCGAACGCCCGGGCGAGTACCATGTCACGGGGATGAGCCAGGGGGCCCTGCACGTCATCGACGGTGACCGTCTGCGCTGGGCGCCCACGGCCATGCTATGGGATGGCCGCTCCCTGCAGGCGCCGATGGTGCGCCACCTGTCGCTGGCCGAGCTGCGCCGCCAGCTGCGGGGTGCTCCATGAAAAGGCGTGTGGCGTGCAGGACAGCCCTCGTGATCGGTGCCGCCCTGGCGTTCTCGGGTTTCACGGCTTTTCGGGACCCCAACCGCCAGGACGCGGTGCGCTGGAGCGCCACCAACGTCGAGATCTCGCTGCAGCAAGATGGCAGCGCCGACCTCGGGGACGGCAGCGATCTGGCCGCCATGCGCGCAGCCCTGGCCACCTGGCAGGCCTCCCTACCCACAGGATTCACACTGAGCGAGGGCGCCACCTCGTCGTCGCGCAGCTACGGCGACGATGGCGTCAACCGGGTGACCTTTCTCGAGCAAAACTGGCCCGCGGGCGCCGACACCGCCCTTGGCACCACCTTGCCCCACGTTGCGGGTGGTCGCTTTGTCGACGTGGACATTCTGCTCAACGGCACCGACGGTCCGTGGTCCGTGGACGGCAATCCCGCTGGGATCGACATTCGCTCCGTCGTCACCCACGAACTGGGTCACCTGCTCGGGCTGTGGCACGCCTTCGATGCCCACCACGTGATGTATACCGGGGCGCGCAGTGGCACGACCTTCCGGCGGGCGCTTGCCGACGACGATGTGCGTGGCGTGCGCCAGGTGGCGTCCAGCGGCCTGAGCTGCCAGAACGACCAGGACTGCCCTCTGCTGGTCGAGCATTTTGGTGGCAGCCACCTGCGCCTGACCTGCCAGAGCAACACCTGCCAGCAGGGGCTCGCGGGATATGGCGCCGAGTGCCTCAACGATTCTCACTGCCAGAGTGACTCCTGCCTGCGCGACCCCTGGACCGGCAACGGTCGAGATCCGGGCGTGTGCACGCGGACCTGCAACGTCGGCGCCTCGGACTGCCCGGGTGGGGACCTGTGCAAGGACGTCAGTGGCACGGGCACCTGCGTACCAGGTCGCGACTGTCTCGAAGACGCGGACTGTGGAGGTGGCGCCAACGACTTCTGCCTGTTCGCCTTCGATGGCCGCTATCGCTGCCAGCGCCTGTGCATGCTCGACGCCCACTGCCAGAGCCCGATGCGCTGCATCGACCTCGACTACGGCGCGGGTGTGTGCGTGGCGCCGGGACCCAACCCCAACAACGCCCCGTGCCTGAGTCCCATGGACTGCATGGGCCTGGCCTGCCGTGGCGACGAGAACACGTTGCGGTGCGCCACCGCGGCTCCGCGCCAGGACGGCGGGGTCACACCAGACATCCCCGTTGCACCGGATGGCTGGACGCCCGGTGACGCGGGCGGTACGGACAGGAGCGGCACCGACGGAGGCGCCCGGGACGTGCCCATCCCGGACACGGCCGACTACGCGGGTCTCCCTCCCGATGAGGAGGGCTGTGCCTGTCAGGGCACCCAGGGGAGAGGGTCCGCCGTCGCGATGCTGGCGCTGCTCGTCCTGCACAGGCGTCGACGTCGCGCTTGAAGTCCCTCAGAGAACCACAGCGCCCGCGGTCTCGACCTGCGTTCATCACCTGGGCCGATTCCCGCTCTCCGTCTGCAGATCTCGTGATGTGAGGAGCCTGGGATAGGTATCTGTCAGCTTTCCCCTTTCGCGCTCCGGGCCACCCGGCTGGCCCACGCCAGCCCCGCGGGGTCTGCCCGTCGCGGTTGTCAGCCGCGGGCGAGGAGTTATCTAGTGGCCAGCGGCGCGGCGACTTCCGGCGCCCGCCGGAGCCAAGGCATGGACGCACCCCAAGAACGTGGCCCGACCCGGAAGCGTGGAGATCCCGCTGGCGGCCGCCTGACGCGGGCCGAGCGTGCCATCGTGCTCACCGTGGCCGCGGTGCAATTCGTCAACATCCTCGACTTCATGATGGTCATGCCCTTGGGGCCAGACTTCTCCCGCGACCTTGGCGTGCCCCTGTCCCACCTCGGCTTCATCGGCGGCAGCTACACTGCTGCGGCCGCCGTGGCAGGCATCGCCGGCGCCTTCTTCCTGGATCGCTTTGATCGGCGCAGCGCCCTGGCCATCTCCCTCGTCGGCCTGGTCCTTGGCACCCTGTCCGGCGCGTTCGCCCAGGGTCTGACCTCCCTCGTGGCGGCGCGCATCGTGGCCGGCCTGTTCGGAGGACCAGCCACCGCGCTGTCCCTGTCCATCATCGCCGACGCCGTGCCTCCAGCGCGCCGTGGCCGCGCCATGGGCACGGTCATGAGTTCCTTTTCCCTGGCCTCGGTGCTCGGTGTGCCAGCTGGACTCGAGCTGGCCAGGCTGGGCGGCTGGCGCTTCAGCTTCGTGGCGGTGGCGGTCCTCGCGGCCTTGGCAGCGGTGGTCGCGCGCTGGTGGCTGCCTCCCCTGCGCGGACACCTGAACACAGGCAGGGCCAGAGTGTCGACGTGGAGCGTGTTCGGTGATCTGCTCGGGCGGCGCAGCGTCGTGTTCTCTCTCATCATGGGCGCCACGCTCATGACCAGTATGTTCAGCCTGGTACCCAACATCGCCGCCTACGTGCAGGGCAACCTGGGCTTTCCCCGCGAGCGCCTGGGCCTGCTGTATCTGGCAGGCGGCATCGTCAACTACCTGGCCATGCGCTTGTCGGGCCCTGCTGTCGACAGGGTGGGCGCCTTCCTGGTGGGTTCGGTGTCGACCGTTCTCACCGTCGGCGTGATCTACATCGGCTTCGTGAACGTCCCCGCGGGCCTGTCGGCCTACGTCATCTTCATCGGGCTGATGACAGCGACGGCCTTTCGCGCAGTGGCCTACAACACCCTGTCTTCTCGTGTGCCGCTGTCGCACGAGCGTGCGCGCTTCATGTCCCTGGCCTCAGCAGTGCAACACGCCGCGGCTGCGGGTGGCGCCTTCCTCTCCGCGCGCATCCTGGTCGAACTCGACGCTGGCGTCCTGGGCGGCATGGATCGCGTGGGATGGATCGCCATGACCCTGGCCCTGGCCGTGCCTCCCCTGCTCTGGATCGTGCAGCGTCTAGTGTTGAGGCGGGAGGAGGACGAAAAGGAGAGCGCCGCGGAACCTCCCCCCCCTTTCGCCCTCGCCACGGTGGCGGTCGGGCCCGCCCTCACCAGTACAAACCGAGCGACGAGCTGAGGCCGCCATGCTGCAGACCCTGACCCAGATTCGCAACTTCGAGGCCTCGATGCGCGACCTCTACCGGGCCCCGGTGCAGAGGCTCCCCCAGGAGCGCCGGAACCACCCTTGCCGTCCACGGACCTTCTGCCAACAAGAGTTCGGCATCCCCCGGCGGGGCCTGCTACAATGTGCCCACACCGAGCCCGAGGGAGCACCATGAAAACCAAGCTTCTCGTCGCTGCGCTGCTCATGCAGGTCCTGTTCTTCGCCGGCTGCCAGCTCTGCATTCCACTGTCCAGCACCTGTCTGTCCTGCGGCCTCAGCCTGTGCGGATTGCCCTCGCTGCTGGTCCGGCAGGAGCAACCCCTGCAGTCCAAAGAGGACGACCTGCGCATGGCCAGCATGCCTGTCGAGGACGCGCCCGAGGTGGTCGGCGCCATGTGCTACTGAGTCATGCCGCAGCGATGGTGCCAGACCTAGGTACCGGAGGGTGAATCGCGAGTTCAGGCTGGGAAAGCCTGGGATTTCCGCTGGGCTCCGCAGCTGATCGATGCCGAAGTTCAGTGCCAGGCGCCGAGCAGGGCTCCGGTGGCGACGAAGACCACCAAGTAGTGGCTGGCCTGCACCACGAACATCTTCATGCGCAGGCCCATGGGCTTGCCGCTGAACACCGCGAACTGAAAGGTCACGGGCATGATCAGACCTATCCACAGGTAGAAGCCCACGCGCATGCCACCCAGCCAGGTATCCTGCTCCATCCACCCCAGCAGCCTGGCCATCATGTACGAGGTCAGAAAAGCCCCGACGAAGACCAGGCCAAAGAGTGGCCCCATGCCCTTCTTGGCCGCCTCGTTGCGCGCGGTGTCCGCCGGGTCGACCTCCATGATCTGCTGCCACAGCTTGCTGAACAGCAGGGGCGAGAACCAGGCGAAGCCTATGGCCATGTTGACCACGGCAGCGACGATGACCGCGAGAAAGTTGAGGTGTGTGGGCTGCATGAGACCTCCAGGTCGGCCGCACGAGATAGCGCGGGCCAGACCCCTGTCAACCGACAGGCAGTCCCGGAGTCACGTCGTCGTCGCAGGGTGCATCAAGGTTCGGGGAGCGACTGGTTCATCAGCTCGAGCAGGTCGCAGTAACCATCGCCGGGCGGGCGCAGGCCCACGTCCTTGAAACGGTGCGCGAACAGCACCAGCACCCCGTGAATCTCGTGCGGCGCCTTGCCCTCGTCCTGCAGCTGCTGCACGAAGCTCGTGCTGTTGGCCGCGCGCGCCTGCTCGACCAGCGCGGTGTCGTCGAGGGCGGCGATGTAGGCCTGCCACTCGTCCAGGGTCTGCGGATCGGTGGCGCTCATCAGAAGCCGCCGCGCTCGGCCGCGTTCTTGATCGAGGGATCCAGGGCGAACTCGAGCACGCTGGCGTCGAGCCTGAGGTCGCTGCTCTCGCGCGTGCCCGCCCATTCCTCGCCCAGCTCCATCTTCTGCGGCACCACGATGATGTCGTGAAAGATCTGCCCGCTGACCTTCTCGTACATGCCGCGCACCTCGTCGAGGCTGCGGTCCAGCTCGTCCTGGGGGTGCTTGTAGGTCCAGTCCAGGTTGTAGAAGTGCACGGGCTGCTTCTGGCCCTTGCGCCACAGGCGGCCCTCGCGCTGCTCGGTGTTCTGGCGGCTCCAGGTGTCGCGGTCGAGGTGAATGCCGACGTCCGCCCACTGCATGTTCTGGCCTTCCTGGTACACGGGGCCGAACATGCTGGCGCTGGCGACCTCGGTCGACGGCGCGATGACCTTGTCGAGCACGAACTTGTGCCAGGTGTCCTTGTCATAGGTCCGGCCGCTGTCGTCGGTATATTCGGTGGGCTTGAAGGGCAGCGTGTGGCCCTGGAACGCCTTGAGCTCCTTGCCATTCTGAAAAAGCCGGATCTCCTTGGCCAGGCAAGCGGCGTGCACCTTGCCCGGGACCTTCTCGCTCAGGCGCTGCGCGCTTTGCAGCACGTACTCCGCCGAGTCGCTGAACAGCACGGTTCGCGACGACGAGCTGGCCTCGAGGTGCTTGAACACCAGCTCGGCAGCGCGGTCCAGCTTGGCGCGGTTGTTGCTCAGGGTGTTGATCTCGGTGATCAGCTTGTGCAGGTCACGGCCGAACACTTCGGCGATCTTCTTGTTCTTGGCCAGGGGGTTGATCTCGCGCCGGGTGCGCCCCTTGTCGTCGATGTACTCGCGGCTGACGCCCTGGTCGCGGTACAGCGACACCATGCCACGCATGAGCTTGGTGATCTTGGCGGTGGTGGCGCGGTACTCCTCCTCCATCTTGGGCGGCATGGCCAGGGCCTCGGTCGACAGCTGAAAGCGCGGCAGCTTGACGTCGTCGATGCGCTTGTCCGCGTGCAAGAAGTTCTGCTTGATGAAGGCGTGCATGTTGTGCTTCGGGTCGACGAAGTCGCCGGGAGCCAGCTCCACCGCCTCCTTGACCCCGACGCAGCGCCCACCCACCACGTTGGTGTACAGGTTGCGGAACTTGCGCATCAGGTAGCGCTGCTCCTTGCCCTCGGTACGGTCGTTGAGGTCGATGTTGTTGGCGATGCAGGACAGGGTGAACACATCGTCGACGCTGTCCTTCATCACCGACTTGGTCAGCACCACCTTGTGCGGGTGCTTAAAAGCCAGGGCGGCCTTGCCGCCGACGGAGTTGCGATTCTTGATCCACTGCGCCTCGTCAAAAAACACCGCACCGAACTTGTCCGCCGCGAAGGGTTTGCCCTCGTGCTCGCCCTTGCGACAGGCCCACGAAAACTCCCTGTAATCCATGACCACGAGCTTCTTGCACAGCTCCTCGGCCACCGCCGGCTCGCAGAACTTGCGGATCTCGGTCTCCATGTTGCCGCCCAGGCCCGGCGGCCCCACCACCAGGAAGGGCTTGGTGACGCCCTCGTTCTTCTGCAGCTCGCGCATCATACCAACGGCGACCAAGGTCTTGCCCATGCCTGTGTCGAGGGCGATGACACCCTTGTGATCGCGGGCCTCGAGCCAGGCCAGGGACTTCTTTTGCCAGTACGACAAGTCAAACGTGCGCGCCTTGCCGTCGGGGCCCTTGACCTCGCCCCTGAAGCCACCGATGGCCGCAGCCGTGTGCTGGCCCAGGCTCTTGTCCGACGAGGCCATCTCGACCCGGGTCAGCTCGGCGAAGTGCTCCTCGAGCATCGTGGTCGCCGGACCGTTGACGACCATCTGGCCCACGATGTCGCGCACCAGCTTGTATTGCTCGGGGGCGAAGACGAAGGTCGTGTTGCCGCTACCCTCGCGGTACTTGACGCTGGGCTCGAGCTCGCTGAGGCGACGCAGCGAGCGCCGCGCCTCGGTCCACTCGCGGTTGTCCGGGATCTTGATGAACAGCTTGCTCCGCTTCTCACCGCGCTCCCGTACCGTGGTGGTGGTGACGAAGGGCTCGCCGTTCCTCGGCGTGGTGGGCAGCTGGCCCTTCTTCGGATCGAAGTGCGTGCCACTGCCCTGGCGCCGGGTCAGCTCGTGCACCAGGTCGTCGAGGAAGATACCCGCGAAGGGCCCCTCGCTGACGATGCGGCGAGAGATCAGACTGCCCTTCTCGCGGTGCCACTTGGTGGGGTAGACCCGGGTCAGCTCGTTCTTGTCGTCCTCGACCAGGGACACGTACTCGACCTCACCGCCCAGGCGCGCCAGGCCCTTGTCGCTGATCGAACGCAGCTCCTCAAGCGCCTTGGGATCGCTGGCCACCACCTCGGCCTGGTGCTCCAGGGCGAACTGCTCCTCGCGCCGCTGCACGAACTCGGCGACGGTGGCGACCTCGGTCACCTCGCCCTGGTAGTCGAGAACGAAGGTGCGGCCGGTCTGGGCATCGACGCCGAGGCTGGAGCCCGAGCCGATCACGCTGTCGCCACGGCGGGCGTTGACGGCATCGGGCAGGTGCGGCCCCTCGTCCTTCTTGTCCAGGACGAAGCTCGAGATGGGGTTGCTGTCCGTGCTCTTGGTCAGAAACACGCCCTTGCGACGCGCCGTGTCCGACAGCAGGTTGTCGTAGAGCTTGAGGATCTCCTCCTTGACCTGCTTGTCGTTGCGCGAACCGTCGAGCTGGCCAAAGAGCTTGAGCAGCTTGCCACTGGCCTCGGCGAGCTCGTGCAGGGTCTTTGTGCTGGCCTGGCGGGTGACCACCACGCGGGTGGCCTCGAAGTCGTCGGCGCACTGCTTGAACGTGGTGTTGAAGCGACTGAGCTCGACCACCGAGGGGCTGTCGTCGACGCTGGTCCCGGCCGTTCGAATGCTCTTCGCGTCCATGAGCGCGGCCATGGGGCGCACACCCGCGTCGCTGCGCAGGGGGGTGTGATCCGCGGTGCCGCGATAGCCCGCGGGACCACCCAGCGCGTCCAGGTTGCCTGCGGACACCTCGTTGGCCGCGCTCGCCTCTTCGAGCAGCGCGTCGCGCACCTTGGCCGCCGAGATCTTGGTCTCGCTGGAGACCGCCTGTATGAGCTCGGCCGCCTTGTGAAAGGGCACCTCGCTGGCCGAGCCGAAGCCCTGGCTGCGCGCCCAGCTGTTGGCCGAGGTCAGAACCTGCGTGCGCTGTGCTTGTGAGATGGCCATGGCGCCCCTTGCCGGACTCGCGCGAACGCGGTCCGGACCACAACCCCCCCCAGCCAGCAAGATGGCCGGCCCATAACAATGTCCTTCTATTGTAATGGGCCAGAAATTGGCCGCCCTGTTGTCGAGTGCATGACGGGAGACAGGCTGGGTATCTCCCGTGGATATCGCAGCGCGTCAAGACCACTCGGCGGCTGTACGGAGCGCCCGGGGGAAGGTATGAATCAGGAGGTTGCTCCGAGTGCGGACCCTGTGCCGCACGCACCACACGAGGCCCGACCATGCCCGACCCCATCCGCACCCGCCCGACTGTCCTGCGCACGCCCCTGTCGACGGACAGCAGCCAGCCCACCGTCGCCAGAAGCGGCACGACCACGCGCAGCGCGGTCGCCGACAACTACATTGGCACCACGGTGAGCACCGCGAACACATCGCCCTCGTCGACGGGAACCGCGGGCGCCGGTGGCCCGAGCTACAACCCCATCGGCGTGCGCAGCGTGGGCGACGCGGTGCAGCCGCAGCTGCCGCGCGAGGTCAAGCTGGGCGTCAACACCGTGCACCGCTACGACGACCCGCGGGTGGTGCCCTCGCACATCGCGCGCACCGTGTTCGTGCCCCTGCCCACGACGGAGTTCCCGGGGCAGGTGCTCGATCTCAACGCCAAGACACACGACCAGATCCTGCCCAGCCGTTGCGTCATCGGTGACGGCGGCCTGACCCGCTGCTTCATCGGCGTGGACAAGCGCCCGGGCACGCCCCTGGACCGCTGGCTCGACAAGATCATCGCGCGCATGCCTCAGGGTGCGGACGGCCCCGAGCCCGAGGCCGCCATCGCCTGGCTGCGTGACAACGTGAACCAGGTGATCCGCTGGACCGCGGGCAGCCGCTACAACGACGGGCGCGCCGAGTTCGACTGGGACAAGGACATCCAGGTCGGCCCCGATACCTGGCAGCGCTTCAACGACGCTGCAAGCCAGGCCGTGGGCAACGCGCCCCTCGATGCGGGCCAGTCTTTTCCGGTGGTGCCTTTCGAGAAGTACCTCGACAAGGGCGAGGGCTACTGCATCCAGAAGGCCCTGCTCGCCACCCTGGTGCTCGAGAAGCTCGGCATCCCCTGCCGCTTCGCCCAGGGCGCGGTGTCCATGGGACCGGGCCGCACCGCCGGCCACAGCTGGGTCGAGCTCCAGGACGGGCGCGTGCTCGACGCGGCCTGGGGCATGCTGTCGCAGCCAGGGGCGCGCAATCCCGTGATCCCCGGCGAGTTCATGTACGGGTCCAGCTACCGTGCCGAGAACCAGAGCTATCCCTACCTGGGCCTGCCCGGCTGAATCGCCCTCGCCTGCCTGTGCCTCGATCGCAGGGCAGGATCCTGGACCCAGCCACCCGCCTTGCCGCGTTCAGGACAGGGCAACGAGGCAGAGTTCCTTTCGTCCCTGTGGACTGTCAAAGACAATGTCCTCGCCTAGCCGTCTGCCCAGAACAGCGCGGCCCAGCGGAGACTTCGGCGTGATGACCTTGAACTGCTTTGCGTCGACCTCGACCACCAAACCACCTTCCGCCGGTGCCAGCACGTAGTGGACGGTCTCGCCCTCTTCGTCCTCCAGACTCAACAAGGCACCGAGAGCAACGGGATCGCCCTCGTCAAAGTCGCGCGGCTTCAGGCTCGAGAAGACCCCGAGGTCCGCCTGCAGCTCGGCCACCCGCTGCGCCAGCCCGCGCGCTAGGTACGAGGCCTCGATCAGGCGGGTGTCTTTCGAACCCTCGGGCTTGTTCTCATCGTGGAACGCGCCACTCTGGGCACTCTTTTGCTGCTGGATGGCGGCATCGAGCCGACCTGCGAGCTGGTCCTGGATCTGCGCCAGCACCCTGTGCTTGTCGATGCGGGACATCGAGGGACCTCCCTAGGCCTGGCCCCGTCGCGGCGGCCGCCCTTGCGGCGGTCGCCCTTGCGGTGATCGACCTGGCGGTGGTCCCGCAGCCGTGTCGACCTCGACGTTCACCTTCTTGCCAGCGACCTGCATCCCCTGGAACACCGACAGGATGGTCTCGGCGTAGCGGCCATCCGCCTCGAAGCGGGTCCTGGCCTTCTGCATCTCGATGCGACCGATGCGGATCTGACGCATCTGGGTGGCGTCATTGATCATGCCGATGAGCCGAGAAGGGGTCATTCCCTGGGCCTTGCCCACGTTGAGCATGAAGCGCACGAAGCGCCGGTCTCCGTCGGGGTGGCCGCCCGCTCCCCGGGGGTTCCCAGTTGCGCCACGAGGATTCCCCCGCTCCCTGGGTGCTTCCTGTTCGATCACATTCAGGTCGCGGGCAGACTGGTACGACGCCAGGAAGCGATTGAACTCCAGCGCCACGGAATGCTGGATCAGCTCCTCGCGATCGAGGCCCGCCAGCTTCTCGCGGATGGCCGGCAAGAAGGGTGCGATCTGTTCGTGCTCGACCGTGACCTGATGCAGCTTGTCGATGAAGTGCAGCAGCTGCTTCTCGCAGACCTGCCGGCCCGTGGGCAGGGCGCGCTTCTCGAACTTCACCCTGAGGCGCCGCTCGAGCTCGCGGATCTTGTGCTGCTCGCGCAGGTGAATCAGGGTGATGGCGATCCCGGCCTTGCCCGCACGGCCGGTGCGGCCGATGCGGTGGGTGTAGACCGAGAGTTCATCGGGCAGGTTGTAGTTGATGACGTGGGTGAGGTCACTGACGTCGAGACCTCGCGCCGCCACGTCGGTGGCCACCAGCAGGTGCAGGTTGCGCCGACGGAACTTGTTCATGGCCAGATCGCGCTGCGCCTGGGACAGGTCGCCGTGCAGGGAGTCGGCGTTGTAGCCGTCCTGGATGAGTTGCTCGGCCACCTCCCGGGTCTCTTCCCGGGTCCGGCAGAACACCAGGCCGTACAGTCCTGGATTGAAGTCGGCCACACGCCTGAGGGCCAGGTAGCGGTCGCGCGCGTGCACCATGTAGTAAAGGTGGCGCACGTTGTCGGCGGCGGCGTTGGCCTGGCCTATGGTCACCCGGTGCGGCTCGCGCATGTATTTCTTGGCGATGTTCGCCACCTCGCGCGGCATGGTGGCCGAGAACATCAGGCTGTGCTTGTCGTCCGGGGTGTGCGCCAGGATCGCGTCGAGGTCCTCCTGGAAGCCCATGTTGAGCATCTCGTCGGCCTCATCCAGGACGAGCATGCGAACGTTCCGGATGTCGACCTTCTGGCGTCGGATGAGATCGTGCAAACGTCCGGGCGTCGCGACGATGATGTGCACGCCGCGCTCGAGGGCGCGGATCTGCGGCACGATGTTGGCTCCGCCGTACACATCCAGCACCGTGACCGCGAGATACTTTCCAAGCAGCCGCAGGTCGCTGGCGACCTGAACACACAGCTCGCGGGTCGGGCAGATGACCAGGGCCTGAGGTGCCCGCCTCGTGACCTCGGTGTGCTGCAGCAGCGGGATGCCAAAGGCAGCGGTCTTTCCGGTGCCGGTCTGCGCCTGCCCCACGAGGTCGCGGGGCGCCTCGAGAAGCAGCGGGATGACCTGGTCCTGGATCGGGGTCGGCTCGGTAAAACCAAGATCGGCGAGGGCCTTCAAGATCTTGGGGTGAATGGTCATCTCTTCAAAACGACTCACGGCACGTTCCCTTTTTCCGGCAACCGCGTGTGTTCGACGACGGGTGCCACCTCGATACTACTCAGCGCGCGCAACTCGATTCGCTGCGCGAACCGTGGTCTGCCCTATGCGAGGATGTCTGCTGTTTCAGATCTGGAGGCCCAGCGTCTCGACGTGGCAGCGGCACAGTGAAAAACCGGTACAGGCAGCGCTGAATCATGATCTCGCCAACGACCTGTGGCAATCGAAAACCGCCACCGGACCGTACCTGCCGCAGCACGACGCTCGACGTCAAAGAGGGATGCCAGGCCATGGTCGCGGTGGAATGCGCGTCTGGTGACCGGATCCGTGACGGCGGGTGCGATTCCCCAAGATCGTAGCCGGGCGCCTGGATCCTGATCGTCGACCACCCCGGGCCTGGCGCCTGCATCGCCGGGGCGCCGGAACCAAAGTGATCTCGTTGCGATCGCCGGTGTGGAAGGGTAGCTTGCACCGTGGGGACAGAAGTCGAACCCTTCGACGACGGAGCGGACGTGACAGGGCACGGGAGCTGGACCTACAAGGCGATCATCCTGCTCATCGCTGGCGCAGGGATCTTCGTTTTTCTGGCACTGACCTTCTCGCGTTCCCAACCCCATC
>JBDRCO010000125.1:0-2600 GCA_043821645.1 Pseudomonadota bacterium | reverse complement strand
GTCGGATCCGCCCAGGCTGGCCACGCCGCGCAGTCCGGCGAGCAAGATGAGGAACTCGCTGACGAAGCCGTTGAGGGGCGGCAGCCCGGAGATGGCCACGGCGCCCAGCAGAAACATGAACCCGGTGCGCGGCATGCGTCTGAGCAGCCCACCCAGCTCCTCGAGGTGGAGCGTGTGGGTCGCGTGCTGCACGGCTCCGGCGCACAGGAACAGCAGCCCCTTGAACAGGGCGTGGTTGAGCACGTGCAGCAGACCGCCGGTGAAGCCCAGCACGGCCAGGGCTGGACGTTGGTGCGCCAGACCCAGCATGCCCAGGCCCAGGCCGAGCAGGATGATGCCGATGTTCTCGACGCTGTGGTAGGCGAGCAGGCGCTTGAGATCGTGCTGGCCCAGGGCATACACCACGCCCAGCACACCTGACGCGGCGCCGGCCACCACCACGATCTGTGCGGCGGTGGGTGTGGCCAGATCCAGCACGGTGGTGACGCGCAGGATGCCGTAGATGCCGGTCTTGATCATGACCCCTGACATCACCGCCGACACGTGGCTCGGCGCTGCGGGGTGGGCGTGGGGTAGCCAGGCATGCAGGGGAAACACCCCGGCCTTGGAGCCGAAGCCGATGAAGAAGAGCACGAACAGCCAGGTGCGCGCGCTCTCGGGGACAGCAGCGCCCTGGCCCAGGATGAGGTCTCCGCTGAAGCTGTACAGCAGGGCGAAGGCCACCATCAGCACCAGGGCTCCGAGTTGCGAGTACACCAGGTAGATCAGCCCCGCCCGCCGGTTGTCGTCGTGCTCGAAGTGGTACAGGACCAGGAAGAACGAGCTGAGGGACATCAGCTCCCAGGCCAGCAGGAAGGCGATGATGCTCGCCGCGCTCACCACCAGCGCCATGCTGACGACGAGCAGGGCCAGGAAGAAACTGCCCGCGGCGGCCCGGCTGGTGTCGGCGACCCAGTCCAGGTAGTGCGCGCTGTACACCGTCGCCAGCAGGGCCACGACGAAGATCGCGAGCAGGAAGAACGCCGCCAGGCCATCGATGCGGAAGGCGAAGGGCAGGGTGTTGAGGGCCGTCAGCGTGGCACTGTGCTCACCCCGGGTCGCGAGCACCTGAACGGCGTCGGCCACCCCAAGCACGCAACCGGCGCTGATGCCCACCACGCTCACCAGGCGCAGGGTGCTGGCGCGCCGTCGTAGCAGCAGGGCGAGCAGTCCGGTGCCCAGGATAAGTAGCAAGGACACGAAGAACATGTTCACCGAACAACCTCGATGGTGCTGCACGGTGCGCACGCAGGATGCGCACGTGTGGAATGGGCCGATATACCAAATTCCCGCGACCGCACGAAAAGGAATCGAGGTGTGGTTCGAGCTAGGCACCCGACCTCGCGCACAGGACAGCCGGCCGGGAGCGAGCGCGTTGACCTGCCGGGCTTCGGGCGGCGATAGTTCGGAGCCCGGCGAGAGTCGGGGCTGCTGTACACCCAGAAGCGAGGATGCTCATGCGACCGCACTTCCGCTTGCTCGAGGACACCCTGATCGGCCGTATTCTCGACGAGGCCCGGGACATCCTGCAGCACATGGGCGTCAAGGTGCAGAACCCCACCGCGCTGGCGCTCCTTGCCGAAGTCGGTGCCGAGGTGGACACGGCCAGCCAGCAGGTGCGCATGGGCGCCGCGGTCATCGATCGCGCCCTGGCCAGCACGCCGCGGGGTTTTTCCCTGCATGATCAGGCGGGGCAGGCGGTGTGCGATTTTTCAGGCCACAAGGTCCACTTCACCCCGGGCTCGGCGGCCATCAACCTGCTCGATGAGCCCAGTGGCGAGCTGCGCCGGCCAAGCTGCCGGGACTACGTGCGCTACGCCAAGGTGGTGGATGGCCTGCCGCACCTGGCCTCGCAGTCCACGTGCATGGTCCCCTCCGACGTGCCTGAGCGCGCCGGGGATAGCATCCGCCTGTTCCTGAGCCTGCTGCACGGCCGCAAGCCCGTGGTCACCGGTTGCTTCACCGCCGAGGCCTTCGAGGTCATGCGCGACCTGCAGGTGATCGTCCGCGGCAGCGCCCAGGCCCTGGCCGACAAGCCGCTGTGCGTGTTCTCGTGCTGCCCGACCTCGCCGCTCAAGTGGAGCGACGTGACCAGCCAGAACGTGATCGACTGCGCCCGCGCAGGCATCCCCGTCGAGTTCATCGCCATGCCCCTCACCGGCTTCATGGCACCGGTGACCCTGGTCGGCACCCTGGTGGCCCACACCGCCGAGACCCTGAGTGGCGTGGTGCTGGCCCAGGCCGCGCGCGCTGGCACCCCCATCCTCTATGGAGGCTCGCCGGCGGCTTTCGACATTCGCTACGAGACCACGCCCATGGGAGCGGTCGAGACGCAGATGATCGACTGCGCCACCAGCGAGATCGGCAAGTTCCTGGGCCTGCCCACGCAGGCCTACATCGGGCTCAGCGACGCCAAGGCCCTGGACGCCCAGGCCGGCCTGGAATCCTCGATGGGGATGACCCTGGCCGCGCTCTCGGGCATCAACAGCGTCTCGGGGCCGGGCATGCTGGACTTCGAGAGCTGCCAGAGCCTGGAGAAGCTCGTCGTCGACGACGAGATC
>JBDRCO010000124.1:0-4240 GCA_043821645.1 Pseudomonadota bacterium | reverse complement strand
GCTGCCCCGGAGTGTTGGCTGCTCCGTGCCGCTGGCCTGGGCCTTCGTGCGTCCCTGGAGCGCTTCCAGGGACATCGTCACGGTCCTTCAAAGATGACCCGATGACACCTTCCGTCGTCATCTCCTGACTCGCCTCAGCAGCGTCCCTCGGCCCGCGTTAACAGGGTTCTCAGAAACCTGACGGTGGCGGTTGCTCCAGCCAAGAACCGTGGTGTTCGGTGACTGGCCTGGCGCGACCCGGCTGTACACGCGCTCGTGGTATCTTTTGAAATGCTCCCTCTGGAGGGTTTGATGCGACGCACGTACAGGCGATGCTCGACCTTTTGCGCGCTGGGCCTCGTCGTCACCGCGCTGGCTCTGGCCGGCTGCGCGGACTGCGGCGGCGGCATCCACGTCGAGACCCCGGACAGCGGAACCAGGCGAGATGGCGCCGTGGGTGACCGAGCGACGATGGATCTGGCCACCGCTGATGGTGCCACTCCGGATGCTGCCTTTGTCGACGTCCTGGCGCCCGACCTGCCGTCGGCCGATTCGACGCTGGCTGACGTCAGCGCAATCGACGCGACGAGCCCGGACGTCGCGCTCGGCGACACCGGTGGTCCGGACGCCGCGGCGCCCGATACCACAGTCGCCGACTCCGCGGTCGCGGACAGCTCCAGCGCGGACCTCCCGTCAACCGACAGCGCCGGGGCAGACGCTTCCGCACCCGACACCGGCCTGGCCGACTCGACGCTCGAGGACAGTGCGATCTCGGATATCTCGACACCGGATGGGGTCGCCCTAGAAGGCAGCGTCCCACCGGACGCAGCGCCGGACGCCACTGTCGTCGAGGACGCAGGCATCGTGGATAGTGGACCGGTCCTCGTACCGCCCGCGCCCAACGCGGCGGGTGGTGGTCATAGCTGCCACGTGAGAGCAGACGGCACGCTCTGGTGCTGGGGCTCCAACAGCTACGGCCAGCTCGGCGACGGGACCACCGTTGACCGGAGCGCTCCGGTGCAGGTCGGCAGCGACGCAGACTGGGCAAGCGCGGCCGCGGGCTACCAGCACACCTGCGCCGTCAAGACGGACAGGACCCTGTGGTGCTGGGGCGATAACCAGGCCAAGCAGACGACGGGCACCTCACCCTCGTATCGGGTCCTTCCCTTCCAGGTGACCGGCACCGGCTGGAACAGCACGGCGGCGGGCGGGTACCACAGCTGCGGGACGCGGACGGACGGCACACTCTGGTGCTGGGGAGGCAACGGCGTAGGCCAGCTGGCCCTCGGCGACACGAACGACAGGAGCCAGCCGACCCAGGTCGCCGGCCCGGGCTGGCGCCGCGTCGTGGCAGGGGAAGCGCACACCTGCGCGATCAAGGCCGACTTCACGCTCTGGTGCTGGGGCTACAACAACCAGGGGCAGGTCGGAGATGGGAGCGCGTTCACCAGGTGGTTGTCGCCCGTGGAGATCGGTGCTGCGGAGTGGGTGACCGTGGCCACGGGTGAGTCCCACACCTGTGGCATCAAGGTCGATGGCACGCTGTGGTGCTGGGGAGGCGGTGGCAGTCGCACGCCGACACAGGTCCAGGGATCGGGCTGGTCAAGCGTGGCAGCGGGAGGAACGCACACCTGCGCCGTCAGCAGCGACGGCGCGCTCTGGTGCTGGGGCGACAACGGCCGAGGCCAGGTGGGCGACGGGTCCACGCTCGCGACGAGCACACCGGTCCAGGTTGACGGCGCGGGTTGGGCGCGCGTGGCGACGGGGTCTCTTCACACCTGCGGCACCCGGACCAACGGCTCGCTGTGGTGCTGGGGCTCGAACCGATGGGGGCAGCTCGGGAGCGGCCCTGAGGGATTGTGGCGAGATCCGGGGCCGGTGATCGGCGCCGGCTGGGCGAGCGTGGCCGTGGGCGCGGAGCACAACTGCGGCGTCAAGGACGGCCGCACGCTGTGGTGCTGGGGCAGCAACAGCCAGGGCAAGCTCGGCGATGCCAGCACCCAGTCGCGTAAGCAGCCGGTGCAGGTGGGCAGCCTGGCGAGCTGGGCCCAGGTGGCGACCGGAGTCGATCACAGTTGTGCGGTGCGCGATGACCACACGCTCTGGTGCTGGGGCAGCAACTGGTTTGGCAGGCTTGGTGTCAGCTCCGGCGACACGGACACCCCGGTAGAGATCGCCGGCGAATCCTGGGCGAGCGTGGCCACTGGCGAGTACCACAGCTGCGGGGTCAAGACCGACCACACGCTCTGGTGCTGGGGACGCAACGTCGAGGGCCAACTCGGCGACGGGACCACCAGCGAAAGCAGCACGCCTGTGCAGGTCCCCGGCACCGCCTGGGCGCAGGTGGCAGCAGGGACGCGGAAGACCTGCGGGATCAAGACAGACCTCACGCTCTGGTGCTGGGGCTCAGGCGTCCTGATCCCGGCGCAGGTCGCGGGAGAGGACTTCGAGCGCGTGGTTTTTAGCTACGTGGACAGTTACTGCGCGACCACCACCGCCGGCGCGCTCTGGTGCCAGCGCATGCTCTGGGATCAGGTCCCGGGGGAGTGGTCCAGTGTGGCCCTGAGGAGCTACGACGTTATCTGCGGGGTCAAGACCGACCACACGCTCTGGTGCGAACCCAGCTACGGGTACTCCCCCGTGCAGCTCGCCGGCACCGACTGGGCAGCCGTTGCATCCAGGGGTCCGCATACATGTGCGCTCAAGACCGACGGCACGCTCTGGTGCTGGGGTGACAACGCCTCCGGCCAGATCGGCGACGGGAGAGCCTGGAGCGAGGTGCCGCTGCAGGTCCCGTGACGTCGAGCCGTTCCACCTGGTGCTGCCCCGTGGCGTCAGCCTGCTCCGTGCCGCTGGCCTGGGCCCGCCACCGGGCCCTGCGGCTTCGCGGCAGCTCCGCCGCCCGAGGCGTGGTGCTTCGTCGCAACAGAGCAGGGCAGGGCGAGAGCTCGTCCGCCCTGCTTCGCCGGCCAGCGCTGTGCGGCGCGGCGCCAACAAGCGACCAAGCGACGCTCTGCGGTGGCTTCTGTCCTCATGAAGCGCAGCCGGTCTTCAGGTGGCCACCGACAACGCAAACTCTTCACGTGCCAGCGGTGCCTACACTCGGCACCAAATCCCCGCCCACCGCTGCCGTTTCTTGTGTGCCAGGCTCCCGCCCATGCACCACCCCCCAATCCCTCAAAACCTTCCACGCCGTCGAGTAAGACCCCAGCGTCTTTCGAGCCAGCTCGGTGGCCGAGAGCCCTGGCTCGGCCTCCAGCGCCGCCCACATGTCGGCCCTGAAGCCCGCTGACATCTGGACCCTGGTCCGGTAGACCGCGTGCCAGCGGCACAGCTCCTGGGGCGTCAGGACATCCCGTAGCCTGTGTCTGAGCCCGCCCTCGACCAGGATGAGCCTGCTTCGGCAAAAACGTTTGTCCTCGCCGACCTTCTTCAGCATGAACCAGCTATTGCCCTGGCCGAACTCCTTGCGAGGCCCCTTGTAGAATTTTTGGAATTTCTTGAACCTCGGGTCCCCCTCGGCAGCCATCCAGAACGACATGGCGTTCCAGTACAGGGGCAGGTCGCTGTCCGGCTCCAGATGAGGCTTGAGGAGCCTGAGCAGCAGCTCGACGTTCACGTAGTCGTGGTGCAGGCCCAGCCAGGTGGTCATGACCGCCAGGACCCGGTAGTCGCCCTTGACGGCTCCCTCGATGCTGGCTGCGGCCAGGGTGACCTCGATGTGGGCCGTGTGGTCCGCTGGACCGTTGAAGCGCATGCCAATGCCGTTCATGGCCAGGGTCAGGGCCTCGCCAGTGTCGAACTCGACGGCCTTCATGTTCCTGGCAAAGCCCATCAGCGCTCCCGGCCCCTGGTCTTCTGTTGCTCGAGGGGCAGGCCCAGCTCGAGCTTCAGCATCTGCACCTGGTCGTCCACGTACTCGGACCAATCGGGGGCCTGGTCGAGCGTCTTGACCCATTTCGAGGACTCGGCCAGCTCCTGGGCAGTGGGCTTGAGGCCCTTCATGTCATCGAGGTCGGCCGGGAAGCGTTCGCAGAAAGCCTTGAGCTTGGTCCTGACCAGGTCCATACGCCCAAGGGACTTCAGGTCCAGGGCTTTGCCCTGGTAGGCCGGCTGCAGTTTCAGCTCCCAGTCTTTTGGCAGAAGCTCGGCGAGGTCCGGTGGACCGCCGTTGAGCCAGTCAGGCTCCAGCTTGAGCTCGGGATTCTTCTGGGCGAATTCGGCGGCGGCCTTTGCGATCTCATGAGGGATCTCAGGCTTC
>JBDRCO010000123.1:0-45422 GCA_043821645.1 Pseudomonadota bacterium | reverse complement strand
CTCGTTCGCACTCACAACCACGCGGCAGAATGCGCCAGACCGCCGCAAATCGCCACAGCAGCCTGCTCCTCATGCCTCCACTGCGCCCGGTTTCATCGAGTCATTCCGAGCTGGCCCGTCTCCTGCAGTGCACTGCTGCCGACCACGGTGTTCGAAGGGAGACCCACATGCAAGGTCATGTCCTGTCGTCGAGCGATCAGGAGCGACTGTTGGTCGAGTTGCAGCACAGGCTGCGCTCGCACCACTACAGTTACCGCACCGAACAGGCCTACCTGGGCTGGATCCAGCGCTTCATCCTCTTTCACAAGAAGCGAGACCTCCGCGAACTGGGCGAGCTGGAGATCAACATCTTCCTTACCCACCTTGCGGTGGACCTGCATGTTGCCGCTGCCACTCAGAACCAGGCCCTGTCCGCTCTCATCTATCTCTACCGATACGTTCTGAGTCAGCCTCTGGACCGTGTCGACGACGTGATCCGCGCGAAGACTCCGCAGCGCCTGCCCGTGGTGCTCACGCGACGTGAGGTACACAGCCTGCTCCAGCGCATCGACGGCGCCATGGGACTGGCAGCCCGCATCCTGTACGGCTCCGGTCTGCGTCTCCGCGAGTGCCTCCGGCTGCGCATCAAGGACCTGGACCTCGAGCGCCGCGAGATCCTGGTCCGCGACGGCAAGGGTCAAAAAGACAGAGTCACGGTCCTGCCCGGCGTGTTGCTTCCGCTGCTGAACGAGCACCTTGCACAGGTTCGCTCTCTTCATGAACAGGACCGCGAGCGGTGTGGGCCCGGCGTGTGGCTGCCCACAGCCCTCGATCGCAAGTACACCGAGGCGCCCTTTTCGTGGTCCTGGTTCTGGGTCTTCCCGTCGCCGCGCCTGTCCGAGGATCCCCGCAGTGACGAGACGCGCCGGCACCACATGAGCCCGGCCGTGCTCCAGCGTGCAGTGAAGCGGGCCGTCAGTGACGCGGACATTCACAAGAACGCGACCTGCCATACGCTCCGACACTCCTTCGCGACCCATCTGCTCGAGGACGGATATGACATCCGGACGGTTCAGGAACTGCTCGGTCACGACGATGTATCCACGACGATGATCTACACACACGTGCTCAATCGTGGAGGTCGGGGAGTCATCAGTCCGGCGGACAGGATCCTGGGAGGGTCACGGGAATTGGCACCCTATCGCAGCACGGAGTCCTGACGTGCCACATAAAGGCTTCGCCGTGGGCGGTATCCCACTCCCTGGAAAGCCAGGCAGCGGACGGGCACTCCACCTGTTCGGGCGCTCTGTGCTCGCAGTGCGCTGCCTTCACGACACCGAGCGACAGATCCGCAATACCACTACCGAAGTCGTCATCGATGTGGCCTCCGGCGTTCCCGACAACAATGGCCTCCTGCAGAGGACCTCTTGCTGGTTCCGGTGACTTCCGCAGGCGCTCCTCTCCACCACGTTCTTGTCGAACACGGCGCGATCTGGCTCAACTCAGCACAGGCCCACACGGTCAAGGCGCACCAGGTCAACAGGCTTCATGCGCTCGAGCGAGCATGTGTGATGCCCAGGATTTGAGGCAGTGCCCCCAGGGCACGTCCGCCTCGTCGCGACCCGCGTCCCCTCCGCCACACCACCAGGCCGGAATCAGGATGCACATCGACACCGCTCCCTTCCTTTATGACGACAGCGCCCTGCTTCCTCGAGTCCACAGAACTCTGTATAATGCGTGTGTTTTTTCTCGGTTGCCGATCACTGTCGGGAGGGGAAACTCGGAAAACCAACAAGGACCCAGCCTGGGCTCCTGGCACCACCTCGAGCGGAACGTCAAGGGGAGGCCTGAAGTGCAGGCTGCGGGAGCACCGGCAACAGCTCCCAGGTTCGGGCATGTGACCGAATGGGGCGGAGCCTACCCAGGTGGCGAACGAAGGGCGGCACATCGGATCAAAGTGAGCACTTCTCACACCCAGAACACAGATCCACGCGCACATTCAAGCCCACAGCGAGAGACGAGCCCCGCACAAACTATTCCTATTGCGCTACCCGCAGAAACCCCTTTTCAACCTGCGCACAGAGTTTTGAGGCAAGGCGTTGGGAATAATGATAACAAGGAACTGAAGCAGAACTGCTGATCCGTAACGAGTTCCAAGAAATTGAGCGCATGGGAACGCGCCATGTGTGGACCGCTCGTACGAATGTGATACCGGGTTGACCGAGTAGCCAACGTATCGTGTCGCAGTTCGCTACAAGCCGGCGTTAGGTTCCACGAAGGTTCCCTTTTTTCTGGCACTTTGGAGCATGGGCGAAGGCTGCTACTATTCCTGCGCGCATGCACCAGAGGATAAGAAATGGCAAAATTCCTGGGATTGGTTGTGATTTCAATTTTTGGTTGGGCAGGCTGGGAGCTCGGGAGCATGTTGGGTTTCATGTCAGCATATTGGATAAGTGGTCTCGCGAGTCTTGTAGGAGTATACGCCGCCTGGAGATTGAATCGAGTGCTTACGGAATAGGAAAATGAACCCGAAATATATGCAGGCAAAGCAGGAAGAAGGGATCTCCGGGCAGGTCTGCGTGAGAGGAAGAGTTCGTCATTTCGTTTTCTTGCCATCATCTTGTACTCTTGGGAGACTGACCCGGATCGATGAGAAGACCCGGACCCGTTGAGTCTCTCTTCGAATGTCCCGGGCTGGTGAGGTGAGATGGTCGTCGCGTCATTGGGGAAATGGAGTCGGGAAAGGTGAATGATCGTTCACTCAAGCCGCTCATCGGGATCTGGATGGTCTCGAGGAGTTCTGTCCGCAGCGCACAGAAACTTGGCAGGGAGCTTGGGGACGAGTTCGCCATCCCTGCGGCGTTCCTGTACGACGGCGAGCACATCACGACCAGGCTGGAGCATGAAGCGGACTGGATGTGGCGAAGTGTGGACGGTTTCTACAGGCTGGAGTGCAGATGGGACGGGGAGGAGATACACCTCCGGACGCCATTCGATGGCTGGAAGTACTTCGTGACCATGAAGGACGATGTCTTTCATCGATACGAGAACAGCGTAGACTGGTGCTTCGAGCGGGGTCGCCCGAGTACGCGCAGCGCCGAGTTTCAGTCACTCGAGATGGAACGCGCGAGGCACGACTACTCGATCAATTCCGTGGGGGAGGTCGACCCGGGATGGCAGGATGATATGGATGGGGGCTGAAGCTGGCTGGGCAGGGAGCGGGGCGTGAGCTGCCCGGTGGTCCGCGGTGCGCGTGCAAGAGGGTGGCATCGAGTGGCCGCACGACCCGTCAAGAGATCCGGGGGAACAAAGGAGAGCAGAGCAAATCGCGCCGTCGTCGACGGTGGCGGAACTTGGGGGAGCGATGCCGGTCGAAGAGGCTCATGTCGAGGAGAGGCTCGAGCTCGAGAACACTGTGCTTCACATGCACAGATACCGGGGCCTGGTCCTGCTTTTCGAGGTCAAGGGCCACCTGGGCCTGAGCATCGCGCAATCCATGATCGCGTGGGCCGAGAAAGCCCTCGAGGCTCACGGGAAGATCCACGCTCTGCACGATTGGAAGGACGTTTCCGGGTACACCGCCGCCGGCCGTCTCGAATTGACGCGATTTCTCTTCGTGCATCGCCATCGATTCCTGTCCGCACATCTTCTGGTCCTGGCCCGAGACGTGGAATTCGGTGTCGAGGTGGCCAACATCGTGCTCAAGAACAAGATCAACGTGCACCACGACATCTCGACCTTCAACAGGGCCCTTGATTTTGCCATCCGCTCCGCGACGCTAGATGACAAGCTCAGCTGAGGCCGCCGAGTCGCACGACCCCACATGAAGCTGAAGATCCAGCCGCGGTACCTCGAGGTTCACAAGGGACACGATGGTCTCCTGCGAGGCAAGCCCGAGCCTGCGGTGGTGCTCTGCGTGCTCGGCGAGGCTGGCGATGGGATGAAGGTGCTGGCCAAGGAGACCCTCCGTTTCCGCCTCGGCGGCGAGTTGCCGGGACGGGCCGAGCTCGAGACCGCTCGCACGCTCAGGGTGGAGCGCATCCGCAGCGAAGGGCAGCTCGTGCTGCTCACAGCGGGCATCGAGGAGGACAGTGGCGAGGGTATCGGGCAGGTGTGTGCTGCATTCGAGTTTCCGGACCGCGTGCAGGTCCTGACCCAGGACCAGAGACTGGTACAGCTGGGGGACCGGAGGGAGCTGGAGACAAACCTGAACTCGGGTGTTGCCGAGACTCTTGCTGCCGTTTTCTTCGAGGGGCGGGAGATGACAGAGCTGTGCCGTGGGGACGACTGGGTGGGGTGCAGCGTGCTGCGCCTGGTCGGATTGAAGGGGCCGCTGCCTGCACAGCGTTTCAATGTGACGTCGGAGCACAATCACTGGACGCTGATCGTCGACGTCTTCGCCCAGCGCTGAGCCGTTCAGAAGCCCCGCTTCGACCGCGCCCCGGGAAGAAGCTTCTCGTTCATGTGCGTGTACACGACGTCCCGGGGCTTGCCGCGGAACTCGATACCTCCGGGATCGACCGGGCTCAGGGGCCACGCGCACGCGCGGACCAGCTCGAGACAGGGGCGATTTTCCGGGAAGATGTTGGCGTGCACGGCGGTCAGTTTCTGCGCATCGAAGGCCCAGCGTTCGAAGGCTGCGATGGCTGCCTTGGCCACACCTCCTTGCCGGGCTCGTGTCTCGGGGATGGCGATGTCGAACTCACGCACGCCTCCCCGTCGGCGGGGGTAGACCAGGAAGAATCCGACCGGTTCTTCCGCGGTGTCGATGATCAGGACGTCGAGCCGGCGAGCCAGCAGTTCGGCACGGATCCGGGCTCGACTGGGTGGCGTGTCGTCGTCAAGAAAAGCAAAGACGTCGGGAACCTGGACCCAGCGTTCGAGGAGATCCAGGTCGTCGTCGCGCAGGGCGCGCAAGGTCACCTCTGGCAAGGGTGGATGCATGAGGTCCTCCTTATGAATCGGAGTTGCATTCTACCTGGAGCCCGCACCGTCGACGAGAGTAGGTGATATCACCGGTGACCGCGGTTGCGGGAAGAACCGCAGGGTCCTAGGCTTGACGATCGAAGGAAAAGAAACGCCTGTGCAGACCCGGAGCGGGGACGCGTGTCCCCCGGTGATTGGGGCGGGATGACCAGCGAGCACGCATTTGGTCGCTACACGCTGTGCGAGCGCATCGGGCTTGGCGGCATGGCCGAGATCTTCAGGGCGCGGACGACGGGGCCGGGTGGCTTCGAGATGGAGGTATGCATCAAGCGCATCCTCCCGCACTGCTCGGAAGACCAGGACTTCGTGGCGATGTTCATCGATGAGGCCCGCGTGGCGGCACGGCTCCGGCACGCGAACATCGTGCAGATCCTGGACTTCAACGTCGTCGACGACCGCTACTACATTGCCATGGAGCTGGTCGAGGGCAAGGACCTGAGGTCTGTGCTGCACGCCCTGCGGGGGCAGGGGGCGACGCTTGGTCCGGCGCGTGCTGCGCTCATTGCTGCCGAGATGTGCCGTGGGCTGGGGCATGCACACACGCGGCACGAACGCGGCATGCCCATGAACATCGTGCACCGCGACGTGTCGCCACACAACGTGCTGCTGTCCTTTGCCGGCGAGGTCAAGATCAGCGATTTCGGCATCGCCAAGGCGACGAGCCGGATGGTTCATACCGCCACCGGGACCGTCAAGGGCAAGCTGGCATACATGTCGCCGGAGCAGGCGGCCGGCGAGGCGGAACTGGACCATCGCAGCGATCAGTTTGCCACCGGTCTCGTGCTGTTCGAGATGCTCAGCGGACGCCGAGCCTACGAGGGGGAATCGCAAGCGACGATCCTGCGGAGCGCGTTGCGGGGTGCGGTGCCCGATGTGCGTGAACTGGTACCGGAGGTTCCGGCCAGCCTCGCCGAGATCGTGGTGCGGTCGACGCGGGTCGACAGGGATCAGCGCTACTGCAGCATGGCCGAGATGGAGGCTGCGCTGCGCCGCTGGATCTTCGAGAGACAGCCGGGACCCGAGGACCTGGATCCGGGCCCCGTGGTACTGCGGCTGTTTGGCGACGGACGCGGAGACAGACCTCGTACCGAGGTCCTGCCGGCCGTTGCGGATCTTCCACCCTTCGAGGACGCACCCGATGCGGAGCACGACAGCGTCTGGGCCGAGTCCCCGGTCGCAGCAGGCCAGATCACCTCGTCGAGGATCGATGCGCCAGCGGACGTTCCCCTGACGACCATGACCTCGACCGTGGTGCCACAGGACGAAGCGCTGTTCGAGCGCGCACTGACGCCTGTGGCCAGCCCGTCCATCGAGACCGCGGCCGCTCGATCTCTGGCCCGCGCCCAGCACGAGGCGACGGTGGGCCTGCAACGCCGCTGGGTGGTCGCGCTCTCTGCCTCGCTGGTGATCGTGGCGACGGCGCTGGTGTACGGGCTTGTGCCGAGAGCGAGCCAGACAGCCGAGGGCCCGGTGGCGAGTGCGGGCAGCGCCGGGTCGGGGTTCGAGCAGCCCGTCGATCCGCCGACGGGATCGGGAGCCGTCGACCCCGGCAGTAACCTCATCCCTGGGCAACGCCGGGATGCTTCTGCAACACCACCGGTCCTGGACGCGGGCGTGGAGGTGCGGGAGGCCGACGCGGCGGTCTCCGATGCTGGCCAGGGGGTGGTTCCTTCGCCCACAGTCGCCCCCAGAGCTCCCCGGGGCAAGGGCAAGGTCCTGGTTTACCTGTCCGATGGCTGGGCCGAGGTCTGGGTTGGACAGCGCAAGATGGGCATCACCCCGACGGAGTTCGAGCTGCCCGCCGGTCGTCGGACCCTGCGCCTGTTCAATCCCGAGCTCAAGCGTGAGATGCGAGTGACCGTGAAGATCGAGCCCAACCAGACGGCCCGGGTTGCCCACAGCCTGCACGAGTTGCGCTGACCGTTCCAGGCGCCCTCGCCGGCGTAGACCGCGCACCCTGACAATCGACACGGGCCCGGGCAGCGATGGCGCTGCAGGGCACGAGGTGTGCCCTGGTGCATTGGAGCGGGTGGTGACGACGTAAAAAGGGGAGGGACTGGAAGAGCTGTCGAGGGCTAGCGCAGGTTGCGCACGGCCGCCATCTGCATGTCATGCATGGACTTCATGACATTGGACAGCATCTCGTACATCTTCTTCAGGTCTTCCATCAGCTTCTGCATCTGCATCTGCTTGAGGGTGTCAGATTCCTTGTTGGCATTGCCAAAGGCACCCTCGCCACCTTGTTGACCGTCGAAGATGCCACCGACGGCGTTGCCGACCTGGCCACCGATTGCGGTGCCCAGCGGGAAGCCACCGTACAGGCCGCCGATGACGGTGCCACCGATGCGGCAGGCCGATCCGAGGAAGCGACCGAAGCCGCCGCCCTGCTGACCGCCCTTGCCCGAGAGCTCGTTCATCTTGTTGAGGATCTCGCGCTCCTTCTTGCGCGCGTACTTCATCATCATGAGGAACAGCAGGTCCTCGAAGCTCAGCGGCGGGCTCATGCCCATGCCGTTGGCGAGCTGCGCGGTCTCGGGATCCCTGAGCACCATCTCGTTGGGCGCGCCCATGACGTTGAAGCCAGGGTTCATCATGTTGTTCATCAAGCGGCTGGTATTGAGCTCGGTCATGGCCAGCGCGCGGAAGACGCTACCCATGAGCGGATTGGTCCTGCTGAGCGCGCGGGTGAGAGCCTGGCCGCCGAACTGTGGCGTGTAGCGGAGCACGGTGACCTTGCCATCCATGCGACCGTCCGGGACGATGACGCCGCCCAGACGCTCTTCCATCCGAGTACGGAAATTGGAATCTCCCATCAGCCGCGCTTCCATGCTGCGGCCAGCCCTGCCGAAGCCAATTCGTTCGCGGGACGGCGAGAGCTGGGAGTAGCCGGCGCCCCACATGTTGCGGAAGCGCCCGATGCCATCGAAAGGTCGTGGCACGAACTGCGATGGCGGAAGCCCCTTGCCCTCGAAGGCATCCAGGTCGCGGGTCTTCATGCCCGACGTCAGGTCGACCATGTTGCGATACATGCCCATGAAATCGCCGCGCGAGTTGTCGATGGCGGCGCCAATGAAGTCCCCGACCCCATCGGGGAGCCCGAGAGCATCGAGCATGCGGTTCACGTTCATGCCGGTGGAGCCGAACATCATCCTGCCGATATCTGACATCGTGTCCTCCTGGGATCCCTCTCGGGTGGCAGCAGCCGTTCCTGCTTGAGCTTTGTGTCACAGCCGCCTGGCGGCTCGTCAACAATATCTTTGAGTGCGCTGCTTTGGCCTTTCTTGTGCCATGAGCTTGCGAGCGTTATCGGGTACCTTTGGATACCTTTCCACACATTTTAATAAGATGAGAGATTACAATAAGATACGGCGAATGTCCAGATCTCATCCCCGAGATCGACGCAGCGCGAGCAGCAGAGCAAGGGCCGCCCACCAGGCAGGTCGGGTGTCTTGCAGCAACGATGTGCAGTCGCAACCGCCGCTGCCAACACGGGGGTCTGGCGGCTTCGTCGCGGAATCCAGCGGCCCAGCTTCCCCGGCATCGCGGAGCACCCAGTGGTCCAGCGCCCCGGCCTCCACCGTGGCATCACGGGCGGTGTCGACGGAGGACGTGTCCCGTGGCCTTGCATCCGCCGCGGTCCCGGCATCGGCCACAGGGGTCAGGGCCAGGGACTTCCACCAGGTGGTGAAGGCGGGGTCCAGGAACTTCGACTCGATGGTCGTCGTGTAGCCCGGAGCACTGGCCTCGACGGTGACGGTCTGGCTGGGCTGCAGGGCCAGGAACTCGTAGTAGCCGTCGCTGCTGCTCTGGGTACTGGCACCGAGGCTGAGCACCACGCTGGCGTTGGTGATGGGTGTCGCGGTGTTGTAGATGTCCCCTTCACGCACGTAGCCCACGAGCTTCCCCGTGGTGACGGTGCTGCCTCCACCGCACTGGCCACTGCCCAGGTGCAAGCACACGAGGTTGGGTTGATAGTGGGTCAGGATGGTCAGGTAGTCCTGTCCCGCAAACGAGCGTTCGGCCGCCCCCCACTGGCAGATCCCGCGGACCAGGCAGCGGCAGCGCGAGGCATCGCAGGGATGGGTCTGGTGGCCCATGTCTGGCGTGTCATGGCCACACCAGCTCCCCACGCAGGCCACCACGCCGGTGAGGTCCGGCACCACGTCGCCACAGCTTGGACTGCTCGCCGACACTCCATAGGGCAAGCTGCCGAGCCGCTTGCAGCTCGAGGCATACTCGAAGCTGTCGATGGACACGCCCCCGGAGACGGCCAGGATCTCTCCAGCCGTGGCATCGACGGCGCTGTTGATCCACGCGTGACGTTCGTCGCCATAGACCTGCTCGCAGGTGCCGTCGCGGATGTCATAGCCCGGGTTGTTGCTCTGCCGGCGCAGGTACCAGTTGAGGGCATAGCTTCGAGAGCCGACAGCCAGCGTCTGGAACACGGCGGCGGAACCCGTCTGCCGCGCGGCCTCGCCGAGAGCCTGACCGTCGAGGGTGGACATGCTGCGGAAGATGCCAACCTCTGCGTTGACGACACCCTTGACGTAGTCCTCGAAGCTCATGGTCTGGACGCCATCCCCTGGAGCATCGCAGCAGGTGGTGCCGGGGCAGCGCAGCACGCGAATCGTCGACGGCATCTGTGCCGGCAAGGTGTAGGACCACAGGGGGGAGGTCAGGGGCTCGGGTCCAGCGAGGTCTGCATCCCCGTGGCGCTCGGCGGGGACGCCCGTGGCTCCCGGCGCAGGCGGGCCCTCCGGCACGAAAGGGATCAGGGCGATGCGCAGAGGAGTCATGAGCAGGTTTCCGGCCGCATCTCTGGGCAACAGGATCGCCGTTCGCTCGTACCGCGCGTGCGGTTCTTCTGCCCACAAGCCCGGCATGCCCCGCAGCATCTGGCCCGAGAAACGTCCCCGGGCATCGCTGGTCGCGATGGCGCGCCCTTCTTGGTCTCGCAACACCACGCCCGGCAGGGCTTGTTGTGTCCAGCCGTCCACGGTGACGCCCTGAAGGAACTCGGGACCGGGCAGTGCAAGAAGGCTGGCCAGAAGGAGCGCGGTGGTCATGGCGAGTTCCGGGGTCCATGTTGGTATGGCGGCAAAGATAGCACGCGCGGCGTGGCGCGGGTCAGGACGCGGAGGACGGTTCGGCCTCAGGGGTGAGCGGTGGTCTGGTGGTGGCCGATGCCAAGGGACCTGGGGTCAGCTCGCAGACCATCAGTGTGCCCGAGACGACAAGGAAGGGGAGGGTGAGTGGCACCAGCAGCATCACCCACGCTCCCACCCCGAAGCCAAGGCTGAGTCGTGCATGGGACATCAAGAAGGACCAGCGTTCTCGCCACCGGCGACCACTCCGTGTCAGCGGCCCATCCGTGAACTCCACCGCGAAGAACCAGCACGTCCAGACAAAGGACGCCACCGAGCTGAGCAGGGTGCCGGCGACGGGCACCAGGGCGAACAGCACGACCAGGATCAGGCCGAGCAGGTAGAGCGAGAGCAGGAAGATCTGGTCGACCACTGCGCTGGCGAGCTCGCGCAGCACGGAGGTCAGGGAAAAGGGAGTGTCCAGGCCCTTTCCGCGCACGAGGATCTCGGTTCGCTCGGAGAGCGCATCGTGAAAAGGCGAGGCGATGATGGAACCAAAAACCACCACCAACATCAATGTGACGACGAGAAGTGCCAGGTAGAGCACGACCCTGATGAGGGCGTAGGCGATCCACCACAGGACCACCAACCAGGATTCCGGCTTCACCCACGGGAAGGCCATCGACAGGGCGTCGTCGTAAAAGCGCAGGCCGACGCCGAAGATGCCGATGAGAAGAGCCAGGTTGATGAGCACGGGAAGCAGCGAGAGCGCGAGAAGCCGCGGGTGCCTCGCGACAAAGGGCAGACCGCGGAAGGCGAAACCAACACCCCGTAGAAAGCCGTGAGGGAGCATGGGCGGGCTCATGGCGTCGGTCACGATCGTCCACCAAAGAGCCGCTTGAGCTTGGACAGGACGCCGGTCTGTGGCACCTCGGGGATGGCCACAGCCGCAGTCACTGGAAGCGGGCGGCGCTGTGCGCGCGAGCGACCCATGGCTGTGGCATCGAGGGTTGCCAGCAGGCCACTGGCCACCTCGGCACCGGTGGGATCGCGAACAGTGACGTCGAGTACACCATCGGGCTCGACCACGATGCGCAGATCGAAGGCGAGCCGGCCCCCAAAGGTCTCGGGGTCACCCTGCGCCATGACGGCACCGAGTCCAGCATTGTCCTGCACCTGGGGTGCGTCGCCCTGGTGGAAATCGAGTTCGAGCTGGTTCTGGCCCCGAGGGACTTGCAGGTTGCGTTCGAACACGTACGGCGCACGGGTGCCACTCTCGAGGAGGATGCGCATGCGGCCACCCGGCAAGGCGATACCCACGGGCAAGGACAGCGCGATGCTGTCAGCCTGCACGGCGGCCATGGGCAGGGTGGTGGAGGGTTCGTCCATCTCTCCCCGCGGGATGACCTCCTGTTCGGGTGGAGCCGCGCTGTCCTCGGGCGCAGGCTGTCCGGACTGCGCATCCGCACTCTCCTGGGCAGCAGAGTCTGGAGCCTGTGGCGTGTCGAGTAACGACGCGAAAGGCGTCCCTTCGGGGCCTGCGTCACCGGCGTCCACGTGGACTGCCTGAAGACTGGGACCCTGCTCCGCGAAGGGAGAGACCACACCAGGAGTGGTGTCCTCGATGCGTCCCTCGGAGTCCTCGGCGTCCGCGCCGCTCTCATCCCAGGGGGGGGCAGGGTCCTCGCTGGCGGCAGGAACAGCGCTGGCCTTGTCATCCAGAAGGAGCGGCGAGGGAGCGCCTGGCACGGTGTTCTCGATACTCTCCGGAGCCTCGGACAGCGGCCCATCCTCGAGGCCACGGGTCTCTTGGTCTGACAAGCTCCCGGAGCTGTCGTCGTCCTGCGTCTCGAGCTCGTGCGTCGAGCGAGAGACGACGCGCGGCGCCTGGTAGGCGAGCCGTCCCTCGTCCGCACCGCTGGCAGCCGGGGCTCGCTCGCTGAAGCTGAACACCTCGTCTCCCCAGGACAGGAATTCCCCATCGTCCGCAGGCACGACGACCGGTGCGTCCAGCTCCCTGGGGGACTGCTCCAGCTGTTCCAGCCCGGATGTCCGGTCCTCCGTGGTGGCGAACACTTCACCATCCGTGGCGCCAGCGCTTGGCAGGTGTCCTGGGTCCACAGTGGGCAGGGTTTTCCTGGCGTCGTCGGCCACCATGCGCTGGGCTGCGGCGATGGATTTGAGCGGCAGCGGTAGATCGGTGCCGCCATCGGCGAGCGCGGCCGGGCTGCTCTCCAGGTCGTTCGCCGTCCAGTCCGACGCCGCGTTGCCTTCGGTGAGCTTGGTCCACAGATCGTCCTCGAGCAGGGGTGGGATCTTGGAGACCGGGCGCCGGGTTCCGTCGACGGGCCATTCTAGGGGCTGGGGCGGCCAGGGCTTGTCAAAGGGCCCGCCCACGATCCAGTACCAGCCCTTGATGTCAGGTGGGCCGGCGGCGGGACCCCCCGTTGCCTTGACAAGGCGTCCATGTAGCCGATCGGGATCCAGATCGCCGACGCGCTGGCCTGCGATGTCCGGTGTCAGCCCTGCAGCGAGGCGGTCCAAAGGGCGCAGTGGTGGAGGCGCTGGGGTGCCGGCCTCGCCGTGGGCAGGCGCCGGATCGACCGGTGGATCCGCGAGTCTTGCCTGCTCCGGAGCGCTCTCCTTGCTCGTGGGGGTGGGCACCACTTCTTCGGGGGCGTGCTCCGCTGTGACCTCGACCACGGGTGCTTTCGGGACGGGCATGCCCTCAACGGGCTCGAGGACGGTCGAGATCTCCGTGGCAAGCTCGGGCAGGTCGGCGGCCGGCGCAGCGACGAACTCCTGGTCGTTGCCGTCGTCGGGTGCGCTGCTTTCCTCGGGCTCTGGTGTCGATGGGCTGTCGTCCTCGACCACGGACTCCGAGCGCTCCCCGGTGGGGATCGCGACCGCATTCTCCAGGGTCGCGGCGGGACCTGCCCAGGGGCCTTCAGGTGTCTGTGCTGCCTCTTCCGCCGGGGCCAGATCCCGGGTCTCGTCGCTGGAGGAGAGAGCTGTGTCCTGCGCGTCGAGCACGCCAGGACCTGAGATGGCCTCGTCGGCTTTCTGGGCAGACTGTGCGCTGACCGGCGACGGGGTGGTTTCAGCTGCGGCCTGCACGGAACCGTCCCTGGGCCCAGCGCCATCGGGATCCGGAGTCTCGGGCTCCACCTGCGCCGCCGACAGCTCGCCGTGAGGCATGCCATCGCTGGCGGTCGCGGGCACCGCGCCAATGAGTTCGATGTCCCCGGCGTCGAGCCATTCGGGTTCGTCGGGCGCCGCCCATGTGGGGACTGGCCTCGGGGGAGGTGACGGCACCACCGGAATGGCATCGTCGGTGGTGATGGCTGCGAAGGCGTCCCCGAGTTCGTCACCCAGGTCGCCTAGCGCGGGCGGGAGCTGCGGCTTTGCGGGAGGTGACTCGGACCTGCCAGGTGCTCCCGTCGCGCCAGGTGAGGGAGCAAGGGCTGTGGCGACACCCAGGAGGGCATGCAGACGCGACCCCGGTGGCGACGCGGACACGCCCTCTCCGTGGTTCGCCACGATGCGCTGCATGCGAACCCTGCTATCGGCGTCGTCAGGCGTGAATGCGATGCCCATGCCGGCACTGCGCCCGATGGGAACGGCATCTCCAGGGTAGGACCAGAGCACGCGGCCCTCGCCGGAGAGCACCACCACGCCCGAGCGGAGATGCAGCTGCACCCGCACTGGCGTGCCAACGGACTTGGGGGACCGCGTCTTGAGGAACACAGCGTGCGACGACAGGTTGGGTGCGAAGCTGGACTCAAACTCTTCCACCGACGCGTATTTGAGCGTCACCTCGAGTAAAACTGGATCTCGACCGCTGATGGCCGCCACCACGAACCCCGTGACTTTAGATGGTCAGATTATGGCACTGCAGGACGGCGCGGGCCAGTTTGCAGGGTTGTGGACCGACGACGAGCGGGGTCAAATCAGCTCGAGGGCTCGTGCCAGTGCCTCATCGATCTTGCCGGGGTCATTGCCCCCTGCCTGGGCAAAATCCGCTCGACCTCCACCGGAGCCTCCAATGATGCCCGCGAGCTGCTTGACGAGTTTGCCGGCGTGAAGCGTACCGGTGAGGTCCTGGGTCACCGCGACGAGCAGGTTGGCCTTGCCCCCGCTCTCCGCTCCCAGCACCACCAGGCCCGAGCCGAGCTTGTCCCGGAGCTTGTCCGCGTATTCGCGCAGGGCCTTGGCGTCGACACCCTCGACGCGCGTCGCCAGTACACGCACTCCATGAACTTCGCGCACACCATCGATCAGGCTGCCGGCCTGTTGCGCAGCGGCCCGGCTCCTTTCATCGGCGAGGGCGCGCTCGAGCTCGCGCACGCGCGCCACCATCTTCTCGACCTGCGCGACCAGCTCGGAGGGTCCCACCTTGAGCAGTCGAGCCAGCTGTCTTCGCTCGTGCTCGAGGACCTGGACCGCGGCCACTGCCCCGCTGTGGGTCACGGCTTCGATGCGCCGGACGCCGGCAGCCAGGGGCCCCTCGTCCGTGATCTTGAACAGGCCGATGTCGCCGGTGCGCGTCACGTGGGTGCCGCCGCACAGCTCGAGGGAGTTGGGTCCTGATCGCACCATGCGAACCTGCTCGGCATATTTCTCGCCGAACAGGGCCATGGCACCGCTCGCCTTGGCGTCGTCGAGGCTCGCGATCCGGGTCTGAACCTCGCTGTTGCGCTGGATCTCCTGGTTGACCAGCTGCTCGACGCGCGCCAGTTCCTCGTCGGTGGTGGCCTGGAAGTGACTGAAGTCGAAGCGCAGGCGATCCGGTGCGACCAGGGATCCCGCCTGCTTGACGTGATCTCCGAGGACAGTTCGCAGCGCCCAGTGCATGAGATGCGTGCCCGTGTGATTGGCCCGGATCCGGTCGCGACGCTCGGCATCCACCTGCAGCGTCACCCGGGTGCCCGGCCTCAGAGTTCCCTCGCGTACCGTCGCCAGATGCACGATGAGATCGTTGTACTTGCGCGTGTCCTCGATCTGCAGACGGAGCCCCGGGGCGAGCGCCTCTCCGGTGTCACCAAGCTGGCCACCGGACTCACCGTAAAAAGGTGTCCGATCGACAATCAAGGCCACGCGCTCGCCCGCTGCAGCCTCGGTGACGGTGGCGTCGTTCTGCACCAGGTCCAGGACCGTGGCCTCGGCCTCGGTGCTGTCGTAGCCGAGGAAGGGAGTCGCTCCCCGCGCGCTGCGCAGGCTCTTGAAGACCTCGGGGATGCCCTCGAGGCCGAGCGCGCCCCGGGATGCCTCGGTGTGGGCTTGCTTGGCCTGGTCAAAGGTTTGCCAGTCTATTTGCAGGCCCCGCTCCCGGCACAGCACCTCGGTGAGATCTGTTGGAAAACCGTCCTGCTCGTAGAGCTTGTGCACCACGGCCCCGTCGAAGGCGGTGCCATTCTTCATCTCGCCGACGGCCACCTCGAAGCGTCTGAGTCCGCGGTCCAGGGTGCGGCGAAAGGTCTCCTCTTCCTGCAAGGCCAGCTTGCCGATCAGGGAACGCGCCTCGATGAGTTCGGGGTAGATGGGCCCCATCAGCTCGATGGCGGCGTCGCAGGCCTGGTGGAAAAAGAGTTCCTGGAAGCCCAGGCGCGCGCCGTGGCGAATGGCGCGGCGCAAGATCCGTCGCAGCACGTAGCCTCGTCCGTCGTTGCTGGGGAGCACGCCGTCGGCGATGAGAAAGGCCGTGGCGCGGCTGTGGTCCGCGATGACCCGCAGGGAGACATCGTCGGCAGAGTCGGTCGAACCATAGACCTTGCCAGCCGCTGCCGCGCAGCGCTCGATGAGTGGTGCGAACAGGTCCGTGTCGTAGTTGGAGCGATGGCCTCCGAGCACCATGGCCAGGCGCTCGAGGCCCGCGCCGGTATCGACGGACGGAGCAGGCAGAGGCTTGAGCTGCCCGCCCTTGAGCATCTCGTACTGCATGAACACGAGGTTCCAGATCTCGAGGCGCTGATCACCCTCGGGATCATCGCCGCCGAAGGTCCCTTCGATCCGGCCGCGGTCGTAGTGCAGCTCGGAGCAGGGGCCGCAGGGGCCCGTGTCGCCCATCTGCCAGAAGTTGTCCTTCTTGTCTCCGCGCAGGATGCGCGCCTCGGGGACGCCGATGTCGTCGCGCCAGATCGCTGCGGCCTCGTCGTCGGCGGGGAGGCCGTCGCCACCTCCGAACACCGTCACGACGAGTCGCCCTGGATCCATCCCGAGGTCCTTGGTCACCCAGTCCCAGGCGTAGCGGATTGCCTCGCGCTTGAAGTAGTCGCCAAAGGAGAAGTTGCCGAGCATCTCGAAGAAGGTGTGGTGACGCGCGGTCCGCCCCACATTCTCGAGATCGTTGTGCTTGCCCCCGGCGCGCACACACTTCTGTGAGCTGGTGGCTCTCTTGTAGTCGCGCTTCTCGGCGCCGGTGAACAGGTCCTTGAACTGGACCATGCCCGCATTGGTGAACAGCAGGGTCGGGTCGTTCGCCGGGACCAGCGGGTAGCTGCGCACCACCTGGTGCTGGTGACGGGAGAAGAAGTCCAAAAAGCTCTGTCGAATCTCGCGGGACGACGTGGGCATGGCGGCTCTCGCTTTTATCCGGCTCACCGCGCCGGGTTCGCGCGCTGTGTAGCAGACAGGACCAGGGCTTTCAATGCGCCACGGCGATCGCGGTGGGATCAGCCAGGCTGCTCTGGCGTGGGCGGGTCGCCTGCCGGGAGGGAGAGTGGCGATGGCGCGGGGCCCGGGCGCAACCAGGTCAGGACCTGCTCTCGCCAGGGACCCCACCAAACCAGCACCAGGACCAGCATGAAGAAGATGCACGTGATCTGCCCGGCGGTCAGCCCCAGCATCGTGGCCACCTGACCGCCGCGCAGGGCTTCGATCCCGGTACGGCCGCCGAGCAGGAGCATGGCGCCGAGCGTGAAGCTCCCCCCCGCGTATTGTCTCAACCACGGCCGCGTCCCCCAGAGCCCCAGGGCGACCAGCAGGCCCCAGCCGGCTTCGAACAACTGCACGGGCAAGACCGGCAAGCTGTCATGGTAGTGGCTGTCGATGAGCCCCAGACCCACCTGGTGGTAGTAGACCAGCGAGCTCGCCGGAAAGCGCAGCCCCAGAAGTCCATCGCTGCGCTGTCCATAGCAGCATCCGGCCAGAAAGCAGCCACTCTTGAACAGTGCGACCGTCACCCCTCCCACCGGTGCAGCCGCATCGAGAAATCGCACGATGTCGAGGCCCCGACGCCGGCCGAGCCACACCACACCCGCGGTCGCTCCCAGCAGTCCGCCCAGGGTCGACGCGCCGCCGAACCAGGGGTCCGCGATGCGCCAGGGCTGGCTCCAGAAGTCCGCGCCCCAGGTCAGCATGTCGAGGAATCTGCCGGCAACAAGGGCTCCGAGATAGGCCGCGATCAACAGCTCAGCGACCTCGCGCTGGCGCAGGCCCATCGATTTTCCAGCGCGCAGCAGGAGCCAGATCGAGGCCACGAACCCCAGGGCAAGAGCTGCCGGCTGGCTGATCAGCAGGGAGGACACACCCGTGGGATCCAGTCCCAGCCACTGTGCGAGACGGGCGCGCATGCGTGCGGTGTCGAGGGAGAGGTCAGCCGCGGCGGCGGATCAGGATCAGGGCACCCAGGGGCAGCAGTGCGCCCAGGATGGCGGCAAACCCCCTGGCCGGTCCCTCGACGCCGAGGCCGAGCGATGAACAGTAGCAGCAGGGGCAGAGCAAGAACGGGTTGGGTGTGGGCGTGGGCTCGTAATACCCCGAATCGTAGGACTGGGACTCACCCGTGCCCAGGTTGGTCCACGACGAGGGATCCGCACTCTCGAGCCAGCGCAGGAAGATCTGCCAGTCATCCGCAGGAGGCTTGCTGTCCGGACCACCTGCCGTCGCAGGCACGGCCACCGCCACGCTCACCGGGCGCGAAATGGCCGAGATGTAGTACAGGAAGGCCGGGTTGACCTCGAGGATTCCCTCGTCGACCAGCAGCACGAGGGCCGCACGCAGGCCCGGCCTCCGCATCACCGTCCAGGACGTCACCGTGGGTGCGGCCTGCTGGCCCAGGGAACCCAGGAAACCGCTCAGTGCCTCGACGGTCTGTGCCTCGCTGCGACCGCCGAGTGCCTCGCTGCTCTCGTGAAGGAAGCCCACGTCGATGCGCAGCCGGGGATCCAGGGCCTCGGCAGTCAGATGTTCCGGGGTGAAGAAATCGATGGTGCCGGTGGCTTCGACCTGGATCGCATCGTCCCCGCCCTGCACCGCGGCGACCAGGATAGGATCCACGCCCCGCGCATCGCGCTCGCCGTCAACCACACCGACAGCACCGATGACCCCAGCCGTCGCCGCCGCTTCCAGCTGCTCGCGCTCCTGCGATTCGACCTGGGTGCGGGCGGTCCGCAGCATGCGTTCGGCCACGGCGCGACGGCCGGGCAGATCCGCCAGTTCGAGTTCCTCGGGCGTCCGGGACAGGGCCGCGCGCAGGCTTGGATCTTCGCCGCTCGCAGGATCGAGGCTCGCCGAGTCGCAGCCGACCAGGGACATCACTGCCAGCGAGAAGGATGCGAGTGCGATCCCGTGCAACGTCTTCATCGATGATGACCCCATGCGCACCCCTGGACCACGGGCACGCGTCGACGAGAAACCGACCACACCATGTTAGGGATCGACGTCCCGGCTGTCAACGCTGGTGCCCCCTGCCGGCTGCGGTGCCGACCTCAGCTCAGCCCGGGCACACACTGTCGCACAGCGTCGAGGAGCCGGCCGCTGGTCATCAGTTCGTGCACCGCGTGCATGTCGAGCTCGAGTCGGCGATCACCGTGCAGTGGTGGCACACGCGTGCGTACCTGGTCATACACCGCCCCAGGTCCCACCCCTGGTCTCAGGGGCAGCCTGAATTCCAGAGCCTGGCACGCGGCCAGGATTTCGATGCTCAGGACCCAGCACACATTGTCCACGATCTGCCGGGCCTTGAGCGCGGCGGTCATGCCCATGGAGACATGGTCCTCGCGATTGGCCGAGGAGGGAATGCTGTCGACCGAGGCCGGATGCGCCAGCACCTTGTTCTCGCTGATCAGGGCCGCGGCGGTGACCTGGGTGATCATGAGGCCGCTATTGAGCCCGCTGTCCTCGACGAGAAACGCGGGCAGTCCCGAGAGTGTGGGGTTGACGAGGTGCTCGGTGCGACGCTCACTGATGCTGGCGAGCTCGGCCATGGCAATACCCAGAAAGTCCATGGCCAGGGCCAGCGGCTGGCCATGAAAGTTGCCGCCACTGATCATCTCGTCGTCGTCCGCAAACACCAGGGGGTTGTCGGTGGCGCTGTTGATCTCCACCTCGAGCACGCGCCGCACGTAGGCCAGCGCATCCCGGGTGGCGCCATGGACCTGGGGCATGCACCGCATCGAGTAGGGATCCTGTACCTTGCCACAGAAGCGATGGCTCTCGTAGATCTGCGAGTCCGCCAGCAGGTCCCGCAGGTTCCTGGCCACGGTGGCCTGGCCCGGGTGCGGACGGACGGCCTGGATGCGGGGGTCGAAGGCCCGCGAGGTGCCCATGTAGCCCTCGACGGTGCACGCGCCGGCCACGTCGGCCAGGCTTGCCAGGCGCTCGGAGTCGAGGAGCACGAGGCAGCCAAGGCCAGCCATCACCTGTGTGCCGTTGACCAGTGCCAGGCCTTCCTTGGCCTGGAGGACCAGGGGCCCACGGCCGGCTGCTGCCAGGGCCTCGGCGGCACTCACGCGCAGACCTCGAAGCATGGCCTCGCCGTCACCCATGAGCAGCAGGGCGATGTGGGCCAGGGGCGCCAGGTCTCCTGACGCACCCACGGAGCCTCGCGACGGGATCCGCGGTGCCACATCAGCGTTGAGCAGGTCGATGAGGGTCTCCACCACCTCGACACGCACGCCCGCGCAACCCGTGGCCAGCACGTTGGCGCGCAGCACCATGGAAGCCCGCGCGGCGTCAAAGGGGAGCGGTTCTCCCACCCCGACGGCGTGGGACAGGATCAGGTTGCGCTGCAGACGCTCCAGGTCCTTCTCGTCGATGCGGATCTCGGCGAGCGCGCCAAACCCCGTGTTGAGGCCGTACACGGGCTTGGTGCCATGGGCGAGTCTCTCGACCAGCGCACGCGAGCGGGTCATGCGTTCCCTGGCATCGTCCCCGAGGGTGACGCGGGCGCCCTGTCGGGCCACCTGCTCGACCTGCTCGATGCGCAGGCTCTGGCCGTCGATGACGACGATCTCAGCTGTCATGGCTGTCTCCGCGATGCTTCAGGGACCGACGTAGCAGACCTGGCACAGGGCCTCGCAGCTGGTCAGGCCGTGTGCGGCCTCGCACACACCGACGTCCTCGCGGCAGTCGAAGGGCTGCTCGCAGATGATGCTGCCGACATTCTCGATCTCGCAGGTGCAACGCAGCAGGCACTGCTCGTCCTTGGTGCACTGACGCCCGCATGCGTCGACGGCAGCATAGGTGTTGCAGATCTCGTCGCAGCTGCGGTCGTACATGGTGTCGCAGACCTTGCCGTCGGGATTGCAGTTGAAGGTCATGGCGCAATCGATGGTGATCGCTTCGGCGGAGTCATTGCACTTGCAGGTCTTCTTGCAGCCGTCCGCGCTGTCGCAGCGCTTGCCGCAACCCGTGGCGGTGAACGCCAGCACGGCGGCCAGTCCAGCGATCAGCAGTCCCGTACTGCGCATGCTCAGAGCGCCTTGATCAGGGCCTCGGCCATTTCTTTCAGGGCGGGGCGAGCCATGGGATGGACCATGACCTCGTTGCACAGCTGGGTGGCCTGCTGTGCATTGCCCTTCTTGGCGTGGGCCAGGGCCAGGTTGAACTTGGGATCCGGCACGTCGCCGGCGAGCTCCACCGCCTTCTGGATCAGGCCAAAGCCCTTGTCGAGGTCCTTGAAGGCCTCGTGGTTGAGGTGGATCAACCCGAGATCATTGTAGGGCTTCCAGAAGTCGGCGTCGCTGGCGATGGCCCTTTGGAAGAGGCCTGCGGCCTCCTTGACGTTCTTCTCGTCCTCGGTGGCTTCGAGCAGCATACCCAGCTGGTAGGCTGCGCGGGCGTGGCCGGGATCCTTGGTCAGGGCCTGGCGAAGGGCGATCTCGGCGTCGGGATAGCGCTCGGCGGCCATGTACACGGACCCCAGGTTGGCCAGCACCTCGGGCTCATTCGCGTAGTCCTTGGCCATGGCCTCGGCTTCCAGCACGGAGGACGCGACGTCGCCAGCGGCCAGCAGCGCATTGACCAGCCCGCTGCGAAGCTCGGAGACTTCGGGGTTGACCCGGACCGCCTCGCGCAGGTTGGCCACGGCGTCCTTGTAGTTGCCAAGGCTGATCTGCAGGTTGGTGAGCACCTGCCAGGCCTCGACGAAGGTCGGGTTGAGCTTGATGGCCTGCTTGAGCGTGTCGAACGACGCCTCGAACTGCTCCATGTCCAGCAGCAGCCGCGCCTTGGCGAACACGTAATAGGCATTGTCCGGATCCAGGCGCAGCGCTGCAGACAGGAAGGTGTCCGCCTTCTTGAACTCGCTGGCCCGGGCCCAGCAGCGGGCCAGGTTGAAGTTGGCCGTGGCATGATCCGGGTGATCGCGCACCACGGCCTCGAGCAGGGCGCGCGCCTCGGTGTTCTTGCCTTTCTCGAGCAGCATGGACCCGCGATAGGCCCTGGCGTCGACGTGACCGCCCTTGATCTTGAGCGCCTTGTCCAGGGTGGCCAGCGCGGTGTCGATGTCGCCGCGGTAGGCCTGCACCCGGGCCTGGAAGGTCAAGGCATCGGGGTCGTCTGCATCCTTCTTGAAGGCACTCGCGATCTGCTTCTCGGCACCCTCAACATCCCCGGCGCGAAGCAGCGCCTCGATCTTCTTGGCAGCGGCAGCAGTGGCCATGACCGACCTCCCGTTTCGTGAAGATAGGGAGGTAGCACGGCTGCGTGGAGCGCTCAAGCGATGGCAGAGGAGGAGATCCGCTTTGTCGGGGAGGGGGCGCTACCAGAGGCTCTTGAAGAAGTTCTTTGCCCCGTTGTACGCATTGCTGGCCGTGTCGGCAACCGCGTTCACGGCTTTCTTGCCAACATCGTAGGCCGCCTTGGCGGTACCAACCACGTCGACATCGACGTTGATCTTGATGCCGGCGCCCACACCCAGGGCGGCACCCAGCTCGATCGAGCCCTTGAGCTTGCCACCCTCGAAGCCAACGTCGGCCTTGGCCTTGACGCCGATGCCGGCGTAGACCTCGCCCTTGGCTCCGACCGAGCCGATGTTGTGGCCACCGATCTTGACGCTCTGGTTGACCTCGGCCGACGCCTTGGCACCGGCGAAGGCATCCACGCCAGCGCCCAGCTTGACGTCGCCCTTGCGCGGGTCAAAGTTGACCGTGACATTGCCCGTGGCCTCGGCGCCGACGAAGGCCTTGCCCTTGACCGTGGTGGTCCCGAGGGCGGTGTCCGCCTTGATCGAGCCCTCGGCGCCTATCAGTTGCGCCTCGACGCGACCCGAAACATCGGCCTTGACCGTACCCTTCTTCAGATCGACACCGACCGAGGCAGAACCCACGCCTCCGACATGCAGCGCCTGCACCTGTCCCTTGGCCGTGACGCCCTCGGCGAGCTTCTTTTCACCTTCGGCCTTCCACACCTGGGCTTCGCCACTGACCTGCACCGAGGCCACCGTGGCGTGGGCGGTCCAGTCCTTGTCGACGCGGGGCTTGTTCCCGCCAGCCTCGTCCGAGACGTCCTTCTTGTCGTCCTTCCATCCGCCATCCCTGGTGTAGCTCTTCTTGGTACTGCCCAGGTTGACCTCGGTCTTGGCCTCGGTGAGCTTGCGACCGGACTTGCTCTGGGCAAACTTGGCGTCGCTCCTGGCCTCGTCGGACACGTCCTTCTTGGCGTCGGTCCAGCCGCCGGAGTTGTCACGGGTGGTGGTGAGCCCGCCGGTGTTGGCCAGGTTGCGCAGGGTGTTGAAGTCTTCCTTGAGCGCGGGGTCTCCCGCGGGTGGGGGATTCGTGGCCGCGGGCTTGCCGTCGTCGATCACCTTCTTGGCGTCGGCCGAGGGATCGCCGGCGACCTTGTCGGTCTTGACCTCGCCCGGGAACTTGATGCTGTCGCCAACCTTGACACCGCCGTCCTTGCCGACGACGCCCGGATTGGCCTCGGCGATGTCGCGCCAGCGGTTGCCGTCGCCATAGACCTTCTGTGCCAGGGACCACAGCGTGTCCCCTTGCTTCACGCTGTAGGTACCGCCGGCGGCGGGTCCGGATGATCCCGTAGACCCCGCGGAGGTCGAGCCGACATTGGGAGTGTAGCTTGGTGGATTGCTCGTGACCTTCGTCATTGTTCCCTCCGGTGCCGTCGACCGTTTATACCGCGGAATGTATCTTTATACCCAGCGCTCCCTGCGCCACCCCCTCAATATCGTATCTTACCGTCACATGTTTCGTTGTTTTTTTGAAAATGCAGTGTCATACCTTGCCCCACACGAGCAAGGACCCGGCCCGAAGCCCACAGCAGGCGAGGGAACCCGCATGGGAGCTGGCTTTTCGCTGATTCGCCTGGAGCCCATGCAGCGGATGGCGTTGCACGACCTGCCCCCGGAAACCGCCACGAGATCCCGGATCCTGGCCGCCCTGGCGCGCACCGATAACCCCGTGCTCCGCGCCAGCCTGGGATCAGGACACGACGGTGGCCCAGCGCGGATCATCGTGCACGATGTCGCGAGTACGGATGTCCTGCGACGTCTGCGGGAGCGCGCACGGCGGCTCGGGGCACGCTGCGAGGTGCAGCGCGACCTGGCCTGGATCCAGGTCGCCGACCTCGACGGCAGCCAGCAGGCCGCAGCACTGTGCAACGAGGCCCTGGTGCGCAACCAGATCTCGCCCATCGAGCTCGAGATCTCACCCCGAGGCTTTGCTCTGCTGGTCGAACAGCACAGCAGCCAGCTGGCCAGCACCCTGTGTTTCGAGGTGCTGGAGGGCCTGGCCGGGGCGCGGCCGTGACGAGGGGCGCACAAGGTCCCGCCCTGGCCCTGGCGACGACTCTCGCCCTGGCCTGGGTGCCCGTGGCTCCGAGCTTCTTGTCCTCGGGACCGCAGCGACCGTCGTGCCCGCAGCCGGTACAGGTCGGGTCCGTGGTGGACCTGCCCCCGGCAAACCTTCGCCAGCCCTGGACCGCCCGCTGTGACGGCGTCGGCCTGGAGCCCCGCGGGGCCCGCGCCGTGCTGCTGGGGCAGGCTCTCCGCGTCAACAGCGCCAGTGCGCGCGAACTCCAGGCCCTTGCTGGCCTGTCGCGAAACCTGGCCCGTGCCGTGGTGGATGAACGCGAACGAGGCGGAGCCTTCTCGGGACCTGAGGACCTGCAACGCGTGCCGGGTATTGGACCGCGTCGGGCCCTCCTGCTTGCCCCTCATCTGCGCTTTGACGACGCGGTGCCATGAAGGCAACCGTGACGCGGGCGTGTTGACAAGGGGCCTGGCTTCACTCAAGGTTCGTGCTCCGTCGTGGCCAGGGGCGAGTCACCGTGTTCCTGAGATGTAGCCGATGTGGGGGGCAGATCGACGCCGAGGCCGGCCTGTGCTCGACCTGCGGGCTGCGCCTGGGCGATGAGCCGTCGCCCGTGCACGACTCCCCCGAGATCGATGTCGACAGCGGGCTGACCGACAGCGAGGCCTGGACTTCCAGCGAGGCGGACAGCTCGTTCGCGGACAGCGACTCGGCCGTCGTGGCCATGGATAGCATGCAGCGCGCCCTCGAACTGACGGGCGTCACCGATGCGGGCCGGCACATGGCCCACGTGATCCCTTCGCTGCGCCCCGGCATCGACCTCGCGCAGGCGGGTTTGACCCCCTTCGAGGGCTACCTGCTGTCCCTGGTCGATGGCCAGACCTCGGTCCACGACATCATGGAGATGTCCGGCCTGACCCTGTTCGAGGCCGTGACCGCGATGTCCTCGCTACACGAGAAGGGCATCCTGGACATCGACGAGCGCGCTCCGGTCCAGACCGTCGCCCCGTCGTCGATGCTCGCGCCGGTCGCCGACGATTCGGCAGCCTTGAGCCGGCTCGCGCTCAAGAAGGCTGCGGCCGCTCCGTCGAGAGTGGCCGCGGTGGAGGGTGACCCCGACGTGCTGCTGGAGCAGGCCGAGGACGCCGTGGCTGCTGCGGACCTGGACAGAGCGCGCGAACTGGTGCGGCTGGCGCTGGTGCACGCTCCGAACTCGGAGCGGGCGCTGGCGTGGCAGGTCACGCTCAAGGACCCCACGCATGCTGCCGAGCGCGCCAAGGTTCTGCACGGGCTCGCGGTGCGAGCGTACCAGCAGGGGGACCACGCCACCGCGGTCCGCCTGCTCGAGGCAGCGCTCGACGAGCACGAACCCCTGGCCGCGGTGCACCACCGTCTCGGGCTGGCCTTGCTCAGAGCGCATTTTGATCTCGAGAAGGCCGAGACCCACCTGCGGCGGGCGCTGAGCCTGGATCCTGACAATGAGAAGTACCAGCGAAACCTCGAGCGTGTGCGACGCCATCGAGGGGCGAGTCATAACGGGTGAGCGACGCGTGGCCGTCGGCATGGCTTCACAGTGTGGACAGAGCCGAAGAATGTGGACCGGGCACGGAGGGAGATCGAACATGCGGCGGCTGATGGTGGTGGGGATCGTGATGGCAGCAGTCGCCCAGCGCGGAGCGGCGCAGGATCTTGGCGGGCTGTTCTCTCAGGACGGGGTCGAGGTCCGGGCCGATGCCCGGGTGTTCACGCTGTTCGCGCTGTTCAACGCCCTGGGCTACGACCGCGAGACGCGTCAGGGGCCCACGCCGCTGAAGGCTCCGCTGTTCACCAGCCTGCGGCAGGAACTGCGCGTCGAGCTGCTGCCCAAGGCGCCGACGCTGGATCCCGCTCGCCGCTTCGTCGAGCAAAATCCATGGGCCCTGGGCGAGTACGTCGAGCGCACCCTGCGCCTGGGACAGCCGCCCGCCTTCGCCGCGGCCGAGGGGGCGGACGAGGCACAGCAGCAACTCTCCACGCTGTTGCAGGACTTCTTCAAGAAGCATGCGGCGGCCCTGTACGAGGCCAAGCGCGAGCCGCTGCGCGTCGAGGCCAAGGCCTGGCTGACGGTCCTGGACAAGAACGCGGCCCGGGGCCGGGAGATGGTGCGACTGTCGGCGGACGACGAGAGCATGCTCGAGGACGAGGACGAGGGAGACGCTCCGCGACTGATCATCGTGGTCAATCCGCTGGATGCGCACGGTAGCCTGTTCAGGGGGCGGGATGCCGAGGCTCGCTACCTCGTCGTGGGGCCTGGTGTCGACGAGACCGAGCCCGAACAGGCGGTGCTGGTGGCGGCGCTTCGCGACCTGCTCCGGCCCGAGGTGCATCGGGCGCTCAAGGCCCAGGACCCGGTTGCGGTGGGCAAGGCCCTCGCAGCCCGGGGGGTCGCGGCGGACGCCGTGGCCAAGCCGGACGAGGTTCTGGTCGACGTGTTCGCGGCGCTGTTCGCGTCGCGCACCCTGAAGCGGAACCTGGCCGAAAAGCACAGCGCGGCCATTCCCGCGGCCCTGCTCAAGGCTGGCGAGACGGCCACCGACTGGTACCTGCAGCAGAAGGAGCCCTTCTCGGCCCTGGCTCCTGGACTGGTCGGGCGCACGCTTGGACTCAAGACCCCGGAAGTCGAGGCGCCGAAGAGGGGATCGTGACCGAGACCCTTGGCCTGATGCTGGTCCGCACCGGGGTGGTGCGTCGCGAGGACCTCTACCGGGCGCTCGAGATGCAGCGGCAGAGCGGTCGCTTTCTCGGCAGCTGCCTGCTTGCTCTGGGTGTGCTGACCCCCGAACAGCTCCAGAACGCACTGTCGACCCAGTTCGGCCTGCCCCTGGTCGACGGCCGACACGTGCTGCAGGCGACCTCGGGACTCGCGGCGCTGGTCCCCGAGGAACTGGTTCAGCGCCAGCGCGTGGTTCCCTTCGCCTTTGACCAGGGCGTGCTGCAGATCGCCCTGTACGAGCCCACCGCGGCAGAGGCGGTATCCGAGATCGCGTTCTTCACAGGCAAGAAGGTACAGGCCTACCTGTCCGACGAGGCCGTGGTCGAGAGGGTCATCGCGACCTTGTATCCGGCACTGGCTCGCCCCATGGCGCGCCTCCCTGCTGCCGGTCCGGTGCCCCTGAGCACACCGCCTCCCGTGCCAGCCGCGCGGTCCCCGGTCTCGCCCCCGAGGGAACGCCCCGCTAGCGTCACCCAGGTGGATCGTCGGCGGCCCGACCAGATCTTGAGACCGGTGCAGGAGATCAGCAACCGCAACTTTGGCGGCGCGCTGGGTCTCGACGAGGGGCCTGCCGAGGAGCCCATCCTGCTGCAGCCCAAGCGGGCTTCGGCAGTCGCCCACCCGGTGCGGCCGATCCAGTCGGTGGTGGAGGCCGCCGAGCGCGTCTTCGAGGCCACCCGTCTGGCGGAGGTGGGCCAGGTGGTGGTGGCCTTTCTGCGCAGCTATTTCGAGCGTGCTGCAGCCTTCGAGCTGGCACCGACCCAGGCACTCACACTGGCGCACTTTGGCTTCACGACGCCTCCGCCCAGCCTCGAGCTCGGGGCATACCCCGTGGTGGCCCAGGCGGTGGCGGAACTCCAGGGGGTACACGGCCTGGTGCCGGAGGATCCTCACTGGTCACGGCTGCTTGGCCAATTTGGCCCGCCCCGTCCGGGCGTCGTGCTGCTGGCCCCGGTCAGCGACGGTCAGCGCGCGCGGCTGTTGTTCTACGCGGATAGTCAGACCCTGGAAGCCTACGAGGATCTGCACGACGTGGCCGTGCTGATGCGCGAGGTGACCACGGCCCTGGGAATTTTGGGAGATCCCGGACCCGCTTGAATACCCGGCGCAGGCCGCCGTCCTAAGCTTTGGTCACCAGGATCAGGGGCTGGAAACCGGGGCTCAGCACGCCGGGCACACAGACGAGTGGCCTGGCGCTGGCTTTCGGTGATAGCGTGGGTGCCTTGACTGCGACCTTTCCCCGCCAAAGCGGGGCGAGAAGCACACGCTGACGGCGTGGCAAAGGAGGATGCGATGGGCTGGAGGAGGGCGGATTGGCTCCCATGGGCCATGGGGCTCCTGATGCTGGCGGTGGGCGCGCCCGGCAAAGCCGAGGGCGTCACCCAGGACATCCCGGGGCATGGCCAGATCGACTGGACCGCGAAGACCATCACGGCGCGTGGGTCAGGTGCACCCAGCAAGAAAGCCAAGAGCCCGGCTGCGGCGCGGCTGGGAGCGGAGCGCGCGGCCAAGCTGGACGCGTACCGCAACATCCTGGAGACCCTGAAGGGCGTGCAGGTCGATGCCAAGCGCTCCGCAGACAAGGTCCTGTCCGGTGGTGAGATCCAGGCCAAGGTCGACGGCGTGATCAAGGGCGCCAAGGTCATCGACACGGTCTATTATTCGGATCTCTCGGTCGACGTCGTGCTGCGCATGCCCATCGACGGCCTGCTGACCCAGGCTCTGCTGCCCGAGACGGCGACAGAGAAGAAGAAGGATGTACCGACCAAGGGCACCGCCAAGAGCAGCGGCCTGGTCATCAACGCCAAGGGTCTCAACGTGATCCCGGCCATCGCCCCGCGCGTGCTGGACGAGAACGGCAAGGAGATCTACAGCGTCGCTTACGTCGCCGACAAGGCGGCCTTCGAGGGCGGCATCATCGGCTACGTCAAGGACCTCGAGGAGGCCAAGAACCATCCGCGGGTCAAGGAGAAGCCGATGGTCGTGCGCGCCATTGCCACGGGCAAGGATGGCAAGAGCGACATTGTCATCTCGAACGCGGACGCGGACAAGCTGCGCGACCCCGAGACCAACCAGGCCTACCTGGCTGATGGGCGCGTCATCGTCGTGGTGGACTGAGCCTGCACAGGGCGAACCGTCCTGATGGTGGGAGGAAGAAGATGAAAACATACCGAGTTCGGGGAGCACTGACGAGGGGCCTGGCATTGCTGGCGGCCCTGACGCTCTCGACCGTGGTGGGTGCCAAGACGGTGACCGTCAAGGGCGAGGCCGCCATCGAGGGTGGAAACAAGGCCGCGGCCAAGAAGGCTGCCCTCAAGGACGCCTTCCGCAAGGCCGTCGAGGAGGTGGCAGGCGTGCGGGTGCAGTCCACCACCATCTCCGCGGAGTGGGAGATCGTGAAGGACGAGATCATTGCCCAGACCGAGGGCATGGTCACCAGCCACAAGATCTTGAGCGAGGGTGACAACGGCGGCGTGTTCGAGGTGACGATCAGCGCTGATGTCGCTGACAAGCCCGTGGGCGATGCCATCAACCAGCTCATCAACCTCAAAAAGTCGAGCAAGGTGGCGTTCCTGGTGGCCGAGAAGATGGCGGGAAATGCCGATTTCTCGGTGTCGACCAGCCAGCGCGGCAAGACCGAGGACATCCTGATCAACATGTTCCAGGAGCGCGGGTTCCCGGTGGTGGACCTCTCCGGTCTGGCCGGGCTGGATCTGTCCAGCGGCGCCAAGACCGGCGAGATCGGGGCCGCCGATGCCCAGGCCATCGCGGAGCGCGCTGACGCCCAGTACGTGATCGTCGGCAAGGCCGAGGGGCGCGATGCCGGCGGCATCGAGGGCACGGCCATGCACAGCTACCAGGTGACGGTGACCCTGCGCATGTTCGCGGTGTCCAACCGCGAGATCATCGCCACCGCCACCGAGAGTCGGCCCGTGCTGTCGGTGAGCCCGGACTTTGGCAACGCGCAGGCCATCAAGCAGTACAAGGAGCGCGTGGTCAAGAAGGTCGCCGACGAGCTCATGACCAAGATCGCCAAGCGCTGGACCCAGGAAGAGCAGACCGGTACCCGGCGCATCCAGCTCGTCGTCAACAACGTGCCCAACTACAAGGTGCTCAAGGAGCTGGCCGCTGCCGTGGCCAAGTTCAACGGCGTGTCCAAGTCGACACAGCGTGGCCTGAGCAACAAGGTGGCCAAGATCGACGTCGAGGTCGAAAGCGACGCGGACGCACTGGCCGAGCAGCTGTCGGGCGCCAAGCTCAGCGGCTACAAGGCCGAGGTCACCGAGGTCGACGAGGGCCGCATCGTCGTCAATGTGACCAAGTAGCGGGCGGCGTTGTGCGGGGACGCTGCCGTCCCGGTGAGAAATGGGGGGCGTCCATCGCCCCGGGAAAGGAGAACTCGCCATGAGGACGACGAAGGTCGGTCCTGGCTCGCGTGCGGCCATCCTGCTGTCGGTGGTGCTGGCGGCCTGCCTGCTGGGCCTGTCTGCCGACGCCAAGCAAGGCGCGGTGGTGGGCAAGATCAGCTTCCTCAAGGGCAAGGCCGAGCGCGCGGACAAGGCTGACGGTCCGTGGAAAAAGCTCAAGCGCAACCAGCCCGTGTACCTGGGTGACTTCGTGCGCACCCTCGAGGACTCGCGCCTGGAGCTGCGCTTCAGCGATGGCTCGGTGATGCGCATGGCTGCCACGTCGACCCTGCAGGTCAACGACGCCAAGGTCGATGTCAAGAAGCAGGAGCGCAACGTGTCGGCGACCCTGGTGGCCGGCAAGGCCTGGGCCAAGGTCAGCTCCATGGTCAGCTCGGACAACAAGTTCGAGGTCAAGACCGAGAACGCGGTCGCCGGTGTGCGCGGCACCACCTTCCGCATCAATGCCAGCGAGGACAAGTCGACCCTGATCAAGGTCTACGCCGGCGCGGTCGCGGTGTCCAACGCGCCCTTCTTCGAGAAGAAGAAGGAGGCGACCACCGAGCCCACGACTCCCATCGACTTCAAGAACCGCCAGCCCGTGGCCCAGCCCTTCAAGGAGGTTTCCAAGAAGGAGTGGGAGCAGCTGTGCGGCGAGTGGATGTCGGTCAAGGTCGCTGCCGACGGCACCATGGAGCCCGCGGTCAAGTTCGCTGCCAAGGACGATCAGACCGAGGATCCTGACTGGGTGGCCTGGAACACCGAGCGCGACGGTGAGGTCAAGTAGGGCGTTCCGCGGATCTCGTTGCACCTACCACGTTCCCTGTTCCAGGTTCCAAGTTTCGAGGGCCACGTGCGCCGTGCCACGTGCCAAGTTCCACGTTCTTGAGCCTGACGTGTCGTGCTTCTCCGCATGGCTGGCCAGCATTCCTCTGGTCGACGTCGGCGAGTTCGTGACCTGTGTAGAAAGACCACTGCGAGGAACAGACTCGGGACCGGAAACGTGGAAGGTGGAACCGGGAACCTGGAACCGGGAACGGGGAAATGGGAACTGGGAACCCGCCTAGTGCACCCACCCACCCGGCGGGGCCCGGTCGTCGTCATCGGGGTTGATGACGACGGTGAACTTGGGTGACCGCGGTCGGCGTACTTTTTTTCGAGCGAGCTGAAGTTTTTCGAAAAGTGCCCGCGGCCGCCAGTAGCCGGTGACCAGCAGCGCGCCCACCGCCATGCCGCCAAAATGCGTTGCCGACGACACCGGCGTCTGGGACACCGCCATCAGCAGCTCGATGCCGATGGTGATCAGGATCAGGTGCTTGCCACGGAGCGGCAGGATGCCGAAGAAGTAAACGGGGATGTTGGGGTAGATCAGGCCCCAGGCCACCAGCGCTGCCAGGACGGCGCCGGAAGCTCCGACCACCCTGGCCTCGTTGCCGACGAGCACATTGAAGGCCAGGAACAGGGCAGCCCCGCCGAGCGCCCCCATGGCGTAGAAGATCACGAAACGCCGGGTGCCCCATCGCTGCTCGAGGGCCGGCCCGAAGAAGAACAGCAGCAGGAGGTTGAACAGGAGGTGGAACACATCCTGGAGGCTGTGCACGAAGGCGTAGGTGAGCAGGGTCCAGACTTTGAAATCGACGATGGCACTCGGGGACAGCGCCAGGTTGTCGAACAGGATGACGTAGAAGCCGGGCGCAATCTTGACCAGGAGGCCGAGCAGGACGAAGACCGCGACGTTGGTGATGAGGATCACCTTGACTGCGGGCGTCAGTCTGGGGAGTGCCAGGCCTGTGGGGTTCTGTGCCATCTCCTGTAAGGTTAGTCATCGCGTCGTTGCCGCGCAAGCCAGCGACGGGGATCGGCGTGCTCAGCCCCTGTCCATCTCGACCCGCAGCACCTGGTTACCGATCAAGATCTCGTCACCGGTTTTGAGCTCGATCTCTCCGCGGATGGCCACGAAGGTGCCGTTGCGGCTCCCCAGGTCTTCGACCACCACGAAAGCTCCAGCCCGCAGCACCCTGGCGTGGCGGGAGGACAGGTAGTCGTCGTCGGGGAAGCTGATGTCACAGCCCACGCGGCCGAGGGTGAGGGCTCTTTGGTGGCGTTGCTGAACCTCGTAGGCACCGCTGGCGTACAGGTGCACCAGACGCAGCACCTCGGCCGCGCGAGGGCTGGCCAGCAGGCGCGTGCCCTGACCGTCGTCGGCCGGGAGGATGGACCGATCCAGGGTGCAACTCTCATCGTAGAACAGCAGCTGCCGGCCGATGCAGATGCGGTCGCCGTCCTGAAGCCGCTCTGGCTTGTGCAACCGCACGAACACACCGTTTCGGCTCTTGAGGTCGCGGATGCGCAGGACCCGGCCCTGGCGCCGCAGCTGGGCGTGGCAGGGGGAGGTCCAGGGGTCCTCGGCGAAGCGGATCGCGCCCTCGCGACGCCCGATCAGCACTTGCTCCTCGGTGATCTCGAAGATCTGGCCGTCCGGTTCGCTGCCGCGGACCCGCACCAGGCGCATCGGTGCCGCCTCGGGGCTGCTGAGCACGGCTGGCGCGAGGTGTGGTGTGAAGGCGCGGGTGATAGGGCGCTGCAGCGGCAAACCGCACTCGTGGCAGAACTTGGTGCCCGGCAGCAGGGTGGCACCGCAGCCGTCGCAGCAGGTTTTCGCCGGATGAGAGGGCACCGGGACAGGGTCGGTCGTGGCAGCCGGGGTGGACAGGGGCAGCCCGGCCTCGGTCGGGGCAGAAGCAGTCTGCACGGGCGGTGGTGTCCGCTGCACCAGCACAGGGAGTGCGGCTTCGGTGGGCACGGCGCTCGACGCTGCGGCTGGCGGCGGCGGGCCCGCAGGCGCCGGGGAGGCCTGCGCACGCATGACAGCGGCGGTGGGGGCCTGGGGTGAGAACTCAGGCTGTGCAGCGCCCCGGGACGCGGGCGGTAAGGGTTTGAGGTCCGTCTCGGTCGGTTGCTCTGCGCGAGGAGCGCTGTGGGGCGGGGCCTTGGCTGTGTCGGTCGGCGTCGACGCGATGGAAGACGTCGCGGTGCTCTGAGCGGCCCGGGCCAGGACGTGACTGGCCATCGCCGGATACACCCGGGTCGGGGTGGAGTGCGGGTCCGGCACTCCCGCACCACCGGCAGCCCGTGTGGCGGGCACCACGTCGCGCAGCGTGCGGTCCAGTGACGACGGAGAAATCTGCTCCGGTGGGCCCTGTGCTGGCGCAGGTTGCACGGACGGGGCCTGGCGCCGCGGGGCTTGCAGGGCCACCTGGACCCCGGGCACGGGCCCTGTCCGCGCCTCGGCGCGCGCATCTGCCGCGATGACGACCGCAGCCGGGCGTGCAGGCTCCGAGCTCTTCTCCACCGCGCGCGATGCTGCGTCCAGACGTTGTCTGGCCCTGTCATCGGTGTCGCGCTGGGGATCCGGGCGCGCGTCGGGATCGGTGCGCACCAGGGTCTCGAGTTCGTGCTCCGGTATCTCTTGGCTCGCCCCCGGGGGAGGCGTCCGGCCCACCAGGGTTTCCTGCAAGGCTGCCGCGGGCGGAGCCGCGGGGTGCACCGGCGGGCCGAGATCCGAGGAGCTGGCGAACACGGCGCGGATCTCGGCGGCGGTCTGCGTGCCCATGCGCGCGCCGCGCTGCTCCGAGGTGGTGATGGTCGCCGGATCGAAGTCGGCCGCACGAAGCTCGGTGGCCACGTCCTGCTGAGGGTCCAGTGCTTCAGGCCGTTCGAGGATCTGCTCCAGCTCGGTGGGAACCTCGTCGGGACGGACCTCGACGGGTGCATGGCACAGTGGACAGCGTGTCGCCAGCACCGGCAATGCCTGCTGGCACTGGCTGCAGGTGCGCTCGGGAGCCGCACCGAAGCGCGGCATGTCGAGCACGGTCTTGAACGGCAGTGCAGCACCGCAGACCCGGCACTGGGTTGCCTTGCCGAGCTCCTGCCGTCCACACTTGGGGCACACCAGCACGCGCAGTCCTCGACGAGCGGGCACGTGGGTGGCGTCGAGCACGCGCCACTCCCCTCGAGCACTTGACTCTGGTAGATAGTGCCGGTGGTGTCAAGATGGGCAACCCGGGCCGGGTGGTGTGCGACCGGCGTCGCTCTCGTCGTGGCGGCGGGAGTGCATGCGGCGCCACCCGTGCAGCGCGGCATCGCCCTGGGTCTGTTCTCGGCCGACGCCGAGGCGCGCTATGGCCCGTATCTCGATGAGATCGTGGCGCAGGGTGCGAGCCATGTGTCGCTGGTGACGGTGTGGTACCAGCACGACATTCGATCGAGCACTTTGGCCCCACGGCCGGGCTACACGGTCAGCGAAGCCAACCTGCGTCGCACCATCGCCGCAGCACACGCGCGCGGTCTGCGTGTGATGTTGTTTCCCATCGTCGGCATCGAGAGCCGGGCGCGCAACGAGTGGCGCGGCAAGATCCAGCCTGCCCGCTGGGACGACTGGTTCGACAGCTACCAAAGCTACATCCTGCGGATGGCGCGCATCGCCGCCGAACATCATGTGGCCATTCTTGGGGTGGGTAGCGAGCTGCTGACGACGGAGCCCATGCGCGAACGCTGGATCGCGCTGATCCGGAGTGCGCGCGAGATCTTCAAGGGGCAGATCCTGTACAGCGCCAACTGGGACCACTTCGAGCCCGTGACCTTCTGGGATCAGGTCGACCTCCTGGGTGTCACCGGCTACTACGAGCTGACGCAGCAGGACGACCCGGATCTGCCAACGCTGACGGCGGCCTGGCGGCGGTGGCAGGCGCCACTGCTGGCCCATGCACGCCGCGTGGGCAAGCCCCTGGTGTTCACGGAGATCGGCTATCCCTCCCTCGATGGTGCCAATCGCTATCCCTGGGACGAGACGCGCCAGGCGCGCCGCGACGCGGACGAGCAGGCGCTGTGCTATCGCGCCTTCATCGAGGCCTGGGACGACGAGCCACTGCTGCAGGGCGTGTATTTCTGGAACTGGTTCGGGCCGGGCGGAAGCCAGGACAAGGACTACACCCCGCGGGGCAAGCCTGCTGCACGAGTGCTGCAACAATGGTATGCCATCCAAGCCCCGGCGCCGCAGCTGCACGAGGACACGGGCCAGGCCGCAGGTCTGCTGCCGCCAGGATCTGGCCAGCCCTGAACCACAGAGGAGACCATCGTGAAGGATATCGAGGCCCTGATCGCGGACGTGCCGGATTTTCCCAAGCCAGGCATCATCTTCAAGGACATCACCCCGGTGCTCCTCGACGCGGCGGCTTTTGACCGCGTGATCGACGCGCTGGCCGCGCAGGCGCGTTCGCGCGGAGCCACCAAGATCGCGGGCATCGAGTCGCGGGGCTTCCTCTTCGGTGCACCCCTCGCTCGCCAGCTCGGGCTCGGCTTCGTGCCCATGCGCAAGCCCAGCAAGCTGCCTCGGGCGACCCTGCGCGCCGCCTTTGCCAAGGAGTACGGCGAGGATGTGATCGAGATGCACACCGATGCCCTGTCGTCGGAGGACCGCGTGCTCATCGTCGACGATCTGCTGGCCACCGGGGGCACGGCGCGGGCGGCCGCGGACCTGGTGCACCAGGCCGGGGCACGCGTGGCAGGCTTCTCCTTCGTCGTGGAGCTGGCCTTTCTCGAGGGGCGAAAGCTTCTTGGCGAGGTTCCCGTGGACACCTTGCTGAGCTATCGCTGACGCTGTCAGCTTGACAGCGCAGCCACAACTCTTTAGCATCGCGAGGCTTTTTGCGCGCTGACGACTACGCCCTCGTAGCTCAGCAGGATAGAGCGACGGTTTCCTAAACCGTAGGCCACAGGTTCGAGTCCTGTCGGGGGCGATACCCGCTCGGCGCGGCGGAGGTCAGCCGACCATGGGCTGGCCTTGGGCTTGACAATGCGATGGATCACGCATAGTTAAGCCTGATTGTCAGATCGCTGCAGGGCAGGAGCCAGGTCGCTTCGGAGGAAGCCCATGAACAAGTCGGAACTGGTCGAGATCCTGGCAGAGCGCGCCAAGATCACGCGCAAGCGGGCTGAGGCGGTGGTCAACCTGATCTTCGACTCGATGACCGACGCCCTGGTCAAGGGAGATCGCATCGAGATCCGAGGCTTTGGGAGCTTCACCATCAAGAACTACGGCGCTTACACGGGGCGCAACCCGCGCACGGGCGAGACCATCAACGTGCCTCCCAAGAAGCTGCCTTTCTTCAAGGTTGGCAAGGAGCTCAAGGAGCGCGTTGACCAGGTGGAGTCGCCCGGCACCACCTCCGCCGACGGTGCGGCGGTGTCCCCCGATCCTGGCACGACCTCGAGCACCATGTAGCTGCACGGCGTGGTCCGGGCGGACCGCAGGGTCTCGCCCCGGCACCGGTCGTGATCGCCATGCCACACGGCCTGTCATGATGATCGACAGCCCTCGCGGCAGGACATGAGCGACGCTGCGCAGTCGGAGGTCGCTCACATCACGCGCCGGGCCGGCGTGGTGGCGCTGTTCACCATGCTGTCCCGCGTCTTCGGTGCCGTCCGCGACATCGTGCTGTTTCATATGTATGGCGCCAGTGCGGCCACCGACGCCTTCTTCATCGCCTTCACGATCCCCAACGTGTTTCGCAGACTGGTCGCCGAAGGCGCGCTGACCATCGCGTTCATTCCCGTGTACAGCGAGACCCGCGAGCGCGAGGGTCTGCAGGCCGCCCAGCACCTGAGCGACACGGTGTTCACGTTACTGTTCCTCTTCGTCGGCGCGCTGGTCGCCCTGGGCTGTGTGTTCGCCAGTGCGCTGGTGATGCTCTTCGCCTCGGGCTTTTCTGATCACCCCGCCCAGCTGGCCCTGACCACCACGCTGACACGCTGGATGTTCCCGTACCTGTTCTTCATCAGCGGCGTGGCGCTGTGCATGGGCGTGCTCAACGCGCACAAGCACTTCGCGGCTCCGGCCGCAGCACCCGTGCTGCTCAATGTGTGCATCGTCGGTGGCGCCCTGGCGTCTGATCTGTTCGATCCCCCCATTCTCGGTGTGGCGATCGGCGTCCTGGCCGGAGGCCTCGCCCAGTTGCTGCTGCAGGTCCCCTTCATGATGCGGCGGGGCCTGATACCGCGGCCCTCTCTCGATGTGGCGCAGCCTGCCGTGCGCAAGTTGTTGCGACTGATGGTGCCCGCGGTGTTCGGACTTGCCGTCTACCAGGTCAACATCATCGTGCTCAGGCAGCTGGCCTCGTTTCTGCCCGAGGGACACATCTCGTACTACTACAACGCAGACCGCCTGATGGAGCTCGCCCTGGGCGTGTTTGCCATCGCCATCGCCACCGCGGCCCTGCCGTCGTTGAGCGACCAGGCCGCGCGCAAGGACCACGTGGGCATGCTGCGGACCTTTACCGACAGCTTCTCTTTGACCAACTTCGTCACCGTCCCGGCCGCGGTGGGCCTGGTTCTCCTGGGTGAGCCCATCGTGTCCGTGCTGTACCTGCACGGCCGCTTCGACGCCGCCGACGTGGCCTACACCACACGCGCGCTGCTGGCCTTTGCCCCGGGTCTGCTGGCCATTGCCGCGGTGCGAGTGATCGTCCAGACCTTTTACGCCCTCGGCGACACGCGCACACCGGTCGAGGTCGCGTTCGTGATCCTGTTCGTCAACACGACGGTCGGCATGATCCTCGTCGGCCCCTACGAGGTCGCAGGACTGGCCGCCACCCTGAGCCTGTCGAGTGCGGCCCAGGCCGGACTGCTGCTGATGTTGCTGCGGCGCAGGCTTGGACCCATGGGCTTGCGCCGCGTGGTCGTGGCCGGGCTTCAGCAGCTCGCAGCGAGTGCGGGCATGGGTGTCGGTGTGTGGGGGGTGGCGCAGCTCGGGACCTGGGGGCTTGGCCCGAGGTCCCTGGCCAACATCGCCGTGCTGGGCCTGGCCATCGCAGGTGGTGTGGCACTCTATCTCGGGCTGAGCCACCTCCTGGGCAGCCGCGAGATCGGGGTCCTGCTGGATGCCCTGAATCGCCGCCGCCGACGCTGAACCGAGATGCCGGGCCGCTTCCGCCCGAGCCCGGGCTTTGCTACGCTGAGACCGGAGGACGACCGGGCATGAGCGACACTGGCATCACCAACGCCAAGACCAAGACCAAGACCGCGGTCGTGGACGGGCAGAACCTGAGCGCCGAGGAGGTTGCCCAGGTTCATGAAGTCAAAGAGATCTTCAACAAGCTCGGCAAGGCCCTGAAGCAGATCGGGCTGTACCGCCACAACGTGGATCGCTACGGCGAGTACCTGTCCGATGTGTTCTCGAGGCTGTCGGACTACCTGCGCCGCAACAGCATGCTCGACCTGCGCGTGGGTGCCATCAACTACCGCTTTCGCGGCGTCGAGGTGTTCCGGGACGAGTCCCGCGAGGGCAACCTGTGCTTCCCCTTCTACCAGCACGGCATCCGCCTGCTGATGTTCAAGGACGGGCTCACCCTCGATGAGCTGCTCAAGTTCTTGCTCTTGATCATCGACGACAAGGAAGCGCGGTTGACCCAGGACGACCTGATCACCCGCCTGTGGAAGCTACAGCTTCAGAGCATCGAATGGATCGTGGTCGAGAGCTTCAAGGCCATGGAGGACGAGGACGAGGAGGAGGTCAAGGTCGAGGTTGACAAGGTTGTTCGCTACCTCTACCGCCAGCTTCAGTCCAACAGCGAGGACGTGCAGCGCTTCGCCCGCGTGTCGCTCGAGGACCTGGACCTGAAACTCACGGACGTCGACACCATGCGCGAGGGCGTCATCGAGGGCGTCACCGCGACCCATGCGGATCGCGAGCGAGTGCAGCGCAGCCTCGAGGAGGAGGACGCCGAGCGCCTGCTCCCCAAGATGGTGGTCATCCTGTTCCAGCTCCTCGAGCTGGACACCACGCAAGAGACCTTCGAGGACGTGGCCGAGGGTTTCGTACAGTTGCTCGATGCCATGTTGCTGGCGGGTGATTTTGCCGGGATCCAGCAGATCCGCGATCGCTTCTCATCGCGCATGCAGAAGAACCTCAAACCCGACGTGCGGACTCTGGTCGGGCTGGCGGCGCAGCGCTTCATCGACCGCATGGGGGAGTCCCAGCGGCTGTCGATGATCTCGCAGCGGCTCAACACGGGCCCGGTCAAGGACCCTGAGGGACTCAAGGCGTACCTGACCACCCTCGTCGGCGACTCCGTGCCGATGATCTGCGACATGCTGGAGTCGATCGAGATCTTCGCGAACCGGCGCCTCATCTGCGATGTCCTCGTGGCCATTGGCAAGCAGCACGGTCACGTGTTCGGAGCACGCCTGGACCATCCGTCGTCGAACATGGTCAAGGACATGCTGTACATCATCGACAAGGCCGACTTCGACAGGAAGTTCCACATGTTCGCCAGGGTGCTCTCGCACCCCAACACCATCCTGCGCCTCGAGGCCTTGCAGACCATCGGCCGCAACCCGACCGAGGAGTGCTTCAAGATCGTGCTCAACTGTTTCTCCGGCGACGATCCGCAGCTGCGCACCGCAGCGGCACGACTGATCCCGAACTACGAGCCCAATCGAGCCGTGGAGATCCTGCTCAAGTCCATCCAGCATGACAGCTTTGATAAACGTGAGCGCAACGAGCAGAAGACCATCGTGCACGCCCTGTCGACCCTGAACCATCCCCAGGGCAACGAGTACCTGGCCGGTGTGTTTGCCCAGAAGGGCGGCCTGCTCAATCGCAAGAAGCACGATGACATCAAGCTTCTGATCATCGAGTCCCTTGCGCTGTCTCCATCCATTCCGGTGTTCCAGTTTTTGGCAGCGCAAGCCCAGAACCTGGATACCAATTCCAAGGAAGTCGCCGAGGCCGCGCGCGTGGCAGCTCTGGAGATGCGCGAGCGCCTGGTCGGCGGCCGCAAGTAGAGGGGAACTGTGTCTGGAAGCCCTCCTCAAGACAGCGCATCCACCGAGTTCACGTCGTTTGGTGGTGACAAGCTCGAGACCTGGGACGTCAAGAAGTGGAGCCGTTCCCAGAAGGTCGACCTCATTGGTCGCCAGGCGCTGGCGACCCTGTACATGCTGGTCCGCAACGTCAAGTTGCACTCGGCGGAGAACGAGATCTTCGTCAAGCCTCTCGAGGCCCTGCGCGACCAGATCAACACCATCGTTGCCGCCGACGGAGCCTTCAACCTGCAGGCCGTGGAAGCAACCTGCTATCTCAATGGCCGCCAGCTGAGACTCGATTTCACCGCCATCGACAACGTGCGCTTCTTGACCGAGGAGATGAAGGCGCACCACATCGGTGGCTTCGCCGTGCAGCGCAACGTGTCGGTGCCCGAGCTGCGCGATTTTATCTCGGTGTTCTCGCACGAGAGCAGCGACGAGGTCGCCGAGGACCGCATCGGTGACAAGCGCTTCGCCAACCTGCGCATCGGGCGCTTTGCGCGCATCAAGGAACTCCTCGACAAGATGGAGGACGACGACGTCGACGAGCAGCGGAATGTCGATCGCAAGAAGTACGCGCTGCTGGTCTACGCGCGAACCGTGTACTTCATGCGCAAGTACTTCCAGCAGATGAAGGAGGGCGCTGCCCTGCCCTCGATGTCGCGAGCAGGTCGCCTGGCGCAGGATGTGGTCGACATCTGCCACGAGCAGCGCAATCACTTCCTGGGCATGACCACGACCCGCAGCGTCGAGGAATACCTGCAGTACCATTCGGTAAACACCTGCCTGCTGTCCGTGGTGCTCGGGAGCGAACTGGGCATGGATAGAGTCCAGCTGCACGAGCTCAGCATGGCCGCACTGTTTCACGACATCGGCATGGCCGAGATCCCGGACACCATCCTGACGCGCAAGAAGGGCCTGACCAAGCAGGAGCGGCGAGTCATCGACCTCTACCCGCTGCACACCGTCAAGACCATGCTGCGTGGTCGCTTCATCGATCGATCCACCCTGAAACGCATGGTGGCGGCCTACGAGTCCAAGGTCGACTACTCGCTGCCGATGAAGGACAAGGATGGCAAGGTCAAGCTGATGCTGCCCAAGGTCGAGCTCAGCGTGTTTGGCAAGATCATCGCCATCGCGGCCTGCTACGACGCCTTGACCAGCTCACGCCCCTTCCGCGAGGCCTACGGCCCCGAGGTGGCCATGACCCTGATGGTGGGCGAGATGCGCTACAAGTTCGATCCCCACCTGCTGCGCGTGTTCATGAAGTGCATGGCCATCCAGCCGCTCAAGGTCTTCAAAACCGGTTCCAACACCATCAATGTGATGAGTTGATCAGGGCTTCCGGGCCCGTCAGCCGCGGCAGCCTTCCCGTCGCCAGGGCGCCGGCTCGCGGCCTCTCCAAGCGGGGTGACACCGGCTCGCATCCGTGGCAAATTCTGGCCTCATGAAGTGCATCAAGTGCCAGATGGATCTCCCCGATACCGCCAAGTTCTGTCCGGCCTGCGGGACCAAGCAGGGCCAGCCCGCGGCGCCACCGCCAGCGCCGGCTCCCGCCGCGCCCGCGGGAGGTACGGTGCCCATGCAGGCGGCCGTCGCGCCGACACCTGCAGCGCCACCGCCCGTGGCGTCACCGGCCGCCCCGGCGCCTGCGCCGCGACCTGCCACGCGTCCGCCAGCTCCGGCAGTGTCACCGCCCGTCGCTGCTCCGCCACCTGCGGCTCCGGCTCCCGCACCGCGGCCTGCCACGCGGCCTCCGGCTCCTGTCGCTCCCCCCGTGGCCGCTGCGCCACCACCGGCCGCTCCTGAGCCGCCACCGCCCGCGCCTCCACCGCCCGCGCCTCCACCGCCTGCGTCGCCACCCGCCCAGGCCCAGGAGCCTGCACCTGCGGCCGGGGCCGAGGAGGCCGCGGCCGAGCACAACTTCACCTTCACCGCGGACGATCTCGATCGCGCGCTCAGCTTTGCCTGTGCCCGCGCTCACCTCGACAAGCCTGAGCACAAGCTGCCCGACGTGGCGGCCTACTATTCTGCGGGCAAGGACCTCAAGATCGATCGCGCTCACCTCGAAGCATCGCTGCACGCGGTTGCCGTGGAGAAGATGCAGGGCGTGAGCATGGGCGAGACCGGGCGCGGTGCCGCGGCGGAGATCTTCAGGGTCCACACCGTCGACTCGATCCCCTTGCCGGACCTCGTCCCCAAGAAGGACAAGACCAAGGCAGCCATCCTGGCAGTGGTGGCCTTCGTGCTGCTGGCCGTCGGGGTGATCTTCGCGGCGCTGTATGTGGACTACCTCGACGAGAAGAAGATCCGCGACGAGAAGGCCCGCACCGAGGCGGCAACCCCCAAGGAGCCGCCGGCCCCCAAGGGCAAGATCGACGTCGAGGCTTTCCGGTCGGCCGTCGAGGCCGTGAACGCCAAGGTCAAGACCTGCTGCGACGCCGAGCTCAAGGAGAAGATCGCCGAGCAGACCTCGATCAGCGTCAGCGCTCGCATCGGCATGGACGGTGCGGCGAGCAACATCAAGATCGTCAAGGATCCCCTCGACAACGCGGTGGTGCGGGGCTGCATCGAGAAGGAGGTGGCCGGCCACAGCTTCGTCAAGCCCGAGGGCGAGCCGGTGGACGTGGACTTCTCCTTGATCTTCGAGCCGGCACCCAAGGCCCCCGAAAAGCCCAAGGGCAAGAAGAAGCGCTAGCGCCTTTTCGCGATCCATCGCGCGTTGCGGCGTAGACCGGCCAGGCCTGCGCGGGTGACCGGGCTGCCTGCGATACGTGCTCGCAGATTCTTGTCGTCAAGCTCGAGAATGGCCTGCGCATCGAGGGCACGCAGACCCGCGCGGGGCTCCAGGCGGGGGTCCCGACCCAGCCTGTCACCGCCGGACACGGGGCAGATCTCCTGGCAGCGGTCGCAGCCGAAGACCCAGCCATCGAGGTCCGGAGTGTCTGCCGAGAAGCGTCCCCTGTGCTCGATGGTCCAGTAGGAGATGCAGCGGCGGGGGTCGACAACCGCGGGTGCCACGATGGCGCCGGTGGGGCACGCGGTCATGCAGGCGGTGCAGCGCCCACACCCCGGAGCACTGGCCTCGTCGAGCGCTGGCAGGGGCTCGAGGTCCAGGTCGAGGATCACCGCACCGAGCAAGGTGTAGCTGCCGAGGGGGCGCGAGATCAACATCCCGTTGTGGCCAATCCAGCCGAGACCGGCCTGCCGGGCGAGGGCGCGCTCGAGCAGGGGTGAGGTGTCCACGCAGAGACGGTAGTCGAGGCCAGGCGCCTGGTCTCGCACCCGGAACATCATGCGCGCGAGGTCGCGTCTGAGCACGAGGTGGTAGTCCTTGCCCAGGGCATAGCGCGCCACGGCGAGTCCGGCGCGGTCGAGTTCCGGTCGCCGGTAGCTCCTGGCCACGACGAGGACAGAACGCGCCCGGGCGATGAGCCCGGCAGCGCCCCGCTCCCTGGCTTGATGGGTCTGGCGCAGGAAGGGCATGCCCACGTCGTAGCCGAGTGCGACGAAGCGCTGCCATGCCATGCGGTCCACGGCCTCGACCGCTGGCGAGCACACGCCGGCGAGGTCGAAGCCCTCGGCCAGGGCGGCAGCCACCAGTGCTGCGCTGGTGATCACGCTGGCTCGTCGAGCAGTGCGAGCAGGGCCTCGGCGGCTGCGTGCTCCGCTCGCTTCTTGGACGAGCCCGTGCCGCGCGCCGTGGGCAGAGCGGAGCCCGCGACCGTAACCTGAACGGCGTACTCGCGCGCGTGGTCCGGTCCCTCGCTGGCCAGGACCTCGTACACGGGCAAGCCGAGGCCTCCGTGCTGCGTGCGCTCCTGCAGGGCGCTCTTGGCGTCGTGCGGAGCCTGGGCGTCCACGGTACGGTTCAGGGCAGATTCGAGGATGCCCACGAGGACACCATGTGCCGCCTGCGCACCGCCGTCGACGTAGACGGCTCCGATGAGTGCTTCCATGGCGTCGGCGAGCAGGGATCCCTTGCTGGCACCACCGGACTGGATCTCCCCGCGACCGAGACGCAGCAGGGGCCCGAGGTCGAGGGCCCTGGCCTGCCGCGCCAGCGCGCGGGCGTTGACGAGGGCGGCCCGCCGGCGGGACAGCTCGCCTTCCTGCGAGGCCTGGCAGCGCGAGAACAGCGCATCGCTCACATACAGTCCCAGCACGGCGTCGCCCAGGAACTCCAGCCGCTCGTTGTGGGCTGCCCGTGGATGCTCGTTGGTGTAGGAGCGGTGGGTGAGCGCCTGCTCGAGGATGTGCACATCCCCGAAGGTGTAGCCGATGCGCTGCTGGAGCGCCTTGAGTTCGCGTTCCATGGTCGACTCAGGTCCAGGCGCAGGGTACGTCGAGCCCTGCCATCGAGCAATCAAGGAAGCAGTGCGCGGGCGCACTCGGCGGCAGCAATTGGTGGGAGGGTCTGCCCGACAGACACGTTGACAATGCCACGTCACCGAGCCCCCGCAGGGCGCGAGGTGTCCCTGACGGCGCTGGTTGGGAGGGGGCCCCGCCGGATTCATTTCGGCGGGGGAGGGTCTGCCCGACAGACCCTCCAGACAAAAAAGGCACGGGCGGCCCAGAGGCCGCCCGCGGGGGGAAGTGGCGCGACCGAGCCAGGGTGGAGGGCGTCCCAGCTCCGCGGTGGCCCGACCACCTGATGGTCCGCGCCGAGGCTACCGCGAGGGTCACGTGTGAGGAGTGCGCGACCTTCGCCAGCACAACCAGGGACCCCGCTGGCTTATTCCCCGTGCCGGGGCTCAAGATCCAAGTGCTTGTATCAACAAAGGATTTCTCCGACAGCCCGGAACAGGAAGATGTTGCGCGCGGTGCTGGCCGCACGCTGCACGGTCTGGATGCGCGCCACCGGCCGGGCCACAGGCTCGAAGTAAGAACGAACATAGTGGGCGATGCGCAGGCGGTCCTGCTCGGCCAGGCGAGCGAAGCGCAGGGCATGGCCATCGTGAGCACCCACCCGGTCATCGCGCACGACGTCGCACAGGGCCCACACCGGCTCGTCGTCGCCGGGCAGGCAGAATTCCACGCTGAGCTGCTCGCGCTCGAGCAGGCTGCCCTGCAGGGCATCCACGTACAGGCCCGTGGTCGAGATGTCTCGGCCCCGCACCGCGCAGGCCTGGTCGCCATCAAGTTCGGAGACCACGACGTCGACAGGAACGCGAGGGTACTGGCGCGAGGGGGTGTGCTTGAACATGGCCGGACCTCCTGGTGGCGCCGCCGGGCGCCAGTGGTCGCCAGGTGGCGACCTTTGTCCCAGGGTAGGGCAAGGAGGATCCGGGGTCAAAAAAACGGCCGGAATTTCGGAGGAGAAGGGCGCGAGATCAGCAGATGCTGGTCACTGGCACAC
>JBDRCO010000122.1:0-33276 GCA_043821645.1 Pseudomonadota bacterium | reverse complement strand
TGATGGGGTAGGCCGCGCGGGTATTCTCGGTGAAGGTGGCATCGTCGAGGTCGAGCCGGCGAGTCCAGGCGTCGTAGGTGACGTTCTCCAGAATCGTACCGAACTTGCGGGTGCATTCGTAGATCTGGGGCTCGGATTCCTCGGAAAGTCGGATGACCTTGGCGTAGCAGCCGCCCTCGAAGTTGAACACCCCGTTGTCGCTCCAGCCGTGCTCGTCGTCGCCGATGAGGCGGCGCGTCTTGTCCGCCGACAGCGTGGTCTTGCCCGTGCCCGACAGGCCGAAGAACAGGGCTGTGTCGCCCTCGGCACCGACGTTGGCCGAGCAGTGCATGGACAGCACATCGCGCTGCGGCAGCAAGAAGTTCATGACGGTGAAGATGGACTTCTTGATCTCACCCGCGTAGTGCGTGCCGCCGATGAGCACCAGGCGCCGGGCGTAGTTGAGCACCACGAAGGCCTCGGAGTTGGTGCCGTCGACCTCGGGCACGGCGCGAAACCCCGGCGCGCCGATCACGGTGAAGTGCGGCTCGTGCTTCTCGGCGTCCATGTCGTGGGGGCGGATGAACATGTTGCGCGCGAACAGCGACTGCCAGGCGAACTGCGTGATGACCCGGATGGGCATGGTGTAGCGCGGGTCGGCGCCGGCGTGGCAGTCCTGCACGAACAGGTCCTTGCCCTGCAGGTAGGCGCGCATGCGGCCGAACAGGTCGTCGAACTGCTCCTCGGTCATGGGGTGGTTGGCGTCGCTCCACCACACCAGGTTCTCGGAACTCGGCTCGCGCACGATGAACTTGTCATTGGGGCTGCGCCCCGTGTACTCGCCCGTGCGCACCACCAGGGGCCCCAGGTGGGCGATGCTGCCCTCGCTGCGGGCGACCGCGTGCTCGTACAGCCGGGGCGTGGACTGGTTCCAGTACACCTCGCCCACGTTGTGGAGTCCGTAGGCCTGGCGAAGTTTTTCGGCGTTGCTCGACATGCGTACCCCCTTGCGCAGGTGAGCTGTTGAGTTAACCAGTCCAGGCCTGGACTGCAAGCGCATTGGCGAGTGGACCGGGAAGCGCGGTCACGCGTCGAGCTCAGGACGTCGCCAGCTCGGCCACGATCGCCCGCACCAGATCGACGTGGGGGCGCAGACGCGCCGCGCGGTCGCGCTGCCGCCACGAGCTTTCGAGGGTGAGCTCGGGGATGCCGCGCTGCTCGCACCACAGGGCGCTGGTCTCCATGTGCAGCAACTTCGCCCACAGCAGGCTGAGCAGGTACATCTGGCCAGCGACGGGGGAGTGTCCGGCGGGTTCGAGCCGGCGACCAAAATAGTCGTGGCTCGCCAGGGTCGTGCCGCCGCGTGCCAGGGCCTCGACCAGGCGAGCCGCGAGCTGCGGCGACACCAGGCGATTGCTGAACACGAAGGTCGCGTCCTGCGGTCCCTCGTGCAGCGACAGCACGAAGTCCGGCCTGTCCTCGTCGACGGCGCGGCGCACCGCGCGTGCCTCGGGGGTGTCGAAGCGCACGAAGTCGCGGTTGATGTCGTAGCCCTGGGCGTTGTAGCGCGACAGCTCGGCGGCGCCCACCGGGTTCACCGGCGCCACCACCACCAGGCGCACGCGCGCGTCGTCGTGGGCGTCCAGGATGTCCGGTAGCGCCAGCAGGCCTGCGTGCTCGTTGCCGTGCACGCCGACCAGCAGCATCAGGGTGGCGCGCGGATCGGCGCAGCGGGAGCGCAGGCGCAGGATCTCGTGTTCGCGATCCTGGTAGCGCACGCGCTCCAGCACGTCGAGGTCGTAGCGGTCTCGCCTTTGATGCAGCTCGCTCACCAAGGCGTCGAGGTCCAAGTCCAGGGGCACCAGGTCGAGCTCTGTCTCCGGAGCTGGGTAGTCCACCACACGCCGTTTCAGGTGGTAGCGGGCAAAGGTCTGCAGCTTGTCCACGAGCGTGTGCGGCGCAGGCATGGGGCACTATAGCGCGCCTGGATGTGCGGATGGCGTCGCGGACGGCGGCCCTTCATCGCAGCGACGGGCGCGCTGCACGAGGCTCAGCTGGCCCCGCGCTTCTTGCGCCGCTGTGCCGGGCTCTGCCGCTTGGGTGGGGCCGCGGCCTCCCAGGGCCACCAGCTGGTGCCTGCGCGCCAGCTCTCGCCGACCCAGGTGCCGCACAGCATGCCTGGCAGGCCGCCGGCGACGCAGCCCAGACCCGCGCCGACGAAGATGCCGCCGAACAGCGCCGCTCCCAGGTCGAGACCCGGGTACATGAGCACGGCCAGGGGCGCAAACACGAAGGGGCCCGCCACGCCTCCGCCTATGGCGCCCACCACGCCGCCGGCGATGCCCAGGATCACACAGGCTGGGTGCTGACACTGGGCCAGGGCCTGGGTGAAGCAGCTGCCGCCAAAGGCGCACATCTGGCACGCGTCTTCGGTGCAGGCGCTGTTGGCCTCGACGCTGGGATAGAGCGGATCCGCTCGAATCGGCACCGCGAGCACCGAGAGCGCGACCGACAATCCGGCGATCCGCAGCGAGGACAGAACCGTGCGTGGCATGCTCCAAACCATAGCACCTCCCGCGGACGTGGCGCAGGTGGTTGACGCCTCAAGTTCCGCCACATTCATGCCCCGGGTGCCACGGTGGAGCCATCTGGCGCCAGATTCCGCCGCCTGGCCGAAATGGTGGCAGAATTTTTGACCCGACCCGGATCTCCGCGTAGCATCTGAACATCGTCGCCTGGAGACGATCGGAATTCGGGTCTCGCTGCGGTTCATCGCGAGAAGGTCGGGTTCGCAGAGTTCGAACGACACCTGGTTCGGATCCGACGTGCGGTGGAGACCGCACGCTGTGGAGGCATATCCGTGATCGACTACCGACACATGCGAAGCCCCCTGCGTGATCGCCTGGTCGCACGCCGACGAAAGGCGCATCCGCACCTCGCGCGTCCGGCCCGGGCCGGTCAGCGTCGTCTGTCCAGGCGCCGCATGGGCCTGTTGCTGGCCTTCGCCATCGCCATCGCGGTCAACCTGGCGGTGCTGGCCCTGCACGGTGCGGCCCTGTCCCGGCCCGCGCCCCAGCCGGCGAAGGCGATCTGGCCGGTGGAGAGCGTGGCGGCCCCGGCAGCCGTGAGGCGCATCTCGCTGCTCGACGGTCTGAACTCTGTTCCGCAGCCGACCGCCACATCCCGCAAGCCGGCGCGCCGCGCCTCCCTCGAGGGGCTGGAGTTGGATGGCATCACAGGCGCCGATGCCTGGCTCAGCCCGGTCGCCGTGGCCACCGCCGAGGTCGAGGCGGAGCACGACGGATTCCGCCACATCACCGCCGAACTCAAGCCGCGTCAGACCCTGGCCGGAGCCCTGCAGTCCGAGGGCCTGGCACCCGAGGCAGTGCATGAGATCGTGAGCGCGCTCAAGGGCAAGTTCGACTTCAGGCGGTCGCGGCCTGGCGACCAGCTCGCGGTCACCCTGGGGGGCGACGAGCAGGTGCAGCGCTTCGAGTACCGCGCCCGGGCCGAGGGGCCCGCGGGTGACATCTACATCGCCGAGCGCGGCAGCGAGGGGCTGGTCGGGCGCAGCGAGGCGGTCGCCGTCGACGTGCGCCAGGTCACGGTCCAGGGTCAGGTGCACTCCACCCTGTACGAGTCCATGCTGGCGACGGGAGAAGGTGCCTCGCTGATCAGCGCCTTCACCGAGGTCTTTGGCTGGGAAATCGACTTTTACCGCGAGGTGCAGGAGGCGGATCGCTTTCGCATCCTGATCGAGAAGCGCTACGTCGACGACCGGTTCATCGGCTACGGCCGCTTGCTGGCTGCCGAGTACGCGGGGCGGCAGGTGGCCTCGCGGGCCTTCTACTACCAGGACGACAGCGTCGCGGGGTATTTCAACGACAGCGGCGAGAGCCTGCAAAAGACCTTTCTCAAGTCGCCGGTCGAGGTCACCCGCATCACCTCCCGCTTCGGCAGCCGCAAGCACCCCATCCTCGGCTACACCCGTGCTCACAACGGCGTAGACTACGGCGTGCCCCGGGGCACTCCGGTGTGGACCATTGGCGACGGCACGGTGGTCACCCGTCGCTACGACCGCGGCTACGGCAACCTGATCGAGGTGCGCCACCCCAATGGCTACCTGACCCAGTACGCGCACCTGTCCAAGTTCGCGAACATCAAGGTCGGGCAGCACATCAGCCAGCGCCAGGTCATCGGCTACTGTGGCTCCACCGGGCTGTCGACGGGTCCCCACGTGCACTTCGGCATGAAGCGGACCGGTCACTACGTGGACCCGCTGAAGCAGAAGATGCCCCGTGCGGCCCCGTTGCCGGCTGCGGCGCGCTCTGCCTTCGCCCGGCTCATCGAGGAGCGCGCGGCACAGCTCGCGGACAGCGAGATTGCGCTTGCCCAGGGCCGAAACCCTGGACAAGGATAGCCCTGACGCTGCGCAGCGCCCGCACCGGTCTCGTCGTGTGAGATCCTCCGCCCTGCTGCACAGCCCGATGCAACAGCCTGGCGTTCGTCCTGACGACGCCGTCACCAACGTCGGGTCCCATGTTTCGTAGCGCACTGCTCCTGCTGGCTGCCCTGATGCTGGGCGCGACCACCGTCGAGGACGGCGGTGCCGCTGCGGGCAAGAAAGCCAGCGTGGCACCGGTGTCCCAGCCCGGGTCCGTCGCCGGGGCCCAGAGCGCCCCTGCGTCCTTGCCCGCTGCGCGCATCGAGGGTGTGGATGTGGAGGCGCTGCTGGCCGGCATGAGCCTCGAGCAGAAGATCGGCCAGCTCATGTTCGTCGACTTCGTCGGCACCCATAGCACCGACGCCATCGTCGAGCTCATCTCGGACAAGCACGTCGGTGGCATTGCCCTGTTCAGCCACAACATCAAGAACCGCGACCAGGTGCGGCGCTTGCTCGACGCCATCCACGGTCTGGATACCGGTGGCATCCCGCCCTTCATCTCGGTGGACCAGGAGGGCGGCAATGTGGTGCGCATCAAGGACGGCGATGCGGTGCTGCCAAGCGCCATGGCCCTCGGTGCCACGCGCTCGGTAAAGCTCGCCGAGACCGCGGGGCGCGTGGTGGGGAGAGACCTGCGCGCCCTGGGTTTCACCATGAACCTGGCGCCGGTGCTGGACGTCAACTCCAACCCGCGCAACCCGGTCATCGGCATCCGCAGCTACGGCGAGGACCCGGAGCTGGTCGCGGACATCGGTGTGGCGTACATCCGTGGCCTGCGCGTGGCTGGTGTCATCGGCGTGGCCAAGCACTTCCCCGGCCACGGTGCCACCAAGAGCGACAGCCATTATGGTCTGCCCTCGCTGCCCTACGACCTGGCCCACCTGCGGCGCGTCGAGCTGGTGCCCTTCGAGCGCTCCATCGAAGGCGGGCTCGAGGCCCTGATGACAGCCCACATCGCCCTGCCCAACATCGCCGAGTCGCCGGACCTGCCGTCGACGCTGTCCTACCGCATCCTCACCGAGGTGCTGCGCGATCAGATGGGCTACGACGGCATCGTCATCACCGACGGCCTGGAGATGCGCGGCATCGTCGAGAAGTACGGCCTGGGCAGCGCCGCGGTGCAGGCCATCCAGGCAGGCGCGGACATGGTGCTGGTGGTGTGGACCGCGGAGCGTAAAGAGGAAGTGCGCCAGGCGCTGCTGCAGGCGGTGCAGCGGGGCGAGATTCCGGAGTCCCGGGTGGACCTCTCGGTCCGGCGCATCCTGGCGGCCAAGGCCAGGCATCACATCTTGCCATCGCAGCACTTCGATCCGCCGGCGGTGAGCCGGAGCGATCGACAGGTCGCCTCCACCATCGCACATCTGGCCATCACGCTGGTGCGCAACAAGAACGACGTGCTGCCACTGTCCGCAGCGCGCACGCCCAGGGTGCTGGTGGCCAGCTCGCAGGACGTGTTCCGCCGGGTCCTCGAGCAGAAGTTGAGCGGTGCCCAGGTGCGACAGGTGCCGCTGCGCTGGGCACCCAACCGCAAGCGCCGCAGCGTCGACACCGACAAGGTTCTGGCCTCGGCGGCGACGGCAGACGTGGTGGTGGTGGGTCTGTCGAACAGCTACTACAAGGAGATGCTCCACGCGCTCAGGAATCGCTACCCGGACAAGCCCGTGGTCCTGGTGAGCTTCGGCTCGCCTTACATGCTCGGCGATTTCCCCGACGTGGATGTCTATGTCTGTGCGTACACCTACCAGGCCGTGGCGCAGAGTGCGGCAGCCTTGACCCTGGTGGGCGAGAACCCGCCCCAGGGCAAGCTCCCGGTGAGCATCCCGGGGCATTACAGTTATGGCCATGGCCTGAGCTATCCGCCCGGCGCCGTGGTGCCGAAGCACAGTAGTCGGCTCTCGCAGCGCAGGCGCGCTCGCACGCGCACAGCCGGGACACAGGGTGGCGCGGGAAGCGTCGCACACTGAGGCCCATCGACACTGGCGGGCGGCTCAGGCGATCAGGCTACCCTTCTCCTGCATCACCAGCGGATCGAAGGTCGCGAAGTCAGCCTGCTTGATCAGGATGGTCTCGACGACCTTGGGCGCACCATCACCCTCCTTGGCATGACAGGCGATGATGTTGAGCATCGCGTCGTCGAGGCCCAGGCGGCCGGCCAGAATGGCGCCGGAGATGGGATGGCGGAGCAGCTTGCCGTTGCGGCTCTTGGTCCATTTTCCGTCGCTGCCGCGCTCCAGCTCCATGAGCTTGCCCAGGTCGTGCAGCAGACCGCCCGCCACCAGCCTGTCCTCGTCGACAGCGTAGGGCATGGCGCGGTAGCTCTCGCGCTGCGCCTGGAACAGGGCCCAGGCGCCGTCGGTCACAGCCTGGCAGTGCTCGATGAAGCTGATGCCCCGGCAGTCCACCAGCAGCGAGAAGGGCATGTCCATCAACTCGTCGACGCTGGTCTTGCGGCCTACGGCGCAGGCCTCGACCCAGGCGGCGACCACCTGCTCGCGAAGTTCGACCTTGTGGATCTTTTGCAGCTGCTTCGAGAACAGCTTGGTGATGTCATCGCGTGTGATCATGCGACCTCCGTGGCATGCCCTTGACCGCGCTCACATAGCACGCGCCTCCTGGCGGCGCGAGCCGTGGTGGGCAGTGGGCGTGCTGTGCGCGATCCTGGGTTGTGCCAGCGCGCCGGCATCCATGGCGCAGGTGGAGGGCCCGCGCGAGGAGACGCCCACACCCTCCACGTCATCGCGGGTGCCGGCGTCACGGCAGACCGAGAGGCCTCCGCCACGCCCAACTCCACCACCGCCGCCCATCGTCGTCGCCAGCTTCAACATCCTGGCCGGCCGCTTCGGGGTGGAACGCGTCGCCCAGGCGATTCGCGCGCTGGATGCCGACCTGGTGGGACTGCAAGAGGTCGACGTGGGCACGCGGCGTTCGGGGGGTCTGGACCTGCCTGGTGAGCTGGCCCGGCGTACCGGCATGTACCAGGCCTTTGGCAAGGCCATGGACTTCGACGGCGGTGCCTACGGTGTGGCCCTGCTCTCGCGGACACCCCTGAGTGCCGTGCGTACCCTGGCGCTGCCCGTGGTCGCAGGTGGCGAGCCGCGGGTGCTGCTGCTGGCGCGAACTCGCCTCAAGGATCAGGACTGGGTGCTGGGTGTGAGCCATTTCTCGTCGCTGCGAGATGCACCTGGTGCGGCGAGTGCGCACCGCGACCAGGCCCGGGCTGTGGCCGAGGCCCTGGGGGGACGCGAGGGCAGCATCCTGCTCGCCGACCTCAACACCGAGGCGAGCGATGTGGCCCTGACTCCCCTGAGCATCGTGGGCGAGCTGGCCGGCCTCGACGCCGGGCCCACCTATCCATCGCGGCAGCCCCTCTTGCGCATCGACCACGTCGTGATCTCCCAGGACCTGCTGGCCTGGAAAAGCCGCGTCGTAGACACCGGGGTCTCGGATCACCGGGCCCTGGTGGTCGAGGTGGGGCGGCGACACCAGCCCTGAGTTTAGGGGATACGGGGATGCCGGTAGCGTTCAGGGTGTGCTGAAGCTGGCGCCGTTGACGTCGACGCGCAGGTCGCAGAGCCCATCGCCCAGGTGGTCATGGCCCACATACAGGGTCTCGGGGATTCTGCCGAATGCCATGCTCCCCATGGGCTGGTCGAGCTCCGGATCGCCATCGAGGAGGAGCTGCAGGCGGCCGCCGGTCTGGTAGCTGAAACTCACCACGTGCGTGGCCATGCCGTCGATGGGCAAGCCCAGCACCACGTAGTCGAAGTGCTGACTGTCGAAATAGGCGTCGACGCGTATGCCCACGCGGCTCGAGCTCTGGTCCCAGTTGAAGCGCAGGGTGATGTTGTTGCTGGCGTCGTTCCAGGCCTGCCACAGGACCGCGTCGTAGGGACAGAAGGTGTCGCGCAGGCTCACCGGGTGGTTGAGTCCGAGAGCCAGATCGATACGGCCACTGTTGGCGGTGAGATCGGTGATGGGTTGCGCCAGGGAGTCCTCGCCGTCGTGGCGCACGTAGCCCTGCTCGAGGGATCGCGAGAGATCTGCGGGCAGAGGCGTGAGGTCGACCTGCTCGAGGTGGATCAGGTAGGCATCGTCGATGATGGCCTGGAGGGCTGCGCCCCACTGACCGCCAAAGCGCAGCATGTCGTTCTGGCAGTTGACACCGCCGTCGGTGTAGACGTCGTGGCGTCGGCCCACGCCCGCGACGTGCTGCCAGGTGCCGGTGACCGGTCTCCCTCGAACGTCGAACTTGCCCACAGGGGCTGCGAGCTGCATCAAGCAGCCGTTGTCCGGCCGGATGCCCGGCGCCGCGCCCGAGCTCGACCAGAACATGGCGCCGGTGCCGAAGAAGTGCCTGAGCTGGTTGAGCCCTGGCACGCTGGTTAGGGTGCGGATGTCGTGGTAGCCGCCGGTCCCGATGCCCTCTATGGCGACGGCCGTGGCGCCCGAGTGCACGGTCGACTGTTCCTTGTAGGTCCTCAGCGCGCTCGTGGAGTGGTTGAGCCAGTCGTCGGGTTGCCACGTCGGGTCGACGTCGCTCCCCGTCTCGAACGAGGGGTTGGCGAGCAAGTTGGGCAGTACCTCGACCTGGTGCACGAAGATCGAGCTGTTGGTCGAGACGCGATTGACCAGCATGACGTGCACGAGGGCCGGGCTGGCCGGTATCTCGGCGGTGAGGATCAGGACGTCGGGGTGGTCGCGGCTGGTCGCGGCGCTGCCCGTGAGCGCGGTGATGTCGTTGCCCGACGCATTCTGCAGGATGAGGGCGGGGATGGCTGTCCCGTCCGAGTGCACGATGGCGCGCAGTACCAGCGAGGTCGCGCCCCCGGTGCTCGCAGAGAGGCGCATGCCGGCGCCAGCCTCCGTCGTCGTCAGCTGGCTCGCGGCACCGTAGATCCACTGCTGCGGCTGGGCTCCGGACAGGGAGACATTGTTCGAGCCCGCCTGCACCAGTTCCCAGGCCTGCCGGGCCGCTGGCGCGAGCAAGTAGCCCGGCATTCCCAGCATGTTGGCGCTGTGCGGGTGGCTGAAGGCCTGGCCGGTGGCGGGCAGCAGGCCTTCCTCGGCGTCGCCGGGCAGGGCCAGCACGACATCCCAGGAGCCGGTGATCAGGGTGGGTTCGGTGCCCGGACCGGCAGCGTAGATCTCCCCCACCTCGTCGTCATGACCCAGGCTCACACCGCCCGCCGAGTCCGCCAGCACGCGTCGGTAGATCGTGAGACCCTCGAGCAGGGCCCCCAGGGAGCCACGTCCCTCGAGGTCCGCGGCGCCGAGGATGATGGGGTCCGCCACTTCGGTCACCACGATGCTGGTCGCGATCTCGTAGGGGGCGTGGTCGTCGACGACGAGGGACACCCGGCCCGCACCGATGTCGTGCTGGGCGTCCCAGCGCAGCACCACGAAGTGCGTGTCCCCGGCCAGCCAGGTATCGAAGGCGCCGGGCATCACGTGACGATTGTTGCCCAGCCGCAGGAAGGCACCGAGGGTGGCGGCGTCCACTCCGAACTCGAAGTCGCCTGCAGCCAGCAGGGTGCGGTCTTCGCCCTGCAGGTCGGTGGCGTCCCACTCCGGACTGATCCAGACCACCAGGCTGCCCTGGGTGGGGTCAAAGTGCTGGTAGAAGGACCGGCCCAGGTAGCTGCCCCGGGCCACGGCGATGGCGTCGCCCCGCGTGCAGATATCCGCACGCACCGCGCCCTGGATACCGGTGGCGACGGCAAAGGGGCCTCCGCTGGCACGCCTGGACATGGCGGGGGTCAGGGTCCACGGGCTGCTGCCGGCATCGGGGGCACAGGTCCCGGCGTCGCCGGTGGCCGCGTCGATGCCCGCTGCGTCGTCGAGCGTGGCATCGTTGAGGGCCGTGTCGGATCTTGCGGCGTCCATCAAGGCCGCGTCGAAAGTGGAATCAACGACCATCGAATCCGAGGCCGCGCCGTCAAGTCCGGGGGCGTCCATCCCAGCGACGTCCTGGGCGCCAGCGTCGGCCTGGGTGTCGGCGGCCTGTGCGTCTGCAGCGGACAGATCCGCCGAGGTCCGGTCCGTGGCCATGTGGTCCGTGCCGGGCGCGTCCGCGGCTTCCGCGTCGATAAAGGCCGCGTCGATCCGCGCGCCCTCGCGCACGCACTCGCCCGCCACGCACTCGAAACCCACGGTGCACTCTGTGCTGGTCTTGCAGTCGAAGCGCAGGGTACTCGTGCCCGGCGCACACTCCGGACAGGCCGCGGTGAACACGAGAAGCACAGGCACCAGCAGCCGGACTCCACTCCTGGTGGCGACAGGTCGCTTCATGAACCTCTCCTGTCGAGCCCGAGCCGGGTCCTGCTATGTCCCGGCACCGTCGTGGGCTCACGAGCATGGATGTGCCGGTCCCAGTATAGTGCATCGGCCAGGGCGGGGGTGTGGCTGCCCGATCATTGCGGGGACTTGGATGGGCGTGATATCTCGATCTGTTCAGACCGAACGCGAGGACGCTGCGTGAGTGATGTGAGCAAGATAGCGGTCGACTGGAGCGCCCTCGAGGCGGCCTTCGAGAACCACTCTCCCGAGGTGCGCTCCTATCTGGACAGGCACAGCGGCGAACTGCTCAGCCTCGTCGGGGGTGAGGCAGATACCGCGCGTGGCGTCGAGGTTCGCGAGAACCCCGAGCGCTTCCTGTTCGTCGAACCGGTGCCGAGCCGCGAGCAGTACCGCATCATGGAGCGCTTCATCGCGACCGTGACCTACCCGGCACTGGCCGAGCGCCTCAGCGATGCCATCGTCGGCAAGGGTGCGTTCCGGCGCTTCAAGGACTGCATCGCCCAGCATGTCGAGGAGCGCAAGCGTTGGTTCGCCTTCCGCGATGTGCTGGTGCACCAGTTCATCCTCGACTGGTGCAAGATGAACCGCATCGAGGGCGAGGAGGAGCCGGGCTGGTCGCTCGAGCTGCCACCTCCGCCGGATCCCGAGGTCGAGCAAGCCGAGGTGGTGGTCGACGACGAGGTCCGCCCCGAGACGGTGGAGCTCAAGCGCTACCTGCAAGCCTGGGCACGGGCGCACGGCGAGGAATACCAGTACCTGTTCGGCCCCTCGGCCTTCGATCGCCTGGCCGAGGACCTGAGCCAGGAGTTCAACCTGTTCCGTCGACGCTAGCGTGCCTGGTTCGAGCGGGTGCCCCGGCGTCGAGCGAGAGACCGCCATGCTCACCTACGCCGACGGTGTCCACGTCAATCTCGACCTTCATGGCAAGGACAGCGTGGCCGCCTCGGTGCAGTCTTTTGGCAAGGCCGAGATTTCGCCCGCCGACCGCGACATCCTGGTGCCACTGATGTTTGGCCTCGACCCCGCGCAGGTCGACGACCCCAGGCTGGCGCCCCTGCGACGCCTGGGCTTCCTGGCCGACAAGCCCTCGGGTGATGACCCGGTGCTCGAGCAAAGGCTCGACGCCATGGCCGCCAAGTGGGCCTGGCAGCGTCCTGGCGGGCGTGAGGGTCAGCGTTTCCAGCGTGTCTATGGTCCGACCCTGCGCGCCCACGCGCGGCGCAAGATCTTCGTGCAGGCCTACGGCCAGACCCCGGTGATGCCCGAGACCGCGGTACGGCGTGCACTGCTGCTGGGTTCGCGTCCGCTCGAGGTGCTGTGCATAGGTGACGACGATCTCCTGAGCGTGCCCCTGGCCCTGCTCGGGCACCGTGTCACGGTCTACGACATCGACGAGGCGGTGCTGATCCCCTTTTTGCGTGGGCTGGCTCGAGAGTGGAAGCTCGACATCCAGGTCGAGAAGGTCGATCTGACCCAGCCCCAGCCCCGGCGCAAGCCCCGGTTCGACGCCGTGGTGTCCGACCCCATGTCGACGCGCGAGTGCTTTGACCTGTTCCTGTCGCGCGGGCTGGCGCTGCTGAAGACCGGTGGCACCTGTCTGTGCGCCATGCACGCCTACGCGGTGGAGATCTTCGAGGCCGTGCAGCGCGACATGCGCTTTGCGGTGCGGGCACGTCACCACGACTTCAATCACTATTACGAGGAAGGTTTCTGGGAGAACTACTACCGCTCGGACCTGATCGAGATCGAGAAGGTCCGCGAGACGAGACCGGTGTACGCCCTGGACCAGGCCGCGCCCCTGGACCTGACCTCGAGCGAGCTCGACGTGCGTCACCACCAGGCCTGCGACCTGCGCGGCTTTGACCCGGCGCGCTTCTCTCTCGACGGCGTCGACGGCGCCATCGACACGCTCAAGCAGCACAGCCTGATCGAGGTCATCGTCGAGACTCGCCACCGCGACGAGCGCACCCTGAGCTATGCCGCAGCCCTGGGTTCGGGCGGGACCTTTGCCTTGACCGCCTTTGCCGACGAGATGCTGGTGGCCTACGACCTGTATCCCTTTCAGCCCGCGCGCGACCAGGCCATCCGGGAGGTGCTCTTGCGCGCGGTGCCGCAGAGCTTCCACAAGATGATCTACCGCTCGGCCAGACCCCACCAGCCCAGCATAGGGCCCGAAGCTCCCGTGAAGCGCCGGCCGAAGAAGCGTTAGTCCCGGCTGCGCTATAGCCTGCTGAGCAGACCCCGCAGCGAGGTCGTCAGCCTGGTGTCCTCGCGCTGGCCCTGGGCTTCGGCCCGGGTCAGCGCATCCATCTCCTCCTCGCGCTCCACCATGCGCCGGCTCAGGTGGCGGGTGGACTCGTCGCTGACCTTGGCGCTCCCGAGCGCGCGGAGGTCCTCGCGCAGACGCTCCAGCTCTCCCTGGAGCGTCGTCGTGCGGGCGCTGCGCTCGTTCTGGGCGACGCGCACGGAGTCGAGCTGGCGCCTCAGCTCGGCGGCCCTGGTCAGCAGCTCGCGGTGGGCGGCCGGCAGTTGTTTCAGGGAGGCGAGCTCGCCCAGGCGCCGGGCACTCAGTTGGCCGATTCCGGTGGCCCTCGCCTCGGCTTCCTGCACCTGGAGGGTCGCGCTCAGTTCCTTGCGGGCTGGCAGCTCGAACCTGGCCAGGGCCACCTTGCGCAGGTGGTCGAAGTCGAGGCGGTCGTGACCTTGCAGGGTCGCATTGCGCGCGACCGGGAGTCCCACGTAGACGATTCGAGGGCTCCCGCTGCGGTTGCGCAGGTGGATCTCGACGTTGCTGTGTGCCACCAGCTGTTCGACCAGCGCTTCACCCCGGAACTCGACGGCACTCAGCTGTTCCCTCTCGCGCTTCTTGTGCCGCTCCAGATCCACATCGAGCTCCACCCCGAACACCGCGAAGGTCTGCTCTGCCGGCTTGAGGCGATCGAAACCGGATTCTCCCAGGAAGCCCTCGCTGTCGAAGAATGCGATGGTACCGGCGGGCAGGGTCTGATTCGTGGTGTTGACCAGACGGGCGGCCGTCATGGCCTGCACCTCGTCCGGCAGGAACCAGGTGATGGCTTCGGCCTCGACCTGTCGCTGCACCACGGGTACCAGCGCCGAATGATGCGCGTCGAGGTCGAGCGGCGTGCTGAGCTTGTAGACGAACAGGGACCCATTCTCCTCACCGGTGGCCTGGGCAAAGCGCGCCAGGTCCCCGAGGGCCAGGTTGCTCGCGACGCTGCCCTCGACGCGAGTCGCCACGCCGCCGCCGGCAGAACCGTAGCCCATGCCCATGCCCATGGCGCCGTGCCCGCGCCCACCAAGCGCGATCGAGCCTGTCCCACCGTCGACAAAGTCGCCCCACAGCCTGTCGGCCGTGGTGTTGAGCAGCTGTGGCACAGTGGAGAGTTCGAGCTCGGGTTCGGCCAGCTCTCGCCGGGCATAGCGGGGTGCGGCGAGGGGGAAAAGGAAAGAGGTGGGGCGCCCGTTGGCCAGCTCCACGCTCACATCGCGCCAGTTCTCGTCGGTGTCGTTGTGCAACAGGGCCCAGGCCTGCAAGGTGGCCTTGCCTCCGGTGGCGGCGAGCACGGCGCGGTAGGTGGTGCGCCATACCGGTGTCTCGGCGATGTAGCCAAGCTTGAGCGGACCCGCGCCCTCGATCTGCACCTTGAGCGGGCGTTCGCTCTGCGCTGCGCGGCCGGACAGGGCGGCCAGGGCCACCTCGATCCTGGCATTGGAGGCGGCCTCGGTGGGGCGGATGGCCTGGAGATCGCGCGTCCTGACACGGCGGATCGCACCGCGCGCGCTGCGCACCACCAGCGTGTACTCGGCCTCCAGCACGCAATCCGCAGATTCCGCTCCTGTCTCGTCAGCTGCTCCGGTCCTCTCATCCAGCAGCCGGCAGCCGGGCACGGTGGCCTCGGGATCCGAGGACAATGCAGCCAGGGGTGTGAAGGGGCCAAGCACCTCGACCAGTTGTCCCACAAAGCGTTCGCGCTGTGTCTGCACCTCGACCTCGACGCCCTCGAGGCTTTCGAGCAGATCGCGATAGCCCAGGGTGCTCTCGGTGTCGAGGGGCAGGCCGGCGAGGGCGCGTGCCATGCCCTCGCTGACCAGGCTCGAAAAAGCGATGCCACCTATCGTCACGTGGCTCGAGCTGCTGAGCACCACCAGGGTTTTGAGCGCGTCGTCGACGTGACTCGCCGGCAGGGGCAGCGAGGTCCGGCGCTGGCCCGAGACCTGACCGTCGCGCTCGAAGTAGCCGACCCCGGTCTCGTATAGTCGCACCCTGTGCAGTGGCAAGATCTCGGAGCTGGGGCCCGCCGACGACACCACGGACAGCACAGACACGATCGCCACCAGGTGCATGGTTGCCTCCTGCACGCATCCAACTCATACCTACCCAGGCACAGACACCTGGCGCAGGCGCGGGTTCCGCAAAGGTCTCCGCGGGATCGGAGCGCGGGGCCAGGGTCCGGGGGAACGGCGCAAGCGGGAACCCGAAACGCGTCTCCCTCAGGTCTGGATGAGAGGCACACCCTTGCGATCGCGGATGTGCAGCGCCCTGAGCAGCCGGCGCTTGAGCTCGGCTTCGAGCTGGGCGCGCCGTGCTGGTGAGTCCTCGGGCAGGGGGATCTGGCCACCGGCCATCGCATTGTGACCGCCGCCGGTGCCCAGGCCATCGACCAGGCGGTGCATGATCTGACCAGCGTCCCGCTGGCGCTCGGAGGTGCGCAGGGACAGCAGCAGCCTGTCGTCGAAAACGCCATAGACCAGGGTCCAGGCACTTTTCTCGTCGCGCAGGAGCAGATCGGCCAGCTCGCCCACGATGTCGGGTGTCTCGATCTCACCCATGAAGGAGAGGATCGTGTCGCCGTACACGCGCGCGCTGACGAGGGCGCGGGCGATGGCGTGAAAGTACGAGCGCGGGGTCTTTGCCGCCTGTATGGCGCCCAGGGCGCGGTGGTCGGCGCGCGGGTACAGCGCGACCAGGGCGGCGATGTCGGCGCGGCTGGTGTCGCGGCCCAGGTCGTGGGTGTCCGAGCGTATGCCGTAGACCAGGCCCGTGATCAGGATGGGCTGGAGCTCTACCTTTGCTGCGGTCAGGTACTCGTAGAGCAGGGTGCAGGTGGCTCCATAGGTGCGGCGCACGTCATAAAAGGTCGCCGCCCTGGTCGCCTGGCGCAGGGGGTGGTGATCGAGCACGATGTGGGGAACGGCGTCGGGTGGGAGGGCGTTGTTGCCCGTTCGCGGCTGGGTGTCGACCATGGCCAGGCGGTCGAAGCGCGTCAGATCCAGCAGGTCCAGGTTCTCGAGGTTGAGCCTGAGGTAGCGCGCCAGGGCCCGGTTCTCGGCGCGCCCGAGCTCGCCGCCGCTGGCCACGCTGACGCCGTGTACGCCCCGGCTTCGCGCCAGCTCGCGCAGGGCCGCGGCCGCGGCCAGGGCGTCCGGATCCGGATAGTTCTGCATCACCACCAGCAGGTGCTGGGTGCCGACGAGGACCGCGTCCAGGGCCTCGAGTTTGCGCAGGATGGGCGAGGTGCTCATGGCACCTGCTCTTCGATGTCGACGTGCTGGGTGCGCAAACCCCGCTGCGACAGCCGGGCCAGGATCTGCTCGCCGTAGGCCGCAGCCCAGCGCCTGCCGTTCGTGTCGCGCACGATGAAGATGGCCCGTACCCCGGCAGGCTCGAAGCGCAGCTTGAGGTAAACCCCCTGCACCACCTCCTCGCGAAAGGCCAGGTGTACCTCCTGGGTCTGATCCTCGTCGTCGACACCGTAGACCATGAACTCCACCAGGTCCCCGGGAGCCATGACCCTCGCGCCCTCGGGGAGCGTACGCGACTCCTGGTGCGGGGTGACCGAGGGCCGCACCAGGGCCTGGCGCTCACCGCGTGCACGGAGGGCCGGTGCTGGATCCCGCGGTGGATACAGCGACTCCAGGATGGGATAGCGGCGGCGCTCCACGGGGTCCTCGCTTCGTGCTCGACGGAAACATCGGCCAGACCCGCCAGGCCGCTGCCTTGACACGCGATCCTGGCATCGCTACGGTGCCCGCCGTTCCAGCGACTCGAGAGGATACAACAGGTGAGCTCCACCACACGAATCTCGCGCACGACCCCGGCTCGCAAGGGCAGCGGGTCCAAGCGCAACGGCAAGGCCAAGGGCGACCAGCTCGAGTTCCTGGCGTCGGCCCCGAGCAAGGCGCCGCGCCGTGCCCCGGCCGCCAGCACCCCGAAGCGCAAGGGCAACGGTGCCGCGGCCCCGGCCCAGGCCGTGCTGTCCGTCGACACCGAGCCCGTGATCGCGGACACGCCTCGGCGTGGTCGGCAGCCCAAGGTCGCCCGGCGCCAGACGGCGCAGGACATGGCGAACCGACAGCGCGAGATCTCGGTGAGCGAGTTCTTCACCAAGAACCGCCACCTGCTCGGCTTCGATAATCTGCACAAGGCCCTGCTGACGACGGTTCGCGAGGCAGTGGACAATGCTCTCGATGCCTGCGAGGAGGCTGGCATTCTTCCTCAGGTGGCGGTGGCCATCCAGGAAGTGAGCGAGGACCGCTACATCGTCACCGTCGAGGACAACGGCCCTGGCATCGTCAAGGCGCAGCTGCCCAAGATCTTCGGCAAGCTGCTGTATGGCAGCAAGTTTCACCGCCTCAAGCAGTCGCGCGGCCAGCAGGGCATAGGCATCTCGGCGGCGGCCATGTACGGCCAGATCACCACCGGGCGGCCCATCACCATCATCTCCAAGACCGGCCATGGCCGCGATGTGCACAGGCTCGAGCAGCAGATCGACACCATCAAGAACCAGCCCGTGGTGCTGAGTGATCAGGTGCTGACCGACGATACGTACTGGAACGAAAAGGAGAGCGGCACCCTGGTGCAGATCGAGCTGCAGGCCTCGTTCAAGGGAGGCCAGCACTCGGTCGAGAGCTATCTGAGGCAGACGGCCCTGGCCAACCCTCACACCGAGCTGGCCTACGTGCCGCCCAAGGGTCCAGCCCTGCGCTTCGCGCGGGTGGTGTCGCAGGCACCCGAGGAGGCGCAGGAGATACAGCCGCACCCGCACGGTGTCGAGCTGGGCATCCTGATGCGCATGCTCAAGGAGGCCCGAGGGCTGACCGTGCGCCAGTTCCTGGTGCAGAGCTTCTCGCGGGTCAGCGACAAGGTGGCCGGCGAGATCCTCGCGACCGCACAGCTCGGGCCGCGCACCACCACCTCGGAGGTGCACCGCCAGCACGTCGAGGCCCTGTACCAGGCCATCCAGGCCACCAAGATCATGGCCCCGCCCACCAGCTGTCTGTCGCCCATCGGCGTCGAGGCCATACAGCGCGGCATGCTGGCCCTGCTGCACGCGGACCAGACCAGTCTCGACGAGGTGGGTGAGGAGCTGGTCGACCAGATCGTGGCCACCGCCGAGGTGGACCCGGACAGTGGCATCGAGACCCAGGGCATGTTCGTCACCGCCGTGACGCGTCCGCCGGCCGTGTACCGTGGCAACCCCTTCCAGGTCGAGGTGGGCATCGCCTACGGCAAGGCCTTGCCCGCGGATCAGCTGGCGCGGGTGTTTCGCTTCGCCAACCGGGTGCCGCTGCTGTACCAGCAGTCGGCCTGCGCCATGACCAAGTCGGTGATGCAGACCGCGTGGCGCAACTACGACATCCCGCAGTCCCGCGGTGCCTTGCCGACGGCACCCATGCTGGTCATGGTCCACATCGCCAGCGCCTGGGTGCCCTACACCTCGGAATCCAAGGAAGCCATCGCCCACTACCCCGAGATCCTGCGCGAGCTCAAGCTGGCCCTGCAGGAGGCGGGTCGTCGCCTGGCGATCCACGTGCGGCGACGGCGGCGCGAGGCCGACGAGGAGAAGAAGGCGAAGTACATTCACAAGTACATCGATCCCATCGGTGAGGCGCTGCAGGAGATCCTCGGCCTGAGCCAGGCCCAGACCCAGGTGACGGTGCAGACCATCCGCGAGATCCTCGAGCGCAGCCGCAAGCTGTAGGTTCGCCCCTCGCCATCCCCCGACGTCGACGGATACAAGACATGGCCAAGAGAACGTTTCGCAGCCCCGAGGCCAAGAAGATGGACGCCGCCACCATCGCCGCCATCGAGGAGGGCGCGCGCGGCATCTACGACAAGATCCAGAAGGGCCAGAAGCCCGAGATGGCCTTTCCAGTACGTAGCCTGTCCAACGTGCACTACGACGTGAAGAAGGGCTTCTTCGAGATCGGCCGCGCCAAGAAGATCCGCGCCCTCACCGTCAACACCGTCAAGACCTTCGCCCAGAGCCTCAAGATGATGGCCCTGAGCAAGTTCATGGTCGAGTCCGACGACTTCGCCACCAAGCGAGACGCCTACTACCAGAGCAAGAACTGGGGTGACGCGCGCTTCAAGGAGCAGCCCGAGAGCGACGAGGTCATGGACGATCTCGAGGCCCTGTTCTCGGTGTGGGGCGTGACGCGCGAGCAGATGCGTTTCATCCCCCAGGAGCACGGTGGCGCGCTGGCCGGCGAACTGGTCGTCATCGATCGGGATCGCGAGACTGGCGAGCGCATCGACATCGACTGCACCCGCTTCGGCTCGGGTGCCTACAGCGTACCCAGCTTCGTCGAGCACCTCGAGTTCAAGACCAGGGCCAGCTTCATCCTCGCCATCGAGACTCATGGCGTGTTCCAGCGCCTGCAGAGCCACAAGTTCTGGGAGAAGTCGAACTGCATCATCGTGTCGATGAACGGCGTGCCCAGCCGATCATGCCGCCGCTTCATCCGCCGCCTCAGCGAGTCGGCGCAGATCCCCGTGTTTGCCTTCACCGACTGCGACCCCTACGGCTTCTCCAACATCTACCGCACGCTCAAGGTGGGTTCGGGCAACGCCGCGCACATCAACCGCTTCTATTGCGTGCCCGACGCCAAGTTCCTGGGTGTAACACCCCAGGACATCATCGACTGGAAACTCGAGGACGCCACCCACCCGCTCACCGAGCAGGACATCAAGCGGGCCAGGGACGCGCTGAAGAACGATCCCTTCTTCGAGACCCATCCCAAATGGCGTGCGGCCCTGGAGCAGCAGATCAAGATGGGCGTGCGCGCCGAGCAGCAGGCCCTGGCCAAGTGGGGCCTCAACTACGTCATGGATGAGTACCTGCCCGCCAAGCTGGCCAATCCCAAGAGCTTCCTGCCCTGAGCTGGCGGGACCTGCGCTACACTCACCGCAGCACCTGAAGGAGGGCGCATGTCCCCGAGCCGAACCGTGCTGTGGTCGACGGGATGGTGTCTGGTGGTGGCCCTGGCCGCACCGGCGGCTGCTCAGAGCGGGCCTGCAGACATGTTCCCGGCGCCCCCGGTGGTTCCGGCACCAGCTGGCGACGGCAGCGCAAGCTCGACGACGCAGCCAGTTCCGGCGCTGCCAGCGGATCCCACGGCGTCCCCTGCCGTGGTCGAGGATGGGGGCTCGGGCTTTCCCTGGGGCGCGGCGATCGGTGGTGGCGCGGCGTGCACGGCCTGCACCCTGGTGTCGGGCAGCATCTCGGGCCTCGGTATCTACTTCCTGATCGAGTCCCTGAACCAGGCCTCACAGGCGCGCGATCCCTTTGGTGCCTGCTGCATCTCCGTGATCGGGATCGCCGGAGCCCTGGTGACCAATGCGGTGGCGGTGGTTCTCGGCGGAGGACTCGGTCCCTTCAGTGTCGCGGTGGGCGCGATTATCGGCGCGCTCGTCGACGGTCGGCCGCCGTGGTGGGGTGTTCTGGGTTCGGTTCCTGGCGCCATCGTGGGCCTGTCGGGGCTGGGTCTCGCCGTGGCCTCGCTCACGATCCTCGACGACCGCCTGTCGTCGCTGCGCTCCGCGCCGGGGGAGGTCGAGCCAAAGTTCCTGGTTCTTGGTACGGGGGTCGCACTGTCCTTGCTGGCGCCGGCGATCACCCTGGTCGGCGCCGTGGGCGCCACCTGGCTGTGGGGCGGCGTCGACGAACCGGCCGTGACTTCTTCAGCGCCGGCGGCGGGGAGCACGATGCGCGCTCCCGCTGGCGAAGGTGCCGTGCCGCCTCCGCTTGTGGAAAAGGACCCGGCAGGGATCTCCCCCGAGGAGACCGCACCCCCGGCACCACAGGACCAGGACGTGGTGGACTACTGAAGACGGGCCAGGCGCCGCCGGTCGACGATCTCGATGGCCAGCCGCAGGGCCTCGGTCATGCTTCCGGCATCTGCCCGACCCTGGCCCGCGATGTCACGCGCGGTGCCGTGCGCCACGCTGGTGCGCACGATGGGAAGCCCGAAGCTCATCTGCACACCCAGCCGCGGCACCAGGGTCTTGAACCCCACCAGGCCCTGGTCGTGATAGCAGGCCACCACACCGTCGTGCTGGGGACCATCGCGCGCGACACGCCCGAAGTATCCGTCGGCGGGCAGCGGGCCCTCGACATCGATGCCGAGCAGCCGCACCTCGTCGATCGCAGGCCGCAGCACGCGCTGCTCCTCGACGCCGAGCAGACCCCCCTCCCCCGCATGGGGGTTGAGGCCGAGCAGTGCGATGCGTGGCCGGGCGATCCCAAGGTCCTGGCGCAGCCCGTCGGCGAAGATGTGCAGGCGGCGCGCGATGCCATGGCTGCCGATCTCGGTGAGCAGGTGGGGCACCTCGCCGACCGGGACGTGGATGCTGAGCAGCGCCAGACACATCCCGGGGCCCACGAAGACCATCAGCGGCGTACCCTGGCAGCGGTACGCCAGGTAGCCGGTGTGGCCCATGTAGGGGCCTCCGTCGAGGGCGAGCAGCGCGCTCTTGTGCAGGGGGGCCGTGACCAGGGCGTCGGCGCGTCCCTCGAGCACGGCATCCACGCCGGATTTGAGGGCGGCTGCTGCCGCCAGGGCCGCGTCGTGCTCGCTGCAGTCCGCCACGTAGGGACGGGCCAGCAAGGTGGCGTCGCCAAAGATCAGGGGTGTGCAGCGGGCGTGCACATCGGGATCGGTGAGTGCCCGGGCGACCACCTCGGGGCCTATGCCCCGGGGGTCGCCGAGGGTGATCGCCAGGCGCGCGCTCACGGGCCCTTCGCGCTGGCTCCGTCGTCGTCGGCGAAGCTGGGGTCGAGGCGGCGCTCGATGTGGGCACTCTTCTTGAGCTCGTCGATGTAGCGGCCGAAGGCGACCTCGACCTCCTCCTGCATCAGGCGCTCGCGGAGCTGTCGCTCCACCTCCTTGAGGTCGGCCACCTTCCCGGTGCGGCGCTCCTCGAGCTTGATCAGGTGCCATCCAAAGGGAGTGCGCACCGGCGCGCTGACCTGACCCACCTCGAGCGCCAGGGCAGCCTTCTCGAAGCTCTCGACCATGTCCCCGGGACGAAAGAAGCCCAGGTCGCCGCCCTGGGGGGCATCCGGCGCCTCCGACACGGCGCGGGCCACGGCGGCGAAGTCCTCACCGGCCAGCAGGCGCTTGCGGGCGGACACAGCGCGCGCGCGCGCGGCAGCAGCCTCGTCGTCGGTGGCGGTCTCGGGGGCCAGGAACAGGATGTGCCGCACGCGGTAGCTCAGGTCGCGGTCGGCGGCGGCGCGCTGGCGCTGGTACAGGTTCTTGACGTCCTGATCCGAGACCTGCACCTTGCTGCGGACCTTGACGTTGATGATCTTCATCTTGAGCAGCTGCTTGCGCAGGCCGTCGCGATACTCGCGCAGGGTCAAACCCTGGCCGCGCAGGGCCAGCTCGAACTGCTCCGGGGTCAGGCTGTTTTGCTTCTGCAGGTCCTCGATCACGCCGTCGAGTTCGCGCTCGCTGGCCTCGATCTTGAGGACCTCGACCTGCTGCTCGAGCAGCTTGTCCGCAATCAGGGTCTCCAGCACCTGACGCCTGAGCCGGCGCGACCGCTCGAGCTTGTCGTCGGTCGAGACGTCACCGGGAATGCGCTCGAGGAGCGGGCCCGCGGCCTCCTCCACCTCGTCGAGCAGCACCACGTCCTCATTGACCACGGCGACGATGCGGCTGAGCAGGTGCTCGGCCGGTGCGGCCGGGGCCAGCAGCAGCGCGCTCAGGATGAGCGGGGTCATGTCAGGGCTCCTCGGCGTGCGGGGTGGGCGCGACGCTGTCGACGATGCCAGCCAGCAGATCCAGGTGGCGGACCACCTGGGCCTTGTTCTTGAGCGCGGCGATGTAGGTCGAGGCCTGGGTCTGCCGGTGCTCAACGGCCAGGTCCTGGGCGATACGATCTCGAGCCTGCTCGAAAAGGATGGTCTCGGCCGGGCGCGCCTCGACCACCTGGAACAGGTGAAACCCGAACTCTCCGGCGACCACGTCGGAGATCTCTCCAGGCTTGATCGCGAAGCACGTGTCCTCGATGACCGGAGGCATGCCACCACGTCCAAACAGGCCGAGATCGCCGCCGCGCTCGGCCTCGGGCGACACCGAATGCTGGCGTGCCAGTTCGTCGAAGGGCTGCTTGCGCGCCTGCTCGCGGATCTTCTCGGCCTCCTCGCGGGTGCGCACCACGATCTGGCGTGCGCGCACCTGCTCGGGCAGCTGGAACTCCTGCAGGTGGGAGTCGTAGTAAGCCTGCAGCGCGGCGTCGTCGAAGGCCGGGGGGGCCGTCACGTTCTTCTGCACCAGGCGCTCGATGCGCAGGCGGGACTCGACGCGCTCTCGCAGCAGGGTCGGGGTCAGGTAGACGCTGTGCATCAGCTCCTGGAAATCGCGCACGCGGTAGCCCTGGGCCGAGCGCTCGAGCACCTCGGTGACTTCTTCCCGGCTGACCTGCACGCCCTGCCGGTCGGCCTCGAGCAGCAGCACGCGCTCACCGATCATCTCGTCGAGCAGAGCGGTGGCGACGGCGACCTTGGACGCGCCATCCTGCCCGGGTTGCAGATAGCCGGCGAGTACGCGCTTGAGTTCGTGGGCATACAGGGGCTGCTCATCCACCAGGGCCAGGACCTGGGTCGCCGGATCCACGACCGAGGGCCGCGCACAGCCGACCACAGTCAGCACACCACACAGGGTGAGGACGCGGAGGCGCACCTCACTCCTCGCCGTCGGGTTGCGCCGGAGCGCTGGGCACCTGCTCGCCAGCCACGCCCGTGGGGCTGCCAGCCGGGGGCGCCATGGGCTCGGTCGTCGGTGAGCCCATGCCATGGGGAGGCTGGGCGCTCGCGATCTGAATGGCCGCGAGCTTGGCGTCGTCGATGGTCACACCGGCCTGCTTCTTGAGGTTCTCGACGAAGACGTTGAAGGCCTCGGTGCGCTTGTCCCGGTACAGGCGGTTGCGGATCTGGGTGCACACCTGATCCAGGGTGCGCTCGATGGCCTGGCGTCGACCGGTCTGCTTGAAGATGTGGTAGCCCTCCTGCCCCTCGACCACGTCGGAGAGCTGGTTGAGCTGGGCCAGGGCGAACACGGCCTCGGCCACCACGGGGCCGTACTTCTCGGCGTACTGCTCCTTGGACAGATAGCGCAGGTCACCGCCGGTGGCCTTGGTGGTCTCGTCGGCCGAATGCTCCTGGGCCAGGGTGCGAAACAGCATGCGATCGTCGGGCTTGGCCTTGAGTTGCTTCAGCACCGTGTCGGCCTGCTTGCGGGCCGCGGCCTTGTCCTGGCCGCCGGCGAAGAAGATGTGCGACACGCGCACCATCTCGGGCTTGTGGTAGTCGTCGGCGTTGTCGTCGAAGGCCTTCTGGATCTCGGCGTCGGTGATGTCCTCGAGCTTGACCCGGTTGTCGAACTCCTCGCGGGTAAGCTTCTGCACCATGATCTTGCGGATGCTGTCGGCGACCTCGGGATCCTTGTCCAGGCCCCGGCGCTGCGCCTCCAGCGCCAGCAGTTCGAAGCGGATCTGGTTGTCCAGGTACTCACGCCGCTTCTCGAGGTCGGCGTAGCGGCTGCGGATGAAGGGGCTCTGCTGATTGAGCTTGGCCTCGAAGTCCTCGACGGTGATCACGGTCGGACCCACCTTGGCCAGGGTCGTGCCCTTGGTGGTACCGGTCCCGCCGGTGGTGGTCGCGGTGCCCGGGTTCGTCGTGTCGCAGGCCACAACGCTCGCGCACAGAGCGCCGATCGACAATGCCATCCCCAGGGTCTTCATGTGCTCTCCCTCGTGACGTACAACAAAGGGCTCTTCGGTAGCAGACCCCTCGCCACGACGCAACCGCCCGTGCACAGCTTGTCCCCGGAGCCTGTCCGGAATAGCGTGCGAGCGCGCACTGTTACCAAGGGCGTGCAGACCATGAAGATCCACACCCTGAGCGTCACCCTGATCGCCTCGCTGCTTGCGAGCGAGGCTCGGACTCAGACTCTGCCTGCCGCTGTGCCGAGCAGCCAGCCTGCAACCCGCGCCGAGGTGGAACGGGCCCGCAGCCTGCTCCATCAGGGGCAGGCGGAAGCCGCCCTTGCCCTGCTCGAGCCCACCCTGGAGAAGTCTGCTGCGGGTGTCGCCGTGAATCTGCCTGCCCTCGTCGAGGCCGATGGGGTGGCCGCGACGGTCCTGGCGCGCGCCGCTCAGGGGGCGGGCCGCATTGACCTGGCGCTGCCTCTGTTCCAGGCCCTGTACCAGCGTGCGGCGGCGGCGGGGGATGGCGCCGTGGCCGCTCGTCTGGCCATCCGCATGGGTGATGTGCTGCTGGTGAGTGCGCATCCGGCCGAAGCGGCGGGCTGGTACCAGCGCGCCCAGGCCGACGACGTGATGCTGCGGGCGACCCTGGGCCTGGCGCAATCGCTGCGGCGGGCCGGTCAACCCGCACAGGCGCTCGAGGCCATCGAACGCACCGGACCCCGCGGCTTGCCCCTCACCGATGTGTTGCGTGCCCCCCTGCTGGCCGAGGCTGCCCGCGATGCTCGGGGAGCTGGCCAGCCCGACCTGGGCATCACGATGCTCGCCGAGTTGTGGGCCAGCCACCCGGCGGATGTCCTCACCGTCCCGGGTTTTCCCGTCGACGAGGATCCTTTCCTGGGTGCCGATCTCGCCGCGATCCAGCGTCGCGCCGGGCCCCTGGGGGCGGTGATCCGCGCCGAGCGCTTGCTCGAGGCCAGTCAACTGGAACAGGCCCTCCAGGCATCGCGCGCCGTGAAGACGGACGAGGCCACTCTGAGCTGTCGCGCCGGCTACGTCGAGGGCAAGAGCCTGCGCAACCTGCGTCGTCACAGCCAGGCCGCGCGCGTGCTCGAGCCCCTGTCGCGGCGGTGTCCGGAGCAGGCACCGCGGGCGCTGTACCTGCTGGGGATGGTGTCCGGTTTCCGGGGCCAGAACGCCCAGGCCCTGGCTGCCTACGATCGCTTCGCCGAGAACTTTCCCGCGCACGAGTACACCGATGACGTGCTGTTCTTCTCCGGCGACGTGCTCTCACGCCAGGGCCGCCACGCCGAGGCCGAACGCTTCTACCAGAAGGTCGTGGATCAGCACCCGACGGGGGACTACGCGCCCGAGGCACGCTGGCGCCTGGCCTGGGGTGCTTTTCTCGACGGCAAGCAGGCACTGGCCCGGGATAGGCTGGATGCCATCGCTCGGGCCGAAGCCGGCGCCCCGGATTCCCGCCCCTACCAGCAGGCGGTGTACTGGCGCGCGCGGCTCGGTCTTGCCGGTGGCCAGATCACGCGTCCAGACGGTGAGAGAGCAGTGTCCGGCGCTGGACCTGCAGATGCCGTTGCCAGGGACGAGCGCGAGGCTGCCATCGACGATCTCGAGGGATTGCTGCGCGCCGACCCCACCAGCTACTACGGTGTGCTGGCGAGGACCTTGCTGCACAGGCAGGTGCCCGAGCGCGCGGCCAACCTGGATCGCTGGATGGTGGAGCAGGCCGTGCAAGTGCAACAGGCGGCCAGCCAGGTAGCGTCCATCGTGGTCCCGGACCTTGCAGCAGCGCGCCTGGGTCATGCCCTGGTTCAGGCGGCTCTCGACGAGGAGGCGGTCGAGCTGCTCAACACCATCGATGGCTCGAGCCTGGACATGCCCGGGGTGCTGGCGGTGGCGGAAGATCTGAGGCGGGCCGGCGACACCCACGCCGCGCACTGGCTGGTGCGCAAGCGCGCCGAGCGCGAGCTGGTGGGCCGCCCGGACCCTGCCGATGCAGCGCTGTGGCACGCTGGCTACCCGCGAGGCTACTCCGACGCGGTATCGCGCTGGGCGCAGAGCCGTTCCCTCGACGAGAACCTGGTGTACGGCCTGATCCGCGAGGAGAGCGCCTTTGATGCGCCCGTGGTGTCCTGGGCCGGTGCCGTGGGCCTGATGCAGCTCATGCCCTCGACAGCCCGGGACGAGGCGGCCCTGGACCGGGTCGCGGACTTCAAGGTGGAAAGACTGACCGAGCCCGATCTCAATGTGCGGCTGGGCAGCGCCCACATCGCGCGCCGCATCCGCACCTTCGACGGCAACCCGGCGCTGGCCATCGCGGCCTACAACGCTGGACCGAACGCGGTGAAGAAGTGGATGGCAGCGTCACCCACAGCCGATCTCGATGTCAGCATCGAGAACATTCCCATCGAGCAGACCCGGGGCTACACCAAGCGCGTGCTGCGCTCGTGGAGCGTGTACCGGTTCCTGTACACGCCCGACGCGCCCTTCGTCGACCTGCCCGCCACGGCGCGCTGAGCCACACCCGCGAGCGTCCATGCTCTCGCTTCAGAGTCCCCGGCAGCACAGGGAAGGTGGCCACCAGATGCCGGCGCCAGTTTGATCGAACATGTGAGGATCCTGGCGCTGGGCCCGGGGCAGGGCCCCTGCGCGTCGAGCGGGAACGGCGGGGCGAGCCCGAGGGGTGGGGGCCGCGCGCAAGGGCGACCGAGGACTGCTGTGAGAAGCAGCTCAAAGCTGGCCTTCGCGGTGGGCTGCGACGATGAGCTGCGCGGCCAGCAGGTTGGTGTAGCTATTCGAGCTGATCGCCTCGCTGTTGGTCGTGGTGCCTGCCAGGCTGACCAGCTCGCGCTTGCGACGCTGTACAAACAGCCGCTCGTCGTACAGGGCCTGCGGCGCGTGATCGCGTAACACCTGCCGCAGGATCCTGAAGTTCTCGGCGGTGGTCTTCTGCAACAGGGCGCCGAGACCCTCGTAGTGCAGGGTGCTCTCCTGCAACACGAGGGCCCGGGCGGGTGCGGCCATCACGATGTACAGGACCTGCTCCTGCTCGGCGACGACCTGGCTTAGCTCGCTGCGGACCGTCTTGCTCACCAGGAGCCCGCCCGTCATGACAGCCTTGGCTGCGCTGAACGTCCTGTGCTCGGTCTTGATATGAGTGCTCGACTCGACCGAGCCTTTGGCTCTGAGCAGGGCCGCGATCTCGCCAAAGCGAACGCTCACAGGCGGCTTTCCGGGTTCGCTGAGAACCAGCCCGGTGGCGTCCCCGGAAAAGGTCCTGGGCACGTAGAGATCGGCCACGGCCAGCAGTGTGTGCTGGTCGAGGCAAATGGCTCCATTGTTCCGTGCGCGCAGCCCGCCCAGCAGGCGCCGCGCCGCGCTGTCCTCGAGGTTGGTGGCGACGAGGACGGGCAGCGGCCCGTTGAGTCGGAGCGTCAGATCGTACACGGCGATGCCGAGCTCCGCTGCCAGGGTGGCGGCCTCGGCGGCAGGCGTGGTGGCCCAGCGACTCACGGCCAGCAGTGTGGACATGGCATGGCCCTTGGCGACGGTTGGTCTGAGCGTACCTCGCAGGAGGTGCGAGCGGGAGGGTGACGGGCGCCGGAGCTGCCCGCCAGCGTGCCAGCCACCGCGTGCGGCTTGTAGCCACAGACCTTGGCCACATCCGCCGTGCCATACCCATGGACCACCAGCAGGATCGCCTGCAAGTGGATCTTCACAACGGCGTCCCGGCACTGCCGGTAGCGGCCTTCAAGCTCGGGGACGGTCAGGTGGACGGTCAGGTGTGGCGTGACGACGACGGGGTGAGGCATGCGACCTCCTTGGGGAGATCACAGCCTCATGATCCAGGGCCTCGATCCGAGTCAGCTTGAATCCGTATCACACGCCGATCGGCTGCGTCTCCCGGGCGAACGCCTCGAAGCTCTCGTCGTGCTTGCCACAGCGGCTGCAGGTTTTTTGAAACTGCGCGCCGCACATCTCGCGAATCGGGCCGATGAAATCCCGAAGCCTCGTACTGAGCATCGACCTCTCCTCCAGTCCTGCCATTCTTCGCGGCTCGCCGACTACGCGGTCTCGATTCAGCCAAAATCAGGCATGTTGTAAACGCCCGGCCAGTGTGGGTCGCTATCGACCCAAAGCGTTCTGCAACTTCTCTGCGGGGTCACGCCAGCGACGGAGAACCCGGTCGCGGCGTCGTCGATGCCCGAACACCGGTGCAGGGGAGTCTCGAACGCTGGCCGCCTGAGGTCCAGCGCCCGAACGATCGGGTGCGTGTCAGTTGAGAGGATTGGCGCGCAGGTAGAGGAGCATCCCCGCCTCGCGATCGATCGTCGAGCCGGGGTAGTCGTTGTCCGGCCAACGCAAGTGGTTGAAGAAGCACTGGCAGTAGGCGGTTGATGAGACCGAGATGTCGACCAGGCATTGCTGAGCCGAAGGCTGGGTCTCGCTGCCGCATCTCGGCGCGACGTCCGAGCAGGTGGTGGCGGTCTCGTCTTGCAAGCCCGAGCGCTCGGGTTCGGCACCGTTGATCATGACGCTCGTGAGGTTGGGCAGGTACGTGGCTGCCTTGCTGAGCCAGGAATCGACGGGATAGCCGCGATTGGTACCCCAGCAGGCGATGTCGGCAGGACCACAGGGAACGGTGACGTCACAGGTTCGATAGACGAGCAGAATGGGGACGGTCGAGCTGGGATAGGTGCTCAGCTGGCACTCTGCCCCGTCGGTGGTCGGCGAGAAAGAGGGATCCGCAAAGGGATTGGCGTCGATGCCGTTGAAGGGATCGCCGCCGGCGAAGACCACCGCCGCTGCCACCCGAGCGTGGTGCACGGGGGTGCCGGTGGCGTGACGTGCCACGGCGTAGAGCTGTCCGAAGAAGGCACCGTTGGACCAGCCCATCACATAGATGCGGTTGGTGTCGACGATGCCCTCGCTGATCATGCGGTCGATCCAGGCGTCGGCATTGGCGATGTCGGGGTTTGTCGAGGGTGAGCTCAGGTCGCGATAGTAGAAATCGTGGTGATACTCGCCGTCACGATTGGCGGCTGTGCCAAACCTGATGCGACGCCCGTGAATGGCGAGCAGCGTGAATCCGGTCTGTCCCGTGACGCCAGTGAGATTCGTGGTCGTGGACCTGGCCAGTAGCGACGTCGCCGAGACCACCGACGCGCCGTCGCCACCCGGGTGAAAAAACAGAACCAGCGGTCTCGGACTTGCGGCTGCGCGATGGATACAGGCATAGCGCATGGTCCCCACGATCTGCTGTTCGGCAACTTCGTCCCAATCGCTGAGGGGGCAGTCGGGAGGCGCGGAGGGTACGGTTTGGTCTGGGCCGGTGGGGCGCGCACAGGGATTGTCGACCGTACACTCGGGCAAGGGTGCGGTCAGGCCTGTGGTGGCGGGGTTGCAGGTGAACTGGGTGCGTCTGTCATCGCCCTCGCTTGCATCCTCCAACGCCGAGCTGTCTCCCACGCCTCCATCCGCCCCGTCAGCGGCATCGCCAGCGGCATCTGCCGCGGAGGCGCTGTCCCTCCGGTCTGATTGCGAATCCAGGGCAACGGCGTCGGCCGCGGTGGCGCTGTCCCTCCGATCTGATTGCGAATCCAGGACGGCGGCGTCGGTGGCGCTGTCCCTCAGGTCTGATTGCGAATCCAGGGCGGCAGCGTCGGCCGCGGTGGCGCTGTCCCACCGGTCTGATTGCGAATCCAGGGTGGCGGCGTCGGCCGCGCTGCCTGTGGTTTGCGCTTCCGGGCAGCCGCCCACCCCCACGAGCAGGAGGCTCGCCGCGCAGCAGGTGATGAACGGCGAACGTTGACGATACCCGGCTGCCGCGAAGACATCGAACATGGACTCAGCCTCCGCAACGCGTATGGATCCCGGGTCCGGTCAATGATCCAGTGTGGCGCACAGGGTGGTCAAGCCGTCGACATGATCGGCTGCTGCCGCCGCACGTACGGTCGTACCTGAACCGCCCCGGGTTCTCCGGCGACCGCATGTGTTGGATCAGCCGCCTTTGCTGGCGCGCTCTGACCCAAGTGGAGCATCATCCCATACTCAGCAGGGGGTTTGCCCGATCGTTCGGCTCTGTCCCCGTCACCGTGGTGTTGGCTTTGTCCCCGTCACCTTCCATCGTTGTTCACTCCATCAAGCACCGTACAGGGGCAGAAATCGCTTCGTCCGAACTCGCCGCTGACCGTAAAATGCGCTTGTGCTTGCTGCGAGAAGGCTTGGAACAATGAACCGTGCGTCGGTCGAATTGGCGGCGGTGTCGTCGCTGGCCTGGGGCCTGGCCCTCGACTGTGCTCCCTAGGAGCACTGGTTCGCGTGGCAGGACGATGAAATGGTCGTTCACAACTGGACCTACCACGCCCGCATCGGCGGGGGACAGTTTCAGGTTCTCAAGCTCGATGAGACCGAGGAACTGAACGGGGAGTCACGCTGGTCCAGTGGGCAGCGCGGCGGCCTGGGCGCCAGCAGGCCCCGGACGAAGACACCTGGATCTTCGAGATGGTGGATGCCGAAACCTGGCAGCCGGTGGCTGATACCTGGAGCGGTGCGGGCCCCATGTCCGAGCCCTACTTCGCCGTGGCACACCTCAAGGCCACCGAGGAGCATTTGTTTGTGTCCTACCTGGGTGAGTGAATGACGTCCGTGGCCGAGGGCGATGGCTGGAATCATCGCGTGATGCGAGACACCGAGAACCGCTTTCCTGAATAGCCGTGCCAACGGAACACGCCCCTGCAGGACGTCTGGAGAAAGGAGAACGCACGTGCAGCCATCACATTTTCTTGCCCTCGTCGGAGTGCTTCCCGCGGTCCTGCTCGTTCCCAGCACCGCCACCGCGGAGGACGACCTTCTTGGCGTCACGGCCTTTGTCTCTTACGCGGATTTCGAGAGCTGGACCGACATTGGACAGGTGCAATTCTTGACCTTTGGCGGACCGATGTACGGCCTGGGCGGGACCTGGCAGAGCAACCTCGGCAGGGTCGAGCTACAGCTGGCCGCCTCGCACAACCTGATTACCAAGGACGCGTACACCTACTCCCTGGGCGAGGGCTTCAGCACGATCACCTACTTCCGCCCCAACCACATGCTCGAGCCCCGCGTCCTGTTCGACCTCCTGTTCGGGGACTTCGCGGCCGGATTGATGGTGGGCTGGGGTTTCCTGTTCGACGACGGCCAGCGCGACAACATGATCCAGTACGTCAACTTTGGCCTGGACCTGAGCTATGACATCGGACTGCAAAAGGACAGCAGCGGCGGCCTGTCGCTGGCGCCCTACCTGACCCTTGGCACTCATCTGGTCGAGGTCAACACCACCTCCAACGAGGAGTGGGGCATTGGCATCCACGGTGCGGCCGGGGTTCGGGTCTACTTCGACAAGGCACTGTGAGTCGCAGCCCGTCGGGGCGTCCCCCGGAATAGGTGCCATCGATAAAGCGGCCCCCCATGTCAAGCACGACCTGGCCTTGCCCGGGCTATCGCTGTGTCCTGATATCTTTCCTGTCTGACCTCCAGAACTGATCAGCGGATCCCCGGTGTCGTCGTCGAGAGCGTCTCCTCAGCCATCGATACGTGCTCTTGGTCGGGCCTTGATGCCCGGGCACAGGATGGTTTTCGAGAGGTGGGTGCAATCAGACACTCGGCGTAGTTGTCCCGCCATGGCACCTGCCGCACTCCACACAATGGATGACCTCCGAAACCTCACCTTGGCTCCGCGGTGACGTTATAGATTCTCCGTTGTCACGCCATGCCGTGCATGGGCTCGAATACTCTTTCGTTCTTCCTCATCGCCCACAGCACGTTCGCCAGCTTGCGCGCGATGGCGACGATGGCCTTCTTGCGACCCAGGCGCTTGACCAGAACCAGTCCCCAGTCCCGGAGCCGACTCGGAGACCGCGTTCGCAAGACCGCGTTCGCCGCCACGGTCAGCGCCCAGCGCGCCTTGCGGCTGCCGTGCTTGGTGATGCGCCCTCGTCGAGAGGTCTGCCCCGAGGCGTACAGCGACGGTACCAGGCCGAGATACGCACTGACCTGCCGGCAGCTCTTGAAGCGCGAGGGATCTCGAACCGCCATCGCAAAGTAAGACGTCACGATGGGACCGACGCCCGGCGCTGTCATCAGCCCGAGCGCCACCGGGTCCGACTTCACGCTCAGCTCGATCGCCTCGTCGCATGTGGCGATCTGCTCACTCAGCGCGTCGATCGCTTCCAGCATCGGCGTCACCGCCTCGGCCAGTTCCTTGGGCGCTTCAGCGAGAACGGAGCAGACCTTGCTCGTGAACCCGTCGGCTGTGCTCGACGCGACCTCGATGCCCTCGGCGTCCAGCACCGAGCGCACCGTGTTGATCAACGTGGCCCGGCACTGCACAAGCCCGTCCCGAATGACGACGGGAGTGCGAGCCAGGCGCTCCTTGAGCGTCGGCCGCGACACCCTGGCCAGCACATCTGCCGCGTTGAGCGACGCCAGAACCCGTGCGTCCAGCTTATCGTGCTTGATCAGCGCCGAGCCTATGGCCTTGGTG
>JBDRCO010000121.1:0-4479 GCA_043821645.1 Pseudomonadota bacterium | reverse complement strand
GCCGCCCCCCAAGCCTCCGGAAGAGGCCAAGCCCGACGAGGGCAAGGACGAAGAGAAGGGGAAGGGCAAAGACGGCGAGGAGAGAAGGACGAGGGGGATGGGTCTGGCAAGAAGGACGACGGCATGAATTTCGGGGGCGGCGATCTCGAAGATCTGTTCCCGGCGGACAAGCCCGCCAAGAAGAAGGCGCCGCCCAAGAAGAAGGGCAAGAGCTAGCGCGCACTTTCTCACGCGGTCCCGACCTGTATTCAGGGATCGGTGGGCCCGCTTTTTGGCGATCGATCCACTGCCCCCGTGCTCGGCCTTGAACCAGCGTCCGAAGTGGTCAGCAGCGACGTCTCCAAGACACGGTGAAACTGGGCCAGTCCTCCCGGATCGAGATGGTCGCTGTTGGCGAACAGGGCGTCCTGGTCGAGAAACTGTTCGGATTGCGAGAAGTCCAGCACCGGTGCCGGGATCGAGTTCGCCAGTGCCTGCAGCTGCCTGTGCATTTTCTTCCGCAGGTTCGCATCGTAGCGCTCCAGAAAAGTTCGGTGCACCGGCGCCACGAAGAAGATGACCCGAACTCCGACCTTCTTCAGGGCCAGGCTGGCCTCCTGTAAAGCGTTGGCCGAATCGAGTTCCACATCGGGATGTCGGCGCGCCACGTTGTGCAAAGTCGATTCCAGATCACCAGATCTGTGCTCCGCGTGCTCGCGCAAGCTCGGCACAGGAGAGGCAACAACCTCGCCGTCGACCTGGGTGCCCTCTGCATCGATGCCAGGAGCAGCTGGCCACAGCACGCGGCGCCAGTGATCGCTGGTGACCAGCGAGAACAGCTTGCCCTGCAACAGCAGGTCGCCATCGCCGGGCAGCGCCCGCCAGCCCGGAAGGATCGCGTACATGCGGCGCCGGATGTCCGCACGTGGATTCTTTCCGCGCGACAGGTAGGCCGCATTGTCGTAGCCGAAGGAGAAAAACGAGACGCCCACGAGCACCACTCGCAGCATCGGGAGGTCTTCCCTTGCCCAACGCATGATGTGTGCGATCTCGAACAGGTCGGCACCTGCGTGAGCGAGATTGATCCCGTTCTCTCCCGTGGCCTGCGGACGCACGCCCAGCGCATGCGAACTTCCCACGATCAACGAGCGGATTTCCTCGGGTCGCTCGAGTGCCTGGCGCAGAGTCTTCCGGGCCTGCCAGACCTGCGGATAGCAAGGGGCCGCGGCCCGCGCCAGTACGGCGAGCACGACACCCAGCACCACCAAAAAGGCCACGGAGTGGGCCAGCTGCCTCCCCGTATTCATCGCCGGCTTGCCCTGGAGGTGCTGACCCATGCGCAAGCCTCAGAACTGGAAGTAGATGAACGCGGTGAGGTTGAACTCTCCGAAGATCAATATACTGGTGACGACGCCCAGCGAGAAAGACCAGCGCAGAGGTCGAGACCAGCTCGCGATCGCGACGCCGACATCCTGATCGCCCACTCGCGCCTGCACCACCTCGAGGAGCAGGACCGCGACTCCGCCAACCACCAGCTCGTAGAGTGGGACACCTGTAATCACCCACCAGGACGCCTCGGAAGGCTGGACGAGATTCGTGAGCACCAGCAAGGACTCCGCCAGCGAGCGGCTCCGGAAGAACACCCACGCCAGCGACGTGGCACAGAAGGTGACCCCGAGCTGTATCCACGGCACAACCCAGCGTCCCGCGATGGGCGGGAGCACGCGCTGCACACGCTCTCGCAGCGGTACGAGGGCGCGCTCGATGGCCATGTACAGATAGTGCAGGGCACCCCAGACCACGAAGGTCCAGTTGGCTCCGTGCCACAGCCCGCTCACCACGAACACCACCGCCAGGTTGCGATGATGCGACAGACTCCCTTTCCGGTTGCCGCCCAGCGGAATGTAGACGTAGTCACGAAACCAGGACGAGAGCGAGATGTGCCAGCGATGCCAGAACTCGCTGATGGATCGCGCGCAATAGGGCCGCTTGAAGTTCTCCATGAGTTCGATGCCGAGCACCCGTGCAGTACCTCGCGCGATATCGGTGTACCCCGAGAAGTCGCAGTAGATCTGGTAGGCGAAGCACAGGGTGCCCAGTGCGATGGCACCACCCTGGTAGATCGCGGGGTGGCCGTAGACCGCATCGGCAACCAGCGCGAGGCGATCTGCCACGACGAGCTTCTTGAAGAAGCCCCAGACGATGAGCGTCAGGCCCGAGACGAGCCGATCGAAGTTGAAGCGATGCCGCTCCCGGAACTGCGGAAGCAACCTACTGGATCGCTCGATGGGGCCCGCGACAAGCTGAGGGAAAAACGCCACGTAGAGCGCGAAGAGACCGGGGTGGCGCTCGACCTCCTGGGTACCGCGGTAGACATCGATGGTGTAGCTCAGGGTCTGAAATGTGTAGAACGAGATCCCCACAGGGAGAAGGGATTGAAAGACCGGTGCGTCGACGAAGATGTTGAACAGTGCCAGCAGGTCACGCGTCTCGGCACTGATGAAGTTGAAGTACTTGAAGCCGAATAGGATCGACAGGTTTGAGAACAGGCTGAGAGCGAGCCAGAGCCTTCGCCGGGAGTGTCGTGAACTCGCAGCGATACCGCGTGCAGCGACGTAGTCGATGGCCGTGGAGACGACGATCAGGACCAGGTATTCGGCCTTCCAGCACATGTAAAAGTAGTAGCTGGCCGCGAGCAGGAACACCCAGCGCACACGATGAGGCAGCAGGAAGTACAGTGCGACCACGACGGGGAGGAACACGACGTAGTCGAGAGAGTTGAACAGCATGCGGACTCTGCCCTCAGGTCATCTGACCTGCGCCCCGGAGGCCGGGTCATCGCCACCGAGTCCTGTCCGTTGCACCGTGCCCATCCATCCATGCCATGCGCGCTGATTCGAGGGATTCTCGTGCGCCCCGCGCACCATGAGCGGTTCCGGGCGTTCGAGGCTATCGCAGGGGGGCGCGGGAGACGAAAGCGAAATCAGGTCTTCTCGACCTGATCGAAGTCCAGCTCGACGGGCGTCGAGCGGCCGAAGATGCTGACCAGCACGCGCACCTTCTGCTTCTCGGGCTTCACATCCTCGATGGTGCCGTTGAAGTTGGCAAACGGTCCGTCGGCCACGCGCACGTTGTCGCCCTCTTCGAACTGGATGCGCGGCTTGGGCTTGAGCGTACCCTCGACGATCTGCGTGGTCAGCCGCGCGACCTCATGCTCTGGCACCGCCGGCGGGTTGGTGGTACCACCGACGAAGCCCGTGATCTTGGGTGTGTTCTTGACGGTGTGCCAGGTGCGCTCGGTGAGCATCATCTGCACCAGCATGTAACCCGGGAAAAACTTGCGCTTGGTGGTGCGCTTGGAGCCCTTGACGACCTCGATCACCTGCTCGATCGGGATCATGATCTCGCCAAAGTGGTCCTCGAGCTTCTCGAGCTTGACGCGCTCTTCGAGGGACTTCTTGGCCTTGTGCTCGTAGCCCGAGTAGGTGTGGACCACGTACCACTTCTTGGGCAGACCGGACTGCTCGGGCTTCGCCTCGTCGCCCTCCTGCTGCTCCGGCAGTGGCTCCTCGACCTGGGCGATCACGTCGTCGCTCATGACGATCCTTTCAAGGGGGCGTCTGACGCCCCACCATGACCAGGGACGTCAGGTCCGTCCCTCCCCGTCGGAGCGAGTCCGCCAGGGCCCCTCCCGCGGCGGCGCGTACCGTCGGCGATCAGGCCCGACGGATGGAAACCTCCGCTCAGCTCAGCTCATCCGTCCCACCGAGAAGAGTCCATCGCTCAGTGCCGCGAACACGTAGTCAAACACGCCGAGGATGGCCGCCAGGATGAACGAGAAGGCGATCACCACCTGGGTGGAGGCACGTGTCTCGAGCCAGTTGGGCCAGGACACCTTCTTGAGCTCCTGCACCACCTCGCGCGACAGACCATTGACGGTGGGATGCCGCCAGGTCACACCCGTCGCCACCACGGCGATGGCCAGGGCGATGAGCGTGGTGGTGGTGAAGGTCGCGCCTATCATGGGCGCGTTGATCCAGCCCAGCAGCGCCCACAGCGACGTGAGGCCCTTGTCGAGCACGACCCACAGCAGCATGCCTGCCGTGATGAAGGAGATGGCCACGATGGAGCCGATCGACCGCATCTTTTTTGCTCCTGCCTGGCCCTCGCAAGGACCCGGCGCTCACAGCGCAATGCCCGCCAGCAAGGGGCACTCGATCCACATGGCAGGCCCGGAGGGACTCGAACCCCCAACACCCGGTTTTGGAGACCGGTGCTCTACCAATTGAGCTACGGACCTAGGAGGGGTCCTCCAGACCCCGATTACTGTTTCTCGCCGGGACGTCGACCGCCCTCCCGGGAACTACTCCATGATCTCCGTCACCACGCCGGCGCCGACGGTGCGGCCACCCTCGCGAATGGCGAAGCGAAGCTCCTTCTCCATCGCCACCGGTGTGATCAGCTCGATCTCCATCTGCACGTTGTCGCCCGGCATCACCA
>JBDRCO010000120.1:0-2920 GCA_043821645.1 Pseudomonadota bacterium | reverse complement strand
CTCGGACCTGGCCGCCGTCCTGCCCGAGGCCTCGCGCAAGAAGATCGTGGCCATCCCGACATCGCTCCTCGATGGCGAGGACATCGACGCCGAGAACACCTCGGTGCTGGAACTCCTGGACAGCCAGGGCCAGCGCGTCGGGATCCTGCGCGACATCTTCACCTTGGTACATTGCGTGTCCGGGGTGTGCAGGGCCATTCGCTTCGTACTGGTCTACGACGCGCAGCGACAGTTCGTCGATCTGTACCACCCGAGTGGCGACTCCCATCCTCTGATGAAGTACTGGAACAACGCGCACACCGAGTTTGACGCTCAGGACATGGGGATCCTGCGCGTCATGCTGCACGATCCTCCAGCCTCCTTGCTGGGCCTGGCCGACATCGACGACCTCGTCGTGGGTGCCACCGAGACCGCGCCAACACGGGTCGAGTACCAGGACCTGGTGGTGCGTGGCGCAGCCTTCACGACCTACGAGATCATGATGTACCACGTGGAGACCCGCAGCATCCTGGCGCAGGTGCTGCCGTGAGCGCGGGCCGGATTGCCACGCGACGGAGTTTTTTGACCGTTGCGGGTCGCTCCCTTGCGCTGGGTGCCACGGCGCCGCTGGCGACATGGCTCGCGGGTTGCGATCAGGCGAATGCCGTCGTGGCACGAAGCATCCGGGCACTGGGCACACGTGTCACGGTGCTGGTCCGCTCACCGGACGTCCGTCGGACAGAGCGCGCCATCCACCGCGCCCTGCGCGAGGTGGCCGCGATTCACCAGGACTTCACCTTGTTCGAGCCCAGCCCCCTGGTGACCTTCAACCACGAGGCACGACGACAACGCGTCGAGGTGCCGACCTGGCTGCACGGAGCACTCTCCCAGGCCAGCGCGCTGCAACGTGTCAGTAGCGGTACTTTCGATCCCTGGCTGGGCACACTCACCTCCACCACCGCGCCGCCCCCTAGGGTTCGAGGCAAGGTCGAGCTCGACGCCGATGGGCGCAGCCTGCGGCTGCGAGGAGAGGGTGTCGCCCTCGACCTGAACGGGCTGGCGAAGGGATTGGCCGTGGACAGGTGCGCCCGGGTACTCCGCGACCACGGCTTTTGCCACTTCGTGGTCAACGCTGGCGGCGACCTGCTGGCGGCGGGTGACGACGGCAGTGGTGAGCCCGGCTGGCCCGTGCATCTGGCCCAGGGTTTGGTCCGGAGCGGTTTGACGCTGCGCCTGCGCGACCAGGCCGTGGCCACCTCGGGGAACCTGTCCCGCGGCGCCGCGGGTTCAACCCCGCATCTCATCGATCCCAGGACCGGTCTGCGCACGGACCCGCTGCGAACGGCCACGGTGAAGACCACCTGCGCAGCCCTCGCGGATGGCTGGGCCACCGCGCTGTTTGTTGCTGGACCGGAGCACGCTGCAGCGCTGGTTCGCAAGCATGCAGAGCTGTCCGCCTGGGTCGTGACCCACGACGGTCAGGTCTCGGCGCTGGGGCACGCATGAAACGCCGTTCTGCACGCCAGAGCAGGTCTGAACGCAGGATCGGACTGATCATTCTGTGCGGGTTGTCCATGGCCTGCGCGCCCGCCCAGGTCGACGACGACAACGCACCGCGCCCCTGCTCAGCCAGCGACGCCCCGACCCACGGCCGCCTCAGTGCGGTGTCGACCGGCAGTCCCACCTCCGCCGAGCAGGTCGTGCTGGAACGTCTCAACCGAGCTCGTCAGGATCCCGTTGCCGAGGCCAGCCGCCTGGGCATCGCGCTGGACGAGGGAACCAGTCCCCCCTTGCTGGGAGGTGCCCGTCCCCCGCTCGCCATGAACCCCCAGCTCTTACAGGCTGCCCGTGCGCACAGTGAGGACATGCTCACCCGCAACTTCTTCGACCACACCAACCCGGACGGTGACGACCCCTTCGATCGCATGCAGGCGAGCGGCTATTCCTTCGCCGCCGCGGGGGAGAACCTGCACATCGTCATGGCCTCGGCACCGCTGTCACCCGAGGAGGAGGCGCCCGCGGCACACGACGACCTGTTCGTGGACCAGGGCTACCCCGGGCGTGGCCACAGACTCAACATCGTGGACGCGGACTTCACCGAGGTGGGCATAGGGTTGGCCGCTGGCACCTATCGCAATGGCGGATCCACCTACCAGGCACTGACCTTGACCCAGGACTTTGGCCGGCCCCTCTCGGGCACCCGTCACTACGTCATCGGCGTGGTGTACCAGGATGACGACGGAAACGGACAGTACGACGGCGGGGAGGGCATGGCCAGCGTCCGCATCGCAGCTCACGGCGACGAGTTCTGGACCACGGACACCGGGGCGGCGGGTGACTTTGCCTTTGCCGTCGAGGAGACCGGCGAGTTCGAGCTGCATTACTCCGTGAACGGACAGGATCGCTGCCAGCGCGTCGAGGTCGATGCCGCGACGGTACAGGCCAGCTTGATCCTCGCCCCCTGAAGATGTCGCCCGAGTGTCACGGAGCCAGGCCGAGAACCCTGATCGCCGTGGCGCTGGTCGTTGCCCTGGGAGGTTCGTGCATCGTGCTGCGCATGCCCGGTCACACCCACCGCGGACCGCTACTGCCCCTCGACGCCGCTGGCGAGGACCTCGCCACACGGCTGCACCGACACGTCGAGAGCCTCGGTGGCGAGATCGGCGAGCGAAACCTGGGTCGTCCCCGGGCTCTCGCTGCGGCGCGCCGCTATGTGCTCGAGGCCTTTGGCGAGATCGGCCTTGCGGTGCGGGAACAGACCTTCCGGGTGAACGGCATGGAGGTGGCCAACGTCGAGGTCGTGCTCGAGGGTCGCGCAACCAACCGTGAGATCGTGGTGGTGGGCGCCCACTACGACAGCGCTCCGGGCAGCCCCGGCGCCAACGACAACGCCACGGGCGTGGCCACCGTCCTCGAGCTCGCGCGCCTGTTGCAGGACAGG
>JBDRCO010000119.1:0-54339 GCA_043821645.1 Pseudomonadota bacterium | reverse complement strand
GGCGCGCTGGCTCCAGCAGTCGCTGCCATCGATGCAGCCGGCGTTCGCCTCGACCTGCTGCTGGGCAAACGAGAGCTCGGGCTGCAGCGCGATCAAGCCATGCAGCACCAGGCCCGTGGCCACGGCCACCAGCGCCACGCCACCCGCTGCCAGCCCCATGCCCAGCCAGGGCAACGCGGCCTCGCTCGACGTCGCGGAGCCTGCTCCCGCGGTGGCGCTGCCATTGCCAGCGGCGCCGTCCTCGCCGGTGTAGCCCAGGACAGGCCGCGCCACCTGCTCGAACTGCACCTCCACCACCTCGGCAGTCACACCCGAACCCGAGCGCAGCACCTCGATACCGTGGGAGCCCACGGCGAGATCGAGGCGCGCCACGGGCACGTCGTGCTCGACCACGTTACCGTCGACGGTGATGCGGTCAAAGACCTGTAAGCCCTGGATCTCGACCACGCCGGTGTAGCGCTCGGGCGCCACTGCGCGCACGCCAAGCTCGCGCATGGCCTGGCGCCAGGTGGCCGGGCTGAGCGACAACCTCTGCAGGGTGCTGCGGCGGGGTCCGGTGGACGGGTTGTCGGCCACCCACAGCTCGACGTCGATGCCCTCGACGTCTTGCAGCAGGCGACCCCCGACCACCAGGGTGATGTTCTCCGGCGCGCCCAGCCAGCGCGCGCAGGCCACCAGGTCCGTGTCGGTGCAGCCACCGCTGACGCCGTTGATGACGTGGTCGGGCAAGGCCGTGGTCAGCTCCTCGCGCAACAACATGGCCAGATGCTGGCCGGTCTCGACACCCGCGTCCGGGGCGCTCAGATCCATCACCCAGACGCTCTGCACCGGCGCACTCCGGGCGTGCAGTGGACTCGCGCCCAGCCACAACCCGCAGCCCAGCAGCGACACGATGGCAGAGCGCGTTGCCGCGCGGACGCTTGGAATCATGGCGACTCCCCGTTGAGGGTAGCGGGTGCGGGCGGGTCTCCCGGCGCCAGGGCCCACCAGCCGAGCAGCCCACCGCCGGCAGCCAGGGCGACCACTCCGACGACACTGCCGACCCACCCGACGTTCCATCCCAGCTTGGCTGTGCTGTACATCGCGTCCAGGTCCGCGCCCGCGGCCGGGTTGTCGATGGCGCTGTAGGCGCTGGACCAGACTCCAAACCCCACGGCGCCAACCACCAGCCCCAGCACGCCGGCCGAGGCCGCGCTGACCCCCGCAAGCAGCAGAGGAGAGGGCACGGTCTCGCTGCCTGGCGCTTTTGCAGTGCCACCCGTCGACGACACCGCACCGGCTCCTGCGACAGGCGCATTGAGCCGCGGAATGCCCTCGAAGGGCAGGTCAAAGGGCAGGTCGGCAGGTGCCCGGGGAACCCCTGCGCTCAAGAAGTCCGCCAAATGCGCGAGATCCGCGCCCTGCTCGGGATCCATGCGCACCGCCCCCTGGCGCACCGCGCGCTGCTGCGACAGGTCATAGCGCGCCGCAAACAACCACTGCCCGTCGTCCTGCGGGGTCACGCCGAGCAGGATCAGCGTGCTCACGTCGAGCAGCTCCGCCAGACGCACGGCCACGCTGTTGCGGATGCGCTGGCCGGGCGCGAAGCGCAGCGAGCCCTCGTCGGGGCGGACCGCACAGTCGAAGTCCAGGTCGATGTCGACGCTGGCACCCTGGCTGGTCAGGTCCAGCCGGTAGGTGCGCGAGCGGCATCCCTCGCGGGCCAGCCACACCCGGTAACTGCCCAGGGGCAGCGAGCTGCGCGCGGCGGTGGGCAGGCGCCCCATCTCGCGTCCGTCGACGAACACGGCCGCGTCCTGGGCTTCGGTCTGGATCTGCAACACCGCCCGCGGGGCCTCGGCCACCCGCCGCCGCGCCAGGTCGAGCAGGCGCCGGACCTCGGGAGAGAAGGTCTCCAGGGGCATGCTGATGTAGGGGTCCGCACGCACCGCAGCCTCGAGGTGCTTGAAGATCTCGCGCTGCAGTGTCTCGGTGGCCTTGCGATCGCTGGCCAGAAAGCCCTGGTTGTAGAGCTCGCGGGCCAGCACCAGACGAGCCCGCTGCAGCAGTGCGATCTTGTCATCGCTGGATCGCGGGTCGTTCTCGAGGGCCGCGACCACGTCCTGCAGGCGCAACACCGCCTGCTTGACCTCCGCAGGCGGCACCGCCTTCTCGACGTCGCGGCGCAGGGTCTCGACGTCAACCTCGACCGGCCAGCCTCCTCTCAGCATGCGCTGGTGGAGCGCCGCAGGGTCCAGCACCTCGAGCTGGCGTGCCTGCAGGGCCTGTCCGAGAGCTCGCGCCATCTCGGCGGGTGGCGCCACGTCGCCAAAGCTGACCGGAACCACGGCAACGCCGCTGGCGGCGGGCGCAAGCAACAGTGCAGCCAAGGAGAGAGCAACTGGTGCCATTTCTACCCCGGTCCTTGGTTGCAGAGCCTATCGCCGGTTTGAAAAGAAAGAAAAACTTTTTGCGTCGTCAATGGGGGCATGCCGCCTGCTGGACCACGGCCAGCGCAGCCACCGCCGCGGTCTCAGCACGCAGCACGTGCGGCCCCAGGAACAGTGGCCTGAATTGCCGCTCCCGCAGCGCCGCGCGCTCGTCCTCGGTGAAGCCTCCCTCGGGCCCGGTGCACAGCCAGAGCTGCGCCCCGGCGACCGTTTCGGAGTCCACCACCTGGCCTGGCAAAGCCGCGGGATCGCCGAACAGGCACAGCCCCGAGGCCCTCGCCACGGCCTCGCGCAGGGGCACGCAGGCGTCGAGGCGTGGCACCTGGCCTCGACCGCACTGTCGCGCCGCGGCCTTGACCACTCGCTGCAGCCTTTCGAGGCGGCCTCCCTCGTCGCTGGACGCGACCACCGAGCGCTCGCAGGCCACCAGCTGCACGGCCTGCACACCGAGCTCGGTCAACATGCGCAGGCACAGGTCCAGGCGCTCGCCCTTGATCAGGGGCACCAGCGAGGTGACGGCAGGTCCAGCAGGGGCGGGATCGTCGACGGGGGGCTGGGCCTCGCAGCGCACGTGTTTTTTATCCACCTGCACCAGGGTGGCCCGGGCACGCCGCCCCTGGCCATCGAACAGCTCGACCTCGATGTCCTCGCCCAGCCGCAGCACTCGCGCCACGTAGCGCGCCTCGTCCTCGTCGAGGAGCAGCTCGCCGGCACAGAGCCTGTCCGGGGGAACGAAGATGCGACGCATGTGGCGATCCTGACACGAAGCGGGCATGCCGTGAACAGCTCCGCGAATCCGCGCCGCGGCACCGGGTTCAAAATCGGCGTCTGCACGCGGGCGCTTTCACTCGGCGCGGCGGTCTGCTACGACCTGCAACCGACCACGATGCAAACAAGGAGCGCGCCATGGCCAGCCTGCTGATCAAGAACGCCACCCTGGTGACCCTGGGCGAGAACAGCCAGGTCATCGTCAACGGCGCCCTGCGCATGGACAACGGCACCGTGACCCATCTGGGCACCGCAGCCACGGTGCCAGAGCGCGCCGACGAGATCCTCGACGCCCGCGGGCGCGTGGTCCTGCCGGGCCTCATCTGCTCGCACCATCACTTCTACTCGACGATGGCGCGCGGCATGAACCCGCCGGGGGAGCCCGCTGCCAACTTCGTGCAGGTGCTCGAGCGCCTGTGGTGGAAGATAGACCGCGCCCTGCAGCTCGAAGACGTGCGTCTGAGCGCCCTGGTGCCGCTCATCGAGTGCATCCGCAACGGCACCACCACCATCATCGACCACCACGCCAGCCCCAGCTGCCGCGACGGCTCCCTCGACGTCATCGCCACCGCGGTGCGCCAGGCCGGGCTGCGCGCCTCGCTGTGCTACGAGGTCTCGGATCGCAACGTCGAGGGCGCCGACATCGAGGAGAATGCGCGCTTCATCCGCCGCTGCGCCGAGGAGAAGTCCGGCGATCTGAAGGCCATGATGGGCCTGCACGCCTCCTTCACCTGCAGCGATGCGACCCTCCGCCGCTGCGTCGAGGCCGCGGCCCCCTTTGGCGCGGGCTTTCATATCCACGTCGCCGAGGACAAGGCCGATGTCGAGCACAGCCTGGCCACCCACGGCAAGCGCGTCGTGCACCGCCTGGCAGACCTCGGCCTCGCCGGACCCGACAGCATCTTCGTGCACTGCATTCACATCGACGAGAGCGAGCACGCGCGCCTGCACGAGACCGGCACCACGGTCGTGCACAATCCCGAGAGCAACATGAACAACGCCGTGGGCGCGGCCGCGGCCCTGAAGCTGCTCGAGCGCGGCGTGCTGGTGGCCCTGGGCACCGACGGCATGTCCAGCGACATGTTCTCGCAGATGCGTTGCGCCTACCTGCTGCACCGGCACGTCGCCGGGGATCCGCGCGTCGCTTTTTTGGAGGCACCCCGGATGATGCTCGACAACTCGCGCATCCTGGCCCAGCGCCAGTTCGGCATGCCCATCGGCGAGCTGGTGGTGGGCGGACCCGCCGACGCGGTGGTGGTGGACTACGTGCCCCCCACACCCTTCTCGGCGGACAACTTCCTGGGGCACCTGATCTTCGGCATGGTCGACGCCACGGTCGACAGCACCATCTGCCAGGGCAAGGTGCTGATGCGCAACAAGCAGATCCTGTCCCTCGACGAGGACAAGATCGCCGCCGAGTGCCGCGTCCGCACGCCCGCGGTGTGGCAACGCGTCCAGGCCATGTGAGCAGCACCCCTCGGCCCGCGCCCGCGCATCATCGCTTGTTCTTCTTCGACGCCGCTGGACGCCGCGCCACGGTGCGCTCACCCAGGGCGTACACGAAGCCATCCCAGGTTCCGACGTAGATGCGCCCCTTGTACACCAGAGGCGTGCTCTCGATGCAGCCGCCCCAGCCCACCTTGACCACCCAGCGCGGCTTCGGTGTCCTGGGCTCGCTCACATCGTAGGCGTGGATCTTTCCGTCCTGGCAGGTGGCGACCAGCAAGGTGTCGTCGACCACCACCGGTGACGACCACAGGTGACTGGACAGGGTCTGCCACCACTGCACGTGCCCGGTGTCCCTGTCCACCACCAGCAGCTTGCCCGACTGCGTGGTCACGTACAGCACGTCGCGGTGCAAGGCGGGGGTCGACCAGATGCCGCCGCCGCGCGGATCCCCGGCCAGGGCCGGCACGAACAGGCGCCACACCAGGGGATCCTGCGGTCGCGAGGGATCCAGCTTGGCCAGCTGCCCGACCTGGCGCGGCCGGGCGATCTTTCGCTCGAGCTCGGCCGCCACATACAGCATGCCCTGGGCGTCGACCACGATGCTGGCGTCGACGTCGTCGCCTATCCAGAAATCGAACTCGACCTGGGCCCGTCCCTCGCGCGCCGCGGCGAGGTTGAGGCCCACGATGCGGCCCCCGGAGTTGGCGAAGTAGATGCGGTCGCCGAACACCGCGGGCGAGTTCTCGATGCTGACATTGTGATCGCCAAGCTCGGCGAGCAGCTCAGGGGTCCAGCCCGGGTACACCAGCTTGACCTCGGGCTGCACCTGCGCCAGGCCCCCCGCGTCGAGGCTGCGGTGGAGCATCACGGTGAACAGGTAGCTGTTCTCACCGCCCTCGATGAGCAGATCGTCGACGACACTCGGATTGGCATCCCAGTCGTTGTTGTGCAGGCCGGGGTAGTCGTTCGAGTCCAGCGCCCACAGCTCCGTGGGCCGGGGCCTGTCCAGGGCGACCACGCGCAGCTTGTTGTCCCGCGAGCCGAAATACAGCAGCGGATAACCATCGGGGTCGAGACTGACCGTACCCTTGACCAGGTCGTGCGCCTTGAAGTCAGGGCGCGTGCGCACGCCGGTGCCGCCGTCGAGAAAGATCACTCTCTTGTCAAAGGTCCCGACGATGACCTCGTGGCGACCATCGGCGAGCTCGCGCAGCACCGGTTGCCCTGTCCAGCCCGTGCCACACCAGCGCTTGTCCTGCGTGCCCACCGCGGACTGGGAACACATGCGCTCGGTGCGCGGAAAGCGCCACAGCACGACAGGGTGATCCGGCACTGGGCCCTGGCCGTACCAGGTGTGGCTGGGGTTGCCGCGAAACTGGTGCATGCCCGGCGTTCGCCCCCAGGGCTTGCCGACGGCGTCGGGTCCGGTGCGCGCGGCCTCGCTCTGGGCGCAGAGCAGCGCCCCCAGCACACCCGCGATGCCAGCCAGACTCATGGATACAATGTAGCCGGACCGGGGAGAGTGGCGAAGAAAGCGGTCGCCGCAGATGCCGGGTGATCCGCCGCCCACGCCAGGCGTTCCGAGCCGGGAGTCCAAAAACGAAAACCCCGGCCGAGGCCGGGGCTTTCTATTCCATCACCATCTTTTAAATTTCATCTCGAACGACGGTGCACCGGGGTGACACCGCATGCCATCACTTGATGGCGTCCCTTAAAGCAAGGCTCGGGCCAGGCAAACTATTTATGATATTTCTGTTTTACTACATGCGTTAAGAAACAAAGCGGCCCCTGGCCGGAGATCGGCCTGGGTGCGAAATCCGGACATCCCTGTCAGAGGTGGGATAAAAAAAGGCCCGAAGTGGCGACCGCGCCCGCTTCGCGGCGTTGCTTGAATAAAATGTTCAATAATTACAGCAAGAAAGGAAGTTTAAAAACCACGACAGCGCTGTCAGTACCTGACCTCGAAAGGGAGGCACTCCTCGACAGGCGTGACCTGGCGCACGGCAACCTGCTGGACCTGAGCAGCGCTCGGCCCCTGACCGCACCACGTCACGAAGGCCTCGATATTGTGTGGTGTTCCCAAGGCCATGGCCTCGACGCTGCCGTCGATGCGATTGCGCACCCAGCCGCGCAAACCCATGGCCTTCGCCTGCTCGCAGGCATTCGCCCGGTAGCACACCCCCTGCACCCGCCCGGTGATGCGCAGGTGCACCTGGACCAGATCCTGATCTGCCATGACGTTCCTCCCCAGATTGAGGATCATGGCGATCACGTACCGGGCTGGCAAGAGTTTCGGGGCGACCCGGGCGCCTGGCCACGGGCTCGCCGGGAGCTCTCGCAATCCGATCTTTCGCCGGTAGTTCTTGACAAAGCACGGAGCCGTCGCTATCGAATGTCCACACCCTGATGGACTCGATCTCGACGGTGCCAGACAGGGCCGGACATACGGGACCCCAGACCACCCCGGTGTGAGTCCCTCAGCTCCGACGACGATCAACGAGGATTCGACCACGCCAGTCTTGAACTCTGGAGGCGAGCGCCCCCCACAGCGACCAAACCGCTGTTGGTTGGCGTGACCCGGACGAGACGCAGAGAGAAAGTCAAGATGACGATCCCGGTGTGCTGTCCAGCACACCATCTAACGACGACCCGCAACGGGCGTAGCGGCGCGCAGAGCGCCAAGGGTGAATGATGAGCGAGGCAACGGAGAAGAAAGAGCGGCCGCGGAAAGACAAGGCACCGACCCCCCCCCGGGTCACCGAGCCGCCCCCCAATGGCATGGAAAAAATGAACCTGAAGGAGCTGAAGCAGGCCAAGATCAGCGACCTTCACATGCTCGCCAAGGACTTCAATCTGGAGAACTCGGCAGGCATGCGGCGACAGGACCTGATCTTCGCCCTGCTGCAGGCTGCCAGCGAGCGCAACGTCTCCATCTACAGCGAGGGCGTGCTGGAGTGCCTGCCGGATGGCTTTGGCTTCCTGCGCTCCCCCGACTACAACTACCTGGCCGGCCCCGACGACATCTACGTGTCGCCGTCGCAGATCCGGCGCTTCAACCTGCGTACCGGTGACACCATCAGCGGCCAGATCCGGCCGCCCAAGGACAGCGAGCGCTACTACGCGATGCTCAAGGTCGAGAGCATCAACAACGAGCCGCCCGAGGTGGCCCGGGACAAGATCCTGTTCGACAACCTGACGCCGCTGTACCCGACCGAGAAGTTCAACCTCGAGTTCCTGGGCACCGAGTGGTCGACCCGCATCGTCGACCTGCTGGTGCCAGTGGGCAAGGGCCAGCGCACGCTCATCGTGTCGCCGCCGCGCGCCGGCAAGACGGTGCTGCTGCAGAACCTGGCGCACGCCATCGCCCAGAATCACCCGGACGCGGTGCTCATCGTGCTGCTCATCGACGAGCGGCCCGAGGAAGTCACCGACATGCAGCGCTCGGTCAAGGGCGAGGTGGTGTCGTCGACCTTCGACGAGCCGGCGCAGCGTCACGTGCAGGTCGCAGAGATGGTGATCGAGAAGGCCAAGCGCCTGGTCGAGCACAAGAAGGACGTGGTCATCCTGCTCGACTCGATCACCCGCCTGGCGCGCGCCTACAACACGGTGGTGCCGCCCTCGGGCAAGATCCTGTCCGGCGGCGTCGACAGCAACGCCCTGCACAAGCCCAAGCGTTTCTTCGGTGCGGCCCGCAACATCGAGGAAGGCGGCTCGCTGACCATCATCGGCACCGCGCTCATCGACACCGGAAGCCGCATGGACGAGGTCATCTTCGAGGAGTTCAAGGGTACCGGTAACTCCGAGATGGTGCTCGACCGCAAGCTGATGGAGAAGCGCATCTTCCCCTGCCTGGACATCAACAAGTCGGCAACACGTAAAGAAGAGCTGCTGATGGATCAGGCCACGCTCAACCGCGTGTGGATCCTGCGCCAGCTGCTGCACCCGCTCAACGTGATCGACTCGATGGAGTTTCTGCTGAGTAAGATGCGTGGCACCAAGAGCAACCCCGAGTTCCTGAGCTCGATGAGCGCCTAGGCCTCGTCGACAACCTGGTTTTTGAGCCGGCGGCCACGTGCCGCCGGTTTTTTTTACTGGAGCCCGCGCTCGATCAGGTCATCCTCGTCGAGGCCCAAAAAATGCCCGATCTCATGGAGCAAGGTGCTGGCCACCAGATCGACGACCTCGTCGCGGGAGGCGCAGGTCCGCATGATGTTGTTGCGGTACAGGCGGACGGCCTTTGGGAAGGTACTCCAGGGATCCTCGACCGACTCCGCGGGGCGCGGTGTGCCCTCGAACAGCCCCAGGCAGGCCGGTGACAGCGGTGGATCGCTGGCGCGCAGGGTCTCGAGGTCGGGCCGTTCGTCGACGAGGATGGCGACGTTGCGCAGGTAGCTGGCAATGCTGTCGGGGAGCTCGTCCAGGGCCTCGGCCACGATGGTCTCGAAGTCCTGCTCGGTGAGGGCTGGCGAGGCCGGAAAGCCCTCGGGGTCCAGGGCTCGCGCCCGGTCCAGGGCCTTTTGCGCGCCCCAGGAGTCGCCGGCGATGTCGAGGATCTCGGCGCGCAAGAAATACGCAGGCGCGTAGCGCGGGTCGCGGTCTATGACGCGCGCCACGGAGAGGCTCGCCTCGTCGAAGCGATGTAGATCGAACAGGGACTGCGCCACCGCATGCTCGGGTTCGGCGGCGTCCGGAAACAGCCGGGCGGCGGCCTGGGCCGTGTCGAGAGCCGCCCGGGGGTCCTGCAGTTGCAGGCAGCACTCCGCGTGCATGAGGCGAAGGTCGGCCTCGAGCTCAGGGCTCGGGGCAAGCAGCAGGGCGCGCTCCAGGTCGGTCCGGGCCGCGAGGGGATCCTCGCACGCGTCGAGCAGGATGCTGGCGCGTTCGGCCAGGAGCTGCGGCGATCGCGCCTGCGCCTGGATCGCCGTCTCGAGCAGGTCGAGGGCCTCATCGGCCTTGTCCTGGGCCAGCAAGACCTCGGCGCGCAGGGCCATGACCTCGTCGTCATCCGGGGCTTGTGCGGTGAGGGTGGCGACCATCTGCTCCAGCTGTTCCAGGTCCCCGTCCGCGAGCGCCTCGTAAGCCTGCTCGAGGAGCGGAAGGTGTGTGGCGTCGGACATGAAGCCTCCGGGGTTGCTGCGGTGGTCCCCAGGGATAGGGTCGTGACCTGGCCCGCAGCGCAAGCAGTGCACGCGCCCCAGGGCCAGCGCAAGACCTGGTTGCGTCGTCCAGTGATTGGCGAGACCCGGGGCCTTCTGGTAGGTTGCCAGGGAAGCCCGCACGACTCCGGGGGAGCCCGCGGTCGTCACGGGACAGGGCGGCACAGCATGGCAGTCGACAACAAGAATCTCGGCAAGAATTACGTGAAGAAGCAGGTGCAGTCCGCCTCGGACCGCATCTCCAACAAGATCGTCCAGCGCAACGAAGAGATCCTGCGCGGCATCGCGGCTTTCGACGTCCGTCTCGTCGAGGTTCATCGGATGTTCGAGATGTACTTCCTGGGTCTGGAACGACAGCTCCCCGAGAAGGAGCGCGAGGACCTGCGCCGCAGCATCATGAAGCTGCGCAGCGACACGGGCGGCGTCAAGACCAACATCCTGTTCAAGCTCAATACCTCGTACCAGCGCTTCACGTCCTACGATCAGCTGTGGGGCCGGACCATCAAGCAGATCGAGGAGGGCACCTACCACCGTGATGTGACCAAGGCCAAGCGGCGTGCCAAGAAGCTCGAGAGCGACGCCAAGCTCCGCGAGCAACAGTCCGCCGGTGAGACCGAGAAGGAGAAGCCGGCTCCAGCGCGCGCTGCGGCGCCGACCCGGAAGCCCGCGTCGACAGGTCTGTCCGACGATGACGTCAAGCGCATCTACGACACCTACGTCATGGCTCGCAAGCGCACCGGTGAATCGACCAAGGTGTCGATGGAGTCCCTGGGCAAGCAACTCAAGGAACGCGCCACCACGATGTCGAGTCAGCACAACGCCGACGTCGAGTTCAAGGTGGTGATCAAGAGCGGCAAGGCCTTGATCAAGGCAGTCCCCAAGTCATGAACCGGAACATCCTGGCGGTTTTTCTCGGGATGGTCCTGTGTGTCCTCATCGCCTGTGAGCCCACGCCGTGCGAGCAGTTGGCGCGCACCTGGATGGAGTGCTGGTGCGCGGGTGCGACGCCAAGCACGACCCGTCCGCAAAGCAGCATCGACGAGGCCTGCGCGTCGGAGCAGGCCTTTCTGGCCTCTCCGGTCGCCGTGCCCGAGGCCGAGCGCACGGCCCTGACGCGCTGCGATGACGACGACGCCATCTGGGCACAACAGCGCCTGGATCAGAGCGAGTGCCGCGGTGGCGGCAGCTTTGTGTGCGGCGGTACCGCCAGTGATTCAGCCTGCATGCCACCTGATTGAGCCCGGTCCCCTGCGCGAATCGCGAGCGGCTTTCTCGCCCGGACGCCCGATCGGTCCTATAAACAGATCATGAGCGCCGCGGACACCAAGGTCACGCAGGAGCGGCTCCGCGCCCTGCCCTCCATCGGCGAGCTCCTGCAGCAGCCCGCCATCGCGGCCCTCGCACCCCGCCTCGGCCACGATGCCCTGACACAGCTCCTGCGCGACGCGGTGGAGCAGACCCGGCACCGCATCCTGGAGGGAGAGGACGCCTCCCTGGACCTTGTTGACATCGTCGAGCACGCGACGCGCTCGGCGCGCGACAGCTTGCGACCTGTCCTCAACGCCACCGGTGTGGTGGTGCACACCAACCTGGGACGTGCGCCCCTGGCCGGGGTTGCGATCGAGGCCCTCCTCGCGGTGGCCCGCGGCTACAGCACGCTGGAGTACGACCTCGCCGCCGGAAGCCGGGGCAGCCGTCACCACCACGCCACGGCCCTGCTCGCCGAGCTCACCGGCGCCGAAGATGCCGCCGTGGTCAACAACAATGCCGCGGCGGTGCTGCTGGCCCTGTCCGCCCTGGCCACGGGCCGCGAGGTCGTGGTCAGCCGTGGTGAACTGGTGGAGATCGGGGGAGGCTTTCGCATTCCGGACGTCATGCGACAGTCGGGAGCCCTTCTTGTCGAGGTCGGCACCACTAATCGCACGCATCGCGAGGACTACGCCCGAGCCCTGGGTGAGCACAGCGCGCTTGTGCTCAAGGTCCATCGATCCAACTTCGCGGTGGTGGGCTTCACGGCGGAGGTGTCGCTGCCGGAACTGTCGAGCCTGGCGAAGGCGCACGGCCTGCCCCTGATGTATGACGCGGGTTCCGGTTGCCTGCGCAGCCTCGATGCCCTGGCCGGGGAGCCGACCGTGGCCCGGGCTGTCGCCGAAGGCACGGATCTGGTGACCTTCTCCGGCGACAAGCTGCTGGGCGGCCCCCAGGCTGGTTTGCTGGTCGGCCGCGCCGAGTGGATACAGCGCATCCGTCAACACCCGCTGATGCGCGCCCTGCGTCCGGACAAGCTGTGCCTGGCGGCCCTGGTCGCAACCCTGCGTCTGTGGCGCGACGATCCCCTGCTCGTCCCGGTCGCGCGCGCGATCTCCACCCCCACCCCGGTGCTACAGCGTCGAGCCGAGGTCATGGCGGCAGCTCTGGTCGCTGCCCGTCCTGGCCTGAATGCACAGGCCTGTGCCTGCGTGGATCGCGTGGGTGGCGGAGCCTCGCCGCTGACCGAACTCCCAGGTTGGGCGGTGCGGGTCGAAGGTGTCGACGAGGACGGACTGGCCCGTGTCCTGCGGGACCACGACCCACCGGTGATCGGTCGTGTCGCGGACGGCGCCCTGTGGATCCATCCGCGCACCCTGGCGCTGGAACATGACGACATCGTCATCGAAGCCCTGCTCTCCGGCATCTCTGCGCCCGATGCGTCGGGGGATCCTGGCTCCCACTGAGGCCGATTCGACACCAGCACGCGGCCTGGGTTTGCGGGTGCCTCGCACACCAAGGGGTTGAAAAATTGGAGCTGCCTCCGCGGAGTGCTTACATGGAGAAGGGAGCGTCCGGTGTCCTGACGGAGAGTTGGCCATCGAGGCTCCCCGCGAGCGAGTAACCCGTGGCGTAGCAGGAGACGCCGTGGCAGGTCCGAAGCGCATCATCGCGGTGGGAGGAGGCAAGGGCGGTGTCGGCAAGAGCCTGATCACCGCCAACCTGGCCATCGCGCTGGCGAGATCCGGACAACGGGTGATCGCCGTCGACGCGGACCTCGGTGGCGCCAACCTGCACACCTGCCTGGGCCTCGACGCGCCACAGCGCTCGCTGTCGCATTTCATCCAGCGCTCGGTTGCCTCTCTGAACGACCTCGTCACCCCCACGGCGCTGTGGAACCTGAGCCTGATCTCGGGTGCCCGCGACACCCTGGATGCCGGCAACCCCGCACATCAGCAGAAAGTGCGCATCCTGCGGGCACTGGGCAAGCTGGAGTGTGACGACCTGATCATCGATCTGGGTGCGGGGACGACCTTCAACGTGCTCGACTTCTTTTTGTTCGCGCAGCACGGCATCCTCGTCATCACACCGGAGCCGACGTCGGAGGAGAACGCCTTTCGCTTTCTCAAGGCGGCCTACCTGCGCCTGCTACGCACCGTGCAGCGAACCTACGGGCTGCGCTCCCTGCTGGAGCAGGCCGTGGTGGAGTTCAACGCGCGGGGACTGAGCACCCCCCGCGAGCTGCTCGAAACCGTCCGCAGCATCGACGAGGACGCAGGCCGTGTGGTGGCGGACGAGATGGCGCGGTTTCGGCCGTCGCTGGTGGTCAACCAGACCCACGAGGCCGATGACCGCCGTCTGGGTGAACGCGTTCACCACGCCGTGCAGCGCCTGCTCGGGCTCGATCTGGTTTTGCTGGGCAGCGTGCCCCATGACGAGGTCGTGTGGCAGACCCTGCGCCGGCGACGCCCCTTGCTGGTGGACAGCCCAACAAGCCGGGCGGCGCGCGCCATCGAGGACGTGGCCACGGCCCTGACAGCGGAATCCACCGGCCGCGGGGTGCGCGGGACCCTGCAGCGTGGCCTCCGTGCCGTGCTGGGTTCCACCTCGCCCGCGGCAGGAAGCCCCGCACCTGTGTCCACACCGCGCCCGGAACCCACCCCGAGGCCCGCATCCGCCCCGACGCCACGGCCCGTTGCGGCAACGCGCCCTGCGCCCCTGCCTGTCCTGCCAGCCGTGGAGACAGCCATCGCGGCCACCTCGGCGAATGTTCTGCCTGCCACTGCCGCGACGTCCTCCCCACCGCCTGGTGCCCCCGTCGTGCCCCCCCCTGTCCTCGACGGCGGCTACGATGGTGCGGCGTTGCGGGCGATCCGTCTGGCCCGGGGCTGGAGTCTGGAACAGATCTCCGCGAGCACGCGCATCCCCCGGGACAAGCTGCAGGCCATCGAGGACAACAACGCTGCAGCCTTCCCGGCTCGGGTTTACCTGCGAGGCTTCGTGCAACAGTTCGCCAAGCACCTGGGTCTCGACGGCGATCGCGTGGCCCAGGATTACCTGGCCAGTGTCACCCATCCCGCACCGTGATGGCGACGACGCGTTGACAGCCTGCGGCACCCTCTTTACCATCTGGCCTGTCGCGGCGCCGGGTCCAGGATCCAGGTCACCGCAGCGAGGAGCACATGGCGACCATCGAGACCCCCGAACTCGCGACCCGGCTGGCGCGCGCCATCGCCTCGGACATCTCGCTCTACAACGAGGAGAAGATCACCGAGGGCATCGTCAACGACACCCTGTTCCACAACATCGAGGCCGAGATCGCCGAGGGCCGTGAGCTCTACCTGAGCCGCGTGTCCCCGGAGCTGGCCAAGCGTTCGAATTTCTTCGACCGCGCCCTGGTCGACGTCATCCTGCGGGCCAAGGGCCACATCAAGTCCCGCATCTGGTGAGTCGCGGTCCGTCGCTTGCAGGGGAGCCCGGGACCCCGGCGGCGGCGCACCCGGAGCGGACCCCACCATGACCGGCCCCGCTCCCAGCACTCCCACACTGCTGCAATTCGTGGTCGACGCTGACGGAAACGGGGCTCGTCTCGATCGTTTCCTGGCAGAGCGCGCCCAGGGACTGAGTCGCGCCCGGGTGCAAGCACTGATCGAGGCCGGACAGGTGCGGATCGAGGGCACGCTGGCACGCGCCTCGCGTCGCGTCACCGCGGGTCAGCAGATCCACGTCGAGATACCGGCCTTGCGGCCAGCGCGCCCCCGGGGAGAGGACATCGCGCTGGTGGTACTGCACGAGGATGCAGACATCATCGTCGTCGACAAGGCGCCAGGCATGGTCGTGCATCCCGCCCCCGGTCACGATGGAGGCACGCTGGTCAACGCCTTGCTCGGCCGCTACGGCGCGCAGTTCTCGGTGGGTGGCGAAGAGCGACCTGGCATCGTGCACCGCCTGGACAAAGGCACCAGTGGCCTGCTCGTGGTGGCGCGCCACGACGAGGCCCTGGCGCACCTGCAGCGGCAGTTCCAGGACCGCAGTGTGAGCAAGCGCTACCTGGCCGTGGTGCACGGGGATCCCGGTGCAGGCGGTCGCGTCGACACGCCCTATGGCCGGCACCCCCGCGATCGCAAACGCTTCTCGAGCCGCGTGCTAGGGGCGAGCAGGCGGGCCGTGCTCGAGTTCACCTGCCGTGAGCGGCTGGGGAGCTGTTCCTTGCTCGTGGTCGCCCTGCACACGGGTCGCACGCACCAGGTGCGCGTGCAGCTCGCGGACCGCGGTCACCCTCTGGTGGGCGACGAGGCCTATGGACGACGACGCAAGGATCCCGCGTTCGGTCGACCCGCACTGCATGCCTGGCAGCTGGAGATCACCCATCCACGCACGGGGCAGAGGCTTCACTTCGAGGCCGCACTGCCCACGGATCTGGAGGAACTGATCGCGCGGCTGCGAGGTGAACCTTGAGAGCCTCGCGACCCACATCCCGCCTGTGCACCGCAAGCGTGATGCTGCTGGGCGGGCTGGCCGCGGCGGATGTCTCCCCGCCGGATTCCTCCGGGGACGCGACGGCTCTGCCCCGCGAGCTGGCAGCGAGCGAGACCCGCGACCGCGGTGCCAGAGATCTGCAAGACGCTCTCGCGGCCATGCCAGCCCTCGACCGAACAGGAGACACGCTGTGGCTCGACGGCGTGAATCTCCAGCGCTGGCTGGTGCGCTGGGATGGCATTCCCTTGCTCCGGGCCGAGAATGCCGAGGACAACCTGCGTTCGCTGCCCGTGCCTCAGTGTCTGGCGCCGACGCTGCACCTGGCGCGTGGTCCCCAGGCCGGAGCGCCCGATGCCCTGGCCGGTATCATCGACCTCGACGCCCCCGAGACCGTGCTTCCCTTTGGTGGGCGCATCTGCTCGGAGCTGCGGGGCGGTGGGGTCCTGGCTGGTCGAGGAAGCATGCAGCTCGCCACGCGGTCGAGGAGCTGGCACACGCTCGTCGCGGGTTTCGTGGATGGATCCTCGGCCGATCCCTCGGCGGGAGGAATCCTCGGGCGCGCGGACATCTCCCTTGGCCAGCAGGGTTCGGCCGGTCTCCATGTGCTGCAGACAAGCTGGCAGGACGGCCATCGCGCCATCTCTCGCCAGCTGTTTTCCCTGCACAGCACCATGCAGCTGGCGCCACAGCATCTGCTGCGCTTTCGCTGGACCCGGCAGAATCTGTTCGAGCAGCACCGCGGTGACGACGACCTGGTGCTGCGCACGGGAGAGACGGGCTTCGACGTGGCCTATGAGGGTGAACTGGTCGAGCATCACGCGCTGGAGGCTCACGCGGGAGGGCGCGTGGCCGATCGCACACAGGCCCGGCCATCGCTGAGCACCGTGTTTGTGCAACGCGCCGTGTTTGGTGCCTGGGTCCGTGATCACTGGACGATCCGCGCCAACCTGGACGTGGAGGGCGTGCTGAGCGTGGATCTCGACGACGCCGTGGGTGCCCTGCCCGCAGGCCACGCGGTGCTGCGCTACTCGCCTGCGCAGGCTCTGGTGCTCAGGGGCCGCATCGGCACCGCGACCCGCGCTCCAGGTCTGAGCGAGCGTGCGGAACGCCCCGCGCGTTCATTCCTGTGGCCGGACCTCGCCCCGACGGCGCTGAGGCCAGAGCAGGCCCAGGGACTCGATGTCTCCCTTGGCGTGGAGCCCTCGTGGGACCTGGCTGCGCACCTGGGTCTGTTCAGCCTGGAGCTGCGCGACCTGCTGGTGCCGGCGGACGACGGCAGCGGGGCGACGCGAAACGGTGGCCTCGAGAGCCTGCAGGGAATCTACCTCGATGCCCAGGCCCTGAGCCTGCCCGGCGGCCTGGCGCTGTGGCTGGGCTACCAGTGGATGTGGAATGCCCGGGACGAATGGCGCGAGCGCGCCCTGGACGAGCGCATGACCCACCAGTTCCGCCTGGCCGCAAGCTGGGACATCCGGAGCCTGGGCAGTCACCTGTTTGCCAGCTCGGATCTCGGGCTGGCAGCGGGGGCCCCGCCGGGACGGATGCCCGACGCCGGGGTTCATGTCGGCGTGCGACAGCGGCTGTTCGGCCGCCTCGATGTGGTGCTCGCGGCCATGCAGCAGCGTTCCGCAACACCCGACGAGGCTCCCCTGCCACGTCGTGAGATCCGCGCCGGGATCTCCATCGAGTGACTCCGTCACCCACCGCTGACGAGGGGGCGGGAGAGGTGTATACCAGCGACGGGAGGTGCCGCGTGTCCGTGCTGCGATCGCTTTACCAGGGAACCCGGGCCGTGCAGAGCGGGTTCAAGGACATGAACCGGCTGCGCGAGATCGCCACGGTGATGGCCCGCCATGGCTTCGGCGCACTGTTCGATCGGCTCAATCTTGGTTTCCGCTCCGGCGCCAGTGGCGACGTGCGCGACGACAACTTCGAGGAGCGCCTGGTCAACGTGCTGCAGGAACTGGGCCCCACCTTCGTCAAGTTCGGCCAGATCATGAGCACCCGGCCGGACCTCATCCCCGAGGCCCTGTGCCTGAAACTGCGCCGCCTGCAGGACCATGTCAGCACGGTGCCCTACCCCCAGATCGCGAAACAGATCGAGCGCGAGTTCGGCAGGACAGTGGAGGATCTGTTTCAGAGCCTGGAGCAAGATCCCCTGGCCTCGGCCTCCATTGCCCAGGTACACGCGGCACGGACCCACGCGGGTGACGACGTCATCGTCAAGGTCCGACGGCCGGACATCACGCGCACCATCGTGGCGGATCTGTCCATCATGCACATGATGGCGCGCCGGATCGAGGACGTGGCTCCCGAGGCGCGCCTGGTGAACCTGAGCGGGATGCTCACCGAGTTCGAGCGCAGCCTGGCGCGGGAGACTGATTTTCTGGTCGAGGCCGCTTCCATCGAGCGCTTCGGCCGGAACTTCGAGCAGGTGCCCGAGGTCCTGATCCCCCGGGTCTTCGCGGACCTGACCACCGAGGCCGTGCTCACCATGGAGCGCGTCCATGGCACCAAGCTGACGGCCATCGACCACACCCAGGTCGACGTATCCCTGATCGCCCGCCGCTACCTGAACGCCGCGTACAAGATGATCTTCCACGACGGTTTCTTTCACGGCGACCTGCACCCGGGGAACGTGTTCGTGGGTGATGATGGCCGCATCGCGCTGGTCGACTTCGGCATGGTTGGACGCCTGACCGGGAGCGCTCGCGACCGCATCGTCGACGTTCTGGCTGCGCTGTTGCGCGAGGACCTGCAAGAGGTGGCTCGCACCTTCTTTGAACTCGGTGTTCCCCAGGGGCCCGTGGACTACCCGGCCTTCGAGGCGGAGGTGGTCGACGTGATGGAGCGCCACTTCGTGGGTCGCACCATCTCCGAGATCGAGATCGGCGCCTTCTTCGGGGAGCTGGTCGATGGCGCCCTCAAGTTCCGCATCCGCATGCCCTCCGACTACACCATGCTGTTCAAGGCCCTGCTCACCACAGAGGGCCTGGCGCGGGAGATCGCACCCGACGTCAATCCCGTGGAGCTGGCACGGCCCTTCGTCGAGGAACTGATCCGCGAACGCTACTCGGTGGAACGGCTCAAGCGCAACGCCCTCATCGGAGCCTCCCGCGCCGCGACCTTTCTCAGCACGGCCATCACCTCGGGCCAGCGCATCCTGCGCGCCCTCGAAGCGGGCGACACCAGTTTGCGCCTCGACGCTCCGGAATTGACCCGCGCCGTCGATCGCAACACCCGCGCCCGGGACCGCCAGACCCTGGTCCTCGCCGCCGCCCTGCTGGTCGCCGTTGGCGCCTTTCTCGACCTCGAGCAGCCCGCCCTGCTGCTGGGCCTGTCCCTGCCCTCGCTGATCCTCATCGCGGGTTCGGTTTTCTTGCTAACCCTGGCTCTGCTGGGCGTGTTCCGGCGCAGCGGGGGACGCGTCCCATGAGCGACCCGCAGCTACCGGCCTTCCTTCGCAGTGCGCTGCTACAGGGGGTCCCTCACCTGCGCCACGGCTTCTTCACGCGCCTGGGTGGGGTCTCGCCAGCGCCCTGGAACTCGCTCAATGCGGGCACGGCCGTGGGTGACGAGGCCGCACGCGTCGAGGACAACCTGGGCCGCATCGCAGGCGCCCTCGGGGTAACCCGGGGAAGACTGGTGACGGTGCAGCAGGTCCATTCGGCCCGCGCCATCCTGGCCTCCCCCGACGATCTCGACCGGGTTCGCAGCGAGGAGGCAGACGCGCTGTTCACCGGGCATCGTGGCCTGGCTGTCGGCGTCAAGACCGCGGACTGTGTACCCATGCTGGTGGTCGCCATCGAGACGCGCCTGTTGGCGGCGCTGCACGGAGGCTGGCGAGGACTGGTGGGTGGCGTCATCGAGACGACGGTCAAGGAGCTGCTGCGCGCGGGAGCCACGATAGCCGAGCTCCGGGTCTCCATCGGCCCGCACATCGGACCCTGCTGCTACCAGGTGGGCCCCGAAGTGCTGCGAGACATGCATCCCTCGGCCCGCGTCGAGCGCGACGGCGCGCTGTATGCCAACCTCGCCGCCGACGCCAGGGCCCGCTGGCGAAATCTTGGACTGCAGGACGCCCAGGTCGACCAGGTGGGGCCCTGCGTGTCCTGCGATGCGCTCCGTTTCTACTCGCACCGGCGCGATCGCGGCCATACTGGACGGCAGCTCTCTGCGATCGTCTTCGAGGACCTGGCATGACCTTGCGCCCGATGTCCCCGGTCTGGTTGCTGGCGGCCTCGCTGCTGGTGGCTCCCCTGCGTGCCGAGGAGCTGCCACGCCCGGGTCCCTGGCGCGTGGACAGGGTCAAGCTCGAGATCCAGGCAGATCCCTGGGCTCCGAGCTGTGGCCCAGTGCCCAAGGGTCATGACTGGAAGGTCTCGGCCGACGAGTTCGAGCTGACCGTGAAGGAGGGCGAACTCCGCTTCGCTTCGAAGCGTCGCGTGATCTCATCGACGGGGTGCGAGGCCCAGAGCAAGCACACGAAGCCTCAGAATCACGACACGCGGGATGGCGTGCGGGTCACCGAGTGCGCCGCACCGGAGATCCAGGGCCTTGCCGAGGAGCAACTGCGCCACGCCTTCCAGCTGGTCGACGGGGAGCACGTGCTCTACGTGACCGAGGGGAGCCGCCTGCAGCTGCCACCGAATCCTCCCGACGAGGAGCAACTGGGCGAGGTGCGCAGCCAGGAGCTGGTGTGGTACTCCGACGGCGAGAGCTGGAAGCAGGGCACCCGCCTCGAGGCTCAGCGCGCCCAGCGCTGCGTGCTCAAGTTCAGGCGCGAGGAGAAGCTGGAGCGCGTGCCCGAGCGGGCCGCTGCCTGCGCCAGTGCAGGCCCCCCGCGCAGCCTCGAGTTTGATCCCGCCACTGCCGACATCACGGCCGGCGCCACGCGCTGCTTCGAGGTTCGCGCCAAGGACCTCGAAGGCTGCCCGGCGACGTCACCCCCGGTGCAGTTCAAGGTTGCCCCGGCAGAGCTGGCCATGGTCGACGGACGTGGATGCGTGATCGCGTCCCGAGATCTGCAGGAGGCTGCGGCCGTGGCCCTGACTGCGGAGGCACCGGGACTGCGCGCCAGCGCGCTGCTTCGACTCACTCCGGCGACGACGACAATGGAAGCGGGAGCCACCCAGGACGCGGCCCCTGCCGTTCCCGAGGCCACTCCGGATCTGGAGACCCTGGTTCAGCGTTCCTCGAACGCACGCGTGCGCGAGGTCGCTGCCGAGCTGGTGGGTGCGATCCGTGTTGGCGAGCTCAGCGTTCGCTCCTCGTCGCAGGCGAGCACGCCAACCAGCCTGCACGCATCACCCGCGGACCAGGGGTCTGGCTTCGGCTGGGTACTGGGCCTGGTGGGACTGGTCCTGGTGGTCGGGTCCGGGGTCGTGGCCCTGCTGTTCCGGCGGCGCCTTCGCAGCGTCCGCGAGGCCGAGGCGCTGGCTGCCGATGCTCCGCACTCCAAGGTGTACGAGGCGGAGATGGCCGGCAAGGCCACCTTGCCAGAGCAAGGCAAGGGTCTGGTCTGTCCCACCTGTAAATTCGAGTTCGAGAGTGGAACCTTCTGCCCCTTTGACCGAAGCGCCCTGGTGCCCCTGGACAGAGACGCCCGCCACACCCTGTTCATCCCCATCAGCGGTGGGATGATCTGCCCCGTGTGCAAGACACGCTACCCGAGCAAAGCCCGCTTCTGCGGCAAGGATAGATCACCCCTGATCCCGGACCTTGGCTGATCGCAGCGCCGGCCAGACCAGCGTGGACAGGGCTGCGCTCGATTGCCACAATGCGCGCCCTTGAGACCGTGCCACGCCCTGATCGTCGCATGAGGCTGCCATGATCCGTATCTCCCCGTTGCTGCTGGTCCTCGCCATGTTGCTCGCGTGCCCGGGCGAGCCCATCGACACCTGTGTCGACGAGGGCTGCCCGGACGACGCGTACTGCGATCTGCAGAGCGAGCAGTGCCGGCAGGACATCGTCTTCGTCGACGGCAAGCTGGAGGCCTGCGTGCGCGAGGCCCTGGATCAGCCCGAGGGGGCGATCACCGTTGATGGCGCCCGTGGTCTGAACCGTCTTGAATGCCCGGACCGGGGCATCCTCGACCTCGACGGGGTGGAGCATCTGCGAGGTCTCACGGCCCTCTCGGCATGGGAAAACGACATCCAGGATGTTGAGAACCTCGCCACGGCCACCACCCTGCGCTCGCTACAGCTCGGGCACAACGCGATCATCGACATCTCTCCCCTGGCCGGCTTGCAGCAGCTCGAGCGCCTCGGTCTGGGCTTCAATGTCATCGACGACATCGCCCCCCTGGCGCGCCTGACGGGGCTGCGCTGGCTCAACCTCGATCACAACGCCATCACCGACGTATCCGTGCTGGGCGAGCTCAAGGCCTTGACCTGGCTCAGTGCCGAGCACAACCCGGCCTCGGACTGGGGCGTGCTGGGTGGTCTGCGCAGCCAGGGTTGCGAGGTGTACAAGAAGCGACCGCAGCCTGCTTCTGCAGCCACGCTCGATGACGATCGCAGGTCCGCACCATCCCCGAGAGCAGTCCGGGCCCTGGGCTATCGCCTGCTCGATGACGGTGCGCTGCAGTTGCTCGTGCGCACGGAGCACGAAGTGTTTCCGGTACGGCGCGAGGATGCGGGCCGTCTGGCGCTGGAAGGCGAGCGCGTGACCTACACTCTGCTCGGTCGGCGCGTCGACGTGGGTGCTGTTCGCGGTGAGCGCATCGAGCTCTGCCAGGGCCCCGACGCCACGGTGTGCCAGCTCGCGGTGGGCCGCAAGGGACCTGGTGGCCGCGCCCCGGGTCTGGGCTCCGACGTCGCCTTCTCCGCCAGCCTCATCCTGCGTTCCGCGGACGGCAGCCTGGGTGGCGCCTTTCGATTCAAGGACGGCGGCGACGCCGTCAACGTGCTCGAGCCCTACGCCCTGGCCTCTCCCAACCAGCACGACGCAGGCAGCTGCAACTTCATGGCCAACACCGGTGCCATGGAGCTCCTGATGAACCAGCACCTGCCCCTGGGTTCCTTCGACTACCTCGGCGACACCGACCTGAGCGAGCGTTTCCTCATGAACGCTGAAGGGTATGCGCCCAGATCCGTGGTGCCGTACACGATCACCGATGTGATCTACACCTTCAATCACTTCGGCGGCTCGCTGCTCAGCCGCGACTATCCATTTACCATCGGCTACATCCGTGACGAGGGTGAGGACTTCGTCCGAAGCACGGCCAGCGATCCGGATGCCTACGCGAGCTGCCGGGTCAACTGGCTCGACGATCTGCCCTTTGCCTGGCACAACAACTTGACGCCGACCCCCGCAGTCGATCGCACCCTGCTGTTCGTGGACCCCGACCTCAACGCCAACAGCGTATGGAATGTCGGGATCATCGACGAGGACGTCATCGAGCGCATCAAGTTCGAACTCCGCACCAAGCACGCGCCGGTCATCGTCGTGTACAACCACTACATGTTCTGGCACTCCGTCATCGTGCTCGGCTACGACGACAGCGTGCGCATGGGCAGCTGCCCCATGGTGCAGGACTCGCTGGACTATTTTGACCAGCAGGGAGCCGGCAGCTACTCGCGCAAGATCCGCGCCGCCATGGCCAGCGATGGAGGCTGCCGGGACAGCGGCGTCTTCTACGTGCGCGACTCCATCTACAGCGGCAGCAGCGACGAACCCATGTACGACTACGGCAGCGGGTTCAGGGAACGCTACAGCCAGCGCGTGGTGCTGCACACCTATGACTGGGCCAAGTACCTGGGCAACCACGTGTACACGGTGCACCGGTAGCCCACAGACAGCAGGCGGTGTTTGACCGTCTGTCGTCGACGAAACAGCCCCTCGGCCCCGGATCGAATCGGACTACTTGGCGAAGTAGAGATCGCCGAAGCTCTTGGTGAGCTCGCGCAGCTTCTTCACATTCTCGACGTCGGTGGTCTGCTTGCACTTCATGGCCGCGATCAGCATCTGGTGCAGGGTCGTGATCTTCTTCTCGTAGTTCTTGTCCTCGGGCTTGATGCGCTGGGTCATGAAGTACTGCGACACCAGGTGCTGCACCTCGTCGGCGTGCTCGTCCTTGTTGGTGGTCCAGCGCACGATCTGGTTGTAGTTGGGGTTCTTCTGCTTGGACAGGTCCACGATCTGCTGCATGGACTTCTCGATGGTGCCGGCGTGCTCCTGCAGCAACTTGTAGCGAAGATCGTCGTCGTAGATGCCGCAGGGCACCTCACAGTGCGCGCGCGCGGCACTGGCCAGGGCGAGGGTGCAGCTGATGGCGACCAGGGATGACAGCAGGCGATGCATGGCAGACCTCCGTGGGGATGTGCGTCGTGTGGAGAGGGGTACTTAGCGTCCGAGGTCAGGGCGCGCAGGTGCAACGTCGTCAACGGGCTGGGTGCGCCGGAGCAGGTCGCGATCCAGCAAGTGCGAGGGCCTCACGTTGCGCAGCGCGGCCAGCATGACGGTGCGCACCTGCGGATGGCGCTCGGCGACACCGTCGATGAGCGAACCCATGGCCTTGCGCTGGTGGTCTTCGTGGCCCGAGCACAGCACGCAGGGCACGATGGGAAATCCCTGTTGCTCGGCCAGCGCCACCAGATCGCTCTCGGCGATCTCGATGAGCGGCCGGATCACCTCGAAGCGGCCGTCGTCGGTGCGATAGCGTGCGGGCATTGCCTGCAGGGTGCCGGTGTAGAACAGGTTGAGCAGCAAGGTTGCCAGGGCGTCGTCGCGGTGGTGGCCGAGCGCCACCTTGTTGCAGCCCAGGCGCGCAGCCGTGGTGTACAGGATACCCCGGCGCAACCGGGCACAGACCGCGCAGGGCGTGTCACCCTCCGCGACCAGCTTCTGCACGGTGCTGTAGGTATCCTCGACCACGATCTCGTGCGGCACATCGTGCTCGACCAACCAGCGACGCAGGGGTGTGTTGTCGAACCCGGGCTGCCCTTGTTCAACGTGCACCGCGACGAGTTCGATCGAAAACGGCAAGCGCGGCTTCAAGCCCTGCAACAGGTGCAACAGGCCGTAGCTGTCCTTGCCCCCGCTGAGGGCAACCAGGATGCGGTCACCAGCGGACAGCACACCGTGCTCGATGCTGGTGCGGGCCAGGATGCGGTTCAGGCGCGCTTCCAGGCGCTCTGGGATTGTGGCCAGGGTCATGAACAGGAACTGTAGTGCCTACGGTACCGGGAGTCAGCCTGCAAGCACTCCGTCCGGGGAGCCGAGGCTAACCATTGCTAGCCAGCAGCGCGTCCATCTGCTTGTCGGTGACGTAGCCGTGGCCGTCGCTCTCGATGGCCTTGGACAGCTTGTCATAGGTGAGGCCGCCCAGGTGCTCGCAGTAGCGGTTGAGCCCGCGCACGCCGCCCTGGGCCTCATCCCACGTGCAGTACATGTAGGACAGGTACTCACCGGCAAACAGGGCCGCCCGCGCCTCGTCCTTGGCGGTGAGGGTGCCGCCGTTGCGCTCGGTGAGCATCTGCTTCACGGTCTCGAACTGCACTAGGGTGCCCAGGCTGAACCAGCTCTGATCCGCTAGCGACTTGTTCACCTGCACTCGGATCATCTCCTTGCCGTCGACGTTTTCTTTTTTGAGTCGTACCAGCTCGCTGGTGGGGCCATCGAACCAGCCGCCGGACAGGAAGTTGTCCATGTCCTTCTTGCCGAAGGCCGAGGTGTTGTTGCCGTGATCCACGTGGTAGGTCATGAGCGTGTTCATGAACTGCACGGCGTGCTGCACCTTGCTGCCGTCGATGTCCTCGGCCTGCAGGTCGTTGGGCCGCGCCACCAGGTCGACCTTGGTGCCCTTGGGCAAGCTCAGGCCCACGTCGTACAGCCTGTCCACGGTGACACCGCGTCCATCGATGACGCCGTCCTTGTCCGCGTCGTACAGGGCGTAGCGCCGGGCCTCGTGCGGGAAGAAGTAATTGGCCTTGCCACCCTCGTCCGAGATGTAGGGGGCGCTGTTGAGCATGCCCTTGTAGTCCTGGCCCTTGAGCGCTCCCTCGGTCATCGCCGTGGCCATGCCCATCACCGACGAGAAGTACGAGGGATGGTCCGTCGTCACGAAGTGGCTGTTGGGATACTTGTTGGCCACCTCGAACATGTTCTGCTTGCCGCGGCACATGGCCATCAGGATCAGCTTGTCGCTCTTTTCCTCGGTGCCCAGGCGCAGCTCCTCGCTGACGTTGCCGCCCAGGTTGCTGTGACCGGTGTACAGCACCATGTTGATGTCGGGATCGCTCATGCCCTGAAAGATCCCATCGTGGGTCTGCATGAGGTCGATGTGCATCTTGACCGCGCCGCCCGGGGCATTGTCGTTGGTCTTCTCGAGCTCCCAGCGCGGCGGGTTCTCGTCGGGGTGCGCGGCCACCATCTTGTAGCCCTGTCGCTCGTAGATCTTCACCGGGTCGCCCGAGTAGTCCCAGACCTCCTTGTGGGCAAAGTGCTGCACCTTGATCTCGCGCTTGCCGTCGGCGAACCACTTGTCGTAGGGCGGCTTGCTGGGGATCACGGCGTCCATCAGCGCGGCCAGCCGGGTCTTGTCCGCGGGCTGCAGCGTCGTCTGCAGGCGCTCGAGGTTGAAGGCCATGGACGCGCGCAGGCCGGCCACGGGCTCCTTCATCGCCTGGTTCAGGTACAGGTCCACCGCCTTGGTACGCAGGGCGGCCTGATCCGCGCCACAGCCCTCGATGACCGCCAGCAGCGTCGTGGCGGCGCCCGAGCGCATGCGCTCGCGGGTGACCTTGGGCAGGGTCGCGTCCTCGGCGCCGGCCGCGAAGGCCTTGCCCAGGTGATCTAGCATCTTCTCCTTGACCGCGGTGGGCACGTCTTTGAGCACCACGCCCTCGGCCTGGCTCAGGGCATCGGCGCTTCGGTACAGCGACAGCGCGCCCAGCTCGTCGTAGCGCGCCGGGCCGCCAGTGCCCGTGACCATGTGACCCTCGGCGCTGAGTCTGTAGTTCTGGCCAGCGACGGTGGGCAGCTTGAGCTCGAGGTCCGGGGTGACCGGCGGCGTCACCGGCGGCGTCACCGGCGGTGTCACCGGAGGGGTCACAGGAGGGGTGTACGGGGTGCCGCGCGCCACGCTGTCGAGCTTGGCCTTGGCGTCGTCGGTCATCTTGCTGCCGGCCATCACCGCGAACAGCGAGTACTTCTCGCGGCCCGAGATCTTGCCGTCCTTGTGGACCAGCTCGCCCAGCTTCTCGGCGTCCGAGAAGTTGATGACACCGTCGTCGCTCTCCAGCTGGTGGGCCAGGTTGCGGATGCCGGCGTTCGACGTCGACAGGAAGGACTCGAGCTTCTTCTTGGTGTCGGCGTGGTCGATCTTGTCCGCGTGCTGGGCCAGCACCTCGCGCAGCTCGTTCTTCTCATCCTTGGACAGCACCTTGTCCGACAGCGCCGCGTCGATCAGGGTGTTGATGTCTTTGCGGTCGAGCGTGCCGTCCTGCACCAGTTGCTGGGTCAGGGCGCGCACTTGCGAGGGGTTGATGCGGGTCATGAGAAAAACCTCCCACCCGGAGACCGGGTTGAATGACGCGAGGATCTAGCCCACCAGAAGTGTCGAGTTCTTGCCCGAGCGCACTCCGGGTGGGGCTGCCATTTCATATCATATGGGTGTTTGGTTTGGCGGGAGGGGTCTCAGGCGAGGGATCCCGGTCCACCTCAGCCCAGGCCGAGGCCCGCGATGAGCGCGATCAAGGCCAGGCACCCGGCAAACACCAGCAAGGGGATCTTGTCGACGCGGATACGATCCAGGATGTCGCGCGCTCGCGCCCCGTCCGCACCCGCGACCGCTCCCAGAGCCAGGTGCCGCGCTCCCGCGTAGTTGCCCCGCTCGAACTCCAGCTCGAAGGGCAAGGACGCGCCTGTACTCTTGCGCGCCACGGGTTCGGGCTGCTTCGGTTGCGCCTTCTTCTTCTTCTTGCTGCCCTTGTCGCTCATCGGCGTGTCCTCACGGTATGTCGCTGGTGCTGGTTGTGGGAGGAAAAGCCTGCTCGCCGCCGACGACGGTGCGCAGAACCTTGAGGTGAAGCAAGCGGGTGGCCGGGTCCGCGGGATCGCCATCGAGGACCGTGAAGTCCGCCAGGGCTCCCGCTCGCAGCACTCCCAGCTCGTCCTCGCGCCCGACGGCATAGGCAGCGCCACTGGTGAAACCGGCCAGGGCCTGGTCCGGGCTCAGCTTCTCCCCGGGCAGCCAGCCTCCCTTCGGTGCGCCATCATGATCGGTGCGCTGCGTGGCGGCAAACAGGCCCCAGGTCGGATCCGCACTCTCCACCGGAGCGTCGGAGCCAAAGGCCAGGGCGACGCCGCTGCTCAGCATGGTTTTCCAGGCGTAGGCCCCGGCCAGGCGGTCAGGACCCAGGCGCGCCTCGGCCCAGTCCATGTCGCTGGTGGCGTGGGTGGGCTGCATCGAGGCGATGACACCGAGCTGCTTGAACAGCGGGATGTCGGCGGGATCCACGATCTGGGCATGCTCGATGCGGTGGCGACGGCTCACCCCGCCCTTGCCCAGCGCCCCGATGGCGTCGAGAGCCTCGCGGTTGCCGCGGTCGCCGATGGCGTGGATGGCCACCTGGTAACCTGCCTCGTGGACCTGGCGTACGCGCTCGTGCAGGATCTTGGGTTCGGTGACGAGCAATCCACTGTTTCCAGGATCATCGGAATAGGGCTGTTTGAGCGCGGCACCGCGCGAGCCCAGGGCTCCGTCGGTGTAGAGCTTGAGCCCGCGCACCTCGACCCGCGACGCGGTGCGCCTTCGCTGCTGTGGATTGAGTTCCTTGGTGGCGTCGGGATCGTCGGCCGCCAGGTACACGAAGACCCGCAGCGGCAGCGCGTGGCGTGCCTCGAGAGCACGCAGCGCCTGCAAGGTGCGCACGTCGCTGCCCATGTCATGAACCTGGGTGAGGCCGAGCCTGGCACACTCGCGGGTGGCCAGCGCCACGTCGTGCTCGAGCTGGACCTGAGTGAGCCGCGGCAAGGATCCGGTCACCAGATCGATGGCGTTGTCGACGAGCACACCGCTCGGATCACCCTTGCCGTCTCGCACGATGCGACCGCCGTCGGGATCCGCGCGATCGCGCGCGATGCCACCCACGGCCAGTGCCGCCGTCGACACCCAGGCGGCATGGCCATCGATGCGGTACAGGATCACGACCTGGTTGCCGAGGGCTGCATCGAGCAGACCGCGCTCGGGGAAAGCCCGGGGAGTCCAGTCGTTGTGGTCCCAGCCAAAGCCGATGATGGGCTCGCCAGCACCGCCGCGGTTCACGAAGTCCTTGACCCGGGCCACAGCCTCACCCGCGCTGCGCGTGCCGCGCAGGTCCACCTGCCGGGCCTTGGCGCCCAGGGCTGTCAGGTGCAGGTGCGCGTCCGCCAGACCAGGCACCACCACCGCGTTCTTGAGATCGACCTGCCGGGCGCCTGTGGGTCGCTGCGCCGGAACCCGGGCGTAGACCCGCTGGATGCGGTCCCCCTCGACCAACAGCGCAGCAGCCCTGGGCATCGCTGGGTCCTGGGTGATCACTCGAGCATTGGTGTACAGCACCCGCTGCTGTGCCAAGACCCCGGAGGAAACCATGAGCCATCCCATCGCAACCAGCATGCTCGTGTAGCGCGGTGACATGGGAGAGAATGTGGCCCATGCAGGTCCCACTCGCAAGCTCGGGATCAGGGCGCGATCCATGAGCGATCACCAGGGCACCACACCACCCGTGGTCATCGGCTCCGATCGCGACGCTGTGCGCGCGCTGTATCGCGATCTCGACGACAGCATGACGGGCTACCTCGAGGCGCACCCGGGGGCACGCTGTCCGGGGGACTGCCACCGCTGCTGCACCCGCGCCGCCCCCCTGGTCAGTGACGTCGAGTTCGCGTTGATCGACCAGGCGTTCGAGAATCTCGATGACGCCACGCGGCAGCAGGTGCGCGAGCAGTCGCGTGCGCTGCGCGGTGAACTCGAGAAGGGTGCGCCGGACGACTTCGCATGCCCCCTGCTTCGAGCGGGACGATGTCTGGTCTACGCCGCACGCCCCTACCTGTGTCGCAGCTTCGGCCACACGTCGCGCCTGTTCGAGGGCGGTCTGGTCAGACCCTACACCTGCGAGGTGCTGCAAGGGGCCGTGGCCAGGTCGGCACCGCCCCTGGTGGACGCGCGCATCGCAGCCCTGCGTCATGCCGTGGGCCGCGTGGTCGACAGCTACCTCCCGATCTGGCTGTCCACAGCGCCGCAACAACGCGTGGCGCGCTGGCCTGAACCCGATCGAGCGGTGGTGGTGGCGAGCGACGAGGCGCGGGTGGACGGGTCTCGAAGCGGCTGATGCCCGGGCCGGGACGAGCGCCCGGAGCTGGAGGGGCGGGCCGACCGACCCCGGGAAGATCAGTCGCCGAAGATCCTGCGCCACAGGTTGTCGACGACCTTGCGGGTGCCCTCGAACACGGCGAGATCGCGACGGCGCGCGTTGACCTCGTCTTCCCAGGGCTTGCCCCGCTTCTTCTGGAACTTGGCGTCGATGTCGTAGGTCCGCTTGAGCATCGCCTGGTACAGCTTGAGGATGGTCCCGTCCTTGATCAGGTGCGGGTTCTCCTTCATCGCCCTGTCGACCTCGTCGCGACGGGTCGCGAACTCGAGGAACTCCGACGCGTGCTTGGCGCGCGCCGGTTTGGCCAGCTTGGGCTGCACGGCCTCGGTCTTGCTGTCGTCCACGTCGTCGGCGCCGTCGTCCGCCGCCGGGGCGCTGTCATCCGCGCCAGCCTTGGGGTCCTCTTTGGGCGGCTCCTTGTCGACCTTGGGATCGGTCTTGGGCGTATCCGGGGTGGCCGCCGGGGTATCACCCTTGGCCGTATCCGGATCGGTCTTGGCGGTGTCTGCACCACCTGCCGCCCCCGCCGCCGCAGCCTCGGCCTGCTTCTGGGCAGCCACGATCGCGGCCTGCTGCGCGAGGAAGCCCTTGCGCATCTCTTCGAGCGCGGCCGCCGGGGTACCCTGTTTCTCGGCCTGCTCCAAAGCCGCCTTGTACTCGGCACTGAGCTCGCCCTCGCCAGCCTCGGCCACCGCGGTCCCGCCGCCGCCGCTGCCCAGCGAGCGCACGCTGGCAATGGTGAGGTTGACGAAGTTGCCCACCGTGCCGAGCACGGCCAGAGCGCCGACCACCAGCACCACGTACTGAACCCACTTGATCATCTCGAAGGCGCGGACCCAGGTGTAGCTCATGAAAAGCCCGATGGCCGTCGCCGCGAGCAGCAACAGTGGGCTGATCAGCACGATGAAGGGCAGCGGGATGGCAGCCAGCAGGGTGGCCACGGCCTGGGGCAGCGCGGCCACGATGGCCACGGTGAAGCTCATGATCGCGTAGTTGGTCCGCGAGCGCTCGTCGGAACGACCCTTGAGCTTGGTGATGACCCAGCGCACCACGGGATGAAAGATCAGTCCCGCGATGATGCCGGTCACCGTGCCCACGGCGATGGCAATGGGCAGTCCCGGGATGAGGGTGCCGATGGAGAAGTGGCCCGAAACGAGCATCGCGATGAACGAGAAGACCTGACCGAGCAAGGAGGTGAACACGAAAGCCGGAATCGCATAGGCCATGAGCTGGACCGAACTCATGGCGGGGATCTTCTGCTCTGCCACACCCTTTCGAACCGTGCCCACCGGATTGAAGATGAGCAGGGGCACCGCTGCCAGGTAGTAGGCAAAGGCCTTCGGGATGGCGACCAGGAAGTAGCCCACGGTGGGCTTGGACGGAGCCTCGTCTGCCTCGAGCTCGGGCTCGGTGGCGTGTGCGGGCCTCGCTGTGGCCCGTGCGGCAGGCTTGGCGGCGGGTTTGGCGGCGGGCTTGGCAGCAGGCTTGGCGGCAGCTTTTGGTGCCGGTCGGGGCGCCGGCGCCGCGGCTTTCTTCGATCGGCTGGACGCCGTGTCGACGGGGGCTTCGTCGTCGTCGTCGTCATCGTCATCGTCGCCTGCCTCAGCGGCGGGCGGCGGGGAGGGCTCGTCTTCCCCGACGGAGGTGTCATAGTCTGCGCCGTTGCCACCCTCGGCGGCGGTCTCCTCGGGCAGGTCCAGGTGCACGACCTCGAACTGGCGCTGGGCCAGGGCGAACACCGCCCCCTGATACAGCTCGACCGGCTCGCTGATGGTCTTGTTCTTGAAATAGGTGCCGTTGGACGATCCCAGATCCTCGAGCATCCAGCCGCCGTTGGCCGGGTAGATGCGCGCGTGCTGCTTGGACACCGACTCGTCGCGCACGGGCAGATCGGTGGAGCGCTTGTCACGCCCAAGCACCGCACCGTCCTCGCCGATGTCATGGGTCTTCTGGGTCGTCAGGTCCTTGATCGTGATCCGCATCGCGCGCACTCCGTGTCGTGGTCGCGTCGTGGCAGGGCCGGGGCGGGCCATCCCCCCACGACCGCTTCACACCTTCCGTGCTGTCGCACCCCGGAAAGGCAGGACGATAGCGCGCCCGCCGCCAGGGCACCAGCATCGCTCGAAGCTCGAAAGAACATCGAGACCCGGCCAGTGTTGCGCTAACGTTCGCGGGTGTCCATTGCGAGGTCTGGATGACGCGAAACCACTTTGCCGAGCGTTTCTACTCCACCCAGGAAGAGGAGCGGCAGCGCCAGCGCACGCGCACCTTCGTGCTGCACGAGGCCTTTCGCCTGCTGCACCCGGAGGCCACGCTGCAGCTCGCTTATAGTCTGGGTGACGCCTTCTATTACCACGTGCGCAACGCCCCGCCTTTGCTGCCCCGCGACGTCGAGGCCCTGCGCGAGACCATGCAAGGTCTGGCACAGGCCGGGCAGGCCTTGTCGGCCGAGGTGGCGACCCGCGAGCAGGCGCTGACCGCGCTCGAGGTGGAGCAGGGTGTGCTGACCCGAGCCTGGATCAGCGATCACCACGTCGAGCTGCCGCAGCTGATCCGGGACGGCGCGGGCCGGCTGCTCGCGTTCAAGGGACCGCTGTGCGAGACCACCGCGGGTGCACGCCCCTTTGATGTTCACGCCTACCCGCCCGGATTGCTGCTGCGCGCGCTGCCCCAGGGCAGCCGCGAGGTGCCTCGCTATCGGGAACGCCCGACGCTGTTCCGGGCCTTTTACGAGGCCGAGCGCTGGGGCGCCGTGCACGGCGTGTCCTTCGTCAGCGAGGTCAATGCCCTGGTGCGCAGCGGCGACATCGCCGAGCTGGTGCGGGTGGCCGAGGCGCTGCACGCGCGCAAGATCGCGGAGATCGCCGACCGCATCGTGGCCCTGAATCCGCGCCCGAGCGTGGTCCTGATCAGTGGCCCGTCGTCGTCGGGCAAGACCAGCTTTTCGGGTCGCCTGCAGGTGGAGCTGCGTCTGCTCGGGCTGCAACCCCGGACCCTGAGCCTCGATGACTTTTACAGGCCGCGGGACAAGATCCCGCGTCGCCCGGACGGCGACTACGATTTCGAGGTGCTCGAGGCCCTGGACGTGGCGCGCTTCGACGAGGTGCTGCTGCGACTCATCGCGGGGGAAGAAGTGCGCCCTCCCCGGCTGGATTTCCAGACCCACCAGCATCTCGAGGGCTCGCCCCTGCGGCTGGGAAAAGATGGCGTGCTGATCGTCGAGGGGATCCACGGCCTCAACCCTGACCTGACCCCGCAGCTCACCGAACCCTCGGTGTTCAGGGTCTATGTCTCGGCCCTCACCCACCTCAACCTCGACGATCTCAACCGCATGTCCACCACCGACCTGCGCCTGCTCCGCCGTACCGTGCGCGACCGCCGGGCCCGCGGCTACAGCGCCGAGGAGACCCTGGCGCGCTGGCCTGCGGTTCGGGAGGGCGAGCACCAGCACATCTTCCCCTACCAGGAGGAGGCCGACGTGATGTTCAACTCGGCGCTCCCCTTCGAGCTGTCGGCGCTCCGGCAGCCTGCCGAGGCAGCCCTGGCAGCGGTCCAGCGCGAGGATCTGCTGCCCGAGGCGCGCCGCCTTCTGCGAATGCTCGATGCCGTCGAACCTCTCTCCGCCGACTGGCTGCACACCCACTTGCCGCCGACCAGCCTGATGCGCGAGTTCATCGGCGGCAGTGTGCTCGTGCCCTGACGCGCAACAGGTGACAAAACACCCCACTTGCGCCTAAGACCACGCTGGGACGGGATCACCGTGCCTGGTGCGAGGACCGGCAGGCGCCCGCCCGCGGGGCAAGGTCGGGGGAACGATGCAACGCTTACTCATCGTGGAGGACGACGAGGCACTGCGACAGGTCCTGCGTCGTACCTTTGCACCAGGATACGAGGTCATCGAGGCCGTGGATGGTCTGGATGGCCTGGAGCAGGCGCGTGCCATGTCGCCTGTTGCCGTGATCAGCGACCAGCGCATGCCACGCCTGAGTGGCGTCGAAATGCTAAGCCAGATCAAGGAGTTCGCGCCATACTGCGTGCGTGTTCTGGTCACCGGCTACGACGACTACGGCGCCGTGGTCGATGCGGTGAACGCGGCCAAGGTTCACCATTATTTCGAGAAACCCTTTCATCCCCACCACATGCGCACCGTGGTCGATGCCCTGGTGCACGCTGCCGAACTCGAGGTGCAGCGCGACAACCTGACCGCCCGGCTGTCGGAGTCGGTGGAGCAGCTGGAACAGGCGAACCGGGCCTTGCGCGAGAGCGAGTCCAGCCTGAGCCGGCTCGTCGACGAGCGCACCGGGGAGCTGCAGCAGCGCAACACGGAGCTGCTCGAGGCCAATCGCAAGCTGCAGGATCTCGCCGTGCGGGACGGCCTGACGGGCCTGTTCAATCACCGCTACCTGGTCGAGCATCTGGAGATGGAGCTGGCTCGGTCACAGCGCTACGGACGCCAGTTCTGCCTGCTCTTCGTCGATGTCGATGACTTCAAGCGCGTGAACGACAGCCTGGGTCACCAGGTCGGCGACGCCGCGCTGTGTGCCATTGCCGAGGTCTTCAAGCCTTCCAGCGCCAAGGGCCTGCGACAGTCCGACTTCACTGCCCGCTACGGCGGCGAGGAGTTCTGCATCCTGCTCCCGGAGACCGCCCTGGATGGTGGCCGCATCAAGGCCGAGAGGCTGCGCCAGGCCGTGGAACAGCATCCGTGGTCGGAGGTCGCCCGCGACCTCGACCGCCCCCTGACCGTGAGCATAGGAGTCTCGGGCTACCCCGAGCACGGCGAGAGCATTGATTCTCTGCTCAAGCACGCGGATCGCGCCCCGTACCAGGCCAAGGAGATGGGCAAGAACCGCATCGTCCTGGCGCCCCGCACCAGTGGGTCAGCATCCACTTCCTGACGGATTCACGATCCTCTCCCCGCTGTCTATGGTGAACCTTGCCGCGGTCGCCCCGGGCGATCGCGTTGCACCGTCAGCGACGCCACGCGCATCGCGCGAGGCGAGAGAGGTTGTGACATGTCCTTGCTGCGCTGGGCTGCCTTTGGGGCGGTGATCTTCGGGCTTTTACGTGTCCCTGCACCTGCCCACGCCGGGCTCGAACGTGGGGTGCACCTGCCCTGGGGAAGCGGCCCGGATCAGGTCGGCCGCACGGTCCCCGACGAGGCGGCCCCCGAAGGGCCCATGAGCCTGGACCTCGACGGCAAGGGCCGGGTGTTTCTGCTCGATCAGGTCAATGCACGCATCCTGGTGCTGGACGGGGAACGCGTCGCCGACACCTGGCCCCTGCACGCGGACAGCTACCAGGACCTGGCCTGGATCGACGACCAGCACGTGGCCCTGCTCGACCGCCTGGCGGCGCGGGTGGTCGACGTGGTGGACCACCAGGGCCGCATCCTGGCCACCGTCCCCGTCGAGGGCGGGCCTGTCCAGGAGGGCGGTGCGGTGACAGCTCTCGAGGTCGAGGACGACGGCATCTGGCTGGAGCTGGAGCACGCCCAGCAGGTGCGCGTGGCGGACCGCCAGGGACGCGCCGAGAAGGTCAGAACCCTGCGCGGTGGGCGTCTGTCCGCGGATCGGCGCGTGCGTCTGAGCGCGGTCCGGGATGGCGCGCACGGGGTCACGCTGTGGTCCCAGGTCGCGACCCGGTCCGATGCACCCACGCGTCACCTCGCCACCCTGGGCTTCGCCGATTCGCTGTTGCAGATCACGGCGCTGGAGAGCGATGCCCGGGGCCAGGTTTTTGTGGGCGCCCAGACCTTTCGCGAAGGCCCCAGACCACCCTTCGAGCTGCTCGCCGTGGACGAGTGGCTGGTGGTGGTTGACCCCGACGGTGTGGCCAGAACTCGCGTCGCCTTGCCCGCGCGCCGCGGTGCCGAGGAGCAGTTTCGCCCCCTGCGCGTGGCGCCCGACGGCCGTGTGGTGTTCGTGCACTGCGACGACAGCGGTGTCACGCTGTGGGAGGTGACGCCATGACGATGATCCCGCGCCTCTGCGTTGTCGTCACCATGGCCTCCCTCGCCGGCGCTGCCTGGGCGGCCCCCGAGCCCATGACCCGCGATGCCATCATCAACCTGGCCAAGAGTGGAGTGAGCTATTCGTACTGGTGGGGCCACGGACGCTGGCGCAGCGATGGCGCACAGCACGGGTCCTGCTCGGGGAGCTGCCCGGGTTGCAGCCACTCGGGCTCCTACGGTGCGGACTGTTCGGGCTTCGTGGCGAAGACCTGGCAGGTCCCGGGACCCTCGCCGGTGACGACGGACGCGCACCCCTATTCGACCCGCGAGTTCCGCTACAACACCACCCACTGGACGCGGGTGTCGCGAGACAGTGCCAAGCGCGCCGACGCCTTTGTCTACCGCAACGACGCCAACACCGGCGGCCACATCGTGCTCTACGAAAGCGGAGATGCCTGGGGTCAGATCTGGTCCTACGAGGCGCGCGGCTGCTCCTATGGCATCGTGCGGAACCTGCGGTCCCTGAGCTCTGCCTACATCGGCATCCGGCGCAACAGCCTGACCGAGGGGGTGAGCACAGGTACCTTCAAGGGCTGCGTGTTCGTGGATCGCGGCCAGGGCACTGCCGACATGAGCGAGCGCATCCCGGGCGCGCGCATCGCCATCGCGGGTGGGGCCAGCACCACCGCCGCTGCGGGCGACGCGGCGTGGTCCCTCACCGCCAGCGCCGGTAGCCACAGCCTGCAGGCCTCGAACAGCGGATATTCGAGCGCCAGCCGCAGCTGTTCGGTGACCGCCGGGGCCGTGACCTGGTGCTCCATCGGCCTCGTACCGCAGTGCGTGCCGAACTGCACCAGCCGCAGCTGCGGCGCGGACCCCCAGTGCGGTACCAGCTGCGGCACATGCAGCGGCGATGCCACCTGCAACGCCCAGGGCCAGTGCCAGGCCCCGACCTGCGAGGCCAATTGCAGCGGTCGCAGCTGCGGAGCGGACCCTGTGTGCGGTGTCAGCTGCGGAACCTGCGGAGGCAACGAGGTCTGCGGCAGCGACGGGCAGTGCGCACCACCCCCGTGCACCCCGGATTGCAGCGGTCGCAGCTGTGGCCCGGACCCGACCTGCGGCACGAGCTGTGGCAGCTGTGATGACGGCACCGTTTGTGACGACGACGGCAGCTGCTTGAGCGAGGTTTGCACCCCCGATTGCAGCACCCGCGAATGCGGACTGGATCCGGCGTGCGGCAGCTCCTGCGGCACCTGCGCGGGAAGCCTGTTCTGCTCGGGCGAAGGACAGTGTGTCGACGTTGGTCCGAACTGCCAGCCCGACTGTGAGGGGCGCGGCTGTGGAGCGGATCCGCGCTGTGGCGTGAGCTGCGGTGAGTGCGAGGACAACGCCACCTGCGGCGAGCAGGGCTCCTGCCAGGTCCTGCTCGAGAACCAGGGCAAGCTGTTCGGCCGGGTCGTCGTCACCGAGGCGGACGCGGACTGGCGCCGCGCGAGCCTGGCACCGGGCCTGCCCTTCGCGAGCATCCGCATCGACGACCAAGAGCCCTTCTCGGCGGACGCCAGTGGCGGCTACGAGCGCGCCCTGACGGCGGGCGAGCACCTCGTGCTGGCGTCGGCACCGGGCCATCACGAGGCACGCGTCCGCTGCATTGTGGTCGCCGGCGATGCCCGCGAGTGCCTGCTGCCTCTGGTGCGGTTGGAGGCTCCAGCCCCGGAGTCAGGGCTTCGCCTCATCAACGACGGATCGTGCTCGGCCCTGGGGACCCGTGCCCCGCTCGCAGTGCTCGCGGTCCTCGCCGCCCTCGCCTTGCCCCGCCGCCGATCTCGCAGACGCTGATCGCCCAGCACCCGCGTCGGCGATACTCCACCGTGCAGCTTGCCTTTCGGCGCGAGCTGCGCACAGGTTGCTGTCCTGCCGTCGTGGGGGAAACGCACGCCGCAGCGTCCCCTGACTGCAGTGGAGCGTGCCATGAATCGTTCACGTCACCTCGTGCTGGCCGTCTCGATCTTGATGCTGATGCTGGCCTGTCCCCCCCCGGGAGATCCCGACGGTGGTCGCGCCGACAGCGCACTCGAGGACGTCCCCGCGGTCGAGGACTCCCTCGCGAGCCTGGACGACGTCGCCACGTTGACCGAGGCACACGCCAACTTGGCCATCACGGCCGTGGTCAGGACGCGCTTCGACCGCCCGCTGTCGTCGGCCATTCCCCTGCTGCCGCCGCCGCTGGGCGATGGGCAGCAGGCCCTCGCCGCCGGCAACACCTGGTTCCGTCTCTACCAGGGCACGTCGCTGCGGCCGGTCGCGGCCACCGTCTACCTCGACGTCGATGCGCGGGCGCTGACCCTGGTGCCAGACGTCGCACTCGAGGTGGGAACACGCTACCTGGCCGTGGTCGCCTCGGATCTCCCCGCCGACGACGGCACCACACTGGGACGGGACCTGCGCTTCGAGGTCACTGTTCGCGAGGCTGCAGCCGCACCCCTGATCGAGATCTGGCCGGCGCTTCCCGTGGCGGGGCAGGCGCTGCACCTCGACGTGAACCACGAGCTACCAACGGCCAGCGTGCACTGGCGCGTGGGAGAGGGAGCAGACGCGCGACTCTCCGATCAGACGACTTTCGAGTTGATCCTCGACGCCACCGGCCAGTATCCGGTCGAGGCCGAACTGGAAGATGGCTATGGCCGCCACTTCTCGACCAGGACGGATCTGCCCCTGTACCCGGACCTGGACGCGCTGCTGGCCTTGAACCCAGCGATCCGCGACGTGCACACCGCGTCGCTGCCAGAGCTGGCAGATCAGGAACTGGCCTCGGCGATCTCCACGGTGGCCGGCGAGGCCTGTGCCCTGCGCCAGGCGCGGCACGGCGGCTCGAGTGATGGCGTGGACCTGGTGGCGCTGCAAGTCCCCGCGGACTGGAGCCAGGCACTGCAGGGTCGCTACCTCGACAACCTGATGCGCCGCGGCCGTCTGCTCGGACTGGCCCGCTTCCGCGGCATGCCCGCCATCCTGTCCCGCGTCGACGGTGCCGCACAAGAAACCCTGCGCGTGGTCCTGGACAGCGGAGGCATGTCGCTGCACCGGCAGCGCGCGGACTGGAACCTGCACGTCGATGAGGCTGCACTCAGCCCGACACCACTGTTGTTCGCCCTCGACCTGCCAGTGTCCGAGGGCAGCCTGGACGCCCTGGAGCAGGCCCTGAGTCACCGGCCGGGACGACACCTGCAGAGGCTCGAGGTCTCTGACGACGGCACGCTCTCCCTGTTCACCGTGACCCGCAAGGACCTGGTCACGGGCCAGACCAAGGGCTTCATGCAGGTCGTGGGTGCCGTGACCGGCGCCGTGGTGGATGTTCTGGGGTCGGTCTTCGACTTCCTGACCGCGGATGCGATCGCTCTTTTACGCAGCATCTCGACCCTGGTGACCCTGGTGGTCGACGATGGTCCGTGGAGCCAGGTTGCCGACGCGCGGGACCGGCTGGTCTCGGTGCGCGCCAGGCTGCAGGCCCTGCGCAGTACCTTCGGTGACAACCTCAACCGCCTCAACAGCCAGACCGATCCTCAGGCCCTGGTGGATGATGTGCGGAGCTTTCTGTACAACCATGCCGAGGCCAACCTCAAGGATCTGGCGCGCCTGGCCTTCGACACCCTGAACCAGGTGCAGGACCGGCAGGGGATCAATCCCTTCGAGCAGATCTCCGACATCCTGCTCGCTCATGGCGACGACGCTGCGAGCTTCTTGAACACGGTTCTGGTTGGCCTGGATGTGCAGAAGACCGCCTCGGCCACCTTCTCGGTCGGCAACAGCACCGCCTTCGAGCTGCGCTATGGCAACGCGAGTCAGAGCCTGTCCCTGGACCTGCTCGAGGGCATCCGCGACGGTGCGGACTGGGCGTCCGACCTCAGTGGGGTGCCCCTGGACCGCCTGGTGGTCACCCTGTCCACCCTCGCCAGCCAGGTCCAGGGACGCATGGGATTTTCCTGGGATCCTGATGCGCAATCCTTCGTGCAATCGAATGCCCTGACCGTCGGCGGTGTCGAGGTCACGCGCATGACCACGACGCTGAGCAGCGACGCGGCGCTGTTCGATTGTGTGCTGCGCAACCCCCTGGCACCTGGGACGGAACTCGAGCTGATCTTTGACATGCATGGACCGGCGGAACCCGACGATCCGGACGCGCTCCGCCTGCTGTACGTCCTGGCATCTCCCCTCAACGCCTTCCCGGCCTTGAGCCTGGTCCTGCGCACGGTTTTCCGCGACCTGCCCATCGAGGTCACCGCGGACCTGCGGCCGGAGGTCAGCTTTGGTGCATCGATGTCCGTGGGTGAGGAGGCCAACTACGCCGTGGTGATAGGCGGCAAGCAGGCGCTCGGCATGTCGGTGGACGTGAGCATCCCCTCCACCGGTGCGGCCGAGCTGGTGTACGACGCCCTGTCCCTCGCCGTGGACGGAGCGCGCAGCCTGTTCAGCAGCACCGTGCAGTACGATGGTTCGACCCTGGAATTCAGCTTTCCCGACGAGCAGACCCTGATGGCCTTCAGCCTGGCCATCTTCGACAGCCTGCGCAGCAACGTGGATCTGGCCAGCTACGGCATCGAGGCGGGCCTGGGGGCGTCGTTCCAGGTGGGCGCTGGCGTGGGCGCAGGAGGCACGGCGACCGGAGGCGCGGCGGCCAATGCCTACGACAAGATCGCAGTATGCATGAGTTCGGACCTGACGATCCTGAGCGACTATCTCGCGCTGCTCCAGAACAAGGGCGCCAGCTCGTTCTACTTCGGCGACCTGGCCAGGCAGATCCCACCGATCTTGTGGGCCGGCGACCAGCCACAGTTCGACGTCAAGCGCGCCGTGGCGCTGTTCCGCTCCAGCTTCGACACCCTGCTCGCGGTGATGAGCAGTGACGAGCTGGATGCGCTGCTTGGCCTGTTCGCCCGCCACGTCAGTTTCGCCCTCAGCGTCGAGACCGGCATTGAAGGCGAGATCGAAGCCGGCGCCGACCTCGAGGTCAACCTGGGCTTCGCCGGCAGCGTCAGCGTCAACGGGGAGTTCGTCCTCAACACCTTGCTGGCCGGAGCCAAGCTGGCCACCGATGCGGCCGGCCTCGACGGCGCTGCGCAATATGATCTGCTCAAGGCCTTCGATCAGCCAGGCGTTTACCCCGAGATCCGCTTCAGTCTCCCGGTCACCGGCGGCATCGCCGTGGGCGCGGACGTCGGGCTCGAGCTCAGCATCGGGGCCTCGGTGACCGCGACCTTCCTGTCCGGGAGCTTCAGCATCCCCAGCGACCCCTACCGGCAGTCCGAGGGTGCGGTGAGCGGCAGCATGGGCCTGAGCGGCTTGCCTGCGGTGGCCCTGAGCGTCGGTGGCGGAGCCATCGGGACCAACGAGGACGTCGTGCTGACGGCACACACGGCCCTGTCGCCCAACACCACCCTGGGCAGCACCCGCTGGGACGTGGACGGCCAGACCGTGGCCACGAACGGCAACACCCTCACCCAGCGCTTCAGTCGCGCCGGGGGCCACCTGGTGCAGATCGAGATCGCGGACAGCCTGGGACGCCAGGCCAGGCACCAGCTCGCGCTGGCCGTGCAGGCGGTGAATCACGCCCCGACCGCGCCCGTGGTCGTGCTGGCCAGCGGCGCGGTGCTGCACGATGGCGAGAGCTTCGTCTTCACGCCAGGTGACGACATCGACGGCGATTCCATGAGCCACGAGGTTCAGTTTTCCGCCGGCCCTGACTTCTCGACCTACATGACGGCGGGCAGCGTCGTCGACGAGATCCAGCAGCAGGTGACCGTCGGCGCCCTGCCCTACCGCCTGTTGAACGTGCGCATGCGCGCCTTCGACGGGCAGCAGTACAGCGCCTGGTCCGCCACGCGCAGTTTCACGCTGTTACCCGCCGCTCCGGTGAACCTCGAGCCCGCAGATGGATTCAGCTACACCTCTGCCAGCACCATCGAGCTGCGCTGCACCCAGCCCCGGGCGCAGGGTTTTCAGTTCGAGCTGGCCACGAGCGATGACTTCACCACCCCGCTGGCCACAGGCTCGCCATCCCAGGGTGTGTGGCAGCCCGGACCGCTGGCACGCAGCAGCTACAGCTGGCGCGTTCGCGTGCAGGGTGCCGGCGCGTGGAGTGACTGGAGCGCGACCCGCCACTTTGTCGTCGTCAACAGCCCACCGGCGAGCGTGGCTCTCACCCAGGCTCTGCCGGGTCAGGTCTACACCGACGGCCAGGTGGAGTTTCACGTGCACGCCGACGATGTGGACGGCGACACCCTCACCTATACCCTCGATATCTGGGACGCGATCGGACAGCAGGTGGCCTCACCGGCAGGAGCTGGGCCCGCGTTCACCCTGGCTGCAGTGGATCTTGGGCCGGGCGTCTTCACCCTGGCCAACGCTGTGGCCTCGGACGGGCAGGCCACGAGCACGCCCTGGTCCGCGCTCGATCGTCGCAGCTTCACGGTGAGCAACACACCGCCCTACGCCCCGCTGCTGCTTCAGCCCGTCGACGGCACGGTCTACTTCACCCGGCCCGCCAGCGTGACGCTCACCGCCAGCGCGAGCACCGACTTCGACGACGATCCCATCTCCAGTTACATCTTCTTCGTGGTCTATCCCGGTGACGAGGTCAGAACGATCCCCAGCACCACGCCCGGCGTGACGCTGGACGATCTCACGGACGAGCGCTGGACTTACACCTGGTGGGTGCGTGCCCTGGCGGCCAGCGGCAGCAACCCCGGGCAGCCCAGCGCCGAGCGCAGCTTCGTGGTCTACGCCCTGCACGAGCCCTTCATCGAGACCCTGGCTCCGGAAGATGGTGCCGTGTTCGAGCATGGCAACCCGGTCGCACTGCAAGCCACGGCCGTGGATCCGGATGGCGACGGCATCGCTCACATCCGCTTTCAGGTCGGCGGCGACGCCAGCATGACCTCCATCCTTGGAGGTCAGTCCACAGCGAGTGACACCTTCATCTTCGCGCCCCCCTGGGCGGGCATCTTCTTCTGGCACGCCCAGCCGCAGGACACCACAGGCCAGGATGGAGCCTTCAGCACGCTGCGCTGCTTCAGCAGCCTCGATGGCCTCGAGGCTCCGGCGCTGACGCTGGCCTCGAGTTACGAGCAGACCCTGGGTAGCATCGCCCTCGACTCGGTCCTGCATCCCGTGACCCTGAATTGCCTGGGCCAGGACTTCGGTCTGTTCGCCTACGAGGTGGCAGGGGATCCCCAGTTTGACGACATCGTCGACGCAGGCGCCCTGTTCCCGGGAGCCGTCACCAGCCTGAGTCTCGGCACCGGGTTGTACTTCATCCGCGCCCGCCACAGCTACCTCGGACTCGACAGCGCCTGGAGCGCCGGCCAGCTGCTGTCGGTGGTGGACAACGATCCTGATCCCTCGACCAACGAGCCCATCTCCTTCAGCTACGTTCAACCCAAGGAGTCCGATGCCTCGGTGACGGTGACCCTGCAGCTGGATCGCCTGCTTGACACGGCCCTGTCGGTGCAGGTCTCGACCGCGGACAATTCGGCCAGGGCCGGCGAGGACTACCAGGCCCTGACCACCACCGTGGTCATCCCGGCGCACACCCTGACGGCCGATGTGGTGATCCCGCTGCTGCAAGACAACGCGGAGGAAGGCGAGGAGAGCTTCGTACTGATCGCCGAGTACAGCGTCGACAGCACCCTGTATCGCCATGGCGTGTATGTCACCATCCGCGACGACGATGGCCTGCCCTGGCTGCGCGTCGAGGACGGCACCGGGCGCGAAGCCGATGCCTCGGTCTTTGTGCAGGTCCGGCTGACCACAGCGTCGGACCAGATCGTGAGCGTGCAGTGGCACACGGTGGATGACACCGCGCTGGCCGGCCAGCACTACGTCGCGAGCAGCGGTACAGCCACCCTGCAGGCCCAGCAGCTCACGACAGCGGTCGAGATCCCACTGATCGACAACGGCGACACGGCTGCGGACACCCGGTTCCGGGTGGTGCTCAGCTCGCCCGTCGAGGCCCACATCGAGCGCGGCGCGGCCACCGTCACCATCCAGGACGACGAGAGTCGGGTGACGTCCAAGCTGTCGGTGGCGGACCGCAGCGTGAACGAGAGCAGTGGCAGCCTCGGCTTCCTGTTGACCCTGGATAGGGTCTGCGCCAGTCCGGTCACCGTGCACGTGACGACCGTCGATGGTTCGGCCGAGGCCGGGACGGACTACACCGCCGTCGACCGCGACGAGGTCATCGCGGCAGGACAGCTGAGCACCACGGTGACCGTGACCATCGTCGACGATGCCGTCGCCGAACAGGATGAGAGTTTTTCGCTGCTGCTCTCGAATGCCGTCCATGCGGACATCCTGCGCGGGGCAGCCCTGGGCACCATCGAGGACGACGACACCCCACCGGAGCTGAGCATCGACGACCTCACCGTGGACGAGCACCTGGGGCCAGCGATCCTGACCGTGCACCTGAACAAGACCTGGCGTGACGACGTGCAGGTGACCTGTGTCAGCGCCAATGCCACGGCCTTCGCACCCGCGGACTACACCGCGATCTCCAGCCTGGCGACGATCCCCGCGGGCCAGCAGACGACCACCTGCAGCGTGCCCATCGTCAACGACACGCTCAGCGAGAGCAGCGAGACCTTCTCGGTGACCCTGCAATCACCGCAGAATGCCACGATCTCGTCGACGCGCGGCAGTGCGGTGGTCACCATCCGCGACAACGACGCCCTGCCCGTGATCTCCCTGACCGGTGCCGAAGGCACCGAAGGCATGGACCCGGTACTGTTCTTCAATGTCGCCCTCGACCACGCATCGGACAGCGACATCACCGTGCAGGTGCGGACCGTGGATGGAAGCGCCCAGGCCCCGGACGACTTCGTGGCCTTGACGACTCCTCTGCTCATCCCTGCCAACACCACGACCGCTACGGCGCAGGTGACCCTGGTCGACGATGCCACGGCGGAGACAGACGAGAGTTTCGAGCTGGAACTGTACAGCCCCAGCGGGGCCACGCTGGCCACGACCCCCCTGCTCGCCAGCGCGACCGTCCATGACAACGACCAGCTCACGGTGACCGGACTCGCTGCGAACCCGACCATCATTGACGAACCCCGGGGCGTGGGTCCGACCGAGTCCCTGGTCACCGCCACCCTGTCCGCCTCCGCGGTGCAGCAGGTGACGATCACGCTGGGTTTCAGCGGCACGGCCCAGCGCTACACGGACTACGACGCCTCGGCCAGCAGCATCGTCATCGACGTGGGCCAGACCCAGGGCAGCGTGACCGTCAGCGCCTACGACGAGTGCGTGTACTACGAAGCGGCCGAGACCATCATCGTCACCGCGACGGGGGCGACCGGTGCACAGCTTTCGGGTTCGCCCTCGGCCACCATCACGCTGCAGGACAACTACCTGATGGACTGCCCCTGACCGACTCCGGTTCTGCTATTCTCCACACTTCTTACGTTCCCGTTCCTCGGCGGCGCCGACGAGGCGCCCGCAGGAGGCTGCATGAGCGCGCTTCACACTCGCGGCCTGGTGATGGCCCTGATTCTTGGGTGCACCGCCTGCCCACCGGCCACACCGACGCCGGACGCAGGTGGCGGTGGGGTCGAGGTCTGCGGGGATGGCACGCGCCAGGCCGGCGAGGTCTGCGACGGGCCGGAACTCGGGGGCGCGACCTGCGTCTCCCTTGGCTTCGCGGCCGGCGAGCTGCGCTGCCAGCCTCGTTGCCAGGATTTTGATCGCTCGGGCTGCGGTGCTCCCGAGGGTTGTGGCGACGGTACCCGGAACGGTGTCGAGCGCTGCGACGGTGCGGATCTCGGTGGCGCCACCTGCGAGCAACAGGGCCACCGCGCGGGCGAGCTGCGCTGCAGCAGCAACTGCGGCGAGCTGGACGTCACCCGCTGCGGACCGCCCCTGAGCTGCGGGGACGGCGTTCGCGACGGCATCGAGCTGTGCGACCGCGACGATTTTGGAGGGCTGAGCTGCGCGCATCTGGGCTACACCGGGGGCTATCTGATCTGCGGCAGCACCTGCCAGACCATCCTGCGCGCGGGCTGCCGGGTCGAAAACTGCACCCCGACGACCTGCGCCGCCGAGCACGCGAGCTGTGGTGAGGTCTGGGACAACTGTGGACAGTGGCTGGCCTGCGGGCAGTGCACCGCACCCCAGGTGTGCGGCGGCAGCGGCACGGCCAACACCTGCGGCAGCGGGACGTGCACGCCGCGTTCGTGCGGCGAGCAGGGGCGCAACTGCGGGACCGTTCCTGATGGCTGCGGCAATCGCATCGACTGCGGCGAGTGCGTTGCACCGATGAGCTGTGGCGGTGGTGGAACACCCAACTTGTGTGGTTGCACGCCGAGCCGCTGCGAGGACCTGGGAGCCAACTGCGGAGAGCTCGACGATGGCTGCGGTGCCTCGCTCGACTGTGGACTGTGCAGCGGAGGAGCGATCTGTGGCGGTGGTGGTCACGCCAACCGCTGCGGACCCAACCCCTGCACCCCCGCCACCTGCACGGACCTGAGCGCAACCTGCGGCCTGGTCTCGGACGGCTGCGACGCGCTGCTGAACTGTGGCAGTTGTCAGGCACCCAACGCCTGCGGCGTCGCCGGCGCTCTCACCTGCGCACCGCGCCCCTGCACCGGCAGTTCCCAGTGCCCCTATGGAGAACTCTGCTCGGGGGGACACTGCGAGCCCCTCGCCGATCCCAGGCTCTGTCTGGACTGCGATGCGGACTACGCTGGATGTGTCGACGGTGGACAGCACGCCTGTCTGGTCAATCTCTTCTTCGACGCGGCCGACCCGCGCACTGCGCCCCCGTCGTACTGCAGCCCCTCGTGCGTCGACGATACCGAGTGTCCTGCGGGCATGCGCTGCAGCGACCGCTTCTCGGTGCTCGATCTGTGCGATCCGCAAGAAACCTGTGCCGATGGCCAGAGCTGCCGGGTGATCAGTGGCACCAGCACGGGCTACTGTCCCTGCCAGACCGATACCCAGTGCACGGACCTCGGCGTGAGCGGCCCCTGCACCGACGATGGCCTGTGCCTCAGCGGTCGCGCCTGCAAGCTCCTCGCCGACCTCCAGTGCGCGGATCTGGGGCGCTAGGGACGGCCCTGGAGAGCACATCGGCAACCCGTCCCGGGCTCGCCGCTCGTCGCACTCTCGGCTCGAGGCCAGAGAGATCCTCGCCGCCGCCCTGGTGGTTCCTCGAGCAGCGCGCCGCCGAGGGCGCACGCGGTGTCGAGACCGACTCCGAGGGATCCCCGCGGACGGACGAGACCCGCAACCTGCGCTGTCGACGTTGCTCGCACGTGATCACCAACAGCCGGGCAGCCATCGAGGTGCAGGGTTCCCATGCCCATCACGTCTTCAATCCCGCGGGCGTGTTGTTCGAGATCGGCTGCTTCGCACAGGCCCCGGGCTGTTCCCCGGTGGGTAGCCCGTCGACGGAGTTCACCTGGTTCGCGGGTCACAGCTGGCGCATCGTGGTGTGCGCATCCTGCGGCCAGCACCTCGGGTGGATGTTCACGCGAGAAGCGGTGTTCTTCGGGCTGATCTCGAACAGGCTCTCCGACTGAACGTCCTCACCCCACCTGCGCGGGCTCGGTCTTCTCCTCTGTGCCCTCGTCGCTGGCGCCGCGTGCCTCGACGTGAAAAACCAGGCCGCCATCATCCGCACCGACCTCGACGCTGCCACCGTCCTGCAGGGCGCCGAACAGGATCTCGTCGGCCAGGCGGCGCCGGATCTCCTTGTCGATGAGACGGCCCATGGGGCGGGCCCCGAACTTGCGATTGTAGCCATTCTTGGCCAGCCAGGCGCGACCGGCGTCGGTGAGACTGAGGCTCACCCGCTTGGCTGTGAGCTGGTCCTCGAGCTCGGCCACCAGCTTGTCCACGACCTGGTTGATGACCTCGGGCTCCAGGTGCTTGAAGGCGACCCAGGCATCGAGGCGGTTGCGGAACTCGGGCGGGAACATGCGCTCGATGGCCTGCTTGCCGTCCTCGGAACCCACACCCGCGCCGAAGCCGATGTTGCCGCGTTCCATGAGGAAGGCGCCGGCGTTGGTGGTCATGATCACGACCACGTTGCGGAAGTCGGCACGACGCCCGTTGTTATCGGTCAGGGTCGCGTGGTCCATGATCTGCAACAGGATGTTGAACAGATCCGGGTGCGCCTTCTCGATCTCGTCGAGGATGAGAACGGAGTGCGGGTGCTTGATGATGGAGTCGGTGAGCAAGCCTCCCTGGTCGAAGCCGACGTAGCCCGGCGGGGCGCCGATGAGGCGGCTGACCGTGTGCTTCTCCATGTACTCGCTCATGTCGAAGCGTAGCAGCTCGACCCCGAGCACCCGCGCGAGCTGCCTGGCCAGTTCGGTCTTGCCAACGCCGGTCGGGCCCGAGAACAGGAAAGACCCCACCGGCTTGAGCGGGTTGGCCAGACCCGAGCGGGATAGCTTGATGGCCGACACCATGGATTCCACGGCCTGGTCCTGACCGTAGATCACCAGCTTGAGGTCGCGGTCCAGGGTCGCCAGCTTCTCCTTGTCACTCGTCGACACGGTGTGCGCCGGCACCCGCGAGATCGACGACACGACGGTCTCGATCTCGACCGTGTCGATGGTGGTAACCCGGCTCGCCTCGGGCTGGAGTCGGGACGCGGCTCCGGCCTCGTCGAGGACGTCGATGGCCTTGTCGGGAAGGAACCGATCGTTGATGTACTTGTGGCTCAGCTCGGCCGCCGCGCGGATGGCCATGGTGGTGTAGGTCACGCCGTGGTGCTGCTCGTAGTGCGTCTTGAGACCATGAAGGATCTGCACGGTCTCCTCGACACTGGGCTCCTTGATCTCGATCTTCTGGAAGCGCCGCGCCAGGGCACGGTCCTTCTCGAACACGTTCTTGTACTCCTCGAAGGTGGTGGAACCCATGCACCGCAGGTCCCCCGTCGCCAGCGCTGGCTTGAGGATGTTGCTCGCATCGAGGGTGCCACCGCTCACCGCTCCGGCGCCGATGATGGTGTGGATCTCGTCGATGAAGAGGATGCGATTGGGCTGCTCGGCACAGGCTTTTATCACGGCCTTCAGGCGCTGCTCGAACTCACCACGAAACTTGGTGCCGGCGATGAGGGACCCCAGGTCCAGGGCAAAGACCTCGGCCTGTTTGAGAATGTCGGGCACCTCGCCACGCTGGATGCGAAGGGCCAGACCCTCGGCCATGGCGGTCTTGCCCACCCCCGGATCACCGACGAACACCGGGTTGTTCTTGCGCCTGCGGCACAGCACGTGCATGGCACGCTCGAGCTCATGCTGGCGTCCGATGAGCGGGTCGAGCTTGCCATCTGCGGCGCGCTGTACCAGGTTCGAGCAGTAGGCCTCGAGGGGATCAGTAGCGGCACCGCGCCCACCCTCCTCGTCGTCACCGCCCGCCGGAGCCAGTGTCCCACGCCCCGGGGCACCCTTGGCGATGCCGTGAGAGATGTACTCCAGGACATCGAGACGAGACACACCCTGCTTCTTGAGCAGGTACACGGCAAAGGCATCGGGCTCGCGGTACATCGCCGCCAGGATGTCGCCGGCGTCGATCTCGGCCTTGCCCGCGGACTGCATGTGCACCGCTGCGCGCTGAAGCACCCGCATCACACCCAGGGTCTGCTCCACCTCGTAGGGCTGGTCCCCGGCCACCACATCCAGCTCCTCGAGGTGCTGCTCCAGCTCATCGTGCAGTCCATCCAGGTCTGCCTGCACCGCACGCAGGACCTCGACGGCGCGGGCGTCGCTGAGCATGGCCAGCAGCAGGTGCTCCAGGGTGACGTACTCGTGGCGCTGCTCGCGTGCCAGGCGCACGGCACGGGCAAAGGTTTGCTCCAGCTCCTTGGAAATCATGCGGGCTCCACACTGCATTGCAGCGGATACTCGTTGTGGCGCGCCATTTCCATCACCTTGCTCGCCTTGGTCTCGGCCACTTCGTGACTGTAGACGCCCGCCACACCCGTGCCGTTGTGGTGCACCTGCAACATAATGCGCATGGCCTCGGTCTGCTGGTGGTGAAACACGGTCATCAGCACCATGACCACGAACTCCATGGTCGTGTAGTCGTCGTTGTGCAGCAGCACCCTGTACAGCTGCGGTTTCTTGAGCTTCTTGTCGGTCTCCTCGACGACGCCTGCACCTCCCTCGCGGTCGGGATCATCGTCGAAACGACCGGGTTTGCCGCCCGCCATGGTGTCCTCGTGGCTGCCCTCGAGCCGTCACAGCCCAAGGTACGCGGACAGGCCTCCCCGCGCAACGGTCCCGCCCTTGCCTCCGACGCTGGTGCCGCCGCTCCCCAATCGTTGCGCACCTGGGACTGCCGCGCGGGACGGTCCTGCATGACTTAGAGTGCGCGCACAACGCTTGACCGCGACCACACTGGCGCGCTACGCCGATGCCATGCGCGACACTCTCTCCCACATCGCCGAGCGTGGCCTCATCGCCGTGGTCGACACGCCAGATCCCGACCGGCTGTTGCGCAGCGCGCAGGCCCTGGTCCGCGGTGGCATCCGGCTGCTCGGCATCCCTGCCACCCTCGATGACGTTGTCGACGTGGCGGGCGAACTGGCCGAGGACAGCAACCTCATCCTGGGCATGTCGCGGGTCAACAGCACCGAGCAGGTGAGCCTGGCCATGATGGCCAGCGCCCAGTTCGTGCTCAGCTCGTTCTACGACGAGGAATTTGCCCGCATGGCGCGCGACCGCGGCATGGTGGTGATCGTGGGCGCCGCCACCCCGACCGAGGTGGTCGTGGCATCGCGTGCCTCGGATCTGGTCAATGTGTTCCCGGCCCAGGCCCTGGGCGGCCCGGATTACCTGGCGACCCTGCGCGCACACTTTCCCCACATCCCGCTGGTGGTCTCTGGCGGCGTCAACGTGGACTCGGCACCCAGCTACCTCGAGGCAGGCGCCCTGGCCGTGATCGTTGACCAGGGCCTGGTGCCTGAGGACGATGATGCCACCAGCGGTGAGGTGATCGAGGCGCGCGCCATGGCGATGGTCGAGGTCTGCGACGTCGCCAGCAGTGCCGAGCGCGAAGCCGTCATCGATCTGATCCAGAGCCTTCAGAAAAGGAGTTGAGCAGACGCTGCACTGGACTCTTGCCGCGGGGGAGCCGCGGTCACTGAGGGGGCTCGCGCCATTTTGGGCTCCCATCTGCTATGAGAGATCTCGGTGCTCCCAGGCAGGAGACTCTGCGCATGCCACCTGTTGATAGACGTCGCCGTGTCACTGCTTTGCCCACGCCGCGAGTGGACACCCTCGCCAGCACTCCGAACGCGCGCCCGGCGACCAGGACGACCGGCGCTGCTGTCGATAGCGTCGAGCGCGCCGGCGGGACCACCCGGGCCCGCGACGTGCCCCGGACCGGGCGAGGGACGTCCCTGAGCAGCCTGCGAAGCACCGTGTTTCTTCCTGGTGGTGTGCAGCTCACGACGCGAGGTTTCGAATCCGATGGTTTCTGCTCGCGAACCACGGCGGGCCTGACCCAGGGGAGCGTGCGTGCCCTCGAGGCTGCAGCCAGCAAGCTCTGCGCGATCGATGACAACCCATTCAAGGCCAGAGGCATCAACGCCAAGGTGCGAGCCCAGCTGGCCACGCACCTCGAGGACTTCGTGCGGCGCGGCCGCGACGACCCCGGGCGAGGTTCGCTCCTCGACCTGCGAGCGCGCTCGGCGTCGTACGCGCTGATGGTGCGACTGGTTCAGGGTCTGTCAGCGAGCGAGGCTCCGCTGAAAAACCGCATGGTGGAGCAACTCCTGGAAGCGGCCGAGCGAGAACCGCATGACGGATTGCAGCGCCACATGCTGCTGGGTCTCGAGGCTCTTCCACTGCGCGGCCTGACTGCCGCTCAGAAGGTCCAGCGTCAGCACCTCGTCGAGGGATTGAGGCCGACGGCACCCCCCTACGACAAGTGGTTCGGCAGCGAGCCCGCCCCCACCTTGAACGTCAAGCAATATGTGATGGACGAGTTCTGGCGCGCCGAGATCGCGTCCTACCGCAAGGCTGGCTTCGCCATCGAGGTCGTCGACGAGCACCACGTGGTGGCCACCAAGAAGCTCGAGGATCCCAAGGGCACACATCCTCAGGTGCTCGCCCACGTCGAGCTGGTGCAGGGCGAGACCAATGTCCTCGACGAGATCAACGATCCCAAGCTGCACATGATCCTGTACTCGGGCCATGCCCAGCTGGGAGCCGTGGCCAAGTGGTCACTCGAGCATGGCCCGCGGGCAGCCAAGGGGGACAAGGTCCTGGGTTTCTTTGCCTGCCGTGGCAAGCAATGGCTGGGCAGCGTCCGCCGGCAGTACCCGGGCAGCCAGGTCCTGGTGAGCAACCTGGGAACCTACGGCCATGATGACCGCATCGTGATCCAGAAAATGTTCGAGGGCATCGGCGCCCGCGCAGGCTGGAAGGACATTCGTGGCGCAGTCGAGAAGCAGGATGTCTGGGAACCTGACAACTACCTGTACCCGCACGACGCGCGGACGCTCGACCACCTGGATCTCGACGGCGACGGCGTGGCCTCCCGCAGTGGCGGACGCCATGACCTGCTGTTCACGCCGCACGTCGACAAGGGACGCAGCAACAGCATCAGCTTCAAGCCACGCAGCGGCGACGTGGATCCGGCGCAGCTCGAAGGCGGCAAGCTCACCGACGCGGTGGCCTGGTTCAACACCGAGTATTTTTACTGGGCCGAGGATCAGGGAGCACCCGAGCAGCGACTCATGGATCGCTTCTCGGCCGATGGCTGGTTCACCTCGGACAGGACCGATGAGTTGGTGCGCGTTCGCGAGGTCCGCGGTGACGACGGCAAGCCGGTGTACCGGGTGCAGGTCAACGCGGCCTACGGCCATCAAAGCGCCGATGCCCTGGGCATGATCGTCACCTACGGCGCGGCCCTGGAGATGATGAAGCGCCTGCACCCCGAGGAGCCCGAGAGCGAGAGGCGGCTCCGCGCCCTGACCATGACCGGCGCCTACGTCTCCAACCTCGTCGAGTACGGAGACATGGCGGATCTTCTGCTACAGAAATTCGCGTCGCGCTTCGGCTTCCCGCCGACCCTGACCTGGCCGGTGGTGGAGAAGGCCCTGTATTGCGACCACGACCACGAGGCATCAGACAAGGTGATGCGACAGCTCGAGAAGGGCATGCAGTACCCCTTCCTTGAGGTCAATCCCGCCCGCAGCAGCCTGCCCTTTCGCACCTCGGTGGCTCGGGCTCTCGATGTGCTCAAGAAGTCCGACAGCGCAGTGGCTCGCACCACCTACGAGGCCATCGTCGGCGGTCGTGTCAAGGTCGACACCCTGTCCGACCTCAGCCGCCCGGACTACCTGCGCCTGCGCAAGGAACTCCTGCCCGAGGGTGTCCAGCTCACCACCGCCGATTACGCCCACCTCGAGCACAAGCCCGTGCTGCGCGCCATCACCAGCAGCATCGATGGTTACATGTGGGATGATCGCATCTACATCGCCGACGGGCTCACGCCCGCGCGGCTGGCCGAGACCCTGGTGCACGAGGTCAACCACGTCCTGAACCACAGCGAGGAGCACTACCGTGGTGACCGCACGGCCTTCGTCGAGGAGTATCGCGCGTACTACGCCGAGGCCTTGCTACGAGAAGAGAACCTGACCCCGGCCCGCTGCCGTGAACTCAAGCAAGAAGTCATTCGCGAGTACGGTTTCAAGAACGTCTCCCCGGACGATGTGCCAGACCTGCCCCCTGGAGTGTTGAACCTGGCAGACGCCTGAGCCCGTGCTCCGCAGCGATTACATCGTTCGGCTCATCGAGCATTTCGGGCGCGCTCTCCGCCGCATCATCCTTCTGAAAGAGGCGCAGCGACTTGACGCTGCGCAGGATACCGTCGACGAGACGGCACAGGAGTTCTTCGGCCTGAACCTGTCCTTGCTCGACGCCGTCGACACCGACAGCGTGGTGCAGCTGCTGGCCCATCCCGACAAACTGCAGCTTCTGGCACGCCTGCTTGTCGTCGAGGCCGACCTGTGCCTGGCCACGGGAGAACTGGACAGGGCTGCCCGGGCCTACCTCCGGGTCCTCGAGCTGCATGCAGCCGCTCTGAAGGCAGGGGGAGCGCTCGGCGATGCCCAGCGTGACGAAGTGGCCCTCGCGTTGAAGCAGGTCGGAGCAGATGCCGTGCCGGCCGGACTCAAGAACTCGCTGCGCGACGCGCTGATGAATGCGGACTCGCGTTGACCCCCATCGCACACTGTTGATAATCAGCCCGTGCCCATCGCCGTCCTCATCGCCGCCGGTTTCGCAGGGGGAACAGCCCTCGGTCCTCACCTGCCCATCCCGTCCACGCTGGCTCTGGCGTTTGCTGTGGTCCTGTCCGTCGCCCTTGCCGGGATGGTGCTGTGGCGGCGCGGGCCCCGCGTGCTGGTCCTGCTCAGCCTGTCTCTCTGTCTCGGGCTGGCGGCTCGTCGAGCCGAGCTGAGCACCCAGGAGCGCGTCCTGCTCGCTCTG
>JBDRCO010000118.1:0-204313 GCA_043821645.1 Pseudomonadota bacterium | reverse complement strand
CGGGCCTCGCGCTCGTGGTCGCGACAAGCGTCAACAACTGCTCGTGTCTTGTGGACGTGGAGTGGGAAAAACAACACTGCAAGGTGGCAGGTCTGGATCTCAAGATCGGCGAACGGTCGGTGGACTGGACGGACTGCACAGCCTCGTACGCAGCCAAGAATGGTCACGATCAGTTCCGCATCGCGCTCGCACCGGACTCGCCCTACGACGGTTTTTCCGCCTACCTCACCCTGGGCCTGGGCTCGGGTGGCAACGGCGAATACCAGATCGCCGAGGACATGAACGGCTATAGCCAGGCTGCCATGGACGACGAGAGTGTTGCACCAGGCCAGCTGTTTGCCATGGGCGGCGGAGGCGATCTGAAGGGGACAGTCAAGGTGTCGGAGTTCCGCTTCGAGGCTGGCCCGGCAGACTGGACGGGCCCGCTGGGCATCAATCGCGTGGGCACGTCCTACGGCACCTTTCACATCGCGATGGCCTTCGAGGACGTCAAGGACAGCAACGGCGAGAGCTGGAGCGGCAGCGTCGAGAGCGAGGGCGAGAACCTGCGCGAGGAGCCCACCCCGCCCGGGGGCACGCCAGGCGACGACTGTGTCGCGGGCACCTGGGATGCGCCGCCGGGCTGCAACAACGAATCCAACCGCATCATTCTCAAGACCGATGGCAGTGGCAGGGTTGAAACCGTGGACTGCTACGGCGAGTGCGTGCGCAGTGCCAACTACGTCGACCTCACCTGGTCCACCAGCGGTAGCACGCTGACTCTGAACTACGGCTACGGCGAGACCTGCGGCCGGCCCAACCCGCTCAATCAGAGCGCCAGCTATGACTACAGCTGCTCAGGCAGCTCGCTGACCTTTGACGGCACGACCTGGACCAAGCAGTGACGGGCTTCGCCTGCGGGTCGAGGCGCCTCGTGGCGCATGCTTTTTTAGCCGCAGCCGGTGCGGCCAATCTGATATATTTCGAGATACTTCGAGGTGGAGGGCACGACCCATGTCAACCATAGGCAGACTGACAGGCGCGGATTTCAAGGCCAACGTGGCCAAGGCCATGGACGACGGCAAGCTCAGCAAGGCCGAGTTCAGCGCCCTGACCAAGGAATACAGCGGACTCAACAACCTGGCCAAGTACGCGGCCATGTCCTGGGTTTCGGGCACCTACCCGGGGCTGGGCGGCGCCATCCGCTCGGGCAACTTCGACAATGTCCAGGCGCTGGGGATGGACGGCTGAGCAGCCCCCTTTTCTGATCACGACGACACGTTTCGGACGCGGCGGCCGCGCGCCCTGATCGCACCTGGGCGTTGCCCGAGCCCGTCACCCGCTCGCCTCGAGCGCGCCGGAGGACCCCATGCCCCAAGCTCAGGATGACAGCCCCCGCAGCGCGCACCCCATCGGTCAGCTCTGCCTCGAGGCCCTGGTCAAGGGCGAGGCCGAGGACCTGGACCTGGGTGCCGAGGGCAGCAAGAAGCTCAGGGCCGAACTGAGCAAGCACTTCGACCAGCCCGACCTGCTGCCCGCGGTCGAGGAGCTGGTGATCTTTGCCTGGTGGCTGAGTGAGAAGCAGAGCTGTCCCAAAGCCGCGGACAAGGTCATCAAGATCGCCGAGGCTGCGATCCCGGCGCTGCAGAAACGTGGCGTGGATGCCAAGGCGCTGCTCGCCGGCGACAGCATCGACAAGACCCAGCGCGCCGCCGCGGCCGAGCTGCTGGCCTCCCCCCTGCGTCAGGGACCGGATCCACGACTGCGCAACGTCCCGGACGAGCACAAGAACCCGGGCGGTGTGCTGGGCCTGTTCAAAAAGAAATAGCACCCACCGGATCCGCCCAAAGACAGAATATATGTACTCGTTAATATTAAATAATTACAATTTTTAAACCGAGCACAAGCCTCATCCATCGGGCCGGATCCGCCGTCCAAAGGGCCACAGCGCCGGGGTCCGTGCGGCGTAGGCATCCCAGGCCGCACCGAAGTGCGTGGACAGGATGGCCTCCTCGGTGCGGATGCGAAAGCCCAGCGACCAGGGCAGCACGATGGCGCAGACCACGGCCCCCGCGACACTGAGCAGCATCACCGGGTAGCCCACGAACACCAGTGCCAGTCCCAGGTAAGCCGGGTGGCGAAGCCGGGCGTAGATGCCGTGCTGGACAAGCTGGTGATCGTCGACGATGCGCGCGCGGTCGGTGAAGAAGGCGCCCAGGCTGCGGATGGCCCACTGCCGGACCCCCATGCCCACGGCCACCAGCAGCGCTCCCGCGATCAGAAAAGCGATCTCGAGCTGCTGCGTGGGCACGAGGATGGGGTGGCGGCCGCGCTCGGCAAAGGACACCCCCACCGTGAGGAAGAAGGCCAGGGCCAGCCGTGCCTTGGATCGGCGATCGCTCTGCCAGCCCTCGACCCAGGCCGGCACCGTGAGCCGCTCGAGGGTGATGCCCAGAAACAGCACCAGATGGGCGAGGAGCAGGGCGGGCCCGGAGTCGCCGCGATGGGCGCCGGTGATCCACCACACCAGGCCGACGATGATGGCCGCGCGCACCGGTGCCATCCAGCGCTTGACGCGGGCAATGCGCTGGCGGCGAGCCGGATCCAGGGTGCGATCGCGCAGTGACATATCACTCGCCGTCGAGGCCGTACTTGCGGATCTTGTACTGCAAGGTGGTGCGCCGGACGCCCAGGGCCTTGGCGGCGCGCGAGGTGTTGCCTCCAGCGGCGGTGAGGGCACTGAGGATCAGCTGCCGCTCGAAGGCCTCCACCTCCGTGACCATGCTCGATCTGGCGTCGCCATCGTCGGCGGCTGCCGCGGTCTCGAAGGGCAGATCGCGCGGTCGCAGCACGTCATCCTCGCACAGCACGATGGCACGCTCGATGGCGTTCTCGAGCTCCCGGACGTTGCCCGGCCAGTCGTAGCCCAGGGTGCTGCGCACGAACTCAGGGGTGGCGCGCACCGTGCGGTGCAGCTCGGTGGACCACTTCTGCACGAAGTGCTCGACCAGGGCAGGAATGTCCTCGCGCCGCTCGCGCAGCGGCGGAAGGTCCAGGGTGACGACGGAGAGGCGAAAGAAAAGATCCTCGCGAAAGCGCCCGCTGGCGACCTCGGCCTTGAGATCGCGGTGGGTCGCTGCCAGCACGCGCACATCGATGACCCGGCGGGTTTCGCTGCCGACCCGGGCCACTTCTTTCTCCTGCAAAAAGCGCAACAGCTTGACCTGGGTGTCGGGGTCCAGATCGCCGATCTCGTCGAGGAACAGGGTGCCGCCCTCGGCCAGCTCGAGGTGCCCCTTGTGGCTGCGGTGGGCGCCGGTGAAGGCGCCGCGCTCGTGACCGAACAGCTCGCTCTCGATGAGACCCTTGGGGATGGCCGCACAGTTGACCGCCACGAAGGGGCCTTGCGCGCGCGGTGAGCGATCGTGAATCTCGCGCGCCAGCAGCTCCTTGCCGGTGCCGCTCTCGCCCTGGATCAGCACCGGGATGGGGGTCGGCGCCAGCTTCTCGACCGACCGAAAGATCTGCGCCAGCGCCGGACTGGATCCCACCATGCGTCCGTGGCGGCCACGCACCTCACGGCGCAGGCGAGCGGCCTCCTGGTCCACGCGCGCGGCACCCAGCGCACGCTGCAGGCGCACGTCGAGCTCGTCGAGACCGAAGGGCTTGACCAGGTAGTCCGTGGCGCCCTGGCGCATGGCCTCCACCGCGCCCTCGACCGAACCATGGGCCGTGATCAGCAGCACCGGCAGCCCGGGATCGTCGCGCTGCAAGCGTTTGAGCAGATCCAGGCCGCTGTCACCGGGCAGACGCAGGTCGGTGATGACGACGTCAAAATCGTGCTGGCCCAGCAGCTCGTAGGCGGCCTCGGCACTGTCGGCGGTGAGGACCTGCAGATGACGGTCGGCGAGCGCCTCCGCGATCATCTCGCGCATTCCGGCCTGGTCATCGACGACGAGCACCCGGGGCATGGTGGCTTCCACGAGGTGGGGACCCCAGGCGCAATCCGGCCTGCGCCCACGAGGTCCAGACTACGAACCTCACCTCGGACCCCATTATCGAGGGTCGTCCGGGCCGCGGCAATCGCTCTGTGCGTCAGGGTTCCGGAGCCGGCAGTTCGAGCACGAAGCGGGCCCCACCCCCTTCGACATCCTCGATCTGCAGCTCTCCGTCGTGGGCCCGGGCAATCTGGTGCGCCACCGCCAGGCCCAGCCCCGTTCCTCCGCGCTTGGTGGTGAAAAAGGGCGTCACCACATCCAGCCGCTGCTCCTTTGGAACTCCAGGTCCGTCATCCTCGACCGCGAGGCGCAGCACCGCCTGGCGGCGTTCGGCCCGCAGCCTCACCTGGCCCCCGGCACCCGTGGCCTGGCAGGCATTGAGCACGAAATTGACCAGGGCCCGGCGCAGCTGTACCGCGTCGGCCAGCAGCACGCGCGCGTCGGCGTCGACGAGGATCTGGGTGTGCAGGCCCTCGACACCTGCCGCCGTGGCCCCGGCCTCGCACGCCTCCTCGAGCAGGCTCTGGACATCGATGGTCTCGCGCCGCGGCGGTGCAGGCCGGGCAAAAGGCCAAGAAGTCACCGACCACCTGCGACAGCGTGTCGGCCTCGCGCAGTACCTTGGCGAACAGCGGGCGCGCGCGCTCGGGCTCATCAAGCCGCCGCTCGAGGAGTTCGATGAAGCCGCGCAGGGCACCCAGGGGATTGCGAATCTCGTGCGCCAGGCCCGCCGCCACCTGCCCCAGCGAGGCCAGACGCTCCTTCATCTGCAGCTGTTGCTCGAGGTGGCGCAGGTCGGTCAGATCCGCGAACACCAGCACGTGGCCCGCGGCCTGGCCCGCGGCATCGCGCAGGATGCCGGAGGAGACGCCGAGCACGCGCGGGTGCTGCCCCTGGCTCACCTGGAACTCGTCGCGCAGGACATCATGGCGGGTGGCCTCGACCAGAGGATGGCTCTCCCCCAACACCCCGGCAAGCTCCTCGCCGTCGAGGGCGTCCATCGTCAGGTCGAGGATGCGCAGGGCCGCTTCATTGGCGCGCACCACGCGCCCCCGGGCGTCGACGGCCAGGATGCCGGACGGGACGTGGCTGAGGACGAGCGACGACAGCTCCTCCTCGGAGCTGGCGCGGGCGTGGGCCAGGGCCGCGTCGCTGCGGAGTGCGTCGCTGGAGCGCAGCACCATCTCCACCAGGGCATTGTACCGCGTCACGACCTGGAACAGCGCCGCCGGGCCCACCTCGGGCAAGGCCAGCGGCGTCGGCGCGCCCACCACCCCGGACACGCCGATCTGCGCCGCCAGGTCGTGCAAGGGCCGCCGCTGCGAGCTCAGCGCCAGCGAGGACAGCAGGGCCGCCACGACGGCGCTGGTGGAGATCAACAACCACAGCACCAGCTCGGCCTCGGCCGCAATGGAGAGGGCCGGCGCACGCTCGAGCATGGGCCTCACCACCACGAACTGGCACAGGGCTCCGACGCCGAGCACGAACAGCGCGGCCAGTATCGGCACCAGGCGGCTCGTCAGGTCGAACGCGGGTCGGTGAGGGAGGCGGTCGTCCACGTCGGGATGATGGGGTGCGCGGGTGCCTGCGGTCAACCGCAGTGGGCTAGAGATCGAGAATGGAGAGGTTGGACTCGCCGATGCGCTCGCCGAGGATGGGCGCGTCGAAGGTCAGGGTGACCTGCCCGGTGGCGGTGTTGGCGGGCTGGTCGCCGGCGCGCTCGCGGGCGAGGGTCAAACTGGCGCGCAGGTGGCCACCCTCACGCAGCTCGGCCTCCTCGACCACGAAGGCCGCCTTGACCACGCGCCCCAGCGGACGCACCTGGGCGTAGCTGTCGTCGGCGCCGACGGGCTCGGTTCCGGGCAAGGCCACGAAGCCAAAATCCGCGCGCTGGGCCGAGGCCTCGAGCCGCGCCCCGGGTTCGAGCTGGGTCAGGGCCAGATCCCGCACCAGCACGCGGTCGCCCCGCCGCACGGTCTCTTGCAGGCCCAGGATCTCGCGCCCGGGCAAGCCTGCCCAGTCCACGTCGGGATCCAGGGCGGCCTGACACAGAAAAACCACCACGGTCTTGACCGCACGCTCCTCGACCCGGATGCCGCCGGTCGGGTCATCGACCTCGACGTGGGCGTCCACCACGGCGAACACCGTTCCCGTGGGCTCGAAGCGCTCGGGACCAAAGCTGCCGTCGACCGACACCGCGCCGTAGCCGCAGCCGATCCCGGACAGCGCGAGCAGCGCTAGTGCCGCCCTCATCGCTGGACCTCGAGCAGCTTGTACAGTTGCAGGGTCTCGAAGTTCTTCTCGGCCACGCGCTCGCCGATGACCCGAGCGACGAAGCTGCCTTCGACCGTGCCGACGCGCGCATCCGCGGGATCGCTCTCGGCCCGCTCGACCTGGATGGTGAGCGAGCCCTGGATCTCCATGGCCTGCTCCAGGTCCACGCTCTCGAGGTGCACGCCGACCCGGCTGCGGGTGGCAAAGGGCTTGTAGTCGGTGTAGCTGGCGCCGGGAGCCAGGGCCTCGCGCGCCAGCCCGAAGCGTGCGTCGAAGCCCTCGCTGCGGCCATCGGCGGTGGTGTCGGCGTCGGTGTAGCGGCCATCCTGGTCACCGGCCAGCAGCACGTCATCGTACTGCGCGCCGCCCTGCACCTCGCGCTGATCTTCCCAGCGCAGGGACAGCCAGTCGTGGATCTCGATGGCGTGGGCCAGATCGGCCAGTTCGGTGGCCGACAGCTGCTCCTGGTCGACGCTGGGATCGAAAGCCGCGAAGGTCATGGCCAGGATCACACGGCGCTTGTCGCGACCCTTGAGCTCGGGAGCCGGCTCCAGGGCATCCACGAAGGCGAACACGGTACCCACCGGTGCAAAGCTGCGGTCACCGATGTCACCGCTGAAGGAAGCCGAGCCCACGCCGCACCCGGTGGCGACGACAAGGGCGACAGCAAGCAGCGATGTTCGCATGGTCAAATGCCTCCCTGACGACGGAAAATAGGTCCTTGAAGTTCGCGTGGACCTACCACAGGGCGGGATCCTTGTCCACCGCGGCGGCCCAATGAGCACTGGCTGCCTGGGCGCCTGGCATGGCACAATCGCCCATGGTTCGACGACGAGATGTGCAGCGTGTGCAGGTCCAGCTGGATCGCTGGCCGTCGGGACAGGAGCTCGACCTGGTGGCGCTGCGCCGTGCCCTCGGTCCGCCCGCCCTGTCGATCCCGCGCATCCGGGAGGCCCTGCAGCACCTGCACAAGAGGTCGGGACCGCGCCCACCGCAGCCCCCGCCGCGCCAGGAGATCCTGGTCGAGGGTGTGGTGACGCGACGCGCCCGCGGGCACGGCCGACTGCGCCTCGACGACGACCGTTCGCTGCACGTGGCGGCGTCGGAACTCGGTTCCGTCGTCGATGGGGACCGCGTGCGAGCGCGGGTGGAGCCCGATCGCCGGGGCCGGGAACAGGCCTGCGGCCTGGTGGTGCTGCAGCGCGCACGCGAGCAACTCGTGGGCACCTTGCGCCGCTCCGGCGGTCTGGCCTTCGTCGAGGCCGAGGACGGGCGCTTCGGGCAGCCTGTGTGGCTGTCCGAGCCCACCGAGGCCGCCACCGGCACTCTGGTCGAGGTGACCCTGGAGCCCGGTGCCCAGGCCTCGCTGCGCGGGCGGGTGCTGCGCGTGATCGGACAGACCGGCTCCAGCCGCGCCGAGGTCGAGCGCATCCTGATCAATCGCGGCGTTCACCGCGAACATCCGCCGGCCTGCGAGGCCGAGGCGGCCACGCTCACCGAGGCCGTGCCGGCGCGACAGCTGCAGGGGCGCGATGACCTGCGCGGCCTACCCCTGGTCACCATCGACGGCGACGATGCCTGCGATTTCGATGATGCGGTGGCGCTCGAGGAGCAGGGCGATCGACGCACCCTGACCGTCGCCATCGCCGACGTGGCCTCCTTCGTGACCTCCGGTTCCGCCATCGATCAGGAGGCGCGGCGCCGGGCCACCAGCGTGTACTGGCCCGGCGGGGTGGCGCACATGCTGCCCGAGCGCCTCGCGGCACAGCTGTGCAGCCTGCGTCCCGACGAGGACAGGCTGGCCATGGTGTGCCGCCTGACCTACGACGGCTCCCTCGAAGTGGTGGAGGTGGAGCTGCTGCGCGCCGTGATCCGCAGCCGGGCCAGGCTGACCTACGATCAGGTCAACGCGGCCCTGGACGGAGACGCGGCGGTGCGCGGCCAGCTCGGGGAACGCTGGCCCATGGTGCAGCAGCTGGCCCGGCTGGCGCAGCAACTTGAAAAACGCGCCCACCAGCAAGGCCGGCTCGACCTGGACATCCCCGAGGCCCGCTTCGTGCTCGACGAGGCGGGGGAACCCATCGACGGCTTCCCGCGCCCCATGGCCGCGGCCGAGCGCCTGATCGAGGTGTTCATGGTCGAGGCCAACCGGGCCGTGGCGCGCTGGTTCATGGCACGCGAACTGCCAGCGCTGTACCGCGTGCATCCGGCACCGCGCAGCGACCGCCTACGCCCCTTCGCGGACGCGGCGAAGGCCCTGGTGGGACTCACCGTCGACGACACCGTGCGCGGTCAGGCCCTGACACGCGCCCTCAAGGCCGCGCGCAGCGACGCGGACCGCCGCCTGCTGTCCATGTTGCTGCTCCGCGGTTTGCCCCAGGCTCGTTACGACGTGGCGCCGCTGGGACACTACGGCCTGGCCGTTTCGGATTACCTGCACTTCACCTCCCCCATCCGGCGCTACCCCGACCTGCTGGTGCATCGGGTGCTGGGCGACGACCTGTCCGGCGCGCGCGATCCGCGGCGCCGCCAGGCCGAGGTGGCGACGGCGCAGGATCCGATCAACAGCGCGGAACGCCAGGCCATGGAGCTGGAGCGCTTCATCGACGGCATGCTCGGCGCCCAGCTGGCCAGCCGCCACCTCGGCGAGGTGTTCGACGCCAACCTCATCGGGCTGCAGCCCGGCGGGCTGTTCGTGCAGGTCCAGCACCCGCTGCTCGAGGGCTACCTTCCCATCGAGGCCCTGCAACCGCGCGACCGCTACCAGGCCTCGGACGACGGCCTGGCGCTGGTGGGGCGGCGCAGCCGGCGGCGCTTCCGGCTGGGAGACGCACTGCGCGTGCGCGTGGTCCACGTCGACGTGGCGACGCGCAGCATCGAACTTGCCATGCCCGACGACGGAGTCCCTGCACCGGCGCCACCACGGCACGGGCGCCGCCAGCGGCGCGCTTGACACCCTTTTTCTCGACTCGCATGCTGGCCTGGCCTTTGTGAGCCTGCCGGCGCCATGACGGCCCGGTCCTGAATAGGACCCTGAGGAGAGGTGTGAGAATGTCGAAGCGCGTGACCTGTTTGCTTCTGGGCGGCCTGATGCTCGTGGGCTGTCCGATTCGCAACGGCGACGACGATGCGGGTGGCTACGACGCGGGTCGCCGCGACGCCGCGATCGACGACGGCGGCAACCCCAACCGGCTCAAGGTCAAGGACCTGCAGGATTCGACCTCGCCGCGCTTCCCGGGCGCCGAGGCCCAGGTGGCGCTCACTGATCTGGTGGTCAGCTCGCAGATGTTCAGCGTGTCGTCGGCCCTCGAGGGCTTCTTCGTGTCCGACGCCGAGGGAGGAGCCTTCAGCGGCATCCTGGTCACGGTGGCCACCGGCGAGGTCACGGTCGCACGCAACGACCTGGTCGACGTCGAGGGGACCCTGGTCGAGTTCACCGGCCAGACCGGCAACACCGGGACCGAGACGCAGCTCGAGGCCACCCACGTCACCGTGCGCGGCACCGGCAGCGTGGCCGCCACCGTGGCCAACGCCGCAGATCTGGTCGCCGACGCCACCGCCGAAGCCTGGGAAGGCGTGCTGGTGCGCGTCGAGGGCGTGTCCACGGTGCTGTTCCCGGACGGATCCCTGGTCTCCTTCGGCCAGTTCCAGGTCACCGGCGGCGCCCTGGTCGACGACCAGCTGTTCGAGTACGTGCCCGGCGCCCAGGAGGTGTTCACCAGCATCACCGGCGTGCTGCGCTACACTTATTACGGCGACTACGTGCTCATGCCTCGCGACGCCGCCGACGTGGTCAGCCTCTCCGGTGCCCGCGTCATCACCGACTCCAGCCCGGCCGCGGTGCAGAACCCCGCTGACCCCAACCACCCCGAGGTCTGCGCCACCACCTCGCTGCGCTGCAACCCGGTGCGCCTGACCCAGATGGTGGTGACCTCGACGGTGTTCGGCGTCAGCGACGAGTCCACCTGCCTGGATGAGGAGAAGACCAGTGGCGGCTACTGCCCGTACTACATGTACGGCTTCTTCGTGGCCGACCCGAGCGCCGTCGACGCCAACGGCCGGCTGCAGGCCTGGTCCGGCATCAAGATCACCGTCATCCCGGGCGTGCGCTGGCGTCGCGGCACCGCGTGCGACGGCCTCTCCGGCACCGCCCTGGTCGACTGTGGCCAGGCCGGCACCGTCACCGACGGCTTCGACACCAACTACACCTTCACCGGGCACTTCGTGAAGAACGCCACGCTGCAGAACATGCTCGACGGCTTCCCGCAGGTGGGCGACATCATCACCCTGGTCGGCGAGCCCGCCGAGTACTACGACATGACCCAGCTCAGCCGGCTCGAGGTGTTGACCCGCCTGGGCTCCACCAACGACGCCACACCCCTGGTCGCCATGCCCCTGCCGGCGCTGTTCGACGGCGATGTGTCGACGATCTACAGCGGCATGCCGCGGGTGCCCGAGAGCGGCAACCCCGAGGTGCGGCCCGCGCTGCTGCCCGGTCCGGACACCGAGAAGTACGAGGGTGTGCTGGTCGAGCTGCGCAACGTGCAGTTGCTGGACCTCTGCGTGGGCTATCCATACTCGAACAACGTCAACGACATCCGTGACTTCGGATACTTCCGGGTGGCCGGCGCCAGTGCTACCAGCTTGCACGGAGTCGAGATCGGCACCTTCTTCCGCCACGGCTGGGGTGGTTGGTGGCGCTCGCCGTCGACGACGGGAGCGCCGGCCTACACCGAGCGCACATGCGACAACCTGGTCAACAAGTGTGAAGACCGTCGCCAGCCAGGCCAGAGCTTCAGCTCGATCATCGGCCTCATGGACTACTCCTATGGCGTGCACCGCCTGGAGCCGGCCAGCATCTTCGAGATCAACTGCGCCCAGAACTGCGCCGAGAACCCGAGCCCGGCCTTCTGTCAGTAGGCACCCCAGGTCACATCATTTCTCATGGGCGGCACGCGCGCCCTTGACAGGGCACCGCCAGGTTCCCATATTTGCCCGCTGCTCGATCTTCACGATCGATGAGGTGTTTCCCATGGCCAAGATCATCCCGGACAAGATGCTGGACGTGCGCGTGGTTCATCGCTACCAGGCGCGGGGCCAGGTCAGCGACAAGGACCTGCAGAGCCACCTGAAGAACCTGCCCGATCTCGACGGCAAGTACGAAGAGATGCACCTCGAGGAATTCCCCATTCCGGGCGGTAACGGCGAGGCGAAGCCCCAGTGAGACCTGCCCTGGTCGTCGCCCTGCTGCTGACGACCAGCCTGTCAGCAGCGGCCCAGGAAGATCACGATCTTCGGCGCAGTGCCGTGGTGCGGGCGGTGGAGCGGGCTGGAAGCGCGGTGGTCAACGTCTACACCGAGGAGATGGTTGCCCAGCGCGACTGGAGCGGCGACTTCTTCCGCGATGTCTTCGAGCCCCGCTACAAGCGCAAGCTCGAGACCACCAGCCTGGGCTCGGGCACCATCATCGATGGCGAGGGCCACGTGCTGACCAATTTTCACGTGGTGCAGCGCGGTGCCAAGATCAAGGTGGCGCTGGTCGACCGCCGCGAGTTCGAGGCCAAGGTGGTGGGCACCGACCCCGATCTCGACCTGGCCGTGGTCAAGCTGCAGACCGACGAGAAGCTGCCCTTCATGCCCATGGGCGACTCGACGGATCTGATGATAGGCGAGACCGTGATTGCCATCGGCAACCCCTTTGGCCTGTCCAACACCGTGACCACCGGCGTGGTCAGCGCCCTGCACCGCAACCTCAACGCCGACGGCCGCACCTACTACGACTTCGTGCAGACCGATGCCTCGATCAACCCTGGCAATTCGGGCGGTCCCCTGCTCGACATCACCGGCCGCCTGATCGGCGTCAACACCGCCATCTACGGTCCGGGAGCCAGCATCGGCATCGGCTTCGCCATCCCGGTCAACCGGGCCCGCCGCATCGTCGATGACCTCATTGCCTACGGCAGCATACAGCTCGCCTACGTCGGCCTCGACCTGGGCGGCATCGAGGGCGACGAGGTCAAGAAGCTGGGCCTGCCGCAAAAGACCGCGGTCAAGGTGGTGGCCATCGAGGACGGCGGCCCCGCGGCCAGCGGCGGGCTGAAGGTCGGTGACGTCATCGTCACCGTCGAGAACTTTCCCATCGAGACCGCCGCCGACTACACCGCCAAGATGCGCGACTTCACCGCGGGCACCGTGATCAGGATGCAGGTCCTGCGCCGTGGCGCACCGCTGGATCTGGCCATCACCGCGGCCAAGGTGCCGCTCGAGCTGGCCGACCGCATCATCGAGGGCCAGCTTGGCCTGACCGTCAAGGAGCCCGCCACGCGCCACGGCCGCGGTGTGGTGATCGATCAGATCAAAGGTGGCCTGCCCGCAGCCAAGGCGAGGCTCAAGCCCGGCGACGTGATCCTGCAGGTCAATGCCGCCGACGTGAAGAGCCTGGATGACTTTCGCAATGGCATCCTGCGCGCCCGCCGCAAGGGCCAGGTGGTGTTCCTGGTCAAGCGCGGTCGCTACGTCGACCAGGTCGAGTTCAAGCTCTAGGCCGAGATAACGTGCGCGCCACGCACAGCCTCGATGGAGCCCGCCATGAGTCCGCGCGAAGACGAAGAAGCCAAGACAGTCAAGGTCGTGGATCGCCGCCGTCTCGACGAGAGCGGAGACGAGCGCCCGGAAGAGGCCGCAGCCCCGGCAGCCGAGCCTGCCCGCGCCGCGGATCCCGATCCGGCACCTGACCTCCACCGTCACGACGAGAAGGAGAGCGAGAGCCTGCCCCCGCTCATCGACTTCGCCGCGTTCATCCAGAGCCTCGCCCAGCAAGCCCTGATGCACCTAGGTGTGCTGCCGCTGCCGGAGACCGGCGAGCGCCAGCGCGATCTCGGCCTGGCGCGGCAGACCATCGACATCCTCAACATGATGCACGAGAAGACCCGGGGTAACCTGACGGCCGACGAGAAGCGGCTGTTCGAGGCCATCCTGCATGATCTGCGGCTGGTGTTCGTGCAGGTCTCCCAGGAACGTTCCTAGGACATCGACATGCGAACTCCTCGAAGGGGTGTGCGAGCGCTCGGGATCGTGCTTGCGCTGCTGGTCTCCCTGCTCATCCCCGGGGCAGCGCTGCGAGCGCAGGACGCGGCCACCTCTCTTCCCGTCGCCACGCCGGCCGTTCCCGACGCAAGCGAGGCCACCACTGCAGCGTCCAGCACTGCTCCCGCGACGGAGCAATCCAGCGCCGCAGCGGCGTCGGCGCCTGCCGCATCACCGTCGTCACAACATGCCGCGCCCCCGCCCAGTGCCCCGGCGCCCGCCCCCGTCGCAACACCACCCCAGCCACCTGCCGCAGTTGCTTCCGGCGAGGCACCGCAAAAGGGCTGGCAGGAGTCGGATCAGGCCGTCGAGATCTCGGTCCGCGGCAGCATCGAGATGTGCGAGGCCATCACCTTGCCGCTGGTGCTGCTGCCCGGCGTGGGCGACGTCATCGGGACGGTGGTCGAGTGGGCGTGCCTCCTCCCGGCGGTGCTCGCGGTGCAGTACGTCGAGACCTACCACGGCGAGCGCGACATCCTGTTCTGGCAACCGGCCGTGGCTCTGGTCCTGGCCAAGGGCTTCCGGGATCTGGTGACCTATCCCGCCCTGGCCATCGCCATTGCGGCGGGGTTGAGCTACGCCGTGCTCGCCATCCCGGCCCTGATCGTGGCGCCCTACTTCATCCCGGTCGGCGTGGCCGGGCTGCTGACCCTGGGCGGGCTGGGCTACCTGGGCTACGTCAAGCTTCGCGACAAGGGCTCGGACTGGGTGTTCGAAACCTCGTATGCCTTGCTGGCCCACGGGCATGTGACCGCGGAGCAGCAGCGCGCCGCGCAACAGGGATCGTGGGTCAAGCCACCGCTCACCGGCTGGACCCGGGCCTGGGCTCTGCTCGCCGCGGCCGGAGGCGCCGAACCCGAGTTCACGCTGCTGCAGTGGATCCCGGTGGCGGGACCGTGGATCAAGTCCCAGCGCTGGGCTGACAGCGCCAAGGCGGTGATGCGCCAGACCGGCCGCGAGGTGCTGTCCGACGCGACGCGCGATCTCGAACCCATGGACAGCGCCATCGACGCCTTCGCGCTCACCGACGGCGTGCTGGGCTCCGCCGGGCAGACCCTGCTGGTCACCGGTGGGGTGCTGTTCTTCGCCGGCACCATCTTCGCAGGGCTCGAGTACCAGTCGACCTCGAACCTCGGACAGTACGCGGCCATCGCGGCCACCACCGGCACCGTGGGTGTCGGCGTCGCCGCCACCGGACTCGCGCTGGTGCTGCTGCGGGTGATACCGCGCGCACTGCGGCCCTTCGTCATCCCGGCGCTCTATGGCTTCGAGGCCGACCCCGGCGTCGAGGACGCGGCGGCGTCACAGCCTGGCGTTCGCTGGCCTTGGGAAGATGCCACGGAACCCTCCTCGCAGCCTGCGCGCTGACCGAGAGGGACTCTTGTGCTCCGGCCGCGCAAGCGCGCTAAGATCTGTCCCGCTCGGCAGTCCACAAAGGATCCACGTCGCATGAAACTCTGCGCCACCCTGCTCACCCTGTCGCTGCTCGGTCTGTCACCGCCCGCGGCAGCCGAAGCGCCCGTGCCTGGCAGTGCCTCCGATCTGCGCGGCGACGAGGATGCCGCCACCCGCGAGCTGCTGCGCACCTTTGGCAACCTTGGCGCCATCGTCGGTGGCGCCCTCGCCGGGATGGGCGTCACCCTGCTGAGCACCTACACACTGGTGTTCTACGAGGAGGTGCGGGTGGGCCTGACGCAAACGCGGGATCTCGACGGCGCACCGACTCCCGTGGTCACGGACCTGACGGGATACCGGCTCAAGATGTCCGAGGGACAGTCGCTGTGGACGGGCGGCTGGCTCAGCCTGTCTGCCGGCCTCAGCCTGGCCCTGGTGGGAGCGGGTCTGAGCATGACGCCGCAGCTGTTCCTGGACGCGAGCGAGGAGTGACCTGATGCGCACAGTCCGCAGCTTCGCGATCGCAATCGCCGTGCTGTGCCCAGGCGCGCTGCTGCCGCTGGCCTGCGCGGCCCCCACCCCGGCCACCTCCTGCGCTGGCGACCCGGACTGTCCGGACGGCTCGCACTGTGAGCTCGATCCTGGAGTGTGCGTGTCCGACGCCGAGGCCGACGCCAGCACCGAGGCCGGGCCCGAGGACCGCTAGGACCTGGCGCCCTCGAGCGGCGGGCGCGCCATCCAGATCGCATCCAGCACTTCTCTGAGCACACCGTGACCTGCCCTGGCCTGGGTGCACCAGTGCGCCGCCGTCAGTGCCGAGGGGTGGGCGTTGGCCGGAGCCACAGCCAGGCCCACCAGTTTCATGGTCGCCACATCATTGATGTCGTCGCCGACAAAGCAGCAGGCCTCGAGGGGGATGTCGTGGCGCCCGGCCGCGTCGCGCAGGACCTGCACCTTGTCGTCGATGCCCAGGTGTATCTCGCGCACCCGCAGCTGGGTCAGGCGCGCCTTGACCCCGGGGGCACCGCGACCCGAGATCGCCACCAGCAGCGGTCCCCGGCGCGAGGCCAGGACCATTCCCATGCCGTCGTGAACGTGAAAGGCGTGCATCTCACGACCTTCCTCGTCGAACCAGATGCGTCCATCGGTCAGGACCCCATCGACGTCGAAGGCGAGCAGCTGGATGGCGGAGAGCTCGGTGGGCATGGCGACCTCCGGGCTGCGAGCCTAGCCAAGTTCCTGCGCGCGTGCACGGCGCGTGCGGGCGCTTGCGGCAAGAATCCGCCCGCAGGCACAATGGTTTGCCGCTTGCAGGTCTTCATGCCTGCCACGCCCAGCCCAATTTCGTGGGTGCTGTTGTGGGATGTCGGGTCCTGGTAGCGACCTGCGTTCGCCGCGCTAGATGGTCGTGGTCACCGAGGAGTGCTGCATGAACCGCATGAACCGTCGTCGTTTTCTCGAGAGCACTGCCGCTGCCGTGGGCATCGCCGCCTTGCCGCTGCCACGGCGCTTGAGCGCGGCGCCTGCGATCCCTGACCTCGTCGACGTGCAAGGTGGAGATCCGGCCCGGCGCGTGAACGCAGCCCTCGACGCCCTGGGCGGGATAGGGCGCTTCGTGAGCCGCGGCGATCGCGTGGTGCTCAAGGCCAACGCAGGTTTTGCCAACCCTCCGGAGTGGGCCACCACCACCCACCCCGAGGTGGTCCTGGCCGTGGCGCGGGCCTGCGTGCAGGCCGGAGCGCGCAGCGTGACCGTGGTCGAGAACCCCACCGGCTCGCCTGGCAAGTGCTTCAAGCGCTGCGGCCTCGAAGCGGCGTTCCGCGCCCTGCCCGAGGTGGAGCTGCGCCTTCTCGGGGGCGATGACTTCCGTGCGCTGCGCATCCGCGATGGCATCTCGCTCAAGCGCACCGCAGTGGCGCGACAGGTGCTCGAGGCCGACTGCTTCATCAATCTCCCCGTCGCCAAGTCACATTCCGCGGCCACGGTGACCTTCGGTCTGAAGAACCACATGGGCGTGATCCAGGATCGACTCTCGTTTCACACCCTGCTCGACCTGCACCAGGCCGTGGCCGATCTGGCTCGGGTGGTCAGGCCCAGGCTCACCTTGCTCGACGCCACGCGGGCCCTGCTGACCAACGGGCCGTCCGGGCCCGGCGAGGTGGTGACGCTGGATAGACTGGTGGCAGGCCGCGACATCGTGGCCGTTGACAGCTACGGTCTGGGCCTCGCCGAGTTCCAGCACAGAAAGCTGCGTGTCGACGACGTGCGCCACATCGCCCTGGCAGCCAGGGCTGGGGTGGGGCGCGCGGATGTGGCGGCACTGCAGCTCAGGAAGATCCTGCTGTGACCCTGGACGGCTCGGTGGAGGCTCCGCGCAGGCTGTCCTCGAGCTCGCGGTGGGCCGCCAGCTCGGCACCCAGCTCGCCGAGGAGGACGCTGAGCGAGGTGACACTCTCGGCACCGGCCTGGCGCGTGGAGACCTCGGCATGCAGCGCGGTCAGGCGCGCCAGGGCGTGCAGCAGCCGGTTCAGCCCCAGCACATGTTCGCGCTGTTTCTCGTCGACACTGGCCAGGCGCTCCTGCAGCTCGAGCTTGTGCTCGATCAGCTCGGCGGTCTCCCGGATGCCGGCCACGGCAATGCGCTCGTCCAGGACCTGAAGCTGCTCGTAGACCTCCGAGGCCTGGAAGCCGGACAGCTCGTCGTCGAGACGCGCGCAGTGCTCGGCGAGGTCGAGGGCACGCGCGATCACGTGATCGATCTCGCCGCGCATCTGTGCTCGCAGCTCGGGACTCTGCTCGACGCGCTGGCGCAGCTCGAGGGCGCGGCCGACCAGGCGCCGCACCAGGCTGCGCAACCGGGGGGCGTGCACGGCCTGCAGCGCGAACACCACGCGGCGGAGCAGGGGATCATCCGAAGCGCTGAGGGCGCTGCCCCGCTCGATGCGCGCCAGGGGGAGTCGGCGATGAAACACGTCGACCATCGCCAGCACCGTGCTCACCAGCAGCCCGGCGCTTAGGCTCTGGATCCAGAACATGGGCAGCGCAGTGGCGCGAAAGGCCATCCCGGCCCCCAGCGCCAGCCCACACGCCAGCATGACCAACACATAGGTCGGACGCACCAGCTGCATCAGGTACTCGAGCAAGCCACGCGCTCCGGACCGCCCCGGGCGGGCGGGAACGCCGCTGCGAATCAGCAGGTTGGCCAGCCTGGTGGCGGATTCAGGCGACAGGCGGTCTGCCACCACCACCGGCAGGTTGCGCAAACGGACCTCGAGCTGTTCCGGATCCGCCTTGAGCGTGGCGCCCAGATCCGTCAACTCGGCCACCACCTTGTATTTCTGCTCGAAGGTCAGGGCATCGGCCTGGCTCCAGCTCACCGCATCGATGTACACGCGGTGGCCGCCGTGATCGACGCTGTGCAACTCCACCAGCTCGGCGCCGCACTCCACACAGGTGCGCAGCCCGGGCAGCATGGGAGCCCCACACAGGCGGCAGGACAGCCCGCTGTCGCTGCTGCCGGGAGCCGGGGCCCCTGGCGCAGCGCCCTCGTCCAGCGCGTGCAGCCACTCGGTGGCGGTGGCGTAGCGCTGTTCGGGTTCCTTGGCCATGGCGTGCTGCAACTGCAGCGCAAACCACCGTGGCAACGACGGGACGTGCTGCCGCGGATCCGGCACCTCGGCGTCCTGGTGCAGGCGCAGCAGGGCCATGGGTGAGCTGGCGCGGTACGGCAGGCGGCCGGTGACCAGCTCGAACAGGGAGACCCCCAGGCTGTACAGGTCCACGCGGCCGTCGACCAGGGGGGAGCTGAGCAGCTCGGGCGCCAGGTATTCTGGCGTGCCCAGGGTCATGGTGTGGGTGGTGACGCCCACCAGGTCGTCGACCCGCGCCAGACCGAAGTCCGCGACCTTGACCCGCCCCTCGTCGTCGACCAGAAGATTGTGCGGCTTTATGTCGCGATGAATCACGCCCTGCCCGTGGGCAGCCTGCAAGCCCAGCAGCACCTGCCGCGCCACGGCGAGGACCTCGTCGAAGGGCAGCGCGCCGTCGCGGCGAAGTCGGCGCTTGAGGTCCTGGCCAGGATGGTAATCCATGACCAGGCACAGCACGTCCTCGGTCTCCACCAGGTCGTGCACGGCGATGATGTGCGGGCTTTGTATTCGCCGCACTGCCGCCATCTCGCGCTTGAAGCGTGCCACGATGAGCGGATCGTTGCGCAGGTGCGGCAGCAGCACCTTGAGCGCCACCTGCTGCTGCGCCATGGCGTCGTCGGCGAGATACACCGTGGCCATGCCGCCCTGCCCGATCTGGGTCAGGATCGTGAACCTGGACGGCACGAGGGGCGCGGCTACCATCCCTGCATTGTAGCCATTGCACGTGGTTTCGGGGGGCCGAGCGGACGCGGTGCCGCTCAGGACGGGCGCGCTGCCTGCAGCAAGGTCTCGGGGTCGAGGCGGAAGCCGGCCGCATCGGCGACGCGCGCTGCAATGGCCAGCTTGTCCGAGGTGCCCATCACTTCCTCGACGGCAAACAGGTCCAGGCCCGGGTCCGCGACCCGCTGCAGCATCTCCTGGTAGTAGGCCACGATCAGGCGCAGCACGAAGCAACGGTCCGGTGGCAGCCGCGGCAGCACCTGCTCCACCAGCGCGACGCCGCGAGCCTCGAAGGCCCTCGCCCGCTCGACCAGGAGCTGCACGGCACGCGCGAAGCGCCCGTCGCTGCGGCGGGCCTCGGCGAAGCGGCGCAGATCGCGATCGACGAGGTCACAGGAGGCGAGGTCCGCGGTGCTCAGGTAGACCAGGCCCGTGCTGCCGACCAGGGCATCGTTGCGCACGTCGCGCAGCACGTGCGCCAGGTACGCGAACAGGCCCAGCTCGCGGCCGCAGCTCTGGTAGTCAAAGCGATGAACCTGGTGTTTTCCGTCGTCACCGGCCTCGCAGGTGAGCAGGTAGATGTAGATCGTCGTCGGCGCCACCGTCGCGCCTTCGGCGTAATCCAGAAAGGTCTCGAAGCGGTCGAAGCGTGGGTGATCCACGTCAAAGTGCATGGCCTCGACGAAGCGTTGCCACAGCATCAGCGGCACCGGGAAGCGCGCCACGGCCCAGGCCAGGGCCCGGTCCAGGGGCGCATCGGCGGGCGCACCGCGGTAGGCGTCCTGGATGCGCGCGCTCCAGCCCTCCAGGCTGTGGTGCAGATCGGCGCGCTGCGCGGGGGCGAGGTGTTGCTTGTCCTCGACCTTGTCGACGGCGTCGTCGATGACGCGCATGACCGCGTACATGGCGAGGAAGGCCTGGTAGCGCTCCTCATCGCGCAGGAACTGCGAGGTCAGATACAGGTTGGAGCGGTCGCGCGCGGTGATCTCGCGCACCGCCTGAAGATCCTCGTCGTGGAGCAGCGTTGCTATCATGCCTCGACCTTGTCCTGGGCTCTGGGACCCAGGCCACGCCACCATCCTGCCGGGGACAGCAGAGCGGCCCGCGGGTAGGCGTGTCCCACCAGGCCGCCGACCAGGCGACGCAGGCGGTCGCTTTTGCACACATAGCGCAGACCGGCCTCGACACGCCAGGGTGCTGCGCTGCCTCTTTGCAGCACGCGTCCAAGAGCCATCTCGGTGTGCCAGCGCTGCTGCCAGCGACGGTCCAGCTCCCCCAGGCTGGCCACACCGAGATCGCCGCGCGCCAGGGCCGCCACCAGCACCTCGCCAGCCAGGATCCCGGCGTCGAGGGCGGTGTGAATGCCATGCCCGGTGAAGGGATCGATCATGGCCCCGGCATCGCCGATCAGGAGCAGCCCGGCACTCGATCGCGACAGCGGCTGGCTGCCCCCGGGCAGGCTCCAGCCGCGCAACCCGGAACACCGCGCGAGGGCGGAGGCGAAGGCCGGGTGGGCCGCGGCGACCTCGTCGAGCAGGCCACGCATGGTGAGGCCCCGCGCCGTGAGGTCGGCGCGGATGGCGCCGAGTCCCACGTTGGCCCGTCCCTGGCCACAGGGCACGACCCAGCCACAGCCCGGCAAGCTCCCGGCGGTGGTGTAGATGGAGAAGGTCGAGCTCGCCTCGTCGTGCAGGTCCTCGGCATAGCCGCGCAGGGCCAGGCACAGGTGCTGCGGCTCGCGGGCGAAGCGCCCCATGGCACGCGCCACCGCCGAGCTGGCCCCGTCGGCACCGACCACCGCCGCGGCCTCGAGGCGCACCGGGGCTGCGCCATCGACCTGCACCTGCACCCCCGCCACCTGCTGTGCGTCGGTGAACAGATCGGTGACCCGCCAGCCCTGGCGCAGTTCCACGCCCGCTGTCTGCACCTGCGCGGCCAGCCAGGCATCGAAGCGCAGGCGCGGCACCACCCACCAGGGCTGGGTCCTGGCGTCGAGGTCGGCGAAGGGGAGTGTGTAGCCACGGCCGCTCGGCGTCACGTAGTGCGCGCGATCGAGGCGGTGGGCAAGGTCCGCCAGGGGCGCCAGATCGAGGCCCAGGTGCTCGAGAGCACTGCGTGCCTCGGGGAGCAACACGTCGCCGCAGATCTTGTCGCGCGGGAAGCGATCGCGTTCGAGCAGCAGCACCTCGACGCCCTGGCGGGCCAGGCCGAGGGCCGCGGCACAGCCCGCAGGACCGGCTCCGACCACGACCACGGGATGGCGGGACAGAGTGCTCACCAGCGATCAGGACCCACCAGGAGCGCGCTGTGGTCCAGGCCCTGGCGTGCGATCTCCTCCATGATCACGTCGGGCATCAGGGGCAGCTCGGTCAGGCGCGCACCCAGGGCGTGGTTGATGGCGCTCGCCACCGCGGCCGGGGCCGGGATCAGCGAGGGCTCGCCAATGCCCTTGGCGCCGTAGGGCCCCTTGGCCTGGTCCGTGGTTCCGCGCCCCTTGCGGCCGCCCTCGTCGCCACTCTCGATCAGGGTGACGGCGATCTCGGGCATGTCGTGAATGGTCGGGATCAGATAGTCGGTGAAGTTGGGATTGAGAATGCGTCCCTCGCGCACCACCAGGCGTTCGCTGCACGCGTAGCCCATGCCCTGCACGCAGCCGCCCTCGATCTGGCCGCGGACACCGTCGGGATAGATGGCGCGGCCCACGTCGTGGGCACAGAAGAAACGCAGCACCCGCGGCACGCCGGTGACCAGGTCGACCTCGACCTGGGCCACCTGGGCCGCATAGGCGTACGCGCTGTAGGGTTGTCCGCGGCCGGTCGCGCGATCGTGCTTCTTGCGCGGCGGGGCGTACCAGCCCTGGGCCGCCAGGTGGGCCTTCGCCAGGTAGGCCGCCAGCACCACCTCGGTGAACAGGGCATGGCGCCCCCGAGGTCCGTGCACCTCGTCGTCACCGAAGCGCAGCTCGCGTACGGTGCAGCCCAGCAGGCCTGCCGCGACGGGCTCCAGCGCGGCGCGAACCTGACGCGCGGCCACCGCCACCGCATGCCCGGCCATGGTCGTGGTGCGGGACGCCACGGTGGGTCCGGAGTCCGGGACCTGGGCGGTGTCCGGCTGCTGCACGTGCACGCGATCGATGCGCAGGCCCAGCTCCTCGGCGGCAATACGCGCCATCACGGTCGCCGCGCCCTGCCCCATCTCGGTGAGGCCGATGGTCACCGACACCGATCCATCCTTGTGAACCTGCAGCAGGGCGCCCGAGCCCTCGAGGTGCTGCCCCCCGGCGTGCAGGCAGCAGCCGTACATGCAGGTGCCGATGCCCACCCCCAGGCGGGTGCGGCCACCGAGTGCGTTGTGCGCATTCGCCTCGCGCACCAGCGCATCCCAGCGCGACAGCCGGGCTGCCGCCTCCAGGGTGTCGAGGTACTCGACCGGGGGAGCCAGCCGCTCGCCCCAGGCCGTGATGCTGTGGGGGCGCACGCCGTTGTGGCGGCGCAGGTCCAGGGGATCGCGGCCCAGGGCGCGGGCCAGGGCATCCATCTGACCCTCGTGGGCGATGGCGACCTGGGGCGCACCGAAGCCGCGATAGGCCCCACCGAAGGGATTGCAGGTGTAGACCGTCTGCGTGAGCACCCGCACGTTGGGCACGGCATAGGGTCCCACCGCCGAGCTGTTGGCGCGCTCGGCCACCACCCCGGTCAGGCCGCAATAGGCGCCCGCGTCGACGATGACGCGGATGTCGAGGCCAGTCACCGTGCCATCGCGGCGCGCCGCCAGACGGTGGTGGACGACCATGCGATGGCGCTTGCTGGTCCACTGCAGGTCCTGCTCGCGGCTGTAGATGAGCTTGACCGGACGACCGGTCTTGAAGGCGAGCAGGGCCGCGCAGGCGGCGGGCTCCGAGGGGTAGTCCTCCTTGCCGCCAAAGGCGCCGCCGGTGATGCTCTGCACCACCCGCACCCTCGCCAGGGGCAGCCCGAGCAGGCGCGCCACCGCGCCCTGCACGTAGAACGGAGCCTGCATGCTGCCGTACACGGTCATGCCGCCGTGCTCGGGCACCGCCACCACGCCCTGGGGCTCGAGGTACGCGTGTTCCTGCAGCGGCGCCACATAGCGATGCTCGAGCACCAGCTCGGCCTGGGCAAAGGCGCGATCGACGTCGCCACCATTCATGGCGAAGGTCTCGATGAGGTTGCCACCGGGGTGCAGGGGCGTGGCGTCGGGCTCCAGCGCGGCCTCGGCGTCAAAAACACCCGGTAGGGGCGTGGCCTCGACCTTGACCGCGCGCACCGCCGCTTGGGCCGTGACCGGGTCCTCGGCCGCCACCAGGGCAATGCGGTCACCGACCCAGCGCGCGCGGGTCTCCACCAGCAAGGGTTGATCCGGCCGCACGCAGCCCACCTGATTGACCCCTGGAACATCGCGCCAGGTCGCCACCGTCACCACACCAGGCACCTGCTGGGCGTCGGTGACGTCGATGCGCGTGATCTCGGCGTGGGGCCAGTCGCTGGTGCGCACCGCGGCGTGCAGCATGCCCGGAAAATCGAGATCGTCGATGTAGCGAGCGCTGCCATCGACCTTGGACCATCCGTCGACACGTTGCCCGGCCTGTCCCACCACCTGCAGCGACCGCGGAGCTGCCCGCTTCTTTGGCAGCGCGGGGGCCGCCTGTCGCGCCGGCGTGCGGATCGGGGTCCGTGCGGGGGTGCGGGCTGCGGCCTTGCGCGCCTTCTTGGGTGTGGCGCGCGCATTTTTCTTGGCCGCGGCCGCGGGCACCTTCTTGGGCGCTTGTCGCGACGTCTTCTTGGCAGGCTTGGCCAGGGCCTTGGAGGAGGTCGCAGGCTTGCGGGTCGCTTTCTTCTTCGGACGCGGCGCCACCGCACTGCGAGCGGACGGCCTGGTGGACCCTGTGGCTCGACTCACGACGTCTTCTCCTTGCCCTGAGCATCCATCTTCTGCTGCTCCAGCAGCGACGACGCTCGGTGCACCGCCTGGGCAATGCGCGTGTACCCCGTGCAGCGGCACAGGTTCCCGGCGAGGGCGTCCTTGATCTGCTCGTCGTCGGGCCGCGGCGTGTCGTGCAACAGCTCGGCGGCCGACAGCACCATCCCCGGCGTGCAGAAACCGCACTGCGTGCCCATCTCCTCGACCATGGCCTGCCGCAGGGTGTCGACCCGGGGTTCACCGGTGGCCGCGACCGTCAGCAACTCGCCGCCGTCGGCGCTCTGCGCGAGCGTGAGGCAGGCGCAGACCGCATGGCCGTCCAGCAGCACCGTACAGCTGCCACACTCTCCCTCGCCGCAGCCTTCCTTGACCTCGACGAAGCCCGCCCGGCGCAAGGCGTCGAGCAGGCGTTCGCCCGGCGCGGCATCGAGCACGGCTCGGCGGCCGTTGATGGTGAGGGTCACGGGGCTGCTCCCCAGATCGGTCTCGGTGCTCCTGGCGCTCATGCGGTGCGTCCCTTTCACGTCCTGGACCTGCGACGGGTGCGGGCGTCGCTGTGCGCCATGACGACCTGGGACAGAGCCAGGCGCACGTAGTTGCGCGCCACCCGGCGTCGGTACGCGGCGGGTGCACGCAGGTCGTCGATGGGGGAGATGTCCTGCTGCACGGCCTCGGCGGCAGCCTCGACGAGCTCGCGCGTCAGGCGCTGTCCGATCAGCAGCTGCTCGACGTGACTGGCGCGCACCGCGGTGGGCGCCACCGAGCCCAGGGCCAGCCTGGCCTGCTCGACCACGTCGCCGCGCAGCCCCACGCGCGCGGCCAGATTGACCACGGCGATGATCTGCGCGCCGCGGAAGCCCAGCTTGTGAAACACGCTGTGCACCTCGCCGTCCGCCGCGCGGGGCACGGGCAGGCGGACCTCGGTGATCAGCTCCTGCGCCGTCAGCACGGTCTCACCGGGGCCGGTGAAGAACGCGCGGGCCGGCACCTCGCGCAGCGCGTCTCCGCAGCGCACGCGAACCAGGGCCTCGTGCACCAGCAGCGAGGGCACCAGGTCGGCCGCGGGCGAGGCATTGCCGATGTTGCCGCCCAGGGTCCCCATGTTGCGTATCTGCTGCGAGGCCAGGGTGGCCGCGGCCCGGTGCAGGTCCGGAAACAGCCGCCGCACACCATCGTGGCGCGCGATGCTGGCGATGGTGGCCGTGGCACCGATGTCGATGCTCTCGTCGGACTCGCGCAGCATGTCCATGCCCGAGCGGCGCAGGTCCACCAGCGACGAGGCTTGCAGCTTTCCGCGCTGCATCTGCAACATCAGGTCGGTGCCACCGGCGATGAGCCGGGTGCCCGGCTTGCCCTCGAACATCAGCCACGCCGCCTCGACCTCGCTGCGGGCGCGGACCACGGATTGAACGAACATGGCAGACCCATCGCCGCGGGATCCTGGACACCCGGGTGTCCTGCAACGACGGACGCGGCCTCCGTCGCCACGGGGCGAGCCTAGCGCCACAGACCGGGGATGGGAAGGGAGGTCGACAGGAGACGGAACCGGAACTACGGGGCTGTCCGCGCGGTGACCGCGAGCAGGATCACACCGTTCTCGTACTTGGGACCACCCACGATGAGCGTGCCGTTGTCCGGAATGCGCACCGAGGTGCGAAAGCGCAGCTCATCGATGGCGATGCTGAAACTGAGCTTGCCGTCCTTCTGGCCATTGGCCTTGACCTTCATGAAGCGGTTGCTCTCACCCGGGAACTGCATGGACACGGTCTCACCCTTGCGCAGGGTCTTGGAGTGCGCGTCGAGCAGCTTGAAGCTCTTGTAGGGCATGGCCTGCAGGTCGCGCTGGTAACTCTTCAGCGCCGGATCGATGGTCGCGGTGCCTGGCTGGGCCGAGATCACGCGAATCTCCATGCCGTAGCGTTCCTCGGCGTGCGCGGCGCCGGTCCACAGGGCGCCGCACATGAACAGTGTCAGCGCGAGCATGGGTCGCAGAGCCCTGGTCATGGCGAACTCCTTCGTCACTGCCCACCCCACTCCGTGGTGGGGGCCTCATCCGTGTCCAGCGTGGCCGCAGAGTCGTCGGCCCTGTCCGAAATCCAGATCACCGTCGTGTGCGATCGCGGCAGCTGGTACACCATGGCCAGGCTGGTCCCGGTCTCCAGCGAGCGCACCTCGACGCCCTCGTTGGCGGCGATGATCTCCGGTTGCACCTGCACCTCGCGGTCCAGCACCCGGGGCAGGGTCAACACCAGGGCTGCGGCCGCAGCCAGGGCCAGCGAGGGTACCCACACCGCGCGCCGGCTCGCCACCTGCTCATGCCACCACGCTCCCAGGCGCCCGGACCAGGACCCCGCGTGCGCCTCCTCGATCTGAGCCAGCACCCGCCCGGACAGGCCCGAGAAGTCCACCTCGTCGGCCGGCGCCAGCAACTGCTGCTGCAGCACGCCGTGCAGGGAGCGCAAGGCCTCGACCTGCATCAGCAATTCGGGATCGCGCGCCAGGGCGTGGTCGAGGGCCTGGGTCTTCGCGGCGTCCAGCTCACCATCGACATAGCACTGAAGCTCGTCGTGAGTGAAGGCAGCCCGTTCGCGCGTCATGATGGTCACTCCCGCAGGGCCGCGTCCTGTGGCGGAGAATCCTGCTTGTCCTCGTCGCCGGCGCTGCCGTCGGCACTCGTCTGCTTGCCGTCCAGACCCGCGCCATCGGCCAGCCCCAGGTAGGGCCGCAGCGCCTTCTGCATGTTCTTGCGGGCATGAAACAGCCTGCTCATCACCGTTCCTTTACTGATCTTCAGCACCTCCGCCAGCTCCTCGTAGCTCAGACCCTCGACCTCGCGCATCAGCAAGATCAGGCGATGATTCTCGCTCAGGTCGTCGAGGGCCCGGTTCATCTCTGCCGACAGCTCGCGCCGTGTCAGGTTCTCCACCGGGTTGGCCTCGGGGTTGCGCGGCGCCACGTCCACGCCCGTGCTCAACACGTCACTGTGCACCACCGCCTCGTTGAGCTCGGCCTCAGGCCGACGGCTGCGGCGGCGACGGACGTCGATGCACAGGTTGGCCACGATGCGGTACAGCCAGGTGTAAAACGACGCGTTGCCCTGGAAGGCCTCGATGTGCCGGTGCACCTTGACGAAGGCGTCCTGCACCACATCCATCGCGTCGTCCCGGTTGTGCAACATGCCAAAGGCCACGGCATACACCCTGCGCTGGTAGCGCTCCACCAGCAGGCCGAAGGCGCGGCGATCGCCCTTCTGTGCCCGCTCGACCAGGTCGCGGTCGGTCGGCTGCTGCGTGTCCATCTCACGCTCCCCGGCCGCGTCGTCCCCATCCAGCCCGCCGTCCGTCACCCGAGGGGGTGCAGGAGGAGGGCCATACGGGAGAAATGACGCGAGGGCACGGAGAGTTATTCACCCGGCTCCGGACCTGATCGCAGCCCAGCCGGGACCGTTGTGTGCTGCGGTGCATCATGGCGCGACGCTGTTTCGCGCAGCGCGCAGGAGGTTGTGCAGCACGGGAGCCGAGGGCAGAAACAAAAGCTGGCCGCGAACCCGAGCACCATCGGTGCGAATCTGCGCATCCAAAGCAATGGCCAGCGCCCTGTCCGCGATGCCGCGGCCCTTGACCGCAGCCAGGATGATCTCGGCCCGGTCGTGGATCAGTCGCGGCGGCGAAGGCAGCCAAGGCGTGCGCAGGGCATCCGCGAAAGCATTGAGAAAAGCCGAGGCCACGATGTTGCCAACCTCGGCCAGGGCGCCCCGGGCGTCATCGGTCAGCGCACCATCGGCGGTGTACACCGAGTCCGTGCGCAGCAGGCGCCGCACCAGGGACATGGCGCCGTCCTCGCCCAGCAACATGGTCAGGTGACCCTCGAAGCTCCCCGTGAGATCGAACAGCACCCCGATCATGCGGGTGTCGTCCCCCGCCAGCTCGCTGGTGGCCAGTGTGTGCTCGCGCAGTCCCGCGTCGTAGAGGTCCACGTGCACGTTGGATTCGCCCAGGATGGTGGCCAGGGCGCGCCCGGCGCGACCACCACCGACCTGGCACAGGCGCGCCAGCAGCTGCTGCTCGCCCGGGCTCAGGCTCGCGATGTGGTCCTCACCACCCACCACGTTGTGGCCTGTCGCCTTGTCGCTCATGCGACTCCAGGTCCGTGCCGGATCAAGCGCCCCACGTCGAGGATGTACACGGGCGTGCCGTCGGCCAGCAGTGCCGCTCCGGCCAGGTAGTCCAGGCGCGCCAGGGGCAAACCCAGGGGCTTGACCACCACTTCCTGCATGCCCGCGATGCGATCCACGCACACTGCCGAGCGCTCTGAGCCGTCCTCGAAAATCAGCACCGTTCCCTCGTCTGCGGTGACATCCCCATGGTACCCCAGCAGCTGGCCCAGATCGAAAAAATGGAGCATGTCTCCGTCGACGTGCAGCAGGGCTTCGCCGCAGCTGCGCGTGACCAGGCCGGGCCTCAGATCGAAGGCGTGCACCACGCGGCTGGTCGGTACTGCGTGGGACAGGTTGCCGCACTCGACCAGCATGACGTTGATGATGGCCATGGTGAGGGGGAGCCGCAACACGAAGTCGGTGCCCTGTCCCTGGATGCTGTCGATCTGCAGGTCGCCGCCCAGCCGCTCCACCGTCGAGCGCACCGCGTCCATGCCCACGCCGCGCCCGGATACCTCGGTGACCTCGCTGGCGGTCGAGAAACCCGGAGCACAGATCAGCTCCAGTACCTCGCTGCGACTCAGGCTGCCGAGCTTGGCCTCGTCGATGATCCCCATGGTCAGGGCCTTGTGCCCGATGAGGTCGGCGTCCATGCCCTTGCCGTCATCTTCGATCTCGAGCAGCACCTGATCGCGATCGCGGGTGGCGCGGATCACCAGAGTCAGGGCCTCGGGCTTGGCCGCGGCCCGGCGCGCAGCGGCGCCCTCGTGTCCGTGGTCCACGGCATTGCGCACGATGTGCAGGATGGCGCTGTGCAACTCGTCGAGCAGGGCGCGATCCATCTCGATGTCCGCACCCTCGATGCGCAGCTCGACCTTGAAGTCCTTGCGTCGCGCCAGGTCGCGGACCACCCGGGGCAGCCGGTCGGTGAGCAGGGCCAGCGGAGTCATCCGCGCCAGCATCACGCGGTCGTACAGGTCCTTGGTCAGCGTCATCAGCTCGTCGGCGATCTCGTTGAGCTCGGGCAGATCGGCCTTCTTGGCCACGGTGCGCAGGCGATCGCGCGCCCGGAGCAGCTCGCCCACCGAGTCGATGAACTCGTCGAGGATCTCGGTCTTGACGCGCACCGTGCGCACGGCATCCGAGATCTCGACCTCGGAACTGGGTGCCTCGGCGCGAGAAGCGGTGATGCCTGCCAGCACCTCGACCCCGGCCACGTCGGTGGCGCTCCGGGCCCGCGACATCAGATCCTGCACCTGCGCGTCGGTGCCCCGCACCGCCAGCGTCAGGCGGCGCTCCGGAAAGCGGCCGGCCTTGAGATCCTCGACCGATGGCGTGATCTCCAGCAGCTCGAAGCTCTGCCCCAGCTCGCGCTGCAGCATGAAGGCGCGGACCTGGGGGGCCGTACTGGCGTCGCTGTACTGGATCGCCACCCGGGTGGGTGCGGGCCCCTCCCCGGACCTGGCGGTCCCGGGTGCCATGCCCGACTTGGTGTCAGGCACCGGCGCGGTGGCGACGGGCGACGGGCTCGGAGCGTGCGTGGCGGCAGCGGCACGCGCGGCACCGTGCAGGATGCGAATCTGCTGGATCAGGGCCGCGGCGTCGACCTGCGCCTGCTCGCTGCCGCCCTCGAGGGCGGTCACACCTGAGCCCAGCTGATCCACCCCGGCCAGCAGCAGATCCACCGCCTCGGTGCCCAGGCTGCCCTGCTCCCGCGCATCGCCGGTCAGGTCCTCCATGGCATGCGCCAGCTCCGCAAAAGCCTCGTAGCCCATGGACGCCGCCATGCCCTTGAGCGAGTGCGCGGCGCGAAACATGGCATCGACGGACTCGCGCCCGGCCTCGTGGCGCTCGAAGCGAAGCAGCTCGCTTTGGAAGCTGTCGAGGATCTCGCGCGATTCGCTGACGAACAGGGCGCGGTACTTGGCTGGATCGACCATGTGCGGTCGGAAAATCCGATCAGGCGGCGGCGCTGCCCAGGACCTTGTGGACCACGTTGAGCACGTCTTCGCTCTTGAAGGGCTTGACGATGAAGTCCTTGGCGCCGGCCTCGATGGCCTCCATGACCAGGGACTCCTGACCCAGGGCGCTGCACATCACGACGCAGGCCTGCGGGTCGGCGGCCAGGATTTCCTTGGTGGCCTCGATGCCACTTTTGAAGGGCATCACGATGTCCATCGTCGTCAGGTCGGGCTTGAGGTCGCGGTAGCGCTCCACGGCCTCGATGCCGTTGGCAGCCTCTCCCACAATCTCGAAGTCGCCACCGGCGAAGATGTCCTTGATCATGTTGCGCATGAACACGGCGTCGTCGACGATCAGCACGCGCTTGGCCATCAGAGACTCCGTCTATCCTGGCGCTCTGGGGCGCCCCTCATGCTCGGGCCGGGTCACACAACCCGGCGATTTTCTTGGCGAGTCGACCCTCATCGATCAGACCCACGGTGCGCTCGCCACACAGGGCGACGCTGACCACCAGCTCGTCGTCACCACCCTGCCGGCGCGGTTCGACGTGGTCCATGACCGCGATGGTCTCCACACCCTCCACCCGCAAGCCCACGTTGCGGTTCCCCAGGTCCATCAGCACCGCACGCTGGCTGGCCGTTGCAGCCTTGTGGCTACCGCGCCCCAGGACCGCCGCCAGGTCGACCAAGGTGATGATGCGCCCGCGGTAAGGCGTCACGCCCAGCACCGGGTCCGGCAAGCGCGGCAAGCGCGCCAGCGCTCCAACCTCGATCACCTTGAGGACCGCACGGGTCCGCAGACCGAGGCTCTCCCCGGCCACCGAGACCACGACATATAGGTCGGCCTCGCTGGCCATGCCTGCAGACTATAGCAACGTCCTGATTTCTCAATCAAGAAAGCGTGCTGTCGGCTCGCGAACGCATGCCGCTGCTGGATTTGATCTCGGACCTCGCCTCGTGGGCCGCATCGGGCTTGAAGCGGCTCACCACCTTCTCCAGCTCGAGCGAGAGGTTGGACAGCTCGAGGGCGCTCTTCGTCATGTCCTCGATGGACGCCAGCTGCGAGGACGTGGCCTTGGACACTTCGTCGGTGGACAGGGCGTTCTGCTTGGCCACATCCGAGATGTTGTTGATGGCCTTGACCATTTCCTGGGATCCCGAGAGCTGCGAGCGCGACGAGTGCGCGATCTCCTCGCTGCGCTCGGCACCGCGCAGGGCGCTCTCGACGATGCCCTCGAGCGACATGATGATGGAGGCGAGATCCTCGCGGCTCTCGGCCAGGTCCTGGATGCCCTGGCGCATGCCGCTGACCGCGCTCTCGGAGTCGTTGGCGATGTCCGCCACCAGCACCGTGATCTGCTCGGCCGAGCGTCCGGCGTTCTCAGCCAGCTTGCGCACCTCCTCGGCGACCACCGCGAAGCCGCGGCCGTACTCGCCGGCGCGGGCCGCCTCGATGGTGGCGTTGAGGGCCAGCAGGTTGGTCTGCTGCGAGATCTTGGTGATGACCTCGACGATCTTGCCGATGGCCTGGGTCTTGGACCCGAAGGCGAACACGCGCTCGGAGGCTTGCTCGACGCGCTCGAACACCCCGTGCAGCTTCTCGACGGCCAGGTGAGCAACCTCGGTACCGGTGCGCGCCGCGGTGTGGGTCTCGGCGCCAGCCCTCGCTGCGGCCTCGGCTGCGCGCGCCGAGCGCTCGATGCCGTCGGCGAGGTCGCCGATGAGCTTGTTGGCCTTGTTGACGAGCTCGTTCTGCAACTCGGCGCCGCGCGAGATCAGGCCGATGGACTCCGCGATCTCCCCGGCCCGGCCATTGACGTCCTCGGTGGCCGCCGACAGCGTGTTGGCGCTCTCGGCGACGTTGCGCGCGGTTTTTTGCAGGTGGCTGACCAGCTCACGCAGATTCTCGAGCATGTGGTTGATGGAGCCCGCCAGGGTGTCCATCTCGTCGGTGTAGGTCGAGGGCCGCTCGAACTTGACCGGCCGGGTCAGGTCACCCTGACCAATGGCCGCGGTGGAATCGAGCAGGGAGCCCATGTTGCGGGTGAGGTGGGAGACGTAAAAGGCGCTGACGGCACCTGCCACCAGCACCAGGGCCAGGGCGAAGTACAGGAAACGCTCGGTGGCGCCCTCGGCGACGATGGGCACCAGCCAGTACAGCACCATCGCGAACACGATGAGCGCAAAGTAGCCGGCCAGGATCTTGACAAAGATCTTCATGAAGTCTCCCGGCTGCGATTATTAGACGTGCGGGCGCCGTCGGGTCAATCGCTCCCTCGACGCACCCGCGAAGTGATCGAATCCAGCACTCCCCTCAAAAGGCTTGCCGTCGACGAGGACGCGGCGCCCAGGCGCGACTTTTCCGATCTCGGTGAGTTGAAGCTCGAGGCGTCCCGCGAGCCGCGCGATCGCCGCAGTCTTGCGGGGGGGAGCCGTGAACAGCAGCTCGAAGTCTTCTCCGCCACCCAGGCTCTGCGCCAGCTCCAGCCCGGGCCGCCGGGGCAGAGTGCTGCTGTCGAGATGTGCCGCCACGCCGCTGGCAGAGGCCAGGCGCCCGAGATCTCGCAACAGGCCGTCGGACAGATCGATGCAGGCCGTGGCCAGACCGCGCAGCCGCATCCCGAGCTGGAGCCGGGGCTGGGGCCACCAAAAGGCCTGGCGTGCGCCGCGAGGACAGCGCGCGGCGGAACCCAGCACCGCCAGCAGTCCCGCCCCCGCCAGGCCTGGCGTGCCGGAGACCCAGATCGCGTCGCCCGGGCGCGCCCCGGCACGGCGCAGGGCACGGCCCCGGGGAACGTCTCCAAGGGCCGTGATGGAGATCTGCAGCGGGCCGCAGGTCGCCGACAGATCGCCGCCCAGCAAGGGGCAGCCGGCGCTGTGCACGAGCCCACGCAGGCCTCGCAGGAGCGCATCCAGCCAGCGCAGCTCGAGCTCGGGGCGGAGCGATAGACCGAGCACGAAGCCCAGGGGCGAGGCGCCCATGGCCGCCAGGTCCGACAGGTTCTGGGCCAGGGCACGATGCCCCACGGCGCGGGGCGCAAAGCGCGCGGTGACGAAGTCCTGCTCCTCCACCGCCAGGTCCGTGGTGACGACGATCTCGTGGCCCGAGCGCGGCCGCAACAGCGCCGCGTCGTCGCCGATGCCGAGAATGCACTGCGCCGTCGGTTCAGCTGGAACGCGCTGCGCGATGCGCTGGATCAGCGCCTCCTCGTCGAGGTCGGCGACCCGGCGCCCGCGCTGTGCCATGCCTAGTCCCGCACAAGTGGCAGCAACACCTGGAAGGTGGCGCCCTCGCCTGGCGTCGACTCCACCCACACGTCGCCCCCATGGCCCTCGACGAAGTTCTTGACGATCGACAGACCGAGTCCGGTCCCGCCGTACTCCCGCGTCGACGAGCTGTCGACCTGGTAGAAGCTCTCGAACACCCGCTCCTGGTGGTCCGCCGCGATGCCGATGCCACTGTCGGTGACCCGGAAACGGATGAAGTCCTCTTCGACCTCGTCGAAGATGGAGGTGGGCTCGGTCTCCCCGACCCGCACCGGATGCCTGCGCAGGCACAGTGTGCGATCGATCTCCAGCTTCACCTGTCCCTCGACGGGCGTGAACTTGACCGCGTTGGCGAGCAGGTTGATCAGGATCTGCTTCAACTTCTCGCGATCGCAGTGGAGGGTGGGCAGGTTGTCCTGCAGCAGCTGGATGAACTGGATCTTCTTCTTGCTGATGAGTGGCAGGACCGTGGAAACCGCCGCCGCCGCGACCTCGCCCAGCGACACGTCGGACCACATCATCTTGAGCTTGCCGCTCTCGATGCGCGAGATGTCGAGCAGCGAGGAGATCATCTGCAGCAGGCTCTCGCCCTTCTCCATGATGGTGCTCGTGTAGTCGCGCTGCTCGGGATTGAGTTCTCCCGCCATGCCTTCGAGCAGCATCTCGGCGTAGCCGATGACGCTGGTCAGGGGCGTCCGCAGCTCGTGGCTGACCACCGCCAGGAAGTTGCTCTTGAGCCTGTCCAGCTCCTTGAGGCGCTCGGTGGTCTCGGTGAGCTGGCGATTCTTCTCGATGATCTCGTGGTAGTTGGCGGTGACGGACTCGACGTGCATGCTCGACGTGAGCAGGGCCCGGTACGAGGTGTACAGGATCACATCGATCACGGACTTGAGCTGCCCGAGCATGTGCCGGACACCTTCGTCCGACGCTGTCCGGTAGACGTCGGCCATGCGATCGATCTCGCCGCGGTCGAGGTCGGGCTGCAGCTCGAACAGGGCCGCCGCCGGGCCCGGCGCTTCCCGGGGCCAGAAGGGCCCGAAGATCAGGCGCCCCAGCAGATCACCATCGTAAGACAGCGGCACCACGGCGTAGCGCAGCCCCGACACACAATCGCTCACGCGGACCCCGTCCACGACGTCTGCCAGACCGGTGCTCTTGAGCGAACTCACGTGCCGGGTACAGGCCTGGCGCGTTTCGGCAAAACCGAACAGGTAGCTGCACAGCGAGGCCTCGCCAAGGCGCACGTCGGCGACCTTGGTGCCGCCGGCATCGTAGACCTTGATGCCGATTCCATACAGGTCCGCGAAGCTCTTGATGACCTCGCGAAAAGACTCCGGCTCGACCAGATCGACGAGGCGGATCTGCCTTTGCAGGATCGACTCAGCCACCATGATCAGGCTCCGGGACGCCGCGCCCCAGCGAGGGCAGGCCAGCGGCGCGACCATCGACACCGGCAAAGAGGTGTCGCAAGAACTCCTTCTCGCCAACGCCGAACTTGCGCTCGAAGTCCTGCTCGGCGTCGAGGCGGCGGAAGGTCAACTGCACCAGGGCGTACAGGGTTTCCAGCACACCCTTCTTCTGGGTCGCGATGGCGCGGAAGATGGGCTCGCGGGATCGCACGCGCATCTTCTCCAGTTCCTCGTCGCTGCGGATGTTGGGCAGATCGCACTTGTTGAACTGGATGACGATGGGCAAGGTCGTGGGGTCGAGCGCGTTCTGCTTCAGGTTCTCGATCATGCCCCGCCAGGCCTCGTTGTTGGCCTTGGCCTCATTGCGCTGGGCGTCGGCGATGAAGGCCACACCGTCGGCCCCGGCCAGCACGATGCGGCGGGTCGAGTTGTGCATGACCTGCCCCGGCACCGTGTACAGCTTGAGCTTGAACTTGAAGCCGGCCTGGCTCTGAAAGAACACCGGCAGCATGTCAAAGAACAGGGTGCGGTCATTGGCCGTGTCGAGGGTCATCAGACGACCCCGGGTCTCGGGGTTGAGCAGCTCGTACACCGCCTGCAGATTGGTGGTCTTCCCGGACAGCGCGGGACCGTAGTACACGAGCTTGAGCAGGATCTCGCGCTGGCTGAGATTGAACTGGACCATGACCTTCGCTCACCGTGCTCCGTCCGTGAGCGGCGGATTGTATAGAGCTGTTCGGTGTGCTGTCGATACCTGGCGCTCAGCCTCCGTCGGCAGGTCCCGCATCGGCGATGCCCTGAACGTTGAGAAAGCCACAGCGACCGCGGCACACGTCGTCGAAGCAGGCCTGGGTCGACGCCAGGGAGTGACCGTTGTCGAGGTCCTTGGCGCAGGTCACGGCATCCACCTGGACGCAGGCCACCCCCGAGGGATCCCGGGACGCGACCAGGCAGGCGCAGCACTCCTCGATGTCGGCGAGAGCCGTGACCTGGCCCACCACCTCACCGCAATCGCCCTCGCACAGGTCCCGCAGGCAGCGCGAGTTCGAGGCCACGGGCTGCCCCGACGAGATCGTGTCCACGCACTGGCTCGTCGACACCGAGACACAGGGCTCACTGTAGTCGTTGTGACTGCGCGACAGGCAGGCGCAGCAGGCGTTGTACTTCTCGGCGGAGCTGTCCAGGTTGCTGGCCAGGCTGAGCAGGGCCGCCGCTGCGAGCAAGGCCAGGCTGCCGCCGGTGCGCAGCAGCACGGTCCAGGAAAAAGGCGGGTGCCGCATCGTCATGGAACCTCCCTCGCCCGGGGCGACGTTCCGCCTGGGGCACGCCCCTCGAAGCCCCTCAACCCTTCAGCTCGGCCGCACTCGCATCCTCGGTGACCGCAGGGCCACCGCTGCCCTCGGGGGCCACGATGGCCAGCACCGCGCGCTGGGGGATCAGCACCTCCTGGGCGCAGGCCAGAAGCTCCGCGGCTGTCACCGCCTCGATGCGGCGAGCATAGTCCAGGTGCGCCTGGTAACCCACGTCGTAGACTTCGTTGAAGGCCATGATGGAGGCCCGCGCACCGACCCGTTGCAGGCCTATGGCATGGGCCCCGATCAGGTAGCGCTGGGTTCGCGCCAGCTCTTCCACCGTGGGGGGCTGCTGGCGCAGGCGGTCGAGCTGTTCCTCGACGCCGGCGATGGCCTGGTCCAGCTTCTCGGGGCTGGTGCCCATGTAGACTGCGAAGTAGCCAGGCTCCACGCCTTCGACGCTGCTGGCGGTGACGCTGTAGGCCAGGGACTGGCGGTCCCGCAGCTCGAGGAAGAGCCGGCCACTCTGCCCTGCAAGCACGGTGGCCAGCACCTCGAGACCAAAGCGTCGCTCCTCGAGAAAGGTGCAGCCCGAGAAACCGTAGACCAGGTGCGCCTGGGCCCGATCGCGTGCCAGGCGCAGCACCCGGCGCTGCGGCGGGGCCGGATCGGCGGCCGGTGCGGCCGGGGGCGGCAAGGTGGCCAGGGACGGTGTGCCAAAGACCGCCTGGACCATCGCCAGGCCCCGCTCGGGCTCGATGTCGCCCGCGACGGTGAACACGGCGCGCTCGGGACACAGCAGGCGCTGGTGCAGCGTGGCGAGCACGTCGTGGTCGAGGGCCTCGACGCTGTCGCGCTGGCCCAGGGGATCCATCCGGTACGGATGCCGGGGGTACAGGCCGCGGGCGAACAGCCGGAACGCGGTCGAGGGCAGATCGTCGTCACGAGCGCGGATCTGCTCGAGTACCTGGTCGCGCTCGCGCACCAGATCCTCCTCGCGGAAGGCTGGGCTGCGTGCACAATCGACCAGAAGATCGAAGCCCTGCTCGGCAAAGCGCGCCAGGAACTCGCCCTGCAGGCCAATGGTGTTGCGGCCAGAAAAACCATCCAGGCCCGCCGCCATGGCGTCGACGGCATGGGCGATGTCGAGGGCGCTGCGACTGGTGGTGCCCTTGGTCAGCAGCCGCGAGGCCAGGTTGTTGGCACCGGCGAACTCGGGAGTCTCGGCGCGCTGTCCGCCGAGCCACACCGCGCGGAACGAGACCACCGGCACGGTGCTGTCCGGCAGCAGGATCACCCGCGCTCCGCTTGGCAGCTCGACCCGGTAGGCACCGCTGGCACCGGCCTGGCCCAGGGTGGCACGGACGCGCGGCCGCGGCGGCAGCAGGGCCTCGGCGAGCATGTCCTGCCGCACCTCGGTGGCCTGCTGCTGCGGCAACAGGGCCGTGCAGCTCATCTGCTCGGGACGCAGGTAGCGCTCGGCGACACGCCGCAGGTCCTCGGCACGCACCTCCCGGATGGCCTCGTAGTAGCGCGCCTCGGCGCCGAGATCGCCCATGACCGCCTGAAAGAAACCCAGCTTGCGCGCCATGCCCTGGGCGGTCTCGCGCTGGTACACCGCATCGGACTCGATGATGGTGCGCGCCTTCTCGATCTCGCGCAGCGCCACGGGCTCGTCGCGCAGGCGATGGATCTCCGACACCAGGGCCTGGGCCGCATCGCGCAGTCTGTCATGGTGCAAGGTGGCGCCAGCGATGAGCAGGCCAGCGTCGCGGGGCGTGTAGGCGTAGGCGAAGGCCTCGTTGACCAGGGGACGCCGGAAGCGCATCGCCCGCGACAGCTGGGACGACTCGCCGTGGCCAAGGGTCACGCTCAGCACGTCGAGGGCAGGGACATCGTCGTGATCGACCGCCGGGATGTGCCAGGCGCACAGCAGATGACTCTCGTGGGTCTGGCCAAACAGCAGGCGCAGGCGCAGGGCGTCCTGCTCGGGCTCCAGCGGTCGCTCCGGCGCGAGGCCAGGGCCGGCCGGGGCCCCACCGAAGGCCGCGGTGATGCTGGCTTGCGCCCGGGCCGCATCGAGGTCGCCCACCGCCACCACCACCAGGCGCTCGGGGCAGTAGTGACGGCGGTAGAAGCCGTGCAACGCGTCGCGGGTCATGGCGCGCACGGTCTCCTCGTAGCCGATCACGGGCCTGCGGTAAGGGTGCACGGAGAAGGCTGTCTCGAACAGCGTCTGCGACGCCAGGCGCGCCGGGATATCCCGTGAGCGCTTGATCTCCTCGATCACCACCTCGCGCTCGCGATCCAGCTCCTCGGGATCGAAGCGAGAATGCAGCACGGCGTCAGCCAGCACGTCGAGCCCGACGTCGAAGTCCCGGCTCGCCATCACCACGTAGTAGACCGTGTTGTCAAAACTGGTCCAGGCGTTGATCTCACCGCCGGCGCTCTCCACCGCGCGCGCGATCTCGCCGACGCCACGGCGCTCGGTGCCCTTGAACAGCATGTGTTCGTGCACGTGCGCGAGGCCGGCCTCACCGGCGGTCTCATCCTCGTCGGCACTGCCCACACCGACCCAGACCTGCAGCGCCACAACCGGGCTGTGATGATTTTCGAGGCAGACGATGGTCAGACCATTGGCGAGCCGCTGAACGACGGGAGCTGGTATGGAACTCACGCGACCTCTCGATGCTGCTGCGCGCCCCCCGGGCTCGCGCGGTTACAGGCCCAGGGCTCGGGCCAGGTGTGCAGGGCACAGGGCGGAAGAATCTGAACCCTTGACGCGCTCGCGCAGGCAGTCGTCGCAGGCCTCGGCGGCGTCCAGCGCCTGCGTCGAGCGCAGGCTGTCGAGCTGCTGCTGCAGCGCGTCGTCGCGCCCCGCCAGGACGCCAGCGGGATCCCAGCCCGGTCGCCCGCGCAGTCTCCGCGCGTGCTCGGCCACGCTGGCACCGTCCTCGAGCTTGCTGCGCCCTTTGCGCTTCATGTCCCGGACTCCCGCGTGCATCAACGAGGTCGCACTATAGCGCGGCGATCCTGGCCAGGCCCAGAGAAGCCCGCGGCGCAACGCGTCAGAGGTGCTTTACAGGCGCCCCGGGCCGACCTTAAAATGCCCGACATGGAACGCCTATCGACACTGGTCATCCAGAAGCTCCTCGACGGATTCTTCCTCGGCCTCGATGTCATCGACGACACGAGACGGCGCATCGATCGTTTGATGGGGCGCCCGACCGAGGAACCCTTCGAGGTGGTGTGGCCCGAACCCGAGGCTCCGCCGAGCGCGCCCCCTCCCGCGCCGCAGCAGCGCGCCGAGTCGGCCCCCACGGCCCCGCCCGCGGGCAGCGAGCACCGGGCGAGCCCCAAGGCCAAAAACAGCAAGGGCGCCAAGACCGCGGCCCGCGCGCGTCCGAGCGTCGCCAAGAAAGACAGCGGCTCGCGGCCCAAGGTGACGATGGAGATCGAGGACCTCGCCGACAAGATCAAGAAGGGTGCGCTCGCGGCACGCCAGATCGGCGCCGACGACGAACTCGCCGGCAAGCGCATGATCGCTCGCGTGGTCTATGTGCTCGGCGCCGCCGAGGAGCAGGACCTCGGCGCTCTGACCTCGACCGAGGTCGCGCACGTGCTGACGGTGGGTCTTGGCATCGAGACCTTTGGCACCAACATCAGTCGCGCCATTCGCCAGGGCACCGGCGGTATGGTCGAGGCGCGCCTCACGGATCCCAAGGACACCAACCGCTTCGCGCTCACCGACAAGGGCCGCGACGCCTACCGCAGCTACTTTGCTCGCGGCGCCTGAGGTCGCGCCCCCCGACCTGCTCCTCGACGACGGTGCGCGGCTCCTGTGCGCCATCCCCCGAGTTCGCGAAGGCCATCTGCTGCAGGTGGATATTGACGCGGACCTCCTGCCCGGAGCGCCGGTGCACCTCATGACCTGGCGCGTTGGCGACGCCCCGCTGTTCGAGCTCGATGCGCGAGTCCTCGGCAACTCCGGCCACCGGGTTGCGCTTCGTCTGTTGAGGCCTCACGCCCTGGATCTGGATGTGCTGGATGCGCTGTGCAAAGAGGGTTCAGGCTGAGCGCAGGAAGTGCACGATGCCAGCGGCCAGCGGCATGCGCAGGGGGAGACCCTGGCTGTTCGGGTAGGCCTGCTGGAACAAGCCATCGACGACGGTGAGGATCTCGTTCAGGCGTTCCACGTCGAGGACGTCGACGGAATCGACCTGCGAGCGCATTCCCGGGCGCGCAAAGTTGAGAGGACACACGCTCCACCTGTCGGCGGGCTGGCCCGGAACCTTGATGGGCGCGCCGTGGCTGCGACAGATGATGGGCCGGTCGGCGTACACCCGGCAGTGGCCGCGGTCGTCGAGCAGCGGGCACGGCGAGATCTCTGTCTCGTGGGAGTGATCCACCAGCCGCCGCGCCATGCGCTGGGCCACGGGCCCCGGGGCCCGGCGCAGTCCCTCGGCGATCATCCAGGCCTCGACGGGAAACACGCTGGGCATGCGGTGACAGCAGCTGGCGCAGCCCATCCCGCAATTCATGCGAAGACGGTGCCGGGTCAGCACCACCGTGAAGAACGCGTCGGTCTTGGCGTGCAGCTTGGTGAGGCCCTCGTGGACGTCGGCAAGACCGCTCTCCGAGACCTGGGCGGAGGACGCGACTCTCTCGTTTCTGGAGTGCGTGGCCATGACGCTCTCTTACCGCGCGCAGCCTCGTTGCACCACAGGTTTGGCGGGTGGCGACGAAGATGGCATCATCCCTTCCACCTGGAGTGCGGAACCCCAGGACCGCGAAGGGCCGGCACGCCCTTTTAGAGGTCGACCGATGCGCATCTGTCGATTCGTCACCGCCACCCAGGCCGAGCCACGCTACGGCGTCGTCGACGGCGAGATCGTCGCGGTGCTCGACGCACCGCCCTTCGAGGGAATCCACGTGGGCAAGGGCCGCGTCCCTTTCGAAGAGATCGAGCTGCTGGCGCCCTGTACCCCGAGCAAGGTGGTGTGCATTGGCCTCAATGATCGCCTGCACGCGGCCGAGATGGAGAAGACCGTCCCCGAGGAGCCGCGCCTCTTCACCAAGCCGAGCACCGCGGTCATCGGGCCCGAGCAGAGCATCGTGCTGCCCGAGGTGAGCCAGCGCGTCGAGCATGAGGCCGAGCTCGCCGTGGTGGTGGGCAAGACCATGACCCGCGTGCGCCCGGAGGAGGTGTGGGACCGCGTGCTGGGCTACACCTGCGTCAATGATGTGACGGCGCGCGACATCCAGCGCCGCGAAGGGCACTACACCCGTGCCAAGGGCTACGACACCTTCTGTCCGTTGGGGCCGTGGATAGAGACCGGGTTGCATCCTGCTCCTGTGCGCGTGCTGGCCCGGGTCAACGGCCTGCAAAAGCAAGACGGGCACACCCGCAACCTGATTCGCGACATCCCCACGCTGCTTGCCTACATCAGCGCGATCATGACCCTGTTGCCCGGCGACGTGGTGGCGACGGGAACCTACGCCGGAACGTCCCCGCTCGGCGCCGGTGACGTCGTCGAGATCGAGGTCGAGGGCGTGGGGGTGCTGCGCAATCACGTCATGGCCGCGCCCACCACGGGTGTGTTCGAGCGCCCCGCGTGACGAGGGCGGCGATCGGTCTCGGCTGCAACCTCGATGCGGGGCGGGCCCTGAAGCCGGCCCTGCGCGCGCTCGCCAGGATCCCGCGCACCACCCTGCTGGCGAGTTCCTCCATCTACCGCAGCGCACCCTGGGGCGGTGCCCGCGGTGGCAGCTTCTTCAACGCTGCGGCCATCGTCGACACCGTGCTTTCACCCTGGCAACTGCTCAGGGCCCTGCGCGACGTCGAGCGCGCCCTCGGACGGCTGCGCGGCCCCCACTACGGCCCGCGCCGCATTGACCTCGACCTGCTGTGCATGGACGGCGTCCGCCTGGCGACCCCGCGCCTGAGCCTTCCGCATCCGCAACTGCTCGCACGCCGCTTTGTCTTGCAGCCACTGTGTGACATCGCGCCGACCCTCGTCGTGGCGCCGGGTCTTTGCGTGCGCGCGGCCCTGCAGCGCTGTCCCGATCGGGGGCGGCTGTGGCAGGAGCACGCGTCCGACGCCCCGTAGACGACGACAGCACCGAGCGACCTCAGGGAGCGAGGTGTCCTTGCGTGCTGCCAGGGGGTGAATGGCGACGGATTCACTCCGTCGCCAGAGGGGGCGGGCCGACTGCCCCCTTTAAAAAAACGGCACGCAGAGCTGAAGGATGTAGCACTGGATGCACAGACCGTTGCAATCCGGGCAGTAGTACTCGGGCGGGGCCTGGGTCACCACGCAATCGCCGCTGCCGGTGCACACGCCTGCCACCTCCACGTCGTGGCAAATGTCCACGTCGATCTCGGTGACGCAGGTGACGTTGGCCGTGGACAGGCAGGTTCCGCCCGCGCAGGTGCCCTGCGGACACTTGCCGCTGCGCGTGTTGGTGCAGGCCTGACCGTTGTTGGCGGCCTGGTGGCTGCACTGGCCGGTGCTGGAGTTACAGCTGTCGGTGGTGCAAGGGTTGCCGTCGTCGCAGCTGGTGCCCAGGCAGGGGTCACCCCGGCAGGTTCCATTCTCGCATCCATACTGGCAGTTGGTGTCGTGAGCCAGGTAGGGGCAGCGCCCGTTCACGCAGGCCGCGGGAGGCGTGTAGGTGCGTCGCGTGTTGGCATCGGCACAGTAGGCCGCGGGAGGCGTGTCGCACAGCACGCCTGCGCAGGGGTCGGGTTTGCAGCCGTTGGTGTCGCAGCCGAAGGGACAGAACACGTCGGCGCTCTGGTAGTCGCACACCGCGTTGTTGCAGGTGCCGATGGCCTGGTACACGCGGGCGTGGCTGGCATCCAGGCAGTAGTCACTCGGAGGCTGGTCGCAGGCCGAGGCGCCGCAGGGGTCGCCCTGGCAGGCGCCGTTGACGCAGCCAAAGAAGCAGGCCACGCGATCGGTCTGGTACTGGCAGCCTTGACCAGGCTGGCAGATTCCCAGCGGGCGGTACTGCTCGAGGGTGTTGTTGTCGATGCAGGCGTCTGGCGGAGGCGTGTTGCAGCTCGCCGGCACACCGGCGCAGATGCCTTCGAGGCAACTGTCCTCGTCGGTGCAGGGATCGCTGTCGTCGCAGCTCGCGCCATTGCGCAGGTCGTAGTAGCAGGCGCCGGCATTGCAGGTGCCGATGGCCATGAAGCACTCGGTGGGCGGTGTGTTGCACACCACGGACTCGCAGGGCGGACGCGCGCAGATCCCGCTTGGGAAGTCGCAGCCCAGGGGGCAGTTCTCCTCCACCGGCTCGTAGGTGCACAGGTAGTCATCGCCGCAGGTACCTATGGGCCTGAGCAGCATGGTCTGGCTGTCGCCGCAGGTTGGCGGCAGCGGTGTGCAGTCCGCGTCCTTAGTGCACTCGCCGTCGATGCACACGCCGCCCACGCACACGCCGTCAGGGCACTCGTCGTTGCTCTGGCAGCCGAGCTCGTCGCGATAGATGACCGCCTCGGTGTCGCAGGCGAGCAGTGCAGTGCCGGCGCTCGCCAGGGCGAGCACGAGCAGCGGTTTGAACAGCGTACGGATCATGGCAGGAGCCTCCTCATATAGAGATCTATCCGCCGCCAGCCGGAAATGTTGCGTGATTTGTGTGACGTGGCGCACGTTGGGCGTGCGAGTCACCCTCGCAAGGGAGTGTCTGAACTGTCCGTCGAGATCGCCAAAAGACCCGATCAGTCCCGGGCGCGCAGGATGAAGTACACCAGCTGCAGCACGGCGGTCAGGGCCGCAGCCACATAAGTCATGGCGGCCGCGGTGAGCACGTTGTTGACGCCTTCGGCCTCGCTCAGGCTCACGATACCGTGCTGGGTCAAGGCAGCCTTGGCACGGCTCGACGCATTGAACTCGACCGGCAAGGTGACCAGCTGGAAGATCACCACCGCGCTGAACAAGACCACGGCGGCGGTGTACAGCTGGGTGATGTGCAGGAACATACCGGCGATGATCAGCACCCACGTCAGGTTGGAGCCAATGGACGCCACGGGAACCAGCGAGGTGCGCCACACCAGGGGTGCATAGCGCTCCTTGTCCTGCAGGGCGTGCCCAGCCTCGTGCGCCGCCACACCCACCGACGCCACGGAGCGCCCGTCGTGGACCTGAGGCGACAGGCGCAGGGTCTTGTGGGCGGGGTCGTAGTGGTCGCTGAGCCAGCCGCTGACGCGCTCGATGCGCACGTTGGACAGTCCACTCGCATCGAGGATGGCGCGGGCGGCCTGGGCGCCCGAGATCTGCGACGACAGGCCGCGCTTGCTCCACTTGCTGAAGGAACTCTTGACCCAGATCGAGGCCAGCACCGACAGCACCAGCGCCGGCGCCAGCAGCATCAAGTACAGGGGATCGAACAGTCCAAACATGGCCACCTCCATACCCCGGTAACCGTCCGTGAACGCAGGCTGGTCCGGGGAGTCGCTGCACGCAAGGTAGGGACGGGTCCAGGGTATGACAAGCTGCGACACCCGGTGCTTCACCCATCTGCGCTTGAAGGTGAGAATTGGCCTGCGCCGGGCTGGCTTGACACCCCAGGACGCGGCGCCTACCTTCCCCGAGCATTTTTAATGGGCGGCGCTGCGGTGTCGCCCGGGCCGGATGCGGGAACAAAACCCGCGCCCCTCAGGTTGAAGACCTGCCTTATCAGATGGCAGATCTGTGCGGCCGGGGTGATGTCGACAGGAGCCAATCCTGGCGGCAGTGGGGGCCATCCGGCCCCGGGGTCACGGAGCAAAAATCATGAGCCTCCTCACCAAGGTCATCGGCACGCGCAACGAGCGCTTTCTCAAGAGCCTGCAGCCCCTCATCGCGCGCATCAACATGCTGGAGCCGCGCGTCAAGGAGCTCAAGGACGAGGAGTTCCCGCTGCAGATCCAGGCGCTGCGCGAGCGCGTGCAGAAGGAGATCGCGACCAAGATCGAGGCCTTGCCTGCGAACCCGGACAAGGATGCGCGCAAGAAAGAAGAGCGCACGGTCATCGACGCAGCCCTCGACGCCGTGCTGCCCGAGACCTTCGCCCTGGTGCGTGAGGCGGGCTGGCGCGTGCTCAACATGCGCCACTTCGACGTGCAGCTCATCGGTGGCATCGTGCTACACCAGGGCCGCATCGCCGAGATGAAGACCGGCGAGGGCAAAACCCTGGTGGCCACCCTGCCGGCGGTGCTCAACGCCCTGGCCGGACGCGGCGTGCACGTGGTCACCGTCAACGACTACCTGGCCAGCCGCGACGCCGAGTGGATGGGCCGCATCTACCGCTATCTGGGCCTCACCGTGGGCGTTGTCGTGCACGGCCTGAGTGACCAGGAGCGGCAGCAGAACTACGGCTGCGACATCACCTACGGCCAGAACAATGAGTTCGGCTTCGACTACCTGCGCGACAACATGAAATTCCAGCTGCGCAACTACGTGCAGCGCGACCTGCACTTCGCCATCACCGACGAGGTCGACTCCATCCTCATCGACGAGGCGCGCACGCCGCTGATCATCAGCGGTCCGGCCGAGGAGTCCACCGACAAGTACGCCGTCGTCAACGCCATCATCCCGCGCCTGAAGAAGGACGTGGACTACACCGTCGACGAGAAGAGCCACACCGTGGTGCTCACCGAGGAGGGCGTGCCGCGCATCGAGAAGCTGCTGTCGGTGCAGAACCTGTTCGACCCGCGCAACATCGAGATCCTGCACCACGTCAACCAGGCGCTGCGCGCGCACACCATGTACAAGCGCGACGTCGACTACGTGGTGGACCAGGGCGAGGTCAAGATCGTCGACGAGCACACCGGCCGCATCATGGAGGGCCGGCGCTGGTCGGACGGCCTGCACCAGGCGGTCGAGGCCAAGGAAGGCGTCAAGATCCAGAACGAGAACCAGACCCTGGCCACGGTCACTTTTCAGAACTACTTCCGCATGTACGGCAAGCTGGCCGGCATGACAGGGACCGCCGACACCGAGGCCGAGGAGTTCGCCAAGATCTACAGCCTCGAGGTCAACGTCATCCCCACCAACAAGGTCTGCGTGCGCGCGGACAACAACGACCTGATCTACAAGACCGAGGACGAGAAGTTCAGGGCCGTGGTCGAGGACATCGCCGATTGCAGCAGCCGCGGGCAGCCGGTGCTGGTGGGCACCACCTCGGTCGAGAAGAGCGAGGTGCTCAGCAAGTACCTCAAGCGCCGCGGCATCCAGCACGAGGTGCTCAATGCCAAGCAGCACCGCCGCGAGGCCGAGATCGTGGCCCAGGCCGGCCGCAAGGGCCAGATCACCATCGCCACCAACATGGCCGGCCGCGGCACCGACATCCTGCTCGGCGGCAACCCCGAGTTCATGGCGCGCGCCGAGGTGATCAAGGCCGAGGGCGTGGACATGGGCGAGATCGCCAAGTTCCAGTGGCTCAGCGGCCGCCCCGACCTGATCAACGTCGACAGCATGGCCGCCCGCGACGCGGATCCGCGCGAGCAACCCGCGGCCTACTCGGGGGCCCGCGACTTCTACGTGCGCTGCGTCAAGCGCTATGGCCAGGTGCTGGATCGCTACAACAAGCAGTGCGCCGCCGAGAAGGAAGAGGTGGTCGCCGCCGGCGGCCTGCACATCATCGGCACCGAGCGCCACGAGGCCAGGCGCATCGACAACCAGCTGCGCGGCCGCTCGGGGCGCCAGGGCGATCCGGGATCCTCCCGCTTCTACCTGAGCCTGCAGGACGACCTGATGCGCATCTTTGGCACCGATCGCCTGACCAGCCTGATGGACAAGCTGGGCATGGAAGACGACGTGCCCATCGAGCACAAATGGGTCAACAAATCGATCGAGAACGCCCAGAAGCGCGTCGAGGGCATGCACTTTGACCAGCGCAAGAACGTCCTCGAGTACGACGACGTCATGAACCTGCAGCGCAAGGCCATCTACGGTCTGCGCCGCGAGGTGCTCGGCGGCGACGACCTGCACGACAAGCTCCTGGATCTGTTCGAGGACCTGGTGGTGGGGGTGGTCGAGCCTCGCTGCCCCGACAAGGTGCCCGCTGCGGAGTATGACGTCGAGGGCATTGTCAAGGAGCTGTTCGACGCCACCAGCGTGCGCATCGAGGTGCCGCGGGCGTCCATGACCAGCCGTGACGACGTGCTCGAGATGATGTTCAAGGCTCTGGAAAAGGCCTACACCTACAAGGAATCCATGCTCGGTGCGCCCATGCTGCGCCAGCTCGAGCAGTATTTTTACCTGCAGACCATCGACTACCAGTGGAAGGACCACCTGCAGGCCATGGACCATCTGCGCGAGGGCATCTACCTGCGCGGCTACGGTCAGAAGGACCCCAAGCAGGAGTACAAGCGCGAGGGCTACGCGCTGTTCACGGCCATGATGGGGCGCATCGGCGCCGACGTCGTCGAGAAGGTGTTCAAGGTTCAGGTGCGCGAAGAAGAGAACGTCGACGAGCTCAACGCGCAGCGGCAGCGGGCGGCGGCAGCAGCGGCGAAGCGCGCGGTGGCGGTGCGCGGCGCCGTGGTCGAGAACAGTCGGGCCGCGGCGGCGGGAGAGGGCGAGAGGCCCGAGGCCAGCGGCGATGCCGGACGCCAGCAGACCACGGTGCGGCGCAACATGCCCAAGGTCGGCCGCAACGAGCCCTGCCCCTGCGGCTCGGGTAAGAAGTACAAGAACTGCTGTCTACCCAAGGACGAGGCCGCGGCGTGAGCACCGACGAGAACATTCCGGTGACGGCGGACATCCACAGTGCGCCGACCCAGCTCCCCTTCGCCATGCGTCCAGCGTGGACGCTGTGGCTGCACCGCTACCGGCTGGCCTTCGTGGCCGCCTACCTGGTGCTCGCCCTGGGCCTGGACCAGGTCACCAAGCTGGGCATCCGGGACAACCTGGCGCGGCCTCTTCCCGTCGACGAGCAGGGCTTTGTGCACTACCGGCCGGTCAAGGAGCTGGTGCTGATCCGGGGCATCTTTCACCTGCGCTACGTCGAGAATTCTGCAGCGGCCTTCAGCTTGACGCGCTCGATCCCCCTCGAGTGGCGCCGGCCCATGCTCATCGGCGTCACCTACCTCGCCATCGCCCTGCTGCTGGGCTGGACCTGGCGGCTCAAGGAGCCCGACCCCATCCTCATCCTGGGCTTCGCCATGGTCCTCGGCGGCGCCGCGGGAAACCTGGTCGACCGACAATGGCACGGCTATGTCATCGACTTCATCGACTGGCGGCTGACCCGCTACCTTCCGTCGCTGCCGCCATGGCCCACCTTCAATGTCGCCGACACCTCCATCGTCGGTGGCGCGGCCTGCATCATCTTCCGTTCTTTCTTCCCCTTCGAGCGAGCGCTGCAGGCCCCGGCAGCCGCTGGCCCGGCGGAGAGTGGTGAGGTCGATCCGACTGCCAACAGCGAGGTTGTGTCCTCATGAGCACCGATCGCCTGCCCGTGTCCGTCGCCAACGACCTGTCGAGCAGCCCCTGGTGGCGCTTTCGCTTCGCCATCCTTGCCGCGGTGCTGGTGGTGGTGCTGGGTCTGGACCAGTCGAGCAAGCTGTGGGCCCGCGACGCCCTGGCCAGGCCGGCCCCTCCTTCGGCCGCAGCCTCGGGCAGTGTGCTCAACGAGTGGGCCTACTGGCCCGCGCGCGATATCGTGCTGCTGCAGGGCCTGTTTCACTTCCAGTACGCCGAGAACCGCGCCGCAGCCTTTTCGCTGACCCGAAGCCTCGACGAGAGCTGGCGCAAGCCGCTGCTGCTGGGCGTCGGAGCCCTGGCCATGGTGCTCATCGTGGGCTGGCTGTGGCGACTCAAGGAGCCGGATCCGGTGACCATCCTGGCGCTGTCTTTCATTCTCGCCGGCGCCATCGGCAATGCCATCGACCGCATGTGGCACGGCTACGTGATCGACTTCGTGAGCTGGCGCCTGGAACGCTTCTTCCCGTCGCTGCCGCCCTGGCCCACCTTCAACGTCGCCGACAGTGCCATCGTGTGTGGCGCCCTGGCGGTGATCTTTCGCTCCTTTGTCCCCTTCAAGCAGGCCGCGGAGCTTCGCAGCGCCCCGGTGACGGCGAGCCCCGAGCAGGGTTGAGCACGGCGGCTCGCTCTCGCGAACGGGGGCGATGGGCGAGGCAATGACACAGCCCGTGATCCGCGAAGCGAGCGACGTGGTGGTGGTGGGTGGCGGCCATGCCGGCTGTGAGGCCGCCCTGGCCTGCGCGCGGCTGGGCCTGAGCACCACCCTGGTGACGCCGAACCTGGACCGCATCGCCTGGATGAGCTGCAACCCCTCGGTGGGCGGCGTGGGCAAGGGCCAGCTGGTGCGCGAGCTGGACGCTCTCGGCGGCGCCATGGGCCGCATCGCCGATCAGGTGACCCTGCATGCACGCACCCTCAACCACAGCAAGGGCCCGGCCGTGCGCTCGACGCGGATACAGGCGGACATGTTCGCCTATGCCCAGCACATGGCCGCGCTCCTCGATCGCACACCGGGGCTGATCTTGCGCCAGGGCCTGGTCGAGGAGATCCTGGTCCAGGACGGGCGCGTCGCCGCCGTGCGCACCTCCTTTGGCGAGGAGTTCACGGCGCGCGCCGTGGTGGTGACCACGGGCACCTTCCTGCGGGCGCTGCTGCACGTCGGTGAGGTGTCGCACGCCGGCGGGCGCATGGGCGAGCCCGCGGCCAGCGGCCTGTCGCGCAGCCTGGCCGAGCTGGGCTTTCCGCTGGGCCGGCTCAAGACCGGCACCTGCCCGCGCCTGGATGGCCGCAGCGTCGATGTCGGCGCGCTCGAGCGCCAGGATCCCGAACCCTCGACACCGCTGTTCTCCGTCGACAGCGCGACGCGACCACTGCCGCAATTGCCCTGCTACCTGACCCACACCACGGCCGAGACCCACGCTCTGATCCAGGACGGCCTCGCGCGCTCGCCGCTGTTCAACGGTCAGATCGCCGGCCGCGGACCACGCTACTGCCCGTCCATCGAGGACAAGGTGGTACGTTTTCCGGACAAGCAGCGGCATTCGATCTTCATCGAGCCCGAGGGCCAGGACAGCTGCGAGGTTTACCTGTCCGGGCTGTCCACCTCGCTGCCGGCGGACCTGCAGCTCGCCATGGTGCGCTCGCTTCCGGGCTGCGCACAGGCCCGGGTCCGGCGCTGGGGCTATGCCGTCGAGTACGACTTCGTGCCGCCCACCGAGCTGTGGCCCTGGCTGGAGACCAAGCGCGTGCCGGGGCTGTTTTTGGCCGGGCAGATCAACGGTACCTCCGGCTACGAAGAGGCCGCGGCGCAGGGTTTGGTGGCTGGGATCAACGCCGCGCGGCACCTTTGGCAGCACACGCCGCTGATCCTGGGCCGCGACCAGGCCTACATCGGGGTCATGATCGACGACCTGGTCACCCGGGGCACCGACGAGCCCTATCGCATGCTGACCTCGCGCGCCGAGCACCGCCTGCTGCTGCGCGAAGACAACGTGTTGCCGCGGCTGCTCGAGCTGGCCGAAGAGACCGGTCTCCTCGACGCGACCCAGCGCGCCCGGCGACGGGAGCGGGTACAGCGCCGCACGGCTGTGAGCGAGGCACTGCTGCAGCGCAGCGTGGCGCCCTCGCCGGAGCTGGATGCCATCCTGCGCGCCTGTGATTCGGCGCCGCTGACGGCACCGGGCAACCTGGCCCAGCTGTGTCGTCGTCCCGAGCTGGATCTCGCCGCCCTGCGCTGTCTGGCCCCCGAGTTCGTCGACGATGACGACGTGGTGCTGCTCGGCGCGGTGACAGACCTGCGCTACCAGGGCTACCTGGATCACGCGCGCCTGGCGAGGGCTCGCGAGCAGGATCTGGAGCAGCAGGCCATCCCGGACGCGCTGGATTATCTGGTGCTGGGTGGGCTGTCCGCGGAGATGCGTGAGAAGTTGAGCCGCATCCGGCCACGCACCCTGGCCCAGGCGTCCCGCATCCCCGGCGTCACCCACGCCGCGCTCAGCGTGGTGGCCATCGCCTTGCTGCGCCTCGAGCGTTCGCCGTGAAGATGGATCTGCGCGCGCGCGACACCATCGCCGCCGTCGCCACGGCCACCGGTCCGGGCGCGGTGGCCATCGTGCGCGCCTCGGGGCCTGCGGTGCGGACCCTGCGCGATATGGTGTTCGTGCCTCGTCAGGCCGGCGCATGGAGCCACGCCCGGCTGCGCCTCGGCGAGGTGCGAGATCCCGTCGACGGCACGCTGCTCGACGAGGGCCTGGCAGCCTGGTTCGAGGCGGGACGCTCCTACACGGGTGAGGAGCTGCTCGAGTTGCAGGTGCACGGCGGGACGCTCAATGCCCGGCGCGTGCTCGAGGCCGTTCTGTCCACCGGTGCGCGCCTGGCCGAGCCCGGGGAGTTCAGTTTTCGTGCGCTGCGCTCGGGGCGGCTGGACCTGAGCCAGGCCGAGGCGGTGCAACAACTGGTGGCCGCCGACAGCGAAACCGCGCGCACCCTGGCCCTACGCGCGCTGCGCGGCTCGGCCGCCCAGACTCTCGCACCCCTGCGCGAACTCGGCGTGGAGGTCCTCGCCGCCATCGAGGCGAGCCTGGACTTTGGCGACGACGAGGTGACACTGGACAGCGCGCGGCTGCAGCAGCAACTCGCAGCTCTGCTCGAGGCCCTCGCCGAGCTTCGCGCCACCCACCACGGGGCGCAGGCTCTGCTGGAACGGCCACGGGTGGTGCTGACCGGCCCTCCCAACGCGGGCAAGTCGACCCTGCTCAACGCCCTCGCGCGGAGTGATCGCGCCATCGTGCATGCGACGCCAGGCACCACCCGCGACGTGCTCGAGCACGGCTGCACCGTCGACGGACAGGCGCTGATCCTGGTCGATACCGCCGGCGTGCGGGAGGCGGTCGACGACATCGAGGCCGAGGCGCTCGTGCGCGCGCGCCGGGCGGTGGAGAGTGCAGACCTGTGCCTGATCGTCATCGATGCCAGTCTGTCAGCCAGTGACGACACCCTGCGCGCGATGGACGCGGCGCGCCCCGGCGACCTGGTGGTGCTCAACAAGAGCGATCGCGGCTTCCAAACCGTGTGGGCTGCGCTGGGCGAGTACGGCTGCCGCGTGTCTGCCCTCACCGGGGAGGGGCTGGAGCTGCTGCGGGCGCGCATCGCCCAACGCACCCGGGCACCGGCCGAGCTGCTCGCTCGCGACTGGGTGGTGACGACGCAGCGCCACGCCCTGCTCCTCGACGAGGCCGCGCAGTGGGTGGAGAGGTCTCGGCAGGAGCTGGCCCAGGCACAGGCCCCGGAGCTGGTTGCCGAGAGCCTGCGCCGCGGCCTGCGCGCGCTCGAGCACATCGTCGGCGGCGACCTCGGCGAGGACACGCTGCGCGCCATCTTCGAGCGCTTCTGCATCGGCAAGTGAGCACGCCTCTGGCTCGCACCTGCGCGCCTGTGGCACAATGCCCCACGTCGACATCAGCCCTGGAGTACCCGGGTGGGTGACACCTCCGCCAGCGACCCCTCGGCGGGTCTGTGCATAGGCCGCTATCACATCCTGCGCACGCTGGGACGTGGCGCCATGGGTGTGGTGTACGAGGCCCGGCACGAGATCACCCAGCAGGTGGTGGCCCTCAAGACCCTGAATCTGGAACAGGAAGGCCAGCACGCGCAGCTCGCCGAGGAGCGCTTTTTGCGCGAGATCAAGGCGGCCATCTCGCTGCACCACCCGGGGATCGTGCGCGTGCAGGAGTTCGATCGCGCCTTGGTGCCTGGCCTGGGACGCGTGCTGTACTACGCCATGGAACTCCTCGACGGCGAGACCCTGCACGACATGCTGCAGCGAGGAGCCCTGGCCCCCGAAGCCACCGCCGCCGTGGGCGTGCAGATGTGCGAGGCGCTGGATTTCGCGCACCGCCGCGGGGTGGTGCACCGGGATGTCAAACCCGCCAACATCTTTGTCGATCGCGAGGGCCGGGTGATCCTGACCGACTTCGGGATCTGCAAGCTCGACAACGTGGGCACCCTGACCGTCGCCGGCGCAGTGGTCGGCACGCTGCCCTTCCTGGCACCGGAGCAGGCCGTAGACCGACCGGTGGACGCGCGCAGCGACGTCTTCGCCGTGGGCGCGGTCCTGTACACCTTGCTTTCGCGCAGCTACCTGCGATCGGTCAAGGCACACCTGGCGCTGCGGCAAGCCTCGACCCCGGGCGAGGACGAGCAACGCGTTCGCAGTTCGCTGCACTGCGACCCGGCGCTGGTCGAGGTGGTGGCGCGCGCCGTGGCCTGGGAGCCCGCGGCGCGCTATCAGACCGCCGCCGCCCTCGGCGATGCCCTGCGTGCGTTTGCAGGCCCGCTGCCCACCGCCTGGTCCGAACAGGAGATCGACGGCAACGCCCCCACCTTGCCGGGCCACAGCGACCAGATTCAGAGCCCGGACAGCGGGCAACCTTTGCCTCAGCTCGCCACCAGCGCGCTGTTCGATCGCAGCGCACCGCTGCTCACACCACCGACCTCCGCGGATTCGCAAACCGCCTCGGTACCGCGGCCCGTCTCGGGTGTCGAACTGGATCCCGTGCCAGATGCCCTGGACCAGGCCTTTGCCGACCTGGACCGGCTGGCTCGGCCTGCAACGCCACAGGCGGCAGTGTGGCCCCCCGCCGCAGTCCCGGCCTCCTCCCCGGTGCTCGCTCACGCCTCACCTGGCTCGCCCGGGGCGAGGGATCTGGTGGCTCCACCCACCGGAGCCAGCCCTCTGCGCGCTGAGGATCTGTTTTTGTCCGCAGCCGCACCCGTGCTCGAGATCGGCAAGCCGCGCCCACCGGTGCGCAGCGAGTTGAGTGGACGCCAGCAGATCCCGGGCATCGGCCGTGCCCAGGGTTCAAGCCGGAGCCAGGACGGTGAGCCCGGGTTGCTCCAGCAAGCCTGGCTGCGCTGGGCCGCCGGCGCTGTGCTGCTGCTGGTCCTGCTCGCCCTCGGTGTGCCCTGGTTGCTCAGGGGACGAGAGGTCGCGCTCTCCGTCGAGAGCATGCCCGTGGGTGCCGAGGTGCTGGTGGACGGCCGCCGCGTCGGCATCACCCCGCTGCGCTACCAGCACCCGCAGCGCCGCGGCACGCTGCAGCTCGAGATCCGGGCGGCCGAGCGCGAGCCCTACCTCAAGAGCATCGAGCTCCCCTTGACCGGCGATCTGCCCCACCTGGTCGTGGCCATGCCCCTGCAAAGGGCCCAGCTTCAGGTGACAGCTGTGCCCAGCAGTGCACGGGTGCTGGTCGACGGCAAGGAGAGCTGCGTCGCGCCCTGCGTGGTCGAAAAACTCGCGCCACGGGTTCCCCACCTGGTGCGAGCCGAGTTCGAGGGTTGCGCGCCGGTCACCCAGATGCTGCAGCCCGAACCCGCGGAACAGCTCGGCCTGCGCTTCACCCTGCAGCCGCTGACGGTTCGCTCGCTGAGCTTGTTGCAGATCCTGGGCTTCAAGAAACCCCTGGTGCTGGACGGCGAGGACAGGACGCGCGCCTTCGACGACGGAGCCCTGCTGCTCACCGCCGGGAGCCACGTCCTGGAGATGGGCGAAGGCGAGGCGCGACAAGCCCACCTGCTGTACCTCGGCGCGGGTGCCGCGCAGCGTCTGGATCTGCGGCCACGCGCGCGCCCGCCCGTGCAGCCCGCGCTCAAGAAGGAGGGCGACCGTGAGCTCGAGGGCGTCAGCGAGGTTCGCGACGACGACGTGGACGGCAGCGGGACCGGTGTCTCCAGCAACAAGGTCGCGGCCAGCGGCGATCGGCTGGTCGACTACGGCATCTACCTGCTGAGCCGCGGCCAGGCCAGGGAGGCCGAGCCGTACTTCACCCAGGCGCTGGTGCTGAACCCGCAGAGCCCGCGCGCGCACCGCGGCATCATCGCGGTCGCGGTGGGGTTGAACAACGAACAGCTGGCCCTGGGGCAGATGGCGAGCTTCCTCAACCTGCAAACCACGCTGCACGACGGTGAGCTGCTGCGCGAGGTGTTCGGGGGCGTGCGCAAGGCCCAGCGCTGCGCCGAGGCTCTGCGCCTGGCCGAGAAGCCTTCCGCGCCCGCGATGCCCTGAGGCGAGACCCCGGTCCCCGCGGCCAGCACAGCGCACACCGTCCACGACATCGAGCACTCAGGCCGGCACCAGCACCGGGCGACCCGCCAGCTCGCCTCTCACCAGGTCGACCTCGAACCAGGGTCGCAGGCGCTCCGGCTGCATGGCCGCCTCCACGCTGTCGTCCACCACCAGCTTGCCGCGATGCAGGATCAGCACGCGGGTGGCGGCCAGGGGCGCCTGGTTGAGGTCGTGTACCGTGCTCAGCACGGCCACGCCCTGCTCCGAGAGCCGCTGCACCAGGTGGAAGATGTACAGCGCATGCCCCAGATCGAGGGCCGAGGTGGGCTCATCGAGCAACAGCAACCGAGGCCGCTGCACCAGGGCACGCGCGATGAGCACGCGCTGGCGCTCGCCGCCGGACAGGGTGCCCACCTCGCGAGTCTCGAAGCCCTCGAGATCGAGCTCGCGCAGCGCGTCGCGGGCCATGCTCACGTCGTCGTCGCTGGGTAGGCTGAAGCCCCTCTGGTGCGGCGCCCGCCCCATCAGCACCGCCTCGAGGGCGCGCAGGTCATCGGGCAGGGCCTCGAGCTGGGGCACCACCGCCACCTGCTGTGCCACCTGGCGACGACCCAGCTCGACCAGATCGCGGCCCTCGAGCAGCACCTGCCCCGACGACGGAGTTCGGATTCCGGACAGCAGGTCGAGCAAGGTGGACTTGCCTGCGCCGTTGGGCCCGATCAGGGCCACCCGCTCACCCGCGGCGATGCTCAGCGACACCGCGTCGACCAGCACGGCCTGGCCGACCCGCGCGCTCAAGCCCCTGGCCTCGAGCAGGGCCGTCACCCGCGCCTCCCGCGCAGATGGCGCCTGAGCAGGATCACGAACAGCGGCGCGCCTATGGCCGCACACAGGGCGCCCACCGGTGGCTCGCTGTAAAAGACCCGGAACAGCAACCGGGTCCCTGCGTCCACCAGGACCAGGGACGCTCCCCCGAGCAGGGTCGCCACGGGCAGCAGGATGCGCGGATCCGGACCGACCAGGATGCGCATCGCGTGCGGCACGATGAGGCCGACGAAGCCGATGAGCCCGACCTCGGACACCACGGCTCCGGTGGCCAGGCTGCAGGCGAGCAGGGCCAGGGTCCGGGTGCGCTCGACGCGCACACCGAGCCGCGCTGCCGCGGCGTCGCCGAGGCCCATGATGTGGAGCTGTGGGCTCAGCCACAGCAGCACGCCCAGGGACAGCGCCACCGCCACCGCGATGGTGCCCACGGTGCTCGGGCGCGCGTAGCCGACGAAGCCCACCAGCCAGAACAGCACCTCCTGTGCCTTGGATGCGGCCACCAGGGTCTTGACGAAGGTGATGACCGCCGAGGCAAAGGAGTTGAGCACCACGCCGACCAGCAGCACCGAGACATCGGGCTGGCGCCCTCCGACCCGCGCCGCGCCGAGGGTGATGAAGGTGGCCAGGGCCGCGCCGGCGAAGGCGGCGGGCGGGACCCAGGGACCCTGGCCGATCAGGATGATGGCCAGGCTGCCGGTGAGTGCAGCACCACCCGACACGCCCACCACGTAGGGATCCGCCAGCGGGTTGCGCAGCACCAGCTGCAGCACCACCCCCACCGCCGCCAGCGCGCCGCCGGCAAGCAGACCCAGCAGCACGCGCCACGCGCGCATGCCCAGCACGGCCTGGGAGCTGGCCTCGACCTCGCCTCCACCCAGGTAGCGAAAGGTCTCCAGCAAACCCGGATCACCGCTGCCCAGGCCCAGCGCGAGCAGGACGCACAGTCCTGCCAGCGCCGCGCTCGCTGCGACGGCAATCACCAGGCGGCGGGGAGTGAGCGGACCCTGGGCGAACATCATGGCGGCGGGCCCGGATGCAGCAGTGCGGCGAGCAGTCGCGCGTCAGCACCGACGCGTGGACCGGGTCGCAGCGACGCATTGTCGCGCAGGGCGTAGACGCGGCCGTGGGCCACGGCGGGGACACTGGACAGGTTTTCCATCTCCGTGGACTCGGGCGCGGCACCCATGCCGGCCGGGAAGGCATCGATGATGACCTCGGGCTTGAGTCCGATCAAGGTTTCGAGCGACAGCGTGGGGTAGCGTGCCATGCCTCGACCCGCGGCGTTGACGCCACCGGCGATCTCGATCAGGGCGTCGGCATAGGAGCCCGGTCCTGCCGCCACCAGCGGCTTGTGGCCGTACAGGAACAGCACCCGGGGCCGCTCGGAGCCCGCCACCCGGGCGCGCACCGCGGCGACATCCCTGCGCATGGTGTCGATCAGCGCGACACCGGCGGCCTCGAGGTCGAGGGCGCGGGCCACCGCGAGGATGCCCTGCTCCACGTCGGCCAGGGTGTAGTCGTACAGCAGCAGCACCGGATGTCCGATCTCGGCCAGGCGCTCGGTCACGCTGCGTGCCTGGCCGTTGGGCACGGTGATGATCAGGTCGGGCTTGAGTGCGGCCACGGCCTCGAGGCTGGGGTCGAGGAAGCCGCCTATCTTGGGCAGGGCGCGCGCCGCGGCAGGTTCGTCGCAGAAGCGGGTGACCCCGACCAGAGAATCCCCCGCGCCGAGGGCGAACACGATCTCGGTCACGCTGGGCGCCAGCGAGACCACCCGGGCGTGGCGGGTGGGGGCGCGTCCGCCAAGGAAGTGCGGCGCACGGGCGTTTGGCACCTCGTCGCGCATGGCCCCGGCGTCGAGGACGCTGGCAGTGTCCTTCGGGGCGCTCTTCAGACAGGCCGCGAGCAGCAGCAGGGTCGCCATCCCCCCCAGCGCCGAGACGCCGCGACCGGTACGAGGCGACGCCCCAGGCGTCCGCTGGAGTCCAAAAATCGAACGCGGTCCAGGCTTCGAGAACACCCATCTGATCATGGTCCGGCCACCACCTCGACGGCGATCGTCGTTGACAGCGTGCCCAGCCGCGCGCGCAGGATCGTGTGTCCGGTCGACCGCGCCCGCAGCGTGCAGTCGCACTCCAGGGTGGCCACGGCCAGATCGTCGAGCGCGCAGTGGGTGCGCACACCGAACAGGCTTTGCTCGGGCCCGCGCAGATCCAGCCGCGGGGTCGCGCTGGAGTCCGGGTTCATCCGCAGGGTGGCCGGACCGATCAGGGCGACACGCCCCCGGGGCACGCCGTGCACCGCGACCACCGCGTCCAGGTCGAAGCCCGCCGCGATGCCGCCCGCGCTGGTCGGACTGACGTCGGTGATGCGCACATAGCGCGCGCGCTCGAGGCCCAGGCTGGCGAGGTCAAAGGCGTCGCCGCCGGCGCTCGCCGGATCCGTGGCATCCACCGGCCACAGCGGATGCGCCAGCACCGGTGCCAGCCCGGCGCAGCCTGCGTGCGGTGGCAGTGGATCACAGGGGAAATCGACAAAGGTCGTTCCGTCCGTCGAAACGGCCACCTGCGCCGGCTCCACGTAGCTGACCTCACCGCTGAGCGCGTCGACAAAGGCGTTCTCGAACACGATCAGGTCGGGCCCGGGCCCGTCTGCGAGATCGACGCCGAGCTCGAGGGTGATGTGGCCGCCCACCCCCAGCGCCACCACGTCGAGAGAACCGGCCTGGGCACCACCTCCGCGAGGCGGTCCGAGCACGATGGCGGGCATGTCGCCCTGTCCAAAGCCCGCGCTGGTGCCGTACTGCACCTCGACCACGCGCTGCCCGAAGGGCGTGGGCTGCGCCGTCACCTCGACCAGCACCTGCTGCGAAGCCGTGGCCCCCTCCAGGTGCACGGTGGCGTGGCCCGAACCCAGGGCGCGCAGTGCGAGCTGCCCATCGATCATGGCCAGGTCCAGCACCGCGGGGCTGTCCGTGCTCGCGTGCAGCACCTCCTGGTCCGCCAGGCGCAGGGTGCGCTGCTGCTGACTCGCGCTCAGGCTCAGCCTGTCCAGGGTCTCAGCGCAATCCGAGGCCTCGGGGCGCCAGGGCATCCCTGCATCCACCTGGGCGTCCTGGCTCCCGACGTCAACGCCCCCGCCATCCTGGGAGACCTCCCCGGTGTCGGAACCCGGCTCGGGGCCTGGCGTGCAGGCCAGCAACAGACTCAGCAGAGCCCCCAAGCCTCCGCCGCTCCCGTGCGCTGTCGATGCCCTCGTCACTGCGGGGTCAACTTGGACCAGCTGAAGTTGTTGCAGCCGGTGCTCAGGTCGCTGCGGTTGGCACCGCTGGCGGCCAGAGCCGCGTTCTCGTCGGCCGCCTCATACACGATCTGGCAGTAGTACAGGTCGCTGGCGCTGTCGTGGGTCCAGTCGAAGCGGCTCCACAAGTCTGCACTGTAGGGGTTGGCGGCATCGTTGTGGGCGATCACGAACTCGCCGGCATTGGAGAACTGGCTGATGTGAAACACGCTGTCCGAGGGCGAGCCGGGCATGACCCAGGCGGTCTGGCTGATCTCGTGCACCAGGGTGTAGTCGTCGACGTAGGTGCCGCGAATGGCCAGAGGCTCGCTGAGGGTGGACCAGGCGTAGCCGCCACAGCCCGTGCTGAGGTCGCCGCTGTTGGCCGGGGTGACGGCGAGCGCGGCCTGTTCGCTGGCAGCGTCGAAGGCGCTCTGGCAGTAGTAGAGCTGACCGCTGCTGTGGGTCCAGTCGAAGCGGCTCCACAGGTCGGGGTTGTAGGTGTTGGCGGCATCGTTGTGCGCCACCAGCCAGTCCTCGGCATTGGAGTACTGCGAGGTATGAAAGGTCGAGCCCATGTTCACCCAGCTGGCCTGGGTGATCTCGTGATCAAAGCCCCAGTCGTCGACGTAGCTGCCGATGATCTCGAGCGGCTCCTCGGTGTCGCACAGCGCGCCAGTCCATTGTGTGTCGCAGGCGCACTCCCCGGTCTCCGCGTCGCAGCTTCCATGATCACCGCAGCTCTTGTCGCCGCACAGATCGGTCGGACAGCCCGTCGTCATGGCCACTGCCAGCGCCACCACCATCGTCCCACAGCTCTGGATCTTCATGGTCCCCTTCTCCTTTTTTACTCGTGAAGCGTGCGCAGAGACACCCTGTTTCCCGTCGTCACGGCCCCATCACAAAGCGCGTGTCCACCGTCGCCACGCGCGCAGCCAGGTTGAGCAGCACCGCCAGGTCGGCACCCCTGAAGTCCACTCCGTTGCGCCCGGGGCGCAGCGCCAGGGCCTGGGCCCCGGCAAAGGCCTGGCCGCCCTCGCCCACCTGCAGCGGTTTGACAAAGGGCCAGGGCGACACGCTGTCGTTTGCGGTATCGACGACAAAGACCTGGTCGCTGTTGAAGCAGGTGGCGAACAGCAGCCCCATGGGATGCGCCTCGAGGCCGAACAGCGACTGCACCTCGCTCGCCGAGAACAGCCGGATGGGATCGCTGGCGCCGCGCAGGATCTGGCCGCTGGCCACATCGAGCTTGTAGATCTCGGGCTTGAGCATGCTCGACACGTACAGGCTCTGACCGTCGGGCGAGAGCGCCACGGCGCCCGGAGCCAGCCGACCCAGATTGGCTTGCCAGCGCCGCTGCAGGGTCGCCGCGTCGAACAGCTCCACCCCGCCATCGCGGGTGGCCTGCCAGCCCTGGGCGGTCTGCTCGAGCACGCCGCTCTCCACCACCGCCACCGCATCGCCGAGGCCGAGCACGAACTGCGGGTTTTCAAACGCCGTGAACACCCGCGGCGCCGCAGGCCGGCTCAGGCTGGTCGCGCCCACCTCGTAAGCCAGCAGCAGGCCCGGCGCGTAGACCACCGGCGCGGTGGTGCGCAGCACGTTGGCCGCGGCCACGAACAGGCGGCTGCCCGCAAAGGCCAGGCCCTCGAAGCCGCGCGGCAGGATGGCCGTGACCACGCTTTCGGGCGTGCCATCGCCATCGGCATCGACCGGCGTGGCCGGGGTGAAAGGCTGCGGCAGCGCCACCGCCTGGGTCTCCTGTATCTCGGCCAGCACCGCACCGGTGGCGGCGTTGAACAGGGTGACCGCCGATTGCCCGAAGCGCGTCACCGCGGCCCGCTGATCGAGCACCGCCACGGCGTAGGGCTGGGCCGGCCGGGGGCCCCCACTGCCGGATTGCGCGGGCAAGCTCAGCGGCTGCAGTAGCCGGCGGCCGCTGCTCAGACCCAGGTTGTCCACGTTGTTGTCGCCGCTGTTGACGATGAGCACAGGCACGTCGTCGGCGCTCGCCAGGGCTGGCACCAGGGCCAGGTGATTGGGCATGGAGCCGGTCGCCCCGAGGCGCGGATTCACCGCCGCGTCCAGCGCCTGCTGCATATCCTTGAGCGGAAACTCCAGGCTCAGCGGCTCGGCCTCAGCCTCGGCCAGGGTCACCCGCAGCGTCACTTTGGCCGCCTCGGGTGGTCTGAAAGCTAAATCAAAACGACCTCTTGAGTCAGGACTTGCGACCCCGAGCAGCTCGGCGCCATCCAGCACCTCGATGCTCGCACCCACCGGTACCGCGCCATCAAAGCCGCGCGCCCGCCCCTGTGCACCGTCCGCCCCCACCGCAATATAGGACCAGCTCACCGGCCCGTCGGGTATCCCCGGTGGTGGCTCGGGGACCTGCGGGCACTCGCAGCGGCCCAGCGCGAGCGCCAGCACGAGCGGTGCGAGCCCCATCTTCGACCTGTTGCATTGCCCTGGCATCGCTGTCACCTCACACCCCCAGCACCAGGGTCACCAGGAACTGGCGCCCGGGCAGCGGCACTTGCCGCAGGTCCACCCGCGTCTGGGTATCGAGCAGGTTGTGCACCTCGACCGACAGCGAGCCCCAGGGTGCCACCACCCACGCGGCCCCGGCATCGATCGCCGCCTGCGCCGGCACGCGCAGCTCACCGTGCAGGTTGCTGGCGGTCTCGCTGTGCACCCTCAGGTCGGCAAAAGCGCGCAGCGGCACCCGTCGCCACAGTCCGTCGAACCTGAGCTCCGAGCGCTGCTGCAGCACCAGGGTCGGCGTGGCCGGCAGCGCGGCCCCGGTCACATCCATCCGGCTGAGCAGCAGCTCCGCCGAGGCGCTGTGGGTCCACCAGGGCGTGGCCTGTACCGCCACCACCCCCTCGCCGCCGCCGCGCCACAGCGCACCAGCGTTCTCCGGCCGCACCTCGTAGGCATTGCGATTGAGATACACAATGGTGTTGTCGAGGCGTGCGCCGAACAGCGCCAGCTCGGCGTGCAACCGCGGGCCCTGGCCCCGCAGCACCAGCCCACCTTCGATGCCGTCCTCGGGTCTGAGCTCGGGATTGGAGCGCACGTAGCCCGAGGGAGGTCCGTGCAGCTCCAGAAAAGTAGGTGGCCTGAACGCCCGCCCCACGTAGCCCTCGAGCACCAGCCCCTTGACCACCGCGGCGGACAGCCGCATCGAGGCCGAGGGCTCCACGCCGAGGTCGGACAGGGCGTCCACGCGCAGCCCCAGGTCCACGGCCAGGCGCTTGTCGAGCAGGCTGGCCCTGCCGCGCCACAAGCCTGCACCGCTCAGGCGATCGGCCTCGGTGAACACCTCGCTGTTGGCCACGCCCACACCCGAGGCTCTGTCCCCGGACCGAACCTGCGCCGCGGCGTAGCTCGACTCCAGCGCCAGACTGGTGTCGATGAAGCCCAGCAGCCGCTCCTGACTCGCTGCCAGGTGGGCGCGCAGACTCTGCAGCCGCGTGTCCGTGGCCAGCGGCGCCAGCCCCTCGGGTTGTGCGTAGCGCTCGCGGCGTAGCCGGCCCGACAGCTCCAGCGACAGCATGGCGAGGGAGGTGAACAGCAGACTGCGCGAGCCCAGCAGCTGCGACTCCGACGCGAAGCGCGCGCGCGGCGTGGGGTGACCGCTCAGCCCGGCCAGCCCACCCTCGTGGCGCGAGGCCTGCGCCAGCAGCCGGGTACTCACCGGCTCCTGATCGTACTGCGCAGTGGCGGTGACGCTGGCGCGCCTTTGATCGTTGTTGAAGCGCTGCTGAGCGTCCCCTACCAGGGCCGAGTCGCCGCCAAAACTGACCGATCTGTAACCGAAATCTCCAACACTGCTGCCAAGGCGGAGCGCCAGGCCCACGGCGCCATTGTCGAAACCATAGCTCGCCCGGCTCGCCAGCAAGGCCGTCTGCTCGCTGCCCAGGGCACTGCGCAAGCGCGCGTGAAAGCCTGCCGCTGGCCTCGCCGTGCGCAGGTCCAGGGCTCCGGCCAGGGCACCGGGCGCCAGGGTCCCGGCCTCTGGACCGCGCAACAAGGTGGCCCGCTCGAGCAGCTCGCTGTCCAGGTCTGCCAGGTCCACCTGGCCACCGGCCGGGTCGTCCAGCGGCACACCGTCGAGCACGATGCGCAGCCTCGAGCCACCCAACCCGCGCACCCGCAGCTCCGCCGGCGCCAGCAAGCCCCCCGAGCGAACCGCCCGCGCTCCGGGCGCGGCATCCAGGCTACTCGCCAGGTCCTGGCTGTAAGACTCGGCTTCGAGGTCGACCTGCACACCCGGCTCGGGCAATTCGGGCGCCCTGGCCTCGACCACGTAGGCCTCGGCCGCCTCGACCTCGGCCCATTCCTCGGCCGACAGCTCGTCGTCCGCAAAGCTTTTTTCAGGCGGGTCCGTGGACGAAGACGAAGACGCAGAACTCGGCGCGGACGCATCCTGCGCCAGTACCCGCACGGGCGTGCTCACGAACCCCACGGTGGCAAGGATGAATCCAGCCACCGCAGAGATGGAGTGCAGGCGGCTCTTCACCACCTAACCTTCCTCTCTCTCGCGGAGAGGCAGTTAGCGTCCGCAGCGTCTTCCCTTGCGACGTCGCGGCACTTCCTGCGGGCAGGTCTTCTGGCTTGTGGAGCAGGCCCAGCTTCCGCCAGACCTGCCTGTTCCTGCCTTCCCCACGACGAGCGCGAGTGGCGTGTCGGAACAGGCTCTCCACCTACAGCGGCGGGACCGCGCCGGACTTGGACCGGCTTCCCTTTTCACCAGATGGCAACCCATCCATCTGGCACCTGCAGGCTATGTCTCGAACACGCTAGCAAGTATCGTCCGAATCCACAAGCAGGTTGCCTGCGCCGTCGCTGCGAATCCTTCGTGGCCCCGACGACAACGAGAACGCCGTCGCATCCTTTGCAGCTCTGCACGGGTGCGCTGCACGTCCATTGACGGCGCGCAGACGACCTGCTTTCAAGGAGTGCAGCGAGAGACGAAAGCGGTCCTTGGAGCGCGACAAAAGCCGGAGTTCGCATGCGCAGCGTGGTGCAGAGAGTCAGCCGGGCCTCGGTCCGGGTCGACGGCGAGATCATGGGCGCCATCGATCAGGGTTTGCTGGTGCTGCTGGCGGCCGGTCAGCGCGACACCGAGCGCGACACCGCGTGGATGGCCGAGAAGATCACCGGCTTGCGCATCTTCGAAGACGAGCAGGGCAAGATGAATCACTCGGTGGTGGACACCGGCGGCGGGCTGCTGGTGGTGTCCCAGTTCACCCTGTTCGGCGACTGCCGCCGCGGCAAGCGCCCGTCCTTCACCGAGGCTCTGGAACCGGAGAAAGCACAGAGCCTGATCGAGGACTTCGTGCGGCTGGTCCGGCATGTGGTACCAAGGGTAGAGACAGGCCGCTTTCGCGCCATGATGGACGTCGAAAGCGTCAACCAGGGCCCGGTGACGATCCTCCTGGATAGCGAGAAACTATTCTAATTATTAAGGATTTGTGATCATATGGGCACTGTTTCACGTGGAACATCGACCCCCCAAGCGCTGGCGACAGCCCTGCAGGAGCTGAGGCCGGAACTCCCCGAGGCCCTCGTCCACGACCTGTCCGCTCACTTTGCCCTCATGCTCGAGTGGAACCGCACCCACAACCTGACGCGCGTGGTGGACCCCGCTCAGGCTGCGTCGGTACACTACCTGGATTCCTTGCTGCCCCTGCTGGACTTGTCGCCGCCCTCGCTGGTGGCGGACCTGGGCAGTGGCAATGGCTTGCCTGGGGTCGCTGCGGCCGCTCTGTGGCCCGACACCAGGGTCGTGCTGGTGGAATCCGTGGCCAAGAAGTGTTCTTTCCTGCGCGCACTGCGCTCACATCTGCCGCATCTGAAGCTGGATGTGGTCTCGGGCCGGGTTGAGAGCGTGACGCCGGTTCTGGCCGAGCTCGTGCTGACGCGAGCGACCTTCCCCTGGCCCGAACTCGCGCTCTCGAGCAGACGTCATCTCGCCGTGGGAGGCCAGCTGCTGGCGTACCTGGGCCGCGAGGTACCAAGCCAGGAGCAGTGGGCCGAGCTGGTGCAGGCCGTGGGGATGCACAGGCCTTCTGTGACTGTCTATTCGCTCCCACCGGATGGCGCCGCGCGACACTGCGCCAAAGCATGTACCTCTGCTTGAACCTGCCTCGACCTGAGTTCACAAAAATCGTTTCAGAATCCGAGCCTGCGAATCCTGGGAAGATTTGGCTTTACACGGCGTGTTGATGGATTCATAGAATGGCAGCGCACCTGGATTCGTGATTCACATCCCGCGGGGAGGCCATCATGAGCCAACTTCCAAAGATCATTTCGATTTCTAATCAGAAAGGGGGAGTTGGCAAGACCACCACCGCGGTCAACCTGGGTGCCTCGCTGGCCAGCAAAGGTAAGCGCGTGCTGGTCATCGACCTCGACCCGCAGGGAAATGCCTCCAGTGGCTACGGCGTGTACAAGGACCAGGTCGAGCAGAGCATCTACCACGTGCTCATCGGCACCGCCTCGCTCGAATCCGTCATTCGCAACACCGAAGTCCCTGGTCTGGACCTCGTGCCCGCGAGCACCGACCTGATCGGTGCCGAGATCGAGCTGGTCAGCGCTTTTGCCCGCGAGCAACGGCTCAAGAACGCCCTCGCCACGGTTCACGATCGCTACGACACCATCCTCATCGACTGTCCGCCCTCCCTGGGTTTGCTCACGGTCAACAGCCTGACCGCGGCCGATGCCGTGCTCATTCCGCTGCAGGCTGAATACTACGCCCTCGAGGGGCTAGGCCACCTGCTGCACACCATCGACCTGGTGCGCGGTTCGCTCAACCCCGAGCTCAAGCTGCTGGGCATCCTGCTCACCATGTTCGACGGCCGCACCAGCCTGTCGCAGCAAGTCGAGAGCGAGGTGCGCTCGCACTTTCCGAGCCTGGTCTACAAGACCGTCATCCCGCGCAACGTGCGCCTGTCCGAGGCCCCCAGTCACGGTCGCCCGGCCATCCTGTACGACGTGGCCTCGCGCGGCTCCCAGGGCTACCTGGCGATGGCCGAGGAGATGCTGGCGCCCGAGCCGCCTCCTGCGGCCAGTGCTGCTTGAGGGCAGGCCCAACCCGTATCGCAGACCCGTGGTCGAGACCTGACGCTCCGGCATGAACTCGCGGATATCTGGCTTTGCTAGAAAGGAAACTTCCATGGTCACCGACAGCAGCTCCCGTTCGCGCCGCCCAGCCCTGGGACGTGGCCTCAGCGCCCTGATCCCGGCGCCTCCCAGCACCAGCACCCGGGTGATCGAGAGCGGCGGTCTGCTGCGCCTGCCCATCGAGAAGGTGCGCGCCTCGCACGATCAACCGCGCCAGTACTTCGACGAGGCCAGCCTGGCCGAGCTCGCCAGCTCGATCAAGGAGCATGGCTTGCTGCAGCCCGTGGTGGTGCGCCGCGAGCGTGAAGACTACGTGCTCATCGCCGGTGAGCGCCGCTGGAGAGCCGCCCAGCGCGCCGGGCTGCGCGAGATCCCGGCGGTGGTGCGCGACGACAGCGCCGACGACAGCTTGCTGCTCGCCCTGGTCGAGAACCTGCAGCGCGAGGACCTCAACCCCATCGAGGAGGCCGAGGCCTATCGCCGCCTGGCAGAGGATGGCTCGCTGTCCCAGGAAGCCATCGCCCAGCGCGTTGGCAAGGACAGGACCACCGTGGCCAACGCCATGCGCCTGCTGCGCCTGCCTGCCTCGGTGCGCCAGCAGGTGCAGGAGGGCGAACTGGGCATGGGCCATGCGCGGGCCCTGCTTGCGCTCGAGGACCCCGCCTCGATGGAGCGCCTGGCGCGCGAGGTGGTGCGCAAGAAGTTGTCGGTGCGCGACGTCGAGCGCCGGGTCAAGCTGTTCAAGGCCGGCAGCCCCGCAGCGCGCACTGCTCCGGTGAGCCCGACCATGAGCCCGGCCCTGCGCGACCTGACCGATCGCCTGGTGCGCGCCCTGGGCACGCGGGTGGTGGTCAAGGAAAAGGGCCGCGGCGCGGGCAGCATCGAGATCGCCTACAGCTCGCTGGACGAGCTGGATCGCCTGCTCGGACTGATGTGCCGATGAATCGTCCTGTTGTTCGATTTTAGGAAATAAGTAGACAGTATTTTACGTCGTCACAGTACGAAAATCGAACTCATCAATCTTCTTTCCGACGACGCAAGCCATAGCCGTACAGCTTCTCGTACATGGTCGACTTGGCCAGCCCCAGGGCCCGGGCGCAGTCCGAGACGCTGCCGTCGAGGCGATCGAGAGCCTCGCGGATGATCGCCTTCTCGTGCTCGGCCAGGGTCCGGAGGTCATAGCGGTAGCTGGTGCTCTTGCGGCTGCTGCGGCGTCGTGAACTCTTGGTGCTGGAGGACATCCCAACCCCTGGCAGCGCTGGCCGTCCCCGGGACGCCAGCACACTGCGATGGCCAACCGTGGCGACGGTGGCCTTGCCCGACAGCGTTCTCTCTTGCGTGACGCCCCGAGGCTAGCACAGGCGCCCGCCCGAGCAAAAGGGGGGGCGAGCCTTTCGCCAGCGCGTCGCCCGCAGCGCGGACCTGGCGTCGGCGCGTGGACGCTTGACACCATGGGCCTGCTTCTCCTAAATGCTGCACCCGTAGCTCTCGCCACAAAGGAGCATCTCATGGCCATCATGCGCAAAGAGGACGTCAGCGATCCCAACATCCAGATCGGCCAGACCCACACGGTGCTCGGGCCCGAGTCCAGCTTCGACGGCAAGTTGACCTTTCAGGGTGCAGTTCGCATCGACGGCAAGTTCTCCGGCGAGGTCGTGACCGACGATGTGCTGGTGGTCGGCGATGGCGCCAAGGTCAAGGCCGAGATCAAGGTCGGCTCGCTGGTGCTCAATGGCGAGATCGAGGGCAATGTCACCGCCAAGGGCGCGGTGCAGATCCATGCGCCTGGCGTGCTGCGCGGCAACATCACGACGCCGTCGCTGACCATCGATCGCGGCGTGGTGTTCGAGGGATCCTGCCACATGGAAAACATCGGCCAGGCCCCCAAGACCCTGACCAGCAGCCCCAAGCCCGCCACCCCGCCCCCGGGTGATGGCGCTGACGCCAAGAAGAACTGATCGCTTCGCACCTGCCTCCCCGCACCGCGATCGTTCCTGACACCTGACACGGGCGCCTGATGGCGTTTCTTTTCGATGCTATCCACGCGTTTTTTGCACCGCTAAACGCTCTTGTCCCTGCTGCCCTTTCGACGCCTCACCGCACCAGGCCTCGAAAGAACGTCAGGTCGGCTCGCTTCACGTAAAACACCGCGCGAAACTTTTTTCACGTTTTCTGAAGCACTGAACCTCGAGCCACGAACGCGAGGGGTGGCGCCGAGCAGGGGGTCCCCCGCCGCGCGCAGGGACGAGCACGGTGGGGGAGGCGAGGTGACAGGACCCCGAGCCACGTGCCCCGCAGCGCTTATGTAGTGAAAAGTCGCTTTTTCCGGAGGACGAACCGAACGGTCAGATTCGCATCGGCATCACGACGCAGATGTAGTCCTCGTCGCCGACGCCGTTGAGCTTGCCGGGGCTCAGGTCGTCGTTGAGACCGAGCTGCACCTCGTCGGTGTTGATGGCGACCAGGGCCTCGATGAGGTAGCGCGCGTTGAAACCGATGTGGATGTCGCCACCCTCGTAGCTGACCGGTATCTCTTCTTCGCCTTCGCCCAGGTCGGGGTTCTGACTCGAGATGCGCAGGCTACCCGAGAACAGCTCGAGCTTGACGCTGTGCGACTTGTCGCTGGACACCAGGGCGATGCGGCGCAGCGCCTCGACGATCTCCTCGCGCTTGAGAACGACCTTTTTCTCGGTCTCCTTGGGGATGACCTGGTCGTAGTCCGGGAAGGTGCCGTCGATGAGGCGCATGACGACGGTGACAGACTCGTGCCGCGCCACTGCCTGGCTGCCCTTGATACCGAGCTCGATGGTGCCGGTGCCGCTGTCCGCCAGGCGCCGCAGCTCGTTGAGGCCCTTGCGCGGCAGGATCACGCCCTCCTTCATGCCCATGTCGACGTTGAGACCGCGCACGATGCGGGTCAGGCGGTGCCCATCGGTGGACACCATGGCCAGCTTGCCGTCCTTGGTCTGCTCGAAGAACACGCCGTTGAGGTTGTAGCGGGTCTCGTCGGTGGACACCGAGTAAAAGGTCTTGTCGACCATCTCCTTGAGCGCCGCAGCCTCGAGCTTGATGAACTGCACGTCCTCGAGCGCGGGCAGTGACGGAAACTCGTCGGGTGCGGTGCCGATGATCTTGTAATGCACGCGACCCGCCCGGACCTCGACGTAGTTGTTCTCCATGCGCTTGAGCGTGGCTTCCTTGGCCGGCAGGGCGCGCACGATGTCGTACAGAGCGCGCGCGTTGACGGTCACCGCACCCGCCTGCACCACCTCGGCCTTGCCGGTGACGCGCATGCCGATGTCGAGGTCGGTGGCGATGAGCTGCACTTCGCCGTCCTCGCTGGCCTCGATCAGCACGTTGGCCAGGATGGGCATGGTGTTTCGCTTTTGCACGATGCCCTGGGTGCTGGCCAGCCCACGCGAGAAGTCAGCGACGTTGATGCGCAGTTCCATTTTCTTCCTCTGCTGCCTTCGGTCCGCTCGCTTGCATAATGCATGTATCGCAAACTTTCAATTGGCAAGACATGCATGACATCACGTTGCCCCTGGTATGTGATCACGCCTTTTCTTTGCTCCTGTCTCTTCTTCTTTCATCCTTAATATATAAAAAGATCAGTAGTAGTAGTAGGTGCTGTGGGAATGTTGAAAGAGTTCGATGTCACCGCCATGACTGGTTAATTTTACATCGTGCGGGCGCGAAAGCTGTGCAGGGGGAGCCCCCCGCCGCTGTGGAGGACTTCAGGTAGGACAAAGTCCCCAGGTTGACCACACCTTGTTTGCGCACAGGTGGAGACGAGGTCTCCGGGCACCGCAGAACGCCAGCTATGGCCGCGAAAACTGACCAAGTTCAAAATTCCACACATGTTATCCACAGGAATTGATCTGTGGTCAGGGTTGAAATCGTTAAAAAAGATTAAAATCCAGGCTCTGGCAGCACTCCGGGCTGCAGGGTCACAAGCGAAGGCGTTCCCTGACTCGAAAACGTGCCCCAGGGAGCTGCAGCAGGAGGCCTGGCAGCACGCAGTGCTGGGTCAACGAGACCACGTTCACCTCTGGCACTGTCGTGGTGGTCCCGCGAGGGGGACACTAGGTCCAGAGCGAGCTCTCGATGGCCGCGACCGCCTTGCTGATCTGGGCATCGTTGGGCAGCTTGCCCTCGATCTTGCGCACCGCACTCATCACCGTGGTGTGGTCCTTGCCACCGAAACGCTCGCCGATCTCGGGGAAGCTCAGGTTGCAGTGCTTGCGGCAGATGTACATGGCGATCTGCCGCGGCAGGCTGACCGCGCGGTGCCGTCGCTGCGAGCGCAGGTCCGAGGTCTTGAGGCTGAAGTAGCTGGCCACCAGCTTCTGCACCTGCTCCGCACTGACGGCCTTCTCGCTCGAACTCACCAGACCCTTGAGGCGATCCTTGGCCATCTCGAGGCTGATGGGCTGGTTGGTCAGCGAGGCATAGGCCTGTAGACGGATCAACGAGCCTTCGAGCTCGCGCACGTTGCTCTTGATGGTGGTGGCCAGAAACAGCGCCACCTCGTCGGGAAGGTGGATCTGGTCGTTCTCGGCCTTGGCGCGCAGGATGGCGACGCGGGTCTCCATCTCCGGTGCCTGGATATCGGCGATCAGGCCGCACTGGAAGCGCGTGCGCAGCCTCTCCTCGAGGCCCGGGATCTCGTGCGGGAACTTGTCCGAGGTGATCACGATCTGGCGGTGCGACTCGAACAGGAAGTTGAAGGTGTGAAAGAACTCTTCCTGGGTGCGCTCCTTGCCCGTCAAGAACTGGATATCGTCGACCATGAGCACATCGCACTGCGATCGATAGCGCGCGCGGAACGCTCCCATCTTCTCGTGGCGCATCGAGTCGATGAGATCGTTCATGAATTCTTCGGTGGTGACGTAGATGATCTTGGTCGCCGGGGCGCGCTGCAACAGCCCCAGGCCAATGGCGTGCAGCAGGTGCGTCTTGCCCAGGCCCACGCCGCCGTAGAGGAACAGCGGGTTGTATGCCTGCGCCGGGTTCTCGGCCACGGCTTCGCAGGCCGCGCGGGCGAACTGGTTGCTGGGCCCGGTGACGAAGGAATCAAAGGTGTAGCGCGCGTTGAGCCTGTCGTGCGGCTGGCGCGCTGCGGCCTCGGTCGGCGCCACCCCCGCCATGGCAGGAGGCTCGGGCGTGTCATCGACGATGGGGATGAGCTCGGGCGCCACGCTCAGCCGCAGCTCGACGTCGTGGCCACACAGATCGCGCAGGTTCTCGGCGATGAAGCTGGCGTAGTGATCCTGCACCCAGTCGAGGTGAAACTTGCTGGGTACGGCCAGGGACAGTGAGCGCGCGTCGCCGCCGGTGCAATGGAGCTGGCGAAACCAGGTGTTGTAGCTCTGGCCGTTGATGCGCTGCTGTATCTGCGCGAGGGCCAGTGGCCAGGCGTCGCGCGGCGGGCAGCCGGACTCGACCAGGGTGCGATCACTGCTGGGATCGCCGCGCCCCCGGCCTGGGTCCTGGGTGTCCCGGAGGGTGGCCTTGTCGCCGATATCAACAGCTGTGGACTGCGCCATCGTTGCTGCGTCCTCGCGTCTTAAGCTCGTTATCCACACAAACAATCCACAGCCTGCGCCCGCAATCCTGCGGCGGGGTGAAAGCGTCCCCTCACCACCTCTGTTTCCAGGGTGGTGCCGCACTGCGCAACCGCCTGTGATCTCTCGTTTGTCGGGTCTCTGGCTTGTGCGGTTTCCCTAGTTATAACAATATGTTAACCAGCAAAAACCACAACCTGTCGGGACCTCTTCAATGCGGCCAAGTTAGCAGAGCGCAAGCCGATCGCAAGAACAAATCGAGCTCATCTGTAAGGCCGCGTGTTCGTGGAATTTCACGGGACCACCGACGAGGACGATCGCGCAGGCGGGCCACGATCGGTCCAGCGCGAGTTTGATCTTCGAACTCCACATCCCATGCTGTCGACGGAGAGGCCAGCGATCTCCGCGTGGTCGGGGGAGGGCCGAGGTCTGGCCAGCCCTGGTCGCAGAGCCTGTACGACGCGGCTTGACAAGGTCGAGGTGATCTTGCAATCGTGCGCGCCTTCCGCGAGTGCTGTGTGCTCGCGAGCGTCACCAGTCGATCGAGGGTCGTGCCATGAAGAGGACCTATCAACCCAGTCGCATCAAGCGTAAGCGTACGCATGGTTTCCGGGCCCGCATGGCCACCCCCGGTGGTCGCAAGGTGCTCAAGGATCGTCGCGCCAAGGGCCGCAAGCGCCTGGTCCCGTCGATCTACCAGAAGTAGCTCACACCCTGCCTTGCCCCGGGCGCTCGCCTCGCCCCGTGATCACGCATCGCGACGGGTCCGCTGTGGCTGGCCAGGTTCTGGCTGGATCGCGCCTGTGCGCCCCACAAATGTGCTCGCCGTGCCATCGGCCGACGATCCCGCTATGCTGGCTCGGTGGCAGGACGCGTGATGACCGAAGAAAACACCTCCTGTGGTTCGAGTCCCGTCGTGGACGGGCGCTTTCCCAAGAGCGCGCGCCTGCGTCGGCGTCGCGAATACCTGACCGTGCAGGGCCGTGGGGCCAGGGTGCACGGCGATCTTCTGGTCGTGGTGGCGATGCGGGGCCGCAACCCGCGCCCCCGGATGGGGATCACCGCGAGCAAGAAGGTGGGCGATGCGGTGCAGCGCAATCGCGCCAAGCGCTTGCTGCGCGAGAGTTTCCGTCGACAGCAGACGGACTGGCCGCCGTGGCTGGACATGGTCGTCATCGCGCGGGCTGCGCTGGTGACGGCCACCCTTGACGCTGTGGCGCGGGACCTCCGCCATGCCGTGGACCGGGTGGTGGCCCAGCTGCAAGCGAACCACCGCCCCCGGCGCGGACCTGCACCTCGTTCGCGGGCTCGCGGGCCGGGTGACCGGGCCTGAGAACGGCCCCCCGGGACGTTGACAGGACACCGCGGTCGGACTCTAAGATGAGGGTCCGGACCATTTTTTTCCGTCGAGAGGGGGCCGGTGAGCCAGAACCCCGCAAGCACCACGCCCGTCGTCAGCGGCCAGCCGCCTGCCCGCCTCGACCTGGTGAGGTACTTCTGCGCTGCCTTCGCCAAGGCGGTTCGTTCCTATTCGATGTACAGCCGCAACAACGAGGCGCTCGAGAAGTTCATGAGCGCGGCTTACCGCTACATCGAACAGTCCTTCACCGAGAACGGGGACCTCGAGTTCAACGTGCGCCGGGACAGGCTGGCCATGCTCGGCGAGGACGTGCTGGTCGATCCTGACCGCGAGACCGGCATTCCTTTCCGGCTGTTTCGCGAGGGTATCCGGCGCGTGACCCTCGAGGCCGGCATGGATCGCGCCGAGCTCGACAAGTTGATCGAGATCCTGAGTAAGCCGCCCGTGCAGGCCGACCTCGACGACGACATGGTATGCATGCTGTGGCGCGCTGGCCTGCCCCACTTTCGCTACGTCACCCTGGACATCTACGACGCGGGCAGTTCTGCCGACGATGACGACGAGGATGACAGCACCCCGCAGCGCGAGGAGATCCGGCAGGATCTGGATCGCCTGCTCAGCGCCATCTACTCCGGCAACCAGGGCACCGAGGAGAGCGTCAAGGCGGTCAACATCAGCGGTGACGACCTGGTCGCCCTGGCCACCCTGGGCGAGGACAGGCAGCGCGAGACGGAGCGCATCGGCACCTCGACGTCGCGCGCGATCTTCAACGTGGGCGAGGAGGTGGTGGCCAAGCTCCTGGGCGAGGTGGCCGCCGAGACAGACTTCTCGCTGCTGGATCTGACCTTCGAGGTCTTGCTCGGTGTGCTGTTCCAGGTGCGCACCTCGGCCGAGTCGCAGCAGGTGATCCAGGAGCTGGTCTCGCTGTACGACGCCATCCTGGTCGAGCGCGACTACAAGAGCGCGGCGAGCCTCATCCGCCAGATGGCCTCGTACTCGGACGGGCAGGACCTCAAGAACGTGGCCATCGTCAAGCAGCTTTTCAGGCTGTTCTCGTCGACCCAGCGGCTGGCGCAGATCGCGGTGGCGCTCAACGACAATGCGATCTCCTCGACGGCGCAGCTGGCCGAGCTCATGCACCTGCTGGGCCCCGATGTGGTCCCCGGTCTGCTCGCCAACATGGCCGCCGTGCAGCAGCCCCAGCACCGGCGGGTGCTGTGCGACCTGATGCTCGAGATCAGTCCGCCCACGGTGGAGCAACTGCGCGGCTACTACGGCAAGGCCGAGTGGTTCGTGGACCGAGATCTGCTGTACATGGCCAGCCGCATCAACGAGCCCGCTGCCTACAAGCTGCTGATAGAAGGCTGTCATCACGCGCATGCCAGAGTTCGCCAGCAAGCCCTGGGCATGCTTCAGCATGCGCCGCGGGGCGAGGCCGACGAGGAGCTGGCGTTCGCCCTGGACGACGCCGAGCAGGCGGTTCGCATCACGGTGGTGCGCACCCTGGTGAGCAGGCGCACACCCGGAGTGGCAGATCAGCTGAAGAAGTTGATCGCGGATCCGGGCTTCTTGCAGCGCGACAGCTCGGAGCAGCGCACCTTCCTGGTGGCCTTTGGCGCCCTGGCCGGACCGGGCGCGGTGACCGTGCTCGAGCAGATCTTGCAGGGGAGCTTTCAGAAGGGCTCGGGGCTGCTGGATCGCGTGCGCGTGGCCATGGAGACCATCAGCGAGGAGGAGGAAGAGCTGCGCTGCTCGGCTGCCGTGGCACTGTCCGCCATCGGCGGCACAGCCGCGGTCGACGCCCTGCGCCGCGGCACCAGCGTGCGCCACCGCAAGGTGAAGGACGTGTGCCAGCGCGCCGTGGCTCTGGCCGAGACCCCGCGCAAGAGCCAGCCCAAAGGCGCCACCGACGCGCCGCCGGGCAAGGACGACGGCGGTCAGGGAGGCGCAGCATGAGCCCGGCGCCCCCGCCGCGTGCCACCGTTGCCGACCAGGCACAGCGCGGCCATGTGCAGTCCCTGGGCAAACTGCTGGTCAGCCAGCTGTTCATGGTGTTGCGCACGGTGCGCATCCACGACAAGCAGAACAAGAGCGTGCTCGTCGCCACCGAGCATCTCAAGGACACGCTCAATACCGTCCTCGGTGTGCTGGGGGTGGTCAAGCTGGAGTTCGTCGAGGATCAGGTCTACCTGTCGGACCAGCGCATTCGCATCGAGGACAGCAGCGTGGACAGCGTGCGCGAGATGGCCAAGGAGTTTGATGAGCGTGGCCTGGGTGGCTTCACCTTCACGCGTCCCGTCAACTCCCAGTCGCTGACCGAGCTGCTGGTGGCCTTCACCGAGACTGGCCGCGAAGGCGAAAACGCGGCCAACGCCCTGCGCGATCGGTTGACCGATCTGCGCGACCTGGCGGTGGAGCTGCTCGGACGGCGCGCCTTCGTCGACCACTCGGACGCGCAGATCGAGCTCAAGATCAAGATCGATCCCCGGCTCAGCGCGCTGCAGAGCTATGCCAAGGCCAGCATCGGTGTGAAGCGCTTCGTCGACGACATCGTGGTCGAGAACGCCCAGGCCAGGGGCTCCATGCAGCTCAAGCTGGTGCGCGTGGTGCAGGACCTGGTCGACATGGCCTTCGAGCGCGTCAACCTGCTGCTCAAGCTGGTGGCGATCAAGGACGCCACGGACTACCAGTACAACCACGCGGTCAACGTCTGCGTGCTGGCGATCTCGCTGGGACACGCGCTGGGGATGGAGCGCAGTGATCTGGTCGACCTGGGCATGGCGGCGATCATGTCGGATCTGGGCTTTGCCCTGACCAAGCCCGAGCTGCTGGACAAGGCCGGCGCCCTCGACGACAGGGAACTCAGCGAGTTGCAGGGACACGTGCTGCAGGCGGTGCGCGTGCTGCTGGGCAAGGGCACCCTGTCCAAGAGCGCCATGCGCCGGCTGGTGGTCGCGTTCCAGCACCACATCCACTTCGACCTCCAGGGTGGCTACCCCAAGCTTCCGGTCAAGCGGCCGCTGCACCTGTTCTCGCGCATCGTCGCCATCTGCGACGTGTACGATGCTCTGACCACCAACCGCCCCTGGCGCGAGGCCTACAGCCCCGACGAGGCACTGAAGATCCTCAACGAGGGCGCGGGCTCCAAGTTTGATCCGGTGCTGGTGCGAGTCTTCATCAACATCCTGGGGCTCTACCCCATTGGCACCGTGGTGCGCCTGAGCAGTGGCGAGGTGGGCATCGTCTACCACACCACGGACGATCCAGCGCGCTTTGACCGGCCCTTCGTGCGCATCCTGCGCGCGGCCGATGGCGCACCCATGGAGCGCACCCTGATCCGCGATCTCACCGAGCAACAGGGTGGACAGTTTCGGTACTCCATCGTCGAGACCGTCGATGCCGCGGCGGTGGCGCCCACGGAACGGGCCAGCATGTTCACGACCTGATCTCGAGCGCTGTCGGCCCGACCAGCGGCGCGTGACCTCGTGATCGATTGACGCTAGGCTCTCGCCACGACGGAGCCAAGGACGAGGTGTGGGATGCAGGCCAAGGACCGCGTGATCGCGGCGCTCGACTTCACCGACGGGGACCTGGCACTCGAGCTCGCCGGACGCCTGCGCGAGTGGGTCGGTCTGTTCAAGGTGGGACTGCCGCTCATCGTGGGCTCGGGCTTTTCCATCGTCGACAGGCTGCGCCGCGAGGGACACGCGGTGGTGCTAGACCTCAAGTACCACGACCTGCCGGACCGCGTGGAGTCCGCGGTGCGCGCGGCGGCGCGCAAGGGCACGGCCATGGTGACGGTGCAGGCCCTGGGCGGCAGCGACATGCTCAAGGCCTCGATGCGCTCGCTGTCCGAGATGACCATCATTCCCGGGGTACCTCCGCCGCGCATCATCGCCACCACGGTGTTCAGCCACGTCGCCCGAGAGGCCCTCGAACAGGTCGGCTTTGGCGAGGACCCGCGGGCCCTGAGCCTGCGCCTGGCGAGGCTGGCGCTCGATGCCGGAGTCGATGGCGTCATGGTGTCGCCTCGTTGGGCCGCGGAGGTGCGGGAGCTGGCAGGTCCCGACGCGCTGATCCTGTGTCCAGGCATTCGCGCGCCTGGCGACACCCACGACGCTCACGGCATCGAGGCGGCCGAGGCGATCCGGGCGGGCGCCAGCCATGTCATCGTTGGCGCGCCCCTGCGTCGGGCCTCCGATCCGCAGGCCCTGGCCCGCAGCATCGTCGAGGAGATCGCCCACGTCGCCGCGTAGACCACCGCGCCATCGTGGCGGCGCAGAGCGCACCTTCTCCGCTGCCGGCGGCGTGGGGACAACTCTGCCTCGCGCCGAGGAACGCGCGGATCTGGATGCGCGGACCCGCTCGGACGAGAACGTGGTGTATGGCCTGCATGCGGTGCAGGCTCTGATCACACATCAGCCACTGCGTATCCGCGAGCTGCTGATCGACGACAGGCGCGCTGCCGGCAACCTGGCACAGTGGATCCTGGAGCTCGGCCGGCAGGGCTTCCGCTACCACCTGAGCTCTCGCGAGGTGCTGGATAGACTGGCCCAGGGCGGTCGTCACCAGGGCGTGGTGGCCCGGGTGCGGGCATTTTCCTACTGCCATCTCGACGAGCTGGTGGTCGAAGATCCTCCGTCAGCGGTGCTGGTGCTCGATGGTGTCGAGGATCCCCGCAACCTGGGGGCTTCGGCGCGTGCCGCCCTGACCCTGGGAGCCACGGGCCTGGTGATCCCGCGCGACCGCGCAGCCCAGGTCACCCCGGCCGCGGAGCACGTGGCGGCCGGTGCGCTGGTGCAGCTCCCGGTGGCCCAGGTCACCAACATCGTGCGCGCGCTCGAGGAGCTCAAGAAGCTGGGGCTGTGGATCGTGGGTGCCGAGGCCGATGCCAGCCTGCGTCCCTGGGAGGTCGATCTGTGCGGGCCCGTCGCCATCGTGGTGGGAGGGGAGGATCGAGGAGTGCGGCAGCTGGTGCGGCGCGCCTGCGATCACCTGGTGGCCATCCCGATGCATGCGCAGGGGATCATGCTCAACGCTGCGGATGCGGCCTGCGTGCTGCTGTACGAGCTGGCGCGGCAGCGAGAGATGCAACAGGCTCCGCCACCCGACAGCCGCGGCTGATATCCATCCCGTTTCCTCGGATTGTGCACCGATCGCCTGTCACGGTGTTGGTGCCGCCCGGTGACGATGGGATCCCGCGCCACTCGAGCCAGAGGATTCACCCGTCGACGAACTTGCTTGAGGCAAGCTCGGACGGGTCCCGAACAGCCTGTTCTCGCGACGCGGGATCCCATCGCCCCCGGGCTCGTTGCTCGCGGATCTCGTCGAAAGCTGGAAACGAGAGGAAAGATGCGGCCGACCGCCGCTTCGAACATCAGCCAGCCAGGAAGATCGAGATCCCGTTGGGGGTCATCTCGCCGTTCATGATCTCGCGCAACACGCGCTGCTCATCATCACCGAGATCGTTGAAGCGCACGCCAAAGGAGGCGAAGAGCGTGCGATCCGCGCCCTCGGGCTGGGCCACCCACATGATGACGCCATCGATGCTGTAGGTGGTATCGCCGGCCGGGATCTCGACCACCACCGTGGCGCCGGTGTGCACCTGCGCGCCCAGGGCGTCCTCGCAGCGCAGTTGCATGCCGCCCTCGGACAGGTCGACCACGGTGAGGGCCTGGTCTGCCCCGTCGACACTGTCGGCACGCAGGGTCACCAGCACGCGCTCGTAGGCGCGCGCAGGCTCGAACTCGCTGAACGAGAAGATACGTCCCAGGGCACGCCCGAGCTTGCCACGCTTCTGGCTCAACCACTCGGTGTCGAAGCTGACGCCGATGTCGTAGAGCTTGCGCAGCGAGACCCCCTTGCGCGGTCGGCACCAGGCCACCGTGGCCACGGCCTCCACTGGCTCGCCGTCGCCGGCGTCCATGGACAGGTGGATCACGGAGTCTGGATCCAGCGGCACCCGGCTTTCGAGGCGTGCGCCACCTGGCGAGATGTCGGTGGCCTCGGCCTCCGGGAACGCCTCGTCGTCGACGATGCGCGCGCGCAGGCGCAGGTCCAGGCGAGGTCCACCGCGGCGTTCATCCGATCCCATGCACTCCCTCGCGTGTGGCGGGCTCCGTCGAGCGGGCCAGGGTTCTTGCGGTCACTGCGTGCAGACACCCAGGCTGCCTGCTTGGGCGTTGCAGCCGGAGGTGGTGTCCGGATCGCACAGGAAATCCACAGACTGACCCGAGGTCAGACGCGTGAAGTAGTCGTTGATGGTCATGCAGCTCTGGCCCACCGCGCTCATGCAGTCGTACCAGGTGAAGCTGCCCGGAGGGCCCGAGTAGGCGCCGCTGGCGCAGTGGCGGCTGTCGTCCGCGCAGTCGTAGTCCGCCAGGCAGTTTTCGGGATTGCACCAGTAAAGGATGTCGTTGTCGCAGGTGCCCATGTCGTCGACCGGCTGAGCATTGACCGTGCAGGGCAGGCAGGTCTGGCCCGCGTCGGTGCCGGTCCCGGCGTCGACCGTGACCACGCCGCCGTCCGCCGCGGGGCCGCACACAAAGCTGGTGGGGCTGCAGGTGCCGGCCGTGGGATCGCAACCAGGTGACACCGGCGCGTTGGGGCTGGTGGGGCGGTTCGGGTAGTCAGGGTTGCAGGGCTGGCCGGCGCCGGCCAGGCAGTCAAAGCCCCAGGTCGGGTTGAACTGGGCGCAGTGCAGGGGCGATCCGCCCGCGCTGTCGGTGCTGCAGTCATAGCTTTGCAGGCAGCCGTCCGGGTTGCACCAGGTCAACACGTCCGTGTTGCATTCCCCGACGAAGGTGATGTTGCCACAGGGCGCGCAGGTGCTGGCGTCGGTGCCCGTGGCGTCCGGCATGGCGGTGTCGGTGCCCGCGGCATCAGGCATTGCCGCGTCGGCGCCGGTGGCCGAATCGGGGGTGGTCCCGGCGTCGATCGGCGTGCCAGCGTCGAAGCCGTGGTCGCAAACCTTGACGCCGATGTCGGAGTATGGCCCGCCCGCGACACAAGCCATGCTGGTCGGGCAGTCCAGGTTAACGTCGGCACCGCTCGACGAGTACTGGGCCGGGATGAAGCAGATGTACCAGCACACGCTGTCGCAGATGCCGAAGGCCGGGTCCTGGTTGTTGCTGGGCAGCGGATCGGTGATGTCGCCGCAGTACAGATCCTGGGCCTCGTCGCAGGTGTCGCCGGGACCGCCCGCAGCGCCACACCATCCGAGTGACTTGGCGCAGGCCTTGACCGTGCGGCCGTCGCTGGTGCGCAGGTCCATGCACTCGTAGCCGCTGGCCGTGGTGCACGCCGTGGGGTTCTGATCACAGATGATGGGATTGTCCGAGCTGTCGTACTCGAGGTCGACGTAGCCCGAGGCCAGGCAGCTCTCGGCCGCCACACCAGCGTCGGCATTGCCGCTGCTGCAGGTGCTGCCGCCGACGTCACAGGTCTGCTTGCACAGGGCCTCGGTGGGATAGCCCTGGTCGTCCTCGGCGGTGACGTAGCAGTCGGTGCCGACGGCGCACACGGTGTACACATCGAAGCAGGAGGAACCGCGGGGCACGCGATCCAGGCAGTAGGTGCCCGGGATCGAGGGATCCAGCTCCAGGCAGGCCTGGGTGCGGCCGCTGCAGGTCCCCACACCGCTGCACGCCTGCAGGCAGTAGCCCTCGGTCTGGCCCTGCGGGATCACACAGGTGTAGGGCGCGTTGCAGGAGCCCTGGGTGCAGACCTCACCGCGCCCCGGCGCCACGGCGGCGTCGCCGGTGGTGGTGGCGTCGTTGCCGGTGCTGCCGGAGTCGCTGGTGGTCGCGCTGTCGGTGCCGGTGGCGGCGTCGTGCGCCACGGTGGTGTCGGTGCCGGTGGCGGCGTCGTGCGCCACGGCGGTGTCGGTGCCGGTGGCGGTGTCGGTAGCCGTGGCAGAGTCGCGGTTGACGCTGGTGTCCGGGTTGCCCGCGTCAAAAGGGATGAAGCCGGTGTCGCGCCGGGGGGGCGTGGCGTCGAAGGTCTCCGGAGGTGGATTGCAGTTGCAGCCCCACAGCACCAGCGAGGACAGGGCGAGGGCGAGCGAGACCTTGCCAGAGACAACCGATTTCATGACCGTGCTCCATCGCTTCGGACGCGCCGTTGCAGGACCGAGCCTGCCCTGCAGCCTGAGCGCCCATTTAGGATGCGCACTACTAGCAAAAAGAATGGGGCCCCACAAGCCGCGCTCACTGCCCGTGTACAAGCCCCCCGGTGCTGGACTTCTTGACGGACAGCGCGGGCGCGAGGACACTGCGTGCAAGACAGTGGAAACATCGGGTTCCTTCGCGTCAAGATCTGTCTTTCGAGACGGCTTGTCGACGGCATCGAGGCCGATCTAGCGGCCTGGAACAGAGACGGCGGACAGCGCATGGCCAAGAAAAAACTCGGCGAGATCCTGATCGAGGGCGGCGTCATCGACGAGGAGCAGCTGAACTCGGCCCTGGCCTACCAGCGCCAGTGGGGCCACCGCCTCGGCGTCGCCATGGTGGCCAAGGGCTTCATCTCCGAGGGCTTGCTGACCAAGGTGCTGAGCGAGAGCCTGGGCATCCCCATGGTGGATCTGTCCCGGGTCAGCATCAGCAAGGACTCGCTGCGCCTGGTTCCCGTGGGTCTGTGTGAAAGCCACGACCTGATCCCCATCGATCTCAAGATCGAGAAGGGGCGCAAGCATCTGACCGTGGCCATGAGCGATCCCCTCAACCTCGCCGCCCTCGAGGAACTCGAGTTCACCACCGGCGCCACCGTGCATCCGGTGCTGGCGCAGATCTCCAGCATCAACCAGGCCGTGCAGCGCTACTACCGCGGCGACCGGGTGCAGATCGCGCCCCTGCGTTTCCAGATCGAAAGACCTGGCCAGGACAACATGACCCTGTTCCGCAGGGGGGGCGTCGAGGAAGTGGTGGAGATGGGGCCCGATGGCGCGATCCCGCCTGTCGTCGAGCTCAGCGACGAGGTCACCGATCGCACAGCCCTGGCCGAGCTCGAGGCCGCACGGCGCCTGGGGCGCAACAACTCGGTGATCTCCCAGGTCGACATCGAGCGCATCGACGCCCTCGAACGCAAGTTCTGGGCGCTCATGCGCACCCTCGCGCGCAAGGGCTACGTGACCAAGGAAGAATTCCTGGCTGAGCTCAAGCGCACGGACTGGTAGGGCAGGCCACGGCGGTCAGCGTTCCCCGTTCCCCGTTCCCAGTTCCCAGTTCCAAGTTCCAAGTTCCAAGTTCCAAGTCGTGGCGAGGGGATGCAACGACCTGGCCTGCTCGGGCTACAAAAAGACGGAGTTCATCTGGGCTGCCACAGGCGCAGCGCATCGATGTGGAACGTGGAACGAAGGTCCCGATTGTGGACGTACGACCTGCTTAGGGTGCGGGCGTCGGAGCCGGAGCGGGGGCAGGTGCAGGCGCAGGGGTCGGCATGGGCATGGGCATCGAAGGGGCGATTCCCGTCGCGGGCTGGCTGCCGGGCGTCGCAGGGGGCGGCATCACGGGCTCGACCGGGGGCTGGTAGCTGAGTGCGGGATCCAGCACCTTGACCTGGGCCGTGCGGCGCAGCTCGTTGAGCAGGGTGCGGGTCTGCTCGCTCTTCTTGATGGCCTTGAGGGTCGCCACGACGGAGGCCTTGACCTCGTCGAAGGGCCGCTGGCGCTCGGGCTTCTTGTCGACGACCTTGATCACGTGGCAGCCGAACTGGGTCTCGACCGGGCCCACGATCTGGCCTGGCTTGGCCTTGAACACGGCTTCCTCGAAGGGCGGCACCATGCGGCCACGCGGGAACAGACCCAGGTCGCCACCGCGCGGAGCCGTGGGGCCCTCGCTGAACTTGCGCGCCAGCTCGGCGAAGTCGGCGCCCTTTTTCTTGGCGTCGGCGAGCACCTTCTTGCAGGTGGCCAGCTTCTCCTTCTTGACCGGGTCGGGATCGCTGTCCTTGTAGCTGAGCAGGACGTGCGAGGCCTGCACCTGCTCGGGCTCCATGAAGCGCTTGAGGTTCTGGTCGTAGTAGGCCTTGATGTCAGCCTCGGCGGGCTCGGCATCCGGCACCAGCTTGGAGTACAGGCGCTCGCGCAGCAGGCTCTTCTTGAGCTCGCCGCGCAGCTGATCCTCGGTCTGGTTGGTGCGCTTGAGGAAGTCATCGTAGGCCTGCTGGGTGCCGAAGCGCTTGCGGTGCTCGGCAAAACGCGCCTCGAATTCCTCGTCGGTGAGGGCCACGCCCTCGGCCTTGGCCTTCTGCGCGATCAGCTCGTCCTCGACCAGCCGGCGCAGGATGTTCTCCTTGAGCCTGACCTCGAGTGCCGGGGGGATGTCGCGGTTGTTCTGCTTGAAGCGATCTCGGGTACGCGAGAACTGCTGCTCGAATTCTTCGGCCGAGATGGCGATCCCGTTGACCTCGGCCACGGACTTGGCGGCACCGGCCACAGGCTCGGTCGGCGGGGCCTTTCCGTCGTCAGCAGGCTTCTGGTCCTTGGCCGGCGGGCAGCCCAGCACGAACAGGGCGCTCACCACCACGATGGCAATGGCAATGCGATGCATCGCGATACTCCTCCTGTGCAGATGGCGCAGTCGGGGCCAGGGTACAGGCCCCTCTTGAGACCGCTTCGTTTAGTCCGAGCCCGTCGCCGGGTCAAGGCGTGATTCTGATCGGGTCGCCACGCCGCGGTGGACGCGCGTCAAAAATGCAGCACGGTCTTGCGTCGCGAAGCAGCGGAGGTCAGCATGCGCGTCGCAGATCCGCAGCGGAGGGCGTGAACATGGCCAGGGCGCGGCGACGAGGCAGCACGGAACAAGCAGCGGTGCGTGCAGCCGCGACACCCACACCGTGGCGCCTTCTGCCCGCGCTGCTCGGCCTGACTCTGTTCATCCAGCCACTGCTCCTCGACCTCCACAGCACCGATGAGTACGAGACGCCCAAGCTGATCTTCCTGCGCTGCGCCGGCGCGCTCCTGGTGGCGGCCTGGCTGTGGGATGCCCGACGCCAGGGTGTGGCAAAGCCCTGGGCCTGGCGCCTGCTGCCGGTGGCGGCCTTTCTCGGGGTGGCGGCCCTGTCGACCCTCACCGCGGCCGCGCCAAGCACCAGCCTGCTGGGCGAGTACGGCTCGTACGCTGGACTGCAGACGCAGTTTTTCTACCTGCTGGTGGCCCTGGCTGCCTACGCCTTGCCAACTCTGGGCGATCTGCGGCGCGCGTTGCTGTTCGTGGTGCTGGGCGCGCTGCCGTCGACGGGAATGGCCCTGCTCGAGGCCGGTGGGCACGAGATCGGCACCCTGTTCGGCATGACCGCCGAGATCCCGGCGCATCAGACCAGCGGATTCTTCGGCAACCCCAACTACTTCGCCGGCTACACCGTGTCGCTGCTGCCCTTGTGCGTGTATTTCATGCGCGACCGTCGACGCTGGGTACAGATCGCCGCTGCCATCGCCGGGCTGGCATCGGGCGTCGCCGTGGTGATGTCAGGCTCGCGCACGGGCATCCTGTTCCTGTTCCTGGTCCTGGTCTGGCTCGTCCTGCACGTGTGGCTGATCGTCCGCGCGCCGACCGACGCGACCACGACCGCCGCGCCGCTGTCGCCGAGCCTGCGGCGTGGCATCTGGATTGCCACCGCTGCTGCGGTCCTGATCCTGCTGACCGGAGCGGTGCTGGCGGGCCCACAACTGCAGCGCGTGGGCCGCTCGCTCACGCGCCCACTGCGGTCCATCGCAAAGGACAGGCTGGATCTGTGGCAGGCCGGCCTGGCCCTGGCAGCCCAGCACCCGCTGCTCGGCGCGGGTCCGGACAGCTACGCGGTCGAAGCGCCACAGCACTACGCGCCCTCGGTGTATCGCCGCCTCGGTGGCAATGTGTCGGCGCGCCGCGCGCACAACGAGGCCATCAACGTGCTGGCTTGCATGGGCGGGCTGGGTTTCGTGGCCTGGCTGTGGCTGATCTGGGGCAGCGTCGGGCGCGGGGTGCAGCTGGTGCGCCGCGACGACGACGACGAACGGCGCGAGCTGGCCATGGCCCTGGTGGCCTGTCTGAGTGCTGGCGTCGGCTTCAACCTGCTGCACTTCATCACCATTGGCCAGGGGCCGTGGCAGTACGCGGTGGTCGGTGCGCTGCTGGCCCTGGACAGGCTTCGCCATGCCGAGCCCGCGGACTGGCGCGTTGGCGCGATGGTGCAGCGGATCGGGGTGGCCGGGGCCGTGCTCGCCTCGGTCCTGCTGGCGCGCGATGGCGTGCAGTGGATACGGGCCGAGCACCACCTCAAGAACTCCTACGTGGCGAGTCTGCGCAACCAGCTATTGCGGGCCCGTGACGAGGTGGATCAGGCAGTGGTCCTGCGTCCGGGAGAGCGCCGCTACCTGGAGGCCCAGGCCCAGCTGCGTCTGCGCACGGCACGCTCCGCGGACGAGGTGAATCAGGCCCGGCAGTCCATACAGGCGGCCCTGGACATCTCTCGCGCACCGCTGGGCCTGTGGATCCTGCTGGCCATCGAGAAGCGCGCCGAGGACGTCGACGCCGTGCAGCGCGTGGCCCGGGACGCGGTGGCCCGGGATCCCACCCGCCCCGGCGAGCTCGACGCGGCCGTGCGCTGGCTGCTGGGGCGTGGACACATCGAACCCGCGCTCGAGCTGCTCGAGCTGGCCCTGCCTGCAGATCCCGACGCCGTGGGCAGCGTGGCCATCGAACTCGCGACCATCCTGGAACAGCGGGGTCGCACGCCCTCGGCGCTCAGCACGCAGATGACCGAGGGGGCACGGGCCCTGGCCGGCATCGCGCACAAGGTGCCGACGACGGCAGCACGCGCCGCGGCCTTGCTGGAGGAGATCGCCAGGCGTTGAGGCTCAGTCCGCCGGATAGCCCGTGCCCGACACGTCGATGTGCATGTGGTTGTTGTGGACGCTGCCGCCGGTGACAATCTTGTCGGCCCAGGCCTGGTTGGTGTCCTTGGCCCACTGGATCAGGCGGGTGTCGGTGAGGATCACGCGATCGACCCGGGGATCCTCGGCAAAGGCCTTGACCATGTGGTAGGAGGCCTCGCGGTCATAGTTGCGCCAGCCCACCTTGCTGCCGTGCTCACCGGAGGTGTTGGGCAGGCTGACGTCGAGGTCCAGCCCGGCCTGGTGCGAGTCGTGGTCGCGGTTGGCGCCGCCTTCCTTGCGTGACACGTCGTTGGTACCGATGTTCGCGGCGCTGCTGTGGTTGGCGCCGTAGCTGGTTTGGTAGCGCTGCCCGGCGTCGCGGATGACGTCGGCCATGCGGTTGCTACCGTAGCTGTAGCCGTCGCGGTCGATGTTGGTGAAACCGGTGCCACTGGCCGGCATGCGCTCCCACCGGGGTGCCTTGTCCGAGCTCAGCGCCTTGTGCAGGGCCGAGCCCGGGCGCACCGTGTCCTGGGCGCTGCTCACAGCGTCGTGGCCGTTGATCATGCTGTCGAAGACACGCACGGCGGTCTGCGTGCCACGGCCCCACTGGCCGTCGACGCTGACGTCAAAGCCCAGGTCCTTGAGCCGCTGCTGCACGGCCCGCACGTCGTCTGCGTTGTTGCGGCCGTCGACGCCCACACTGCCCTGGAGGTCCTTGATGGACCGCTGCGGCCTGTTCTCGAACAGCAGGCCGAGGGTGTTGACCACCTTGCCTGCCGGCGTGGCCTGGCCCGCGCGATCGACCGAGATCGCGGTGTTGGCGTTGCCGTCGGTGTCCAGGCGGTCGACCCGGTCGAACAGCACGTCCAGCTCGTTGTCGCCGCTGATCTTGCCGTCGCGGTTGAAGTCGGCGCGGGCGATGTCGTCGACCGAGGAGCCCGCCTCTTCGAGGGCGCGGCGCGCCGCCGGGTTGTCACGCAGTTTCTGCAGATCCAGGTCCTGGTTTGAATGCTGGCGGATGAAGTCGCGGCGGTTGATGGAGGTCATCGGAAGCTCCTTTTATCGGTCACTGCGGGACAGCGTCTCGCGCTGGCGCGCTCACGGGTTGATCACGATGCTGTCGTCTTCACCGATGACGGCCCATAGCAGGTCCATGTTGGCGTCGCTCACCGATACGCAGCCCACGGTCCAGTCGTAGCCCGGGTAGTTGCCGTGCACCTCGATGTAGCTGCCCAGGCTGGTGGTCTGCGGTGGCACGTCGCAGGCCTGCTGCGCGGTATCGATGGCGTCGTGTTCGCCCTGATTGATCAGGGCCGGATTGGCGGCCAGGCCACGATCGGCGTCGGCGCTGTCCGGGTAGCTGATCAAGAAGGCCTTGTAGTAGCTCGAGTTGGGGATCAGCGAGGCAACGTAGAACACGCCCTCGGGGGTGCGGCCGTCGCCCTCCCTGACCTTGTCGCCCACGTCGTAAGGCGCAGGGGTGATGCCGATGTTGAAGTTCTGCACCAGATTGCCGGCGTTGCACAGCGCCAGGTTGCGCGCCGACTTGTCGATGACGAGGTAGTCGTCCGGGACGAGGTCGCAGGGCGACAGATTGTTGGGCCAGGCCGCGGCGCAACCCGGCGCGCCCACGGTCTGGTCCCACTGCACCGGCGGTGGCTGGGTGGTATCGGGCCAGCAGGTGTGGTCGCTGTCGCAGATGTAACCCTCGCCCTGCCGGCACTGGCTGGTCTGGGTGCAGGTCTTGATGCAGGCGGTGTCGCCAGCGCTGGACACGCGATAGCAGGCCGATCCGCTCGGGCAGCCGGCCACGTTGCACATGGTCTTGGTGCAGTAGCCCCCGGGCAGGCTGTCCATGCACGACAGGTTGGCGCAGCCTGTGTCCGCGGTGCAGGCGGCGCCGATGTCGTTGGCGGGTGGCGTGGCGCCGGGCCAGGTCTGGGTGGCCTCGGGCAGGCACACCGGGAAGATCGAATCCGGCTCGTTGTGACGCTGCTTGAGCACGCACACGTAGCCCGGCCGGCAACCGCTGGCCGACTGCTCGTAGTCGCACTGGGCGACGCAGGTGGGGCTGCCGTCGGTGGTGGTGATGCAGCGGGTCACGGTGTAGCCCGTGCCCGCGCCGTAGCCCGTGCTGGTGGAATCCGGGCACACCCAGCGACCCGTGATGACGGTGCTCTCAAAGCAGGCCTGGGTGCAGAAGCCATTGTCGAAGCCCGTCGTTTCACACTCGGCAGTACCGTTGAAGTCGCTCAGGTCGCAGTCCGCCGGGGTGGCGCAGGCGCCGCCAATCCAGCCGTCGTTGAGCTCGGTGCCGGTGGGCAGGGTAGCGTCGAAGCCGCCGCCGGCATCCACGCCCGAGCTGGCGTCGTGGCCAGCGCTGTCGGCAGCCACGGCGCGATCGCTGCCCGTGCTGGTGTCCATCGCGGTGAGGTCACGGCCGCTGAGGTCAGGGCCGGTGAGATCCGCGCTGGCGAGATCGCTGGCGCCGGCGTCCAGGCCTGCGTCGTCGGGCTCCACGGAGGTGCCTGGCAGGCAGGCAAAGCTCAGCAGGCTGCAGGTGGTCAACAGGGCCAGAAACATCCGCTTGTCAGACATGGCACTCACAGGGGCGGCGTCGTGCGGACGCCGGTTCGGGCTGCCTCGCCCTCCAGGGCAGCAGCCAGGATGAGGTTGTCGATCAGCTTGACCGAGTAGGTACTCAGCTGCTGCGCGCCAGCCAGGCGACTGCGCACGGCGATGGCGAACAGGTAGGTGCCCGCGTCGAGATCGGCGAGCAGCTGCGCTTCGAGCCGCATGGGTTCGGGCGGTGGGCAGCCCCAGCTCACGCTGCTGGCTGGAGCGCCTGGCGAGGTGGTGGCGCAGGCCGGGGGCAGGGCCTGGCTGGCGGCTTCACCCAGGATGCGCGCGCGTTCGGCTCGCGGCAGCTGGCGCGCCTGGTCCGCGGCCTGGGCCAGGTTGCCCAGGACCCCGGGGCAGGCCTGGGCGAGGGCTGCAAGGGCAGGGGTGACCCGCAGCTCGACCGGGGCGGCTTCGACCGCGCGCAGGCCGGATTCGAAGTTGCAGACAGGTGCCGGATCCGCCACGGATTCGGTGCGCGGGGCAGTGGCGCAGGCGGCCAGGGCAGCCAGTGCGACGAGCCCGCATGCGATGCGCGAGGCCTGTGTCATGCGGGGGCTCAGATCCAGGTCTCCGGGATGACCTGCGCGTCCAGGTTCCACAAACCGTTGAGCAAGGGCAGCAGGTTCTGCGCCGCCGGCGCGGCGCCAGGCGAGCTGTCGAGCTTGTCGCGGAACTGCTGTATGACCTGCTGGGCATCGGCCCTGGAGAGGCTGCCAAAGTCCGGGGGTGTCATGCCAAGTGCTTGATACCCCTGCTGGATCTGCGCCTGGTGGGTCTCCTGAAAGCGGTGCCCGATGTGGCTTTCGTAAAACAGCCGGCGAATGCACTGATCGCGCAGACCCTCGAGGTTCTGGCGCTCGCTCTGCGGCAGATCCGGGTGCTGCAAGGCGGCCTGGATCTGGTTGTAGTAGCCGCGCAGGGGTCCGTTCTGGCGGTCCTCGACCGGACGCTCGCCGCTGAAGTACTGCTGGTACACCGCCTCGCCCTGGTTGATGCCCTGGCGCAGATCCGCCAGCGGCGGGCCATTGTAGGCCGCCGCCTGATCCACGGCGCGGACGTCGATATTCTCGGCCTTGCGGGTGCTCCAGCCCTTGAGTTGATCCACGGTGGGCTGCAGATCCGTCTGGTTGCCGCGCGTGGCGCGCTCCCAGTATTTCTGGTGCGCCATGGCGCCGGACCAGGAGCCAGGCGCCGAACCTGAATAGGCCCAGATGGTTTTGACGTTTGGGAAAATACCTTGGTATTTCTGGGCCTTATCGGCGCCGCCCGAGTAGCAGGCGGAGATGTTGAGATCCTGCACTTGCTTGGCGGCCTCGGGCATGGCGTCGCTGAGTTTCTTCATCGAATCCCAGGTCAGGCGGCCGTTGTCGTCGCCCCAGATGGCCGAGCCGACGTGATGACCCGACAGCACCAGCCGCGATGGGATGCTGTCCCCCTTCTCGGCCTTGGCCCAGACCTGCGCGATCTGCGCCAGCTCGTCCTTGGCGTCGTCGCCACCCGAGGCAATGGCGTCGGCGACCTTTTGGGACTGATCCGCAGGCAGACCCAGGGTGCCGACGAAGCCGCCGCGGCCCTCGGGGGTGTTCAGGTCATAGGTGGTGCTGCCCACCTTGATCTGGTCGTTGCCGGCGCTGCCGTCGAGGATGGTGGTCATGCGTCCGCTGGTATTTTGCGCCAGGTTGCGCGCCTCGTGCTTGGCATCGGGGTTCATGCCCACGAACAGGATGTCGTCGTTGGCAGGCTTGTCGGGCTGCAGGTCCCGGCTGGCCAGCAAGGCGCCGAGGGCTCCCGCGGCCTTGCCGGCCTGGGTCTGCTGGCCGGCTCTGTCCACGGCGATCAAGCTCTGCGACGAGCCATCGCGGTCGTAGTTGTCGGCCAGGCGAAAGGCCTCGCTGCTGTCGAGCTTGCCGTCGCGGTTGCGGTCGGCCTGGCGAAGCTTGTCCATGCTCACGCCGGCGTCGTCGAGGTCGGCCTTGGCAGCGGGGTCGCCGCCCACCTTGCGCTCGAGCTTGTTGAGGTCGACGCTCTGGTTCTGGTGCTGCTGCACGAAGGTGTTGCGCTGGATCTTGGTCATCGAAGGGCTCCCTTGCGTCGCGCCAGGTTCCGGACAAAAAGATGATCGACTGCCCATCCATATCAAGATGGGGGCAATTTTGACGTCATGAAGAGATGATCTTTTTCGCCGCCGCCGCACAGCGAGCGTCACTGCGCAGTTCGTGTATATTTAATGGCCACAGCTCTATCGGTCTGAACCTGCGTATCCCGCGGTGTGGCGGATGCGCAGGTAGACACATCTCTCATGCTGGAGTGACACGATGTTGCTTTCGCCCTTGCCTGTCGCCCCGCACCTGCGCCGGGCTGTCCTGCTGACGGCGCTGCTCACCGCGGGGGCCTGCTTTTCTCCGCGCAATCCCTACGATGAGCGGACGCCCTTGATCTACCAGGCCGCGGCACGGGTCGATGGGGCGATACAGGCGGTGTACGCCCCCTACGAGGAGGACGCCCAGGGCCAGCTCAAGTGGCCCGAGGCGGCGAGCTGCGCTCAGCTCGTCGGCGACCACGCGGGCTTCGAGGTGGTGCTGCGCGGCCTCGGTACAGCGTCGGACAACGGCGATCTGCGCGTGCAGAGTCAGCAGACCGACAGCAATGGCCGCTTCGGCTTCATCAACATCCAGCCTGGCGACTACAGCATCGAGTTCCTGCGCCCGGGCTTTGATCTCCCACCACCTCTCAGCATGACCCTCGTCGCGGGCCAGCACCTGCAGCTCCCCACCCGCTGCGCGGTGAACCGCACGCCCCCGCCGCGTCCGCAGATCGCGGCGGTGCCGGCGCAGACCCAGGACGACAGCATCGAGATCGAGATCCTCAGCTGTGACCCGCTGCAGCGCCCCGGCGAGATCTTCGAGATCACGCGTCGGCGCCCCGACGGCAGCGACGTCCTGGGCCTCGAGCTTCCCGACGCCAGTGGGGCCTGTCACGCGACCCTGTCTCTGTTGCCGGCGCAAGTGGACGCCGCCCGCGTGCTGTGGCGCCTCGAGGTGGTCGCGCGCGACGCTCTCGACAACCGCAGCGAGGCCCTGCAGCTGGAGATCGTGCGCGACACCCTGGCGCCGGCCGAGCCCGAGGGCTTGCAGGCCCGGGTCGGTCGCGAGCGCGTCGAGCTGCGCTGGCAGCAGCCCGCCCCGCTGCCTGACGACGACGACGCGGCCGCGTGGTTCGTATCCTACAGTCTGGTGCCGAGGCCAGCGAGCCTGGCCACCGCGCGCTGCCCGCACGGAGAACGGGTCGAGGACGACCCCTTCGAGAGCGCGCGCTTTGCCCTCGAGGGGCCGAGCCCCGTCGAGACCGTGCTGCCTGCGCTGGTGCTCAACGGTCTGCGTCCCGGAACCGATGTCTACCTGCAGGTGGCCGCGGTCGACGCCGTCGGCAACACGTCGTGCTGGTCCCAGGCGCTGGCGGTGCGGCCCGACGAGGTGACGCCCATCCTGGGCAGTGAGGTCGAGAACGTGCCGCGCGGTGTGGCCGTGGCGCGCAGCGGTGCGGCGCGGGCCTACGCCCTGGGAAGTGGCGGCCTCGCCGTGGTGCCCGATCACGGAGCGGCGCAGACCCTCACCCTGCCCTCGCACGACGTCGTGGCAGGCCGCAACCGCTTCTTTGCTGCCGGCGACGCCCTGGGCGTGCATGAGGTGATGGTCGACGTCGATGGCGCCGAGAGCAGCTCGCGCTCGGTGGACGTCGGCGCGGTGGTGCGCAGTCTGGCAGCGCGACCGGGCGTGCTGGTGCTGGGCACGGCCAGCGGGATCACCCTGGTGCGCGACGACTTCGCGAGCGCCCCCCGCCACCACCTGCCCGGCGGCATCACGGCTCCCACCGAGCGCGTACTGAGCTGGGGCCAGGCTCTGATCCTGCTGCGCGCGGCCCAGCCCTACACCCTGCAGGTGGTGCGCCGCGACGCCCCCGACGATCTGCTCGGCTCCTTCGGTGGTTTTGCGACGGCACCGCCGGACCTCGAGCTGATCGGCGACACGCTGTGGATCGCGCTCGAGGAGAGTGGCGTGCAGGCCATCGATCTCGACGCCTGCGCCGCAGCCCTGGCCGCTGCCCCGGGCGGCGGTGTGGCGCCGGGCGAGCTGGGCTGCCTGGCACCGCGGCTGCCGGTTCCGCTTCCGATCGCAGCCCGCGCTGTCAGGCTGGCGGCCTTCGATGATCTGGTGGCCATTGCCGCCGAGAGCGTCGACGCCATGCAAGCGTCCGCCGGCTTGTACTTCCTGCGCGCTCCGGCCTGGGCGGCGCCTTCCTTCGTGGGCCGACTCGGACTGGAAGCGGGAGCCTCGATCCGCGCGCTCGAGGCGGTGGCGCCTGGTCTGTGCGTCACCACCGAGCAGGGAGCGGAGGTACAGCGCCGCTGCGCCGTGGACCTGGGGCAAGATCTGATCGGTGAAACGCAGCGCCTGTTCTGGGGCCTGCCCGTGACCCAGGCTCTGGTCGACGGCGCAAACGCCTGGCTGGTGGAGGGAGGAGGCGCCGACGTGCTGTCCTTTGCTCCCGCGCTGCGCCAGGTTGCGCTGGGCCAGACCGCGGCTCAACGGGTGCGCAGCGTGCCGCAATCCCTGGCCATCGATCCCAGCGGCAGCACGCAGCACGCGCGCTTTCCCTTTGGCGCCCCGTGGCTGACCTCGGCCGCGACGATGCCCGGACTCGGCGTGCTGGCCATCGACGTCTACGGGCGGCTGTGGTTCAGCGCGCACAGTTCCGCGACGGGCAGCGGCGAGCTGCAGCGGGTCGACACCGACCTGCCCGAGCGCCTGCGCAGCCTGCTGCCGGCGCTGGCCCGGTCCACAGGCAGTCAGAGCTTCACCTACCTCACCGCGGGATCATTGCAGGCGGTGGGTCTCGACCTGCTGCTGACTCTGCAGAACGGCGCCGACGACAGCTTTGCCTGTCACCCCACGGCGCTGGCGCGCATCGCTCTCGCCGAGGACCTGGACAGCGGTGTGCTCGAGGTGCGGGCCGTCGAGGCCGTGACCCTCGAGGACAGCGTCGAGATCTACGCCCCCGTTGTCGACGGCGCGAGGGCCTGGCTTGGCGCCCAGCCCTTTGGCCTGTATCTGGTCGAACTCGGTACGACCCTGCAAGCGCCCGCGGGGCAGGGTCTGGCCCTCGACTGCGCGCAGCGCCGCAGCGAGGGCAGCTACGTGTACGACCTGCTTCGACCCCAGCGTTCGCCCGACGCCCTGCTGCTGTCGGGACGTCGCTCCCTGGGGAGTGTCGACGAGACGGGTGTCTACCGTTGGAGCAGTGGCGCGCCGCAGCGCGTCGATCTGCAGCTTCCCTCGGCGCCTGAGGCCCTGGCCGATCTGGGGCCGCGGCTGTTCGTGTCGACGCAGAGCGATGGCGCCTACGTGCTCGACATGCCGACCGACGCGAGTGCTGCCGTGCCAAGCTATCCGCGCATGGCCTTGCCCGAGCTGCGGCGGCCTTCTCGCGTGGTGACGACGAGTCGCGGGCTGCTGGTGCCCGACGGTCTGTACGGTGCGGCCTGGGTGGTGGTGCAGTAGGCGGCGTCGGCCGCAGGTGAGGTGGGCGATGGTGGAGCGCAACGGCAGGCGGCATTTCCCGGGCGGACGACGGTGGCGAGGTGAGCTGCTCTGGCTCGCGCTGCTGGGGACCCTGCTGGCGCCGGGACTGGCGCGCGCCATCACCATCACCGCGGTGGGCACCAAGTATGTCGACGCTGGCGCCGACTTCTCGCTGGCGGTGGGCGTCACCGGCCAGGCCTCCTCGATCATCTTCTGGAGCGTCGACTGGGTCTCCTACGAGCGCGGCGTGTGCAGCGAAGCCAACACCCTGAATCGCACCGACATGCCCACCTGGAGTGCCTCGAACAGCACTGCGAACTCGACCCTGACGCTGCCGGGACGCATCACCACGCAGTTGCTCGGGACCAACTGCCTGCTCATCACCGCGTGCGAGTTCTTTTTTACACCCACCCCGCACTACGGCGCCTGTGACGACGAGGCCTTCGCGGCATCGGTGACCACCAACTCGGGTTCCCTGCTGCACTGGCCGGCCATGTACTTCCACGACAATCGGCAGTACCTGGCCGGGGACGCCGCGGCCATGCCTGTTCCGGTGAACATGTGGGCGACCCGCGTGCTGCCGACCACCAGCATCGACAGCATGCTCGAGCTGGTGAGCTGCCCGGCTGGCTGGACCTGCTCGCCGCCGACCTTGCCCAACTGGGTCGACCTGGACTGGGACGCCAGCGCGGGGCCGGCCTTTTCGTTCCAGGTGCCCGCGGGGCCGCCCGGCAACTGGGTGTTTCGCCCCATGTTGCCGCCGCTGAGCACCGAGTACGAGTTCAACGACGACTACCTGCACCCCAACTACCTGCGGGTGGGCACCGCGACACGCGGCAGCATCTCGCCGGTGGCGGACGCTGACTTCTTTCAGATCTACGCCGAGGCCGGGGACAGCATCGAGGTGTGGACCGCCACCTCGTCGTCGTCCTACTCCACGTGCACGGCGGGATTCGACACCTACCTGACGCTGTACGACTCCGGCAACACCGTGGTGCTCAACAACAACGACAGTGGCACCAACCAGTGCTCGCGCATCCTGTACACGGCCACCGCGACCGGCCCGTACTACCTGCGCGTGATCGAGAACGGCAACAACGCCACGCTCAGCAACTACTACCTGCACCTGCTGTCCCCCGACGGGCGCAGCAGCGAGAGCCTGACCTTGAACCTGGTCGACCCGGCCATCGTGGACCCGGGGCGCGGGCTGTACCTGGACGGCGACAAGCGCTTCCTCGAAGCAGAACCCGCCAACAACAGCACCACCACGGCCCCCTCCATCGTCGGCAATGGCGTGCTTTCGGGCAGCCTGTACCCGGCGGGCGAGGTCGACTACTACGGCTTCTACAGCTACACCGCGACCTACGACAGCTTCGACGTGGTGGACCTGGACGGTGCCTGCACCCAGGACACCGTGCTCACCCTGTACGACAAGCTGGCCTCGGGGAGCCTGGTGCAGATCGCCCAGAACAACGACTGGGGCGCCAGCACCTGCCCACGCATCGACGACGTGCTGGTCGAGCCCGGGCACCACTACATCCTCAAGGTCGAGGAGAACGGCGGCGATGCCGCGGTCTACGCCTACGCCCTGCGCCACCGCAGCTTCATGGACGATCTCGAGCCGGCCAACAACGACCCGACCACCGCGCCCGAGCTCATGCACTACGGCGGCTCGGTGCACAACACGGGCGTGTACTCGGTCAGCTCGCGCGCCGGGGGCATACGCACCGGTGTGTCGGCGAGCGACCCCACCGACTACTACATCTTCGGCATCGGCGACGGGCGACGGGTGGAGTTCGAGACCGGCGATGGACTGGGCGGTTGCCCCGGCGACACCTACCTGCAGCTCTACCGCTACGACAGCCCGACCTATGACAGACCCGAGCCGGGCAACTTCAGCTGGAGCTGGGCCACCCTGGTGGCCAGCAACGACAATAGCGGCGTGGGCAGTTGCTCGCGCATCGTCTACACCACGCCCGCTGCGGACACCTACTACATCCTCGTGCTCACCCGGGTGGGCTCGGCGGCGGTGGACCCCCTGGTGCTGACCTTTGCCGACCTGGGTACAGGCTACGTGGCCCCGTCGACCACGCCCAAGTGGCGAGACCAGGCGGCCTACTACGGACCCTTTCAGTTTGACAAGGGCGCCACCGCGGATCCGGCCGGCGTGACCTACGGTGGCATGCGCGGGGTGCTGGGCTTTTACCCGACCTTTGCCTCCGACGTGGCGGATGTGTTTCCGGCCTATCAGAGCGGCATTGCCACCACCTCGATGTGCGACCCGGTCAACATCTACCTGTTCTCGACCGCGCGCGCCTGGGACGGCGACGGCGCCTGCCGCACCTTCACCGGCGCGCCCATCCCGGCCAACGCCAGCAGTGGCTGGACCCGGGTCTCCACCTTCAACGGCTCGTTGTTCGCCTTCATCCCCGGCACCTCGGACGTGGGCACTGTGGCGCGCACGCACTTCGTGGCCGCGGACACCAACCGCGCGTATTCGAGCCATGCCAAGGGCACCGTCGTCCTCGCCGGCACCACCGAGCCCAGCGTGACCGAGGCTCTGGCGGCCTACGGCGACAACGATCTGTACTCCGATGTGCCCGGCCAGTGCTCCGGTGGCAAGACCTCCGTCTGCGACCTGGCCAAGTCCTACTACGAAGGTGACCGTGTCCAGCTCTACCTCAAGCGGCCCAACCGCCTGAACAGTGCCAGCCTGAGCCGGTGCACCAACGACACCTTCTCCAGCTGCGGGCTCAGCCTGCTGGGCGCGAGCTACAGCACGGCCTCGGACTACTTCCTGTGGGACATTCCCTACACCGCGGTGTCGTCGGGGACGACTCGTTTCTACTTCAAGATCACGACGACGGGGAACGTCGGACGCGGCGAGCCCGACAGCGACTTCGAGCTGGAATTCGACGTCACGGCGCGCGGCGCGCCACCGAGCAGTGCGGACCTGCTCATCTACCAGGTGCGGGCCTACCGCCCCATCGGCTACCGCGCCGTCGACAGCCGGGTGTACAGCATTGGCCTGCCCTTCTTCCTGAACACCTTTCTCGAGCCGCGCATCTTCTATCCCTGGATCTACGCTCACAACGAGTCCTACGGCCGCAGCCTGGCCCAGGGCGACGCCATCTACGTGCACCCGCTGTTCGAGCTGGGCGATCTGGGCGACCCCACGGGGCCGGCCACGGTCTACGCGCACGTGCTCAACCGCGGCGGTGCCTCGTCGGCGGTGACCACCCTGGACGCCTTCGTGGTGCCGGTGACCGTCGGTGTCGGCGGAGAGCTCACGGCCAACCCACCAGGTGCCGGCGACACACCCTACTCGAGTCACACGGTGAGCGCTCTGGGCGCAGGTGGCGTCTCCACCGAGGTCGTGTCCCTGCCCTTCGTCAAGGTCATGCCCCACGCCGGCGCCTACCCGTGGGAGGGTTTCCCCAGCGCGCTGTTCCTGCGCCTGCGCTCGGGCGCACAGAATGCCCTGGCCGGCCCCTACATCATCAAGCCGCCGCCCTATGTGCCGCCAGGCTTCTGCCCCACCTGCCAGATCACACCCAAGCCCGACGTCACCGGCTACGTGGCCAGCGTCACCCCGGCGCAGCCCGTCGAGGGCGACCTGGTGACGGTGCAGGTGATCACCAAGTTCAACTCCTCCTGGACGGGCTCGACCACGTCCTACCTGCGCTTCTACAAGGACCAGGATGCGCCACCGGACAGCGGTACCACCTACACCGCGCAGCAGGCTCTGACCTCGTCACCGGTGGCCGAGGCGCCCTACGCCCACACCTTCACCTTCACCGCGCTCAAGCCCAACCAGCCTGACAACGTTGTGCACCTGCGCGCCTTGCTCGACGCCAGCAACACCCGCGACGAGGGGCCGGGTGGCGAGGCCAACAACCAGCTGCCCAGCGTGGCCTCCCCGTACAACCTGGCGATCGTCAACAGCGCGCCGACCTACAACGCACCGCCGACCACCGTCGCCCTCACCGAGGACACGCTGTGGTCCTACAACTTCCAGTTCACCGACAACGACGACGTGGACCTGTCGCGCCTGAGCTTCAGCGTGGTCAGCGGCCCCTCGGGCCTGGCCACGTCGGGTGCGGTGTACAGCTGCGGCGGCCAGTACCGCTGCCAGAACGTGCGCTGGACTCCCACCGACGCCCAGGCGGTGGTGGGTAGCCATGCCGCCACGGTGCGGGTGTGCGACGGCGACCCGGTGGCGGGAGGAGCGGGAGCCTGCACCAGCCGCGCCTTCACCCTCAACGTGACCCGGGTCAACGACGCCCCCGTGATCACTTCGGGCGCGCCACCGACCACGGCCACCGAGGACGCGGCCTACAGCTTCGACGTCAACGCGATCGACGAGGAGGGCACCACGCTGACCTACAGCCTGGTGCAGAAGCCCACCGGCATGACCATCAACAGCGCCAGTGGCCTGATCAGCTGGACGCCGGGCGATGCCCACATCGGCGCCAACACGGTGCTGGTGCGCGTCACCGACCAGGTGCCCGCCGGCGCCACAGGCGTGCGCACGACGGACCTCGGCTGGACCATCACCGTCGCCAACGTCAACGACAGTCCGAGCCTGGGTACCCTCAGCCCGCTCACCGGCACCGAAGGAGTGGCCTATCTGGCCCTGGCGCGGCTGTACGACGACGACGTGGACGTGGCCCACCTGTCCCAGACCCTGAGCTGCAGCTTGTCCGGTGGTGTGCCGTCGTGGCTCAGCGCCACCGCGGTGACCAATGTCGGCCTGCGCTACTGCCAGCTCAGCGGCACCCCGGGCAATCCCGCGACCGGGCCGCAGACCGTGACCCTGCTGGTCAGTGACGGCGTCGGTGGCTCCGGGGTGCGCGCCTACACGGTGACCATCACCGACATCAACCAGGATCCGGTGTTCACCAGCAGCCCGGGGGCTCAGAGCGCGACCCAGGGCTCGCTGTGGACCCTGATCCTGGCCGTGGACGACCCGGACATGAATTCGCCCGGGGCCGCCGAGACGCTGAGTTACAGCACGCTGGCCGGTCCTGCGATCACCCTGACCCCCGCAGGAGATCAGAAGTCGGTGACCCTGACCTGGACGCCGGGCCCCTCGGACGCCAACTCGACGCCCTCGGTGACGATACAGGTGCAGGACCGACGAAGTGCGATCGACACCGTGAGCTTCTCGTTCGGCACCATCACCAACATCAACGACCCTCCGTACTGGAGCCCGGCGCCTGCCGACCTCAGCTTGGCCGAGAACCAGGCCCTGAGCGCGGTGCTCCACGCCGGCGATCCCGACGCGGACGTGGGCCTGAGCGAGGTGCTGACCTTCAGCGTGGTCTCGGGAGCGCCGCCAAACCTGGTGGTGAATCCGACGACGGGAGCGCTCAGCTTCAGCACGCCCGGCGGGCTGGCCGACGATGCCCAGGTTGGCGTGTGGAGTGTCACGGTGCGCGTTCGCGACGACCAGCTCCCCACTCCGGCGCAGGTCGAGGCGACCTTCACCCTGACCGTCAGCAACGTCAACGACCCGCCGCAGATCACCTCGGTCGAGGTCACCGACGTCGACGAGGACGCGCCCTACAGCTACACCCTGGTTGTCGTGGACCCCGATGTCGGTGACAGCCTCACGCGGGTGGCCAACGTGTTGCCGTCATGGTTGCAGTTCAACACCTCGACCGGTGCGCTGACCAACCTGCCGGGCCGGCCCAACAACGCCGACGTGGGGGCGCATGCGGTCGAGCTCGAGGTGCACGACCTGCTGGAGTCCGACTTCCAGAACTTCGTCATCACCGTGCACAACACCAACGACGCGCCCGTGGTCACGTCGACGGCCGTCACCGGGGCCACCCAGGATCTGCCCTACAGCTACACCCTGACCGCGGACGACGACGACCTGCTCCACGGCGATCACCTGACCCTCAGCGCACCGCTGCGCCCGGCCTGGCTCGCCTTCAACCCCGTGAGCGGTCTGCTCTCGGGCGTGCCGGGAAATGCCCAGGTCGGCAACCACCCGGTGACCCTGCGCGTCACCGACGACCTCGGTGCCTGGGTCGAGCAGAGCTTCAGCATCAACGTGGCCAACGTCAACGATCCGCCCGTGCTGGCTCCCATCGGTCCTCAGAGCGTGGCCGAAGGTGCCGTTTTGATCTTCGCGGTGTCGGCAAGCGACCCCGATGGCACCACGCCCACCGTGCTGGTGACGCCAGGCACCTTGCCCAGCGGCGCAAGCTTCGACGGCAGCACCTTCACCTGGTCCACCGGCTTTGGCGACGAGGGCTCGTACCAGGTGGAGTTTGTTGCCACCGACGGCCTGCTCACCGACAGCGAGCTGGTGACCATTTCGGTGGGCAACGTGCCCAGGCCGCCGGTGCTGGACCCGGTAGGCGATCGCAACGTGGCCGAGGCCTCGCTGCTGAGCTTTGTGGTCACGGCGTCGGACCCCGACGTTGGAGAGGTGTTGACCCTGAGTGCCGTAGGCGGTGGAAACAACCCGTTTACCCGGGGCGCCACCTTCACCGCCGCGACGGGGCAGTTCAGCTGGACTCCGGGCTACGCGGACGCCGGGACCTACAGCGTCACCTTCACGGTCACCGATTCCACGGCGCTGAGCGACAGCGAAACCATCAGCATCGTGGTTGACGACACCAACCGCGCGCCCGCCTTCACGGCCAGCCCCCCGACCACAACCGCCGAGGACCAGCTGCTGAGCTACACCGCGGCGGCCAGCGACCCCGACCTGGACACCCTGACCTGGAGCCTGACCCAGAATCCCTCGGGCATGAGCATCGTTGCGGCCACGGGCCTGGTCACCTGGACACCCACCAACGCCCAGGTCGGCAGCCACCCGGTGACGGTGCGCGTCAGCGACGGCAAGAGCGGCGGTGTGGCGACCCAGGCCTTCACGCTGCAGGTCACCAACGTCAACGACGCGCCGACCATCTCGTCGGTGGCCATCACTGCGGCGACCGAGGACCTGCTGTACAGCTACACCCTGGTGGCGGTGGATCAGGATCTGGGCGACGTTCTCACCCTGTCGGCCACGACCAAGCCAGCCTGGCTCAGCTTCGTACCGGCGACCGGGGTACTCAGCGGCACGCCGGGCAACGCCGAAGTCGGTAGCCATGCGGTGGTGCTGCGCGTCACCGACGCCGGCGGGCTGTTCGCGGTGCAGAGCTTCAGCATCACGGTGGCCAACGTCAACGATCCTCCGGTGCTGGGAGCGCCGACGCCGAGTGGCACCGTCAGCGGTGCCGAGGGCAGCCTGCTCACCTTCACCCTGGCAGCCACCGACGTCGACGGCCCCAGCCTCAGCTATGGTGGCACCGGCCTCCCCGCCGGGGCCAGCATCCACCCGAGCACGGGCGTGTTCACCTGGACGCCGCCCTACGACGCGGCGGGCTCGCGTTCCATCACCGTGTTTGCCGATGACAGCATCGCGCGCGACAACCGCGTGCTCACCCTGGACATCGCCAACACCGATCGCGATCCCAGCCTGACGGCGCCGGCCAGCGCCAGTGGATCCGAGGGCCAGCTGCTGACCTTCGTCGTCAGCGGCAGCGATCCGGATGGCGACACCGTGGTGCTGAGCATGACCAGCGGTCCCGCGGGCGCGAGCTTTGACCCGGCCCAGGGGCGCTTCAGCTGGACCCCGGGCTACGATCAGTCCGGCACCTACCAGGCCAATTTCTTGGCGACCGCCAACGGCCGCACGGCCAGCGGCAGCACCAGCATTGCGATCGGCAACGTCAACCGGCCCCCGGTGGTGACCAGTACGCCGGTGACCACCGCCACCGAGGACCAGCTCTACAGCTATGCCATCGTGGCCAGCGATCCCGACGGCCAGACCATCCGCTTCGTGCCCGTGAGCATGCCGGTGGGGGCGAGCGTGGGCGAGTTCAGCGGCCAGGTGAGCTGGACCCCGACCGGCGCCCAGACCGGTCTGCGTGGCTTCGACATCCTGATCACCGACGACCAGGGCGGCGAGCTGCACCACAGCTTCTCGGTCACCGTGATCGCGGTCAACGACCCACCGGTGTTCAGCAGCGTGCCGGTGACCGCAGCGACCGAGGACCAGGCCTACAGCTACGCGGCCAGCGCCCAGGACGAGGAAGATGCCAGCCTGAGCTACGCCCTGACCGTGCATCCGGCGGGCATGATCGTCGACGCCCAGAGCGGCGCCGTGAGCTGGCTCCCCGACAACGCCGCCGTGGGCAGCCACGGCGTGACCCTCACCGCGACGGACTCCGGGGGGCTGAGCGCCACCCAGTCCTTCACCGTGACGGTGAGCAACGTCAATGACGCGCCCGTGTTCGGGGCCAGTCCGGCGCCGGGCGCCAGCGTGGCCGAGGGCAGCACCTGGAGCTGGACGCCGTCGGTCAGCGACCCTGACGTTGGCGACAGCGTGACCCTGAGTCTGGTGGCGGCCCCGGCGGGTCTGACCCTGGTGGGCGGCGTCCTGCAGTGGACGCCGGGCAACGCGGACGTGGGCGTGCATACCATCCGCCTGCGGGCGAGTGACACGAACGGTGGTAGCACGGTTTTCGTACACAGCCTGACCGTGGTCAACATCAACGATCCGCCCTTCTTCACCTCGAGTGCCATCAACGCCACAGTGGTCGAGGAGGGCGCCTTCGCCTTCACCCTCGAGGCCCAGGATATCGACCAGGGTGACACGCTCACCTACCTGCTGGTGGGAGCGCCCGCCGGCATGCAGGTCGATCCGGTGACGGGTCTGATCCTGTTCAGCCCCGACGATCCCGAGGTCGGTGTTCACGACTTCACGGTGCGGGTTCAGGATCTGGCGGGAGCCTCTGCCGAGCAGGCCGCGCACATCGTGGTCAGCGCGGTCAACGATGCCCCGGCGATCGTGCCCATCGGCAACCAGCAAGTGCCCATCGACGGCACGCTCAGCTTCACCATCGCGGTGACCGATCCTGACGGCCCGTCCCAGACCATCACCGCCACGGGCTTGCCTGTGGGCGCCAGTCTCGTCGGAGCACTCTTCAGCTGGTCCCCGGGGGCTGCGGACGCCGGAGCCCACACCGTGACCTTCACGGTGAGCGATGGCAGCCTGGTGGATAGCGAGACCATCACCATCGTCGTGGGCGATGGCGGGCTGCCTCCCAACATCAACCTGCCCGCGGATGCCACGGTCAACGAGGGCACCACTCTGAGCGCCAGTATCACCGCGGTGGATCCCCAGACCTCGCTAACGGTGGCCGTGACCGTGGTCAATCTGCCGAATGGGGCCAGCTTCGACGAGGTGACCGGCGCCTTCTCCTGGACGCCGGACTTCGACGCCGCGGGTCTGCACGCCATCGAGGTGCAGGCGCAGAACGGTGCGGGTCTCACCCGGCGCACCTGGCAGGTGACGGTACGCAACGTCAACCGGCCGCCCCAGATCACCACGGTCACGCTGCCCGGGGCCCACGAAAACGAGGCCTACAGCGTGACCATCGCGGCCAGCGATCCCGACACCGACAGCTTGACCTTCTCGTTGCTGAGCGCGCCGCCGGGCATGACCCTGGGCAGCAGCAGTGGCGTGCTGTCCTGGTTGCCGGACTTTGCCAGCATCGGTGTGCGCACGCTGCGGGTGCGGGTCGACGACGGCCACGGCGGCCTGGTCGAGGTTCCTTACACCGTGGTGGTGGACTTCATCGACGTCGACAACGATGCCCTTCCCGACACCTGGGAGACGCTGGTGGGCACGGACCCGAGCCGCGACGACGCAGCCGAGGACCCGGACAGCGACGGGCTGAGCAACCTCGACGAGTACCTGTGTGGCAGTGATCCCTTCGTGTCCAACGCACCGGGCGCGCCTCAGCTGGTGGCCCCCGCCGACCTGGCGCGGGTCAGCACGCTGACGCCGACCCTGGTGTGGAACCCCTCGACAGATCCCGACGGGGACCCCGTGCACTACGACGTCGAGCTGTGGCGCGAGGACAACTCTGGCACCCTGATCTTCAGCGCCCTCGGCCTCGCGGATACCGGCCTGCAGGCCAGCGTCGTCGTTGACCTGGACCTGGAAGAGGGCGTGCATTACAGCTGGAACGTGTGGGCCAGTGATGGCACAGGCTCGGCGGTCTCGGTGGTGCGAAGCTTTGTCGTCGACACCATCAACGAGCCGCCGCCGGCGCCGCAACCCCTGAGTCCCCCGGATCAGGGTAGCGTGGGTGTGGCCGCGCCCCGGCTCGAGGCGGGCCAGGTCGTGGACCCGGATGGGGACCGGGTGAGCTACCGCTTCAGCCTGCGCAGCGAGTTCGACGGGCCAGCGGTGATCACCAGCGACCCGATCGCCCCGCCGGCCCTGGGTCCGGTGGGCTTCACCGTGACCCAGCTGCTCACGGACGGTTCGACCTGGTTCTGGGATGTGCAGGCCATCGACGCTCGGGGCCTCGAGGGTCCGGTGTCGGTGAGCTTCCAGTTCACCGTGAACCTGATCAACCTGGCGCCGCCACCGCCGCTGCTGCTGTCGCCGGTCGACGGAGGGCGGGTGCGGGCCTCGGACGCTGAGCTGCGCCTGGGCGCGGTGCAGGATCCCGAGGGTCGCGAGGTCCTGTACCGGCTTGCACTGTCGCCAGACGGCTCCTTCGACGTGGCCAGCACGGTGCTGGTCGAGGACCTGCGCGCCGGCACCGACGACGTGGTGCATGTGGATCTAAACGCCCTCGCCCCCGACGGCACCTGGTGGCTCCGGGCCTGGGCCTCCGACGGCGTGATGGAGAGCGAGGCCCTGGCCGCCAGCTTCGTGCTCGATCTGGTGGAGCAGCCTCCCCCGGCCCCGACATTGATCGCGCCGGCCGACAGCAGCGAGGTCAGCCCTCCCGTACTGCTGCGCGCGTCCACGGTGCAGGACCCGGACGGCGAGGACCTGCTGTATCGCTTTGAGCTGTCCACGGCGGACGGCAGTACCGTGCTGGATCAGATCGACAACGTGGCCGACGCCGACGATGGAGCGGTGGACGGGGAGGTCCAGGCGACACTGGCCAGCCTCACCGAGGGCTCGCGCTACAGCTGGCGCGTGCAGGCGGTCACACCCGACGGCAGTGCGGGCGCCTTCAGCGCGCGCTGGACCTTCCGCGTCGCGAGCAGCAACCAGAGGCCGGCGGCACCCGTCCTGATCGCTCCCGTCGGCGCCGTGCTGGCACAGCAGCGGCCCACCTTCCGCTGGCAAGCCGCGGTCGATGCGGAGGGCGACGCGGTGTGGCACGAGGTCGAGATTCAGGACGCCAGCAGCGCCGTGGTGGCGCAGGCGAGTGCGCTGGCGGCGGTGGCGGGCGAGGTGACCTTCACGCCGGGCAGCGATCTAGCTGCGGGCACCTACACCTGGCGCGCCCGGGGCAGCGATGCCGTGGGCGCCGGGCCCTGGGCGAGCGCCAGCTTCGAGATCCGCGTGTCCGGTGACGACGCGGGGGGCCGGCAGCGACAGCAGCGTCATCGTCGACGCCGCCGGGCGCGATGCCCCGGTTCAGCCCGACGCCGGGACCCTGGTCGACGCCGCCCAGGCGGAGGGCGGTGTGCTCGACGTCACGGGCGTGGTGGTCGACAGCGGCGCCCTCACCGGCGGCGACAGTGGCGACGGCATCGTGACCGATGTGGGTTACAGACCGTTGCCCGCAGGCTGCGGCTGTGCGTCGAGTGGCCCGGCGGGAACAGCCCTGGCCCTGGGCAGCTGGCTGGTGCTCGCCTGGCGGCGCCGGCGTCGGTGACGAGAAAAGGTCGTACCTCAGGCCCCGTCCGCCCGGTACTCCCCAGACCGTCCACCGGACTTCCGCAGCAGGCGCAGGCCGTCGAGGCGCAGGTCCTTTTGCAGGGCCTTGAGCATGTCGATCAGGGTCAGGCCGGCAACGGCGGTCGCGGTCAGGGCCTCCATCTCGACGCCTGTGGCCGCGCGGCAGCGGGCGCTGGCCAGGATGTGCACCCGCGCCCCGGCCGCGGCGTCACCGTCGACCAGCTCGAGCTGCACGTCCACGTGATCCAGCGCGATCTGGTGACATAGCGGGATCAGCTCGCTGGTGCGCTTGGCCGCCTGTATTCCCGCCAGGCGCGCGCACTCCAGAGCGTTGCCCTTGGGCACGCTGCCGTCGCGCAGGGCGGTCATCACCTGCGGGCCCACCTGTAGCCAAGCCTCGGCGAGGGCGCGGCGCTCGCTCAAGGTCTTGTCGCCGACGTCGACCATGTGGGTGCGGCCCTGGGCATCGAGATGGCTGAGCGGGTTCATGGCGGAGTCCTCGAGTGCTCCTGGGGCGGTCGCCTGCGGGCTCAGCCGCCGATGGCATGCATGGCGCGCGACGAGGCCATGGCCACAGGCGCGCTCTTGCCTGCCAGGTAGGCTTCGACAGATCGCGTGGTGGTGGCGTCGTCCCCGGCCTCGATGAGATCGAGCAGGGGCAGGGCTGCTGTATCCATGAGGCAGCGGTGCAGGCGGCCGTGCATGTCCACGCGCAGGCGATTGCAGTGTCCGCAGAAGGGAGCGCTGCGCGGGCTGATGAAACCGATGGCAAGCTCGCGGTCGTCCCAGCGCAGCACGTGACGACGGGCAGGCGCGGTGTGGCGCGTGGGCAGCGGCATCAGGGTTGCCCCTTGCTCGAGCCAGGTGCGCACCTCCTGCATCGGGATCTGCTCGGAGCGGGTCCAGGTGGGGTCCGCCGCGGTCTCCATCAGCTCGATCAGGCGCAGCTCCAACCCCTCGCGCGCGGCGAAGTCGATCAGGGTCGGCAGATCTTCGATCCACGACGAGCGGCGGAGCACGGTATTGAGCTTGAGGGGCCGCAACCCGGCCGCCAGCGCCGCGTGAATGCCGCGCACGGTGTCGGCGAGGCGTCCACCGCGGGTGAGCACGGCGAAGCGATGTGGGTCCAGGGTGTCCAGGGACACATTGACCCGGGCCAGTCCGGCGTCGCGCAGCGGCAGTGCCAGGTGCTCCAGCAAGGCGCCGTTGCTGGTCAGGGAGATCTCCTCGACGCCGGGCATCCTGTTCAGCGCGGCCACCATCGCTGGCAGATCGCTGCGCACCAGTGGCTCCCCGCCGGTGAGCCGGATGCGATGGACGCCGGCGTGCTCCACCAGCCAGCGCGCCACGACGGTGAGGCGCTCGAGGGAGGGCAGGCCGTGGTCGCGCGCCAGTGCCTCGCGATGCTCGGGCATGCAGTAGCGACAGCGCAGGTTGCAGCGGTCTGTCACCGACAGACGCAGTGATCGATCATGGCCAGCGCCCAGGACGGGCCAGTTCATGCGGGTCTCCTTTCCAGGTCGGGAGGTCGCTCCGTTTCCGGAACGGCCCTCGGGATCGCGTGGGCGATCCACCGCCCGGGTCCTCGTAGCCGCGTGGCCTTAGAGAATCCGGGTCGGAGACAGTTATCGGTCTACCACAATCAGGATGTAACGCGCAGCTGTGTCGTGTCGAGTCCACACCGGCGGTGCATCACAGGCAGACGCGCCAGGGCAGGGCATACACCGCCGCGAGCTCACCCGCTCGACACTCCTGACCCGGCTCGAGGCGCAGCAGTGCGTCGCCTGCTGCCGCCGTCACCAGATCGTGCGAGCCTTTCCAGGCCAGGGGAAGGACCTGCAGCCGGCCTTCGACGACAGTCAGCCGCGCAGGCAGCAGCAGCGTGCGCTCACCGCGGTTGCCAGTTCCTGCGCCAACAGGGAGCAGCAGGGCGTGCTCCTGAAACGCGCTGCCATCGCCGGCCAGGGTCTCGATCAGGGGCCGCGCGAACATACGAAACGCTGTGGCAACGGACACCGGATTGCCCGGCAGGCCCAGCACCCAGGTGTTGCCTCGCCTCGCCACCAGCACCGGTTTGCCAGGTTTCATGCGCACCTTGTGCAGCACGGTGCGCGCGCCGAGCTCGGCCAGGACCCGGGGTACCAGGTCGCGATCACCGACGCTGACACCGCCCGAGCTCAGCACCAGGTCGGACCTGGCCATGGCCTCGTCGAGGGCGCGGCGATGTTCCTCGAGCTGATCGCCGACGCGGCCGCTCGACACCAGCGCGCAGCCGGCCTCGCGCACCAGGGCTTCGAGGAGCACGCGATTGCTGTCCCGGATCTGGCCTGGTCCAGGTCGCGTGGCGACGTCGACCAGCTCGTCACCGGTGACCACGATCGCCACCCGCGGGCGCGGGATCACGGCGAGCCTGGATGCGCCCACCGCGGCCAGGGTGGCCAGCCGCGCGGGGGTCAGCAGGGCGCCGTTCTCGGCCACGGCATCCCCTTGCCGGCACAGTTCGCCAGCCCGCCGCAGGTTCTCCCCGGCGGACGCCGGAGGCAACAGAACCCGTCCGTCGTCACGCAGCTGTGCCTGCTCCTGCACCACCACCAGGTCGGCGCCCGCAGGCAGCACGGCTCCGGTGAAGATTCGCGCCACGGCACCCGCAGGAAGAGCATCGGGGGTTTGGCCGGCTGCCACTTCGAAGGCCACCGGCAGTGCTTTGCCCGCCACCAGCTCGAGGCTGCGCGCGGCGTAGCCATCCATGGCCGAGGCGTCGAAGGGCGGCAGGTCCAGATCGCTGGTGACCGCCTGGGCGAGCCTCAACCCCAGCGCCAGGCCGAGCTCGCACGTCGTCGCCGGCAGGGGTTCTGCCTGCGCGCCCACGAGCCGCCGAGCCTCATCAAGCCCATGCATGCATCCTCCTGTGGCTGCGACTCAAGATAGCGGGCGGCGTCCTGATGTAAAAGGGGGCGCTGGGACAGGCCGTTCCCAGGCGCTAGAATGTCCGGGCGCGGCACTCCGTGGGAAGGTCATCATGCAATTTCGCTGGATGGGGCTCTTTTTTTCCGTCGTCATCGTCGGCAGCCTTGGCTGCCCTCCCGTGCCTGCCGGACCCACGCCGACCACACCCACCAAGGCTGTGTGCGGCGACAACAACAAGCAGAAACGCGAGGTCTGCGATGGCAGCGACCTCGATGCGCAGAGCTGCCTGGGGCTGGGCTTTGGCGCCGGTCTGCTGCGCTGCCAGAGCAACTGTGGAGACTTCGACCGCTCGGGCTGCGGCGCGCCGGCGGGTTGTGGCGACGGCACCCGCGATGGCGTCGAGCTGTGCGACGGTGGGGACCTGGGCACCGCGAGCTGCGAGGCTCTGGGCTATGGCGCCGGCAGCCTGAGCTGCCTGGCCAACTGCGCGGGTTTCGATACCCGCGCCTGCGGCCCACCTCCGGGCTGTGGCGACAACGACCGCGCGGGCGTCGAGGTGTGCGACGGTCAGGACTTCGGCGGCCTGCGCTGCAGCACGCTGGGTCTGGAGAGCGGGACCCTGAGCTGCGCTAGCGACTGCCTGTCCATCGACACCAGCGGCTGCGGTACGGGCTGCTCGCCGGTCTGCGGCAACCGCGTATGCGGTCCGGACCCCGCGTGTGGAGAGAGCTGTGGCACCTGCTCGACCGGCAGCTGCGATCTGACAGGCCAGTGTGTCACCAACTGCACGCCAGACTGCAGCGGTCGCCAGTGCGGCGCCGACCCCGTGTGCAACATCAGCTGCGGTGACTGCACAGGGACAGACCGCTGTACCGTCGACGGCGAGTGCGTGCCCTGCTCGCCTGACTGCGGAGGTCGCGCCTGCGGTCCGGATCCCGTGTGCGGTCAGAGCTGCGGCAGCTGCGACAACGGGACCTGCGACGGCACCGGGCAGTGCGTGTGCGTGAAGGAGTGCGGCAACCGCGTGTGCGGACCCGACCCACTGTGTGGCGAGAGCTGTGGCACCTGCTCCAGTGGCATCTGTGTCGACGGCAGCTGTCAGCAGAACCGTCTGTGCGACGGCTACTCGAGCACAGGCCGCCTGGGCGCCTGCGAGGCGAGCTGCGGCGCGCCCTTCAGCTGCGTCACCGTGGACTTTCAGAGCAAGGCCTGCCTGGACACCCGCCCCTGCGACGCCACGCCCGCCGCGCGCTGCTGCGGCACGGGCGAGTTCTGCGGCACCAGCAGTGGCATCAGCTTGCTGCCCTCGACCTTCTGCTGCGTGCCCGGCGAGGTGCTGGGCAATGGTCTGTTCGGCGCCCTCACCTGCGCCGACGCCGGGGCTCAGATAGGTTGCGGCACGGCCAGCGACTGCCCTGCGGACTGGGGCATCCCGCACTGCGCCACCCAGCTCGATCCGCCCCATTGCGTCGAGTGCCTGCTCAACAGCCATTGCTCGTCGCCGACGGCGGGCTGCGACACCGCCACCGGCACCTGCGTGCAGTGCACGAGCAACACCCATTGCGGCGGCGCCACGCCGGCTTGCGACCTGACTTCCCACACCTGCGTGCAGTGCACGGACTCCAGCTTCTGCGGTGGCAGCACGCCGCACTGCTCGAGCAGCCAGCGCTGTGTGGCCTGCACCGACGACGCCCACTGCACCAGCCCGACGGCGGACTGGTGCGTCAATGGCCTCTGCGTCGAGTGTCGTAACGAGCAAGATTGCACCGCGCTCGAGCCCTACTGCCACTACAACAATACCTGCGCTGCCTGTCCGGGCGGCTTCTTTGGGTACACGTGCACGCCGCTGGTCGGTGGTCGCGAGGGCTGCTGGCCGATGTCGCTGCTGGAGCCGCAGCAGGACGATTGCAGCGTTGACGGCGACTGCCAGGCCGGGGACATCTGCGGCGCGCCCACGGGCAAGTTCAAAGGGTGCTTGATCCCCTGCCAGTGAGCGCATCGGGGGCTGGGCGGGCGTCAGAGTACAGGCTGTCCGTCGACGGAGCTGGAGCGCGAACAGACCGGGCCAACCGGCGGGGGCACGGAGCCGCGCGTGGAAACCTGGCACTATCCCCTGCTCGTCGTCCTGGGTGTGGTCGTCGGCTTTCTCAATGTCATGGCAGGTGGCGGCTCGCTCTTGAGCATGCCGGCGCTGATCTTCCTGGGCATGGATCCGGCCCTGGCCAATGGCACCAACCGCATCGCGTTGCTGGTGCAGAACGCCACCGCCATCACCGAATTCCGTCGCCATGGCTTCGCTGACTTCAAGCTGAGCCTGGGTCTGGCGGCGTGCACCATCCCGGGCGCGGCCCTGGGCGCGTACGCGGCGGTGCGCTTCGACCCGCTGTGGTTCAAGCGCCTGCTGGCCGGGATCATGATCGCGGTGCTCATCGACATGATGCGACCGCGGAGTGCCGTGGCGACGGGGGAGGGCGGCACGCGACCCGGCCTGGCCCATCTGGCAATGGTAGGCGTTGGTTTCTATGGCGGCTTCGTGCAGGCTGGCGTGGGCTTCATCCTCATGCCCATCCTGCGCGGTCTGCTGCGCCTCGACCTGGTTCGCGTCAACATGCACAAGGTCTTCGTCGTCGGCGTGTACATGATCCCGTCGCTGGCCGTGTTTGCCTGGCAAGGACAGGTGCAGTGGCTGGCGGGAGCCATGCTCGCCGTGGGGACGGCTCTGGGCGCGGTGCTGGCGACGAGGTTGCAGATCGCGCGGGGCGAGAAGATCGTGCGCGCGGTGTTCGCGGTGGCGGTGGTGGCCATGGCGGTCAAGCTGGTGTGGAACTAGCACCCGCGGGTCTGCTGCGAGGCTGCGTCGACCACCTTGTTCTGATATTCTGCAGGCATGATTTTTACCCGCTGTGCACGAATCCTCGCCGGACCTGCCGCGGTGGTCTGGGGGCTCAGTGGCGCCTGCACCATGGACACGTCGGCGCCGGCCGAGGCGGACATCGTGTGCCAGACCGAGGCGGATTGCCCGCCCACACACACGTGCAGGACTGCGCTCTCGCGCTGTTTGCCGCGGGAGGGTTTGGACAGCACCCCCCCCACCCTCGCAGGGGTGCCCGTGGTGGAACCGAACGTGGGCAGGGCCGGCACGGTGTTCAGGGTGGACATCGTGGTGAGCGAGCACTTGGGTGCGGATCCCGCAGTACGCTGCACCACGACCGACAACCACGAGATCCCGCTGCTCGTCGACGAGAGCGCGACGGACCGCGCCGGGCGCCATTACCGCTTTGCCCACCTCGCCCTGGGCAGCGAGGGCGACGGCCCGTGCGCCCTGAGCGTGGACCTGGTCGACACCTCGGGCAACGCCGTGCAGGGCATCGCTGCCGGCACCCTGGTCTTCGATTTCACCTCGCCACGCCTGTCCGGGCCGGTACTGGTGAACCCGGCGCGAGCCTCGACCGGTACCGCCGTGCACGTACAGCTGGGCTTCAGCGAAGCGCTGCGGCAGTCCCCCGCTCTGATGCTGGTTCTCGACGACAACCCGAGCGTGGAACGGCCCCTGGTCGAGGGGGATCAGCCCGATCTCAACACCTACGGCTTCGACTACACCGTCGACGGCAGCGAGCCCGAGGGTCTGTATCGGGTTCGGGTGCACGCCCTGGACGTGGCTGGCAATTCCCTCGACACACCCAGCGAGCAGGGGGTGGTGCTCGACTTTACTGGCCCCGGCCTGGTGCGCGCCGAGTTCGAGATCGCGGTGGTGCGTCGCGGCGGCAGCGTCACGTTGCACGTCGAGGCCGACGAGGGTCTGCAGCGGGCGCCAGAGCTGACCTGGGGACAGGGTGGCGATCCCGGGCTGACTCTGCTCTCCAGCTCGGGGGCGAGCAGCGTGTTCTCCCTCACCGTGGATGCCTCCTCGCCCGAGGGACGCTTCGAACTCGCGGCGGTGAGGCTCACCGATCTGGCAGGGAACACCACCGTTCGTCCCGCGACCGCCTCGGTGATCATCGATAGGTCCGCCCCGGCCTTCGTGTCCCTGGCGGTGAGCCCGTCCCGGGTCAGCATGCAGCCAGGTTTCGATCAGATCCAGATCGACATCGAGGTGTCGGAGCCAGCGGCCAGCCTGAGTGCGGAGCTGGGGACCCGGGTGGCCAGCTGCCAGGCTCTGGACGCCTCGCTGATCACCTTTCACTGCGACTACCTGGTCGACAGCAGCGACCTCGAGGGTGCTGCCACCGTGACCGTGGCGGTGGAAGATGCCGCGGGCAACCAGGCTTTTGCCTCGCGCAGCGTCGAGCTCGACTTCTCGCCGCCGGTGGTGGTCGCCGGAACCGTGAACCTGCAGCTGCTGCCCGCGACCAGCAATGTGCTGCGCACGGTGGCACGCGCGACCTCGGGTACCGACGTGCATGTGAGCTTTGCAGTGAGCGAGCCCCTGGCCCAGGCCCCCCGGGTCGCATTGGTCGGGGTGGCCGACGGTGAGTTTACCCAGCTTGGCGGCAGCAGCGTGTTCTACCTGTATGGCGCGACCATCACGACTGCGCCAGACGGCAGCTATGCGGTCGAGGCCGAGCTGGTCGACGAGGTCGACAACCGAAACACGGTGCTCCTCGACCTGCCCTATGCCCTGGTGGTTGACAAGACTCCCCCGGTGGTCAGTGTCGACGGGCTGGTGCTGTCGCGCATGCCCTGGGGAGCCGAGGAGAGCGTGGGCGACCCGGCGCTACGCCTGGGTGGGCACGTCACCCTGGATGCGAACACCGACGGCGGGGCGGTGATCGTCTTCGATGCGCCTGCGCCACCGCGGCTGGAGCTGGGCCGCCAGTTCGTCATGCCCGACGGCAGCATCGCGCGCTTCAACCTCAACCCGGCGGACCGCGTGGAGGTGTACGTGGCCGTCACCGACAGCGCCGGCAACCTGTCGGCGTCGCATCGGGTCGATGCCGGCGAGTGGGTCGCGACCATGGGACGCAAGGTGGCAGGAAGCGTGCAGTTGAACCCGCATGTCTTTCGCACGCGACGTCACTTCTCGACGCCGCTGCAGGCCAACACCGGGCCCTATAGTGGCGTCATGGAGATCAGCGGCGCGCCCCTGGCACTGCCCGACGGCGTGATGGCAGAGGCCCAGGGCGCCGCCGGTGCCTGGCTCAAGGTCGATTCGACCTACCGGCTCAACGCGCTCGTGGGCTACCACCTGGTCGACGACCCGGGGCGCGGTCCGGTGTTTCTGGCCGGGGTCAAGTCCGGTGGGATCTCGGTGTTCTGGAACTGGAACGGCTTCCACTGGACCCCGGCCGTCGTCGACGATCCCGAATACGACGGCTCGCCCCTGGTGGGGCCTGACGACAGTCTGGTCTACGATGGGCGCTCGAGCCGCGTGTTACTGATCCAGGCCAGCACGCCCATGCGGACCTGGGCTTGGAACGGCAACAGCTGGTCCAACGAGAGCCCCGACGCGCAAGTCACACCGGCGCGCCGCGACTTTGCCACCAGCTACGACGGCGCGAGCGGTGGCGTGTTGCTGTTCGGGGGCCAGACCTCGGGCACCCTGGGCGACCTGTGGCGTCTTCGTAACGCTGGCTGGGAGAGGGTGAACGTCACCGTGTCGCCGTCTCCGCGCGCGGGGTCAGCCATGGCCTACATCCCCGAGCGCTTCGAGGTGGTGCTCTTCGGTGGCTGCCGGTCGGCCTGTACCCAGGCAACGCCACAGCTCCTCGGCGACACCTGGGTCTTCACGGGCGGTGCATGGGTCACTCGCACCACGGTTCATGCGCCCGCACCGCGGCAGGGGCATCGCATGTCCTTCTTGCCGCCGTCGTCCGTGATCCTGCACGGTGGTCGGGATGCCTCGGGTCCGCTCAGCGACTTCTGGGCCTACGACGGAGTGGACTGGCTCGGACCCTTTCCCGGTCCCGCGCCCATCTTGCCCACTGCACCGGTCGGCGTGGTCTACCACACCATGGCCCAGCAAGGCCTGGCCTATGCCGACCACGAGCTGTGGAGCCTGGGGAGCAATGGCTGGGAACGACGCCCTCCGATTCCCGATGACCCGGAGGGCGATGGCCAGCCCGATTTTCACCAAACTCCTGCGGTCATGGCCTACAACAGCACGACGCAGCGCACGGTGCTGAGCCAGGGCAAGGATTCAACGGCGGGTCTGGAGGCGGTGACCTGGGAGTTCGATGGCCTGAGCTGGCGCAAGCTGCTGCAAGGACCTGACTCCAGCGGCTCCATGCAGATGGCCTACGACGCCGAACGCAGCCAGATGATCCTGAACCAGGGACCCAAGCTGTACGCCTTTGACGGCACCACGTGGAATGACGATCAGATGCCGGCCACAGCGCGCGGCGGCCAGGCCCTGGCCTTCGATCCCGGTCACGACACGTTGCTGGCCTTCGGGGGCATCGAGGAACCGGTCCCGGGCTCCATCACGGTCAGCGCCACCACCTGGACCCGGGGCGCCGGAGGCTGGGATACCTTCGAGGCCGGCGAGGGCCTGACGCCGCGGCGGGATCACGCCCTGGGCTGGGACGGCAGACGGGTGGTCGTGTTCGGTGGGCTGGACAGCTTCGAAATCCAGGCCACGAGCCTGAGCGACATGTGGACCTGGGAAGGATCGAAATGGGAGATGGTCGATAAAGGAGATCCCTGGCCGCCACCCATGTCAGGGCACGCCCTGGCATGGGATGAGGCGCACCATCGCCTGATGCTCGTCGCCAATGCAGCCAACGGTGAGGTGCTCTGGGCCTGGGACGGCAGCACGTGGCGCTTGCTCGACGAGCGAACCATCGATCTCTTCGGCGACGGTGTCCCGCACACCGCGAAGAAGAGCGGTCGCATCCTGGCGAGCTATGACGTCGAGCGAGACAGGCTCGTCGTGTTTCTTGGCACCGACCACACCAGCGACGGCAGCCAGTGGGAATGGGTGTGGACAGATCACGGCCGACCCGCTGCGACCTTTGACATCGCGCTGCCCGCGAGCCAGCTGCCGGCCAATGTGATCTTCGATGGGCTCCGGCTGCGCGCCGTCGTCCGGGGCGCTCACCCCGATGGCTCGGCCGCCTCGGTCACCGCCTATTCCTGGATAGACAGCGACTGGTACTCCTTGCAGCAGGTGGCGCCGGGGCAGGACATCGACTTCCTGGCCGACGAGGCCATGACCTCGTATGCCGCCCGACCGGGAACCCTGCGTTTTGGCTTCGTGCCCGAGGCACAGAACGGGGTGGATGGCGCGACCCTCTCGGTGGATTACGTCGAGGCGCGCCTTCTGTATCATCTGCCCTGAGTGGCACCGCGCGGCCAGCAGCTCCTCGTCGCTGGCGTGCGATGGTGGCCTCGGCAAGGGAGGTAGCATGGTAACGCAGCGTCGAGACGTGAGATGTGCCGTGGCGCTGTTGCTGAGCCTGGCCGCCTGCCCCGAGAGCAGCACCGTGGATGCCCGGACCGATCATCTCGACGGGGGCGCCCCTCTGGATAGCGCCGGCGTCGATGGTAACAGCGGCCTGGATCGCGGCGGAGCCGATGCCATGGCACAGGATGCCGGGGCCCGGGACCAGGCCCAGCCCGACACCTACGTGCTGCGCTGTCCCGACGACGACGTGTACGAGCCCAACGAGCAGGCAAGCGAGGCCTTTGCCCTGGCCGCGCCCGGTCCCCTGCGCGACACCATCAGCTGCGACGCCGAGGACTGGTACGCCATCACCGTGCCGGCGGGCTTCGGGCTGGGTGTGCGTCTCGAGCAGTTCGGCGCACTCGACCTCGACCTGTACCTGTACCTGGCCAGCGACACCGCCAATCCCGTCGACAGCTCGACCCGCGATGCGGCCCTGGAGACCGTGTTCATCGAGCGTGCGGAACAGGCCACGGACGTGGTGTTGCGCGTCGTGAACAACGACACCCCGGACAGCGGACCCTACCGCCTGGTCATCACCTTTTACCTCGACGGCACCTGCGCCAGCGACACCGCCCAGGAGCCCAACGACACGCCGACGAGCGCCGCCACCCTCATCCCGCCGGTGACCGATCTGGCCCTGCACGCCTGCGATCAGGATGACTGGTACGGCTTCAGCGTGGTCGCCGACACCGGGGTGCGCGCCAGCCTGGACCACGACCCTGCAGCGGTGCTGCTGGCTCTGGGCCTGTTCACCGACGCCGACACCACGACGCCCCTGAGCGAGCGCAGCGAGTACGCGCCGCACAAGGAAGTGACCCACGAGATCTTCCGCCAGCCCACCGAGGTGCTGCTGCGGGTGCGCAACCTCAGCTACCCGGGTCCGCGCGGCGACTACAGGCTGGGCGTGGAATTGCACCCCGGCGGCTACTGTGTCGACGATGGCCACGAACCCAACAACGACGCGGCCAGCGCCCACGACCTGGACAGTGGCCTGGTGGCCGGCGTGCTGTGTCGCGACGACGAGGACTATTACAGCTTCTCTGTGGCCACACCCGGGCCGAGCAGCCGCGTCGTGGTGGCCCATCCTGGTTTTGATCTCGACGTCAACCTGAGCCTGCAGGGCGGCGGCGCTGTGGGCAGTCGCGTGGTCGATGGCGGCACCACCACCATCACCTTCACCAGCGCGGTGGCCACGCGCTACATCCTGCGCCTGGCCAAGAACGTCGGGGAACAGGCGGTGGCCGCGAGCTACAACATCGCGGCACTCAAGGGCACGCCCCCGGCCAACGACAGCTGCGCCACGGCGGTGGACCTGAGCCCCGGCGCCGAGCCCCTGGCCGGCACCAACCGCAACGCCTACGACGACGTGCGCTTTGCCGCGGGTTCGGCCTCCTGCTCCAGCTCCGACAGCGACGGGCCCGACGTGTTCTACCGGGTGCAGGTTCCCGACGGACAGATGGTCACCGCCAAGGCCACCATGCGCGACGACCTGCTGGTGTACCTGGTCGACGACTGCGCAGCGCGGTGCTGCTTTGGTGGCGCCGACGCCGAGGGCGCGGATCCCCTGAACGACAAGGTCGAGACCACCACCTGGACCAACAGCACGGGCTCGACCCAGACCGTGTACTTCGCGGTGGACAGTCGCGGCCCCGGACTCGAGGGAGACTTCACCGTCGAGGTCGGCCTGGGCGCAGCCGGGGGGGCGGGCACGGCCTGCGTTCCAGATCAGGCCCCGGATGCGGGAGCGGGACAGGACGCCAGCGTCGAGGACGCGGGCTGAGTATCCGCGACCAGGCCTGTGCCGGGCTGCGTGCAGCTCGCGCCAGCGTGCGCTATCCTCAATAGGTTCATCTCGTGGGGGCGAGGACAGCGCATGAGCAGGTGGCATCGACGACAGTTTCTGGGTATCTCCGTGGGTTCTCTGGCTGTGGCGGTGCTCACCCCCTGGCGCAAGCTGTGGGCAGCTCCGGCACATCCCGATCTGGTCGACGTCAGCGGCAGCGATCCCGCGACCATGGTGCAGGCCGCGGTGAAGGCTCTTGGCGGCATGGGGCGCTTCGTGCGCAAGGGCGATCATGTCGTGCTCAAGCCCAACGCGGCCTTTGCCAACCCGCCGGACTGGGCCTGTACCACCCACCCTGCCACCGTCGCTGCCGTGGCGAAGCTGTGTCTGGAGGCCGGAGCCAAGAGCGTCACCGTGGTTGAGTATCCCCAGGCCAAGGCCGACAAGTGCCTGGACCGCTGCGGTCTCACCGCGGCCCTGGCAGCCCTTCCCGAGGTCAAGATCAAGCTGCTGGCCGGCAAGGCCGACTTCAAGAAGCGACAGGTCAAGGGCGGCAAGGTGCTCAAGGAGGTCGAGGTCGCCAAGGCCGTGCTCAGCGCTGACGTGCTCATCAACCTGCCCGCGGCCAAGGCGCACAACGAGACCGGCGTGTCGCTGGGGCTCAAGAACGCGATGGGCCTGATCTACGATCGCAAGGTCTTTCACACCATGTTCGACCTGCACCAGGGCGTGGCCGACCTGGGCAAGGCCATCGTGCCGCAGCTCACCATCGTCGACGCCACGCGGGCGCTGCTGACCAATGGACCGGCCGGACCTGGCGAGACCGCCACCCCCGGGCGCATGGTCGCTGGTACCGACGTGGTGGCGGTGGACGCTTATGCCTTGCGCGTGGCGCGTTTCAACAACAGGCAGATGACCCTGGCGGATGCCCGGCACATACAGCTCGCAGGCCAGGACGGGGTGGGGCGAACCGATGTGGACGCGCTCAAGGTCCACACCGTCAAGGTCTGAACACCCTCGCTCCGCGCTGCTGAGGGTCGACCCAGACGCGCTTACTCACCATCGAGGACGAACAGCAGGAGCCCAGCTCCCGTGGCGCCGAACACTGCTCCCCCCGCGATCAGCAAGCTGGCGCTGAGGGCCAGGCGGCGCGTACGCACGTCGAGCATGGCCTGATCGGCGCACGCGCTGGCCTGACACAGGTCCTGCTCGGAGAGCGCCAGGGCGCTGAGCAAGCCGCTGCCCACGCCGCCCAGCACCAGGCCGGCGCCGAGGCCAGCGCTGGACCAGGCCAGCGAACGCCACAAGCTGGTCAGGGTCAGGCCCGGTCCCGTGCTGACCTCGGGAGCTCGTGGCACGGGGGCGTCCGGTGCCACCGGATCCGTTGGGGGGGCGACGGCAGCGGGTGGCGGCGTGTCGACGAGATCCGGCGGCGTGTAGTCCCGGGCGATGGCCACCGCGCGCTGCAGGGCCTCGTGCACGGCCAGTTCGCTCGTCGGATCGCTGGCCTGGCCGGTGGATCGCAATTCCTCGACCAGGTCGCCACTGGGTCCGGCCACGACGCGGTAGGTCAGGCGCAGGGTCGGGCCGACACGCAGGGCGCGCACGTCGAGGATGGCATCGACCTCGAGCCCCCTGGCCGCATCCCTGGCGCAGGCTGCCTCTTCGATGCACGAGGCCGCCAGAGCACTGGTCAGGCTCGATGGCCTGACCTTGGCTCCGTACATCACCAGCGATTCGGCCAGAGAGTTGCGCAGGCTCTGCTGTTCGACGTGGTTCAGACCCTGGGCGCGGGTCAGCACCAGGGCCATGCGCGGCGAGGCGGCGGTGGCGGACGGTGCCAGGGTCAGACCTGCGAGCAGTGCGGCCAGGACCAGCATCGTCATCGTCCCTCGTCCAGGTTCTGCATGCCCTTGCTGAGGAGACGGTTCGCCTTCTCGTAGTTCTGTGCGTCCATGGCCTCCATGATTGCCCCGGACAAGGCGTTTGGCCAGCCCTCTAACCTGTTCCCGATGCGCGTGTTGTAGCGATCCAGCTTGGCGTCGACGAATCTCTTGTTGATCGCCACCGCCTTCAGCGCCCTGAGCGCACGATCGCCGGCTTGCGCGACAGCGTCGAGGTTGTCCGCACCGATGGCGGCATCCAGCTCGCGCAGCGCGCCGTCCAGCGCAATGTCGTCGCCGCGCCGGATGCTGCGACTGTGCAGGGCCTCACGCACCGTGCGCTGCACGTCCTGGATGCGATCTCGTCGGGATGCAGCCTTGCTCTGCACGTCGTCGATGGCGAGGGGTGGAGCGTCGGACACGGGCACCAGCGGCGGCGCGAGGTCCGAGACCGGAGGCGTCGTGGGCTCGGGCTTTGGTGGTCGCTGGTGACCGGGGTCCGGCGATCCTCGAAGAGGGCGCGGCGGTGCAGGAGTCTGGCCGTGTTTGGTGGGCGCTGTGCTGTCCCGGGGGGGTGAATCAGGGTTCGGCTCGGGTGTGATCTCGGGGCGCTGAGGCAGGGAGGGCTGGTTGGTCGACGGCGTCGGTCCAGGCAGCGGTCGCTCGGCAATCATCGCAGGATCCTCGGCCACGACGGTGGGTGCTTCGACCGGGGCGGGCGTTCCGCCCCCGTCCCCCAGCACCAGGCCGAGCGTCACGCCCACGCTGACGATGAGCGCGGCACTGGCCACAAACCATTTTCGGTTCGACGCGGCCTCCGGCAGACGTACCCCGGGGCGCAGCACGCGCTCTGTGGTCTGTGATGGCGGACCTGCGGCAGCAGGCAGCACCGGTTGCGGTGAGGCGGACGCGGGTGGGGCGAAACCGGGCAGCTGTGGCCGGGTGCGATCTGGCTGTGTGAGCGTGCCGGCCGGGTCCGCGAACACCCCTGACTCGATCAGGGTCGGCCGTGTGGCCTCGGGATCCTCGTCCTCATCCACGCTCGGCAGGGTCTCGGCCCGGCTGCGCAGCGTGGATGACCCGCTGCGCTGCACCGGGATGGCCAGCTCCGAGGAGGCGAGGGTGGAGCGCTTCTCTTCGGGGTCCACCGCGGTCGAGCTGCGTGTCGACGCCACGGCCGCGGCGACACTGGGTGGCGGGGCCGAAGGCGCCTCGGTGGCGCGCGCCTCCTCGGGATCCGCGCCCAGGTCCGGGCTGGAGCTCACCACCGAAGTTTCCTCGCCAGGAAGCTTGGCCAGGATAGTGCTGTGGCCAAGCGAGGCCCAGGCCTGCTCGGGCGAGCCCAGATCCTGCGATGACAGGGCGCGCTCCAAAGCGTCGCAGGTGGTGAAGCGCTGCGCGGGATCGCGCTGCATGGCCTGCTGGATGATCTGCTCCAGGTTTGCGGGGAGCCCGGGCACGAACTGCCGCGGCGGCACGGCCCGTCCGTCGACGATGTTGAGCTGCAAATCGAGGATGTTGTTGCCCTCGAAGGGCAAGCGTCCGGTCAAGCACTCGTACAGCATCACCCCCAGCGAGTAGATGTCGCTGCGCTTGTCCGCCTCTTCGCCACGCACCACTTCTGGCGACATGTAATGGACGGTACCGACCTGGTAGCCCGCGGCGGTGATGTTGCGCGTGTCGCGGGCCTTGGACAGGCCGAAGTCCAGGATGGCGACGCGCGCGGCACCGCGAACGATCATGTTGCCGGGCTTGAGATCCCGGTGCACCACGTCGTGACCGTGGGCCGCGGCCATGGCCAGGCAGGCTGCGCGCAGCATGGACACGGCCAGGGCCGGGGGCAGCAGACCCACCTCGCGCAGGACCTGCTGCAAGGTCGGGCCCTCGATGTATTCCATGGACAGGTAGAACACACCGCTGTCGCTGTGCATGTCGAACAGGCGGCAGACCCCGGGATGGGTCACCCGCCGCGCCAGCAGCACCTCGCGCCGGAAGCGCTCCAGACCTTCACCCTCGGCGAGAGAGGGATTGAGCACCTTGAGCGCCACGGGCACGTCGAGCAGGGTGTCCCGGGCCAGGAACACGGCGCCCATGCCACCCTTGCCCAAAGCGCGCAGGATCTCGAAGCGTCCGAGCTGGCTGCCAGGGCGGATGGGGGCGTTGTACTGCTCGCTGTCCTGTGCCACGGCGGCATTGTAGCGACGCAAAAGGACCGCGTCGAGGCAACAGCTGCTGGACGCGTTCCGCCCTCGCCAGGTGGCCTTGCATGGTGTCAGGGCGCCGCGCTAGGCTGCCCCGGTCTGTCGAGTTCTACGATGCCTTGGGGGGCTCGTGACTGTCCCGAAAGACCAACACCCGGACCTGGTGTCGCGCGTCGCCCGGCTGCAAGACGAGCTCGACCAGCTCCACGCCGTCCTTGGGGAGGACTCGGGCCTGCCCGGGAGTGTCAGCGAGGCGCACCTGCGCAGCGTGCTCGAGGCCTCGCCCATGGGGCTGCACCTGTACGCCCTGCACGACGACAACCGGCTGATCTTCAGTGGCGCCAACGCCGCGGCGGATCGCATCCTCGGGGTGGATCACGCCCAGTTCGTCGGTCTCGACATCGAGGAGGCCTTTCCGTCGCTGCGCGGCACCGAAGTGCCCGAGCGTTACCGCGCTGCAGCGCGGGATGGCACACGCTGGTCCACCGAGAACATCGTGTACGAAGATCAACACATCACGGGTGCCTACGAGGTCTACGCCTTTCAGATTGTACCCGGGCGCATGGCCACGCAGTTTCTGGACATCACCGAGCGCAAGCGCGCCGAGGCCGAGCATCGGGTCCTCGAGGCCAAGCTGCAGCAGGCGCAGAAGCTCGAGAGCCTGGGCATGCTCGCGGGTGGCATCGCCCACGACTTCAACAATCTGCTGTGCGGGATCCTGGGAGGCGCGGATCTGGCCTTGCTGGACATTCCCGATCGCCACCCCGCGCGCGAGGCCCTGGAGCCCCTGCGTGAGAGCGCCCAGCGCGCCACCGAGCTGTGTCGCCAGCTGCTGGCCTACGCCGGCAAGGGGCGCTTCGTCGTCGAACCCGTGGACCTGAGTGACCTGGTGCAGCGCATGGGGCAGATCCTGCGCGTCAGCATCGCGCGCAAGGTAGCGCTGCGCTACGAGCTCAAAGAGGAGCTCCCCGCGGTCGAGGCCGATGCAACCCAGCTGCGGCAGGTGGTGCTCAACCTCATCATCAATGCCTCCGAGGCGGTTGGCGATCGCAACGGTGCCATCACCCTGGCCACCGGCGTCATGGACTGCGACGAGAGCTACCTGCGCAGCATCGCGCTCAATGAAGCTCTACCGGCGGGCCGCTACGTGTTCCTCGAGGTGTCCGACAGTGGGGTCGGCATGGACGCCGCGACGCGACAGCGGCTCTTTGACCCCTTCTTCACCACCAAGTTCACGGGTCGAGGCCTCGGCCTGGCTGCGGTGCTCGGCATCGTGCGCGGACACCGCGGCACCATCAAGGTTTACTCCGAGCCCGGCCAGGGCAGCAGCTTCAAGATCCTGTTGCCGGCGAGCGACCAGCAGGTGCGCCACCAGATCGCGCAGGTCCACGACGAGGTCTGGCGCGGCACAGGTCTGTGCTTGCTGGTGGACGACGAGCCCATGGTGCGCGAGGTGGGTGAGCGCATGCTCAGACGCTTGGGCTACGAGGTGCAGCAGGCCGAGGACGGCGAGCGCGCCTTGCAGCTCTTCGACGCGCTTCGCGATCGCATCACCCTGATCGTCCTCGACATGACCATGCCCAGGCTCAATGGCGAGGAGACCTTTCGGGAGCTGCGCGCCCGGAGCTGCCCGGCTCCGGTGATCCTGGTCAGCGGTTACAACGAGCAGGACGCCACGCGGCACTTCACCGGCAAGGGGCTCGCGGGCTTCTTGCAGAAACCCTTCCAGCTCGCCACGCTGCGCGAGGTGGTGCGGGCCGCTGTCGAGGGAACATCGGCACCGAGAGGATCTGGAACCCGCCCCTAGCCGCACGTAGAATGGCGACGTGCCATACCGATACCTGACCCGTGCGTCGTCCCTGAGCTCGCTGTGCGCCGCGCTGCTGCTTGCGCCGGCGGTCGCAGCGCGCATGCCCGAGTTCGCCCTCGATGCCCGCGAGGGTGTGTGGCTGGGCGCCGGCGATCGTTTCGTGCACCAGGCCCGGGATCGCTTCAGCGTGTTCGCGGCGCCAGATCAGGTCAATGCTCTGGCTGCCGATGGTCGCACCATCTGGATCGCCACCGATGACGGCGTGGTGCGCTTCGAGAGCGAGAGCCGTCGTGCCGGCACCCTGAGCATGGACGAGGGGCTGCCCAGCCAGGCGGTGTCCAGCGTGGTGGTCGACGACGCGTACGTGTGGTTCGGCACCAACAAGGGCCTGGTGCGCTACCGCAAGGTGGACCGCAGCCTGCGCGTTTACGGCGAGGCCGAGGGACTGCCGCACCGGGCGGTTAACGATCTGCTGCTGGTGGGTCGCCAGGTGTGGGTGGCCACCCGCGCCGGTCTCGCCGTGTACGATCCCGACGTCGACGGACTGCGGCCCTACGGTGCAGAACAGGGGCTGGGTGGCGACGAGGTGCTCGAGCTGTTCCGCTTCGGGGATGATCTGTGGGCGGTCACGGATCAGGGCCTCAGCCGTTATCGCGTGGCCACGCGGCAGTTCACCAACCTGAGCCACGACGAGCTCGGGGGCCTCGAGCTGGGCGTGTTTGTCCCTGATGGCGAGCGCATCTGGATAGGTCACGAGAACGGCCTGGTATCCTTCGAGACGGCCAGCGACACCCTGGTGCCCTTCGTACAGCAAAGCGCCCTCGAAGGTCGCCGCATCGTCGGCGTCGAGACTTTTACCGACTACCTGTTCATCGCCACCGACCGCGAGCTGGTGCAGGTGCACAAGGACAAGCGCACCATCCGTCGCTTCACTGCCGCCGATGGCCTGGCGCGCGAGGCAGGTGCCCTTGGAACGGTGCTCAATGGCGGTCGCCTGCTGCTGCTGTTCGAGGATGGGGCCGAGGTCTACGACATCCAGCGTGACCTGTGGCTGTCGCGTTCTCTCGAGGTCACCGAGGGCCAGGCCGAGGAGGATGCGCACCGCGTCACCTGGCAGCTGCAGAGCAGCTTCGACGCTGAGATGCCCGCGGACCTGACCGTGCCCGAGCTGGGCGACGAGCGCTTTGCCACCCTGACGGCGGGAGCGGGGCTTGGCTACCAGGGCCCGCAAGGTCGGGCTCTCGACCTCTCCGCCAACCTGGACTACGGCGAGCTGGAGCTACCCGGCATTCGCGATCGCAGCTTTCACGGCGAGTATCTGGCGGCGCCGGGCGAGCTGCTGCGCGAGGTGCAGATCGATGACATGCACAGGGTGCAGGGCATCGAGGAGGGCCTGGAGCGGCCCTTCACCGTCGAGGGCGGTGGCGCGCGGCTGGAGGCTCGCTCCAAGGCACTGCAGGTCGAGGTGGACGGTGGCCTGAGCCGCGGCCTCAGCGTGCGCGAGGTGCTGACGGGTGTGAGGCAGGAGATCTACAGCCTCAGCAACACCTACGTCATCCCTCTGAGCGAGCGCGTCTACGTCGACGGTGAGCTGCTCATCGCCGGCACCGACTACACCCTGATCTATCCCGCGGGGCAGCTCGCCTTCCTGGATCCGGAACGGGTCGACGACCTGAGCGTGATCGAGGTCGAGTACGAGGTGGACCTGGTGCCCAAGAAGGGACTGGGGGTGGTGTCCATCCTGGATCTGGTGCCCGCGGATCGCGAGGTCGGCGGCTGGGTGCGCTCGGGCCAGCCGACCCTGGTCAACGAGGAGACCGGGCTGTACGCCCAGATCGACGGCGCGGCGCCCAAGTACATCGACCGCGGCTGGGTGCGCAGCGTCTACGCCGAATATCGGCAGGCCTCGCGCACCCTGGCGCTGGCCATTCATGACATGGGCGATGCCGACAACGCGCGCGAGCTGTACGACTACGACCTGCCGCCGGCACGCGAACCCGTGGCCGAGCGTCCGGACATGGTGCTCGACGTGGGGCTGGCCTCCAGCTACGCGGTCAAGGCGCTGAGCCAGAGCTACTACGTCGAGCTGTCCATCGACGACAAGACCGACGCCGCCAAGCAATCCATCAAGCTGTTCGCCCTGCAGGTGGTGGAGCGCGGTGAAAAGGCGGGAGCCCACGAGGTCGATGCCCTGCGCGAGCTCATCGTGCAGAGTCGGTTGGCCCTGCGTCCTGTCGACGGGGTCGAGCTCGGCGCCCGCGCCCTGACGCTGCAGGGACTCGAGGACCCCACGCTCGACGCCACACCGCGGCGGCTGTGGCAGAGCGCCGTGGATGGGCGCCTGGAGCGCAGCCTGGGCCAGCGCGGCCAGGTGGTGGCCTCCGGCGAGGCTGCGGCCAGCCAGGACCTGACACGAACGCGGAATCCGGGCTGGGCGGCGCTGGGCCGGGTGCGCCTGAGCCACCCCTATGTCGAGGGCAGCGCCCAGGGACGCTACCAGAGCGAGGACTTCGCGCCGGTGATGAGCGACCGCACCCTGTACGGCCGCCTGCACGACGAGGAGCGCCTGAACGCCACCGCCTATCCGGCGCGCTGGCTACCCACCTCGCTGTTTTACAGCCGCCAGATCTCGCGCCTTGACGACGGGGCCCAGACCGCCGCGGTGGAGCATCTGATCGGCCGCGTGCAGCTCGCCCACGAGGCCTTGCCTGCCACCACCTTGCAGCTTGGCCACAGCCGCCTCGACGACGGCCAGGGTGCGAACACGCGCCGTCTGCGCGCGGTGGCCCAGACCGAGTACGACCTGGCCACCGGGCTGCTGTCTTTCCTCAACATGAAGCGCTTCTTGCTGCGCGGTCTGTACGGCTACAGCGAGGCGGATCGCGAGCTCGATTGCCGCCGCGCTCTCTCCAGCACCGAGGCGCTTGCGGGCGCCGATGGGAACTGCCAGACACCCGCGGACGATCGCGTGGAAACAAGTCGCCTCGAGGCCAAGCTGGCGCCCACGGGTACCGAGAGCGGCTACGCCCTGTTCCGCTCGCGGGCCGCGCGCTCACAGCGGGAGGTCCGCCAGCCCTTCGAGCTGGCTGCCTACCACTGGGAGCTCAATGCCGGAGCGCGCTCGGCCTTCGTGCCCGGGCTCATCCCGCAGCTCAACTACGCGGTGCTGTACGACGACCTGCGCGACCTCGACACGGAAGACAGCGAGCGCAGTTCCCAGGGCAGCGTGTCGGCGCGCCTGGGCGTTTTTCCGGGCGAGTGGTTCTCGCCGTTGACGCCCGTCGTCCTCGATACGCGTTACGCCCTGGGCCACGACGAGCGCGCAACCAGCGGCCTGCGCAGCAGCCTCAACAACCTGCATCGGGTCGACAACCGCATGGCCTACAACGGCCTGGGCCGCTTCGAGCTGGAGCTGTACCAGCTGTACGAGGTGGCGTTGCAGCAGGCGGATCAGCTCGACCAGCGGCACCGGCTCGAGCTGCGCAACCGCGCCGTGTACCGGCCCGTGTACACCTCGCCCGTGACTGTGCGCTGGGACCTGGTGCTCGAGCGCACCCGCAACGACCTCGATCTGGCGCCCACGGCACGCGACTTTGGCGAGCTGCTCGGGGTCGAGGCCGGACTCGAGTGGCTCATGCGCTGGAGCACGATGTTCGCGACCAAGCTCAAGACCACCTACGCGGTGGCGGAGACCCGCGACCTGGTCCAGCTCGATCCGGTGAGCCTGCGCGCCCTCGAACTCGACTTCCGTCAGCACCAGCTCACCCCCGAGCTCGAACTCAGGCTGCTGTGGCAGGGCGCCGACAGCTCGTTGTTCTTGCTGCAGCGCGATCGCGTTTTCTACATGTTTGGCCAGGGCGAGGGCGCCGTGCAGTCCGTGGGCTTCGAGGTCTCGCTGGGGGCGATCTGGAAGCTCGGTGACAACCTCTACCTCGACGGCGACGTGGCCTACCGCCACGCCGAGTGCCTGGCCGAGCCCTGCACGCCGGTGCGCGAGATCCGGCCGCGGTTGCTGCTCAGCGCCAAGCTGTAGGCGGGGGTTCCCGGGCGAGCGAGTGAGGTGCGTTCACGGAAACTTGCGCGAGCACACCACGTCGTCGAGCTGCACGTGGTCCCGCGCGGCGTCGGTGCTGCTGGCGTAGAAGATGAGCACGCACCAGGCGCTGTTGCTGTTGATCTCGAAGGTCACCGGCTGCCAGGTGTCGCTATCCACGCTGAGGTACTGCGTGTCCGGTGCCGTGGCGCCGCAGTAGGCGCGCTGGCGGTGCGAGCCCTGGCCGCGCACCCAGTAGGCGCAGGAGTAGGTCACGCCGGGTGTCACCGCGAAGGGCTCGCTGTCGAAGCGATCGCCGGGCATGCCGGTCTTGACCAGCTGGCAGGCCTGGCTGCCGCCGTGCACGCTGGCGCTGTAGGCGCGCACGTCGCTGGCTGCGATCTGTGTCGTCGGATAGTAGGGCGAGCAGTTATTGCACACGCCGTACCAGGACACGGGCAGGTGAAAGGTGGTGGTGCTGGGGCCGCCCAGCCACACGTCCTCCCAGTCCTCGAAGCCGCCGTTGGGCACCACGTTGACAGCGCTGTCCACGGCCACACAGCTGTGGGTGGTGACGTCGCACACAGGCAGGCTCTGCACGCAGTCGGCGGTGGTCATGCAGCGATCGGGCTTGAGCACGCACAGGGCGTCGGCCGGGTTGCACTGCTTCCAGGCGTCGCAGGTGACCCCGGCGCAGGGATCGCCGGCCACGCAGCTGTGGCTGGGCAGGTCGCACACGGGTGTGGGCTCGTTGCAGTCGATCGTGCCGGCGCAGCGATCCGTCGCCGTCGCGCACAGGTGATCACCGCCGCAGTCCTGCCAGTCCAGGCACTCGGTCTCGTCAGCGCAGAAGCCACTGGCGGTGACGCAGCCGGGCACGCTGTTGTCGCAGCTCTGCCAGCTCTCGCACACGATGCCGTCGCAGGGCTCGATGCTGCGGGTGCAGCGCACGTCGTCGATGTGGATGTGCCCGCGCGCCGCGTCGGTGTTGCGCACCGAGAACACGAGTTCGAACACGTCGACCACCTCCTGCAGCACGCGGAAGCTGTAGCTGAGTTCGGTCCAGGTGTCGGCGTCGATGCTGGTGTAGCTGCTGTAGCTCGAGTAGCTGCCGGTGTAGCGGGCGTTGCGGATCTCGCCTGTGCCGCGTACCCAGTACGAGCAGTGGTAGTCGCCGGCGGGCCAGGTCGTGGCGGCGGTGGTGAAGCGGCGGTGCGTGCTGCCGGTGTTGATCAGCTGGCAGGCGCGGATCCCGTCGTGAGCGGCGCTCAGATCCTCGACCACCGCGGCGCTGTCCAGGTTGCTCTCGGCGCCGTACCAGCCCACGGGCAGGGCGTTGCTCCATTGCTCGAAGGAGCCGTTGACCAGGATGTTGTCACCCTGGGGAGGCAGGCCGCTGTCGACGACGGTGTGGCCCGTGTCGCCGGTGACCGCGTCGAGCTGTCCGGCATCGGGCACCCGCGCGTCCCCGCCCGCGGCATCCGCGGTGACGGCGAGGTCAGGGCTGCCGGTGGCATCCGCGAGCGCGCTGTCCACGCGCGGGGCGTCGGCCACGGCGCCATCCACGCTGGTGGCGTCGAAGTTGAACACGTCGGCGGGAGCGCCCACGTCCGGCACCTGTCCTGGATCCGGGCAGGCCAGCAGGTTCAGGCACAGCAACAGAAGACAGCGGTGACCGGTCATGCGCATCCTCGAGGTCAGGGGCTGGTGAGCCCATGGAAGAGTCGCTCGTAGCATTCGATAGAGGGTTGTTCCAGTGCCAGCAGCGCGCGCCTGCCCGCGAGGGCGCTCGTCGAGGCCGGGGACCCGGCTGGCAAAGTGCGCTAGGCTCTGTCCGTGCGCCTTCTTCTGCTGAGTCTGTGTGCGGTGCTCGTTGCCGGTGCCTGCTCCCGCCCCGGCGAGGTGGTGGTGTTTCACGCCGCCAGCCTGTCACCCGTGCTGTCCAGTTTTGGCGAGGCATATTCCCGTCGTCACCCGGGGTGGCGCCTGCGGCTTGAGCCCTCGGGCTCGCTGGTGGCGGCGCGCAAGGTGAGCGAGCTGGGCGGGCGCCCGGATCTGGTGATGACCGCCGATGATCAGGTCCTGGACAGCATGTTGTTGCCCGAGCACGCGGCGTGGGTGATCACCTTCGCGACCAACGAGATCGTGCTGGCACACCGCGACCACAGCCGCCACACCGCCGAGATCACTGCGGACAACTGGCCCGCCATTCTGCTCGGTGACGACGTACGCCTGGCGCGGGCCAACCCGGATACCGCGCCGCTGGGCTACAACACCCTGTTCGTGTGGCAGCTCACAGCGCTGCTGGGAAAGGGGGCGGCTCCCGATCTCGAAGCGCGTCTGCGCGCGCGGGTGCCGCCGGAGAACCTGGTTCCCGACGAAGGAGAGCTGGTCAGCCTGCTCGGGGCGCGCGCCATCGACTACGCCTTCGTGTATCGCTCGACGGCACTGACCCACCATCTCAAGTTCGTGCGGCTGCCGCCCGAGGTGAACCTCGGTAACCCCGGACGGGATCCGGCCTATGGCCGCGCGCGTGCCCAGGTGCAGCTCGACGGCGCGGGGCGCACCCTGAGCGGCTCGGCCGTGCGCTATGGCCTCACCGTGCCGACGCAGGCTCCACACCCCGAGGCGGCGTTGCTGCTGCTGGACGAGCTGCTCTCCGACGAGGGACAGAAGCTGTTCGAGCGCTTCGGCTTCAGCCCCCTGCGACCTGCGCGGTGGCGTGGCCGGGGCCTTCCAGCGTCGCTGCGCAGCCACGCCGTGGTCGAGGACACGGGCGGCGCCATGACGCAGCCTTCGACGATGGAGGGCGCGCCATGAGCGACTGGCGCTCGCTGCTGGTGGTGGCTGCGGTGCTGGCCCTGGCGCACCTGGGATTGCTCTTGCTGCCCGGTCCGGGCTTCGATCCCTGGACCTTGCTCGCCCTGTACGCGGCCCACGTCTACGCCAGCCACGCCGCGCTGCAGACCCTGGCCCGGCGTTCGGGCCGGAGTCTGGCCCTGTTCGCAGCAGGCTACGCCATCCTCTTCGTGCTGGTGCTGGTGCTGCTCGAGCGCACCTCGCTGTTCATCCTGTTGCTGGTGGTCTACGCCAGCGTGTTCGGCTCCACCGCGGTGCTCGGCGTGTTTGGCCTGTTCGTGCTCAGCTTCGTGCTGTTGCAGCCCTACGCCTTCGAGACCTTCATTCCGCTGGCTCTGGCCTACGTACTGCTTTGGCGCGCCCGTCGTCGGGGCCAGGGCCTGGCCTGGGGTTTTCTCGCAGCCGGTCTGCTGGCATTGCTGCTGCTGCTGTTTCCCCTGATTCACCTCGTCATGCAGGACTCGCCGCAGACTTTATGGCGGTCCCTGGCGCGTGACGATGTGCAGGCCGCGCTGTGGACCAGTGTGCTCAGTGCCGGTCTGTCCGCGCTGTTGCTGGCGCTGTGGGGCATCCCCCTGGCCTACGCCCTGGCCCGGCTCGAGTTTCAGGGCAAGCGCGCGATCGAGCTGCTCATCGACCTGCCCATCCTGGTGCCGCAGTCCGTGGTGGGCATCGCCCTGCTGGTACTGCTCGGGCCAGGCGCGCCCCTGGGGCGCGTTCTCGACGAGCGAGGCCTGGGTGTGACCGGTAGCTTTGCCGGTATCGTGCTGGCGCAGTGCTTTGTGGCCGCCCCCTTTTTGATAAAAACGGCGCTCACCGCCTTCGAAGGCGTGCCGCCGCGTCTTGAGCTGGCCGCGCGCAGCCTGGGAGCCTCGCCGCTCAGGACCTTTTTGCTGATCAGCCTGCCCCTGGCTTCGCGCGGGCTCTGGCTCGGCCTGGCCCTGGCCTTTGCCCGCGCCATCAGCGAGTTCGGCGCGGTGGTGCTGTTCGCTTCGTCGCCCCTGAGCGCTCCGGTGCTGGTGCACACCGAGTTCCTGCGCGCAGGGATCAGCGAGAGCCGGCCCGTCGCCAGCCTGCTGCTACTCACCTGCTTGTGGATCTTCATCGCGCTGCAGTTTGGCCAGGGTCTGTTGCCCTTTGCCTGGCAGCGCCGGGGGGAGCGCGCGCCGTGATCCACCTCGACGCAGTGAGCCGCCGCCTTGGCGATTTTGTCGTCGACAGCATCGACCTTGTCGTCGAGGACCGCGCCTACCTGGTGCTACTGGGGCCCAGCGGCGCGGGCAAGAGCGTGCTGCTGCACCTGCTGGCTGGCTTCGAGGCGCTGGACAGCGGGCGCATCCTCGTCGACGGCACCGACTTCACGGCGCTGCCGCCTGAGCGCCGGCAGATCGGCCTGGTGCAACAGCAACCGGCGCTGTTCCCGCACCACAGCGTGTTGGGCAACCTGGCCTTTGGCCTGCGCGCCCGCGGCGTCGGGGCCGGCGAGCGCCAGCGCCGCATCGACGACATCGTCGCGCTCCTGCATCTGGGGCCCCTGCGGCAGCGACCCGTGGCCACCCTCAGCGGCGGCGAGGCTCAGCGCGTGGCCCTGGCCCGGGCCCTGGTGACGAGGCCGCGCGTGCTGCTCCTCGACGAGCCCCTGGCGCCCATCGACCACAACGCGCGGCTGGAGCTGCAGGCCGAGCTGCGCCGGGTTCACGACGCGCTGCAGCTCACCACCGTGCACGTCACCCACAGCCGCGACGAGGCGCGCGCCCTGGCCAGCCATGTCGCGGTGATGCACGCCGGGCGTCTGATCCAGAGCGGTCCCGTCGACGACGTGTGGGAGCGACCTCGCTGCCTCTTCGTGGCGCGCTTTCTCGGAGTCGACGCAAAGAGCGTGCCCGCGCTCGAGGGCTGCAGCGATCGCTGTCTGCAGCCCGGAGGAGCGTGCGCGTTTGCCGGGGATCTCAAGTCCGGGAGACACCGTGGGTGATGTTTGGCCCTGGCCTGCTCACTGGGTACAGACACTCAGAGCGAACTGAGCAAACTTCCTGAGTTTGTCGACGAGACAGCGGTTCGACAGGACCAAGAACTCCACTTGGCATGGAATATTTATGCGATATCTGTGCCTTCCGTATGCAGCTTCAGCAGCTAGACCGATCATGTACGATCGCGAAAATGAGCCATGAATCAGTTTCAATGGGATATACATGTCGCCAACGAATTCGGCCAGGAGCCATGTACTTTGGGTGTTCCAGGAGCGTCTGGGACATCCAGCGGACCTCGCTCGAGACCGACGCGGGGTTCTCGGTTTCAAGGAGCGGAATCGGATGAACCGTTTGCCCTTGCTCGGCTATCAACCTCGCCCAAGACCATCGTCAGCGCTCCACTACAGTCTCACGGTCGCCATGGCGCTTGTGCTGCCATGCATGGCGCTGGCGGGGTCTGATTTCTCGTCGGGAGTGTCGGATGACAGACTGAGCTTGCCCGAGGGGCCTGGCTCCATGGAGGGCGTGGGCGACAACGTCGATGTCGACCCCAACATGGCGCTGATGCGCTGGAGCATCCCGCTGCAGCTCCCCGCTGGCTTCGCGGCGGTGACGCCGGGGCTCAAGCTGTCCTACAGCTCTGGCTCGGGCAACGGTGTGGCCGGCATAGGCTGGTCCCTGGACGTCGAGTCCATCGAGCGCATGACCTCGCGCGGCCTGCCAGAATACGACACCGACGACCTGTTCGTGGCCAACGGCGGCGAGGAGCTGGTGCGGGTGTCGACGGGGACCGCGCCGGTGGCTGGCGGCACCATCTATCGCTCGCGCTTCGAGCGGGGCTTTGTCCGCTACCTGTGGCTCGACGACGGCTCCAGCGGTACGGCGGGCCACTGGCAGGCGCAGTACCCCGACGGTTCGGTGGGCTACTTCGGAGCGGACCACCTGGGCCAGAGCGTGGCCGCGGCGCGCGAGGCAGGCGTCAGCGGGACCTTTCGCTACTACCTGGTCGAGAAGGTCGACGTACACGGTCACGTGCTGCGCTACGACTACCTGAGGGATCCCGGCGGGCGCTCGCTGCTGGACCAGGTGCGCTGGGTGTTTCGCAGCGATGGCAGCGCGCGCTACTCGGTCTCGCTGAGCTACGAGGACAACAGGCCAGACGTCCTTTCCGACGGCAAGGCGGGCCTGGAGCTGAGGCTGACCAAGCGCGTCATCCGGCTCGAGGTCAAGGCCGACAGCGAGCTGCGGCAGCGCTTGGAGCTGACCTATGACGACGAGACCGAGTCCGGTGGCCTGAGCCGTTTGCGCCAGGCGCAGAGCTTTGGTCAGAACAATGCCGCCTTTCCGGTGATCCATCGCTTCAGCTACTCCCAGGCCCTGGGCGCCAGCTGTTCCGGCGCCGACTGCGGCGAGCCCTACCTGGTCAGCGTCGGCGGTGAGCCCGTGCTGCTGGGCTCGGGCAAGGCCACCCTGGTCGACCTCAACGGTGACGCCCTGCCCGACGTGGTCGACACCACAGCCGCCGGTGCACACCAGATCTACCTCAACCAGCTCGCCAGCGACGGCACGCAGAGCTTTGCCGCGCCCTACTCCAGCTCCCTGGGCACGGGCTCCGGCCACACCCTGGGCTCGGCTTACATGCAGGTGCTCGACGCCAACGGCGACGGCTTCACCGACATGCTCAACGCGCTGTCGGGCGAGGTGCTGCTCAACAAGGGAACCGGCGACTGGGTGAGCAAGGAGCTGCTGGGCGCCAGCAACGGCTACCCCAACCTGGGCGAGGACGCCGAGCTGCGCTTCTTGGACTATGACAACGACCGGCGCATCGACGTGGTGCACTCGGACGCGGCCAACACCCTGGTGTGGCGCAACCTGGACAGCGCGGGCTTTGCCCCGGACGCTGCAGCGCAGAACCTGGGCGCGGGCTTTGCCTCGGACAACGTGCAGTTCGCGGACATGAACGGCGACGGGCTGCTGGATGCGGTGCGCGTGCGCCAGGGCGAGGTCAGCTACCGCCTCAACCTGGGCTGGGGCCGCTGGAGCGGCAACGCCAGCACCTGGACCACCATCACAGGCCTGCCCATCTCGGACCCCGAGATCGACCTCGCCATGCTCGAGGATCTCAACGGCGACGCCCTGGCGGACCTGCTGGTGGTCGTCGGCAACCAGGTCCGCTACGCCCTCAACCGAAACGGCACGGGGTTCCTGACCGCCCAGACCCTGACCACGGTCAGCGGGGGCTCCATCCCCGAGCGCACGCCGCAGCACACCGTGCTGTGCGCGGACATGAACGGCAATGGCTCGCAGGACATCGTGTGGATTGACGGCAACGGCGTCGTGACCTACCTCGAGCTGTTCCCGATCCGGCCGCACCTGATGACGCGCATCGAGAACGGCATCGGCCGGGTCACCGACGTCTCCTACACGACCTCGGTCCTCGAGATGGCGCTGTCGCGCGAGGCGGGCGATCCCTGGCAGTACAAGTTGCCCTTCCCCATGAACGTGGTGCACAGCGTCGACGAGTACGACCTGTTCAGCAACCTGCACGACGTCACGGTCTACAAGTACCGCGATGGCTTCTATGACGGAGAGGAGAAGCAGTATCGCGGCTACGCCGAGGTCGAGATCCTGCTCCCGGGCGAGGAGGGCGACGAGGGCTCCGAGCAGGGTCTGATCGTGTCCAGCTACGACGTGGGCGTCACCGATCCCTATCGCTCGGGCCTCAAGATCCGCCAGACCACCGAGGGGGACGGCCGCGCCCTGCGCGAGCAGATCGACAGCTATGGCGACGACACCACCTGCCCGGTGGCCGAGGTGCCCAGCCCGGAGCAACTCGAGGCTGTGGGCCGCAAGCCGGTGCGCACCGTGTGCCTGATCGAGGAGCTCACCTACTACAAGGAAGGCCAGACCCAGGACCAGTGGGTGCACGTGACCTCGCGCTACGAGTACGACGGCTATGGCAACCAGACCCTCGAGGCGGACCTCGGCATCACCGCGGTGGGCGCGGGCGGTTGCGGCACCTGCGAGGGATTGGCGGGCCACCCCTGCGGGGCGCAGTGTCTGGGCGACGAGCACTACCGCCAGAGCTGGTTCGTCCCGACCGCGAACACCGGCGGCCGCTGGATGCCGCACCTGCCGTACAAGACGCGCGAGTACGGCGACCCGGCGAGCCAGGTCTACAGCGAGGACCTCACCTACTACGACGGAGCCGATTTCGTGGGCCTGGGTGAGGGAAACGCCAGCAAGGGTCTGGTCAGCCGCAGCACCGAGCGCCTCGCCACCGACGGCACGCTGCGCACCACCATTCGTCAGCGCTTTGACGACGACGGCAACGTGGTCGAGACCATCGATCCCAACGGCGATCTGGGGCAGCAGGACGGCCATCGCCGGACCTACGAGTACGATGCGCTCGGGCTGCATCCGGTGCGGGTCGAGATCCGCCTGCAGGACGCCGCCGGCGCGCCCTACCAGCTCCGCCGCGAGGTGGTGTACGACCCGACCTGGGACAAGCCCGTCGAGTCGACCATGTGGATGCGGGTCGTGGGCGGCGCGGTGCAGACGCCGCGCAACAGCACCTACTACGGCTACGACGACATGGGGCGCCTGACCTGGCGCGTGCTCCCGGGTGGTGACAGCGCCGCGGCCCCGACCGAGACCTACAGCTACGAGCTGGCGTCCCCGGTGAGCCGGGTGATCACGCGCAGCCGCACGCAGGTCGGCGGTGCTCTCGACCTCGAGCACATCAAGTGCCTGGATGGCCGAGGCCGCACCGTGCAGGAGCGCATGCTCGTCGAGAGCGGGCAGTACCAGGTGGCAGGCTTCGCCACCTTCAACCTGCGCGGCCAGGTGCAGAGGGCCTACCAGCCCTACGGCTCCACATCGGCCAGCTGTGACCTCACGCCCCCGGCCGGGACGCCTTACGATGCACAGCGCTACGACGCGCTGGACAGGCCGCTGATCGCCACGCACCAGGACGCCGATCTGTACACCTCGAACTCGCAGCAGAAGTTCGAGTACCTGCCGCTCAAGACCCTGATCTTTGACGAGGACGACAGCGATGCCAGCAGCCCCTTCTCCGACACACCCGCGGTTCAGCACATGGATGGGCTGGGGCGTGTCCTCACCGTCGAGCGCCTGAGCGAGGCCAGCGGTACACCGGAGATCCTGCAGGTCACCTACGACGAGCTGGGCAACGTGCAGGGCTACATCGACGCCCTCGGTCACGAGAAGTTGCAGCGCTACGACCTGGCGGGTCGCGTCGTTCAGATCGACGACCCCAACGCCGGCACCCTGCGCTACGCGTACGATGACGCCGGGAACGTGGTTCGCCTGACCGATGGCCGCGGCAAGGTGACCCGCGCGGCATACGACGGCAACAACCGCCTGTTCGAACGCTTCGAGGACGGCAACCGCGACGCCACCCTGGCCCGCGCCGTCTACGACGCGCTGCCTGCCTGCGATGCGGCCAAGTGCACCAACCTGGCCGGCCGCCTGGCCGCGCTGCAGTACCCCGCCGGCGAGGATCGTTTTGGCTACAACGTCCGCAACGCCCAGATCTACACCGCCCGCCAGCTCGAAGGTTTCTGGTTCGAGGTCAGCACGGCCTTCGACAACGCCGGACGGATGCTGAGCACGCGCTATCCCGATGGCCGGGTGCTGAACTATGGCTACGACGCGGCGTCACGACCCACGTCGCTGGGTGAAGCGGTCCCCGCGATCGCCTACGACGCGCAGGGCAAGCTCAGCCAGCTTAGCTACGGCAACGGGCTCACCTACGCGCGCAGCTACGACAGCCGCATGCGCCCCAGCGAGATGTCCCTGCGTCGTGGCAGCACCCTGCTGCAAGGCGCCCGCTACCGCTACAGCCGCGGCAACCTGCTGCTCGAAAGCCAGGACCTCGAGGCGCCTGCCGACGACACCCCGGGCCTGGCCGCGCAGTACAGCTACGATGCACGCCGTCGCCTGACGCAGGCGGTGCTCGACCCCGGCCGCAGCGGCGAGGAGACCCTGAGCTACGGCTACGACGCCATCGACAACCTGCTGAGCGCCACCTCGAGCCTGGGCGCGACCAGCAAAGGTCACGTCGGCAGCTACACCTACGGTGCCACGCAGCCCAACGCGGTGACCACCGCGGGTTCGCTGGACATGAGCTACGACACCGCCGGCAACATGGTCGCTCGCGGTGACAAGGTCCTGGCCTGGGATTTCATGGGTCGCCTGGTTCAGGTCGACGACGGCACCGGCGTGCGCACGGCCCTGGCCTACGGAGCCACCCGCGAACGCGTGAGCAAGGTCGAGGCCGAAGGTGTGGTGCACTACATCACGCCGGAGTACCAGGTGAAGGATGGCGTGGCCACCCTGAGCCCGCGCGTCGATGACCTGCGCCTGGCGCTGCTCGACTCGACCGCCATCCAGGCCCAGGTGCTCCAGGGTCCCGCTCCCCTCGACAACCCCGACGACGCGATCACCGCTGGTGACGCCTGGATCGCCCAGGCCGCGCAGGCGGGCATCGTGCAGAGCAGCGAACCGGCCTCGCCCGTCGATCGCCTGTTGCTGGGCGCAGCGCGCCGGCTCCTCGTCGACAACCGGGACACCGACCGCTACCTGCACTACGACCACACCGGCAGCGTGACCCTGGCGACGGATAGCCAGGGCGAGATCACCGGGCTCCGTCGCTACTTCCCCTATGGAGGAGTGCGCTACCAGAGCGGCGAGCTCGGCGAGTTCGGCTTCAGCGGCCAGGAGATCGACCAGGGCAGCGGTCTGCTGCACTTCGCGAACCGCCTGCTCGACCCGGATCTGGGGCGCTGGAACAGCGTCGACCCCGCCTTCTTGACCTTCACCAAGGATGGCGTCGACGCCGAGGTCCTCAGCGAGTCGACCACCGGCTACGCCTACGTCTCGGACAATCCGGTCTCGGGTTTTGACCCCGACGGCACAGGTGAGAGGCTCAATGCCGTTGGCCGCGGTCTCAAGGCTTTTGGCAAGGGCGCCTGGAAGGTCATCAAGTCGCCCTACACGCTGTACAAGGCGACGCGCAACGCCCTGACCAACAAGCTCAAGCCCTTCATCGTCAAGCACCCCAAGATCTTCGCGGCGCTTCGAATCGCCACTGCCGTGATCGCGCTCGGACTCGGCATCGCCGCAACAGTCATGACCTTCGGTGCTGCGGCCCCTGTGGTGGCGAGCATCCTCGTCGCTGGCAGTGCGGCTGGAACCCTGTTCGATGTATTCCGGACCGTCCAGAGCGCCAAGACCATCGTCAAGGGCAACAAGATCCTTGCGGGTGGGGGCAGCATGTCCAAGGGTCAGCAGAAGCTCTACGACCATTCGATCGATCACATCGGAGGCGGCTTCCTGCTCGATGTTGTCGGCATCATTGCGTCGACGGCGAGCGTCACCAGGACCGCCCTGGCGGGCGCGCAGGTGACCAAGGCTCTCATCGGCATTTCTCTGGGCGTGCAGGGCGTCAAGACCATCGTCTCGACGGCAGGATTGATCAACCACGCAGCCATGAGTGCAGACGTCAGTCACACGTGGTGATGGTGACCGGCCAGGCACGCGTCGCCTGGTCGCGACGCTGGAGGTTCGAATGCGACACAAGAACACCCTGAGCCGGGTTCGTGGCTTCGCGCGCGCAGGTGTTTCGGGGCTGTGTGTCCTGGCGTTGGTGCTCGGCGCGGCCTGCGATGGCTGCAACCCACCTCCCGAGACCAAGGACGCCACGGTGGCTTGCACGCCTGGCACGCAGGGTTGCGCCTGCCATGCGGGGCAGTGCAACGCCGGACTCGAATGCCGCGCCGAGCTGTGCCAGCCCGTGGTGGCCCAGGTGGGCTTGGTGGTCAGCAGTCCCGACGCGCGCGCCTGCGAGGTTCTGCTCGAGCACGCCACCGACGTGCAGGTGGTCTACGGCAGCGCGCTGCAGGGCAAGGCCATCCACGAGGGTGATCGCCTGGCCCTGGCCTTTACCGCAGCCGCCGACACGGCCATTGCTGCGAGCGACGTGGAACTGACCCTCAAGCCCGGTGGCGCAGGCTCGCTGGCCGCCCTGCAGGTTGTCACCTCGTCTTGCTTTGGCCACGACGGTGCGGCCCTGGCCGGTGCCAGCGTGTCGCTCAATCTCGGGAACTGAACGCAGGGCAACCTGCAGGAGCGTGACATGTCCCAGAACGCACGTCGTCTCGGTCGCAGTCGACACTTGTGGACGCGGGGGCTCGCGCTGCTGTTGCCCGTCCTGGCGCTGGCCTGCGGGCCCGAGGAGCCGAAGCCCGACGCCGGCACCCATGCCGATGCCGCCTGTACCCTGGGCACCCTCGGCTGCGATTGCCTGACCGACGGCACCTGTCTCGACGACGCGGCGGGCGTTGCGCTGCAGTGCGTGAGCGGCACCTGCCAGCAGCCTGCATGTGACGACGGTGCCCTGGGCTGTGCCTGCCTGTCGGACGGCAGCTGCAGCGACGAGCAGCACGCCTGTAACACCGACAACGTGTGTGAGCTGGCCGCCTGCCCGCCCGGCACCGAGGGCTGTCGCTGCCTCAGCGGTGGCCTGTGCAGCGATGACAGCCTGATGTGCGGAGCGCAGAACCTGTGCGTGCCCGTGGTGTGCCCGCTGGGTCGAGAAGGGTGCGCTTGCCAGGAGGGCGGGCACTGCGGGGTGAGCGCCGCCAACGAGCTGCTGACCTGCGACTCCAGCAACGTCTGCATGTCCTCGCAGTGCGCCCCCGGACAGACCGGCTGCGCCTGCCTGGCAGGCTACCAGTGTGTCGACGACGACGTGAGCTGTCGCGATGGCTATTGTATGCCCGATGGCTGCAGCGCCGGCACCGAGAACTGCGCCTGCGCTGGCGGAGGCTGCAACCCTGGCCTGCTGTGCCAGGCCGGTCGCCTGTGCGTCGACGGCACCGGATCCACCGGCGGACCCTGCGACGCGAGCGGGGGCTGCCTGCGCGGCAACCGCTGCCAGGACGCCGTGTGCGTGCCCTGCAGCACCGGCACCCAGGCCTGCGGCTGCAATGACCAGAGTGGCTGCAACGCCGGGCTTGAGTGCCAGGGCGGGATGTGCGTCGCCACCGCCGGCTTCTCCCTGAGCGCGAACCCCGCGGTCAAGTGCTACACGCCCTGCAACGACGGCTACGAAGGGGCGGACGGCATTCACACCTGCTCGTCCGAAGGCTTGATGGAGGGCTGCCTGCCCGGCCGCTCCTGCGTCGACCCCGGCCAGTGCCTGGTCCCCGGAGAGAGCCCGCACAGCTGCCAGCGAGACGTCGACTGTCCGCAGTTCCACACCTGCCTGCAGGGCATGTGTCGCACCAACTGCATGTCCTCGGACGACTGCATCAGCGGCGCCGAGTGCAAGCAGCACGTGTGTCGCCTCAGCTGCACCCAGGGCGACGACACCTGCCCGCCGCGCGATTACTTCTGCGACGCGGCCTACGGCGAGCCCGGCGTCTGCATGCCCTATGGCGACAGTGACGTCAGCGCGGACCAGACCCCGCCCGAGCCCTTCAGCGTGCAACCCGCGCAGCTGACCTTCAGCACGGGCATGGGCGCGGGCACCGTGGTGGTGACCAACACCTCGCGCGCCACCGCGAGCTACACCGTGCGCAAGCTCAAGCACACCTACACCGACGCCCAGGACCGCAAGCGCGAGATCGCTCTGGCCGTGCGTGGCGACGAGAGGCGGCGCGACATCGATGCCTGCACCGCGGGCACGCCGGGCTGCCGCTGCCGCACCGTGAATGCCGAGAAGATCTGCGCGCCGCTGAGCTCGGGTCTGGCACTGAGCTGCGACAGTGACGACGTGTGTCACCTGCCCAGCTGCAGTGGCAGCGAGCCTGGCTGTGTGTGTCAAGGCAGTGACTGCCGCCTGATCTGCGAGCACCCCAACTGCCCGCTGTGGTGGTTGAGCCTTGGCGCCGAGCACGAAGGCACCTCGCTCGGGACCAGCGACGGCGTGAGCCTGTCGTTTGCACTGGCGTCAGGACAGAGCGCCGTGCTCTCGGTCCAGGGCGCCACGGGGTTTGGCCAGAGCCTGTGGGCCGGCCAGCTCGAGGTCGACAATGGCACCGTGCGCAAGACCGTGCTGCTGCGCTACAGCGAGCGCCCCATCGGGTCCTGGACAGGCTCGATCTACTACTTCGGTGATTTCCGCGTCGACGAGAACGGACTGCAAGCGTGGCAGCAGGGCGCGCACGATGATGCCCTGGTGGCGGGGATCAAGAATGGCTTCCTGCAAGCCTGGGCGCGCTTTCGCACCCAGCATTTCGACCTGATGAAGTTCAGGGCCCTGCTCACCTCGACCCGCACCGAGTCGTGGCGTTCGGCCGCCATGCGCGAGAAATGCGGCGCTGGCCGCATCTGCTACCCCTACCTCAACACCGATGGCTACGAGGTCTACACCTTCGAACCGGACGAAGAGCCCGTGCCCTCGGGCGTGGTCGAGTACCCCTTTGCCATGAACATCGCGCCCAGCGCCGCCTCGGCCTCGGTCTACCATGGTCGCATCGACAGCCTGCGGGCCTTGCAGTACGCCGGCAATCCGGCCCTGGACATCCGCTTTGCCAACGATCCCGCTCAGTGCTCGAGCGAGGGTGAAGCCGGCTGCATGGTCTTCATGCAGAGCTTCGACGCCGACATCGCGGTCGGCGGCCGCTACATCTCCGACGCCTGCTCGAGTCGCTACCAGCCGCAGCAGGTGCCCTGGCTGGTGCCGGGTCTGCAAGCCGGGAGCACGCTGGACGCCGAGACCGGCCGTCGCTACCGCAACGAGTGCCGCGACAGCACCATGCCCCTGAGTGGCAGCGGTACCGCCGACCTCGACCGTAGCCTGGCCGGCGCCAATCCTGTGCCCGACGGTCGCGAACGACGTCGCCACATCGAGCTGGTGGACGGTGCGCTCATCAATACCGACACGCTGTTCCTGGTGTTCCGAGAGCGCGTGCTGTCCCTGTTCGACAACGATCCGGCCAACGACCTGGTGGCCTATGGCTACATGGTGCTGCGGAGAGGCGAGACGGACCTCGACGAGACGGCCTACCAGGGCTCGGTGCCTCCCACCAACCTGGGAACACAGACCTCGCCGGCCCCCCTGGCCTGCTCGCCAACCTTGCTCGCGGAGTTGAACTCGCGCATGGGCGTGGGCATCGGTCCCTCGGACGATCCGAGCCCCCTGGCCAGCGTGCTGCTGTTCGGTCGCGACACCACCCAGACCCCGCAGCTCATCGACGAGGCGGATGCCACCGGCGAGATGGTGCACTACCTGTGCGAGGAGACCGACCTCTTCGACAAGGGCAGCATCGCCACCTCGGGGGATGAAGACCTCCACGCCTGCCCGCCGGGAAGTCGGATCATCTACTTCTCCGTCGACCGCGGCGTCATCTCTCGCTCCACCATCGACGGCCATGACTGCCGCCAGCATCAGCACGACAAGACCCTGGGCTGCAAGGCGACCCTGCTCGACTGGCAGCGCCAGGGCCGGGTGCTGCAGGGACAGATCGCACCCGGCGATGCCGATCTGGTGTGGACCTGTCAGGACTCCAACCAGGTGTACTGCTCGACGGACAGGCTCGAGCTGCGCGCCGGCAAGAACTTCTACAAGATGGGCCAGAGCAGCCAGGTGGCCTTCTTGCCCCTGGCCTCGGCCGTGGACGACGCCTTCCGCTACCGCACGCGTTTCCAGAACCGGCAGGGGACAGGACTGGGCTTCGTGCCCTCGCTGTGTCAGGCCTCGGCCGAGACCGTGCCCTACTGCTTTGACCCCGAGGGCATTCGCCAGGCCCAGGAGCGCATCGATTGCCTGCTCGCGCTCTACGTCCATCGCTACGACGAGCTGTCGACCACCATGCGTGACAAGTCGCGCATCTTCCTGCACGAGACCCTGGCCTACGACGCACAGCGGGACCCTGATTTGGACACCACGATCTATCACTCTGGCTTCGAGAAGCTGTACGTCGAGCTGCTGGTCATGCTGGGTGACGACGGCTACACCAAGGCTCTGAGTTCGCGTTTTGACCTCGCGGGGCTCAACGTGGCCTCGTTCGAGGGTTCGCTATTCGAGCCGGGCGGCATCAATCTGTCGGGCATTGCCGGTGCCGAGATGTACAACCTGTACCGGGCGACCCAGTACTACCAGCTCGGGCTCGAGCGCTTCTTCCACCTGCTGCCGGCGCTGCAGAGCGCACTCGACCAGGGACTGCCAGAGATCGCCGGCCAGGAGACGGTGGTCGAGTACCTGGGGCGTCTGATCAGAGCCTCGACCCAAAAGGTCAAGGTGTGGAGCGAGGTGAGCAAGCGCTACCAGAACTTCAACCGGCCAGATCTGGCGCGCCTGGTCATCGAGCGCGGCTACACGGCGGCCTACCTCGAGTCCATCATCCTGACCAACCTGATGCAGCGCATTGGCGACTCGACTCGGCCCGAGAACGTGGCGCAGATCTCCAAGTCCATCCAGGACGCTCAGATCAGTTACCGCGTGGCGCTGACCGAGATGCGCAGCCAGTACGATGCCATCAGCGACGAGATCAACTACTTTGGCTACGCGCCGGACTACATCCCCTTCCCCTCGACCGAGGCCTCGGTGGCCCGGGACAACGGCTTCGAGGTGCTGGGCGCCCGCGCCTGGCAGCGCCTGCAGATCGCGCAGCAGGCCGAGGACGTGGCGCTGCAGACCACGCGCAGCTTCGATGTCGACGAGGCGAGCTTTCAGAGCGAGCTGATCCGGGTCGAGAACAACTACGAGGGCCAGCTCGCCGAGCTGTGCGGCACCTTCGCCGCGGGCTCGCACGTGTACCCGGCGATCCGCAAGTACGCGTACCTGGATCCCCGCGCCGAGCTGCTCGGGGATCCCTGCGGCCTCATGGGCACTGGCCAGCTGCACGAGGCCATGGGCGCCATCGACCTCGAGATCGTGGACATGCAGAAGGTCCGCGTATCCATGGACAACACCATCGCCGAGGCCAAGATCGAGGAAGACCGGATCAACGCCGCCTGCAACGCGGTGGACTCCTTCCGCAGCACCTACGTGAGCCTGCGCGACCAGCAAGACAGCGTGCAGGACGTCATCGACTGGTGCGGCTATGCCTCGCAGGAAGCGGACCGCGTGCTCCAGGCCGCCCAGACCATCGCCGGACTGGGCAAGTGCATGATCGTCGCGGGCCTGTCCAATGGCTCGGACTGCCCGGCGGCGGCGATCTCGGCCACCATCTTTGGCGTCGCCATCGGTGTCAACGAGGTGGCCCAGGCCGCCCTGCATGCCACCATCACGGCCAAGCAGGACAAGCTGCGCGACCTGCAAAAGCAAGAGGGTCAGATCAGCTTCGACATGCAGTGCAATGACGACGGAGATGGGCTCAATCAGATCGACAGCGCGGCCCGGGTGAAGACCATCAACCTGCGCCTCAACGAACTGCAGGTGGATGCGCTGCGCGGGGCCTACGAGATGCAGCAGGCCATGTCGCGGGTGCAGCAGCTGAGGCAGCAGGCCAAGCGACTGCAGGACGAGCTCGAGGAGACCCAGCAGCTGACCATCAACGTCGAGGCAGCGCGCAACAACCCCAACGTGCGCATCTATCGCAACGACGCCGTGATCAACGCCGACAAGACCTTTTACTCGGCGCTGCGCGAGGTCTACAAGGCGACCCGGGTGTACGAGTACTACACCAGCCAGAGCTACGCGCGCCTCGACCAGCTGTTTTTGGTGCGCATGATCACCCGTGGCGACTACAACCTGCAGAACTACCTGATCGAGCTCGAGGACGCGTTCCGGGAGTTCGAGGACCAGTACGGCAACCCCGATCTGCGCGTGACCCGGCTGTCGCTGCGCGACGACATCATGCGCATCCCCACCCTGAGCGCGGTGGGGGCGCCGCTGAGCCAGGGCGAGCGCATCGCCCTGTTCCGGGAGCGTCTGCAGGACCCGGCGATCCTCGACGAGGCGGGCTACATCACGGTGCCCTTCAGCAGCCAGCTCGACGAGCTGTCACCGCTGACGCGCAACCACAAGATCAAGTACGTGCAAGCCCAGATCATCGGGTCTGATTACGGCGACCAGACCGCGCGCCTCTACCTGCGTGCACGCGGCACCTCGGCGGTGTCCTCGGTGAGCGACGAGATCCTGTACTTCACCTTCCCCGAGCGCACGGCTGTCATCAACGTGTTCTTCCTGGACCAGAATGCGTTCGATCCCACGGTGTATCGCAACACGCGCTTCACCGATCGTCCCTACCTGAACACGCGCTGGGAGCTGGTGCTGAACATGGTCGACGAGACGGCCAACCAGGACATCTCGCTCGACGGGATGACGGATATCCGTCTGTATCTGTACTATACGGACTTCACGGTTTTCTGAGCGACTCCGCGCGCGGACGCCGCGCGACATCTCGTCGAACACACGAGGACCTGTCATGAACTGCCTTCGTCTCCGTCCGAACTCGCTGTTGTTGCCCGCGCTCGTTCTCCTGGGTGCCACGTCCTGGATGGGCTGTCCCCCGGAACCGCCTGTCCCCACCAAGCCCGACTGCACCACCAGTGCGGACTGCAAGGGGCTGGCCGAGGACATCGGGACGCTGTGCAAGGATGGAAAGTGCGTGGCCTGCGCGGCACCGACCGACTGTGCCGGGGACGCGCGTTACGGGGCAGGGGCCGTCTGTGTCGCGGGCCTGTGCACCAACTGCATCGACGGTGAGACCGGCTGCGCCTGCCTCGACAGCCAGTACTGCACCGAGGGCGCGGGCTGTACCGACGGCGTGTGCCAGCCCTGCGCGCGCGGTGCCGCGAGCTGCCCCTGCCGCGACGGCGCCTGTGACAACGGCCTGAACTGCGCGGAGGATCGCTGTGTGCCCGCGGGTTGCAGCGACGGCAGCGAAGGCTGCACCTGCGGCGTCGATGACGCCTGCGACGCGGACCTGGTGTGCGGCGACGGCACGTGCCACGCCTGCCCCATCAACACCGAGGGCTGCCCCTGCGCCCAGGGCAGCTGTGACATCGACCTGGTGTGCGACGACACCAGCCAGCGCTGTCGCGTGGCCACCTCGTGTACGGAGCTGGCCTGCGGCGCGCAGCGGCTGTGCGACAACAGCGGTGGCCAGTACCACTGTCTCGACGAGTGCGCCTCGGGTTACCGCTGGAACAGCTCGCTGCAGCAGTGCGAGGCCATCCCCCACGCCAATTGCCAGGCCAGCGCCGAGGCCAGCATCCTGGCCGACTGCGACGGCAAGCATCGCGTCTGTGTCGAGGATACCGCCGGCGCGCACTGCGGCCCGTGCTTCAGCGAGGTCAGCAGCTGCTTCATCGGTCCCGACGCCGAGGTCGATGGCGTCTGCCGGGCCGCCGTCAGCTGTGGCGACTGCACGCTGCAGCACCGCGATTGCACCGCGGCCACCGGTTGCGGCGATGCCACCTGCGGCGCCTGCGTGGTGGGTTATCACGACGATGGCGGGACCTGTGTGGCACACACCTACACCGGGTGCAGCGATTGCATCAGTTGCCCCGCGTGCAGCGATGCCCATCGCGCCTGTGCCAGCGACAGCGGTGGCGTCTACTGCAGTGACTGCCTGCCCCACTGGACAGACAGCGCCGGCACCTGCGTGGCGGTGCTCAACTGCGAGGTGGGTGCGGACAACAGCATTGCCCAGGATTGCACAGACACGCACAGGCTGTGCGTCGAGGCGACCCTGCTCGAGGATGCGCAGTGCGGCGACTGCGCGACCGGTTACCTGTACGACGCGGACAGCGACCTGTGCATTCCCAACACGCCCTGCACCAGCGACGACATGTGCCCCACGGCCTCGGGTTTTCACTGCGTGCAGTTCGACGTGACCAACGCCGCCTACTGCCGCAAGAGCCAGTGCCCACAGAGCGGTCAGGTCTGGGACCGCTACAACCAGTCCTGCAAGACCTGCTCGCTCAGCTGCGTCGCGGGGACCGCCCTGACCGGTGACCTGTGGCCGGTGACCGACCGCAACGGCAACTGCTACTGCGAGACCCAGCCCGGCTACTTCTGGGACTCGGGCACCTCGGGTGGCGTGGCGGTGGAGTGCGACAGGGATGGCGACGGCTGGGTCAACCAGAAAGTGTACCAGATCCGGGTGGCGTCGCTGGCCGAGTACGGCGCCTTCCAGGACGACTGGACGCCCGTGCTCAATGCGCGCTGCGATCTCAAGCAGGTGTTCCAGTTCTCTCTGGTCAACGAGTGGGGCCAGCAGAAGGTTCTCGACGTGGCCGCGACCTTTGGCACCCTGACCGGCGGCCGGGACCACGTCGTGCTGTACGAGACCACTCGCAACGACCGCGATGATCAGAATGCGCTGCCGACCTACGGCGCCCGGCGCTTCGTGCCCGCCGAGGTCAACTCCCCGACCAAGGTGTGCATGGACAGCCCGGTGGATCTCAACCAGAACGGCTCGACCGACCAGGTCGAGAGCCACAACGTGTCGACGGGTGAGGACTGGCAGAAGGTGTTCAACAAGCTGGGCTACTACACCGAGCTGTACAGCGGCTACTTCGACGCCGGCACCTACTTCATCGTCGAGCGCTCGCGCTGCGACGCGGGCTTCCCCCTGGGTTATGCCATCGAGGATCCGGCCACCGACGCTTACTGGCAGAGCTGCAGCCGTCGCCGCGACAGCGCCTTCGATGTCAACGACCTCAAGGCCTACGACTTTGCAGAATACGACTGCTCCACGGCAGCCGGAGCCTGCACCTACAGCTGGGACGCGGCCTGGCGGCCCCGGACCTCGCCGCGCACCCCCGCGCCCCCTGCCGGCATCGGCTCCTATGCCGCCATCCCGGCCCACGGCCTGTGTGACGGCCTGGCCGTGACCGACGATCCCTGGCGCGGCATGACGCACTACAGCCAGTTCCGCTGTGGCGTCATGCGCGTCAGTCCCGATCCCAGTGATCCCACCCTCGTCGACATCGACGACATCACCTACCTCGACACCGTGCCGGCCACGCCCTCTGTCGTGCACAGGCCTTACCACCTCAACCAGTGTGGCTTTGCCAGCGGCTCGGCCAGCGACATCACCTGCGACCAGGTCATCGACCGCAGCGTGATCACCAGCAGCGCGGTGCAGGACCACGTGGCCTGGGTGGCGCGCAGCTATGACGGCTACGACTACGATGCGGACTACACCGGCGGCTGCATCAACGAGTGGGTTGAGTGGCGGCAGATGTGTCCGGGCTTTTTGGACGTTTCCGATCCCGACGCCAGCATCCGGGGCGCGGGCCGTCTCGAGGCCTTCGGAGCACTTACCTGCGGCTGCGATTACAACTACGGTGGCATAGGCTGCGAGATCGGCTGCCCCGGAGCGAACCCCCTCAATGGCAGCTACGACCCCGGTGTCGATCCCACCTACCTGTTCCTGTCGTCGGACTACAGCCTGGGCCCCCGCAGTGGCTACTGGTTGTGCGGCGCGGTGCAGGCCAGCGAGGGCACCCCGCTGCGCGAGAACCCCGACGCGGGGTCCGGCGACGCACAGGGCTCCGGCTACACCCTGCGCGGCTACGTGCCAGCCCAGGTCACAGCCACCACGCCGCTGTGCCAGAACGCGGTGGACGGTGGCTGCGGCGCCACGGGCTACGCCATCCATCCGTCCGTCCTGCCCTGAGCGCGATGAGCCAGCCCTGGCTTCGTGGCTCGAAAAGAGAGGACACGCTGTTTCTTGTATTCCGGCACCAAGCACCGAGGAACACGATTCCGGCGACACCACGCCTCCCCCCTGCACGCTGCAGCAGGGGCGACACAAGTCCGAGACCCGATGCGACGGGTACCTCGGCACGCGGCAGCAAAGGTCACGGCATGAAGAAACACTCCTTGTCCTGTCTGGCCTGCCTGGCTCTGGTCCTCGAAGCCCCACGGGCCCTGGCCCAGAGCCCCAGGATCCCCTACACCGGTCGGCTCGAGCTGTCGGGCCAGGCCGCCAGCGGCGTGCATGATTTCAGGTTCGGGCTGTTTGCTGCAGCCGACGGTGATGCTGGCTGCCTGGTCACGGCGACCCAGCCGACGGACAGCTGCGGCCTGTGGTGGACACAGCTCGACGACGTGCTGGTTCGCGACGGCACCTTCGGCGTGCTGCTCGGGCAGGCGTCGCACCCCCTGAGCAATGCGGTGCTGGCACAACCGGAGGTGTACCTGGCCATCGCGGTCAAGCAGGACGTTGCCTCGGCCTACACGCTGCTGGCGGGCAAGCAGCGCATCGCCGAGGTGCCGCGGGCGGCCGCGGCGCGCGACTTCACGGTGGGGGGAGACCTCACCGTCGGCGGCAGCATCGCCGCCACGGGCAACATCAGCAGCCAGGGCGAGATCTCGGGCTTTGGGGTCGTCCCCGTGGGCAGCATCATCCCCTGGTACAAGCACATGGGCGGGACCGCGGGCACGCTTCCCGGGAACTGGGTGGAGTGCAATGGCCAGTCCATCAGTGTGCCGAACTCGCCCTTCACCGGACTGGACGCGCCTGACCTCAACAACAGCAGGAAGTTTCTTCGCGGAGCGCAGTCAACCGATACGACCGGTATCACCGATGTGTCTGGAATCGGGGCGCATCAGCACATGGTGGCCAAGGCCACGGGGGGAGTCAGTGGCTCGTTCTACGCCTGGACGAGGAAGGTCAACTACGCGGATACGCCAGCGGTCATGACCCTGGTGAACAACTCGGTGTGGGGTGGTGGGGGTGGCACGGGTGACGACGACACCGTGTACTTTCCCGCGGCCACGGGCTACTCGGAGTACAGCGTGTATCGTGCAGTGGACGATCCCAACGAGGCGGTGTGGCCCACCTACTTCACGGTGACCTGGATCATGCGCGTCAAGTAGGCTGCGCGTACGTCGCCGGCGTAAGACCTCGAAGCTCTTACCCTGTGCCAGGATCCAGGCAGACGACGGTGCAGTGAACACGGCAGCAAGTATTCTGGCATTCAATGAGTGAACAAGAGCATCCACGGCGTGACGCGACCTCGCTGCGGCCGCCGCTCTTGGCGTGGCCCACAGGAGATTCCATGACGCGGCCCCTGATGCCTGCCCTGCTGGCGCTCAGCCTGTTGCCTGCCGCCTCGCTGGCGCAGACCGCTTCCCCGCTCATCCCCTATCAGGGTCACCTCGAGCTGTCTGGTCAGTCCGCCGTCGGCCCGCACGACTTTCGCTTCGCACTGTTCGCGACGTCGACCGCGGACCCCACCTGTCTGGTCACGGTGACCCAGCTTTCGGACAGCTGCGGCCTGTGGTGGACAGAGCAGGGCGGCGTGGCTGTCAACGCCGGCGCCTTTGGCGTGCTGCTGGGCCAGAACAAAGCCCTGACCAGCGCGACCCTGGCACAGAACGCGCTGTACCTGGCCATCGCGGTCAGGCCCCAGGGCGCGGCCGACTTCACCCTGCTGCAGGGCCTGGCGCGGCTGGGCGATCTGCCCTTTGCCTCGGCGGCGCACGACTTCACGGTCCACGGCGCCCTGAGCGTGAAAGACGTGCTGGACGTGGGCGCCGACACGGCCAACCGACCGCGGACCATCGCCTTTGTTCGGGACAACGGCGACAGCGGCGACGCGGGCAAGATCTCCTACAAGCCGGACTGGGACAACACGGCCCTGGGCATCGTGGGCGCCGGGTCGGGCAATACTCGCAAGATCCACCTCTGGGACGACGTCGTGGTCAACAAGAGCCTGTCGACGCCGAGCCTGACGCTCACTGGGGCGACTCCGAACAGCACCCTCACGGGCTTGGTGCTCTCGGACCACTTCGATCTGAATCTCACGATCTTGAGCTATTCGCAGTCGGGCGACCTGGAATCGCCGGCAGCCTACACCGACCAGACCTCGATTTGCTGGCTCAGCAAGTTTCGCTGGCACCACAACCACGGCAGCAGCTCCTACTCCAACTCGGATGGCAACTGCTCCGTCGACAACACCGGCGGTGCGGTCGGCAGTGCCCACCTGTGGCGCCTGCACGGCTACGTCGACCAGTCCACCGATGGCCTCGGGGAGCTGAGCTGCAGCATGCGTTGCCTGCGCTGGAAGTAGGCCGTTACAGCCCCATCTCGAACAGCCCGTGCCCGTCGGTGCCCACCAGCAAGCGCGTGCTGCCGTCGACCGCCAGCGACTCGACCCAGATGCCCTGCATGCCGGGCCGCTCGTTCCACTGATCGCGCATGGGATCGCGCGCGTACACGGCCTGACCGCAGGCCGCGAAAACGACGTCACCGGCCACAGCCAGGTCCGCGATGTCGCAGCCGTCCAGGCCCCAGGCCGCGAATCTCGACAGGTCATTGGGGGCCGAGATGAAGACGCCGACCTCGGTGCCCACCACCAGACTGCCGTCGCCGCGCATGGCCAGGGAGCTCACCCAGGGCGCGCTGATGCCTAGATCCAGCTCGGCGAAGCTGGCGCCCTCGTCTTCGGTGTAGAACAGCCCGGAGCCAGTTCCCAGCAGCAGCGCGGGCAGCTGCCAGTCGAGGACCACGATCTCGCTGACTCGGCGCTTCTGGCCGTCGATGTCGCGAAAGCTGAAGCTCTGTCCGCCGTTGCTCGAGACCACGAGCTGGTCGTCGGTGCCGGCGTAGATCTGGTCGCCCCGCGCCTGCACCGAGAAGTAGGCCCAGTCGCTGCCCGGGCCCGTCAGGTAGTCGAAGCTGCTGGCCAGGTTGGTGCTGACCAGCAACTGGTGTGCGGCGCCGGCGTAGAGCACTCCTGGATCGCCAAAATCGAGAGCCAGCGACGGCGTGTAGCTGTAGACCGAGTAGCCCTGGCTGCGCACGAACCAGCCGTTTTGCTCGGTGAGCACCGCCGAACCCGTGGCCAGGTAGAGCACGCCGCTGCCCGGCGCCACGGCGATCTCGTGGATGTTCCAGGCCTGTATGCCGCTGTCGATCTCCTGCCAGCTGCAGGTCCCCGTGCTTGCCACAAACATGCCGCGCGCTGTGGCCGTGTAGGCGCGCGAATCGCTGCCCGGAACGAAGAGCATGTGATTGACGAAGGCCTTGTTCATGCCCGCGCTGCGACAATCCGCGCCAAAGCTGTCGCCACCGTCGCTGCTGCGATACAGGCCATCGGCTCCGCTGACCAGCACGTTGGCCGGAGTCAAGGGATCGATGGCCACGGCCTCGAACCAGCCACTCTTTGTGCGCGAGAAGCTGGTCCCACCGTTCCAGGACACGAAAACGCCGTCGCCGCAGGCCACCAGGATGTGGTCGGTGTCGGTGGCATCGAGCTGGACGTCGAAGAGCTGGGTGGTGGTCAGGCCCGTGCTCAGGACCACCCAGTCCCGGCCACGGTTTTCCGAGCGAATCAGGCCATTCTCTTCGGAGGCCACCAGCACGATGTCGCCGCTGCTGTCCACCGCGATGGCATTGATCCACTGACCGTCGTGGGGCGAGGGCAGGTCCGACCAGGTGCCGGTCGCCCAGACGCGCAATCCGCTCAGGGTGCCGACCAGGACTCTGTCACCGGGTGCCACGGTCAGGGCCGTGGGCTCCTCGCCCACGCCCAGTGAATTCCAGGAGCCACAGCCGTCGTCACTAAACAGCACGTCGTCGGCCATGGCCAGGTACACCCTGTCCGCGCTGGTCACCGAGGCCACAGCCGCAAAGCCCCACCGGGGAAAGGCACCGCAGTCCGTCCAGCGGCTGCCCGCATTGTCGCTGCGCACCACGTGGGCGCCGCCCAGGGTGGCGTACAGGCGCTCCGGGTTGACCGGCGACGCGGAGACCCAGTCCGCGGAGCCGCCGTTGGGTAGGAGGATGGGTGAGAACACCGAGGCGGGGGCAGCGTCGGGTGCGCCGGCATCCATCGTACTGGCGTCGATCATGACCAGGTCTCCCGACATGGTGTCGAGGCCTGGGCCGTCGCTGCTGCCCAGATCCGGCGAGCTGGCGTCGCTGGTGACCGTTGCGTCCATGGTCGCGTCCGTGCCCGCTTCCTCGCCCGCGTCCAGCTCCACATCCGCGACGACGAGGTCCGCGCGAACCACATCCTGCTGGCCCTGATCGGGGGGGACGGCATGGTCCTGGCTCGAACGGTCTGTGTGGACCGTATCGGCGATCGAAGCGTCGTCGGTGGTATGTCCTGAGTCGGGCGCGGGAACGCAGACGCCGTCGACGCAGGCCTCGAAGCCGTGGCACTCGAGGCGGCTGTTGCAGGTGTCGCGGCAGGCGGCGTTGACGCAGACCTGGGCGCCCTCGCAGTCGCGTGCGCTCTGACAGGTGCCATCTGCCGGGCACGCCGATAGCAGACCGCTGCAGGTGAGCACGACGGCCAGGACGAGCTGACGGGCAGGGCGAGTCTGGGCCTGCGCGATCATGTGCGCCCACCCCTGGCGTCTGGCACCGCCTGCCCTGAGCGAAGTTCCGGCATGAGAGAAAAAGCATACCGCGAGTAGGTGCCGCTGCGCCGTTCGTCAACGCCATCTCACCTGATCGTCGTGGAGCTCCCTTGATGCCCCGCACGTGGCGCGCCATGAGGTGCTGGTGGTGTCCACCTTCGAGGTCTCGCTCCGTGTCGATCGGAGAACTTGATTCGAGGGGATTCGAGCACAACCCGGGCACTGTTTCCCCTCGCCGTGCTCTGAGATACTGGCAGCGCATGCCAGCCCTGCTCGAGACCTCCGCCGACGCGCTTGCTCCCCTGATCGGGGGCACGGGCCGAGCCCGGACTGTATGGAAGGCGCTGCGTCGGGGAGACGATCCTCTGCTGTCTCCGTCGCTATCGCCGCGCGTGCGACAGAAGCTCGCCGCCACCACCACGCGAACCGTGCTTGACGTGACCCAGCGCCGGCAGGCCGCCGACGGCACCAGCAAATTTCTGCTCGTTCTGCACGACGGTCACGCCATCGAGATGGTCTCCATGAGTGGTCGCGATCGCACCACGCTGTGCGTCTCGACCCAGGTCGGCTGCGCGCACCGGTGTGCCTTCTGCGTCACCGGCACCCTGGGGCTGCGGCGCAACCTGAGCGCCGCCGAGATCGTGGCCCAGGTGCACAGGGCCGTGGCCGCGGTCAGGGACGCCGGCGCGGCGCCGCTGCGCAACGTGGTGTTCATGGGCATGGGCGAGCCCCTGGACAACCTGCCCGCGGTGACCCTCGCCTGCCGCCTGCTCACCGATCCTCACGGCATGGCCCTGGCGCCACGGCACCTCACGCTGTCGACGGTGGGCACGTCGCCCAAGGCCATACGCGAGGCCGCGCGCGCCGAGGTTCACCTGGCCTGGTCACTGCACGCTGCCGAGGACGGACTGCGCAGACAGCTGGTGCCTGGCGCCCGCCACACGACGGCGGAACTGCGCGATGCCTTTGTGCTGACACGGCGTCCTGGTGATCACCTCTTCGTCGAGATCGCTCTGATCGCCGGTGTCAACGACAGCCTGGCTTGTGCCGACGCCGTCGTCGAGCTGCTGCGTCCCCTGCACGATCGTGCGCGGGTCAACCTGCTGCCTGCCAATCGCGGCATGCCGGGCTGCGAGCCCTCGTCGTCGGAACGGGTACAGAGCTATCAGCAGCGCCTGCGCACGGCGGGTCTGTTCTGCATGGTGCGCCGGGCTCGTGGCGTCGAGCTGGACGCCGCCTGCGGCCAGCTCGCGGCGCGGCTGCCTTGAAAGCGTTCGGCACACCCCCCTGGCGGTACAGCGGCAGCTGAAGCGGGCGAAATGGTCACAATCGACCGTCTGTCAGGCGACGGCGTGTGGCCACCTGGCCGGTGATGGCCAAAATCGCCTTCCCCGAGGTAAAAGCAAGGACTGCAGAGCATCCATCCCCGGGAGGTTTCCATGTCCAAGATCCAGTCCACCCGCAATGCCCTGACCCACGGCATCCAGAACGACCGCAAGGGCACCATCAGCGAGAAGGACGCCAAGAACATCATCGAGGCCGCGGTCGGCGAGATCGCGCGCTCGGACAAGCCCAAGGAGACCTTTGAAGCCAACAAGCGCTACGTGGCCGCCGCCGAGGCGCTGCTGGGCAAGGACCCCGACGCCCGCGAGGCCCTCGAGGGCTACGAGAAGACAGGTCTCAACGCGGTCACCGCGCGCCTCGCGGCCATGACCGGCCAGACCCAGCTGCCCCACGACGCCGAGCAGGTCTTTGTCGGCCGTATGAAGGACATCCTGTGGGGCGCCGATGACCAGAACGTCGCCGTCAGCAACGTGCGCGGCAACGTGCGCGATGGCTTCACCGTCGACTTCGTGGCCGGCGCCAACAGCGGCACCGCCTACCTGATGGCCTACGAGGGCAACTGGATCCCGTCGCCCGTCAAGCTCGAGAAGAAGGACCTCGACGCGGCCAAGGCTGCGATGCAGAGCTACTTCGACGAGAACTGGGTGCCCGAGCTCAAGGACGACCACAGCGACGCCGAGATCAAGGAGATGCGCGACGCCCTGCTGCCCGAGAGCGTGTTCTTCCCCTTCCAGGACTCGGATCCCTACAACTTCTCTGTCGACTACCCGGTGTGCTTTCAGATGAACAACCCCACCGGCAGCGACCACGGTTTCTACGTCGGGCTCAAGCCGGCCACCGGCGAGGCTGAGGCGTACGACTTTAACTAATTTTTCAAGGGGGGCGTCGGGCGCTCGACATCTCGCGAGGGTCTGTCGGGCAGACCCTCCCCCGCCGAAGTGAATCCGGCGGGTCCCCCACCCAACCAGCACGGGCGAACGTTCTGCCGCCGGAGTGAATCCGTCGGCATTCACCCCCACCAGCGCTGTCAAGGACACCTCGCTTCGCTGACGCTTGCTCGGTGACGTCGAAGAATTGGGCGTCCAGCATGTGGCATGTTGTGCTGCCTTGGCTTGAAGTGCTGTGACCGGGACCTCTCGCGCCCCGACCCCGTGAAGCGAGCCGACCGAGCGTTCTTTCGGCGACGAGTGCATGCGGCTCCGGGACCCAGCGGCGGCGCATTCGCCAGCCGGGTGGGCCGATTGCGGTGAGGAGACGAAAGGACGGGAGGGAGGCGAGCGTCACGCAGGGTTGACGACACTGGCCTTCGCGCGCGATGGTCCCGCCTCTGACATGGGGGCCCCATGACGACGACAGAGACCGCCCGCGATCCCCAGCTGTACAACGAGGACCTGGCGCCCACCCCGCCCGAGCAACGCACCTGGACCCAGTGGAACATCGCTGCCCTGTGGGTGGGCATGGCCGTGTGCGTGCCGACCTACATGCTGGCCTCTGGCCTGATCAAGGAAGGCATGTCCTGGTGGCAGGCGGTGTTGTGCGTGCTGCTGGGCAACGTCATCGTGCTCGTGCCCATGGCCCTGGTCGGCCACGCTGGCACCAAGCACGGCATCCCCTTTCCGGTGCTGTCGCGTGCCGCCTTTGGCACCGTCGGCGCCAACGTGCCAGCCATTCTGCGTGGACTCGTTGCGTGCGGCTGGTTCGGCATCCAGACCTGGGTCGGCGGCTCGGCCATCTACACCATCGTCAACGCTGTCACCGCCAACGCCATCAAAGGTGAGCCCCTGGCCCTGCTCGGCATCGACCTCGGCCAGCTCGTGTGCTTCTTGCTGTTCTGGGGTCTGCACGTGTGGTTCATCGCCCGCGGCACCGAGTCCATCCGCTGGCTCGAGACCTACGCCGCGCCCTTTCTCATCGTCATGGGTCTGGTGCTGCTGGGCTGGGCCTACGTCAAGGCCGGAGGCTTTGGTGCGATGCTCAGCACGCCGTCGCAGTTCGGTCCCGGCGGCCTGCGCGAGGGGCAGTTCGCCAAGGTTTTCTTTCCAGGGCTGACCGCGATGGTGGGCTTCTGGGCCACGCTGTCGCTCAACATCCCCGACTTCACGCGCTACTGCCGCTCACAGCGCGAGCAGCTGCTCGGTCAGGCCCTAGGCCTGCCACCCACCATGGCCCTGTTCAGCTTCATCGGCGTGGCCGTGACCTCGGCCACCGTCGTCATCTACGGCGAGGCCATCTGGGATCCGGTGCAGCTGCTCGGCCGCATGGGCGGCTTCACCGTCGTGGTGGCGCTGTTCGCCCTGGCCATCGCCACCCTGACCACCAACCTGGCCGCCAACGTGGTGGCCCCGGCCAACGGCTTTTCGAACATCGCGCCCAAGAAGATCTCGTTCAAGATGGGCGGCTACATCACCGCCGGCCTGGGCATCGCCATGTTCCCCTGGAAGCTCCTCGAGTCGACCCAGGGCTACATCTTCACCTGGCTCATCGGCTACTCGGCGCTGCTCGGGCCCATCGCCGGCATCCTCATCGCGGACTACTTCATCGTGCGCCGCACCGAGCTCGACGTGGAACAGCTCTTCGTGCGCGACGGAGCCTACAGCTACAAGGGTGGCTGGAACCTGGCGGCCATGATCGCCCTGGTCGTCGGCGTCGCCCCCAACGTGCCGGGCTTCCTGCAAGCGGCGGGTTTCGTCGCCGAGGTTCCTGGTTTCTTCAGCGGCCTGTACACCTACGCCTGGTTCGTCGGCTTCGGCCTGTCGGCGCTGTGCTACCTGGGCTTGATGCGGGTGTTCAAGTCGATGCGCGCCTGAAAAGGCTGCGTCCGCCGCGGGCTAGGGATCCATGAGCCAACCGATGACATCACCGACCACGTCGACGGTGGTGATCACCTTGCCCACCGTGCTCTGATCGAGGAAATCGGGTCGTCCTGTCAGGACCTGGCCGTAGAGCTTCTTCTGCCGCTCGCGTTCGCGCGGGTCGAGGTCTCGACTGTCCTGGCGTGCTCGCTCCCGCATGCGCTCGGTCGCCTGTCGCTCGACGAGGTCTCTCACCCGAGGGTTCACCTCGGCGTCGGGGCGGTCCCAGGTGGACCCGGCGCGGCGCGTCTGTCCGCGCAGGGCGATCTGGTGCAGGGTCTGCGCCTCGCCAGCGTCGAGCCACCAGCCGCTGCAGCCGGGGCAGGCATCGATGATCACGGTCTCGTCACCGCCGGGTGTCAGGGCGTGCATGGAACCGCCGCAGCCAGGGCAGCGCAGCGGCGCGGTGCCATCGGGGGCACAGGGTCGAAGCTGAGCCTGCAGCCAGCGAAACTGCTGGGCATCGATGCGTTGCTCGCGCTCCAGCTCGCCGCGGTCAAAGAAGATGCCACCGCAGGCTGAACAGGCGTCGACGCTCACCCAGGTGGCGGTGACAACCTGCAAGGCCGTGCGGCAGCGCGGACAGCTGCGCTGAGGTGGCGCTGACACAGCGGGCACGTCGTGGCCACAGTAGAAGCAGCGCACCACCCGACCCCTGGCTGGGCGCTGACAGCCCGGGCAGATCCTGGGGTGGTCCTGGTTCACCGGAGTCGACGGCGACACGCGATGGACCGGGCTCACGGCGCCGACGCCCGCGCTCGGAGACGCTGTTCCGCAGTACAGGCACGCGCCCTGCGTCGCGCGCATGGGCCGTCCGCAGCCCGGACACGTTCGTGAGGTCATGGCGGGCGCCTTCCTTGTGCATCGCAGACCCTCCGATCCTAGACCAACAGCTTGTCGAGCCAGACGAGAAACGAAAGCAGCAACGGACCGACATCCCGGGCTGCAAAGCCCCACGGCCAACCGGGGGCAGGGTCTGTGTCCTTCGCACACTCGGGTCCCCATGCCGTCAGCAGGAGTTTCCACCCTGCCACCTTGAGTTACCACCTGGTGGCAGGCCGGGGGTGCACGCTCGCCGCACACAGCGCTCGAACTCCAGGACCTGCAGGACACACGCCGCAGCCGAGGTGCTGGCACCAGCCTTGCTCTACCGGGGGGCAGGGATTCCCCGGCGCGGGGATCCGCCGCACGGCGAGGCGGAGTGGATGGACACATGAAGCGAGAGGCATTCTGTTCGCAGGGACTCCAGGGAGCGCTCGTCCTGATCCAGGCCGTTGCGGCGAGCTGCACGCCCCTGAGCCAGGTCCTGGACTGCCCCGACGGGCAGGCCGCCGAGGGGGGACTGTGTCGCGCGGTCTGCGTCGACAGCAGTGATTGCGCGGCGACGGGCGAGGTCTGCCTGGACCGCTTCTGTGTCGACGGCGCGGACGTCGCGGCCAGGAGCGCGATCTGCGGCGAGGAGGTCGCCGTCGAGCTGTGCACGGATTTCTCCAGCTGCGCGACCTGGCTCCGCTGTGTTGACCCGTGCCCCGAGGCACCACCTGACATCGCCAATGGCCGGGATGACGACTGCGACGGGCTCGTCGACGAGGATGCCGTCAACGCCTGCACCAACCAGCGCTGCGGCGAACATGGGAGCTGCGTCTTGGAGCTAGGGAAGGCGCGGTGCAACTGCGACGAGGGCTTCGTGGCCGCTGTGGACGTCCTGAGCTGCGCGTCGGCGGGCCCCTGCCATGGTGTGAACTGCGGCGGCCACGGTCACTGCGAGGAGCTCGCCGGAGTCGCGCGCTGCAACTGCGAAGACGGCTACCTGGCCCAGGGCCTGGCCTGCGAACCGGATCCCTCCTGTACCTGCGAAGGCCGGTGCGCAGGCGCCGACGACGGCTGCGGACACACCTGTGCCGAGGACCGCTGCGCGCACACTTGCTGTGGCACGGTGTGCTGCGGCGAGGGCCAGCTGTGTGGCGAAGGCGGTCAATGCTGCGAGGCCCACACCTGCGTCGACCACGCCAGCGGCGACAGCTACCAAAGCTGCGAGGCCTGTCTCCCCCCGCCCTGCCAGAGCACAGGGCCCGGCCCGCTCGAGGGTTGTGCCCGCGGTGGGTGGTGCGACTGGCGCGATGGCGACGCGTTCTGCCCACCCGCGGAGGCAACGACCACCACGGGCGAGGGCAGCGCGGAATGCCGCAGCTACCTGAACAGGGCGTGCTGCGACAACACCCGGCAGATCTACACCGACGACAATAGCCACTACGAATGGGTCACCTGGACGGAGTGGGAAGGAGTGAAGCCCGCATGCGCACCATGAAGCTTGGCGCTGTCGTTCTGGGTTGGATGCTTGTGCTGATGGTGGTCGGTGCGCCCAGGTGCGAACCTGGGCCGACCGGGCCCCTGGATTCCCGTGGCTCGACGCCCTGCGCCGACGGATGCACAGACGCGTGCTGCGGTGAGGTCTGCTGCGCACCCGGGCAGTTGTGCCAGGGCGGGGTCTGCTGCCTGGCGCACTGGTGCGTCGATTTCGGAGCGTGCGCGATCTACGCCAGCTGCGAGGACTGCCCGGCGGCACCCGCAGACATCGACAATGGTCTCGACGACGACTGCGATGGCGCGATCGACGAGGGCAGCTCCAACGTGTGCATTCACGTCGATTGTGGGGCGCATGGACGTTGTGTCGACGACCAGGGGAGCGCTGCCTGTGATTGCGATTCCGGCTACGAAGTTCGGGAGTTCAGCTGTGAGCCCATCGACCCCTGCCAGGCTGTGGACTGCGGGTCGCACGGGACCTGCGAGTCCATCGAGGACAGCCCGAGCTGCGTCTGCGCGCACGGCTACCTGTCACAGGGCCTGGGGTGCGTGCAGGACCCTCGCTGCGACTGCACAGGCCAGTGCGCGGGCGCGGAGGATGGGTGCGGCGGGCTGTGCGAGAGCAACGACTGCAACGGTCTCTGCTGCGACGCGGTGTGCTGCGAACCAGGCCTGCTGTGTGACGACGCAGGCGGCTGCTGTGCGGCCAGGGATTGCATGGACTTCAGCAGCTGCACCACGGTGCAGACCTGTGGCGCCTGTGGGGCGGTGCCGCGGGATGTGCGCAACAACAGAGACGACGACTGCGATGGCGAGGTGGACGAAGACGCCCTCGATCCCCGCAATCCCTTTCCCATGCGCCCGGCGCTGTGGCTAGAGGCCAACGCCGCGGACGATAGCACCGGATATGGACTGAACTGGCCCGTGGTCTTTGCACTGCGGGGGCACACTCCCAACGCTCACAACCTGCGCATCATTCACCCCTGGTACGCGCCATGGAACACCCCGTGGTCTGCCGACGCGCTGCGCCAGTGGGCGCGCGAGACCCTGGCCGACCCAGAGCTGGATGGCATCGCGCTGGATCACGAGGGCTGGACCCTGAGCATGGGCGCCACCATCCTGCGCGTGCTGTACGAGGAGGCTGAGGCCGCGGGCAAGGTGTTCTGCGACGTGCCCAAGATCTCGCTCGATCACGCCATTGCCGGCACCAGCACCTTCAACCAACGCGCCGCGCTGCTGCAGCAGTACACCCACTGCGTCTCGCCCTGGTGCTACTCGTGCAAGGCCGACGCCTACCTCGCCTATGTCAACATGTGGCGCGCGGCGGGGTACACCAAGCAGATCCTGCCGATGGGCGATGCGGGCATGCGGCCGCACTACGGCAGCATCACCAAGGCCGACGCCATCCTCAGCGTCAACACCCTGGCGAACCATGGCATCAGCTGGGCGCTGTTCCTGCCCCACTACGACGACGGGACGGTGCTCTCGGTGATGCAGCAGCGCTACCCCTGACCTCCCCTGCGCGGTGGCGGGCAGGAGCAGGGCGATCTCAGCCGGCGCTGTGTCTTCTCGCATCGGGATGGTCCTGGGCTCCCCGTCTACCTTCCAGCTCAGCATTGCAGGACCTGCCTCGGAACCGGTCAAGGAACTCCAGGATCGCACTGTTGGTCGAGAAGTCTTGCGCGACGGTTCCGACGACGCTGACCGGCAGCTCCTGAAAGCCCAGCGACCACGTGTCGCCGCCTCCCGAGATCTTCAGGAGGTTGACTTCCGAGCCTTCCCGACATCCGGACCAGACCTGGTGCTGGGTGGTGGTGCCGTCGTCGACCCTTGCCGCCCGAAGGGAGCCCTCCTCCCGGGGGGACGATTGGTGCCGAAATGCCCGCTGGCTCCGGGCGCACAGGCCGGTACCCGCTACCGCCTTCGTCGTACAACGCACGAAAATGCCAGCAGCAGCGCCGGGTAGAGCCAGCCGGCAACGGTGTTGTCCGCCCGGCAGCCGCAGCCACCGCTCACCGCGATGTCCGGCGCACAGAATCCATCCAGGCAGGCCTCGCCGTCGGCGCAGTCCAGGTCATTCGCACAGCTCTGGCGCGCCTTGACCGGTTCGATGTCCGTGCCCTCCGCTGCATCATCTCCAGGCAAATCGCGGTCTGCGCCACCCTGGGCGTCGCCACCGGGACCTGAGTCGAGAGCCACGCCGGCGTCGCTTTCCTCGACTCCCGCATCCGCGCCCGCAGCGTCTGCGCTGAAGGTCGCGTCGTTCTGCGCCGCGTCAGCGGTCCCACCCGCGTCCACGGTGAGCGTCGTGAAATTAACCTGCACCCGGAAGGCGTCTATCCACACGTCGCTGTCTCTGTTGCCGCCCGGGTGACTGTGCAGCGACACTTCGGCGACCAGCGCGTTGACGTCGGCCCAGCTCCAGCTGCCGCGCGCAGCGCTGACGTCGAGGTTGTCCCACCCTGACGTGGTGTGGTGCCAGCTGGTCTGCAGACCCACCGCTTCAAGCGCCACCAGGATGTCGTAGGGACCGCTCTGATACTGGGTGCGTCCCAATACGGAGACCTGAACCCTGTCGATGTGCTCGTCGCCGGCCGGATCGCAAAAACCCCAGCCGCTGACCCTGAGCACCTCGCCGCTGTCCAGGTTGGGACTCTGTGCCTCGGCGCCGTCGGGAGCACTCGCCGCGCTGCTGGCACTGCTCCAGTCGCCCGTTGCCGAGGCCTGCCCGGCAAAGCGCTCGGCCGTGTGGGAACCTGCTCCGAGTCCGTTGCAGCCGTCGACGGGTGGAGGCGGTGGGGGTGGCGGCGGTGGCGCTCCGTCGTCGACGCGCGTGAACTTCATCTCGTGAAAACCGATGCTGGCGGCGCCAGGGTCCTGCACCCGCACGAAACTGCCACCGCACATGAAGTAGGTTCCGATGTCGATGTCATGGTAGCCCTCGCCGATGTCCTGCCGCTGGGCCACGGTGGCGTCTCCATCGCGAGTGTCGAGGACGTGGTACCGCGCGGCATAGCTGGCGCGGTTGCCCGAATCGCGAAAGCGCACTGTGATCTGGTAGCGACCCACGCCCAGCGCGCCGAAGTCGGGCACGTAGTCCACCCACTGCTCAGCGCTCGGACTGGGCTCCCCTGCTTCCTGGTGACTCGAGGTGTACCAGTACTCGTTGTGTGCCCTGGCCACGTTGTGGCGTCGAAACTGCGGGTTGTCACCGTTGCGACCATCGTTGGCGTCGCTCTTGGGCTGGGTGGTGGCCTCGTCGCCGCTGTGCGCGTCAACGGTGAGGGTGAAGGTACGACCGACGGCGAGGCTGCCGGCGCTGGCGACGCAATCGGGATCGATGGGAGCCGGAGCCGGGACATGGTCGTCGAGCACGTTGAGGATGGCCGCGGTGGTGTTGCCGGCCCGCGGGTTGTAGTCCTGGCTCAGCCAGCTCGCGCCGTGGATGTCCTTGTCCAGGATCTCCAGGTGGGTGTGGCCCAGGACGGAGCCGTCCGAGAAGGCGGTGGCGGCGTAGCTGCCGATGCGCGGCACGCGCTGGGAGTTGGCCATGCTGGTACTGCTTTGCGAGACGTCCCCGTCGTTGCTGATGATCACGGGCTTGGCCAGGCTGGCGTGGTCATTGGCGCGGGCCGGATCGTTGACATGAAAGCTCACCACGTCGACCTTGGGGTCGGACAGGTTGTTCAGGCTGTCGTCGTTGGTGCTGATCAAGCGGCTGCCGGTGACGTCGGGCTGGCTCAGGCGCGCGTGCAGGTGATCGATGGCCGCGCGGTGAAAGGCCGCGCCAAAGAAGCCCGGGTAGGGCTCGTTGGCGATCTCGTACAGGATGTTGCCGCGCTGCTTGAGCGTGTCGACCACGCGCGTCATGAAGGGTGCGTGCACCTGGGTCCAGATCTCGCCGGAAGTGGCCTCGACGCAGCCCGGGTTGGCGCAGTAGCTCTGCTGGTTGTTGGCCGTGCGGTAGGGGCTGTTGATCCAGCGATTGCCACTGGTCGAGCCCCCCTCGAGCATGACCGAGTCGAAGAAGGTTAGCTGCAGGATCACACCCTTGCTCTCGGCATAGCGGGCCAGGGCGTCGAGACGGGCATAGAAGGACTGGTTGTGGGTCAGCAGGTCGTGGTTGCCGCGGCTGCCGGCAAAGGGGGTCAGGTCGTTGGTCCAGTGGTAGTTGAGCCAGATGCGGGCAAAGTTGAGGCCGTGCTGGTCTGCCAGCTCGTCGAAGAAAGCTTCGTAGTCGAAGGCGCTCTCGGTCAGCATGCCGTAGCAGCCGTAGCCCACCAGGCGGATGGGCTGACCGCCATAGAGCAGCGTGCCGCCGTCGCGGGTCAGCAGGGGAGCCGCATGGACGGTGCTGCTGGCAAAGAGCGCAAGACTCAGAAGCAGTGCATGAGTGGCCGATCTCGTCTGTCTATACAGCATGGGAGCACAATAGCGGCGCTCAGCGCCCCCCGCTTCGGGCAACGGACGGTCGGTCACTTGACCGATGGCGTCGAGGTGCTGGGCGATGGCGACGGGGTGAAGCGTGCTGGCTGAGGTGTTCATGATCTTGTCCATCCTCCTGCCATTCTCTTTTGCACGCTGCGTGCCTTACGAACCCGGAGCCACCTCGAACTCCACCCGGCTGGCACCGTCGAGGTAGAGCGTGTTGGTCACATCCACGCCCGAGCCCTTCAGATCGACGATGGTGGCCGGAAGGCCGTAGCTGAACTCCTCGTTGGTGTCTGCGGTGACGTCGCTGGCAAGAAAGACCGCGCCGTCGTTCGGGTTGCGCGCGGCCAGGGGCCAGTTGCTCGAGCTGATCATGAGGCCCAGGCGATGGCCTGCCGGGATGCTGTAGGCGAAGTCCTTGCTGATGCGGACGGTGAGGCTGTAACGCTGGCCCGGGGTCACGGTGCTGTAGGCGGTGTTGCCGTCGCGGGCCGACAGGCGCTGCATGCCGTCGCCGATCAGCCAGGGATCCTGGTCCTCGGCGATGTCCAGCACGCGCACCGCGAAGTCCGTGTCCAGACCCGTGGTGGCAACGTCGAGGTGAACCCGCAGCGCGCCCAGCAGTGCCAGGGGCTCGCTCAGCGGTGCCGTGACAAAGGTTCGCTGGTCACCACGCTGGTACAGCGCCGCCTGCGACATGGGTCCGTGCAGCAGGATGGTGTCGGGGGCCGCCGCGAGGGTGCACAGCAGCGGGGTGGCGCTGGCGACACAGTTGTAGGGCGCCAAGGTCGGCCCGCCGAGTGTCGGCGAGGGATCGGCGGGTGAGTAGGGAAAACTCATTGCGCCGCTGGCCGGCGCGCTGGCGACGAGGGCTGCCTGGTCGTCGAGGTACAGCGAGCGCGTGGTGACTCCGGTGGGAGGCCACTGGTCCGCGCTCTGCCAGCCTGCGTTCTCATGGTGATAGCGCACCCGCGCCCAGTGCTCGGCCGGGCTCGACACGCCGCGCAGGTGCAGGTCGAAGAAGGCCAGCGAGTCGCGGTCGATGACGCGGTCGACGTCCATGAAGACCCATTCGTCCTGGGTCAGGGGTCGCGCCGCGCCCTCGCCCACGGCGCCACCTGTGGCGAAGTGTATCCAGGGCCCCATGAGCAACCGGTGCTGATCGCGCACCGCGGGGGCGCTGTTGAGGCGAAGTTCGGCGAAGGCCTCGAGGGTGTCAGCGGAGTTGACGTCCCACCAGCCGCCGACGACCAGGGCGGGAACAGCGATGCGGTCACTTGGAATCGCAGCGTCGAGCAGGCTCCACAACCAGTTCTTGCGCGGGTTGTTCTCGTAGGTGGTGCGCAGGCCAAAGCCCAGCACGTCCAGCGCACTCATCCACTCGTGGCGCAGCACGCCGCCCGGGTAGGCCTGGTCATAGGACGTGCGAATCGGGCACATGATGGGCACCATGGCCACCAGGTGCGGAGGCGGCGTGTCGTCGAAGTCGGGGTGCTGGGCATTATTCTGCGGGCCGGCGGCAGTGCGGTACTGGGCGCCGCAGAGAGCAGACACGCCCCAGGTCCCCACCTTGCCGTCGGACCACGACTGAACGGCTATCCACTCCACGGTGTCGTAGGAGTCCTGGGCCATCCACGCGCCGTCGCCAGGATGGGGCAAGCTGCTGGAGCCAAAACGGCCACGCCAGTCCACCGCAACGATGTTGTAGTGCGGGCTGTTGAACAAAGGGCGCTCGGTCCGCTCGGCCTGGAGTCCGTTCCAGAAGCTCTCCTTGTTGTAGGGCGTCTGCAGCAGGATGGTGGGCAGGCGGCAATTCGCCTGGGCGGGCCTGTCGAGAAAAGCCGACAGGGTGTAGCCGTCGACGGTGGGGATGGCGAGTTCCTCACGCACGCGCGCGCTGCCGCAGGGAGGTGGTGGCGAAGCTGCGTCCAGTGTGGCGGCGTCCGCAGACACACCAGCGTCCGGACTGACGTTCGCGTCCAAGCTTGCCCCGGCATCCCCGACGGTGAGGGCGTCCAGTGCGCCGACGTCGACTCCCCCCCCACCGTCGTCCACTCGTCCATCGCCCGCGCGTGCGTCCGCGCCCGCGGCCTGGTCCGCGCTGCCGCCATCCAGGATCGCTGCGTCTGCCACCCACGCATCGGCGAGCCGGGCCGCGTCGACACCTGCGCTCCCGGTCCCGCCCGGACAGGCCAGGAGCAGGGCGCAGCCCAGCAGGCCCAGTGGTGATTTCGCGGGCATGTACCCTCCTCGAAGCAGACCCGGCGTCGGGTCAGGGGATGGTCAGGGTCAGCGTGTAGGGCTGATCGTAGTCGTCGCCGCTGCTGTAGCGGTCGGAGACCCTGAAGTAGTAGTCCGCGCCGGCCTGCACGTTGGCCGTGCCGTTGAGCAGCACGGTGCCCTGACTGCCGGAGTCGTACCAAGCGCCCAGGCTGGTCGAGGCGTCGGCCTCGAAGATCTCCAGCTCGTAGGTGACGGCGGACACCACCGCGGGCGCGTTGCTGAGGCTGATCGCCAGCGTGCCGGCGCCGGCTGGAGTGACCTTGTACCAGTCCTCGTCGCCGATCGAGGCAATGGAGGCCTGCACCGGCGTGGCCGAGCTGATCACCGTGGCGATGGTCTTGATGTAGTCGAGGTTGTCGCTGTTGCCGTTGGGCTCGAAGGCCGCGTCCGGCACCACGCGCTCGGTCAGGGTCAGCAGGTAGGGCTGGGTGTAGTCGTAGGCGCTGCTGTAGCGGTCCGCGACGCGGACGTAGTAGGTGCCCGCCGCGGCGATGTAGTAGCGGCGGGACAGGGTGATGGAGCCGCTGGCGCCGCTCTCGTACTCGGCCCCCATGGCAGTGGCCGCATCGGTGGCGTAGGCCTCGAACTCCAGGGTCAGGGGGGTCGACACGGCGGGGGCGTTGGTGAGCTCGACCTGCAGGATGCTCTCGCCGCCGATGGCGATGGCGAACCAGTCGTCGTCCACGAGCGAGGCGATGTAGCCGGTGGTCTGCACGCCGCTGCTCACCACCGTGGCGATGGTCTTGAGGTAGTCGGCGTTGCTGCTGTTGCCGTTGGGCTCGGCCGCAGCGTCGGGGACGGCCAGCTCGGTCAGGGTCAGCAGGTAGGGCTGGGCATAGTCGTAGGCGCTGCTGTAGCGATCCGCGACGCGAACGTAGTAGGTGCCAGCGGCGGGCAGGTAGTAGTTGCGGGTCAGCACGATGATACTGCTCGCTCCACTTTGATACTCGCCTCCCAGGCCCGTGTCGGCGTCGGTGTCATAGGCCTCGAACTCCAGGGTCAGTGGGGTGGACACCGCGGGCGCGTTGGTCAGATCCACCTGCAGGATGCTCTCGCCGGTCACGGTGATGGCGTACCAGTCGTCGTCGTCGAGCGAGGCGATGTAACCCGTGGTCTGCACGCCGCTGCTGACCGCGGTGGCCACCAGCTGCAGGTGGCCGGGGTTGGTGCTGTTGCCATTGGGCTCGGCATCCGCATCGGGCACGGTCAGCGAGGTGACGGTCAGGGTGTAGCCGTCGGGGTCGTTGCCGCTGCCGTAACGGTCGGCGATGCGCACGTAGTACAGGCCGGCGGCCGGGATGTAGTAGTTGCGATCGAAGTTCACCGTCGCGCTGGCACCGGACTGATACTCGGCCCCCATCGACGTCACGCCGTCGGATTCGAACAGCTCGAACTCGTAGGTCACGTCGGACTGAAAATCCGGGGCGTTGGTCAGGGCCAGCTCGAGGATGCGCTCGCCACACACCTCGATGACGTACCAGTCCTCGTCGGCGTCGGCGCTGATCGCACCGCTCACGGCCTGGGCACTCGAGATCCGCGTGGCCTGATGAAAGGTCTCGTTGGGCTCGCTCTCGCCGGTCAAGCCCTCGCCCTCGCAGGTCGAGCTGCCCGTGTCATGGCCCGCGGCGTCGGTGCCCGCGGCGTCGGTCCCTGCGGCATCCATCGAGGCGGCATCGCCGGCGCCTGCGTCCAGCGTCCCGCCGCCATCGTCCTCGATCCCAGCATCCTCGTTCGCTGGAGGGGCCACGCTGGCCAGACTCAACACAACGCCCAGCCCAAAGGTAGCGAGCACCAGGATATTTCGCGACGCGTTCATATCAACCTCCGTATTCTGATGAGCCTGTCCAGTGGAATGCGTTCTTGTCGAGGGTGGCGGGCGAGGCAGCGGTACGTCTGAACCTTCGCCGGCGGCCTGCGTGAAGCAGCAGGATCAGCCCCGGCCAGATCTCGGCCAGCGGTCCCCCTCTTTGCGGACCTGCGGCCCTGCAACCGCAGCTCTCGCGCGGCGCTTGCGCATAGGGGTCGCTCTCCGGGGCGATCCCCTCGCCCACCTCGAAGTGCAAGATGCGAATCGTCTCGCGCGGGGGATCCTCGTCGGTGTAGACCACGATGACCGCCAGTTCCTGCCAGCCCTCCGCGGGAGCAGGGTTCCACGAATGGTCCCAGGTCTGGGTCTGGTGGCCGGTCGCGTGCGCGTGCCCGGCTTCGTTGAAGGAGGTCACGCGACGGGCGCCGCTGCCGTCGAGGTTGGCCATGAACAGCTCCATGCGGTTGCGATCCACCACCGCATCCGAGGCCCAGGTGATCGCGTCATGCAGCGGCGACATCTTGGCGTGCTCGTCGTAGATGCTAGGCTCGCCGTCGACGCCTGCCGAGAACGTGAGCCGGGTGACCTGCTCAGGGCGGTCGAGATCCATCCGGCAGATGTCCGCATTCCACATATGCATTCCCGCAAGCGGCGTGCACGCGAAGTACACCCAGTCCTCGCCAGGTGGCCCCCAGCCGTGAGCCTCGAACCACTCTGGCTTGGGCCCAGGGTTGTAGAACTGCGTGTGAACCAGCGCCGGCGCGGGATCGGTCACGAAGTCGGCGATGGCCAGCTGCCAGTCCCCGACGATCAGTGCAAGCTGGTAGTCCTCCATGTCCGTCCACAGCAACCGGCTGCCGTCGTGGTTGAAGGCTGAGTGCAACACGCCGCCCTCGGCCTCGCCCAGGGGACGACCGTCCCGCACGTCGGTGAGCTGGGTTGCTGGGGGATCGACGAAACCGTCTTCCAGGTCCAGCACCCAGAGGTTGTTGTAGATGCCGGAACCCGGCCGCGAGCCCTCGTGGCTGCCGCCGTGCTCGGCCATCTCCACCTCGATCACGAGAAAGCGCCCACCGGGATGCCACTCGGGCTGGCCGACGTTGAAGCCGGGCAGCTGGGGGTGCTCGCAGGTCAGGCAGTGCTGGTCAGTGCCGTCGGGGCGGATGATGTGGACGTCGTATAAATCATCGTCCTCGCGACGGTCGTAGGCGATCCACTGGCCGTCGGGAGACCAGGACACGCGGCCACCGCGTTCGGTCAACACAAGGATGCGATCGAGCCGGTAGTCGTCGACGCCAGACCTGGCCAGCGCCGGCACCAGGATCGAGACCAGCAGTGCGCAGCTGGCGAGCGCGGTGGATCTGATCACGACCTCCTCCTCACCAGCACACAACACGTCTGGGTCACCCGCCGACCACGTTCGGCGTCGTCACCGGCACGGTGCACCAGACCGTTCGTGCTTCCAGAAAATCGACGGGTCGGCGACGGGCTGTGCACAGCGTTCTCCTCACTTCACTTCACAGGCCGCCGCAGCACACTTGTTGAAGTCCGCGATGCTCATGGACTCGAGCCCATGGTCCGTCGGTGCTGATGCCACCGTCGGCCCCCGTGCCGGCGTCCTCGGTTGCGGGAGGTGGAAGGCAGGCCAGCCGATCGCGCCCTGGATGGCACAGGCGACAAGGGGCGCACGGCGAAGCAGTGAATGCATCTCATTCTCCTTCGAGTGTACGGTCCCTCGTGGTCCTGGCCGTTGCAGGCGCGATGGACCCGAACATCGACATCCGACCACCACGACGAGCCCTCCTTCTCTCGACGTCATGACGCGCGGCCAGGGCCCGCTGTGGTGCCACGACTCCCCGCCGTACCCTGGGCACCCGCGGTGGCTGTCCTGGTGGCCACCGCGGCGCCTCAGGGCAGGCGGTAGCGCACGCGCAGCTCGACATGGTCCACCACCACCACGGCATCCTGGTCGCCGTTGACGCCCTCGGGAACGATGGCCAGGTGCAAGCTGTCGTCAACCCACAGGGCATCTGTCTCGCTCGCCACGCTGCTGCTCCAGGAGATGGCTCCGGGTGTTTGCGGACCAAAGCCAAAGCTGGCCCGTGGCTGCCAGCGGTCACCATCCCAGCTCGCGATGACCCCTCCATCGGTCGCGGTCGCGCCCACCAGGCTCGTCGCCCCGGCCACCGCGCTGAGCTTCAGCTCCTCGATGCGCGTACCCGGCGGTGCCCCGGCCGCGGCGAAGTCGAAGTGCAGGGTCAGGGCCGGCTGGACATCCTCGGCCCACAGCAGCTCCCACAGGTGGTCGCCCATCAAGAAGGTGCGCCCTGCCTCCCGGTCATGCACGCTGAGCAAGGACCCATTCTCGTCGGTGACCGTCGGCCACTCCCCGGACAGCGGCGAGGCCGTGCGAAGGTGGCGCCAGCTCTGGCCGTTCCACTCCCACGACGAGAGCACCGGGGGTGGCAGCTTCCAGCGATGCTCGTGCAGGACCACCGCATGTCGATCGCGATCGTAGGCGAGCGCCTGCATCCAGGCGGTCTCCGGGCTGCCATCTGCCTCGGGATCCGTGGGCACGATCTCGGTCCAGGCGCGGCTGGTCATGCTCCACTCCCAGACATGCGGCGCGGCGCGAGTGGAGCCGCTGAAGCCGCCGAACATCACCAGGGTGTCCCGCCCCTCGTCGTAGGTCAGCGCGGAACCGCTGAGGTCGTTCGGGGGTCGCACCGTCGTCGTGGGCAGCTCCAGATGCCACTGCACATGATCCCAGCGCCACAGCTGCTGCCCCTGCGCGCCCGCGGTGCCGCCATACAGGTAGGTCTCCTTGCGCGAGCTGTCGAAGGCGCTGGCCGGGTGCCTGCGCGCGCCTGGCAGGCCATCCCCGGCGTCGCAGACGTCACCGGCCGGGATGCCGTCGCAGCGTCGCTGCCACTCGACCCCATCGAAGGTCCAGGTGTCCGCGCAGGTGGTCTGGGTCGGGCACTCGCCATAGCCGCCGAAGAAGACAAAGCTCTGCCGGCCCGGCGCGTCGTCGTAGCTGAGGCTTCCTCCAAGACGCCAACCCGGGTCCCCATCTCCAAAATTGTCCTCGACGGTGGGCTGGCTCCAGCTCGCGCCGTCGTGCAGCCACCAGTCCGCGATACCGTACGTGGGACCGCTGCGGTTGACGATCAGGACGCGCTGGCGGTCGGAGTCGTAGCCGAGGCTGGCGTAGATCGCTGGCGTTGGCCCGCCGTCGCCCTCGGGATCGACCCGTGGCTGCACGGTCCAGGTGGCACCATCCCACTCCCAGGTGTCGTTCTTGTCGCTGCCCCCGAACAGGACTGTTCGCCGGGACACCGGGTCGTAGGCCACGCCGTGGCCAGAGCGGTAGCAGGGGTGTCCGGTACAGCTCACATCGCCTGTGAAGACCTTGCTCCAGGTGCCGAGCTGCCCGTCGTATTCCCAGGTATCGCGAAGACCGGACCAGTAGGTGTCCATGCCGCCGTGGGCGACCGCTCGCCTGCGCGTGCTGTCATAGGCCAGCTGATGCTCCCAGGCTTGCGGTGGAAACGAAAGGTCGCCGACACTCTTCTGGTGCAGCACAGCTCCGTCCCACTCCCAGGTCTCGCGTCCGAGCAAGACCACGCGACGGCGATGGGGATCCCAGGCCATGGCGCAATTCCGAAAGGCCGGCGCTGGAGCTGGCGAGGCAGACGGGTCCCGCTGCAACCAGCGCTCACCGTCGAAGGTCCACAGCTCGTTGTTGCTGGTCCACAGGTTCTGATTGTGGCTGAACGTGGTCTCGCCCCCGTACAGGATCACCTCGCCGTTGACGCCGTCCCAGCCCAGGCACGACCAGCGGCGCCGTCCGGGCACGCCGTCGCCCTCTGTGTCACTCAGCACAGCGCGGCGCCAGCTCTGGCCGTTGTACTCCCAGCTGCCGGACTCGACCGCTGCGGTGTCGACCAGCACGGCGACCCCGCGCCGCTGGTCGAAGGCCATGATGTACTCACCCCCCGGCTCGGGGTCGCCATCGCCCTCGCGGTCCAGCACCTGCGCCCTGGACCAGGCCCTGTCCCTGAACTCCCAGGTCTCGCCGCTGGTGCCGTCATACAGAACCATGAGCCCGCGCGTCGCGTCGTACACCATGTGGTGGGTGGAGCTGGTCGGTGGCTCGGCCAGGGGCAGGCGTCGCCAGCGCAGCTCGGCCGAGCGTACGGTCACGACAAAAGAGTCGTCGGGTCGCTGCAGAGGGGCCGGGATGGCCTCGGTGGCGCCGGCCTGCAACAGCCCACCAAGCCAGGGGCGCTCCTCGGCGCGGTGCGGGTTCTCGATCGTGCTGCCAGCCACCTTGCCATGTAGCGTGGCGAGCCACTCGACGTGATGCAGCTGGCGTGCGGTGTCGCCGTCGATGTTGCCGGCCTCGTCGACCAGCGAGGCGAAGATCCGGGCGCGATCCGAGCGATTGAGCTCGACCGCGGGCATGGTCCCGCCGCCGTCGACGTGGCCGCGCCCCAGCTCGAGGGCAGAGGTGGTGGCGGCGCGATCCCAGAAGACCACGGTGGCGCCCCCCGGCAGAGCGCCGGGCAGGGTCTGCTCGACGCGGTAGTCCGGCTGGCCCTCAGTGGCGCTCGAGCCCCAGGGGTCGCGCCGGTAGCGAAGGGCATCGTCCTGGACCTGGGTCAAGGGCGGCGGCGGAGTGCGGTCGACCTCGAAGCCGGGAGCGGGCAGCGTCAGGGACCAGGTCGCGCTGTTGCCGACCGCGTCGTCGAGCACCACGTGCACCTGGCGCACCCCGTCGGTGACGGCGGGATCTTCGAGCAGGTGTTGGTAGATGAAGAAGGTCCCGGCGCCGCCGGTCCTGGTGAAGGCCAGCGGTGGTGTCCCCGGGGAGCTGACCTGCGGGTCTCTGGCCAGGGGCTCGTCGGCGGCGAAGCTGAGACGCACGGTGGTGCCAAGGGTCACCCGGCTGACCTGGGTCAACGGCGTCGAGGCGGCCGGGATCAGCTGCACGCCTTCGCTGCCGGCCACCACCCGGGGCGCCTGAAAGTCCAGCTCGATACTGGTGCTATCAAAGCTCTGATTGCCTGCCGCGTCGGTGGCGATGACGCGGATCAACGCGCCGCCGGGCGCGTCCACGGCGTCGTCCACGGGCCGGGTGCAGGTGTAGCTGGGAGACCCCTCCTGGTAGCTGCCGCAGGCGAAGGCGCGCGTGCCCAGGGTCACGTCGAGCGAAGCGGGCGCCACATCGAGGTTCTCGTTCACGTCCAGGCTCAGGGTGATCTGATCGAATCCGGGCTGGGCGCTGTAGACCCAGCGGTCCGTGCCCAGAGCGCTGAGCACAGGTGGCCGGTTGTCCACGTCGAGGGTCACGGGTGCCGAGGGCACGGTGGCGAGATCGATGTGGGCCGGGTTGTTGGCCTCGTCCACGAGATCAACCGAGACCACGCCGTAGCGCTGGGCCGCGATGCTGTCGTCGACCAGCAGGACAAAGGTGTAGGCGAGGCCCGAGCGGACCAGGAAGCGAAAGCCGGGATCGCCGGCGGGGAGTGCCCAGGTCAGCGCGAGGGCAGGTACACCGGCGGGCTCCAGCAGGGGTTCATCGGTGGTGATGGTCAGCAGCGCGGTGACGCCGAGGCGAGCGGCCGCCGGGGTGAAGAGCGCGTCGATGACGCCGGGGGGCCTGGCATCGACCGTGACCACCCCTGGCCTGTGGGTGGCGGCGTTGAGCGCCTCGTCGACCACGGTGACGCTGATGTAGAAGCTGCCCAGCAGATCGGTGCCGGTGAGGTCGAGGCTGTAGCGATACGGAGCGTCCCCGCTGCTCTCGTCGCGGGTGAAGGCATGGCCCTGCAGCTCGACGACGGGCGGCACGGCCAGGGGCTCGCTGGCCTCGAACTGAACCACCAGCGTGTCCGCGGCGTTGAGCGAGGTGGCGCTCTGCGTGAAGCCCACCAGCTCCGGGGCAGAGCCATCCACGCGCACCGTGCCGACGAGCTGCGCGGCGGTGGAGTTGCCGGCCGCGTCGACCAGCGCCTCGAGCGACAGCTCGTAGTCCCCGTCCTCGCTGGCCCGCACCGTATGCGTGTAGAGCAGGCGGGACTCGCCCGGTTGCTCCGCGGCGAAGGTGAGGGTGGTCCCCGAGGCGTTGCGGGGCCAGCCGGTCAACACCGGTGGCTCAGGTAGTGGCTCGCTCAGCTCGAAGGCCAGCGTCAGGATCGCGCCGGGTCGCACCAGCGCTCCAGGGGAGATCAGCTGGTCGGTCAGGGTCGGCGCGGTGAAGTCCAGGGTCAGGGCGGCGACGTCTTCGGGCGAGCTGCGGTTGCCGGCGAGGTCGCGGGCGCTGCTGCGGATCTGGTACAGCCCCTCGCTCTCGTCCCCCGTGGTGGCGTAGGTGTAGCTGTGCTCGAGGCCGTCGTCACTCGCCGACACATGGGTCCAGGTGAGCGTGGCGGCGCCGCGGCTCATGACCACCTCGGGCTGGCCGTCGGGCGCCTCGCTGAGCGAGAGCGTGAGCGTCACCTGGGTGTGCGCAGCGACGACCTCGTCGCCCAGAGAGGCGGCCGTCACCCTGGGCGCCACGAAATCCAGAGTCAGCAGACCGCCCGAGGGATGGCTCTCGGTGCCCACCTCATCCACCAGCCCGATGTGGATCTGGCGCGGCCCCTGGGCCTCGCTGCCATCCGCGGTGTAGGTGTAGAGGTAGCGGGGTCCACCCTGGGCCTCGGTCGCGCTCGCGAAGGGCGCCTCCCGTCCTCCCACATCCAGACTCACGACGGGCAGCTGGAACAGGGGCTCGTTCACGGTGAAGGCGAGCCGGAAGATCTGCCCCACGGTGCCGACGAGGGGATCGAGGGTGGGGCCCCCCACCAGCTCGGGAGGCGTGGTGTCGAGCGAGGCCTTGAGCACGCACAGCGCGATGCTCTCCTGACACACGTAGCCCGCCGGACAGCTCTCATCGCGGCTGCACGAGAGCTGCACATCCTGGGGCACGGAGGTCGAGAAAAAGCAGCCGGACAGCAGGCCACAACCCAGTAACGCGCAGGCGGCGAGCGCGGTCGATCGCATCACGACCTCCTCGTGGGCAGCCCAGAGTGTAGCAGCTTCACCGGGTGCAGGTCCTTCCCAGGGCCGCCGCCTGGGCATCGTCGCAGCGCAGGTTTGCTGGCTGCGCCGCATCCAGAAAGCTGCCAACAGCGGCGCGGGCCTGCTCGGTACTGAGCTGTCCCGGGGTTCCAGCGCCGTTGGTGAGGTCGGTGGCGAGCGTGAGAAAATCCTGGGGCGCCGCGATCTCCATCAGGCCCGGATAGAGTCCCCCCCCCGCTCTCTTCCAGGGCCAGAATGCCCAGCCCGCAAAGCCCGCGGTCTCGTAGGCGCGGCGTACCCGCTCGACCTCGGGCGGGTGATTCTCGCCGAACTCCCCCATCCAGATCGGCACGTCGTGGGCCTCGGCCAGTTGAGCCAGGCGGTCGATGTCGTCCTGCGGGTCCAGGTCAAACCAGGTGTACTGGTGGGCCTGGTACACCACGTTCTCGTCGAGCCGCTCCTGAAACGCTGTGAAATCGACGGCCAGGTTGTTGCCCTCGAGCATCACCAGGTGCAGCGCGTCGACCGCGCGGATCGCCGCCAGGATCCTCCGATACAGCTCCACCAGCTGTGCGCCGTCCGCCACCTGAGGCTCGTTGAGCAGGTCGTAGGCTGCCACGCCAGGTCGACCGGCATAGCGCTCGGCGATGGCCACCCAGAGCTGGACCAGGCGCTGCTTCGCGTCCTCGTCCTCCCACAGCAAAGAGTCGTCCGGGTCCGCTGGAAAGGTGTCCGACTGGCCACCGGGCGCGGCGTGCATGTCGATGACGACGGAGACGCCTTGCGCCTCGGCCCAGTTCACGGCGCGGTCGAGGTAGGCAAAGCCCAGGTCCCCCTCGAGCAGGTTGTGGTTGAGAGGCAAGCGAACCGCGTTGAAGCCCATGTGTGCCATGGCCTCGAAGTCTGCTTCGACCACGTAGCGTTCGTGGACCTGGGTGACCAGCTCGTCGGCCACCTCGGTCCCGTAGAGCTCGCGCAGGCGGGCGACGACGGGGCTCTCGGCGTGCTGACCCATCTCGAACAGGCGGATCGGCTCCCCCCACATCCACGACTCGAAGTGCAGCCAGCCACCGGCGTTGGCTGCGATGAGCTGCATCGGCTTGCCGTCCAGGCCAATCAGGTGCTGGCCATCCTGGTGGATCATCGGGTTGCTGGTGTCGGCGCGGTGTCGCGGCAAGCGTGAAAAGGTCGGGCCGCAGCCGCACATTGAGATGGCGGCGAACACGATACCGCTGGCTGCGAATGCGTTGTGCACCCTGCGGCTCGTCATCACACCTCCCCCAGCGATTCCAGCCATGCACGCTTGAACGATCGCAGCAGCCTGCCCAGCAGCACGCCCAGCCAGGTCGGCGTGGTTGCCGGCATGGTGCACCTGACCGTTCGCATCGCTGTCCACTTGTCCGTCGGTGACGAGCGGGTCATCGCTTCCTCCTCACTTCACTTCGAAGGCGGCTGCGGCGCACCTGTTGAAGTCCTCGATGCTCATGGACTCGATGCCGTGGTCGTCGCGGCGGTTCTCGACCCGATGGGATGGCAGGTCCAGGGCCTCGCGCGATCCGAGCCCGGGCATCTGCGAGTTCTTGAAGTAGACGCGGCCGTTGCGGATCTCGGTGACGGTCACGGCGTGGGGATAGGTGTGGGGCTTGATCCACCTGCCGTTCGCATCCTTCTTGCCCGCGACTGGGATCTCGAGCTCGACCAGCGTCTCGCCGGAGAAATCTCGCGCCATGCGCGTGCCGAGCTTGCCGCCCTTGAACAGGGCGGGGATGGGGTTGTTGTAGTCGATGTCGACGGTTTTTCCCGTCAGGGCCTCGAGCCCCCGCTTCACCTCGTCCGCGTGCAGGCCTTGCCGGGTGTATCGGCCTCCCGGGGTCCGCGCATGGGCATCGGCCCGGTTGCTGTAGTCGTTGCTGCCGTTGCTGTAGTCCATCATGGCCGCCTGAAACACCCGCTCGCTGGCGCTGCGATCGGTGGACTTGTCCGGGGTGAGGCTGTCGGGAACGCACCTGAGCTCGTCGCCATTGGCCATGGTCACGCGCCCGTCCTTGGACATCAGACCGTTCATGACGCGCACGTACTCGGCGGGGTTGTTCTGGCACAGCAGGTACTGCATCGAGGCAGTCGAGCAGGTCTCGTGGGAGCCCTGGTTGATCTGGGTGGGCTCGGCGACCTCCTGCAGGATGGCGTTGACCACGCTGGGGGGCTGATCTCGCGCGAGCTGCTGCAGGTTGGACTGCAGGGTCTTGCCGCTGGAGTCACGGTTGAGCAGGGCCGTCCTGCCCGCGATCTGCCTGTCGGTCAGCTCCACCAGGCTCTGCTGAGCTTGTGGCTCGCTGCGGTCGAACAGAGCCAGGGCGCGCTTCTGCTGGTTTTCGGTCAGGCGCGTGAAGCTGGCTGACGCCTCGAGGCGGGCGCGCTCGGCGCTGACGTCGGATGCCAGCTGCGAGGCCGGAAGCGCAGGGGAGACGCTGTCGACGCTGGCGGCGCCCAGAGAGGAGCCCATCGACGCTGCACTGGTCCGCCCGGCGTTGCTCAGGCCTCTGGACAGCCGAACCGAACGTGCACCCTGCTGCACGTGGCGGTCTCGCACTCGCTCCTCGGCGTGGCCGAGATAGCGGTCACGGGTGTCCGCGAGATCGTCCTTGAGGTCCTTGCCGAGTCGACGAAAACCGGCGCGCAGGGCCTCCATGTCGTCGTCGTCATGGGCCTGGCGGATGGTGTCGATATCCTCGCGGACCCGGCGCAGGACGCCGTCCGAGTCCCCTGAAAGGGCACTGTCCAGGTCGCCAGCAGCCTTCAGGGCCGTGGCGACGTCGCCGCCGTCGAGGCTGCGCTGTATCGTCGAGGCGTCGCCCAGAACGCGCGCCGTGGTTGCGAGCTGCTGACGTCGGGCAGGATCCTTCACCTCCCGAGAGGCCAGGCCCGAGACCGCTGCCGCGGCGCCGGCGTAGTCGCCGCTCTCGAGGCCCTGGTGCACGCGGTGGGCCGTGGCAGCCACATCTCCGACCGTGCCCAGGGTGCGACCGAGCTGCCTGTCCTGCCCGGCCAGGTCTGCGCCGAGGCTGGCACCACCTGCCACCGCGGCGAGGACATCCCCTTGCCTGGCCGCCTCGACGGTGTGGACCGCCGTGGCGCCGCGGCTGGCCCAGCCTGCCACTTGCTCGAACGTCGCTGCCGTGCCCCCAGCCACACCGCCGATGGCGCCGGCAACGCCGCCCGCGCCCGCCGCGACGGCACCCAGGATGGCCCCGGCATCCCCGGATCGGTAGGCGGCGGTGCCGGCCTGCACCGCGCGCGCGCCACGCTCGACCGCGCGCGCCGTGGCAGCCACCGTCGCGGTGGTCCCCGAAAGGGCCTTGCCTGCCATGGCGGTGATGCCAGAGGCTGCGCCACCTGCCACACTGGCGACGCCGCCCAGCCAGTCCTTGTTCTTGACCGCGGTGTAGGCTCCGCTGACGGCCTGACCGATACGGGCGGCGATGCCGACGGGACCGGGGATGAAGCTGGCCACGGTGAGCAGGGCGCCGCTGTACTTCTTGATCGAGTCGCCGACCTTGCTGAAGAACCCCTTCTTCTTGACCTTCTTGACCTGAAAGCCCTCGAGCTGGCTGTGGCCGGCACCGTCGCTGGCGATGTCCATGTGGATCTCGTGACCGCGGCCTCCCATCATCTGGGTCTTCACCGAGCTGCGGCCCGGGCTCTGCAGACCGGCGACCACCTCGGCAAAGGTCTTGTTGAGCTGGTGGCCGCGCTTCTCGGCCTGCTGCCCGTCCCTGGCCGGACCCTGAAAGCCGACGCCGTACAGGCTGAGGAACTCGGCCTTCTCCTGGGGCGACACGGTGGTGACCAGCTCGTCGAAGCTCTTGCCCTTGTACTTCTCGGCCCGCTGGTTGATGTCACTGACGGCCTGGGCTTTCTCCTCCGGGGTGGTGGGCTTCGCCACCTCCATGCCGTTGAAGATCGCCGAGTGGTCGGAACGCAGCGCTAGCGAGGACACGTTCGTCTGCCAGTCGGACGGGTTCTGGCCCTGAGGAACGAAGCGGTCACTCTGCAGCTCGCTCTGGGTCTGTTGCGCGTCGGCACCCTTGACCGTGTCCAGCGCCCGCTGGCAGGCCTCACGGTTGCGGACGGCGTCGGCGAGGACGTTCTGCTGCTCGGCGACACCCTGTTCATCGCCACCGCGTTCGGCCTTCTGCAGCTCTTTGACGGCCTTGTTCTCGACCTGCTGGGCGCTTCTGAGATTCTTCTCGGCCTCGGCCTTGTTCGCCGGCGGTGGCGGCGGGGGAGTGCTGGTCTGCTGATTCCGAGTGGTCCCCTTGCTGGGCTGGGTCCGGGTCGTGCTGTTGTTCGTGACCTTGGCCATCGTGCACCTCGCGAAGCGTTGCCACCTGTAAGCGCAAGACCGGTGCCAGCTGCCGGAGGTGAGACAAATAGCTTTTACTACGTGCAGTTACCTCAAGCCTGGAAGGTGCAAGGTGATGCCGGTCACGGAGACCTGCAAGGTCGAGTGACCACCCCGGCAAGTCGATCTGCCTCATGAGGAAGAGTGGCGGTGTTGAAGGGGCGGCGGCGCCGACGCGGGGGCGATCAGCTGTCCACGGCTTTGAGGCCGTGCTTGCCCAGCAGCGAGCGCAGGTGCTGGCGGGACAGACCTGCCTGCCGGGCCGCCTGGCTCACATTGCCCCCGTGATGGGCGAGCAGCACGGGCAGGTAGGCGCGCTCGAGCTCGTTCACGGCGCGCTCCTTGAGGTCCTTGAAGGGGATGGTCACGTCGATGACGCCGGCCAGACTTGCCGCTGTGGTCTGCTCCTGGCCTGGCCCCATCCACAGCACCAGGTCGCGAAACGCCTGATGCCCGGGCGCCGCCAGCACCAGGCTGCGCTCGAGGATGTTGCGAAGCTCGCGCACGTTGCCCTCGAAGGCGTGGCTGCGCAGCAGTTCGAGGTTGGCGCCATCGATCGCTCCTGGGACGACGCCACGCGCCTCGTAAAAGGATTGGATCAGAAGTTCGAGATCGTCGAGGTGCTGCCGTAGCTCGGGCATGCGCAGGTGCACCACAGCCAGGCGATGAAACAGGTCGAGCCGGAACTGCTTGTCTTCGACCATCTGGTACAGGTCGCGATTGGTCGCGGCCACCACCCGCACCTCCACCTTGCGCGGCTTGTCGCCTCCGACGGGCTTGACCAGGCCCGTCTCGAGAACGCCGAGGAGCTGTGCCTGACAATCTGCGGGAAGCTCACCGATCTCGTCGAGAAACAGGGTTCCCTGATCGGCCTCGACAAAGGCGCCGGCGCGCGAATTCACGGCTCCGGTGTAGGCGCCCTTGACGTGCCCCATGAGCGCACTCGCCAGCAGGTCTGGACTGACGGTGGTGCAGTCGAAGGTCACCAGGGGCCGGGCCGCCCGTGCGCTGTGGTCGTGAAGCGCCTTGGCGGCCACCCCCTTGCCCGAGCCCGACGGCCCCTCGATCAGCACGGTGACGTCGGCAGGCGCGGCGCGCTCCAGCAGCGCGAACACCTCACGCATCACCGGCGACTGCCCGATCAGGCCGCCAAAGGCGCGGCGCTCACTCAGGGGGATGCGCTGCAGGGCCTCGTCCAGGACCAGCAGGCGAACGCTGCCCATGCGCAGCTCGCAGCCCACCGGCACCAGGGCTTCCTGCACGCGCGTCTTGTTGACGAAGGTGCCGTTGGTCGAGCCCAGGTCGCGCACCATCACCCCACCGCGCACCGGGTTGACGCTGATGTGACGTCGAGAAATGGACACATCCGCGAGCACATGGTCGCACTCCTGGCCCTTGCCCAGGACCATGGACCCGAGCCCGACGGGCAGCACGCGACCCTCTTCGGGGCCACTCGCCACCCGCAGCTGCAGCCCGCGCGAGGGACGGCGCGTGTCGAGCTGGTGCGAGCTGAGCACGCTCAGCTCCAGGGTCCTGTCGATGCCGTACTCCTTCACGCTCCCGCCTTCCGCGACCGCGAACCGTCTCGAGGTCCGCGCATGCTAGCGCGCACCCGCCTGCGCTGCAGCGCAAAATGTGATTTCCTGACCCTCAGATGGCGACGCCTATCTTCAACAAGTACGAGATCATCCGCCGCCTCACGGTGGGCGGCATGGGAGAGATCTTCCTGGCGCGCCAGACCGGTGTGGCGGGCTTTGATCGCCTCGTCATTCTCAAGAGCCTGCTGCCTCATCTCGCTGCCCAGGCTAAGTTCGTGCGCCAGTTTCTCGACGAGGCCAGGGTGGCGGCCAGGCTGAGCCACCCCAACATCGTCGCCATCTTCGAGGTCGGGCTGTGGGAGGGGACCTACTTCATCGCCATGGAGTACATACACGGCGCGACGCTGTCGAAGGTCGTCCAGCAGGCCGTGGCAAACCGGACCCTGATCCCCATCGAGATCACGGCGCGCATCATGCACGACGCAGCCGTGGCGCTCGACCACGCCCACCGCGCCGTCGCCGCCGATGGCTCCGCGCTCTCGATCGTGCACCGCGACGTCAGCCCGCAGAACATCATGGTGCGTGCGGATGGCATCACCAAGGTGGTGGACTTCGGCATAGCCAAGGCCGCCATCGTGGCGGGCCGCACCGCCACTGGAGAACTCAAGGGCAAGCTGCGCTACATGCCCCCGGAGCAGCTCGCTGGGGACAGCATGGACGGCCGCAGCGACCAGTTCGCACTGGGCGTCTGCTTCTGGGAGATGTGCACGCGCCGCCACCTGTTCAACGCCGATAACCCGGCGCAGCTGGTGAGGGAGATAGGCCTCGGGCCCATCCCTTCTCCCGCCCCGTACACGTCGTTCATGCCGGTCGAGATCGAGCGCGTGATCCTGCGCATGCTCGAGCGCGACCCGGCCCGCCGCTTTCCGAGTCTGCGCGAGGTGAGCTCCGTGCTCCGCGCCTACCTGAGTGCCCTGCCCTCGCCAGTGAGCGAACCCGAGGTGGCGCAGTACATCCAGAGCACTCTGGGCGACCAGATCGACGCGGTCACCGCCGACCTCACCCCCGGCCGGGACGCCAACTTCGTCATCTCCTTGCAGAGTGCCACCGAGACAGGCACCCCGGTGGTGCAGTACGACGAGGGAGAGGCGACGATTCGAGACCGCGGCCGGCTTCACGACACCGTGCCGATGACCCTGGAGCCGGCGCCTGCCATCGCCGCGCGCCGGCGCCGCCGGGTCGGGCTGGCCGTGTTCGGGGTGGCAGCGGCCATTGCGGTCTTCGGGATCACCTCCTGGCCAGGCGCCGAGACCGCAGCGGGGGGCGAGCAGGCTGCGCTGCCAGTAACCACCGCGGATGCGGCGCGACCCTCCCATCCTGCGGAGCCCCCTCCGCTGCAGCCCGAGTCGCCGCCCATGCCACCGACGCTGCGGCTGGCCTCGACACCGGAGGGAGCGTCCGTCTGGCTCGACGACGCGATGCTGGGCCGGACCCCGCTCGACATACGGACCCTGCCTCCCGACGTCACCCACGGACTGGTGGTCAGGAAGAAGGGCTTTGTCGACGCCGCTCTCCAGGTCAGGCTGGGTGCCGGCGAGCAGCGCAGCCAGAAGGTCGAGCTGAGGCGGGAGCTCAGCTCGCGGGGCCCACGTCGCCCGGTGGCGCCGAGCACGGGCCCGGCCCCGACCGGGGTGGCAGCCCGCGACGGCAGCCTGACGATCAAGACCACGCCGTGGACGGAGGTCGAGATCGATGGCGTGCCTCGGGGGACGACGCCGCTGTTCAAACTGCCCCTCGCAGCGGGTGAACACAGCGTGCGTCTGGTGAACCGAGGCAAGGAGGTGACACATGTGCAAACCGTGCGCATCCGGGCGGGCGAGCTGCAGAAGCTCGACCTCGATCTGACCAAGCGCTAGCGTCGCCGCTGCTATACTGACGCGAGGAGGACGCCCGGACTCATGTGGGAGAAGGGACACCGGGCTGCGGCCACCATCGGGACGCTCACCTCGCGCATCCTGCTCCTCGCCACTGTCTTATTTGCGGTCGAGGCCATGGCGGCCAGCCACGCCACGCCGGTGCAGCCCGACAAGAGTGTCGAGGAGCTGCTGCATGCGGCCCAGGAATCCTACGCCACGCTCGACTACGACGAGGTGGTGCCCATCATCCGCGCGGTGCTGGCGCGCGAAGGACTCGGGCCCGATCAGAAGCTCGACGCCTACCTGCTCCTGGGCAGCAGCCAGGCAGTGATAGGCGATCCCGTCGAAGCGGAGACGGCCTTTCGGCTGCTGCTCCGTGGTCGCCCCGACTTCAACCTTCCCGACGACACCGCGCCCAAGATCCTGGCGGTGTTCCGCAAGGTTCAGAACGAGGAGCGCAGCATCGCCGAGCAGCTGCGTTCGGTGGAGCGCCAGCGCATCATCGCCGAGCTCGTTCTCATCGGAGGCATGCCGGGCCAGGCGCGAGGGGGCTATCCGCTGGCCTTCGCGTACCGGCTGCGCGACACCCGGAACGCGGTCGAGGCCTTCTCGGTCTGGTACAGACGGCACGGAGAGCCCGGCTACTCCGCCCTGGCCTTGCAGCGCGACGGCAGCGGGACCTGGCGCGGCACGCTCCCGGGGGAGTGGACCGCCAGCGAGCAGGGCTTCGTCCTGGAGTTCTATCTCGAGACCCGTGATGGTGCGGGTCCTCTGCTGGTCCAGGGCAGCACCAGCGAGGCCTTGCGCATCCAGGTGGCACCGGGCAATGTCGAGGACGCCAGGCCGCCACCGCTGCCGCTGTGGTCCTTCGTCGCCACCGCAGGGACCGCGGTCGGGCTGGGACTCGCCGCCACCGGCACCGCCGTAGCCACCGTGCTGGTGCAGCAGGACCACGACGCCCTGGCCGAGCGTTCACGCTCCGTGGTTCAGCCCGGGGACGAGCTGATCGCTCTCGAGGTGACAGGGGCCAGGCTCGCCCTGGCGACGACGATCCTGTGGGTCGCCACCGGCGTGGCTGCCCTTGCGGCAGGGGGCATGGCGCCTTTCGTGGACTGGGAGAACGAAAAGGAGTCCGTCACAAGCAATTGAACCTGTTTGCAGACCTTCCCGGACGAGGCGGCTCCACGCCAGGACGCATTATATTTTTAACAACTATCGGCACGTTGTCGAAATTCTGCGCACAGGCATGCCCACCACGGACCCTGGGAGCACGCTGCGGCGGAGTTCCCTTGGTCTGTCGAACTCAGGGCCGCAGCAGCTTGTCGGCGCCCAGCATGGCTTCGACCGTGTCCTTCATGGTCCCCACCTCCCCCAGGATTAGCTGGTCGCGGCGCCCGTAGTAGTCCAGGCAGGTCGCGCAGGAAAACAGGCGCGCGCCAGCGTCGACCAGGACGCGCAGCTCGGCGCTCACGGGCGAGCCTTCGGTGGTCAGGAACACGCCGGTGCCCAGGCACAGGATGCGGCCTGGAATCCGGGCTGTCGTTCCCAAGACCTGCAAAAAGCTACGCAGCAGGCGCTCGCCCAGGTCAGGCTCGGCATCGGCCATCGTGTTGGAACCCAGCACCAGGACCAGTCCCGGGTCGACGTTCATCGCATGCTCCCTTCACCGACGTTTTACGAACAGCGCGCGCAGCGACGGGGACCACAGCTTCAGCGGGCCGGTGGCTGCAGGGCCGTGCACCAGGATATCCCTGCCCAGCAATGAATCCGAGCCACTTCGCGCCACACACACGGATACGCCGTCGCGCGACCGTGAGTCGGTGCACGCGGGCCGCTCGGTTTCCACCAGGGCATAGGCAGGGGACTGGCACTTACCATTACATTTTTTTGGTGGCCGAAAACCAACTCCGAGGGGGATTCAACACCCATCCGTTGGCAATGAACCTTCAGAATGAACTGTATGAAAAAATGTAATAGTAAGTGCCAGTCCCCCCTGCACACGCATGCTATGATGACGATGTGTCCCCCCAGCTGCCGCGACGATCAGACGCATTCGCGCGACCTGCCCAGCGCCGCTGGGCGCGGCCCATGCGCGCACTGGTGCTGACGGTGTTGGTCGTCGCCTGCCGGCCAGCCGGAGCTCCGTGCACCTCGAGCAACGAGTGCCGCTCGGACGAGCTCTGCATCGACACGCAGTGCCTGAGCCCGTGTGCCCACGACGAAGACTGCGCGAGTAGCCAGTCCTGCGTGAAGGGCGCCTGCATGTCCTGGGCTAGGGAATGCACCCGTTCACTCGACTGCCGCAGCACGCAGGTCTGCGTCGTCGGGACCTGCGCCGAGTTGTGCATGCGGGATGCGGACTGCTTGTCCGGGGCGCCATGCCGTGGCGGGGTGTGCGCCTTCACGACAGACGCGGCGACCGCAGATGCGGCCGACGCTGGACCCGCCGAGGCCGCTCCTGGGGATCAGTGGGCTGCGGATCTCGACCTGGCGGACATCTCGCATAGCGATGGCGGCCTCGATGGAAACACGCCTGACGCCACCATTGCGGACGCTTCGACCATCGACAGAACCGCCCCGGATCAAACGAGCCTCGACCTGACCATCCTGGATCGCGATGCCGCGACCCAGGACCTGAACGACGCAGTGCTTGTTGACAGCTCTGGCGCCGAGGCGGCCTCCGTCAACGACCGTGGACAACCGGACCAGGCAAGCCCCGAGCTGATGCAAGCCGACATCGCTCCTGCCGATGCGTACCAGGCCCAGCAGATCACGTTGATGAGCGAAACATTCAATGGCGCTGCCATCGATAACCGCTGGACCGTCCGCATCGATAGCTGCACCACTGCCGCCGCGGGAACGGTCTACCACAACACCTCCCAGGATGTCTGTGGAACGGTCGTCGGCTTCGCCCAGCGCCCCTATGCAGGTGATCGCTGCATGATCTGGCAGGCCGCCCTGGACACCCAGGGCTACAGCGACGTCAAGCTCGTGTACTGGGTTCGCAACGACAGCAATACCAGCATCCGGGCCTACGCTCGCCAGGCGGGGAGCTGGGTCCTGGTCGACACGGCCGGACCTGTCGCAAGCTGGACGCAGCGCGAGGTGGACCTGACCACTCGCACCACAGGTCTGCGCTTCGACCTCATCGCCGGCAGTGACAGCATTCGACGCATCGATTGCATCTCGATCACGGGCTGGCTTTAGAGTGCACTTCACGTGCCGAGATCAGCGAAGTCTGATCTGACATCGCCATGCCGACTCCACGTCGAAGTAACTTGAGGCGTCGCATCATCGATGCGCAGCACAGCAAAGGGGACTGGCACTTACTATTACCATTTAGCTCCGCTTTTGCCCCCTTCTTGCTCCGTTGCACCTGGCCGCGGCCCTGCCCCCGGCAGTGTTTCCATGGCGAACGTCCACCACCATCCCGCCCGGGGGGCCTCGTTCAGAAATCTGCGCGGTCCGACGGGTGCCGTGCTTTTCTGGCAGGGTCCCCTCCTCGTCTTCGAGTGGATTTCGACGCGGGCAGTCCCGGCTCCCCCTGTGCTAGGCTGCACGCATGAAGTGCCTCTGGCGCAGGTCCGCTCGCCCTTTTTTTAAGGCTGCGCTGCTCCTCGTGCTCGCCAGTTGCCCTTCCTCGCCCCTCCCGGCAGCGGCGTGCCAGTCCGACGAGAACTGCCCTGCTGGATTTGTCTGCGACCTCAGCGGGTCGGTCTGCGTGCGCGCGTTCGCTGATGCCAGCGTCATCGATGCCGGTTCTGCGGATGGTGCGGCCACCGACGCCGCCAGCCCCCGCGATGGCAGCCTGGCGCGGGATCGAGCAGCGACGGATTTGACAGCGGCAGACCTGGCGACCGCAGGCGACGTGGTGGTCTTGGCGGACGCGATTCTTTTGAACGACTCGGCCCTTGCGAACGACTCTGCCGTGACGACCGACTCGGCCACTGCGACCGACGCGGCGAGCTCAGGCGACACGGCAGTCCCGAACGACGTCGGCACCGCGAGCGACGCCCACAGCACAGAAGGAACGGGCAGCCCGGAAGATGCGGCGTTGAGCCACGATGCTGCGGCAGAAGACGCGGCGAGCAGCGACGCGGGAGGTCCGCCCTGCGCTTTTCCCATGACGCTGGACAATGACGCCTGCCGACCGGTGCGCGTGATGCTGTTTGCGGATGGCAGCGGTGCGGCCAGCACCTTGATGAGCGCGCTGATCGGCGCAGGTTTTGACGTCGTCAGCGGCGGGATCTACCACACCTGGGATGGCGCCAATCCCTCCCTCGCCGGCCGGGATACCATCCTGGCCTTGCAGGGCACGGACTATAACAACGAGTTTGGGGGCGTCGCCCAGGTGGCGATCCCCAGCTTCGTCGCTGCCGGCGGTGGCCTGGTGCGGACCGAGTGGGCGGCCTGGCGTCGCTCGGGCGATGCGGTCACGGTGCTGATGCCCGTCGTGGGAACAACGGGCTTCGTCCGCACTTTCACCTGGTCCATCCTGGATGCGACGCATCCGCTCGCGCGTGGCCTCGAGAACAACTTCTTTTCGAAGGCTTCTCGTGCCAACGTGGATCTGCGTGGTCAGGCCGTGACGGTGATCGAATCCCTCGACGGCTCACCCATCGCCAGCTACACCAAGGAGCACGGGGGCACCAGCGTGCACCTCAACCACGACGTGACCTTCACGGCCGTCCTCGAGCCCGAGTGCATCGCGCTGTATCTCAACGCGGTCTGGTTCTCGGCCTTGCCATAGCTCGTGTGGATCCGGGTGTCCGATATCCGCGCGTCAGCGCCTTGCTGCAGCGTCGTGACAAGGTGCACTGTCAACGGTTTCCGCTCTGTCGGCGCGCCGGCTCCTGGCGCCAGGGCAGTTCGCCTCAGCTCACCAGCTCGAACACGTAGTAGAAGCGGCTGATGGTGTAGTCCACGGGCTGGCCGTTGATCTTGGCGGGCTTGAAGGTGAACTTCTTCATGGCAGCGACCGCGGCCTCATCGAGCCCGTATCCCAGGCCCTTGACCACGCGAACCTTGCGCACGGCGCCGTCCTTCTGCACCTCGACCCGCAGCACCACCGTGCCTTGCACGCCGGCGCGCTTGGCCTCCTCGGGCATCTCCGCCTTGACCTCCTTGAGCACCTCGGGTTCCTCGGTGATGTCGTAGGTCTTGACCGGGGTGTAGACGTAGGGCTGGACCGCGCCGGGCTGCACGAACTCTTCCTTGTTGACGTCGCCGTACAGGGTATTGCCCACGCGCACGGCCATGCCGACTCCCGACGACACGGTGGAGCCAAGCGAGATGCCGGTGACGATGGGCACCGGTTTCTGTGGCTTGTCCGAGGGCGGCACATCCGAGTTGGGAGGCGGTGGCTGGTTGGGTGGTGGTGGCGTGCGCAGGGCCACCTTGGGCTCGACCTTGGGTTTGGGCTTGGGTTTTTCGGGCTCGGGCGGCTTCTCCTCCGGCGGCGGCGGCGGCTTCTCTGTCTTCACCACCGCCATCTCGACGCGCACGATCTTTTTGGGCGGCGGCATCTGGGTGGCGCCGTAGGACACGGCCGCATGCAGGCCCACGGCACCGAGCAGGCCGATGGCATAGAAGCCGTAGCCCTCGAAGCGCCGTTTTTTGAAAAGGTCCTGCGTCGACATGCACGGATCCTAACGTCTGGCCCGCTGGCCCGGTCTGTCCTGGCGTGAACTCCCGCTCACGGTGCCGCGGGCGGCGCGGGCACGACCTCCAGCGCCGGCGCCTCGGCAGGCCGCCCCACGGTCTCGATGTTGAGGGCGAACTTGACCACGCCCTCCTGTTTGACCAGGTCGATCAGGTGAATGACCTCGCCGTGGGTGACCGCCGTGTCGGCGCCGATGATGGCCTGGACTTCCTTGTTGTCGGCCAGCTCGGCCCGGATCGCCGCGCGCAGGGCGGGCTCGCTCGAGGGTTCGCCGTTGAGAAACAGCTGCTTGTCCTTGGTGTACATGAGAGAAATGGTCGAGGGCTCGGTGCCCTCTCCGGTCGACGCTTTAGGTAGATCCACCTTGATCGAATCCGCCGCCACATAGGTGGTGGTGACCATGAAGATCACCAGCAGGCAGAGCATGATGTCGACCAGCGGCGTCACGTTGATGTCGCCGATGATTCCCTCGTCGTCGCCGCCGCCGTGCTTGCCCGTTCCAGCCATGGTGGCCTAGCCCCTTCTGAGGGGCTGTCGGGCAGCCCCTCCCCCGTCGAAGTGAAATCGCCGGGGCCCCCACCCAACCAGCACATTCTCGGTCATTTCGCGCGTTGAACTCGCTCGCTGATGCATTGCCTAGCCCTGCGCTGGCGCGGTGGTCGCGGTGGGCACCTCGACGGGCGTGGTGCGTGCCGAGATGGGCGTCTCGGGCATCTTGCCAAGGCTCTGTGGCAGCTCGGCCACGTAGGCCAGCAGCACAGCGCCCAGGGCCTCGGCCTCGACCGCGTAGACCTTGATGCGACGCTGGAAGTAGTTGTGGGCGGCCACTGCGGGCAAGGCCACCAGCAGACCGATGGCGGTGGCGGCCAGGGCCTCGGACAGCGACGACATGACCGAGCCCGCGCCCACCCCGGACTTCTCGCTCAGGATGTGCAAGCTGCGGATGATCTCGAGCACGGTGCCGAACAGTCCGACGAAGGGCGCGTTGTTGCCCAGCGTGGCCAGGAAGGCCAGGCCGCGCTCGTAGCGCAGGCGCTCGGCCTTGGTGACACCGGACATCACCTCCTCGACCGAACCCCGGCCTCGATCTATCGCCTGCAGGCCCTCGCCCACCACCCGCGCCGCCAGTCCACGCTGCCCCTTTAGCAGGGTGCGTGCCTCGTCGACGCGGCCCGAGGCCATGAGCTTGTTCAGGGCCCGCTGCACCAGCGAGGTGTCACCGCGATTCCAGGTCAAGAACAGATAGCGCTCGGCTGCGATGGTCAGCGAGATCACCGACAGCAGCACCAGGAACCACATGACCCAGCCCGCGGCGCCCTCCATGGACAGGCGCACGGTCAGGACGGTGACGATGTTCTGATTATGATCCACGTCGAGATCCTATGATTTCTGAATCGCCATTCAGTTTTCTACAGCACAGCAGATAACGTCGCCGGCCTGGGGTGTCAAGCCAGGCACAGCGCTGGCCAGCTTGACAGGACCAGGAAGTTGCGAAAACGTGCTGCGGTCCAGGGGGTTCTTGCGACACGAAGTCGGTACCAGGATCCAGCGGTCATCGCACATGGCGGTGCTCGCCATCCATCTCATCATGGAGGAATCATGCATCGCACCCTTCGCCGCGCCAGTCTTGGCGCCCTCGTGCTCTCGATGTCGGCCTGTGCCCAGATGTGCGCACCCGACGCGGTGGGCACGGGCGTGGCCCGCCTGACCGTCCGCAATGTCGGCGCCATGGTCAGCCTGCTCAGCAGCAACTCGACCTGTGGCTTCGCCGCCGACGCGGTGCTGGCAAATCCGACCATCTCCGGAGCTGTGGGCAGTGAGGGGACCGTCACCTGGACCGTGACCGGCTGCGCCATCGACCTCGGCGACGACGCCGAGATCAGCAAGGACTGCAAGGGTGTGACGACGGACGGCAGCGGCAAGGTCACGCTGAGCGCCACCAAGACCGTGGCGGGCATCCTGACCGGCGTGCCCACCAGCCCCATCCTGCCAGGCGGCCCGGATGCGGCGACCATCACCATCACCGCCGCGACCATGGACAACTTCGAGGTCAGCAAGTCCAACAGCGACAACAAGTTGAAGATGATCAAGGGCAGTCTCACGGCCAAGGCCATGCCGCGGCTCGGTGTGGCCTCGGACAGTGGTGCCTGCGCCATCGCCACCTCCATCGTCAGCTTCAGCGACATCGTCCTCAAGGACGCCGAGGTGCTGCTGACCTCGCCCGACCTCACCGAGACCATCCCGGTGCCGGCCAGCAATCTGGCGGCGCAGAACGGCAAGAAGGGCGACAAGGAGAACGCGCTGTCCGGCTCGATCACGGTGTGGGACACCGCTCGTGACGTTCCCGCCGAGGGTGACACCGACGGCCTGGATCCGGACTATGAGGCCCAGGCCTTCTTGGACAGCTTCACCTGCGCCACCGGGCTGGCGACGCCGCTCAGCTTCGAGTGCGCAGACATGACCCCGCGCCTGGCCGATGGCGCAGCCCGCCTGACCGTCAAGATGTTCGGCGCCGTGGCCTCGGCCGTGGCCGCCAACACCAGCTGCGGCTTCTCCTCGGCCGCGGTGGGCGGCGCTGCCGTGGCCTCGGGCAACCCCGGCGAGAAGGGCACCGTCACCTTCACCGTGACCGGCTGCGCCCTCGACTTTGCCACCGCCACCGCGGTCAGCACCAACTGCCAGGGCGTGGAGACGCGGCTGATGGGCGGCGCCACGGTCAGTGGCACCAAGACCATTCACGGCTTCATCACCGGCGACCCCATGGCTCCCGTGGTGCCGGACAGCGACGACGCGGCCGTGCTCGACCTCGACATCACCTTTGACAACCTCACCGTGTCGTCGAGCGCCGACGTCAATGCCCTGCTCGTGCGCACGGGCAGCCTGACCGGCGAGCTGTCGCCGCGCCTGGCCGTGGCCAGCGCCACGGGCGCCTGCGAGGTGCAAAGTGGCATCGCCGAGCTCATGGGCCTGGCCTGGACCGACGCTGACGTGGCCGTGACCTCCGTGTCCGGCACCTTTGACCTGCCCCTCGATACCTCTGACGTCGACGCCCTCAACGGCGCGTGGTCGGGGAGCACCAACGGCCTCAGCGGCAGCGTCAGCATTGGCGGGACCTCGTACACCGTGCCCGGCGACGCCGCAGGTCTGGATCCGGCCTACAACCAGACTGCCTTTGACGCCGCCTGGACCTGCGCTCCGGGCCTGCTCACGCCGGTGTCGCACGAGTGCTCTTTCAAGGGTCCGCTGGCCACCGGCGCGGCCCGCCTCGGCGCCAAGGTGCTGGGGACCGTGGCCAAGATGATCGACGCCAACACCAGCTGCGGCTTCTCGTCCGCGGCCGTGGCCGGCACGCCCAACTTCGGTACCACGGCGACCGGCGACAAGGGTGACGCCGTGTTCACGGTGACCGCCTGCACCATGGCCTTCACCGCGCCGGCCGTCATCGCGACGGACTGCACGGGCACCACCACCCATGTCTCGGGTTCGGTCACCGTGAGCGGCACCAAGACCGTGCACGGCTGGATCACCGGCAACCCGCTGGCGCCCGTGGTTCCGGACAGCGACGCGCCAGCCGCCATCGACCTGACCCTGACCTTCACCGACTTCGAGCTGTGGTCCAGCGACACCGACGCCTCGCTCACCGTGGCGTCCGGCACCCTCGCTGGCACGGTCGGGCCCCGCACCGCTCTGTCCACCCGTGGCGCTTGCGAGATCTCGTCACCGGTGGCGCGCATGAGTGACGTGACCTTCACCAATGCCGACCTGGTCATGCGCTCCGAGGACAAGAACTTTGGCTTCACCGCCACCACCTCGACCTTCGACGCGGTGCAGGGCTCCTTTGGCACGCAGGAGAACTACCTGGCCGGCACCCTGACCATCGACACCGTCGCCGTGCCCGTTCCCGTCGACGGCCTGGGCCTCAACCCGGACTACGACGCTGCGGCCCTGGCCGCCAGCTGGAGCTGCACGCCGGGCCTGGTGCTGCCGGTCAATCACAGCAGCTGCTCCTTCAACCCGGTGCTCGCCCACGGCGGCGCGCGCCTGATCATCAAGGCCATCGGCACCGCCACCAAGCTGCTCGACGCCAACACCACCTGCGGCTTCTCGGCCAACAGCGTGCTGACCACCGGCGTGGTCACCGGTAGCACAGGCTCCACCGGCAGCATCGCCTGGAGCACGGCCGCCGCGCCCTGCACCGTCACCATCGCCGCCGACACTGCGGTGGCTCAGGACTGCAGTGGCACGTCCACCCATGTCATGGGCGCGTTCACGGCCAACACCGCCAAGAACCTGGCTGGTTTCCTCACCGGCGGAAACCCGCCCATCGCGCCGCTGACCCGCACCCCCGCCACCTTCACCCACACCTCCCTCGCCTTCGATGCCTTCAAGGTCTACGACCAGGCCTCGGGCGCCACCAGTCACGCCAGCGAGATCACCCTCACTGGCGCCGTGCAGGGCATCATGAAGCCGGTCACCGGTCAGCAGGTGGGCGATCCCCTGGGCAACGGCACGCCGGTGTACAGCATCAGCACGCCGCTGGCGGGTTTCGAGAACATCACCATGGCCTCGGGCACGGCCACGCTGGTCAGCGACGGCAAGACCTTCAACATCGACCTGGCCAACCTGGCCCTGGCGGCCTTCAACGGCGCGTACAACGGGCAGTCCAATGCTCTGAGCGGCTCGCTGGCCGTCGAGGCCGAGAACGTGACCTTGAGCGACCCGCGGCTCAACCCTGACTTTGACCAGGCGGCCTTCGACGAGGCGTACGTCTGCACGCCAGGCCTGCTCGAGGTCGTTCCTTCCAATTGATGAGGTTCGAGTCCGCGCGACCGCTTCGCTAGGCCTGTTTCCCCCGGATCCCTGTCAATCCTCTCCGTGCTCGAGCCTGAGCGCGGCCTGGATCTCCTTGTGCTGCTGCTCGACGTCACGCGGCCGTCGAACCCCTCTCGGGGATGAATCCGTCACGCTGGATGCGGGTCCCGCGGATCCTGAAAGCTGTCCGAGTTCAGGAGCACAGTCTCTGGCGCTCTGCACCAGCGACCACCAAGCGGGGATGGCAAGGGATGAACACCTCGCCAAGAAGCTCAGGGAGTCACGCGAAGGGTGTTGCTGTAGACCCAGATGCGCTCGCCGACGAAGTCCTCGGCCAGGGCGCCCAGCCATTCGGTCAGATGGTGAGCGGTCAGGCGCACCTCGGCGCGGTACACGCCAGGGCCCACCACAGCGTCGAGATCTCCGTCGCCACTGGCCACCTCGACCCAGCCGTCGCCCTCGGCCCTGAGCAGCAAGGTCCGGCGCAGCGGCTGCGGACCGGTGGGATCCAGCCTGTATACCGAGGGAGCGCGCAGGTGCAGGGTGACGTTGTTGGCGGTGGCGATCTCGCCCCCCATCTCGACGACGGTGGAGCCCGCGGTCGCATGAAAGTCAAAGCCCACGGGATAGCCCAGGATGTCCAGGGCGCCGTACAGCCGCCCCTGGCCTATCGCCTGCTTGAGCACGAGGTCGTCCACCTCGACGTCGTCCGGCACCAGCACATAGTTCGAGAACCAGTGGCTCATGCGGCGATAGGAATCCAGGCGATCGCCGTCGTAGGTCTCGTCGTTGAACACGTTGCGATGCACGTCGGTGGCCAGGATGGTGGGGACCTGGCGCGTGGCGCTGGTCTGGGCCCACAGTCGCAGGTCGGCAGCGCTCTCCTCGAACACCGCGAGCAGGGCCAGCTCGGGGATGGGCACCGCCTCGGGGTCCACCACGTAGGTCAGCACCATCTGCACCACGTCGCCCATGCGGTCCATCATGTTCTGGTGCAGGTTGTACATCTCGAGGCCGTCGACGCCGAGGTCCTGTATCTGCTGCAGGGTCCAGCCCTCGGTGTGCTGCAGGAACACCAGCGCACCGGCGTCGCGCAGGTTCTGCACAGCCTGGGCACTGACCTCGCTGTAGGCCTGGTGGCGGGCGGCGGGCGAGGCGCCGACGTGGTGCTCGAGACCTATGGGCATCATGCCGGTCTCGGTGCCCGCGGCCACGATGAAGCTGCTCTCGTCGTCGCAGCGCGCGCGGTTGGCGACGGGCAGACCGCCGCGCTCGATCAGGGTGTCGCCCTCGCGCCACAGCAGGACATCCGGGTATTCGTGATCGGCAAACAGGTCCGCGTGGTCGGTCAAGAACGCGAAGTCCTGGGCGGTGGCACACAAGCCCGAGCGCAGGTCGTCCAGGCATTGCTCATTGCGCAGGCCGTTGATCTCGGGTTTTCCGTCACAGGCGTCGTGCGAGTACGGCGAGTGCGCGTGGATGATGCCGCGCATGATCTTGCTGCCGCGCAGGGGCGCCAGCTCGCTCGAGGGCATCACGGTCCACGGGTCGTGAAAGGGTCCGCTCGGGGGCGCGGGGGGCGGTGTCGGGCAGGCAGTGCCGCTTAACAGGATCAGGGTCAGCACCAGGGACCACAGGATGCGCTGTTTCATGCCAGGAACCTCGCGATGTGGCCGCTACATAGCATGCCCGGGCACAGACCGCCTCTGTGGGGGGGGGGCAGGCACAGCGCTTCCAGCGCGTCGCGCCAAGGTTGTGGGCGGGGACGCGTCGGGCGAAGTAACATGCTCCCCGCATGCCCACCCAGCACACCGACCTGTGCCAGGATCGCGCCTGGCTCGACGCCTTCAGGCGCGGCGAGGCCGCGGCGCTGGAGCGGGTGTTTCGCTGCTACGCGCCTCTGGTGTGGGCGCTGGTTCGGCGCGGGGTGGCCGGCCCCCAGGGTGTGGCCGGAGTGTCCGATCCCGGCGCACAGCAGGACCTGGTGCAGGACGTCTTCGTGCAGCTGCTCGCTCCCGAGCTGCGCCAGCGCTACGACGGCCTCAGGCCCTACGCGGCGCTGGTGTGCGGGGTGACGCGCAACATCATGCTGGACCGCGCCCGGCGCCAGGGCCGGCGCCTGCAGCACATTCACAGCGGCGTCGACGACGCCGTGCTCGAGCAGTGGCAGCCCAGCGAACCCTTGCCCGACGAGCTGCTGGCGGATGCCGAACAGCGGTTCCTGGTGCGCGAGTATGTGGCCAGCCTGGATCAAAGCGAGCAGCAGGTGGTGCGCCTGCGCTTCGAGCAGGGCCTGTCACAGCGCGACGCCGCCGAGGCCGCGGGTCTGGGCCGGCAGCAGGTGCGCTCCCTGGAGCACAAGATTCGCGACGGGCTCCGGCGCTTTCTCGACCAGCGCGAGGGCAGGTGATCGGGTCTCAGGGGTCGTCAGGCCACAACAGGTATGCCGCCGTCGCCAGCCCCGCGGTGCCCAGCAAGGTGGCTGCGCCCAGCCCGCCAAACAGCAGGGTCTGGTCGTAGGCCTCGCGCGCCGGGCGCTCGAGGTCTGTGCTGGAGTAACGAATCCCCGCGTCCGCCGCCAGTGCGCCCAGCACCACCGTGCCGACGAGCAAGCACCCCGCACCGCCGAGGACACCCAGCGAGGCCCAGGGCGTCGCGTCGTGGCCCGGGCCTGCCAATGAGGACGGTTGCGCGGCCCCTGCCACGAAACCGCTGTAAAACGCAGGCCCGTAGGGCGTCTGAAACAGCCCCTGGCGCAGCGACTGGCCAATGAGCGAGCGCGGTTGGGCCTGGGTGTCGACGGCAGGACCGAGCTGCAATGTGCCGTCGCGTTCGATCAGCGCCTGCTCGCTGCCGCGGGCGCGCAGGTACAACTGTCTGTCGCCGGGCAGCCACAGCAGCGGCCGGAAGCCAGCCTCGAAGGAGCCCGCCAGCAGCCAGTTGCCGCGCTCGTCGAGCACGTGCACCGTGCCCAGGCTCGACAGGTCCGCGTCCAGGATCGCGACAGACCCCAGCCACTCACGGCGCGACAGGGCGGCCGTGCTCTCCATGCTCGGCGGCCACACCTGCACCGAGGGTCGCGCCTCGGGCACGCTCACTCGCTCTGCGGCCGCCGCGAGAAAGGCCGCCAGTTCCTGGTAGTCGACCCGCTGGTCGCCGTCGACGTCGGCGGCACCGCGCAAGCCAGCCCGCGCCATGGCCGAGAACACACCCGAGCGCACCTCCTGCCACTCGTAGCCGCGCTCGCCTGCGCCGGCCCCGACCAGCGCGCCCACGTTTGGATAGGCCGCGATGCCACGCGCGAAAAAGCCCTGCTCCGCAGTGGCCGCGCTGATCCGCTCGACCGCGGCGCGGGCGCGCACCAGCGAGGCCGCAAAGCAGGAATCCAGCAGCAGGTGGACCCGGTGCGCTGCCTGCAGGGGGGCGATGAGCTCGCGGATCAAGCCCTCGGCGCTGAGCCGGCCCTGCTGCAGCGGGAACACCGTCTGCCCCTCGTCGTCGCGCAGGGCGTGGCCGCTCATCCAGATCAGCACCTGCGGCTGTTCGCCGCTGGCACGCTCCTGCTCGACGCGACGGGCGATCTCGCGCACCGCGCGGCGAAGTTCTTCAAGGGTGGGCGGGTGCGCGCGGGCTGCAAGCTGCGGGTAGCGTGCCTGGCTCTCGGCGTCGAGGGCGCTGAGCAGCCAGCTGCGCTCGCCAGCGGCATCGAACAGCAGCACCGCCTCGGCCGCGTCGTCGTCGGCATAGCGCAGGGCCTGGGTGCTGACGTCGCCACCCTGGTTGACGCCTATGGCCAGCACCAGGGGCGAGCTGACGGTGATGGCCGCGTGCAGGGCGAGCAGCGGGATCATGGTGCGCTCACCTGCAGCAGGCGCGTGACGCTGCTGGCCTTATCCGCGCTGCGCACCCGCGCCAGCGTGTCGTCGTCACCCCCTGTCAGCGGCGCGACCAGGCCCGGGGCAAACCAGAGCCGGAGGGCCAGGCCACCCTCCGCGTCGCCGGGCTCGGGCAAGAGCTGGATCGGGAGCACAGGATCCTGACCAGGCTGCAACACGACAGCACCCAGCACGCTTGGCGACCGTCCGCCTTCGAGCACCAGCACCGCGGTACCGGCGCTCTCGCCCGCCACCAGGCGCAGGAACACGGGCTCGCCCACGCTGCAGAGGTGGTCGCTGGATCCGCAGCTGGACTCGATGGCCGGGGCGCCATCGCCGGGCCCCCTGGCCTGTAGATTGGGTGTCGGATTCGATCCGGTCCACAGGAAAAAAGCCAGTGCTGACGCGGCCATGGCAGGTGTACCCAGGGCGAGCAGCCAGCGCCAGCGCTGCACCCAGCCAGCCGAGTGCGCGGCCGCCGGCTCCTGCTCCGCCAGCCGTCCTTGCACCCGCTGCCACAGCGAATCCAGCTCGGGTCCGGCGGGCTTACCACCGGCCAGCAGGCGATCCAGATCCTGGGGCGAGCGGCTGCTCATCAGAAAGGAACCTCGCTGCTCGGGGTCGGATTCGCGCTGTCCGTGCCGAAGGCGCGGCCGCGCCGGCCATGGTGGCCGCGGGTCGAGCGGTCCAGCACCAGGTCCTGGTCGCCGCTGACCACGTCAGCATAGCTCTCGAAGTCGTAGTAGGCGATGAGCCCGGCCTCGTTGCCCAGCAGCGTGCTGCTCATGCTGCCCTGGATCTCGGCCTGACTGCGCGCCACGTTCCACACCCGCACCTCGTCGAGGTAGCCGGTGAAGGGCGAGGCGTTGGTGCCGCCGGACATGCTCACACCCAGCACCAGGTCGTTGAGCGAGCGCGGGAAGGTGTCGATGAGCCCGTAGCTCTGGTACTGGCCGTTGACGTAGATGCTGGCGCGGTTGTTCTGGGTGAACACCACCGCCAGGTGGTTCCAGGCGTCGCCAGGCAGCACCACACCCGAGGTGCCCACACCCTGCACCCACACCGTGGCGCCGGCGCCACCGCCCCCGGTGCGGTGAACAGAGAACGCGGGCCCGGTCTGGCTGTGGCCCAGCACGGCCAGGGAGCCACCGGCCGAGGCGGTGGTGGGCTTGACCCACATCTCCACGGTGAGCGCGGTGACGCTCTTGAAGTCGTCGTTGCCGGGGATGTGCACGCGCTCGGCGTCGGTGTTGGCAAAGAACAGCGAGCCGGCGTTGCTGCGCGCTGTGAACGTGGTGTTGGCCGCGGGCCAGGGCACCACCAGGCCGTTGCCGACAAAGGGCGTGTCGCTGCTCAGGCCGGGGTCGCTGTCGTCGACCGTCAGGTCGCGGCCCATGCGCGCATCGTGGCCATGGCCGGTGCGGTCGACCACGGTCTGTCCTATCCCGCTGCCCTCGAAATCCCAGTAGCCGACCAGGCCCGCCTCGTCGCCGAGCAGGGGTTTCCACATGTTGGCTTGCAGCTCGGCCTGGGTGCGCGCGGTGTTCCAGAACCGGACCTCGTCCAGGTTGCCGCTAAACGGGGACACCTCGTTGCCCTCGTAGATGTGCAGGCCCATCACCAGATCGTTGAGGGTGCGCGGGAAGTCGTCGGTGCCGCCGTAGTCGCAGTACTGGCCGTTGACATACAGCCGGCTGTAGCCGTTCTCGGTAAAGACCACCGCCACGTGCGACCACTCGCCCACGCGCACGCTGCCCGCTGCGCAGGTCGCGCCGTACACCCACACCGTCGACGCCAGGGCGCCGCCAGCGGTGGTGCGCACGCTGAAGGCCGGGCCTGTGCTGCTCACGCCCTGGGTCATCAGGGACATGCCGCTGGCCGTGCTGTCGGGCTTGACCCACATCTCCACGGTCTTGGCCGTGGGGGTCGAGAAGTCGCTGTGCCCGGGGACGTGCAGGCGCTGCAGCTTGCTGCCGTCGAGGTGGACAGAGCTGCCGTTGTCCAGCGGGCGAGGCGGTCCCGAGTCCGCCACGCCGGCATCGGCCGGGGCGCTGGCGTCGTCGGCAGTGGCTGCGTCGCCAGCGGTGGCTGCGTCGCTGGAGGTGGCTGCGTCGTCCGAGGTGGCGTCGGAGCCAGACGCACTGTCCGCCACCGCGCTGTCGCCGACAGTGGCGCCATCCGTACCGCTGCCCGCGTCGTGGCCCGTGGTCGCGTCGGCGACGCTGGCATCGCTACCCTGGCCCGCGTCGTCTGCTGCTGCGTCGCTGGCTGTCCCGGCATCGCCCGCATTCGCATCCGCGCTGGTCGCGTGGTCCGCGCCCGGGTCCTGATCCGCTGCCGGGCTGTCCACACTGCCGGCGTCGTGGTGTCCCACGTCGCGCAGCGAGGTGCCGGGCTCCACGCACCAGCCCTCGTCGTCGCACACGCGACCCTGCAGGCAGTCGCCGTCGTCGAAGCAGGCGTGCTTGGCGGCAAAAGGATCGCAGGCCGCCGCGATCGCCGTCAGGAGCAGCAGGGTCACCAGTCGAGAGTTCATCTGCGTGCGCATGCTCATCTCCAGGTGGGGCCGCCCGCTGCGGGAGTCGCTGGCGTGGCAGCCCCGGTCTTGCGCACTTCTTTGCCGCAGGCTCCAAGGTGGGTTATCGCGCGCCGCAAAAAATTGCATCTGCCGCGACATTGCTGGGGTTCTTTCTGCCGTGGTGGGTGTCGATCCGGGCTTAAGGCAGAGTCTGGCCTCGGCAAGGGTGCAGGACCCCTGTGTGCGGCAAAGCGGACGCGCGCGGCGATGGATCACGCCGTGGCGGAGGCCTTGGTCGTTGGCGCGGCATCTGTTGCAAGAGTGGACGCCTCGACGGTCCGGCTCGCGAGCAGGCCCCGGGCAATCTGCAACACCTCGGTTTCATCCGCGAGCCTGGCCTGGCGCACGCAGGTCGCGAGAAGCTGCCAGGCGCGATCCCTGGAGGCGCCGAGGTCCATGAGTTCGCGGTGCAGGTCCTCGCGCAGGTTCCACACCAGGCCCGCCTCGTAGCTCTCGCGCTCGCTGTCGTCGGAGAGCACCGCATAAGCCTGCTTCATCGCCTTGAACACACTCTCGATCCGCGGTCCGTAGCTGCCCAGGTTCTTGCGAAAGAAGTTGTCGGGGTGAAACAGCTTGCTGGCCAGGAAGTAGGCGGTGCGGATCTCGGCCGTGGTGGCTGCATTGCCCACGCCGAACAGCTCGAAGTGGTTCCAGTATTCCAGGTTTTCCGAGTAGTAGAGCACGCGCTTCTTGGCCGCCTCGTCCAGGTCCACGGCCTCGGCCAGCCGGGCTGCGTCGAAGGCCATGTTGCCGAGCGCTTGGGCCGGGCTGGGCGGAATCGAGCCCTGTCGTGCCGGCGCGCTGTGGGCCTCCACACCTGCCGCCTGCAGGGCCGCGTAGGTTCGCAGGAGCGAGGCGCGGGTGAGCTGACTTCGCCCCACCAAGCTACCCAGACGCGCGTCGGCCTGCTCGAGGAGAATCTGTGCCTGGGCCAGCGTGGCGCGGGCCGAGAGGGACGGATCGTCCTGGAGCTCCGCCAGAGCCTGGGCCTGCTCGAGCAGGCTGTGCGCGGAGCTGCTGTTGCCTGCCTGCTGCTCGCACTGCGCCAGGTGCAAAAGGGCGCGCAACTCCAGGTGCGCCTGCCGCGTGCCGCGCGCGAGGTCGCGAGCGCGTGACGCGGCCTGCAGGGCGTAGTCGTGGCGCTGCAGCGTCGCGTACACCTCGCTCAGGGTCAGGTAGGCCCGGGTCAGGCAGCCCAGCCGCTCGGCGCTGCTCTCCACGCTGGGCAGCGCATGATTGCCCAGGGTCGCGAGCGCGGCCGCAAGACCCGCAGCGGCCTCCTGGGCTGCCCCCCGGCGAGCCTGCAGCGTCGCGATCTCGCAACCCACCATGGCGCGCACCACCGCGTCGCTGTCGTCGGGGAGCAGACGCAGGGCCACGTCAAGGGTGGTCTGGGCGTCCTTGACGCGGTCGAGCGCCATCTGCGCCAGGGCGCGGTAGCGCAACGCGCGGGCGCGCTCCACCGGAGCATGTTCGCGCGGCAGGCGATCGAGCAGGCTGGCGAGGATGCCGCTGGCGCGCTGGGGATCGATCTGGCGCAGCGCGCGCGTGGCCACCGAGCACTGCTGCAACAGGAAGACCGACTGGGACTCGGACAGGGGGCCGCGCGGGGTCTGCATGGCCGCGCGCAGCAGCTGGATCACCATCTCGGCGGCCTGCTCGGGCAGACCGCGCTCGAACAGACTCTGCGCGGCCGCGGCGAGGTGGGGCAGCGCCTTGTCACCGGCGTCGGACAGCAGCAGATGCCGCGCCACCAGCTCCTGCGCCAGGGGCCTGGGGAGCTCGTCGGAGCGGTCGTAGGCGGTGGCCAGAGTCAGGTGCACGCGCCGCAGCGCAGCCTCGGAGACGCCTTCGAGCAGGTGGCCGCGGCTGCTGTTGTGGGAAAAGCACTGCCACTGTCGCGACTGGCCCAGGGAGACCAGAAGTCCGCGTCCCATGGCCTCGTCCACGGCGTGGTACACGTCCACACCCTGGCCTACACATGCGGCCTCGAGCAGGGCCCGGCTGAAGGCCTGGCCCGTCACGGCGGCGACGCGTAACACGTGGATCACACCGGGCAACAGGATCTCGCTGCGCTCGCGTGTGACGTCGCGGGCCTGGGTGATGATGAAGCCCGGATCCACCGCGCCGAGAATCCAGTGCGGGTCCTCGAAGGTCAGCGCCTGGGCATCGAGCAGCACCTGCATCTGGTGCACGATGAGCAAGGGTGTGCCGCGCGCGCCATCGCGCAGCACAGGCACCAGCGCGGCCGGCAGCGCGCCATGGTGCAAGAAGCTCTCGGCCAGCGGCACCATGTCGTCGACAGCGAGCGGCGGCAGGGGCAGTCGGCTGCCGGTGGTGCTCAGGCGTTCGGTCTGGGCGCCGGTCACGGCCGACACCAGGATGAGCCTGGCGTCGGGGAGGCGCTGCGCGAGTGCCTCGGCCAGCGCGAGGCTCAGCGGATCGGCCAGGGCCAGATCGTCGGCCAGCAGACACAGCGGTGCGCCGCGGGTGAGCAGCTCCAAAAACGAGAACAGGGCACCGAGCTGGCGCTGCCGTGCGTCGAGGGCATTGGTCGTGACCTGGGTCGCGGTGCCATCGAACAGTTGCTCGAGGCGCTGGCACAGCACCGGCGGCAGCTTGAGCGCGTGGACCCACGCCAGGGCCTCGCCGACCTTGCAGGAACTGGCGCGCTCGCCCCGGCCCCGAAGCTCACCCAGGCGATCGCACAGGCTCACCACCCATTGCCTGAACAGATCCAGGCTGACCGGCACGCCAAAACGCCCTCCGGTGGCCCGGGCCACCACGAAACCCAGGTTCTCGGCCATGGCCGCGATCTCGCGCAGGGTGCGGGTCTTGCCCATGCCCACGTCACCGACCAGCTGAACGCTCTGGGTGGCTCCTTGCAGCGCCCGCTCGAGGGCAGCACGCGCCGTGGCCAGCTCCGTTGCGCGGCCGTGGAACTGGGCTTCGATGTGATGGGCACCGGGGCCCACGCGGTCGACGCTGAGCTCCAGCGAGGTCTCGCCGCTGACATCCTCGAACTCGACGAAGCGCATGCCGTTCTCGATCACGATGGCCGCGCCGGACATGGTGCGATCGACCTGCACAGAGCTGCCCTCGTCGCGGGCCGTGGCCATGACGCGTTCGATCTCGATCGGCTCGCTCGTCTCTCCTGGCGCAGGCTTGCCGCAGCGATGGCAGAAGCGCGCAGCGGGATGCTGGCGCTCCCC
>JBDRCO010000117.1:0-21727 GCA_043821645.1 Pseudomonadota bacterium | reverse complement strand
ACGTCACCAACATGGATGAGCTGGAGGAGAACCTCGTTCACAGGTGCCGCGAGCTGCGGGCGCAGCCCGAGGTCATCTTCGGACACACGCTCTTCGACTGGTGGGCGCACGCGGCAGAGGCAGAGCGCGAGGCGGCGTAGTGGGTTCAATCAGTGAGATTCGGTATCAGGCCTCGCGCCCGCCGTCGTCTTGGAGGTGAAAGTGCAGGCGACAAAAAGCGCGGCTGTGGGCCCGCTCCGGGAGGCGGAATGCAGACTGTCATCTACGCCATGGCCAAGCCGAACCAGCCCTCACTGCGCGAGCTCATCGTGAGCGACCTTCAGGAGCGCAGCCTCGACGGGCTCCACGTCGTGAAGAGGCACAAGAAGGGCAGGCCCAACGGCTGGGCGAAGATCAACCGAAAGGACTCCTACGGCTGCCTGAACCTGGACTGGGACGCCACCTCCAAGACCATGGTGGGGAGGGTGGTCAGCAAGGCAGGTTGCCACCCTGGCGAGCTCGTGGCTGCCTTCATTGCCTACCTCCTCCGCTGGCACGGCCGGCGTATTTGCATGGTGACGGTGCGGAGTATCTAGACCTGGCCCATACATGCGGTCAACTCCTCGACTTCGTGGGCACCTAGGCCGCCGCAAGGGCGCTTGAAACCGGGCTCGCCTCACCAAACCGGAGGCTTGAAGCTGCAGGCTCAAAAAAACTCCCTCTTCTTTGCCGCTGCACGCTGTCCGAGAGCACGGTATCCTCCTCCAGCTTGCACGACTGTAGCGCCTTGCATCTCTCAGGAGCAGGAGAGGCCTGTGGGAGAGAAAATTCGCGTCTATCAGCTCGCCAAAGAGCTCGGGCTGTCCAACCAAGAGATCGTGCTGAAGCTCCAAGCGCTCGGCTTTGATGTCAGGTCACTCTCATCGTCGGTTGACGAGGCGGACGCAAGGACAGCGCTCGCCGAAGCGAGCTCTCAGGCCTCAACTCCTGCTAGCGTCGCCCCCAAGAAGACGACCTGGGTTCTTCGGAAGCGCCGGGACGGTGGTATCACTCCTGCCGACCAGCCGTCAGGGGACAGCCGCACACCTGGTGACTCAGTAGAGCCTGACTCCCTAACAGGTCCTCAATCCCTTGGCTTCCACGAGAGCGCCCGGACTCACCACAGAGTGCGTGTCTATCAACTCGCCAAGGAGTTGGGCACCTCAAACAGGGAGATGGTTGAGAGGCTTCAAGATCTCGGGTTCGACGTGAGGTCGCACTCCTCACCGGTCGATAACTACGCGGCCAGGAGAGCGCTCGCCGGGTTCAGCGCTACGGTGCCCGAGGCTGGTGAGAGTGTCTTGGGCGAGGGTCTGTCAAGGCATCTGTATCCCAGAGATAGGAAAGTCGTGAGCCCAAGTGAGCAGGAGGGCCTCGATCATATTTTCATGTTCCAGCTCCCTTTCCCCATCTCGGTTCTGTACAGACACTACAAACACTCCGAGACGCTAGCGCACAAGTTCCCGTATGCGCTCAAGTTCCTGGAGGGGCTCTTTCGCTTCCTCGCGCTGGTCAACCTATCTGATTCACTGGGACTGGGCGCAACAGACAAGCAAGCTCGGACCTGGCTCAGGATGCTTGAGAATCCTGGGACAGGGAAGCTGCTGAACTTGGTGCAGTCAACGACGGGCTTCCTCGTCGAGAATGGGGGACCCTTCCTCAAAGAAATATCGACCTGCCTCGAAGACGACTGGCTCAGGATGACAGAGGCCATTAGATCGGATCGAAACGTCTTTGCACATGTCGACTGGGCTTTGGGCGAAGATGAAGCTCGGACGCGGCTCCTGGAACTTGACGGCCCCCTCACCTGGCTCATGGAGCAGACGGCCTTCCTGCGTGGCTACCACTTGGGCTCCAATATCGGGAGTAAATACGGCGGACAAGGTAGGAGCATCAACCTCTGGACTGCATGTCGCGGCCAGGAGGAGCGCTCGAAGAGTGTCACGCTACACGGGCGCGAGGCTTGGCCAGAGCGCGATGTCCTCCTCCTGGATATGGCCACCAAGAGAATGCTCGACCTGACTCCGCTGATGCGGATAGAGAGCAGGGAAGTGGCCATCTTCTACTGGCTAGAAAAGATCGTACCACAAGGAGAGACCTGGATTTCTCACTATGCCCACCCTCTCCGCAAGGAGCGCATCGAGGGTCAGCTCTTTGCACCCGCCCATGTCGACTCCAAGGTCACTCTCGATAGCTACCTGAAGTCGGGTCGGGAGTGGCATTCACGCCAGGACCTCAGCTTGGGAGAAGAAGAGCTCAGCAAGCTGGACAGTCGCTTCAAGGTCCCTGGAGATGATAGCGGCTATCGCTACATCGGCCGCCTTGGTGAGGGTGCCATGGGCGAGGTCTGGGAAGTCGAGAACACCATGCTCTCTGAGCGCAGGGCGCTGAAGAAGCTCAAGCAAGAGCTGAGGAATAACCCCGATATTGTGGAGCGCTTCCGGCGAGAGGCGAGGATCCTCATCAAGCTCAGCCACCCAGCCATCGTGAAGATCTATACTGCGGCCATGGACAGTGCCGGAGTGCCCTTCATTGAGATGGAGCTTATCGCGGGTGAATCCCTTGAGCTCAGCTTCGCAGAGCACAAGATGGACCCTCAACAGGCAGCGAAGCTCCTCATCCAGGTCCTCGAGGGCCTGCAGTACCTCCACGGCGAGGGTGTCCTCCATCGGGACCTCAAGCCAGCGAACATCATCCTCCACGGCGGTACCGTGAAGCTGATCGACTTCGGCATCGCGAGGGACATTGGGGCAGGTTCAAGCTTGACCAGGACAGGGGTGGTCGTTGGCACGAATGCCTACATGGCGCCTGAGCAGGCCAGTGGCGAGCCGTGTGCGGCCTCTGACATTTACTCCGCGGGCCGCCTCCTCTTCGCCCTCCTTGCAGGGCGCCACCCCCGCACAAATGATCCTGAGCCCATCGAGAGAGAGCTCCCTCGCGTCCCCGAGCCTCTGCGAAAGATCTACGAGCGGTCCACGGCTTCTAGGCCCGCGGATCGCTATACTAGTGCTGGGGACATGCTAGCTGAGCTGAAGGCCTTCATGGGCTCGACTGCCGAGGGACAGCCAAGCTAGCTCGTGGCGCAGCACCTAGTGAGCGTTTGCAGGTGATGTAGCCGACTCCCTACCGGAGAATAGCCCCTCGTACGCCGACCTGCAGTGACCGACCAGCTGCGCGACCATGTGAGCTGGCAGGGGCTCGCCGCCGTTCTCGCAGATCTCGATGGCCAGCATGCCAAGGATCAAGGTCTGCACGCCGGCCGTGGCAGCACCCGCGCCGCTGAGCAGGATGGCTGGCAGCGGACCACCCACCCCCCAGCCCAGGGTTCGCGCGATCTCGATGAACAGGGCGCGCCCGGCCATGTTGAGGGTCGCCATCGTTCCCAGGTTCTCGATAACGCTCCACAGCGTGATGTCCGAGCTAGATCGAGGACACGTGGGCGACCATGGCCGCATCCTCGAGGACGATGGCCCCGCTCGCCGCGGGCACTGGAACCGCTCCGGTAGCGGCCGCCGCCACGGTGTACTTGTAGACCAGGCCCTTGGCTTGCTCGCGCTTGCTGCTCGTCATGGCGTCCTCCTCGGGTGGGTGGCTATCCCCAGGACGCCAGCCGCCAAATATCTCTGACAGCACGCTCGCCACGCTGTCAGATCCTCCCCCCACCCTCCGTCCCTTCCACAGGAACCAGCGGAGGAACCCCATGACCACCGAGACCCAGTCCCTTGTCGCCCGCGCCCTGCACTTTGCCGTGACCGTCGACGCGCTGGAGATCAAGGCCGACGTCGCCGCGCTTCGTGAGGCCTACCCTGGCCTCGACAACAAGGCGCTCTCGAAGAAGATCCTCAAGCGCGCGGCCTGGACGGCCACAGGCGCTGGCGTGCTCACCGGCCTGCCGTCCAACCCCTTCGCAGCCATCCCGGCCGCCATCGCTGACGCTGGCTTCGTGCTCCGCACGGAGGTCAAGGCCGCGGCGCGGGTCGCTCTGATTTACGACCCCCACTTCCTCGACGACGAGGACGCCTGCTGGGAGCTGCTGATCCCCATCTTCGGCATCGACGCTGCGAGCCAGGCCCTGCGCGAGCTGGGCATGCGCGGAGGCATGAACCTGTCGAGAGCCGTGGTGAGGAAGTACCTGTCCAAGGCGACCCTCAAGGCCTTCAAGAGCTACATGCTCAAGTACTTCGGCCTAAAGGTCACCCAGAAGGCGGTGATCACAAAAACCGTCCCCGTCGTCGGCGGCCTCATCGGCGGCACCTGGAACCACATCGAGGTCAAGCTCCTCGGCAAGCGGGTCATTGCCTACTTCGAGAAGCCGTGACCTGGAAGCCGCTGTTGCCGGTGCCCCTGTCCGGTGTTCCTGATGTCCTGGAGGTTTCCCATGCTCCTCGTCTCCGACATCCACGTCGCCCGCTCCGAACAGAGGCTCTGGCAAGCAATCCTCGACGCCTACGACCACCGCAGCGATCCGAAGGACCGCGTCGTGGTCATCGCCGGCGACCTGGTCCAGCACCCCACTGAGGAGGAGTACGAGGTCGCGTCCGACTTCGTGGATGCTCTCCTCGACCGTGGCGCCCTGATCGTGCTGACCCCTGGCAACCACGACTTCGGCGTGACCGGCGAGCACCTTCCTCTCGTCGGCAAGAGCGGCCGCAAGCGCTTCGAGGCCATCCTCGAAAAGGTGCGCCACCAGCCCGAGGTCATCGCCCACAATGACTTCGACCTCGTCATCGACACTGGCAGCGAACTGTTTATGGCCCTTCGCAGCACGCACCGAGGCAAGGCCGCCTACGCTGGCTTCAAGGGTGGCAAGCGCATCACCAGCGAGCAGCTCGACTGGGTGTGTGGCGTGCTTGAGGGGCTCGACCGTGGCTCACGCAGGCTGCACCTGGTGACCCACAGGAGCCTGTGGGAAGACCCCAGGCACTCGAGCCTGGATCGCCGCCGCAGGCTCGAGGAGAGGCTCCTGGTGCCCTTCAAGGTCGACACCTTCATCCACGGCCACAACCACCGCTACAGCCACGGCATCGAGACCACCCCCAAGACCGGCTACAGGCTGACCCGTATCGGTCTGCCAACCCTTTCAAACCGCGACGAGAACAACAGGGGCTTCGTCTCCTGGGACGGCCGCAGCCCGACCTCAACCCCCGTCCCCCTCTGAGCCGCCGCAAGGTTTCGGTGTGAGCTCGTGATGAATCCGGGCTAGCCCAGTAGCTGCGAGATTCTTTCTGCCCGCATTTCAGCCTGTCGTCGCAAGCTCTGGTCGAGCGAGGCGTCGTCGGCGAGCTCCCGCCAGTAGCCTTCAGCAGCCTTTCCGGTCGCATCCCACTGCTCCGAGCGCCGTGCCGGTCGCAGCGGCGGCGTGAAGCTCGGGGAGGGCAATTCGCCGCGATTCGGCGCAAGGCTCATCGGCAGCATGTCGTACAGGGGCGCCAGCGTGAACCCCTCCGCAGCGGGTCTCAAGCTCACGTTGCCCAGGTGCATGTCGGAGTTGCCTGTCCACGTACCGAACAGCTCGGCCCACGAGATCTGGTCGAGCGAGGCCTCGTCGAGAAGGCCGCGCTGGTGAATGGCGGCGGCGGTGCGCGACCAGCCCAGACCGACCCCGGCGAACTCCGCATCGACGCTGGCAAGGGATAGGCTTGGCAGGCGCCCGCGCTTGCCCTGGCGATCGAAGCGGGGGCTTTCGAGAAAGACACGGCCTTCATGCTCGTGGATGGTCGCCGTGGCTGCCGGGATGCCTTGTACCTGAAGCGCGTGCTGTGCCAGCGCCTCGGCGCGCAACAGATCGCGCCACCGTCTGGCCTCGTCGCCACTGCCGGCCGGGGAAAACTTCACGATCACATGTCCGGTGTCCTTCAGCCACACCAGGAACTTGGGCTGCTCTCCGGCCGCAGAGGATCCCACGAGCTGATCCCCGAGCACCTTGCCTGCGAGGAGCGGGTACTCCAGCTCTCGGTCGGTAACGGCTGTGCCATCGGATCGCTGAGCAACGTCGACGGCCGCCCGACCCAGGATCAGGTTTCCCGGCTCGTCGTGTCCTCTCCTCACCAGATACTGCACGACGTGCTGCTCGGCCCAGGTCCTGGGGTCCTGCGGGAAGTCCCACTCGGCCGACAGGGCCCTGGCTTTCAAGCGCCCCACGAAGCCGCTGGGCCTCAGCTCGTCGAGAAAGTAGGGCAGGGAGGGGTACAGGCCAGTACCCTCATGTCCCAGCAGCCACGAGGGCAGGTCCTGACCTTCGAGCAGGTACTGCCCACCTCCCAGCCTGCGCAGCTCTCCCAGTTCGGTCGCCACACCTCTCCTGTCGACGGAGAACAGGGGCACGGCCATCCCGGCACCGTGCAGGTCGAGCACGGCCGCGTAGCGCGTTGTCCTTCCTCTCCCGAGTCGCAGCACCTGCTCGCCAGCTTGCGTGATCAGGCGGGATGCGGTGGCCTGGCTCACCCCCAGGGCATGCTGGATCTCCAGCGACGCCACGGGCTCACGCCCGGCGAGAAACGAGAGCAGGTCACGGATGGAGGCCATGCTGAATAGTATAATGAATAGTTAAAGTCATGCAACAAATTTGCATATACTTACATTCTAAAGGCTTTAACGAATTATAATCGCCGCCTCTCTGTATAGTAAAAAGAGACCCTCTCTCAGCCCCCATTCGTCCCCAGAAGGTCTCTGCCATGAAGATTATTGCCAGGCATCGCCCTCTGTATTGTTCGCTCAACGAGCAACCCCCGCTCCCACAGGGTTGACACCAATCTTTCTGTCAGCGGAGGGACACCAAACTCCGGCACCTAGCTTTCCTCGACCGCTCCACCCCTTCGAAAGCGTCGGGGCCTTCGCCCGGGCATACCAGTGAAGAGCTTTCCCGCCTGCAGCATCGAGCAGAGACTCAACCACTGATCCACGCACTGCTCGTACGACCATCCAGCTTCCATGCACTCCGGAAAGAACCCGTCAGGCGGCTGCACCCTCATCACCACCGGCTGCTGCGCCTCTCCATGGCTTTCGACCTGACCGGCTTCAGGCTGCCTGTCCGGCTCACTTCCTTCGACCAGACCCAGGGCGTTCCTGGACAACTTCATGCATTGCTCCCTTCAAAGCTTCCCGTGTTCAAAGCTGGCTGCCGCTTCTGCTAGGGCACGTCCTCTTCCCCGGGCGCTTCTCCTGCTGGCTGCTCCTCGTCGGCCAGCTCCACGGGACCGACCAGGGCCAGCACCAGCTCCTCGAGGGCAGCGAGCTTGAAGGTGACCTCTCCGAGCTCGGCACCAAATGAGGCGTCGAGGCTCAGCCCCTTGGTCCGCAGCATCGTCTCGATGCGCTGGAACTTCTTCCGGCGAGCTGTCCGGTACCCCAGCAACCTCAGCCTGACGTCGTCATCGTCAAAGTCGGCGCGGTAGTTCAGAAGAGACATGCGTGCTCCTTCCGTGCTGGCGTCTGTGCCTGACAATCAGACGCATCTGGGACCTCGGTCTGAGGGCTCCCTTTCAGCTTGCTTCAATGTCTCACAGCACCATGACGCCATCGGTCGCAGTAGCTTACGGCCACGGCTCTATCCTCACTCTTCATACACTCCACGCCCGAAAAACCAGTTGCCACCATGTGTAGGATGACGCCTGGCGCCGCGGGGCCAACCAGCACCCTGGCGGCGCCTCGCGGCATCATCCGCCAGGTGGTTGAGACTTAACCTGGTGGGCTCGCTTCTTTCCGCCCAGGTGGTACACGCTCGCGCTCTTGCCCCTGACCGCCACCAGCGCACCACACCTGGTCACTTCCCGGCGCTCTCCCTCACCAGCCGGATGACCTCCAGCCACGATTCCCTGGACCCCTTGTGATTGCAGCCCGGCGGCGAGATGGCCCGGGCGGCCACCGTGTTCAGGCCCTTGGTCCTGGCGGCCGCCTTGCCTCCAAGGGTCGCAACCACAGCTCCTGGAAGCAGCGCGATCTGCCTCTCAAGGAAACGTCTGCGGCATTCGCGGCACGCTCGGGCCGGAACAGCACCACCTTCCACGGGTGCCGAGCACAGGTAGCTCTCGGTGATCCAGACCTTTCGAAGCTGCTCGACGAGACTCTCGCCCGGGAAGCACCCGTCGAGGATGAAGCTCATGTTGCGGTGGTACAGATCGTGGCCACGCTGGTACAGCTCGAGCACGATGCGGCTCATCCGCTCGACCATGGCCGTCGGGCCACCGCTCGTGTCGTGGCTATCGCCGGGGTACGGATTGCCAGGTTCCGCCACCACCAGCACGAGCTTGACCTCCTCGAGATCGCCAAACGCACCGAGGAAGCCCCGGGGTACGTGACCTCGCTCCGGAGCCCAGGTCGCGATTCCCTGGCATGCGCCCGTGAACCCCGGGCAGGGGGCGTAGGCCTCGTCGAGGATCTTGCTCAGGGCGGGATTGATTCGGGGACTGGTCATGATCGTGCTCCTTGGGTTGCTGTCCTGCGCTCTCCCTCCAGACGCGGCTCCGGGCCACTTCTGACAGCTCCTCCAGCGGGAAACTTGGGCTGACTGCTTTGGTGAGTGCCTTCAGGTCATCGATTCGACCTTTTTGGGGCCGGTCCCCCAGGCAGCCATGTTGCCACCGTCACCGGGCACCGCTCCAACTGACTGGCCCTTTTCAGGCACCACCCCTGGTGATGCGACATCTCAGCACTTCTCCACTTGATGCGATTTGCCCGGGGGATCGCTGTGGACCGCTTCACGCCGGCAGCAGCTTGACCACAACCCGGAAGTTCTTGTGGAAGTTCGTGCGCACGGCAGCCTTCATGGCCTCGCGGGCCACCCCAACCTCCCGTCCAGCCACCACTTTTCAGAGCCTGATCCGACCCTCCCGAGATCGACACGATCCGTCGCCACCGCCACGCATATTGGAAGCAGGAGGACCAGAGGATCTCGCGCTGTCAGAACCGGGAAACAGGGCCGTCTTTCCAGCAGGAGGGAACTCGCCATGACGAAGCAAAGCAAGCACCGTTGCCGCCACTGTGGTTGCCACACCGCTCGCTTCGAGTACCGGGGACGCTGGAAGGCGGACCGGCAGCACGACCTCTGCCCTCGCTGCTACCGCAGCACGCTCGACTGCGTCCGGTCCATGGCCCTGTCCCGCCGCCGCAAGGCGGTCCAGGAGCATCCGCTGGCCCAGGCCGCCTGAGGACTGTCCAGGCAGACCCGAGGTGGGCAGGGCAGGGCCCTGTCAGGACCCGGAAGGCCGGGCGGCAGGAGAGCAGGAGGAGTGGAATGGCGCGTGGTGACCACATCAAGGTGAGCAGGCTGGGCTACACCCACCACGGCATCGACTGCGGGGACGGTACGGTCATCCACTACAGCGGCGAGGTCGGCCGCAAGCGCAACGCCTGTGTCAGGCGCGACAGCCTGGATACCTTCCTCGACGGCAGCGACAGCTTCGTGGTCGTTCACCATGTCGACACCGACCCGCCCGACACCGTGCTGCGGCGAGCCCGCAGCCGACTGGGTGAGCGTGACTACAGCCTGGTGTTCCACAACTGCGAGCACTTCGCGACCTGGTGCAAGACCGGGCGGGCGCGCAGCCGGCAGGTCGAGAAGGCCGTCAGGGTGGCTACAGGCCTTGGGCATGTGGTGATTCGCGAGGTGCAGCAGGGCAGGGCGCGAGATCCTCTTTCCGTCGCCACCGCCGTTGCCCTGGCCATTCTCGCGGGGAGCCGATGACAGGCTGGCAGCAGGGCGGCCGCCCGGGAGATGGCCCACCTGTCACAGAACGTGGCCCTGCGCGTCAGTACAGCAGGAGGACACCGGGATAAAAGCCAACCTGACCGAGATCATCTTCCTGCTCGACCGCCGCGCTTCCATGGAGACCGTCCGCGACGAGGCCTTCGCCAGTTCCTCGAGAAAGGCCTCCAGGAGCAGGACCAAGGGTCGGGGCTCGGGCAACTAGCCTGGCGGGAAGGGCCAATGCACCCGGAGCGAACCTGTACCAATCCCGTCGTGGTTGTCTCTGTGCAGCTTTCCCGCACCCGTGGTATTCCTTCCAGTGGAAGGCTTGTCCAGGCCTGCGAACCGGTCTCCTGAGGGGGGACGCCGTTGCCAAGAAGATCGTCACATGGCGTCGCTGAGGTGCGAGACGGCGCCATCACTGCCATTGCAGGCAAGAAGGACGTGAACCCGTTTGACTCCCTGGAGGAGAATCCCACGGGCGTTTTCGAAAGGCCCAATCAAGTCATCAGGGTCCGACGCGGGACCGAGACCAACGACCTTCCCCTGGACGAGAAGAAGCTCTACACCGTCGGCCGGGGCAGTGAGTGCCTGATCCGGATCGAAGGCAACGACAAGATATCGAGATTGCATGGTTACCTGACCTTCAAGGCAGGCTCCTGGTTTTACGAGGACAGGGGCTCCAGCAACGGCAGCTTCATCACTGACATCGAGATCGTGGGCAAGAGGCCAGACGATTCCGCCATTCTTGAGGCAATGAGGCTGAGTCCCGAGCAACCGGTACGCCTCATACCCGGCAACATGATCCTGCTTGCGAGTCACAACTACAGCCTCGAGTTGACCAACGCTGCCATGTTTCCTCGGGAATACACGGCCACCGAGAATCACGAACTCGACCTGCTGCCCTCTCCACTGGCCGCCTTCAAGACCCTGGGAAAGGCCGAGCACGAGTCGTCACAGAAGGTCAGGGTATGGCTGGTAGGTTTTGAAAAAGGTCTATCCTTCTTCTGCTTCCTCCTGATTGCAGAGCTGAGAGCACGAGCGAGGTCTCGAACGGATGAGGGACTCGCAGCGAGGCTTGACGCGATCCTGGGTGCCTATCCGAACATGATCACGATGGGAAAATGGCTGGAGCTCTGTTTGAAATTGCTTCCGCTGCTCCCGCTGGAGGCTGACTCCTACACGAAAATATCGAAAGCATTCCTGGACGCCCGGGGCGCACAGACAGAGCTGACCGGGCGGCTGCGTCGCGAGCTGGTGCCCTACCGAAACATCCAGGCCCATGCCATCGTCCCGTCTGCGGCCGCCGAGGCCAGGGAAGGTGAGATCTTCTCACTCTGGTCCGACTTCTGCCGGGCTTTTCTTCCCATCAGGGAGAACTGGCTGGTAAGTATGGCCAAGATCGTATCCTTCGAGCATTCAAGCGACGACGAGCAGGACGAGCACCCTCTCATCCGCTACAAGTTGCGTCTTCACAGCGGTTCCCAGGACCATTTCCCGATCATGGATGCGACGACGGCGGACAGGCTCAGCGAAGGCTGGTGCTATCTCTTTGGCAGGAAGAACCGCGCCACTCCCCTGCGTCCCTTCATTCGATGCGAGGTCTCCGAGATAACTCAGCGACATGAGCTCCTGCTCGCCTGCGGCGTGGTCCCCGACGAGAAGGGTCGCCTGATCTATAGTACCCTCGACGGCGTGACGAGGAAGTCACTCAAGAAATGATGGCTGGCGTGCTGCTCCTGCAGGGCGCAGGAGCAGTGCCATGGGCCTCGTTCCAGGGAGCTGTGTTCGAGCCGAAACATGCTTTCCATCCTCTACCCAGTCCCCGGCGGCATCGGTCGCACCCGCATCGTCCCGGGAAGGCCTGTCGTCCTGGGCAAGGAGCCAGCGGCAAAGGACGGCAGCAGCACTGTTCTCATCAAGCTCTCGGACATCCTGGTCTCCAAGAGCCACGCTGAATTTGTCTACTACGACGACAATTCCTGCGAGGTGCGCGACCTGGGATCCACCAACGGGGTCGTCTTCGAGGGCGCCAGGCTCGATCGAGCCTACGTGACAGCCGGCGACGTCCTGGTTCTCGGCGGCAGCTCCATCTTCATCGTCGAGGATGGACTGGCCGACCGACTGTCTCCGTGGGTCGAGCAGTGTCAATGCGCGCGAGATGGACTGTCCGACTCCTCGGAGCCCCAGTTCTTTCTTCTCGGCCCAGCCTTCGAGAGACCACAGAAGGCTGCCCTGTTCAGGCTCGATGAATCTCGCCGGGTTCGCGTATCGCGTGGGAAGGAAGCAGGCGAGAATTCGTCATCCTTCACCATCAATGATCGCTCCGTTGGCAACCCTCATTGCGAGTTCGTTCTCAAAAACGGGGTCATGACACTCACGAACCTCGACAGGAAGCGAGGAACCTTCGTGAACGGGGAGAGCATCGACGAACTGGTCTGCTCCCCGGGGGCCTCGATTGCCATCGGCCGGGTCCATCTTCACATCGCCAGCAAGTCTGCAGTGCAGGCCATCTTCGACCTCTACAATCTGCTGATGGCGAGATCGAGGACCGCGGAACAGTTCTATCTCGTCCTTGTCCTGCTGAGGTCGAGTTCGCCGTTCTCGGGCACCTTCACTCATGCCCTCGATATGCTCGGTGATCCTGGCTCCTCGGGCCTGCATGCCCCGCTCTCGGGCGATCTGCATCTGGCGGCGTTCTGCTCCACCGAGATCGACAGGGCGATGAGACTCGCCAGGTCGACCCTGTCCTGGCGGCAGCAGCACTTCGCGGGCGCGACCTTGTTCGCGGCCGATCTCGTCGTGTTCTCGGAGTTCCCGGCTGGCGGGAACACCATCACGTCCTCCATCGGGGGATACGACGAACCGACCGACGTCTCCATGACCGGCATGGCACTGGCTCCGGAAGCCAGGATCACGATCTTTCCAGAGCGCTTTGGCTATCAGGGGGTACTGACCCAGAAGGATCTTGGAGGGAAACCGATCATCCCCTGGTTCAACAAGAACAGGGTCACGCTCGAGATCCCGAGGCATCCATTCTTCCAGCATTGCCATGGGATGTGTCTGAACGAGTGGGAGCAATCGCTCTCCCCGGTTTTCAAGGGCATCCTCGATCGCCTCGAGCGCTCGGGTGGGAAGACTGCGAACCTGGTCTCGGAGGGCCTGATCCTTCTTGAAGACATCGTGAGCCTCATGTCCCTCACGGCTCTGGAGACCTCCTACGGTACGAAGGCTCATCGCCCGGAGCTGAAGAGCTTGCTGGAGAAGGGAACCCTCGGGGCGATGAACGAGCTCCTGCAGAGACTCTCATCGGATATCCCTGAGGCCATACTCCCGAGGTACCTCAAGCCGGTCCGCTCGGACAGGACCCTGCGGGACGGTCTCAACACCATCGTCGCCCTGAGGAACAGGATCATGCACGGCGGTCTGGTGCCGGGCGAGGACGACCTCCGGATCCTGTCAGGGCTCATCGTGAAGCTGGTGCAGGCCTTCAGCTCTGGCAAGCCCTGGGTACAGAACTGGGCGCTGTGGTCCATCCAGAACACCGGGCGCAGACCCGTGGTCTGCGGCGCGACCGAGGCGGTCTACGAATCCAACCTTCTCGTCAACTCGTCCTGCCCGCGTTGTGACGACGCACGACGTCACGGCAGGCTCCGCAGAGCCACGAGCAAGGGCTGGGAGGTTGCATTCTCCTTCTGCGGACATTCGATCTATCTCAATGAGTTCGAAAGCCCGTGGCTGGAGCATTCGAAGACCTCGGAGCTCAACCTTCTGTTCTGCAAGGTGTGCGGTCTGCCTCTCGACGCGAAGGACGCCCCATGCGGGAATTGTGCCCCGACCCGGAGAGGTTGAGTGCGTGCGCCTGAGGACATCTCGGAGCGGAGCATGGACCCACGAGCGCTGCTTGAGAGCGGGCGTCGACAACCTGCATTCTGACGCTGTCTGATGGGTTTCGGGGCTGTGACATGGAGGGGTACCCCATGAGCCTTCTCGACAAGCTCGGTGATGCAGCAAGGGCCGCCAGCAAGCACGGCCTCGATGAGCTCCTGAAGGACCTCGTCGGCGCGAACTTCCTCGGAGCGCTGAAGCGAGGCCACCTGGCCATTCCCGAGAAAACCCTGCAACGCCACGCGAGGTCCAGCATTGCCGACGATCTGGACAACGTGAATCTTCGCCTTGACCAAGACACCATCGTGCTCGAGGGAAAGCCAAGGAGAATGCTTGGCTCCCTGATGAAGGTTCGGGTGACCGGTAGCAATTGCCGCTTCTCGAAGACAGGCTGCATGGGCGTCCTGAAGATCGACGTGGACCCCAAGCTCGAGGCAGACGGCGGCTTCGTCCGCCGCATCATGGGAGCGCTGGTCCTGGCCATCCTCAAGGCACTCTTCCCCGACATCGAGGCCGAGACGCTCGAGAATCTTGATACCAGTGGCATCGACTACAAGAACGGCGTGGTCACCTGTCATATCGACAAGCTCGAGCAGACCAGGAAGCTCATCGACAGGACGGTCCTCGGCCAGCGCGTTGGTGACCTCTTCGCCATCAAGAATCTCAAGGTCAGCCCAGGCAGCCTGGAGCTGGACCTCGAGACTCGCGGTCCACTCAAGCTGGTGGCCGCGATGGCAGGCAAGAAGCAGTGAGTTCCCGCACCTTCAAGCTCGCGGTCCTCTCCGACCAGCACATAGACAGCAGGCATCACCCGGACTCGTGGGACCTGGCCTGCACCATGTTCGAGGCGGTGGCCGCCAGAAAACCCGACCACGTTGTCATCGTGGGCGACACCTTCGACAGCGCCGGGGCCATGCAGCGAGATCGTGCCGCCGTGAAGCGCGAGCTCAGGCGCCTGGGCCTGTGGAAGCGCGACCGCCTGACCATCGTCGTGGGCAACCACGACGTCTTCCGGGTGTCCGGCCGGGCGAGCCGCACGACACAGTTTCGCCAGGTCCTCACGGCAGCCGCACGGCGTGATGCCGGCGACCACTACCAGGCCTTCTGCGACTGGGCAGGAGAGCTGGCGAGACCGGCAGACCTCCTCGACGAGGACGGCGACCTGTTCCCCCTGCACAAGGACCTCGGCCACGTCCGTCTGCTCGCCAGCGACAGCACGGGCCGCGTGACGGGCGACGTGGCCATCTCCTGTTTCCGGGACGCGGAGGAGCAGTGCCTGCGCTCCGGCGAGGACGGCCGCGACTGCCGTCGCGTCCTGGCCACTCACGGCCCACCCATCCAGAGTCAGCCCCAGTCCCTCTCCAGCCTCTTCCAGGAGGAGCTCGAGTACGGCTACCTCGCGAGCGACCTCGAACGACTCGAGCAGGTGGTCAAGGACCTCCAGGTGGAAGCCATCCTGTGCGGCCACATCCATGACCCTGGCGACGACCGGTACTCGTGGAAGGTCACCAGGTCCTGCCGCGCCCATCTTATGGGTCGCTCGGGAGCCATGGACGACACGAACCCTACTTTCGCGCTTCTGAAGATTCCGGCGGTCGGGACCATGAGCTACACCGAGGTCCTTCCATGACCGGCTAGCTTCCTTTGCCAGCGTGCTCCTATCGGCACCTGACAGCGTTTGCCTCCCACCGGGGGTGCCGGCAAGAATGCCCCATGCCCTCCACCTTCCTCTGCCAGCGCTGCCAGACCCCATCGGTCGTCGACCAGGTCTGGACGAGCAAGGAGCCCTACACGGAGCTCCGGGAGGGCAGCTACCTCCAGCGCCACGTCGCCCCCGACGTCCCCCAGTGGGCCCGCGAGTACGCCATCCAGGGCCTCGGCGAGGTCTGTGCTTACGTCTGCCCGAATTGCGGTCACACGGTCGCCATTGCAGCCACGGACCTGGGTTAACCGGAGGGGCTCCCACCGACGCCGTGCGGCGCGGGGCCAGCAAGCACCCAGGCGACGCGCTGCGGTGGCTTCCGGATGCTACTTGCCCCCGTGCTTCATGTAGCAGCGCATGCACCCGCTCCCATGTGACCGGCTGTTCACGCTCGCCTGCCACACATGGCCCCGGGCACACCTCCACCACACCTTGCGCCCGGATCCTGGCGTGACGTCGGAAGGCTCGAGCTTCCGATTCCTGGTCGGATGCCACTCAAGGGCCAGGGCAGGGTGCTGGTCCGCCAGGCTGCGCCCGTAGCCGGCTCTCTGGCCGGCGCAGTACGGGCAGCCGTGACCGTTCTTGCGAGTAAGAATCCTCGCCTCGTAGGAGTGCCCCTCCGGGCACAGCCACCAGACCTGGCGAAGGCTGCCGGGCCTGACCCGGCTGGGCCCTGGCTCGGGGTTCTTCTCGTGGTCCCACTCGGCCGCCAGGTCCGGGAAGAGGGCACCGAGCGAGTTGTCGTCGGCCGCCAGCCGACCCAGGCAGTAGGGGCAGCTCGCGCCCGCTGACCTGGATATGATCGTGGCCTGCCACTCGTGGCCCTTCGAGCAGCGCCACCAGACCTTCTTCTTGCTGCCCGGGGTGACTTCATCGGCCTTCAGGTCGCCATTGCGCTCGACGTTCCACTGCCTGGCGACGCCAGGCTTTGCCTGCACGAGGCTCTTTCTGTCCCTGGTCACCGTCATCAGCAGCTTTTCCTGCAAGGGCAAGACGCCCCAACGTCCCTCAGCCCTTCTTCGGCGGCAGGCAGTTCTTCCTCACCCTCCTGGCATTCTTCAGGACCACAGGCCTCAGCCAGTCCCGCCCGACCGTGGCCTTGAGCTGAGCGTCGAGCTCGGCAGCTACCGCGTCGACATTCCCCAGGACCTCATCTGCCAGACCCACGACGAGCTTTTGCAGGAATGGCGCACTGACCCCCGTGGCCCTCGCCAGCTCGCCCCAGTCCTTGCTCGTGAGCTGGCCGGGGTCGTCAACCGAACCCACGCGCATGGCGAGCCTGGTACTGAGCCGAGGATACACGCGGGTGCACACGAGGTCGTACAACGGCGCCAGGCGGGGCGAGGAGGGCAGGGCAGGGTAGAGCAGGGCGAGGTTCTTGGCGTGTCCGTCAGCGGCTCCCACGAGCGCATTGAAGACCTGCCAGCGAAGCAGCGTGTCACTGTCCGCCAGGGGGTCCGAGGACTCCCTGGTGACCAGCTCGAAGCAGCGAGCGAACGAGGGGCCACCCTCTTGCTCGTACTTGGTGTGGCGAGGAAGCCCGAAGGCCTGGCAGAAGTCCTCCTGATGCAGCCTGAGCACGCTGCCGTCGACCCCACGTACCCTGTCGAACCGCTCCACCAGGCAGGCCTGCCCGTCGAGCACCACCTCCAGCCCGACCACCGGTAGCCCGACCCGTCGGGCCAGTGACGTCGTGAACCACTCGTTGGCCGGGAGGTTGGGAAAATCCCGGTTCGAGAACTTCAGCAGGTGGGTGCTTGGCGCCCCGTCGAGGGGCAGGTAGAAGCGCCCATCCTCGACGAGGACAGGCAGCTTGTCCTGCGCCCCGGCCATGGACAGTCGCAGGCGTCCCTGGCCAAGCAGGGTGGCTGCCACGGCGGTGTCAGCACAGAGCTTCAAAATCTCCCTGCGCTTGATCTCCTCGTAGCTGCCGGGTCCTGCAGGAGGCTCGTCGACGACGAGGGTGAGGGCACCGGCGCACTCGCCACCAAGAGCCCGCAGCAGGGCGAAGTCATTGTCCTCGGACAGGCCAAGGCGCCTGGCGACGAGGGTCCGCACGGCACCCTCCGGCAGGAGGTTGCCGAAGAAGGAGGCGACGACGGCGCCCGCGTAGGCCTCGCCAGTGATCGGCAGGCTCAGCGAGACGGCGAAGCGTCCAGGCGAGCCCAGCCAGGAGGGCGCGTAGCAGAACTCCAGGCTGCCGTCGTCGAGGCGGTCGAGCTGACCCACGAGCTCGCGCTGGTAGAAGACCAGCAGCCTCTCAGCCGCCAAGGTCGTCTCCTGGCCTGTGTCCTCTGGGAACGACCCACAGCTCCAGACCAAGCCTCTGCAGGACCTTCAGGGCCTTTCCAAGCTCCGCCGTGTCCTTGCCGCGCTCCAGCTCCGACAGGAAGCGAATGCCAACACCGCTGAGGCCAGCCACCGAGGCCTGGGTCACGCCACGTTGCTTGCGTGAGGCGCGCAGAAGGGCGCCCAGTGCCCTGGTATCCTGTATTTTCCCGTACGGTGCATTCATTGCGTGACGGCCCCCCTGAGATTGCATTCTTACCGTCAGGGATAATATACTTGATTTTCACCTCCATTCAAGCTATTTTCCCGTCAGGGAATATCAAGAGGAATGACCACTGAATGGCATTACTCTTGTTTTTCCGGGAAGTTTGACTGAATTCCTGGCATCCTGAAGACCGAGACAAGGAGCGAGAACCCATGTACGACAGCGCCCGCAAGCAGATAGACGCCGCCATCAAGGGACTGGAAGCGGAGGTCCGCCTCGTCAAGGGCGAGATCAAGCGCCTGCAGGACACCCGCAAGGTTCTCACGACCCAGAGCAAGGTCGTGTACCGGACCAAGAAGGCCGCGAAGAAGGCGGCCAAGAAGGCCAAGGTCCGCATCAAGCGTGGCCGCAAGCCTGCAGCAAAGGCTTTGAAGCCAAAAACCCCTGGCAAGCCTGGCCGCAAGTCCGTGGTCAAGGGCGTGGACGAGCGCTCCAGCAACAAGATGATCAGTGCGTGGAAGGCTTACCAGGAGAGGAAGAAGGCCGGTGCTTGAGTTTGACAGCACCCGTCACTGCGAAGTGCGGCGATGTGGCGAGGGCAGGGGTGGGGACATCGCCAAGGCCGGTGACACCAAAAAGAAACATCTTGCAATATGATACCTGCAGTACTAAAATGCAAGGTGTATGAAGTACCGAGATCGGCACGTCGAACAGAGGCTTAAGACGCTAGCAAGGCGCTTTCCCGTCGTGGTGCTGGCTGGCGCGCGTCAATCTGGAAAGTCGACACTGCTCGCGCACCTGTTTGGCGCTCGTGCGGCAACATTCGTGTTCGATCCCGTCTCCGACGTGGGTAATGCCCGGCGCGATCCCGAGCTGTTCCTTCAGCACAATTCGCCACCGTTGATTCTCGACGAGATCCAGCACGCGCCGGAGCTTCTGCCCGTGCTCAAGCGAGTGGTGGACAGGAAGCCGGGTCGCAAAGGGCAGTACTTCTTGACCGGGTCGCAGCAGTTTCAGGTTCTGGGTCGCGCCCAGGAGAGCCTGGCTGGTCGAGCCTTGCTTGTCGATCTCTTGCCAATGTCCCAACTCGAGCTCGCCGCTGCGACGCAGGGTGGGCTCGTGCGGGCGCTGTTCGTGCCGCAGCCCGTTCGCGACGTCCGTGGTCTCCTGAAGCGGCTTGCGCGCACAAGCGGCTCTGGCGGGACCACAGTCCTGTACGAGCGGCTGTTTCGTGGCGGCTTTCCTGGCTTGCAGGCGTTCAGGACCGACGAGACGCCGGCGTGGTTCGATTCTTACATTCGCACGTACATCGAGCGCGACGTTCGCACGCTGCGCGATTTCAATGATCCGCATCAGTTCTCGCGGTTCTTCCGTCTTCTTGCTGCGCTCACCGCGCAGGAGATCAACGCCTCGCAGCTTGGTCGCGAGATTGGCGTAACGCCACGGACCGCAGCGCAGTGGCTGCAGACGCTGATTGGCTCATACATGGTCGTGACTCTGGATGCCTTTTCGGGGAACACGCTCAAGCGCATCTCGGGTCGCCCAAAAGTCCATTTGGTGGACTCGGGGCTCTGCTGCCATCTGCTCTCCATCTCGTCGCCCAGGGCTGTGCAGGACCATCCGCGGACAGGCAACCTGTTTGAATCCCACGTGGTTCTCGAGCTGCTGAAGCAGGCAGCGGCGCTCGCGGTCAAGCCTGTGTGCTGGCACTGGCGAACCTCGGCTGGTGCCGAGGTGGACCTGCTGCTGGAGCGCGATGGAGTCTACTTCCCGGTCGAGATCAAGCTCAGCTCCCGTCCCTCGACTCGAGATCTGAGCGGCATTCGGAGTTTTATCGACACCTATCCAGGACTTCGGGTGGCTGCTGCGATTGTCGTGCACGGCGGCGACGAGCTGTTCCTCGTCGACGAGCGGACCGTGGCCGTGCCCGTCCACATGGTTTGATGTGGTGGGTTGGTCTCAGGCCAGCTCGCGTACCCGCTTGCCAGGCCGCACGAGTCGAGTGGGCGCGAAGTCCAGCAACAAGATGATCGACGCCTGGAAGGCCTACAAGGCGAGGAAGAAGGCCGGGGCCTCGGGAATCAATAACGCTTGAATTCGGCTTTCCGCTGTCGCGGCAGATTTTTTTCAACGTTCGATTGACGCGTGTTCTTCGCGCCCGTGTGCGGGTATGCCCCGCATATTACCCCTCCCTAATTCCAAGCCTTTGAGCAACACTCTGATCAACCGCGCTAACGAGTTCTTCCTCAATGTCTACGTCATCTCCATGAACTAGGTCTTGGTACTTCGGTACCCCCCCAACAACTTTTGAAATGGCCATAATTATAGGTGCTGGTCTCTGCGCCCCCGACACAACAAGAAAGGGATCCGTTGGAATCGCCAGTCCGTCTCTATTCCTTAGCCAATATGCCCTATCGTTCTCCAGGCACTCATTTGATTTCCATTCAACCACCGGTGCGAACTGTGTGCCGCCAATGAATCTTCTGATCTGATAGTGGAATACCGCCTCCTTGTCTCTGGGTCGTATCTTGACGTCGCGAATTACGACGACTGGAACCTGACAAGTGCTAGCCATGGCTCTCATGAGTTCGGCCACCACAGGCAAAGCAGTCGTTAATGCCTCGGCGTACTTTTCCTCACTTACATCCTTGTGTCGGAGTGAGTTTCTTGACTCGACCATCGTTGATATCTGTTGGTATAGTCTAGTAGACCCATGTCTTTTTTTCGCCAATATCTCGGCGGTCTCGGTGGAAACACACTCCCCTTCGATTTTCACGCACTCTTTGCATACCAGATAGCAGAGCTCATGCCATCCCCCCAAAGAAACGTCCTTTTCTAGATATCTCGATAGCTTGTTCCATGTGGCTTCACACACTCTCGATCCGTGGTTGTAACAAAGATCTGCCGCGACGTGGGAAAATATGTATCGCAAGCATACTTCAGCAAACCTCGTGACAGCGTCGTAGCGCAACGCGATCGAAGTTTCGGCGTCAATTCTTTGTCGAGCTAGCATTATAGGGGTCGGGTGATCTAGTTTGGGTTGATCCAACTTATGACTCGAGCTTTCCAGAATACCGATCAACAGTGCTATATTTTCTTTTTCTGTCACAGAATAGTCGATACCTGCTGCCGCCATCTCGATCTTGGCTTCAATATTCTGCCTTTTGACGTAGCTTGAAAATGTTTCCTTTATTCTTGCGCAAATTGGCTCGCTTTCTCCGTGCAATGCGACCAGCCACAAGCCTTCATCATATCTACCAATTCCGTCATTCACACCAATGCACTGTATGATGGCATCACCCAGCATTTCATCTAGACTATCTAGAGTGAAGCCGCCATCTTCAGCAAGATATGTTGACCGCTTGCAGAGTCTAAAGGCACCGAGTTCTCGGACTGGCTGACTTGAAATTACCGCGGTTTCTTCCGGATTCACAGCCCCCCTGGTGAGGCTCTTTAGATATTTCTGGAACTGCGTCTTTGTCAGAACTCTTTGTCTGTCGCGCCTCTCGATCTTCGAATCAGCGATCAAATTATCGCCTTCGCAAATGATACGATTTCTGCCGGCGCGCTTTGCGAAGAACATGCACTCATCTGCTCTTCGGATTAGTCCTTCAGCCGCCCCCGACTCTTCTACTGGCTCGCCGCCACTTGTATTCATTCCGGGGTGTTGTCCTGAATCCTTCAACGACGCTATTCCCATGCTCACAGTGACCGGAATTATTACGTCCTCAAACTCGAAGGTCGTGGCTTCGACCAACGCGCGAATCTTCTCGGCCAGGATCTTGCCGCGGTCGATGGGGGTGTCCGGCAGCACTATCGTGAATTCTTCACCGCCGTAGCGGGCGAAGCACTCTTCCTTGCGGATGCGGCGCGACACCTCGTTGGCCACCTTCTTGAGTACGTAGTCGCCAGCCAGATGTCCGAAGTCGTCGTTGACGCG
>JBDRCO010000116.1:0-16081 GCA_043821645.1 Pseudomonadota bacterium | reverse complement strand
GGCGGCACGATCGGCCAGGTGTCGACTGGCTTCATCCAGCTGGGTGCGCAGGGGCATACCCAGACCCAGCGCAAGCCCGGTCACGGCAAGGACGAGCACGAGCAAAGCCACACCCGCCGCTGTCGACGGGATGAGCAGGAGCACGGCGCCAAAAAGTTCGAGTGCAGTCAAGGTGTCAGCCCCCTCTGGCTCGCGCTGTGGGACAGAACCCGGGACAGGGAGCGAGCAGCTCGGCTGCGGCTAGAGCTCCACCCGTGCCGCACCAGCTGGCAGGGTGAGATCGCTCACCCGGACCTCGAAGCGCTTGCCGTCCCAGGTGATGTCGTGCCGGCGCAGCTTGACGTCGCGGTTCAGCGCAGCGCTGCGAAGACGAGCCACCAACGAGGCGCCCTCCAGCTCGGACTCGGCCAGCAAGCTGGCGCTCAGGCCACTGGCGCTGGCGTCGGTGACCTCACCCAGGGCTGTGGCCACACCCTGCAGTGCACTATCCAGGGCGAGATCCGCCTCGAGATCCTCCCAGGTCACCACCAGGAGATGGCTGGGGCCGCGGAACAGCTCGAGCTGCTTGAGCTTGCGCGTCACCGATTCGGTCAGGGCCTTGCTGTCGCCGGCACTCGCGGGTGGCGTCGCCAGCATGTGTGCGAGGCGCGCAGCCGAGGCCAGACGCGCCCAGCGACGAGGATCGGTCGGTCCGGGCTTACCCTCGGCCTGGATCACCTTGCGTTCCAGGCGCAGGGCCTCGTCGACACGGCCGGTTCCCGCGGCGGCTGCGGCCAGGCGCAGCCAGCCCAGGGCGTCTCCGGAGTCCACCTCGGTGAGCACGCGATACTGCCGGTAAGCCTCATCGTACCAGCCATGGGCCAGATAAATGTCGCCGAGCAGTCGCCGCGACGCCGCACTGCCCGCATCGAACTCCACGATCTCGGAGTAGGTCCGCACGGCCTCCTGCTCCAGCTTGTGCCGGGCCAGCACGTCGCCCAGTTCGCGCGCCACCTGTGGCGTCATCAGGCCGTGGTCATGAAGACGTCGGCCGTGCACCAGGGCTTCGTCCAGCCTGTTGGCCTCGGCCAGCACGCGAACCAGACGCACGATGCCGCCGGGATCATCGGCAGCGCCGGCCAGGGCTTGCCGCACCACCCGCACGCGTGCCTCGGCATCCGCGAGCTCGCTGAGGCGGCGATCCACCGCCTGCCAGTCCACCGCGTTGCCAAACAACGCACGCTGCACCGCACTGGCCACCGCCGGCTCCACCGCGATGCGCAGGATCACCCGCGCCACGAAGCGCTGGGTATCGGGCACGCTGGCCAGAGCAAGGAGCACCGCGCTTGCGTCCTGTTCCGAGGTCACGCGACGCGCCAGCATGCGGAGAAACAGCGACTCGCTGCCCCAGTCAGGAATCTCGCAGGCCGCGCGCGCCGCACGATAGCGGGCGAGCAGGTCCTGCGCTGTTCTCGCCGTGGCCAGGCGCTGCCGCCACAGCAGGATGCGCTGCGCCAGGGGCCTGCGCGAGGTGTCGCTGCAGGTCTGTTCGCTGATCCGCCCGAAGTCGGCCAGGGCTTGCACAGGTTTGCTGCTGTCGCGCTTGCGTTCCTCCTGCGCCACCTGGGGAGCTCCCTTTTGTGCATGAAAGTCATCCCCGGCGCGACCAGGTGCCTGCGCATCCTTGAATCCTTCGCTGCGCGAGCCCCCGACCATCGCCAGGTCCTGCTCCATTCTGACATTCCGGGCTGCGGCCTCGGGCATGGGCTCCATGGTCTCGGCCGCCATCTTGGCCATGGCCACCACCGGCGCAGCCTGCTGCCTCACGCTGACCTCCTCCGCAAACGCGGGATCGGCGGGTGGGGCCGCGGGAGCAGACTCCGCCCTATCCAAGCCCATGCACCCCAGACCGGTGGCCGCCGCGGCGACGCCGTACATCGCGATGATCAGATCGCTCTCCTGCTCCGGGGCCAGCTTCGCCAGGCGCACACCCCACAGTGGCGAGCGACGGCGCGGGATTCCCATCTGGTAGTAGGCGTCCTCACTCTCGAGGGCGAGGAAGCTGGTAAAAGGCGTCATCAGGCCGTACTCGATGCCGAGCTTGATGATGCGCCCACGCTCATCGTCCGGCGCGGTGGCGCGACCGAGCACACGGCGCATCTTCTCGGCCGCCCACAGCCGGGGCACGAAGGCACCGATCACACTGCGGTCGTGAGCCACGGCGACCTGCTGCTCGAAGGGCTTGCCGGCCAGACGACCGCGCACGGTGACCCGTGAGGGCAGCTCGTGGTGCGTGCGCGCCAGCACCGTGACCTCGTCACCGCGACTGATCTTGCCGGTGGCGCTGATGAAGACCTCGTCGAGACCGGCGCCGAGATCGATGTCGAATTCGGTGATGGTCGGGACCTTGATGGCGGCAGCCAGGCTGAGTGCGCGCTCGGTGGTCTCGTCGGCACTGTCGATGCGGTAGGCGTGGCCTCCGCCGACCCGGGCCAGCTCCGCAAGAGTGGCGTGGTCCGCGTCGCCCCCCACCGCCACGGTGAAGAAGCGCGCGCGCGAGGTATCGAGGGCACGGCGCAGTCGCTCGCTGAGCTGTTCGCCACTCATCTCGCCCGAGGTGGCCAGGCCGTCACCGACGTAGATCACGGCCGGCTGCTCGGCCGCGTGCAGCCGTGCCAGGGCCACATCGAAGAGTGCGGCAAGATCCGTGGCGCCGCCGCTGGCGTGATCCGCCAGACGCTCCAGGGCTTGAGCGATCTGTTCCTCTGCGGCCGGCGCCAGATCCTGCGCCGGGTGCAGCACCGTGGGTTTGACGTCCAGGGACACCAGAGCGAATTGATCTTCGGCGCTGAGCGCGTGCAGGATGGCCTCGGCCGCGACGGCCTTGAGCTGGCGTGCCGCGTCGTCGGCCGCCGCCGAGGTGTCCACCACCAGCACCACGCTGGCCGGGCTGGGCTTCTGGGTCGCCCAGTCGATCTGCGGTGTGTAGCGCGCGAGCAGGTAGTCCGCGGTGTCGGACTGGGCGGCAAAACGCGCCACCCGTAGCGCCGGGGGCAGGTTCCGCGGCTTGGACTCCAGCAAGAAATCCGCCCGCGGGGTGTAGCCCGAGCGGCGCATGGTCACCAGCCGACCGCCCTGTTCGACCCTGGCCTCGGCCAGTGTGGTGATGCTCATCTCTGTGCCGGCCTCACCCAGGTCCACGGTCAGCGAGAATTCTCCGATGCGCAGCGGCTGGTCGGATTGCAGGGGATACAGGTAGCGCAGACGTCCCTCGGTCAGGGGCATGAGCTCGATGTAGCGCAGCACCACGCGCCGCGTGCCACCCGCGGTCACCGGGAAGATGCGCGCGCGGAACGAACGTGCGTCGATCCACTCCAGCAGCGCCGGGTCGAAGCCGCGCCGAGCTGCGCCGTGGTACTGCTTCTCGGCAGTGTTGCGCTCGATGAGTTCGGCGGGCACCAGGACCCCGTTGGTCTCGAGCTCGAAGCCCGTGACGCTGGCACCCGCTGGCACCGTGAACCAGTACCAGCCCTCCACTGGGTTCTGGCCGGGATTGAAGAAGGTCTGGTCCACCTCGGTCTCGGCAAGGCCGTCCCGGATCACAGCCCGCACCGCCTGGCGGCTCACCTCGAGTTCACGCGGCGCCGTACCGCTGCGATCCGAGAGGTCCACGCCATAGATGCGGCCCGAGCCAGAGCCCGCAAGGTGGCTCACCGGTCGGTGATCGCCCATGCCGCCAGTCCAGTCGACCCAGAAGGCAACCGGTGTCACCTCGGGCGCAGCCGATCCCTGAACCTTCGCCTGCTCGCCTGCTTGCACCTCGACCCGGCCGCCCTCCGCGGTGAGCGTGGCCAGACCACGGGCAACGTAGAGGGTGACCTGATCGCCCTCGCGCTTGAAGGACAGTCCGGCATCGTCGGCAGCCAGGCTCACGCTCCCGGCCTGGTACGTCATGGCGCGACGCTCGCTAGGGGGTGCATCCACCCAGATCTCGCCTTGCTCGAGCTGCACCGCGTCGGCCCGCAGGCTCAGGGTCGTGCGATCGCGCAGGAACACAGCGGATCCATCGGCTAGCCGCGCCAGGGCGCGTGCGCCCTCGCCCGTGGTCAGCGTACTATCTTGCAGCAGTGCAGCACCCGAGGTGAGTTGTTCGCGGGTGTTGCCACGACGGATGGCCACATCACCAGCCGCGAGTTCGAGACGCGCCTCCAGGGCCTGGGTACGCCGCGGGCGATCACGCTTCTGGGCCATCACGGCGATGGCTGCGATCACGGCGACCACGCCCGCCACGATGGCCACTCGACGCCAGATCCAGGGCATGGACATGCGACGATCGGAGCTGTCCTGACTCATGGGTACACCCTCCCGCAACTAGGAAAACACCGGCCACTGAGACCTCTACGACCGTGGATCCAACGTGCCGGACGGACCAAAGTTGTGTCAGGTCTCGGGCAAAAACAAAAGGCCCGGTCCGGATGCTGGCTGCACGCTCGCAACCGCGTCGACAGCACCAGAGTGACCTCGAGGGACAGGATCCGGGCGGCCGGATTTCAGGGCTCGCCGAGTTGCAGGAGGAGTGAGGGGCCGCGGCAGTCTGGCTCGGGGCAGGGAGCGCGTCGAGTTCACGCCGAAAAGAAAGGATCTGGCTGACGGGCGCTCCTTGCAGGAATACCGGCCTGCGCCTCCCCCCCCCAAAAAAAAATGGCGCCCCGAAGGGCGCCATTTCGATCATGTCAATCGCGCTGGACTACCAGCGGGACTCATTCCGATCATTGTTGCCGCGCGGCGGACGCGCATTGGCCTCGTTGACCTTGATGGTACGACCATCGAGGGCGGTGCCGTTCATCTGCTCCATGGCCTCGTTGGCAGAGCCATCGTCATTGTAGGTCACGAACCCGAAACCGCGCGAGCGGCCGGTCTCACGGTCCATCACGACCACTGCCTCCGAAACCTCACCGAACTGCTCGAATGCCTGACGCAGACCACTATCGTTCGTCGCCCAGGCCAGCCCCCCAACATACAACTTCTTCGACATCGTCCAAAAACTCCAGTCTTGTCGCGCTGCCCCTCGGCAGCTTGCTGTTCTCTCGTCTCACGTTTTGGATCATTCCGACGACGTGGTGGGAGCCCGACAGGGGATCCCTTTGGCGAGATGTCGCGCACAGTACAGGCCCCACAGCGTCTGGCAAGTGGTATTTTCCGGGCGTCCGCTGCGCTTGCAGGACCCGGAGGACGGATCCGGCGAAGCGAGGAGGCCGGGTGAAGGCATGGTGACGACGTCGAAGGGATCCTGTAGCAGCCCTCTCCGCCTCGTGGCGGGTGGGGTGCTGGCGCTTGCTCTGGTGGGTCTGATCCTGCTGTTCGTGTCTGCCCGGCGCGAATCCCAGATGTGGCCTGTGGGGACGCCACCCGTCATCGTCCCCGAGCCGCCCCTGGCCGTGGACGACGGCGCCTGGAATGCCTTCCTGGCCCTTGGCGCCACGCTCAAGGACGTGGACCTGGCATGGGTCTCACCCGCGATCACCGCACTGGGTTCGCCGCCCGCCGATGCCCTGCCCCGATGGAAGGAGCATGCCCGATCCCTCGATGACCTGCAGGCCCTTGTCGCGCGCGGTGGCATGAAGTCGCCGCACGTGGAGATGGACGATCTCCTGCCCCCCGTCATTCCCTTCTTGCAGCTCGGCAGGCTGGCCTTGCTCAGGGCCTGGTTCAAGGCGTCCCAGGGCGACCCGGAGGGTGCCCGCGACGACCTCGAGCTGGTGCTACGACTGGGAGTCCTGCTCGAGCAGGCCAGTGGCAGCTTGTTGCTGACCATGGTCGGGCTCAGCCTCCAGGACGGCCTGGTCGACGAAACCGGCGAGATCCTGGCCGCACACCCGGAGTGGCCAGGCGACACCTGGCTGCCTCTGGGGCAGGCATTGATCCGGGCGTCTTCCCTCCCTCCAGGGATGGTGGCCTCGCTGGCTCTCGAGTGCGACGCCCAAGAACGCATGTGGCGGCGCTTCGGCGGCCTGTCCACCTGGGAGCTGCTGCGAAGCACGGGTGAGTTGCAGCGCCAGGGTGAGGCCAGCACCGAAGGGACAGGAAGCTCGTGGTTCTTCGACGTCGACAAGACCGTAGCCATGACGCGATACCGTTGCCGGCGGCGCCTGGCCGAATGGCTCAAGCCAGGCTCCGCCCGCCTCACTGTGCACCATGAGCCGCTGTTCCAGGGCAAGACCTGGTCGCCGGGCGTTTTCGTCGACAATCCCGTGGGCCGCGTGCTGCTCGATATCGGCGAGCCCAGCATGGACAACACGCTCGCACGCAGCGACAGGGTCCGGGCACGGCGCGCCTTGCTTGGCCTGCGCCTCGGCATGCTGGCCTTCCTGCAGCAGCATGCAGGCAGCTATCCCGCATCGTTGGGAGATCTCGTGCCCGAAGTTCTTCCCGAGGTACCGGTGGATCCGTACTCCGGCGAGGCCCTGGTCTACGACCGCGAGGCTGGAACCCTGGCCAGCACGGGCACCCAAGATGACGAGGTACTTCTTGTCCGTCTGCGAGACGAGGTCCCCGCAGTACCGCCCGCTCAGTGATCGCGTGCGGGGAATCCCCGCCTCAGTCGCAGCTCCCCAGCCGAGGCCTCGACGACACCCACCACGTCGTTGACCGTCATCGCGAACCAGGGCGAGGCACCCCGTGGCCCGGGACCGGTCCAGGGCGCCGTCGCATGCTTCTCCAGCAACGCGGCCGTGACGGTGTCCACCGTGAGGCAACGTTCAGGAGAAAACAGGCGCTGTGGCGGCAAAACCTGGTTCCAGGTGCTCGTGGCATCGAGGCTGTCAAGGGTGCAGGCGTCGGCGACATCGAGGTGACCTGCGCGCAGGCGACGCAGAGCGCTCACCGTGGCACCGCATCCCAGGATCTGCCCGAGGTCGCGCACCAGGGAACGCACATAGCCACCCTTGCTGACCGCGATCTCGAGTTCCACCTCGTCGTCACGCCGCGCCACACAGACCAGACGGTGCACCTGGATCTCGCGCGCTGCCAGCTGCACCTTCTCGCCACGACGGGACCGCGCATGGGCACGTTCACCGTCGACGTGCACCGCGCTGTAGCTGGGTGGGACCTGCTGGATGAGGCCGCGTAGGCTGCCGAGGGCGGCCTCGATCGCGTCGTCACGCACCGCGCTGGCGTCGTGCCGTTCAAGGACCTCGCCATCCACATCGTCGCTGTCCGTGGTCAGGCCGAGCTGGCAGGTGCAGTGGTAGACCTTGTCCTCGTCGCTGGCGTGGCTGGCCAGGCGCGTGCTCTGCCCCACCACCAGCACCAGCAGGCCGCTCGCGAGCGGATCCAGGGTGCCACAGTGTCCGACGCTGCGCTCCTGCAACAGGCGCCGGACCTGGCGCACCACGTCGTGAGAGGTCGGACCGCGGGGTTTATCCACCAGCAGGACGCCGCCACGTGTGCGATCCAGCGAGGCCACGATCATGCGTCGAGTACGGCCAGCACGGCCTCGTACACGCGGTCGCGGATATCTGGCAGCTCTCCGCTCAATCGGCAGCCAGCAGCATTGGGGTGGCCACCACCCCCCAGGCGTTCGGCCGCGATGCTGACGTCGACGTTGCCGCGAGAACGAAAGCCGATCTTGTAGCCACCATCACGCTGCCGGAACTGTATGGCCACTTCCACGCCAGCGATGGATCGCGGGTAGTTGATGAAGCCATCGGTGTGCTCGGCACTGGCGCCCGTCTCATGGAGGTCGCGCTCGGTGACGGTGATGGAGGCGAAGCGGCCGCAGGATGAGATGTCCAGGGAGGGCAGCACCCGGGACAGCAGCATCAGGCGCTGCCGGGGCTGCGACTCGTAGATGCGCTCGGTCATCTCCCAGGCGTTGACGCCCAGGGCGACCATTTCGCTGGCCAGGATCAGGGTTCGAGGCGTCGTGTTGGAGTAGCGGAACGAGCCCGTGTCGGAGAGCAGTGCCGCATAGATGCACTTGGCCACGTCGATGGAGACAGGGTGGTCGAGCACGCGCAGGATCTCACGCACTTGCTCGCCCACGGCCGGTGCATCCACATCCACGTAATTGACATCCCCCGGGGGTGCGGGGTGGCGGTGATGGTCTATCCACACCAGGCTGCCCCGGCGATCCCGATCCGGGCTGTGGCGACCGATGCGGCTCATGGTGCCCGCATCGCAGACCACCGTGACGTCGAAGCGGGCGTCCGGGTCGAGCGAGTGAACAACCTTTGCGCCACCACACAGCCAGGCGAAGGTGCTGGGATAGTGCTGCTCGCTGTAGACCGTGACCTGCCGCCCCATCTCACGCAGGGCAGTGGCCAGACCCAGGCAGGAGCCGCAGGTATCGCCGTCGGGATCGGTGTGTCCCTGGATGAGGACGCGATCGGCTCCGACGAGCACCCGAGCCACGGCCGCGGCCTGCGCCAGCACCTCGGGTCTGGGCCGCAGCTCCACCACCTGGCGTCCGCTGTGGCTGCTACCGCCCATCCTCATCCCCGTCGTGCGCCAGGACCTCGGCGTCGTCGGCATCCTCGTCGGGGTCGTCGCCAGGGGCCGCGACGGTGTCTCCGACAGGCAGGACCTCGTGCAGGATCTGATCGATGCGCGCGGCCCGGGCCAGGCTCGTGTCCAGCCTGAACTCGATGGCCGGCGTGGACCTGAGCTTGAGACGCTGCCCGATCTCACGCCGCACCCAGGGTGCCACGCGGTTCATGGCGCGCTGGACCTGTTCCGGATCCACGGTGTCGCCCAGCACGGAGTAGAAGGCGCGTGCCTGGCGAAGGTCCGGCGACATATCGACGCCGGTGAAGGTGACGAAGCCGATGTCGGGGTCCTTGATCCGGCCCTGGGAGAACATCTCCCCCAGCTCGCGCAGGATCATCTCACCGACTCGTCTGGGACGCCGCGATGCCATGCTAGTAGTGCTCCAGGGTCAGGCTCTCGTCCACCAGCTCACACAGTCCCAGATCGTCCACGAAGGTGGCCACGTGGTCCAGCATACTGTTCACGTGGCGCCTGTCGTTGCCCACCGCCACCACGCCGATCACCGCGGCCTCGGCATTGTCCAGCTCATCGACCTCGGCCACCGCCACATTGAACTTGGTGCGGGTGCGATGCACCACGCGCTTGACCACGCTTCGCTTCTCTTTGAGCGTGATGGCCGGAATCGCGAGGGCAAGTTCGAGCACGCCGACGACCATCAGGATCTCACTGCGCCGCGACCGTGCTGCCGGGGGGGCATCTGTCAGGCCACACACCTGAGGCCAGAGGGGCGGCGAAGCGCTCCCGGTTCACGGGCCTCAGGCACTCGGCTGTGGCCTGTCGCCACCACCGCTACCGGTACCGGTCTCCTCGAGCTTGGTGGCAATCTCGAGCAGCTCGTAGGCCTCGATGAGGTCCGCCGGCTTGAGATCGTTGTAGCCATCGATGCCGGCGCCACACTCGTAACCCTGGTTCACCTCGCGCACATCGTCCTTGAAGCGCTTGAGGCTCGACAGCTTGCCATCGAACAGCACCTTGCCGTCGCGCAGCAAGCGGATGCGCGCGTTACGCTGCAGCTTGCCGTCGATGACCGAGCAGCCGGCCACGGTTCCGACCTTGGGGACGCTGAAGGTCTGGCGAATCTCGGCGCGGCCGAGGTATTTCTCGATGGTGGTGGTGGGCAGCTTGCCTTCCATGGCAGCCTTCACCGCGTCGACGGCCTCGTAGATGATGTTGTACAGGCGGATGTCGACCTTGGCCTTCTCGGCCAGCTGCAGCGCCTTGGTGTCCGGACGCACGCCGAAGCCGATGATGATGGCCTCGGAGGCCGTCGCCATGTTGACATCACCCTCGCTGATGGCGCCCACGGCCGAGTGCTGCACCACCACCTTGACCTGGTTGTTGGTGAGACGGGTCAGGGCATCGGCGACGGCCTCGACCGAACCCTGGACGTCGGCCTTGACGATGAGCTTGAGCTCGAGGGCCTCATTGGCCTTGGCACGCAGCAGGAAGGTTTCCAGCGAGACCTTGGCGCTCTGCGCCAGCTCCTGCTCGCGGTGCTTCTGAGCGCGGTGCTCCGCAATGGTCTTGGCGGTCTTCTCGTCAGCGACCGTGTCGAAGCTATCGCCGGCGTTGGGCACGCCACAAAGCCCCAGCACCTGCACCGGTGTCGAGGGGCCGGCCTCCTCGACCTGGGTGCCGCGGTCGTCGTACAAGGCGCGCACGCGACCGTAGAAGTCACCGCTGACCACCGAGTCACCGGTCTTCAGCGTGCCCTCCTGGATCAGCACCGTGGCCACCGGACCGCGGCCCTTGTCCAGCTGGGCCTCGACGATGGTGCCATGCGAGGGCTTGCTGGGGTTGGACTTGAGGTCCAGGACCTCGGCCTGCAGCAGGATGCCCTCGAGCAGATCTTCGATGCCGGTGTGCTTCTTGGCCGACACATTGACGAACATCGTGTCGCCACCCCAGGCCTCGGAGACCAGGGCGTGCTCGGTGAGCGACTGCATGACGCGATCGGGGTTGGCATCGGGCTTGTCGACCTTGTTGACCGCCACGATGATCGGAACCTTCGCCGCCTTGGCATGGTTGATAGCCTCGACGGTCTGGGGCATCACGCCGTCGTCAGCTGCCACCACTAGCACCACAAGGTCTGTGATCTGGGCACCGCGGGCTCGCATGGCCGTGAAAGCTTCGTGGCCCGGCGTGTCGAGGAAGGTGATGCGACCGCGCTCCATCTCCACCGAGTAGGCGCCGATGTGCTGCGTGATACCACCCGCCTCACCGTCGACCACGCGGCTATGGCGAATGCCGTCGAGCAAGGAGGTCTTGCCGTGGTCGACGTGGCCCATGATGGTGACCACGGGGGCGCGCGACGCCAGATCCTCGGGCTTGTCCTCGGTGGTCTCGAGCAGGTTCTCTTCCTCGAAGGCCACGTTCTTGGCCTCGTACTCGAACTCGGTGGCAATGATCGCCGCCGTGTCGTAGTCGATGGTCTGGTTGATGGTGACCATCATGCCCATGCCCATCAACTTGCGCAGGACTTCACCAGCCTTGGTCGCCATCGCCTTGGCCAGGTCGCCCACGGTGATCGTACCTGGCACCTCGACCACGCGCTTGTGCGCGGCCATCTGTGTGATCTCTGTCTTCTGTCCCTTTTTAGTGGCCCGGCGCTTTTTACCGGGGGTCAGCCACAGGTCGCGGGCTCCAGCGCGCATCTCCAGCATGTCACGCCGGTTGATCACGGTCTCCTGGGTGCCGCCCTTCTTGCCCTTCTTGCTCGGCCGCTGATTCTGGGCACTGACGTCGACCATGGTCGGGCCGCGCCCGAACTGATCCTGAACCACGTGCAACTCGCGCACCTGCGGGAAACGCGGGGCCGGTGGGCGTCTGGGCTGGAAATTCTTACCTTCGGAGGCGAGGCGCTGCTTGATGGCCTCGGCGTCGATGATCCGAACCACCTTGCTGACCTGCGACGCGGGCCGGTTCGACTTGGGCACCGGGGCGGGCGGCACGGGGGCGCTCTCGACCACTGGAGTGCTCTCGCTCACGGGCACCTCGGCCCCGGCCTCGACCGCTGGGGGGGCCGGCTCGACTGCCTCGGCTTGAACTTCCGCGATCGGTGCGGCCTCGTTCTGGGTCTCGGCCGGCTCGGTCTCCTGCGCCACGACCTCGGCAACCCCGTCCTCGCCCTGGGGTGAGGGCAGGGAAACCTCGTCCTGGGACACATCTTCAGCCTGGACCTGTGCCTCGGTCTCGACCTCGGCCTCGGCCTCGACCGCTATGGCGGCCTCGTTCTCCTGGCCCTCGGTCGCCTCTGCCTCGTCGTCGCGATCCGAACGGCGCCGGAGCACCGTGCGAACGCGGCGGGGCGCTGGAGCGTCCGCCTTAGCGGGCTCCACACCTCCGGCGATGGCCTTGCGAGCATCCGCCTCGTCGACGGAGCTGGAATGGCTCTTGACCTCGAATCCCAGTGCTTGGAGCTTGTCGACCAGCTCCTTGTTGGCTAGGCCGAGCTCCTTGGCGAGCTGGTAGACGCGAATCTTGTCACCCATGCGCCGAATCCTTGCCAGCGGGACGTCACGTGTCCGTCGCCGCGGTCTTTTTATGCCTCGGGAACGCCCTTGTAAACCTCAGACACCACCACACGATCCCCGCGCTCCACCGCGTCACCTGACCGGCGCGCTGTCGCGGCTCCTACGTTCTCACCCTTCGACGGCTTCGCCTCGCCGCCAGACCCCTGTGTCGTCGGGGAACTTGCGGATCCCCCGGGTACCGCCGCGGGCGCGGCGTCCTTTTGCGCGGCAGCCCAGATCCGCAGGGCAGCGAAGACACGCTCACCGGCGGCCCCTCGGGGCAGACCCGCGACGGCCACCGGCGCCGATCCCAGGGCTGCTCCCATCGCCCCCTGGGTGCCGACGATCACAACCGGCAAACCCTGCCCTGAGGCCAGCCGCTCGGTCTCGCGCAGGGTTCGCGGCGCCGTGTCCGTGGCCAGCCACAAGGCCAGAGTCTTCCCCTGCTCGACCGCGCGGGCCACGGAATCGCGCCCGAACACCAGGGCACCGCTGCGCCGCAGCAGCCCGAGCCTCGACAGGGCATCCCGCTCGAGCTGGCCAAGCAGGGCGTCGAGAACAGAAGGCAGCTCACCCCGCACGCTCCCTTTCAGGGCGTGGGCAAAGCCCCCGCGCTTGAGTCCGCGCTCCAGACAGCCCCGCCGCGGATGCACCCAGGCCCCGCGCCCGGGCAGACGGCGACTGGCGTCGACGCGCAACACACCATCGGCGGCCACGAAGCGCACCAGCTCGATCGCCGGTGCACCCTGGCGGCACCCCACGCAGCGGCGCTGCGGGTCCTGGCGCTGTTCGCCGGCCGTGTTCACGCCATGGTCTCCTCGAAGCCCGGCAGCGCCGGGGCCACCACACCATCATCCACCTGGGTCTCACCTGCGCTCTCGTCGGCGGTCGCCTCGGGCACCTCGGCATCTACTTGCAGCAGTGCCTCGGCCTGCTGAACGTCGTAGGCTTCGAGCTCGGTCCACTCCTCGGCGTTGGGCTCCTCGACCGGGATCTCGGCTTGATCGGCGCTCAGCTCGCGCACCTTCTTGGCCACCGCCCAGCGCAGCGCGGCCGCCTTGAGGTTCGAAAATCCCGCGACCGTGACCAGGCGGTCGGTCTCGGTCTCGAAGTAGATGTCCTCGATGTTGTCGTAGCAGGCCGCATCAAGGCGATCGATGACATAGTCCACCATGCCACGCAGCTCGCGCAGCCTGGCTCCCTCGCTCCCGGCGCGCTGCAGTTCCTCGGCGGCGCGGCGATCGATGAGGGCCAGCACCTTGGCGCTCTCGCGGGCAGCCAGGCGCTCGGCGGAGGCCTCTTCCTTTTCCATCTCGACCACCCGCGCGGCCGAAGGCTGGATGCGCTGGACCGCCTCGGGCGAGAAGCCCGGCAGCGTGGCCAGATAGTCCGGGTCCTCGTGCAGCACATCGTTGGCCGAGCGGAAGCCATGATTGTAGAGGGTCTGGATAGCGAAATCCGACAGCTGGCCGTTCTCGCCCTCGAGCCGGGACAGCGAACGCCAGGCCACCTCGCGCTGTTCCATCACCTTGGTCTCGCTGGTGATGTCGAGCTTCCAGCCCGTCAGCTGTGCAGCCAGACGCACGTTCTGACCGCGGCGACCGATGGCCAGGCTGAGCTGGTCGTCGGGGACCACGATCTCCATGGCGTGGTTGGCCTCGTCGATGAGCACGCGGCTGACCTCGGCCGGGCTCAGGGCGTTGCACACCAGGCGCGCTTCGTCCTCGTCCCAGGTCACGATGTCGATCTTCTCACCGCGCAGCTCCTGCACCACGGCCTGCACGCGCGATCCCTTCATGCCGACGCAGGCGCCCACAGGGTCCACGTCGTAGTCCCGACTGGACACTGCGATCTTCGAACGCACACCAGGCTCACGGGCCGCGGCCTCGATGGTGACCACCGCCTCGGCGATCTCGTGCACCTCCTGCTCGAACAGCTTGATGAGCAGGCCCGTGTGGGTGCGGGACAGGATGATCTGCTGGCCCTTGGCCACCTCGAGCACGTCGAGCACGTAGGCCTTGATGCGCTCGCCGGTGCGGTAGTTTTCCCGCGGCACCTGCTCGCGCGACGGCAGCACGGCCTCGGCACGGCCCAGGTCGACGATGATGTTGCCGCGCTCGAAGCGGCGCACGACGCCGGTGACCAGCTCGCCCTTGCGATCCTTGTACTCACCGTAGGTCTGGGCACGCTCGGCCTCACGCACGCGCTGGATGATCACCTGCTTGGCGGTCTGGGCCGCGATGCGCCCGAACTCGGCGGAGTCAATCTTGACGCCCAGGTCCTCGCCGATGTCCTCGTCGGTGAGCTCGGGGTCCAGCTTGAGCGCGTCGGTGAAGGCGATCTCCGTCGAGAAGTTCTGCACGTCGTGCACGATGGTGCGGAACTCGAAGATCTCGACCTCACCGCGCTCCTCGTTGAAGCGCGCCTCGAGGTCCGAGGTCAGCCCGAGCTTCTTGCGCGCCGCGGTGAGCATGGCCGCCTCGAGCGCCTCCACCAGCACCTGGCGGTCGATGCCCTTGTCCTTGCCCACCTGCTCCAGCACGTAATTCAGGTTCGCTTCCATCTCGTCACTCCTTCAATCCGCCCGCAGTCCTCAGTTCCGCGCGCGCTTGGTCTGCTTGGCTCGCTTGCTCGTCGACCGGGCCGCGGGTGCCGGCGCATACACCAGGCGTACCCTGGCCAGCTGCGCGACCGGGATCGTCGCGGTCTTCTGGTCCTCCTGGACCTGGATGCTGGAATCGTCCACGGCCAGCAGCACACCCTTGAAGCGCTGCTGACCCTCTATCTTGTCGTGCGTCCGCACCTGCACCAGCAGCCCGCGCGCCCGCTCGAAGTCGAGGCGATGCGCCAGGGACCGCTCCACGCCGGGCGACGACACCTCCAGCTCGTAGCGGCTCTGCAGGGGGTCTGCCACGTCGAGAGCATCCGACAGCAGCCGCGTCAGGTGCGACAGCTGCTCCAGGGTGATCCCCGCCTCGGGGACCTCGCCCTGGTTCACATCCGCGAAGCGCTCGCGCCCCTGCAGGTCGACGAAAAGCCGCACCGTGGCCCGGCCGCTGCGCTGGAACTCGATGTCCACGAGTTCGAAACCCTCGCCCGCGAGCAGGGGCTCGACCACGGCCGCCACGCGGTCGACCACCGCATGGTGTTGCCGTATCCACAGAGGGTTGTTCGGATCCGCCGTCATCACCACACACACCTCGGCGCCACACGCCGCCCGTGCAGCCGCCTGGAAGGTGCGTGCTGCGCGCCCGGGTCGATCCACGGGGACCACCGCCGGCGGCGCTTGCCATGCGCTGTTTCTCGTCGAGAAACACGGTGCTGCGCGATTGAGAATCAGGCAGCACCCACGCGTGGCCAAAAAAAAAGCAGGTCACGAAGACCCGCCTTGAGCACAAGCCTCAAAACTGTCGAAGCGGGAGGTAGCACGTGGGACTACACGTGGCAAGCCTCTTCTGCCGGCCCATCAAGCTGGGCCCTGACCAGGAAACCGGGCCCGCGGAACCTGGTCCGTGCCATGTCCCTGACCGGTGCTTGAGGGAGCAGCATCCCCGTGCTGGAATTCACTCCATGAACGATGACTCCCCTGTTCTCTGCGCCGGCGGGGTCCTGATGCTGGCCCTGGGATGCGCCGCCACGCCCGCACAAACCTCGCTTGCCCCGGCGGCCAGCGCCACGAGCGCCCTGGACTGCCCCAGGGTCGTGTTCTCGAACGATTACTGGGATGCTGTCGAGCAACCGAGCCTGTTTTACTTCTGTACGGCCGAGGTCCTGCGAGCCCTTGGTGAGAACTGCCCGACCACCGCGGCCGCAGCCCAAGGCCCGGACCGGGAGATGGCCTTCGTGCCCTGGTTGCAGCAGGTCTGCCGCACACCCGGTGATCACCACTTTCCTGGTGAAGGTGGGCTGGCAGATCCGGCAGCGATCATGACGATGCTCAGGCTCAACAAACTCGAGGGTTTGGTGTGCTGCGGCCATCGCTCTTATCCAGAGGTGGATGTGCCGGATCATTTTCAACTTCGTCGTGATGCCGCGGGCTGGCA
>JBDRCO010000115.1:0-3726 GCA_043821645.1 Pseudomonadota bacterium | reverse complement strand
CATCAACGCCCTGAAGAAGTTCAAGGAGCAGGGCAAGGACGTGGACCTGCGCATCATCTCTTCGCGCGTCATGCACGAGAAGTTCGGCGTGGTCGGCGACGACAGCTTCAACGGCAGCGCCAACTGGTCGTCGAGCAGCATTACCAAGCACACCGAGGACCGCTTCCTGTTCCGCAACGAGCCCGAGCTGGCCGACCGCTTCGTCGAGGAGTTTGCCCGGCTGTGGGATCGAGGCAATCCACCGGCCTGAGCGCCCCGCCCCGCGATGACCACGGGTTCACGTCCCACCGTGCTGACCTCGCTCTTGCTCTCGCTGCTGCTGCTCGGGCTGCTTTTTATGGTCCTGCCCGGTTGCGCCGGCGCGCGCTTCGCCCTGACCGAGCAGGGTCTGGACCTCGGCCACCGCGCCGCCATGGCCTGGCAGAGGCCGGAACGGCTCCAGGTTCCCCACGGCGCCGAGGCGCACCGGGTGAACGGGCCGTTGGTCTACGTCGTCCCCGTCAACGGCGGCGTGGTGCTCGTCGACACTGGCTACCAGCACAGTGGCGAACAGATCCGTACCCTGGTCGGCCAGCGCCGGCTGCTGGCGATCCTGATCACGCACAACCACCTCGACCACGTGGCCGGGGTCGAGACCCTGGGGGTGCCCGTGTACGCCGGCAGCATCGAGGCCCGGCGCTGGCGCGAGCACGCCCCGGCGCGCGCGCTGGTGGTGCGCATCGCCGAGCGCGTCCTGGGCCAGGCCGCGCCACCGGCGGAGCTGCACGACGTCGACGACGGCACCAGCATCGAGATCGGCGGCGCGCGATTCACGGCGCACCTGGTGCCCGGGCACACCCCCGGCAGCACGACCTGGCTGTGGCGCGACGTGCTGTTCAGCGGTGACGCGGCCGTGAGCCTCGACAACGAGAAAGTTCGCCCGCCCTTTGCGGTGTACACCGACCGGCCGGCCCAGTGCTGGACGAGCCTCAAGCGCCTGCTCGACGTCGAGTTCAGCACGATCTGCGACGGGCACTACGGCTGCACGCTCGACGCGAAGGAGAAGTTGCGGCGGTCCCTGAGCCAGGCCTCGCGCTCCTGACGCCTCACCCCTGTCCGCGCTGCGAACCCTCTGTGTATGATGCCTCCTGCAAGAGGTGGCATGCTCACACCCCGTCCTTCACTGCTGCGTACGCTGCTGCCATGGGTCCTGCTGGCGGGCATGTGGCTGTGGCTGTTCGGGGACGTGGTTCTGAATCGAGCATCCCTGATCCGGCCCTCGAGCGAGACCCTGATCGGCATCGACTATCCATCGACGTCGACACGGCCCCCTGTGATGGGCGAGCCGTGGAACCTTACTGGCATCTTGCCGATGAGCCTGCACTTCGCGCGCGCTGTGCGCGAGGGGGGGTTCTTTCAGTTCGATCCTTTCTCGGGGACTGGACAGCCAGCGCTCGCGGATCTGCAACAACGCCCTTTTGGCGTCACGGGCTTGCTGGCCCTGCTCTTCCCCGGAGCCTGGGCCCTGTCGGTGGGACACGCGCTCGTGATCCTGCTCGGACTAGTGGGTGCGATGCTTCTCATGCGGCGCCTGGGTGCCCCGCCCTGGGTGGCAGTCGCCCTCGCCACAAGCAGTACCTTTCTCGCCTATGCCATCACCAAGGTCTCCGTGGGGACCCTCTTCACGCCATGGGTGCTGCTTGCTGTCCTGCACCGCCTGCAGAATAAGGGGCAGGGACGGGCCCTTGACGTGCTGGTCTTGATGGCCGCGATCTGGACAGGCCATCCGTCGTCCGTGGCCTTCGTCGCGCTGATGTGGGCCGCGTTTTGGCTGTTCTTTCCTGGTCCCTGCACGGTCCGCCAGCGCGTCGGCGCCGTGCTGGTGGGGACCGTGCTCACGGTCCTGACCTCGGCACCACAGGTCTTTCCCTATCTCGCCAACATGGCGGACATGATGTCCTACCGCAACCTTGTGTACGACAAGGTCGGACTGAGTTGGCGGGACCTGCTGGTACCTGGGGCCCTGGTGCCCATCACCCCCCTGGCCTTCCTGCTGCTGCGCCGCAGCGAGGGAGAGGCCCGCAAGAAAGTTGCCACAGCACTCGCCCTGCTGGTTGCTGCAACAGTGTCTCTGCTCGTTCTCTCCAACGCGGAGAGTTCGATTTTCAACCGCTACTTCTCCCTGTATTACGCTGTTGCCCAGCTGCCCTTCCTGGCAGCCGTCGCCGTCGCCGCGAGCCATGGCTCTTCATCCACTTCGCCTCGCCCGGGGCAGGTTGGCCTGGTCCTGGCCACAGCTCTGCTTGGTCTCGAGGTCGTTGCCTCGGTGACCGATTCGCGCGCCGTGCTGGGGGTCGTGGCAGTGCACGTTGTGCTGTGGTTCCTGGCTTTGCTGTCGTGGTGGTGGGACCACCACCCCGGGGAAAGTGCCAGATCCTTCCTGGTGCGCATCCCCGAGGTGGGCGTGGTCACGACCATGATTGTCGTCGGAGTGCTAGCCATCGCCAGCCGACTGGACAGAGCCCCACCCCTGGTTCTCGCAGCCCAGCCACCACTCGCTCGTGTGGGAGTCCTTCCTTCGAGCCGGCACCGCATTGCCATCGTCGGGGGGGCGTCCTGGGAACACCCCCTGCCACCAAATCTTGCAGGCGTCTGGGGCTACCAGGACATCTCGCTCAACAACTCGAGCTTCGCAACCCTGTACGCCGCACGTTTCATCGAGGTCTTCGGCAGGCCCCTGTTTCCCACGTTCTTCCTGCCGCGCAGGCCACCGGATCGCGACCCATCGACACTGGGCGTGGGAGAGGTGTTGAATTTTAATCCGGCAAGCAGGCTCTTTCACGTCGTCAGAACCGGCGGCGTCGTGGCGACCTGGCGAGCACAGCAGTCCGCAGAGACCCTCCCCCTTGACGGCTATTCCATGGGTTACCAGGGTTTGTGGCAGACCTTCACCTGGCAGCTGCCACCACAGGCACAGCGTGAGACAGGCGCCATCGAGATCAAGTTCACGCCCCTGGCGGGTTTCCAGTACGACACCGCGCAGGGCGAGAGCCGCCGCTTTGACACCGAGGACGCGCGCTGGCTCGTCGCACCGACCACGGTTGGCCAGAGCAGCTTTGTCACGCGCTACCGCGAGGATTCGTTCTGGCTGGGCATGGTCGCGGCGATGCTGGGGGTTGTGATGTGCCTGCGCCCCGAGCGCGAGCGGCGCCGACCGGGCCCAGGATCAGCAGGGAGGAAGGGCCTCGGCTAGGAGCCTGTCGGGAAAATCCACCGGCTGCGGCGTCGGATCCTCTCGCTGTGAGCGATGTGCTCACTCGCTCCTCCTGCGACGCACCGCAAGTGCGTCTCGCCGTCACTCGTTGCGCTCATCGCTCTCGCTTCGGTCTGCACCGCCTCGCTTCGTTGTTTTTTCCCGACAGGCTCCTAGGAGGTCGGAGCCACCTGGATCACGATCTTCCCCGCCGCGTGGCCCTCGGCGCTGCGCGCCTGGGCGCGGGCCACCTCATCGAGACCAAAGCGGCTGTCCACGCGTGGCCTGAGCAACCCCTGCTCGACCCACTCCCCCAGCGTCGCCAGGTCAGAGCCCACCGGCTTGACCCACGCGAAACGAACGCGCTGGGCCGTGCCCACGCGCAACCGGACCGCCGCACCGATCAGCGAGGCGGAGGGCGCCGCCGCAACAAGAATGCCCTGGGTCGCCAGCAAGGGGACCAGGGCGCTGGCCGGCCGCTTGATCACGGTGTC
>JBDRCO010000114.1:0-3956 GCA_043821645.1 Pseudomonadota bacterium | reverse complement strand
TCCCTTGCTTGCGGCCAAGGGCTCGGCAAAAGCAATGGACAAACTGCTGCGCGGCTTGATCTGGGATGCTCTCCTGGGTGTCAATGCTGTCGGTGCAGGGACGAAGGAATAGGATTTAGTGGCTGATTACCTTAATCGTGTTTGGGACTCCGTTGCGGGATCTATGTGGCCGTGGGTAACTACTGGTGCCCCTGATCCAACTGGTGCTAGTTATACTGGTCCTGGTATCTATGGAGTGGACACAGAGAGCTATTGTCTGGAAGGATCATGGGCAGCACCAACGGCTACAACCGTATTTTATAATCGTGTCTGGGATTCTGCTGCTGGGTCTATGATTCGTTGGCCTACAACGGGTGCTCCTGATCCTGCTGGAGCAAGTTACCCCGGTCCTGGTGTCTATGGAGTGGATACAGAGAGTTATTGTAATGAGGGTAACTATGATCCTGGAGGCGGGGGCGCGCTCTGGGTCCACGACGGAACGCTGCTGATCAATGGAGCAGCAGCCCCAACTGTCTGGACGCCGCAGTCAATCGGTTTGTCTTTGCCGTCGCTGGTGCTATGTCGCGGAGCAGTGAATTCCGGAGGAACCACTGCGATGGCGCTACGCCCAAAGAGCGACGCTGGGGAGTGGCTGTTCACCGCGAATAGCTACGCGCGCGCTGGCCATCAGTGCGAGCCTGACAGCACGGTGAGCGATTTTATAGCCCAGGTAACCGGTGCAGATAATGACATCTCGTATCGAGCTGCGGCCGGAACCAATGTCACGCTCGAACACTGTGGATCTGTCTCATTGTCCACTGTTGCCGTTGCTCCACAGTCAGTGGTACCGCCGATCACATGGGGAAATCCGGGAAACATCTTGGACTGGTCTGCGAGTGTCCCGGAGACGAATGCGCTCGGTCTGATATCGGTGAGCCAGACAGCGGGGACACTATACAGCATACTCAGGATGCGCCCCGGTGGGGATACTATCGATCCTTTTACTGACACCACGAACTCCGGTCAATGCGGGAATCCTGCGCTGAGATCTGGAGTACTCAATGACTTTGTTTTGATGGCCGTCAGGTTGAACTCGGGGCTAGCCGAGGTTATCTGTAACGTGGCGAGCAAGACATTTGACCTGGATCTGCTGGGGTACGTTCCGGTATCGCTCGGCTCAGTGACGCTACTGAGCGGCGCTGGGACCGATTCATGGGTGGATCACGACATCTCAGCGGATATAGGGGCCGGATACGGGTTGGTCGGGCTGAGAATTGAAAGGACTGGTGGGTCTGCCGCAGGTCTGTTTCGGGCGCGGCCTGGGGGGGTAGCGTACAATGTTGGAGTGAACGGAAACCGTGCTGGGCAAGGCGTCTCTCAAATGCATGTACAGAACGTCGCCGGATATGGCGGTTATCTCATCGCAGAGGCCCGAGGCGGAAATGTGGGCCTGTACTCTCCGAGCACGATCACCTCGGTTGTGACCGTGGACTGGTTTATTCCGGCATAATTATAATGGGCATAGCGGTAGATGACAGAGTTAGCCATGATGGGTGACAATTGGTCGGAATGCTGCGCGTGACTATTATGAGGCGATACATGTATTTGATCTTGTCGGACGTGGATCGAAAAAGTTATCCTGGTCCTGGAGTTCCTGGGGTGACGGCCACAAGCTATTGCCTTGAGGGGAGCTGGTAGCACATGTACATGAGCGTCGTTCTGGGGCTCGCTTTCCGCATCTGGTCCGGTGCGCTGCTCCTCGCGCTCACGCGGCGCTGTCCGGGGTGCTCCGACATGCGACTGCTCCAGTGGTGGGCTACTAGCGCCCTCGTAGCCAGTTCAAGCCATAGCTGATCAGCCCACCGACGAGCGCACCCTTCACTGTCGCGCCCAGTCCTCCAGCCATGAAGAGGCCGACACCGGCACCGACGATGAGTGCTTGCGGTGTGACGTTGTAGGACGAAACGAGATCTGCCGCGCGCTGCACGATGTTCTGCCCGTTCGGAGCTTCCTCGTCCTGCGCGAGTGGGTGATCGACGACCATGAGACGAGAGACCATGTTCTCCTCCAGTTGCTGAGACGAGTCTACCACGAGGACCAGCTCGTGTGCTTGGCATGGATATGGACCGTCCTGGGCGGGCACACGGAGCCGCACTGCGGGCAGAGGCGCGGTGCGGCCGGGTACCACGTCAGGTCTTCGTGGTCACGGCTGCACGTCGGGCAGTGGTACTCCACCAACGTCAGCTTCGTCGCCCTCCTCCGGCTTTTCATTTCTGTGCCCCTCGACGGCTGCTTGTTGACGATTTCGTTCTGGCCACTCATCCCAGCACCTCCTGGTCTCATCGTCCAGCGGGACGGCTTCGGCCTCCAGGGCGCGGTAGGCGCGGTAGAGGCCGAGCCCCATGCAGTCCGGGTCGTTCGGGTACGCCCGCACCAGCGCGGCGAGGATGTCCCGGTAGTGGGTGCTCACCATGGTTGCGCTCGCCGCCGCTACGGCTTCCGTGAGGCTCTGGATCACGGCTCGCTGCTGCTGGACGATGGTAGACAGCCGCGTCTCGGCCGCCAGCGCCTCGTAGACCGTTCCGAGCCCTTCGACGAGCCCTTGCGTCACCGCCTCGAGTCGCTCTCGGGGCAGTGTCGACAGGTCGAGCCCTGCGATGCGGCGCGTCTCGACCAGCTTCTCTTCCGCGATCTCTATGTTCATATCTTCATGCCTCTCTTTCTCTTGATCGCCTCGTATGCCTCGTTGATCTTCGCCATGGCCTTGTCGTTGCCACCAGCGTCCGAGTGGTGCCGCTTCGCCATGGCGCGGTAAGCGGCCTGGACCACGAAGTCCGGTGCGTCCGGGGTGACGCCCAGCACTGTGTACGGGGTCGGCTCTTCTGGGAGTGGTGGTGGTGGTTGAGGTCGTCGGGGTGGTGGGGGCGGTGGGACGTATGCGGCTTGGGTCTGTTGGCGTTCTGCTCGGAGCTGCTGCAGCAGCGCCTGTCGTGAAGCCTCGTACTGCTGGGCGCGTTCGTGTGCGAGGATGGCGGCGTTGGCGGCGTCGAAGACGTCCATGATCGTCAGGAGGGTACGGAGGACGGCCACCGGAGTCAACCGTCCCGGAGTCGCTCCAGCTCGCGGCGCGTCAGCTCATCCTGAGCGATCCGCTCGATCCTGGCCTTGATCGGCATCGGGAACACGTCGGCCATGGGTCGCCACCGCGCCTCGTCGCCGGAGCGGATCGCCCGGAGGATCTCCAGCGCGATCTCGCCCGCGATCTCGATGACCAGCTTGACGGTGTCCAGGGTGTCCATGCTCACCTCACCTCTGCAACGACCGCACCGCAGACCGGTGTGACGACGACCGGCAGGCCCGTGAGCCAGCCCGGCACGTCGAGCCCTACCGCTGCCAGGCCCTCCAGCAGATGTGCTGTCGCCACGCCCAGGTCTCGACAGAACGGCTGCGGATCGTCGGGCAGCCTGCGGGAGTCCCGCCAGGCGGCTGCGACGTCGCGGCCCAGGACGAGGGCGACCCGGAACGCCTCCAGGGCGAGCGTCAGGTCTTCCCAGGGCTGCACGAGCGGCAGGTAGACCCGTGCGAAGACCTCTTCTGCCGACAGCTCCAGGCGTGCGCGGGCTTCCGCAATTGCGGCCTCACGTGCTTGGCGATGGGGCTCCACCATGGCTTCCGCGACTCGCTCGTCCAGGACGCGGGCCCCGGCGGCAGCCACCTCGATTCCGCGGTTCAGGTCGTTCCACGGTGTTGCGCCGCAGCCTGCCGCGAGGGCGATGATGACGAGGGCAACGGGGAGGGTCTGGTGGCGTCTCATGCCTCGGGCTCCGGGTTCGGCGGCTCGCGGTGCGTCATCTGGTAGGCGACGTCCGTGACCGTGTGGCCCGCGATCCCGAGCCCGGCCAGGCCGAGCACGAAGATCATGACCTGGTCCGAGGAGAACGAGACCGTGCCGGTGAGGGCGAGGGCCAGGAAGACCA
>JBDRCO010000113.1:0-215052 GCA_043821645.1 Pseudomonadota bacterium | reverse complement strand
AAGCGCTTGCCGAGTCCCCGGACCTGTATGGCGGGCTGGGTCACGCTCTCCTCACACGCGGTCCGCGAAGGTGCGCTCGGTGCGCCTGAAATAGTACGCGCCACCGACGAGCAACAGCAAGGTCACGCTGGTCGACACCAGGGTCACGGGGCCGGGCGGCTGGCCCGTGCCGAGCAGGGCCCAGCGAAAGCCCTCGATCACGCCTGTCATGGGGTTGAGCGCGTACAGGCTGTGCCAGCGCTCCGGAATCATGCTGGTGGGGTAGGTCACCGGCGACGCGAACAGCCACAGCTGCACCATGAACGGCAGGGTGTGAGCCACGTCGCGGTACTCGACATTGAGGGCGCTCAGCCACAGACCGACCGCAAGGGCCGTGACCATGGCCAGCAGCAGAAAAGCCGGAAGCCACACCACATTTATGGTCGGGGCGATCCCGTAATAGATCAGGAGCCCGATGAGCACCGTGAAGGCGATGCAGAAGTCGACCAGCGGCGGCAGCACCGACGACAGCGGGATGACCAGGCGTGGAAAGTACACCTTGGTCAGGAGGTTCTGGCTGCCCACCAGGCTGTTCGAGGAGCGCGACACCGCGGCCGCGAAGTAGGTCCAGGGCAGCAGGGCGGCGTAGCTGAACACGGGGTAAGGCACGCCGTCCGACGGGATCTTGGCCAGGGTGCCGAAGAACAGGGTGAACACCACCATCGAGAAGAAGGGCTGGATGATGGCCCACAGGGCGCCGAGCACGGTCTGCTTGTAGCGCACGCTGATGTCTCGCCAGGCCAGGAAGACCAGCAGCTCCCGGTAGGCCCACAGCGCGCGCAGGTTCACCGGCACCCAGCCCGTGCTGGGGCGGATGACGACGAGATCAGCCCCAGCGAGCGGGGCGGGGTGCAGGTCCGTGTCGCTGCTCATGCTGTGCAGACGCGCGCCGTGACGACGGAAAAAGTCGTGGACTGCGGCGCCCGGTGCTCCTGCCAGGAGCTATAGCATGTCAGCCCGCCGGTCGCACGGTGATGTGCAGGGTGGCGCGGGCACCAGCCGAGGCGGCGCCCAGGTGCAAGGGTGTGCCGCTGCCGAGCAGATCCAGGGCCACGGCGAGCTGGGTCTCGTCGATGATAACCGTGAACACACCCGCGGTGTCGCCCGGCTTCCAGGACCGTATGAGTCCCCGGGCGGCTGCCTCTGCCAGGACCTGGGCCAGCGCAGCCGGAGCCACGTCGAGGCCCGCGACGAGGGCCACGGTGGCCGCGGAGGGCCCGCGGGCGCTGGTGGTGGCAGGCTCAGACACTGGCAAGTTGAGGGGCTGTGTCATCAGGCCCACCCCGACCACGATCAGCAGAGCGATGGCCGTACCCAGGCTGCCCAGGGCCGGTGCCACGGTCGTGGTATGACGCGCGCGGCGACGCCCACGCTGGCGGCGGCGGATGCGACGCTGCACCTTGAGGGCGAAATCGGGATCCGCCTCGGGCCGAGGCAGGACATTGAGCAGGTGGATGACCTCGGCAAAGGTCTCGAACTCGTCGGCCAGATCCGGATTCTCGGCCAGATCCTGGTCAAAGGCGCGGGCCGTGTTGCCGTCGAGATCACCGTCGACGCGCGACGAGAATAGGCTGCGGTCCGGCGTGCGGTGCTGGGTCATGAGCTGCTCCCCCGCTGGGCGCGGGCGACCGGTGCCAGGCGTGTGGCCAGGCGTTCCCGGGCGCGATGCAGGCGCGACTTCACGGTGCCCAGGGGCAGACCCGTGGTCGCGGCGATCTCGTCATAGTCCAGACCCTCGATGTCCCTGAGCACCACCAGCCACCTCTGTTCCGCGGGCAACTCGGCGATGGCGTGCTGCACCTGGCCCTGGACCTCGCGGCTGAGCAGGTTCTTCTCAGGTCCCTGGGTGGGCGCCGACACACCAGGCCAGGAGCCCAGGCTCTCGACGTCGTGGGTCAGACGGTCCTGCCCGGCGCGCCGTCGGCGCCAGGACTTGATGCGGTTGAGGCAGTGGTTGCGGGTGATGCGCAGGATCCAGGTCGACAGCTTGGCCTCGCCGCGAAAGCTGTGGATGGCGCTGTACACCGACACGAACACTTCCTGTGACAGGTCCTCGGCCTCGGCCGGGTCGCCGAGCATGCGCCGGGCCACCGCGCGCACGCGCTCGCCATGGGTCCGCACGATGGTGTCGAAGGCCAGGGCATCGCCCAGGGCGGCCAGGCGTGCGATCTCGGCGTCCGGATCGGGCCCCTGCTTTTCATGCGCGGGGGCTCGAGTGGGCTCAGCAGGCGTGGCATCCTCCGCGGATACGGTATTCACCGTCGCGGGGAGGGCCAGCGCTGCAGCTCCGTATGTTCCCAGGTAAGCCACGTGCTGTCCTGGCCGGAGCACGCTGGTCTCGCCGCGCGTCCGGCTCATGGTAACTGACGCCGGACCCTTGAGAAAAGTTCCGTGAGCCAGGCCCAGACCGGCATCCTCGAGAAAAGTGCCGTTTTTTCAAGACGCTGTGGCAGCCCACTCATTAGAATGAGACCCCGACGGCGCAACACACAGGCAGATCCATGGGAGATGGCGAGCAGCGCGCGGCTAGCGCAGTCCGGGCAGATCAGGACGGACCCGCAGAGCTGCTGCCCGGGACCGCCCTACCAGCGCCCGCGGTGACCTCCCTGGTTGCCGCTCCGCCGCCGAGCGTGCCCTTCTCGGAGCTGCCCCCGGACCGGGTCGAGTTCTACGTGCGCGCGGCCATGCACCAGGACCGGTCCCCCGGGAACGTGCTGGTGGTGATGCACCCGGGCAAGCGCCACAAGGTTCCGCGGGGTCTGTTCGAGGCCCTCGCCGCGCGTGGCTTCTCCCTGCACGAGGTGGACACGGACGCCGATCGCGTGGCCTCGGTGGAGCGCATTCGCGAGGCGCTGCAGCTCCTCGCCAGCGAGGGCAAGCCGCTCGATATTCTCGTCGTCAGTGGCGATGGCAGCCTGGATCACCACGTGCTCGTCGCGGCCTACGCGGCCTTCTACCCGGACCTCGTGCATTACCGGGCTGGCACCATTCTCCTGGGTTCTCTCGACGAGCAGGCCCTGGCCACGCTGCCGGCCGATTACCGGGAGGCCTTCTGCTCCCCGCTGCCCGCGGTCGAGCGTATCGACCCCAGCGAGGCCACCATCAAGCAGATCTGGCTGCTGCGGCTGGCCATCGAGCGGGCGCTGGCCCGGCGTGTCTCGGCCCGACGCCTGGCGCGCAAGGCGCGTCGAGAGCTCGGGGATCCCCTGCTGGCGCTGGCCGTGCTGTCGGCGCTGTTTCCTGACCGGGTGCTGCTACGGCCGCATGGCTTCGATCTGGCGGGTCTGGCTGGAGCAGATCTGGAGCGGAGCTTTCAGGGGCTGTATCCCTTCGTGCGCTGCATCTGCACCTATCCGGCCGGTACCGCGGCGGACAACGCGGTGTTCGCGGGGGTTCCGGGCTGGGGCTACAGCCTGCTGGCGGGGCTGATCACACGCTTCGATCTGTTCGACCCCGTGCGCCGTCGGCTCGAGCGGCGCGTGGTGGATGCCTTCGTGCACTACTTCACGTCGGACGGCGTGGTGGTGCCGGCCCGCTTATCGGCGGTGGCCTTCGACGGTGACTGGCAGCGCGTGAGCAGTCACGCCGCGGGTGGCCCCGGCGCGGGACGCTTCTTCACCGCGGATCTGGTGAACAAGACCAAGGGCATGCTGGGCTATCTCAAGCGCATCCCCGCTGCCATCATCGCCGAGGGCATCTTCGGCTCGACGGTGGTGCGCATCCGATCCCGCTTCGCCAACGGCACCGAGAAGTCCTTCACCGAGGCGCAGATGGCCGAGGGCCTGTACACCAACCGCACCTTCATCGCCGGTGTGGGCTCGGTGCCGACGACGGATCCCACGGCCTTTGCGGGTCAGAGTTCGCTGTGCGTGTTGCCCCCCATCTGGTCTCGCGACACGCGTGGCCATCGCATCATCAACCTGCGCGGCCTCGGCGGCTTCACCGAGGCCATCATCAAGGGAGTGCTGGCGCGCCTGCTCCACGTCACCGGGCTCGGTGTGGGAACCCTGGCGGGCGGCGGGACGTTCCTGACCCTGCAGCCCGAACACCAGGTTGCGATCAAGGAAGGGGAGAGCATCGAGATCGAGTACCTGCACCTCGACCACAGCCCCCGGGCCGTCGCCATACAGGTCAGTGGCGACCCGTTCCAGGCGCAGCGCATGAGCATCCGCGTGCTGTGGGGGCCGGTGCCCATCCTGGCGCGCAGTGAATCGCTCCTGCTCACCGCGACCAAGCGCTCGCTCGCCAACGTGCACCTGCAGCAGAGCTTCAGCCTGCGCGGGGTCTACATCGGCGGCGTGTATCACTTCCACCACCACGTCGGCGACGACTGGAATGCGGAGCTCGCGGCGCGCACCGGACTGGTGCGACCCAGGTTGCACTTGCCCCGCCTGCTTCCCCTGGCCCAGCGCGTGCTCACCGAGGCCTGGCAACAGGCGGGCGCCGGCGAGTTCGTCGACACCACGGAGTCGGGCCTGGCCCTGTGGCGCCGAGGCCGCTTTGCCCACAACAACGACCAGACCGCACACCTGATCCTGCTGCGCGAGCAGCACGGCGGCCTGCTGGTGCGCCAGGTGCGCGCCATGGGGAGCGCGCCGCACGAGATCTACGAGCTGCGCGCCGAGTATCGCAAGGGTGGTGGAGCCTTCATCATGCACCGCAGCCAGACCATTCACTGGCAGTCCGCCGCACCGCCCCAGATCCTGCAAGAGGACTATTATTTTAGAAGCGCCGAGGCTTTTCAGCAGGAGGCCCCGAGCTTCTTCCCCGTGGTCGCCACCTCGCCCGAGCAGCCCACCTTGCTCGATGCCGAGGCCTCGGATCTCGAGAGCGAGTCCGAGTAGCACCTCCTCGACGCGGCGGCACCCGCGTTGAGGTGCAGGCACAGGGATGCTACAAGGCCGGGCCATGCTCGAGGACAGCACACAAGCACGATGGCGTGGCCTGCTGGGGCTCACTCTGATCATCCTGGCCCTGCTGGGGACCCTCGCCGTGCGCCTGTTCTCGAGGGACGCCGCGATCTCGGACGCGGACCTGGCCGAGGCTCTGCGCTGGCTCCAGGAACGCCGCCAGGGCGCCGTGATCGTGGTGCATCCCCCATGGCGGGACGATGTCGTCGAGAGACTGCGGCAGGGCCTGGGTGATGCCGACGTCAGGCTCGCGGCGCCTGTCCATCAAGGTGCTCCTGCCGGGCGACTGCTGCTGGTCGAGGCAGGCTGGTCCCCCGGTCCGGCCGCTTTCTCGGCGCTGATTCCGCACCAGGAGAGCCAGGTCGGTGCGCTGCGCCTGCGTCTGTTCGAGGCTGCGGCCGCGGCCAGCAGCGCGGAGGTCCCCGAGGCGGGTGGTCGCAGCGGCCGATCGCTGCTGCTCGACGACATCGCAGCACTGCACGCCCGCTTCGAGCTCGCGGATCGGGTCGTGCCCTGCGATGACTTCGATGTCGCCACCCAGACCTATCGCTGCCCCTCGCTGCCCGAATGGAATCACGTCGGCCCGACCACCCTGGCCATTGGTGGACGCCCCCGGCGTTGCCTGTGGGCTCACCCGATCACTGCCGGCAAGCTCCTCATCGACCTGCCCTGGCCTCGAGCACTGAAGCAGCTGACGGTGCTGCACGGACTCGCGGACAGTGCCGCCCAGGCTCCCGGCGGCAAGCCCGTCGAACTCGAGCTTCGCGCCGACGACCGCCCTCTGGGCAGCTATACCCAGCGCAATGAGGTGGGCTATCAGGAACACCAGATCACGCTCGATCAGGACACCGCGACGCAGCGTCTGGTGGTCGAGATCCGCACGTCGGGCGACGGAGCCCGCCACTTCTGCATCGATCTGCAAGCCGTCGATGCCAAATCCCCGACCGGGGCTCCGCTGCAGCGCGCGCGTCCGCTCAAGCAGGAACCGCCGCTGCGACCAGTCGAAGGGGTGACGCCATGACCACGGCGGGGATGGCCCAGGCCTTGCGCGCCTTCTGGTCTGTCGACAGGGGACGGCGCTTGCTTTCGCTGCTGCTCGCGCTGTTCGTGGCGAGCTGGTTGCTGGCGACCCTGCGCTCCACCGGCATCACCGACGACGACGACTTCTATGCCCCGGCGGGCATTGCCTACGTCGAGCACCTGGGCCGCATGCTGACCGGCGACCGCGAGGCCTACACCAGGGCCGGCGTCGATCGCGCCTACAGCCGCAACAAGGAGCACCCGCCCCTGGCCAAGTGGGCCATGGGCCTGAGCTACACCGTGCTGCATCGCTGGACGAATGTGCTGCCCGGCCTCGACGCCGCGCGCGCCGGAGTGGTGGCCCTGGCGGCGATCCTGGCGTTCTTGCTCGCGTCCTTCGTGCATGCCTGGCGGGGGCCCGTGGCCGCCACTGCGGCGGTGCTGGCGCTGTTCTGCATGCCTCGCTTCTTCTTCCACAGTCACGTGGCGACCCTCGACGTGCCCGTGGCCACCCTCTACTTCGCCACCTGCTATGCGTTCTGGCGCGGCCGCAGTTCCCGCTTCTGGGCGCTGGCCTCGGGTCCGGTTTTCGGACTGGCCCTGCTGACCAAGCTCAACGCGCCCTTCGCCTTGATTCCCATCGTCCTGTTCCTGGCGCTCGAACGCTGGCGGCAGGTGCGGCGCAGCGACGGGGCCACCCTGGTCCTGCCCGCGGTGCCGCTGTCCCTGCTCAGCATGGTGATCGCGGGCCCCCTGGTGTTCGTGGCGCTGTGGCCACATCTGTGGTTCGACTCCTTCCAGCGCATCGGGGCCTACGTCGCCTTCCACCTCAACCACTATCCGATCTACCTGTATTACCTGGGCCACATCTACGAGAAGCCCTTCGCGCCGTGGCACGCGCCCTTCGTGCTGGCCTGGGCCACCACGCCCCTGGTGCTGGTGGCAGCGGCAGCGGCGGGCCTGCTCGGACTGCGCGGGCTGTCCCGGTTCCTGCGCAGTGGTGCCGACGAGGAGGGCGCGCGGGCGCTCTTCGTGCTGCTCAACCTGGCGGTCACCATAGGTGTCGTGGCCTTTCTGGGAGCGCCCAAGTACGGCGGCGTCAAGCTGTTCCTGCCCTTCTTCCCCTTCGTGGCTGCGCTCGTCGGCGTGGGGGTCGACACCATGGCCCGGGCACTGGTGCAGCAGTGGCCGCGCCTGGCCGTACGCGCGAGCCTGCTTCCGGTGGCCATCGCCGTGATCGTCATCGTGCCGGCGGCCGTCGCCACGTCGAGCAGCCACCCCTTTGGCCTGTCCTACTACGGAGCGGGCATCGGAGGGCTCCGCGGGGCCACAGCCATCGGCTTCGAGCGCCAGTACTACGACGTCGCGGACAAGGAACTGGCGGCCTGGCTCGACGCCAACGCGCCCAAGGGTGCCACGCTGCACTTCGAGCCCAACAACAAGGAATACGTCAAGACCTACCGCTGGCTGGCGCGCGACGGCTACCTGCGTCCAGACCTGCGAGTGGTCGACCAGGACAGTGCAGATCTGTACGTGCTGGTGCACGAACGGCGCTGGGCCAGCTACCCCGAGCTCCTGGCACGCAGCGCTCGGCGCACCGTCGCGTACGAGAAGCGCGTCGACGGCGTGGCGCTGTATACGGTATTCCGCGCGCGTTGAGCCCGGGCGCGATCAGTCGCCGGACGGTCTTGGCACAGACTCAGTGGGTTCCGGGTGGGCGGGGTGTCCGCGGCTTCAGCGCGCGCCCGCGCCTCGGCGCCGACGCCACAGCAGCAGGCCGGCGAGAAGTGGGCTCAAGGCCAGGGCCTCGGAACCCGTGGTGGCGCAGCCGCACAGGGGCGCCTGGCGCAGCGGGCGGCACACGCCCGGATCCTCGATCTCGGACATGTCGCACTCGTAGCTCGTCGGACACTGCGTGTTGTTGCACACCATCAGACAGGTCCCGTTCTCGCACAATCCGCTCGAGCACAGGCGATAGCCGTCATCCACCGAACAGGACTGGCCCACGCCCAGGGAGGCCTGATCGCTGACATCGGGCTGGCAGGTGCCGCCGAAGTTGAGCGCGGTGACATCCTCGGGCACGCAGCCCGAATCGTCCGAGGTTGGACAGTCGTAGTGACCCAGGCGGGGGTCGCAGGGTTGCAGGCAGATGGTGCCGCGGCCGGCCACTCCCCTGCACAGGTTGAACTTGCAGTCGCCGTCCTGGCTGCAGGGCTCCATGTAGTCGCGGCCATTGGGGTTGACCACACCGGAGTCGCCGCTGCTCGCAGCGTCGGTGGTGGTGGTCCCGCCGTCGCTGGTGGTGCTGCCTCCTGCCGGGAAGCAGATGCCCTCGCCGCTCTGCAGGGCCTCGCAGGTCTGTCCACTGTGCGGGCAGTTTGGCGACGATGGTACGCACTGCACCAGGCACTCGGTGCGTGTCGACGACACCCGCACACACACCAGGTTGGGGGCGCAGTCGTAGCCGGTGACGCAGATCTCGCCTTCCAGCTTGTTCCCCTCGGGGTAGCAGGCGGCAGCCACAGGCTCGTTCTGGGCATTGACATAGGTGATGCACGTCTCACCCTCGCCGCAGGACGTGGGCTGGTTGATGGTGCAGGCGCGGTTGCACACGTAGGTATCCCCGCCATCCGGCGGCGGTGTGCACTCCCAGCCCGATTCGCAGGTGTAGTCCGCTGCGGGGGGCTCGCAGGCCTGGTTGGGGCCCGCGGCCTGCAGGCACACACCGGTGTTCGAGCCGATGTCGTAGCACAGGAAACCCGTGCCGCAAGACGAGGGTCTGGTCTCATCGCACTCGCGATAGCAGTGCGCGATGGTGTTGTTGTTGGGATCGTCACCGAGGCACACCAGGCCCGTGGCACAGTCGCCGGTCTGCGCCGTGCCGCACAGCTCCCCGGCCTGCTGTGTCCCCGCCGGCCAGCAGATGCCACCACCGCCGTCGAGCTCGACACAGCGGTTGTCGGTCGGGCAGCCCGCAGTCGAGGGGGGCGTGCACGAGACGTAGCAGTGGGCGATGGGCGCCTGGTCCGTGCCGCCGTCGCGCACACAGATCGCTCCGGTGGCGCACACGCCTGTGCACACGTCGCCGGCCGAGGGCGCGCCCTTGCGCACGCACACGTCCTGGCTGTTGACGTTCTTGCACTCGTAGCCGTCCTCGCAGCTGCCGCAGGTGTGCGTGCAGTAGCTGAAGCCGTCATAGGTGACGCAGATGGGTGCGCTCTGACAATTGCTGGGCGAGCTGCACGAGGCGCCGAGCCCTCCCGCGGTACCAGGGTAGAGCTGGCAGATGCCGTTGATGTCATCCTGCTGCGGTGTGGTGAACTCGCCGCCCGTGGCGCCCATCAGGGCCTGGCACTCGCCAGAGCACTGGCCCGTGAGCAGGCCCATGAGGCAGGGGTGGCCCAGGCCCAGCGAGTGCCCCATCTCGTGCATGACCGTGCTCTTGACGCCGTTGTAGGACCAGCCCTCGTAAAGGAAGCCATTGATGAGGATATCGGTGTCGTAGAAGCTGCGATCGGTGCAGCCATAGCCACCGTAGGGTGAGACCGTCACGCCCAGGGTACCGCCGGCGCCGGAACCAGTGACGCGTTGCCACTCGGTCTCGGTAGACACCCAGAACAGACCGTGCTCGCTGTCGCTGTTGTTGTGATTCCCCCAGCGCGCGTCGCTGTTGGCGGCCAGGGTCTGGCTGGCGTCGAAGGCGAAGCTGGAGCAGGACACGTTGCTCCAGGCCTGGGCCGACTCACGGCCAGCCTGCACGAACTGCGTGGCGCTGATGCCGTTGTTGCCCTCGTTCTCGACCTTCATAGTGAGCTGCGATCCGTACCACCTGGGTGCGGCACTGGCGCCGCAGCCGCAGCTGTCGCTGTCCTTGCTGCCCGCGGGACAGCCGTTGTTGTACCAGCCGGTGATGCGCCAGCCACACTGCAGGAACTCGTAGGCAGCGGCAGGTGCCGCGAGGGACAGCATCGTGACGACGAGGAGGAGCTTCTTCATCGCGCACCTCCCTTGCCCGAGGGGGCGTCGGGTACCCTCTGTCTCGCCGACGCAGGTCCGGCGCGATTCATCCCGCCTGCACCATTGCTGTCCGGGTGCGCGCGGGTGCGCAGGCGAGGCGTGGGCTGCCAGGTCGGGTGCTCAAGCTCGGTCCGAAGCCTGGACAGGAAGGCCGCCAGAGGCAGCACCACCTCGGGGGGAGCGCCGCCGGGAACATAACTTCCGTCGCTGTCACGCTTGACGAAGGTCACGTCGCCGAACTCCGGCATCACCACCTTGTCCGGCCCCTGGCCCTGAACGCGATACTTGCCCAGGCCCATGCCGTAGCTGACGATCTTGTCCTCGAAGCGCTGCGCAAAGAAGACCATCTCGTCACCGGGCGCGAAGTCCAGCGCGCCAGGGATCCTGAAGGTGACACCGTCGAGCGTGCCCGCGACCTGGTAGATGGTGAGGAGGTCGCCCTTGCGTGCGCCCTTGATGCCCTCGATGACCTCGATGCTGGTCAGGGTGAGGATGCGTGTGTGGTCCTGGTCCCAGGTCACCTGCTGTGCGCCGACCCGGGCGTGGACAACGACCTCGGCCTCCGCCGTCATCTGCTCCAGGGGTACGGCCAGCACCGTGGTGGCCTGCACCTCGGCGCCGGTCAGGGTGCTCAAGCCCAGCAACACGATGGCCGTGGTCCAGCGGTCTTGCCATTTCATCTTCATGACCTCCTAGCGATGCGCGACGCGGGCGCGCAGCTCCTGCATCAGATCCTCGAGCGGGACGTCCGGGAGGGTGACCCGGGTCCCGAATACAGTGTGCCCTGATCCATCGACATGTGCTGCCGGCACGCCTGTGTTCACCTCGTGCACCCAGGCCTGTCCGTCGTCAGTGCGGCGCACCGAGAATTTTCCCACCCCCACGGCCACCGGCACCAGGTGATCACGCCAGCGGCTGAGCATGAGCACGACCTCCTCGCCGACCGCGAAGTGGTGCGAGCCGGGGACGACCTGCCGGCGCGCGCCGAGGTCTCCGCCGGGCACCAGCACCTCGATCACCTCGCCTGTGCTGGCTCCGACCACGGCCTCGTCCACCCGTAGCAGCACACGGGTGACGATCAGGCCTTGCGGTGTCAACTCCTCGACGGAGATCGCTAGGACCCGGCCGTTCACGATCGTGTCCGAGAGCGCGATCATGCGATCGAGGTCCAGCGGCGCCACCACCGTCGCTTGCGCCAGCCCCGGCAGCAGAGCAGCCAGCAGCACCAGGCTGCCCAGGCCGCGTCGCCGCCGCCACAGGGCAAGGCCGCCGAGCAGGGCGAACAGACCGAGCCAGGCCGGACGCGCGAGCTGGCCGCAGCCGCACTCCTCGGGCTTCTCGGTTTCCGGACAGGGCACGCCGTGATCCGGGTTGGCGACCACGCAGGTGTTGGACACGCAGAGGTAGCCTCCCGGGCACTGATCCTTGCTCAGACAGGTCTGCACGCAGGCGGTGCGGCCGAGGTCAGGCACGATGGTGCAACTCCGGCTCTGGCACTGCAGATCGCGGTTGCAGGCCGCCGACGGTGGCAGGGCGTTGATGTCGATGACCTTGGAACACGCTCCTTGCGCCGGCACTCCAGTGGACCCGCGGCGCGAGGCCAGCATGCAGGCCATGCCGCGCGGGCAGTGCGAGTCATCTCCGGCGCACAGAGGAGCGCAGTAGCGGCCGCCATCCTCCCCCAGAATGCAGCGCAGGTTGGCCTCGCACTCGCAATTCTGGGCACAGGGTTCGCCCGTGACCTTGCGTCCCTCGCACACCTCCTTGCCCGGCCCGAACAGCTCGCAGATGCCCGCCTGGTCGTCGGGCAGGGGTGCGCGCACCAGTCCTCCTGGGTAGACCGGGAACATGATGGCCTGGTCCGAGGGCACGCAGGTGTCGGTGTTGTTCTCGTCCTCGCAGGGATGATCCAGACCCACGAAGTGGCCGATCTCGTGAGCGGCGATCGAGGTGATGTCCGCGTCGGCGGACATGGGGTCCGTGCTCGACCAGGAATGGTCCGCCCCGTTGAACACGATGTCCGAGTCGCTGGGCCCGCCACCGCGCTCACACACGCCCAGGATCGAGGCCGACATGGTGCCCGGTCCAAAAGGCCAGTCGGCCTCGGTCTCGACGAAATACAGCATGTTGTGGCCGTCCTCGGCGACCTGGTTCAGGCGGTCGGTCAGCGCCGAGGGATCGTCGATGCGTGCGTCCTGGGGCACGCAGGCCCCCGTGCCGTTGCCCAGGTCCAGGCAGAACAAGCCCCCCGGGCAGCTGCCGCCCGGGTTGCAGGGCTTGTAGACCTCGCCGTCGTAGCGAAACTGAATCGACGAACACATCACGCAGGCCCAGTTGCGAAAAGCCAGCTTCAGGGCGTCGACATCCGAACCATCGCTCACGTCGTCGCTGCCCGCGGGATCGATGTAGTAGCCGATTGGTCCGTCGGCCAGGTCCCACTTGGGACCCTCGATCAGCTTGAAGGCGTGCAGCGGTGACGCGAGGGCGATGCCGAGCAGGAACGCACAATAGAACTTCAAGGCAACCTCGCTCGCAGCCCCCCGGGGTCCGTGGCCGGTCGCGGGCCGGGCACAGCATAGCGCAGCCGGTGTGGACTGCGCCACCCGCTGCCATGGGGATGCGCCGGGAGGGATCACGACGTCAGCGATGGCGCTGCCGGACCTCGCGCTCCATGTCGCGATCCATGTCGCGGCGCCGGATGTCCTGGCGTCGATCGGCCTGCGCCTTGCCTCGCACCAGGGCGATCTCCACCTTGGCCAGGTGTCGCTTGAAGTAGATGCGCAGGGGCACCAGGGTCTGTCCGCGCTCGCGCACGCGCACGGCGATCCTCTTGATCTCGAACCTGCCCAGCAGCAGCTTGCGCCGCCGCTCGGGCTCGTGGTTGAAGACCGTGGCCATGGGGTAGGCACTGATGTGACAGCCCACCAGGAACACCTCGTTGTTCTCGACCACCGCGTAGGCGTCCTTGAGCTGGGCCCGGCCCTCGCGCAGGCTCTTGACCTCGGTGCCAACCAGCACCAGGCCCGCCTCGAAGGTTTCTTCGATCTCGTAGTCCCGGTGCGCGCGCTTGTTGCTGCACACCACGCGCAGACCGTCGTCGCTGGCCTTGGACTGCGATCGCGTGCTCACCCGGGATCCTCGTCGAGGTCCATCCTCGAAGCCCAGCAGCCTAGCGTGTCGGGGTCTGCGACGCCCCCTCGAAATCAAACCGGCGCGGAGTACAGGTTGAGCACCTCGGCGTCATCCCCGTCATCGTCGTCGACGACGGGCACCCGGGTCAGCTTCTTGGACGCGAAGCTGTGCTCCTGCTGCGGGAACAGGCCCTGCTTGACCTCGTCGACAAAGGCCTGCGCTGCGTCGCGCGCCGCCACGCCCAGCTCGGCGTAGCGCTTGACGAAGCGTGGCTTGAACTCGGGGTTGAGGCCGATCAGGTCGTAGATCACCAGCACCTGGCCGTCGCAGCCGGCACCGGCGCCTATGCCGATGGTGGGGATGGACAGCGAGGAGCTGATGGCCTCGGCGACCACGGCAGGGATGCTCTCGAGCACCAGGCTGAAGCAGCCCGCGTCCTCGAGGCGTCGCGCGTCATCGAGCAGGCGCTGCGCGTCGTCATCGGTCTTTCCCTGCACCACGAAGCCGCCCAGGGTGTGCAGGGACTGCGGGGTCAGGCCGATGTGGCCCATCACCGGGATGCCCACCTGAACCAGGCGCTGCACCGTTGCGGCCATGATGCTACCGCCCTCGAGCTTGACCGCCTCGGCCCCGCCCTCGGCCAGCAGGCGCCCCGCCGAGCTCATGGCCTGCTCGGGGCTGAGCTGGTAACTCATGAACGGCAGGTCCGCGACCACCAGCGCCTGGCGTCGCCCACGCACCACGGCCCGGGTGTGGTAGACCACGTCGTCAAGGGTGACGGGCAGGGTGTTGTCGAGCCCCTGCACCACCATGCCCAGGCTATCGCCGACCAGGATCAGATCGACTCCTGCGTCATCGACGATGCGGGCGAAGGTTGCGTCATAGGCGGTGAGCATGGTCAGGCGCTCACCTTGGCGCTTCTTGCGAACGATCTCCGGGATGGTAACCTTTTTCACGGTTTACCTCCTTGGTTCCCCCGTTGTTCGTGCCGGTCCTGGGTACAGTCAGGTGCGCGAGGCTCCCTGCTACGACCGGCGTTTTCACCCCTTCCGATGCTCAAGATAAGCACCTGTCCACACAGTATCCTGTCGGCTTCAGTGCCACAAGCCAGCAGCGCAGCGCGTCGAAAAACTGACAGTGGATTGAGCAGGGCGAGATTCCCCAGGATCACGAGATCTCGTACTGATCATGTGGTGTTGACATAGTATCGAAAGGCCCTATAATATGTGACCATACATCAGGTCGACGAGCGCGCAAAATGCAAGAAAAAGCCAGCAAAACCAATGTGCTGACCCTGTCGCAGCCCGCGCCGGTGGCTCCGGCTCCGGTTCCAGACGATGACCTGTATGCCGTGGCCATGCTCAAGGTCGCCATGGAACTCAAGCGTGGCCAGGCCAGGGGCTTCGAGGAGATCTTCGAAGATACCCTCAAGGCCCTCGACATAGATCGCGAGCACTTCAAGCGCTACCTCTCGCGCCACATGGACCAGCTCATCCGCACGGCCCAGAAGAGAGGCTACTAGGAGCCTGCCGGGACTATCCACGGCTGCGGCGTCGGATCCCCTCGCTGCGACCGATGTGCTCGCTCAGGCGTGGGCTCACTGGGTCGTGAAGCGCACTCCTCTCCCCATTCCCCTGACACCGTGATCGAGCTCACGCCTTGAGGGGTGGGAGCGTGTCGCCCTCTCAGATTTTCTGAGCCAGCAGTGGCTGAAATGCGTCAATCGCGCCGGATCTTCGAGATCCCGCTGAACACACTGCTGTCGACGAGAGACAGAGGATCACGGGGCTTTTGTGGACCAGGCCTGTTTTTGCGACCACTGGCCCGCACCTTGCGTCTTGTCAGCATAGAACGACATGAAGAGGAAATGACATGCAACCCCACCCGATGAACAGCGAGCCGAACTCTCTCGAAGCGGCATTGCTCGAGGTGGTCGCCACTCTCGAGCTGCGGCAAGACCTGGCCAGCGAGGTCTCCGACGCACTCTCGTACATGTTGTTCTTCGACTCCATCGAAGAGGAGATGCGTCTCGGAGCGTGAGCGCGGCCCGGAACTCAACCTCCCTGTGCACCAGGATCCAGGGCACGGGTCAGCGACACCCACTCCGCCATCGTCAGGCTCTCCGCGCGTCGAGAAGCAGCGATCCCCGTGTTCAGAAAAGCTCCGTCCACGTCGGGAAAAGCACGACCGAGGGCATTGCCGAGCTGCTTGCGCCGCTGTGCGAACGCGGTGTGCACGACGCGGCTGAACAGGGTCGCATCGTCGACAGGATGGCGAGGCGGATGCTGCGGCTGCAAGCGCAGCAGCACCGAGTCCACGCGCGGTGCTGGCTTGAAAGCTCCGCGGCCAATGCGCAGCGGCAGGTCGAGATCGAAGCGCTGCTGCAGCAGGACCGACAGGGCGCCACAGGCGCGTGTCCCCGCGCTGGCGGCCAGGCGCTGGCCCAGCTCGCGCTGCACCATGAACACCACGCGGTCGACGAGCTCAGCGGCGTCGAGGGCCAGGCCGAGCAGGGGCGCAGAAAGGTGGTAGGGGATATTGCCGCACAGCAGCACGGGTTGTCCCCGGGCCAGGTCGGCCAGATCGAGGGCCTTGGCGTCGGCCTCGAGCAGGGTCACGTGAGGGCTACCCGCGAAGCGCTCGCGCAGCAGGGGAAGCATATCGCGGTCGCGCTCGACGGCGAGGACCTGGTCGGCGTGGCGGGCGAGGACCTCGGTGAGGTTGCCGGTGCCGGCTCCGAGCTCGACCACAAGTTGACCCGGCTGTGGCGCACAGGCGCGCACCACGGCCTCGAGCACCGAGGGATCGTGTAAAAAATTCTGGCCGAAGTGCTTCTTGGCGCGGGGTGACGACGGAGATGTTGACACGAACTCGCCGACGCCGGCGGGCGGTCTAGGCTGTCTCGATGCGGTCGTACTTGCTGCGCAGCTCGCGGATCGGTGTGCCCAGAACTTCCCGCGCGTCCTTGTCGAAGCGAACCTTGCCCGAGGCGATCTCGCGCAGGGCGAGCACGGGCTCCTTGTTCTTGTCGTGGTGCACGAGAGGCCGCGAGCCCTTCATGAGCTGGCGCGCGCGACCGGTGGCCAGCAGGACCAGGGCGAAACGGTTCTCGAGGTTGTCCAGGCAATCTTCGACGGTGACACGTGCCATGCAGATCTCCCTACTGGGTGCATCCCGGGAACGGGGCGCACCATATAGCGCAGGCCCCGTCAGATGGCAAATGTTCAAGGATCCGAGCTTCCTGGCCCGGTGTACCGAGCCAGATGCCATGATCGTGCCATTCCGCTTGCTTGCCAGGCCCTGTGCGCTCTGCTATCTGACCGCCCACGCTGCGTAAAAAGATCGCAGCGCAACACGCACACGCCCTGGACGGCGTCTCGGGGGTGTCGCGGGAGCATGGCTCCCTCGGCTCGAGCCGCTTGGACGTGGAGGCAACAACCCCAAGGAGTTCGTGATGTCCAAGATCGGAATCAAGCAATTGCTCGAGGCCGGGGTGCACTTCGGCCACCAGACCAAGCGCTGGAACCCCAAGATGAAGCCCTTCATCTTCGGTGCTCGCAACGGCATCTACATCATCGACTTGCAGCAGACCGTGGTCCTGTTCCAGCGGGCGTATGAGTTCGTGCTCAAGATCGCCGAGCGCGGCGAGAAGGTGCTGTTTGTCGGCACCAAGAAGCAGGCCCAGGATGCCGTCATCGAAGAGGCCACCCGCGCTGGTCATTTTTACGTGCACAACCGCTGGCTGGGCGGCACCTTGACCAACTTCAAGACCATCAAGGGTTCGGTCGACCGCCTCAAGTCCATCGACAAGATGGCGACGGACGGCACCTTCGAGCGCCTGCCCAAGAAGGAAGTGCTGCAGCTCAGCCGCGAGAAGGCCAAGCTCGAGAAGAACCTGATCGGCATGAAGGAGATGGGCCGCCTTCCCGGCGCCGTGTTCATCGTCGACCCCAAGAAGGAACACATCGCCGTGCAGGAAGCGCGGCGGCTCAAGATCCCGATCCTGGCCCTCGTCGACACCAACTGCGATCCCGACGGCATCGACTACGTGATCCCTGGCAACGACGACGCCATTCGCTCGGTGCGCCTGTTCGCCTCTGCCATCGCCGACGCCTGCATCGACGGCGGCCAGCGCCACCAGGCCATGGCCGAGTCCCGCGCCAAGGACGAGGTCGTGCCCGCGGACGCCGCACAGCGCAACGCCGGCGCCCGACGCGGCCCCAAGGTCGAGGTGGTCAAGCGCGATCAGCCGCGGGAGAAGGCCAATGGTGAGCCGGTCACCACGCCGGACATCGCCGCCAGCGAAGCGCCGGTGACCTGAGCATCCCGGGACCTCTGACCATCGTGCGGACGCTGCGCAGCGACGCACCCTGATAGAAAAAACTGGAGGCCTTGCCTCGTCGTCACCGTGGTGGCGGAGGCCGGCCCGGATAGAGGAGACGATCATGGCCGTCACGGCACAACAGGTGAAGGAACTGCGCGAGAAGACCGGCGCGGGAATGATGGACTGCAAGCACGCGCTCGCCGAGACCGAAGGCGACCTCGAGAAGGCCGTCGACTGGCTGCGCCAGAAGGGCCTCGCCGCTGCCCAGAAGCGGAGTTCGCGCCTGGCCAGCCAGGGCCTGGTCGAGTCCTACATCCACATGGGTGGAAAGATCGGCGTGCTGCTCGAGGTCAACTGCGAGACCGACTTCGTGGCTCGCACCGACGACTTCAAGCAGCTCGTGCACGACATTGCCATGCACATCGCCGCCTCGTCGCCGCGCTTCGTGCGCCGGGACGAGGTCACCAAGGAAGACCTCGAGCGCGAGCGCGAGATCTACCGCGCCCAGTGCATCGAGCAGGGCAAGCCCGAGAAGATCATCGACAAGATCGTCGACGGCAAGCTCGAGAAGTACTACGCCGAGGCCTGCTTGATGGAGCAACCCTGGGTCAAGGATCCGGACAAGAGCATCGAGGACCTGGTCAAGGACAAGGTCGCCAACATCGGCGAGAACATCCAGGTGCGGCGCTTTGCGCGCTTCCAGCTCGGTGAGGGCCTGGCCAAGAAGAGCGAGGACTTTGCCAGCGAGGTCGCAGCCATGGTCGGCCAGGCCTGAGTTCGCGTCCGCTTCGCCCAAGCTCCCGCTGCCTCTCCAGCTCCAGCTCCCCGCACGCGACAGAGTGCCCCGGGTGCGCTATTCTCTGCCCATCACGACACTCATGAGGTGCAACATGCGCTGGAGCGGTCTGACATTGGCATGCCTGGGTCTGGTCCTGCTCGGCTGTCCGCCGGAGCATGCCCCACCAGGTGAGCCTGGCGACGAGTGCAGCGACGATCACCCCTGCGCCAGCGGCCTGGTCTGCCAGGACGGTACCTGCGCGCAACTGGTGGCCGACAGCGGTCCTGGTGATGCGCTTGTCGGCGATCTGGTGGGGCGAGACCTCACCGGCATGGATCTCACGGTCAGGGACGTCGCCAGCACCGATCAGGTCGCCTCCGATGTCACGGCGCGCGACGCCTCGGGTTCGGACCAGTTCACGGCCCATGATGCCGCCGCTCGCGATGCGACGGCCCGGGACAGGACCAGCACGCACGACGGCAGCCGACCCGATGGCTGGACGCGTCCGGATGGCTGGACGCGGCCCGACGGCTGGACGATTCCGGATGGCTGGACGCTCCCCGATGGCTGGAGTCGTCCGGACGGCTGGACCCTGCCCGATATCCAGGGCTACGACCTGTGGTTCCTGGCGGATGCCAGCTGGCGCGAGGCTGGCCTACCCGAGGGAGGGATAGGCTTCGACGCAGGGCTCAGCAGCTATACCGGAACGGCCGAGCGTGGCGTGGTCTGCGCCGCCGATCTGTGTGGCAACAATGATGCGTGCTGCGTCGCCCCGATCAGCTCGTCCCTTTATTGCGACACCACTCAGCCTCTGTGTGGACAGTACGAGATGGTCCTGACCTGCGATGGCGCCGAGGACTGCACCGGTAACCAGGAGTGCTGCTTCAACGCGGCCGGTGGCACGTCCTGCGTGTCCAGCGGTACCTGCTACACGGCCAATCCCAACAACATCCTCATCTGTGTCGACGACAGCGACTGCCGAGGTGGTTTCGTGTGCTGCGCCTCGCTGACCTTGAACAACTACGGTCTCGACATCGGCTGGTGCCAGGCCGCCTGCAACTGAGTGCCTGCCTGGCGCCCAGCTTTTGGCCAAAGCCTCGTTATTCCAGGATGTTACTCGCTTGACGGCGCTGCATGCAGCGGCTAGCGTGCCCGCCTTACACAGGGCTGTTGCGCCCTGCCGAGGAGAGACAGGGCGAGAGTGGCGGAACCGGTAGACGCACTGGATTTAGGTTCCAGCCCCGGAAACGGGATGGGGGTTCGAGTCCCCCCTCTCGCACCACGCACGACATTCACACCGCCATCGCCCGCGACCACGACGGACGCGGCGACGCGCGAGCCCAGCGAGAGACAGGATGATGGCCATGAAGACCGAATGCCAGAGTATCTCCGAGGTCGAGCGCAAGCTCGACGTCACCATCGACGGCGACCAGATCCTCAAGGAGCTGGATCGCGCTTACCGCAAGCTGGGCCAGCGGGTGAAGATCCCCGGCTTTCGCCAGGGCAAGGTGCCTCGGCACGTGCTCGAGAAGTACTACAAGGGTGACGTCGAGAACGACGTGATCGGCAAGCTGATCTCGAGCAGCTACAGCGACGCCGTCGACCAGCACAGCTTGCATCCGGTGAACCAGCCGCAGATCCAGAACCAGGAGTTCATCCCGGGGCAGGATTTTCGCTACTCGGCGCGGGTCGAGATCCGGCCAGAGCTCGAGGTCAAGAACTACAAGGGCCTCACCGTCGAGCGCCCCGGGTCGGACGTGACCGATGCCGACGTCGAGGCCGAGCTCGAGCGCCAGCGCGGCTACCATGCCCAGGTGGTCCCGGTGGAGGACCGCACCGAGATCGAGAAGGGCGACCTGGTGGCCTGCAACTTCACGGGTACCGTCGACGGCGAGAGCTTCAAGGGTGGCAACGGTGTGGGCTACGTCATCGACACCGCCGAGCCCAACTTCCTGGTGCCCGTGGTCGAGGCCCTGCCAGGCAAGAGCCTGAGCCAGAAGTTCGAGATCGATGCCGAGCTGCCAACCGAGTTCCCCAACAAGGACGTCGCGGGCAAGACCGCGCACTTCGAGATCACGCCGGTCCAGCTCAAGCGCAAGCAGCTGCCCGCGCTCGACGACGAGTTCGCCAAGGACCTCGGCGAGTTCGAGACCCTGGCCGAGATGCGCGACAAGACCCGCGAGCGCCTCGCCAAGCGCGCCCAGGACGAGGCCGAGGACAAGTATCGCGATGCGGTCATCGACGCCCTGATCAAGGAAAACGCGTTCGAGATTCCGCCCTCGCTCATCGAGCGCCAGCTCGACCTCATGCTGTACCAGACCCTCGGCAACATCCCGATGCCGCAGCTCAAGGCCATGGGCATCGATCCCAACATGCTGCGCACCGACATGCGCTCGCGCGCGGAATGGCGGGTCCGGCGAGGCATGGTGCTCGAGGGCATCGCCGATCAGGAAAAGATCGAGATCGACAGCGAGGCCATCGAGGCCAAGTTCAAGGAGCTGTCGGAGAGGCTCGGGCAGCCGGAAGCCAAGGTTCGCGGTGCCTACAAGGGTGATCGCATCGAGGAACTCACGTTCAGCATGCGCCTGGAGCGCGCCCTGGATCTGGTCATCGCCAACCTGGCCGGCGGGACCGCTGTCGATAAGTAGGGTGAGGACCCACGCTGCGCCCGTCGTCGAGCGGGCAGGGGAGACGACATGAGCTACTTCCCACCGACCGTCATCGAGCAGACCGCCCGCGGCGAGCGCGCCTATGACATCTGGTCGCGCTTGCTCAAGGACCGCATCGTGTTCCTGGGCATGGCCATCGACGATCAGATCGCCAACGTGGTGGTGGCACAGTTGCTGTTCCTGGAGAGCGAGGATCCCGAGAAGGACATCATGATCTACGTCAACAGCCCGGGCGGCTCGATCAGCGCGGGCATGGCGATCTACGACACCATGCAGTACATCCGCTCGCCGGTGTCGACGATCTGCGTGGGTCTGGCGGCCTCCATGGGCGCGGTGCTGCTGGCGGCGGGTGAGAAGGGCAAGCGCTTCGCCCTGCCCAACTCGCGCATCATGGTGCACCAGCCCCTGGGCGGTTTCTCGGGACAGGCCTCGGACATCGAGATTCACGCCCGCGAGATCATGAAGCTCAAGAAGACCCTCAACGACATCCTGGTGCACCACACGGGTCAAGCCCTCGAGCGCATCGAGAAGGACACCGACCGCGACTTTTACATGAGCGCCGCCGACGCCAAGACCTACGGTCTGGTCGACGACGTGATCCAGCGCCGCCCGGACGAGCCCAAGAAAGAGGGCTGACACGGGCCGTGTGCCTGGACCCGCGAGTTTGCCAGCGGAGCGTCGCGTGGATACATTGAGCCGGACGTCGGACGTCGGACGCCGGTGCGCCCCTGTGCCCCGGCCGAGGCCATGGTGGAAAAGAAGCGTGGAGACAGTAGCTTGCTGACCTGCTCCTTCTGCGGCAAGAGCCAGAAGGAGGTCAAGAAGCTCATCGCCGGACCAACGGTGTACATCTGCGACGAGTGCATCGGTCTGTGCAACGACATCATTGCCGAGGAAACCGAGCGCGACGAGCCCAAGAGCGGTCCGCAGCGGGTGCCCCGCCCCTCCGAGATTAAGGACCTGCTGGACCAGTACGTCATTGGCCAGGAACGCGCCAAGAAGGTGATGTCGGTGGCGGTGCACAACCACTACCGGCGCATCGAGAGCAAGGTCGACACCGACGACGTCGAGCTGCACAAGTCCAACATCCTGCTCATCGGTCCCACGGGCTGCGGCAAGACCCTGCTGGCACAGACCCTGGCCAAGATTCTCAACGTGCCCTTCACCATCGCCGACGCCACGACCCTGACCGAGGCCGGCTATGTGGGCGAGGACGTCGAGAACATCATCGTGAGCCTGCTGCAGGCCGCTGATCACGACATCGAGCGGACCATGCGCGGCATCATCTACATCGACGAGATCGACAAGATCGCGCGCAAGGGCGAGAACCAGTCCATCACCCGCGACGTGTCAGGCGAGGGTGTGCAACAGGCCCTGCTCAAGATCCTCGAGGGCACCCTGGCCAGTGTGCCGCCCAAGGGCGGCCGCAAGCACCCGCAGCAGGAATTCCTGCAGATCGACACCACCAACATCCTGTTCGTCGTCGGGGGTGCCTTTGCCGGGCTCGAGAAGATCATCGAACAGCGCGTGGGCAAGAAGACCATGGGCTTCGGTGCCCAGCTGCGCTCGTCTGGCACCCAGCGCGACAGCGACATCCTGCGTGAGGTGGAGCCCGAGGACCTGCTCAAGTTTGGCCTGATCCCGGAGTTCATCGGACGCCTGCCTGTGGTCACCGTGCTGGACGAACTCGACGAGGAAGCCCTGGTCCGCATCCTCACCGAGCCCAGGAATGCCCTGACCAAGCAGTACCAGAAACTCTTCGAGATGGACGGCGTGCAGCTCAAGTTCACCGATGGTTCGCTGCGCGCCACCGCCAGGGAGGCGGTCAAGCAGAAGTCCGGAGCCCGCGGCCTGCGCGCGATCCTGGAAAACGCTCTGCTCGAGACCATGTACGATTCGCCTTCCGAGGATGCCCTGCGCGAGGTGGTGCTCAACGAGGACGCCATCGTCAAGCAGGAGTTGCCCATGCTGGTATTCGAAGACCGTCGCGCTGACGGCGCCCAGAGCTGAGGTCATCATGACTGAGACCGTGACCACGCCGCCGGAATCCGGTGCGCGTCTTCCTGTGTTGCCCCTTCGCGACATCGTCGTGTTCCCGCGCATGGTCGTGCCCCTGTTCGTGGGGCGGCCACCGTCGATCGCGGCGCTCGAGAAGGCCATGAAGAGCGATCGCCAGATCGTGCTGTTGACCCAGCGCAAGGCACGCATCGACGATCCCGGTGTCGAGGATCTGTACGCGGTCGGGTGTCTGAGCAAGCTGCTGCAGCTCCTGCGCATGCCCGACGGTACGGTCAAGGTTCTGGTCGAGGGCCAGGTCCGGGTCCAGGCCACGGCACTGCAGCTGGTCGAGGGCGCCATGACCGCGGTCGCCGAGCAGCTCGAGGACACGGCCGCCCCAGTGGTGGAAGCCGAGGCCCTGGTGCGCCAGGTCAAGGAGGCCTTTGCCAGCTATGCCGAGCTCAAGAAGCGCCTGGCGGCCGAACTGATCACCGACGTGGCGTCGACGGAGAGCGCGGACAAGCTGTCGGAGCTTCTCATCGCGCAGCTCCCGCTCAAGACCAGTGACAAGCAGGGTCTGCTCGAGCTGGGAGGGATCGGCGATCGCCTGGAGCGCTTGCTGGCCCTGCTGCACGGCGAGCTCGAGATCCTGCGCACCGAGCAACGCATCCGCGAGCGCATGAAGGAGAGCATGGAGCGCTCGCAGCGCCAGTATTTCCTCAACGAGCAGATGCAGGCGATCCAGACCGAGCTCGGCGAGAAGGACGAGTTCAAGGGCGAACTCGAGGAGCTGCAGGAGCAGATCACCAAGAAGCGTCTGAGTGAGGAGGCGCGCCAGAAGGCCGACCGCGAGCTCAAGAAGCTCAAGATGATGAGCCCCATGAGCCCCGAAGCCACGGTGGTGCGCAACTACCTGGACTGGATGCTGGGCATCCCGTGGAACGACTTCACCGAGGATCAGCTGGACCTCGACGAGGCCGAGCACATCCTGGATGAGGATCACTGCGGGCTCGACAAGGTCAAGGAGCGCATCATCGAGCACCTGGCCGTGCAGCGCCTGGTCGAGGACATGAAGGGGCCCATCCTGTGCTTCGTGGGACCGCCCGGGGTGGGCAAAACCTCGCTCGCCAAGTCCATCGCGCGCGCCACCGGTCGCCGCTTCATTCGCGCCTCCCTGGGCGGGGTTCGCGACGAGGCCGAGATCCGCGGTCACCGCCGCACCTACATCGGTGCCCTGCCGGGCAAGGTGCTGCAGGGCATGAAGAAGGCGGGATCGTCCAATCCCGTGTTCCTGTTCGACGAGGTCGACAAGCTGAGCTCGGATTTTCGGGGAGACCCCTCGAGCGCTTTGCTCGAGGTGCTCGACCAGGAGCAGAACCACACCTTCAACGACCACTATCTCGACGTCGATTATGACCTGTCCAAGGTCATGTTCATCTGCACCGCCAACCATCTGCAGGGTATCCCGGTGCCGCTGCAGGATCGTCTCGAGATCATCCGCATCCCCGGCTACATCGACGTCGAGAAGCTGGACATCGCGGTCAAGCACCTGGTGCCCAAGCAGCGCAAGGCCAATGGACTGGACAAGCGGGAGATCCGCTTCAGCGAGGCTGCGCTGGGCACACTCCTCGGGGAGTACACCCGGGAGGCCGGTGTGCGGCAGCTCGAGCGCGAGATCGCCAGCTGCTGCCGCAAGATCGCGCGCCGTGTGGTCAAGGAGGACCTGACCGAGCTCGACGTCACCCCGGAGCTGGTGCGCGAGATGCTCGGCGTGCCGCGCTTCAGGACCGGCAAGCGTGTGGAACAGGACCAGATCGGGGTGGCCACGGGCCTGGCCTGGACCCAGGTCGGCGGCGAACTGCTCGGCACCGAGGTCACGGTGATGCCCGGCAAGGGCAAGCTGATCACCACCGGCGCCCTGGGCAACATCATGCAGGAGTCGGCCCAGGCCGCCATGAGCTACGTGCGCTCGCGCGCGTTTTCGCTGGGCTTGCCGCGGGATTTCTATCAGCACATCGACGTGCACATTCATGTGCCCGAGGGTGCCACGCCCAAGGACGGCCCCTCGGCAGGCATCACCCTCGCCACGTCGCTGGTCAGCGCCCTGACGCGCATTCCGGCCCGGGCCGAGGTCGCCATGACAGGCGAGATCACCCTTCGCGGCCGGGTGCTGCCCATTGGCGGGCTCAAGGAGAAGGCCCTGGCGGCCTATCGTAGTGAGATCAAGACGGTGATCATTCCTAAAGAAAACGAGAAAGATCTCGAAGAGTTGCCTGCGATCGTTCGCGAGGGAATGCGCTTCATGCCGGTCGAGCACATGGACGAGGTGCTGCGCCATGCCCTGGCGCTCGAGGATCCGGATCGCTTCTTCGAACAGCTCAACCAGGCCGAGGCCGCCAATGCACAGCCGGCGCTCGACACCACACCCGTGGAACCGTTGCCCACCGCGCACTGAGCACGACAGGACAGCGAATCCGCATCGGATGGCGTCTGGTCTGCGCCCTTGGCCGGCCTGAGACGTATCGGCTATATTGCTCGGTCGCGGCCCCGTAACTCAGCGGTAGAGTGGTAGCATTACAAGCTACATGCCGTGGGTTCAAATCCCACCGGGGCTATACTGGGTGGCCGTGACGGGCTCGCGCAGTCGAGACAGCGACCGGAGGTCAGGATGAAGATCGACGACATGATGCTTCGCTTCCGGGTCCAGGCCGAGCGCGAAGCCATCGATCGCGGCGAGCCGCCTTTGCAGACGCCCCCCATCACCTTCGACACGGTCCAGGAGCTGATCCAGAAGGGTCAGCTCAGCTCGTCCGAGGCGGCCCTGCTGGATCACCTGCTCGAGCAGATCGAACAGGTGCATCCGGAGCAGGCGGGCAGCGGCGCGGCCGAGGCGCGATCCCGGCGGGAGGCTCAGATCGCCGGCTTGCGCGCACAGCTGTCGGAGATCCGGGTTCGCGGTGCCGAGCAGGCCACGCCCGAGGACAAGCTGAGGGACTACGCCCCGGGCCCGCCGACACCGATGCAGGAAGAGGGACCGGTCCTGCCTCTGCACGGCTCGCTGCTGGGGAAGCGCCTGCCTGGGGGACCTGGCGACGAGGAGAAGGGCTAGTCCATGCCGACGAACCCTGTTCTCGGAATCGATTTCGGGACCACCAACACCAAGGCGGCCTGGATAGACCACAAGGGGACCCTGCACGTGGTCCCGGTGTCGGAGCGCAGCCACATCCTGCCCTCGGTGGTGTGGTTCAAGGCCCGCGACCGCTATGTGGTCGGCGCCGAGGCCCTGCGCATGGTCATCGATGATCCGCGCAACACCATTCACGCTCCCAAGCGCTTCATCGGCAGACCGTTCCGATCGCACTTCGTCTCGCACGCCCGTGAACGCTTCTCCTACGACATCGTCGAGGGAGAAGGCGGCAAGGCCGCGGTCATGGTGCACGGCCAGGCCGTGGGCTTCACGGAGATCGCGTTCAACGTCATCCATCGCATGGTCGAGCTGGCCAACGCGGCCGCAGGTGAGGACTTCGACGAGTGTGTGCTGACCGTGCCCGCGCATTTCGGCTACTCGCAGCGCCAGGCCTTGCGTGCCGCTGCGGAAATGGGTGGCCTGGACGTCCGTGGCATCGTCAACGAGCCCACGGCCGCGGCGCTGTACACGGCAAAGAAGCGAGGCATCGAGCAGACCATCCTGGTCTACGACCTCGGGGGCGGCACCTTCGACATCAGCCTGGTCGCCATCCGCGGTTCGCTGGTGCTGGTACTGGCCTCGGGCGGCGATCCCTTTCTGGGTGGCAGCGACTTCGACGAGCAGATCGCGCGCCGCCTGGTCGAGCGCTTCGAGAACCAGCATGGCGTCGAGGTGCAGAACAACCGCACCTTGATGCAGCGGGTCATCTTCGCCGCCGAGCGCGCCAAGATCGAGCTGTCGACGGCCGAGCAGTCCACCATCCGGGTACCCATGCTGGCCTACAAGGGCACCCAGCCGCTGGATTTCGAGCACGCGCTCACCCGCGATGCCCTGGAGCTGCTCACCAGCAACCTCATCGAGAAGACCCTGGGGGCTAGCGAGCAACTCGTGCGCAAGGCCGGCATGGCTCCACCTGACATCGATGAGCTGGTGTTCGTGGGAGGTCAGACCCGCATGCTCGCCTTGCAGCGACGCATGGCTGCGGCGTTCAGGAGCGATCCCGGCAAGAACATCAACCCGGAGCTGGGTGTGGCGGTGGGCGCTGCGATTCTCGGGCGTGGCCTGGGCATGCCCGGAGGACCTGACCTGGTGGACGTGGTGTCCATTCCCATCGGTGTGATCATCCCGGGGCTGGGGAGCACCGAGGTGATCCCGCGCAACACGGGCATCCCCTGCGTTCGCCGGACCACCATCCAGCAGCTCCCGGCCCTGGGCAACCCTCTGGTGGTGGGCGTGTACGAGGCCGTGGACGCCCAGAGCGTGGATCGCGAGTTCCTGGGCTCACTGCGCATCGAGGCCGGATGGCTGGCACAGCACGCTGGCGAGCTGACCCTGGAACTCAAGCTCGACCAGGACTTTGACCTGACCGCCCTGGTCACCAGCGCCGATGGCGCCAGCCTGGACCTCAAGCTCCAGGCTCCTCGCTGATCCCTTCTTTGGCTTCGCACGACCTCGCGTTGTCGACCCAGGCGAGCCCGTCTACAATGGAGAGCATGAGGCTGTGCGGTTTCAGTGCGATGCTGGTCGTGGCCGTGGCGTGCGCGCCGGCCTCGACCAAGCGCGACGTGGTCGAGGGGCCTGGCCCGGATGGGGGAACCTTGGCGGATGCCTGGGGTCGCGACCAGCAGGGCCTGGACCGCGCTGGGCACGACGGGCCTGCCTTGCTCGACGGGGGATCCCTGGACGGGCACATCGGCCCCCGCCTGGATAGCGGCGGGCTTCGCGACACCGCGGGCCTGGACCTGGTCATCGGGCCACGAAGGGATGCGGCGGGGTCCGACAGCCGCGTGCCTCCTCCAGGGACCCAGCCTTGCCGGGTGTGGCAGGATTGCGCACCGCACTTTGGCGACCAGAACTCGGGCTACGAGTGTCTCAACAGCCTGTGTGTCTGCGATCCAGACAACCAGATGATGACCACCTGCACCACCAGCGGAGGGCAGTGGCTGGGTCAGGAGTGCTTTTGCGTGTTCAACGGCACGCCCATGCCGACGACGGACGCGGGCTATCCGTACTGCTGGTGGACCTGGAAACAGGATTCCTGTGAGCCTGACTACTGGGTCGACACCTCGTACCAGATCGAGGAGTGCTACTGCTGCGACTCGTACGGCTACGACATCTGCGAGTGGCGCTGGATCTACGACGGATACTGGGAAGACGGCTACTGCCCTGCGGGGTGGTGGGAAGAGACCTGCTACTGAATGAGCGCCGTGCGGCTGCAGTTGATTCACTACCGTGACGACGGAGAATCCGGGAGTGGCAAGTTCGTGCTGCTGCGGCACGAGGGTGCGGTGCAGCTCTGTCTCGCTGCGCGATCCCTGGCGAGCTTTCATGCCCATATCGTCGAGCGCTACTGCGCCGAGCAGGGCGTGGCAGTGACCCGTAGCGACGCCCAGGGGATCGTGATCCCGGAGCCGCGCGTGCAGGTGCTCGGAGGTGGACGCTTCGAGCGGGATGACAGGCTGTGCACACTGCGCCTCTACGGGACCTCGCTGGGCTACGGGCCCTTCCCGAGGGACGGACTCCGCGACATGCTACTGGCCAGCGCCGTGCTTCCGGGCTACACCATCAGCGTCGAGGCGAGCTGATCGGACGTCTCACAAGAGGGAGGAGCGTGGTGGGCGAGAGCAACCGGGATGCGCTGCGGCGAGAACTGGTGGACGGGTTGCGGGGTCACCTCGCTTGGCTCGGCTTGACCAGACTGAGCGGCGTGCCGGCTCCGGCCGCGGGCCGCCTCACCGCGCCACAGGCGGACCCCCCACAGCCTTCCGAGCACCACGCCAAGCCTGTCGACGAGGTGAGACGGCAGGATCCCGTTGCCGATGGTGCACCGCGCGCCAGCGGAGACCCGGCAGCCCGTCTGCAGCAGGTTCGCACCAATCTGGGCGAGTGCACGCGCTGCAAGCTGCACCGGGGGCGCCACAGCATCGTGTTCGGCCAGGGCAGCGCCGAGGCCGAGCTGGTGTTCGTGGGTGAGGGCCCTGGCGCCGAAGAAGACAAGCAGGGCCTGGCCTTTGTCGGTGCAGCGGGCGAGCTGCTGACCAAGATGATCGAGGCCATGGGCTACACCCGGGAGAAGGTTTACATCTGCAACATCGTCAAGTGCCGGCCGCCCGGGAACCGCGATCCGGAAACCGATGAGGTCGAAGCCTGTGAACCTTTCCTCAAGGACCAGCTCGACGCCATCCGACCTCGGGTGATCGTGACCCTTGGCAAGGTGGCCGTCCAGACCCTGCTGCGCTCGACGACGCCCGTGTCCAGGCTGCGCGGGCACTGGACCGAATACCAGGGCATAGACCTGATGCCGACCTTTCACCCGGCCTACCTGCTGCGCAATGCCTCGGCCAAGCGGCAGGTGTGGGACGATCTGAAAAGCGTGATGGAACGCCTGGGACGGACCCTGCCCGTGCCGGGACGCCATCCACGCTGAAGGAGTCCTCGCGCATGCGAAGAACATCTGTCCTGTCGACGCGAATCGGCCGCGTGGCCGTGACCTCGGGCGCCCTGGTCGGGCTCGCCGTTCTCAGTAGCCTGCTCGGGGCGGCCGCGGGCCCGCCGCCGGTGTCGGGTGGTGCCTCGGCGAGCGACCTTGCGGATCTGCCCAAACCCGTCGAGGAGACGCCGCCCGAGCCAAGTTCGCAGCCCGCGAGCCGCCCGGCCGCGGAGGGTGAGCTCAAGATCACGCGGGTGCTGATGAGTGACGTCGACGGCACCATCAACCCGGGTACCAAGGATCACTTTCTCAAGAGCATCGAGCAGGCCGAGAAGCGTGGCTTCGGCATGGTGGTGTTTCGCCTCGACACGCCCGGCGGCTTGCTCGACTCCACCCGCGACATCGTCAAGGGCTTCATGGCGGCCAGGATTCCGGTGGCCGTGCTGGTGGCCCCTTCGGGAGCACGCGCAGCCTCGGCCGGCGCCTTCATCACCATGGCAGCCCACGTTGCGGCCATGGCCCCCAGCACCAACATCGGAGCTGCGCACCCGGTGAGTGTCGGTGGGGGGGCGGCGAGGGACAGGACGACAACGCCAAGCACCTGGCCGCCAAGGCCGAGGAGGACACCGCCGCTTTCATCGAGGGCATCGCCGAGCAGCGCCATCGCAACAAGGCGTGGGCGCGCAAGGCCGTGGTCGAGTCGGTGTCGGTGGTGAGCAGCAAGGCGCTCGAGATCGGCGTCATCGATCTGCTGGCGCGGGACGTCGACGAGATGCTGGAGAAGGCGGACGGCCTGGTGGTCGAGGTCGCGGGCGAGTGGAAGACCCTGCGCTGCAAGGGGGCCCTGGTCGAGCACCACGAGATGTCCTTTGGCAGCAAGGTGGTCAACACCTTCGCCAACCCCAACGTGTCGTATCTGCTGTTCATGGCCGGCATCCTGGGCATTGCCATGGAGATGTACCACCCGGGCGTGATTTTTCCGGGCGTGCTCGGCGCCATCTCGCTGCTGCTGGCCTTCATCTCGTTTCAGATCGTTCCGGTCAACGTGGGCGGGATCCTGCTCATCCTGGTCGGCGCGGGGATGCTGGTGGCCGAGGCTTTCTTGCCCTCCTTCGGTGCGCTCGGAATCGGAGGTGCCGCCGCGGTGGTCATTGGCGGCATGATCCTCGTCGACGACGTGGACCCGAACTTGTGGGCGGAGCCATCCTACGGGGTATCACCCTGGGCCATGTGGCCCACCGTCATCGCCACCCTCGGGGTCCTTGCCTTCACCGGTGTGATGGTCATGCGCTCGCGGCAGCGGCCCCCGGTGACAGGCGCCCAGGGCATGGTGGGCCAGCCGGCCCTGACCCTGACCGAGATCGGAGCCCAGGGTGGCAAGGTTCAGCACGGACCCGAGACCTGGGCCGCGTTCTCGTCGCAGGTCATCCCACCCAAGACCCGGGTCCGCATCGTCGCGGTGGACGGGCTCAAGCTCACCGTGGTTCCTCTCGACGACACGACGCCGCGAGACGGCTGACCTTCCACTCACGTGCACCCCTTGCACGCGCACCCGAATTCAACGGGTCGCGCGGGGAGGAGTCATGGCTCCGTCCTTCGTCGTGCTCAAGTTCGGCGGTACCAGCGTGGCGACGGTGGAGAGCTGGCAGACCATTGCCACCCAGGCCCGGCGCTGCCTCGGCGAGGGCTTGCGGCCCCTGGTGGTGTGCTCCGCACTCAGCGGCATCACCAATGCGCTCGAGCGGCTTCTCGACGAGGCCCTGGCCGAGCACCCCGGTGATCTGCTCCAGATGATCGCGCAGCGTCATCGTGCGCTGGCCCGCGATCTGGGTCTGGGGGAGCCCCTGCCCATCGCCGATGACCTGAGCTCGCTCGAGCGGCTGGCGCACGGTATCGCGCTCATCGGTGAGGTCAGCCCACGCCTGCGCGCTCGCGTGCTCGCCCATGGTGAGCTCATGGCCACCCGGCTGGGGGTGGCCTGGATGCAGCAACAGGGTCTGACGGCGCAGTGGCTGGACGCGCGCGAGTTGATGACGAGTCAGCACGATCCCCTGGCAGGTGAGCGACGCAACCTCCTGTCGGCGAGCTGTGACGACGCGCCGGACCCTGCGCTGGCCGCGCGTCTGGCGGATCTCGAGGCCGATATCCTGGTCACGCAGGGCTTCATCGCTCGCGACGCCGAGGGCCACACCGTGCTGCTGGGGCGGGGCGGCTCCGATACCTCGGCCACCCTGCTGGCCGCACGCCTGGGTGCGGCGCGCTGCGAGATCTGGACCGATGTGCCGGGGATGTACACGGCCAACCCGCACCAGATCCCGGCGGCCCTGTTGCTGCCTCATCTCGACTACGACGAGGCCCAGGAGCTGGCGTCCATGGGCGCCAAGGTTCTGCACCCGCGCTGTCTGGCTCCCGCGAGGCGCCACGGCATTCCGCTGCACATCCGCTGCACCACCCACCCCGACGTCGACGGCACCGTGATCGATGGCAGCGTCGATCCCGGGCCAGGGCAGGTCAAGGCCATTGCCGCGCGGGGCCAGCTCACCCTGGTGTCCATGGACACCATGGGCATGTGGCAGCAGGTCGGCTTCCTGGCGGACGTGTTCGCGGTGTTCAAGCAGCTCGGCCTGTCGGTGGACCTGGTGTCCACGTCGGAGAGCAATGTCACGGTATCGCTGGATGCCCAGGCCAACTCCCTGGAACCCTCGGTCTTGCACGACCTGCTCGGAGGGCTAGGTCGCTACTGCCGTGCTCGCACCATTGGCCCCTGCGCAGCCATCAGCCTGGTCGGCCGCAACATCCGCGGCATCCTGCATCACCTCGGGCCGGCCCTCGAGGTCTTCGAGGAGCAGCGCATCCACCTCGTCAGCCAGGCTGCCAGCGACCTGAACCTGACCTTCGTGGTCGACGAGGATCAGTCGGAGCGGCTGGTGCGGCGCCTGCACTGGCTGCTGTTTCAGGATCGTGCCGACGACGAGGAGGGTGCCTCGTGGCGTGACCTGTTCGCTCCCCGGGATGGCAAGGACCAGGTACCGCGCTGGTGGCGCCGGCACCGCGAGCAACTCCTCGACGAGGCCGGGCGCGGCACGCCGGTGTACGTCTACGACCCCTCGAGCCTGGAGCAGGCCGCACAGCGACTCCTGGACCTCGGCTCGATCGACCGCGTGTTCTATGCCCTCAAGGCCAATCCCCACCCCGAGATCTTGCGGCTTTTCGATCGTCTGGGTCTCGGCTTCGAGTGCGTGTCGAGCGGGGAGCTGGACCACGTGCGCGCGGTGCTGCCGGCACTGAGTGCCGACAGGCTGCTGTTCACGCCCAACTTCGCTCCCCGGGAGGAATACGCCCGCGCCCTGGACCTGGGGGTGCGGGTCACCGTCGACAACCTGCATCCCCTGCGGCACTGGCCGGACTTGTTCGCGCAGCGCGATCTCTTCGTGCGAGTGGACCCCGGTCACGGCCAGGGACACCACGCGCACGTGCGCACCGCCGGGCAGCACGCCAAGTTTGGGGTGGCCCTGGAGCAGCTCGATGACCTCGAGAGCGCCGTGGATACCTGCGGGGCCCGAGTGGTGGGCCTGCACGCGCACGCAGGCAGTGGCATCCGCCGGGCCGAGAGCTGGGCCGAGACGGCGTTGACCCTGGCACAGCTGGCCGAGCGCTTTGCTCACCTCGCTGTGATCGACGTCGGCGGTGGGCTCGGCGTGGTCGAGAGGCCTGGCCAGCGAGCCCTGGATCTGGCCGCCGTCGACGACAGCCTGGCCGCGGTGCGGCGGGCGCATCCGCGCTGCCAGCTGTGGGTCGAGCCCGGGCGCTTTTTGGTCGCCGAGGCCGGCGTGCTGCTTGCGCGGGTGACCCAGACCAAGCGCAAGGGCGACGTGGCGTACGTGGGCGTGGATGCAGGGATGAACAGCCTGATCCGGCCCGCGCTGTACGGGGCGCACCACGAGATCGTCAACCTGTCGCGGCTGGGTCAAGCTGTGACAGCACCGGCCAACGTGGTGGGGCCTATCTGCGAGAGCGGCGACACCCTGGGGTTCGCGCGCCGGATGGCCGCTTGCCACGAGGGAGATGTGTTGCTGGTCGCGACGGCAGGGGCCTACGGCCACGCCATGAGTTCGCACTACAACCTGCGAGATCCCGCACGTGAGATTGTGATGTCTTTGTGAGGGGGCGGGCCGACCGCCCCGACCTGGAACCAGGCGATCACCGCAGCTGCTGCCGGGGGTGAATGCCAGCGGATTCACTCCGCTGGCAGAGGGGGCGGGCCGACCGCCCCCTTAAAAAGTTAGAACCCAGCGAGCACATCTTCCTTCTTCTTCTCGAACTCCTCGTCGTTGATCAGGCCCTCGGCACGCGCCTGCTTGAGCTGGTCGAGCTTGTCCTTGAGCGTGGCGTTGCCCTTGTGCTCGGCCTGCTTCTCCTGCTTCTTGGACTTGTACACGCGCTTGAACATGTCCTTGAGCTCGGCGCTGGACGCGCCGCGGCCGGTGCGGAAGTAGTGATCGCTGACCTCGGCGATGGCCCAGGTCAGGGCGTAGGCCATGGACACGGAAATCAGCCAGCCGGCGATGGGGATGAGCTTGGCAGCGGCCATCATGGCGTTCTGGGCGAGGATGCTGGCGCCAAAGGTGGACAGCATCTCGAGGATGGACTGGCGGTCCAGCTTGTGGCCGTGGATGCGCGCGATGGCCTGCACCATGCCAATCTGGATGGGCGCGATGAGCGCGCTGTCGACCAGAGGAATGGGCTGGAAGGACACCGCGGCCGCGGCGATGCTGCACACCTTCTTGATCTCGGCGAGGTCCGCCTCCTTTTGCTCGGAACTGGCGTCCTGGTAGTCGCCCTTCATGATGCGGTCGAGCAGAGACGAGAACTTGGACATGGAGTCCTCCGCTGGCAAGGAGAGGCCACTGATTCCGGCTCCCGGTTCCCCGTGCCAACGCATGAATGCCACGGATCGATCTGCAAAGGCAGAGGTGGTTTTTTCGACCAGGCTCGCTTGTGGTCCGTCCTGCTGTCTGAGATGTTGAAGCACCGTGGACACAGCCCCACCTCCTCCTGCGCCAAGCGCCGAACTCCTGGTGGGAGATCCCGCCGCCCTGGCGCGCTTTCGCGCTGGCGATCCCGAGCTCCTCGGCGACCTGTTCGAGCGCACCGCGCCCATCCTGCGCCGGGTGCTCAGGGCCTGCGGGCTGCGCTCCGAGGCCGACCTGGACGACGCCCTGCAGACCGTGTTCGTCAAGGCCTTCACCCCCGAGGCGCGCCAGGCCTACTCTGGCCTCAAGCCCTACGAGGCCTACCTCAAGACCATCGCTCGCAACGTGGTGCACGACCTGAGGCGCTCGGGCCGCTCGCGCTTCGAGGTGCTGGACCCGGAGCGCGCCGAGCGGACCGAGGTCGAGGCCGAGTGGGCCAATCCCGCGGCCCAGGTCGAGCACGCCGAGGCCCAGGCTCTGCGGCAGCGCTTCGTGCAGGGGCTGCAGGGCGACGTCCGCGACATCTACGACAACTGTCTGGTCCAGGGCTTGTGCGAGCGCGACGCGGCGGCTCGTCTGGGCTTGACCCGTCACCGCCTGCGCAAGGGTCTCGCCAGCATAGAGAACGCACTCAGGCGCTTTATCCGGGAGAACAGGCTGGATGACTGAGACGGCACACAGCGATACGCGGCGGCGCATCGATGCCTACTTCGCGGGTGAGCTCGACGCCGGAGGTCTGCGCGAGCTGCGCGCGCACGTCGCCGACTGCGATGAATGTCGGCGGGTGTATGACGAGCGCGCCGGTCAGGAGAGGGCGGTTCTCGGCGAGGGGGCCGAGCGCCTGTCCGCGCACCGCGTGCTCCAGGCCGTGCTTGCCGATCCCGCGGTGCAGGCCAGGCCCCGGGAGCAGCGACGCTGGTGGGCGGCCTTCGTGCTGGCGCCCGCAGCGGCCCTGGCAGCGGCGCTGGTGTTCACCATCGCGATCCCGGATCGGGACAGCGGCCTGGTCGCTCGTGGTGGCGATGCGGCCGTGGTCGAGCAGGGCTTCGGCGTGGCGGCGGTGGACCCGAACACCGGCCTGGTGGTGGACGCGCGCCGACCCGAGGGCGTGCCCCTGGATCAGCGCCTGCGCTTCAGTGCGCGCTGCAACGACCCAAGCAGGAACCGGCTGTTCCTGTTCGGTGTCGACGATGCCCTGCAGCCCTTCTGGTACTATCCCCTGCCTGACGAGGGTCAGTCTATCTCTCTGTCCGTCGCTGCGGCCCCGCAGGCCCTACCCTATGAGACCGAGCTGGGCCGTCGTCACCACGCGGGGCGGCTGCGTTTGGTGGCGCTGTTCAGCGCCCAACCCATACGTCTGGATGCGATCGAAGGGCTGCTGGCTGCGGCCCGTGCCCGGGGTGAGGACCTGGCCCAGATCACCTGGCCTGGCTCGCCGGTGGTGCAGATAGAGAACGTGCTGCTGGTGGACCGGGCGGCGCCATGATCACGGCCTCGTTGCTGCTGCTGGGCCTCGCCCTCGGCCAGGTCGAGGCGCAGACCCAGGCGTCCAGCGCGCTACAGCCCGAGCGCTATCGCGAGGCCATCATCGTCGGCTTCAACCGCTCGCCCCGACCCGCATTGCCCCCCTTGCGCTTTGCGGACGACGATGCGGTGCGCCTGTCGCTGCTACTGGGCCAGACCGACGATCGCGTCACCCTGCTCGCCGAGCTCGACGACGAGACCGCGTTGCTGTTCCCCGCGGTGTCGCCGCAGGCACCCTCGCGCCAGGCTGTGCTCGGGGCCATCGCCGACAGCCGTGAGAGGCTGGAGGCAGCACGGCAAAGAGGTCAGCAACCGGCCCTGCTGTTTGCATACTCCGGCCACGGTGACGTCGACCGCGAGGGGCGTGGGCTCGTCTACCTGTCCGACGGGGGGCTGACCCAGCGCGATCTCGCCGCTGCGCTGGGCGAGGTGGCCGAACAGGTCGAGCTGACGGTGATGGTGGATGCCTGCAACGCGGCTCTCTTGGTCAGCGCCCGTGGCGGCGGCTACTACGGTGATCGGGTGCCCGCAGCGGCCAGCGAGCCGGGGCTCAAGGGCCTCGAGCGCGCGGGGCTGATCCTGTCGACCAGCGGCCGCGCCGAGGTGCACGAGTGGGAGCGCCTGCTCTCGGGCGTGTTCAGCTACGAGGTGCGATCGGGGCTGCTCGGCGCCGCAGATCTCGACGACGACAGGCGCATCACCTACGCCGAACTCGATGCCTTCGTCGCCGCGGCCAACGCGCGCATCCACAACCCGGTGGCCCGACTCAGCCCCACCATACGCGGGCCCTCGGGACGTGGTGACACCGTCGTCATCGACCTCAACCGCGCCCACCAGGCCACCTTTCTGCGTGTCGACGAGCAGGTGCAGGGGCACGCGGCACTGCACGACGCGAGCTGGCTCAGGCAGGCCGACTTCAACAAGGAGGCAGCCCAGCGCTTCTGGTTGATGCTCATGGGTTCGACGCCGCTGGCCCTGGTCGTCGACGGCCGCGAACGCCCGGTCGAGGTGCAGGGCGTGCAGGTGGCTGCGCTCGGTCCTGCGCACAGCGCGGCCACCACGGCCAGCCGCGGCCTGCTGGACGACTACTTCGAGCGGCACCTGTTCGAGCAGCCCTTCGGCACAACCTTCGCCGAGCAGCACGCCGAGGCTCCGACCCCGCCGCCCGAGGCCGTGGCCTTGAGTCCCTGGGAGATCGCGCGCCTGGTGCTCGCGCCCTACATCCTGCCAGCCACCATCTCGGGTGCGGTGATCCTGGTCGGCGGCGCCAGCTACGGCGGTGCCTGGATCGCCCACGGCGCGGCGGTGGATGCGCACTGGGCCGACGACACGGCCACCTTCAACAGCCTGGCCAGCGGGCTCGGCATTGGCGGCCTGGTGACGGCTGGCGTGGGAGGTCTGGCCCTGCTCAGCACCGCCACGGTGCTTGGCATCGAGATCGCGAGCTGGCAGTTCGAGTGAGGCTCGCCCCAAGCCTTACAGGTACTTGCGCGCCCACGCCGGGACTGGCCGACCCAGGGAGCGATCGGGGTCCAGGGCGTTGTTGGACAGGCCATTGCGCCCGGCCGCGTAGTTCTTGACCTGCGACTTGGCCAGCCAGGCCGCCTCGCGGTCGCCGATGGCGATGGCGTGGATGTGGGGCGAGAAGCTGTCGTGGCCCCGACCCCGGCTCCAGGCGGCAAAGCCGGCCTCGCGCATGGCCTTGACCATGTGGTCGACGGTCGACTTCGAAGAGTCGCGAGTGCGGATGTCCACGGCGCCGCCGCCGTCGTGGGTGCCAGCGCTGGCGGCCACGCCGCCCTTGTTGTAGCTGCCCTGGGTGATGGCAAAGGTGAAGTTCTTGTGGCCGTACTTGTGCCGCATGATGAACTCGGCGCGCTGGATCATCTCACGGGTGCGGCCGTTGACCTTGACCCCTCGCCACGTCTGCACCTTGTAGTCGTTCTTGGGCGGGGTGGTCTTGAAATCATCGATGATGCGATCCGCGCGCGGCTTCTTGGCCTCGACCGTCTTGTCGATGGCCTTGAGGGTGGCCGTGTTGACCTGGCCTGTCTGCGACAGGCCGTGCTTGGCTTGAAAGCGCGACACCGCGCCAGTCGTGGCAGCGTCGTAGCGTCCGTCGACCTTGCCCACGTTGTAGCCCAGGGTCTTGAGCTGCTTCTCGGTGTGCAGCACCGCGGCTCCGTGTTCACCCTTGCTCTGCGCAGGCGAGGCCTTGCCACCGGCTGCAAAAAGGCGATCGCGCAGCGCGCTCCAGGTCTTGGCGTCGACCTTGCCAGTGGCGGGCAGCGTGCTCTGGGTCTGGAAGCGCTTGACCGCGTCCCTGGTCATGGGCCCGTACACGCCATCCACCGGGCCTGGATTGATGCCTGCGGCCTTGAGGTGGCGCTGCAGGTTACCCGCGGCGCGCCCCTTGGTCCCCGCATGCAGATTGCCCGCGGCGGCGGTGCGCGCGGTCAGGTCGTCCAGCCGCTGGTGCTCCTGCAGCGAACCGATCTGGCGCTGGCGGGTGGTGTTCTGCTTGGGCGCCACCTGACTCTGGTTGACGTGCTGCAGGCGCTGCCACACGGCCCGGTCGAGTTCCTTCTTGCCGTCGGGCAGGCTGGTCTCGCGAGCGCGAAAGGCCTGCACCGCGCTGGCCGTGCTGCTGTCGAACACCCCGTCGACCTTGCCGGTCTTGTAACCCAGGGCCGCCAGCTTCTTCTCGGCGGCCAGGATGTCCTGGCCCGACTGACCGGCTCGCGCCGCAGTCACGAAGCCGTCCTTGACGAAGAGATTGTTGGCCTTAAGCGAGCCCTGGGTCTGCGGCCCCACGGCGCCGTCCACGGTCAGCCCGCGGGCCTTCTGGTAGGCGCGCACGGCCTGGCCCGTGGCCTGGTCAAAAACACCACTGATCTTGCCGCTGTAAACCCCGGCGTCGCGCAGGCCGCGCTGCAGGGCCTGCACGTCGGCTCCCCTGTCGCCCTTGCTCAGCCAGTCGCCCCGGCGCACCGAATCCTGCACCAAAGAGAGATCCTTGCGGACGCGGGCAGCCTCGGAGGGAACCACGCGGTGCTTGACGGCTGCGGACATGATGGCCTCCTTGATTCGAGGGTAGTATCGACTCGCACCATGTAGGTGTCCCTCATACAAATGACCGATGTCGGGTTCTTCCAACAGCTTGCGCGGCCGTGGGTTGCGCTGGCGGGGCACAGGCGTCAGGATCAGGAGGACAACCTCCCCAGGGTGCATGCATGAGCACGACAGACGAGGACAGGGAAGCAGAGCGGCGGCTGGAGACCCGCGTTGATGTCGACCTGTGGGTCGATCAGCACCACGCGAGCGAGAAGACCTTCTGCCGTGCGGTGGACATCTCGCCGGGTGGGTTACGCTTCGATCTCGGGCTGGCGCACGAGGTGGGCACCATCGTGAACCTGCGGTTCTCGCTCCCTGGAGACGAGCTGCCCATCGAGGTGAAGGCCGAGGTGGTGGGCGCCGGCTGGCACGGCAACAGACCCGTGACTCACCTGCGCTTCGTGGACCTGAGTGGTGACAACCACGTGCGGATCACGCGCTTTGTCGAGGAGCGAGGCGGATCGGCCGGGGGCTGAGCCTCGTCGGTGTGCGAGAGCGACAGCCTACTTGGCCGCGTACTTGCCCGGATCCTTGTCAAAGCTCTCCTTGCAGTTGGCCGAGCAGAAGAACTGGTGCTTGCCCTCGTGCTCGCTGTGCAGCGAGTCGGCCTTGACCGTGACGTCCATGTTGCAGACCGGGTCCTTGACCGAGGTACCCACCAGCTCGGCCGGGAAGGCGACTGCTGCGGCCGCGGCCTCGGCAGGCTGCGACGCGGGCTCGGCGGCAACAGCCTCGGCAGGCTGTGCGACCGGGGCAGGTGCCGCGACCGGTTCGGGGGCCTTGGTGGGTTCCACGGCGGCCGGAGTCTCGGCAGGCTTGGTGCACGCGAGGGTGAGGATGGGGAGCAACACGAACAGGGCGCGGCGAAGCATGAGGTCCTCCATGAGCGGGCACGCGGTGCCCGTTTCTTGTGATGGAACGTGACATAGGTCAGGTTGCCGCACTGCGCAACGCCTGCGCGACTCACCGTGCTGGTGAGCCTGACCGGGGGAGTCCGATGGCGAGCTCGCCAAGCAGGGGCTCACGCCGGGCATCGAGCTGCGCGCAGTCTTCGAGCAGGGACCCATCGTCGAGGGCGGCCAGGGCACAGGGCGCCAGGCCCAGCGCCGTCGCCGCAAGGTACAGGGTCTGCAAAAGTGCGCCGACCTCCTTGAGCACCATGCTGTAGGCCGTGGCCGGGTACAGCGATCGTGCGCGGGCCATGCGGGAGGTGATGAGCACGAGCACGGGAGGGCGCCGGCCCGAATCGAGAACACTGCGGGCTCGCTCGAACAGGATCTCGATCGCATCGACCCGTCCGCACAGCCATTCACAGGCGTGCTGTTGCGGACAGTAGTGGTGGAGTCCCGCCGCCAGCCCCTCGACGCTGCCGTCGTCGAGCGCGAGGTACAGCTCCAGGGCATGCAGGCCTCCCGCCGAGGGGTACAGGCGCGCCACGCGCTCGATGCCGTCGCCGCGCGAGGTCCAGGGGCCTGCGGTGTTCTGCGCGGACAGCCCCAGCAGCAGGGAGAGCTGCACCAAGGTGAGCGGAGCATCGGCGTAGGCGCGCACGGATTCCCGATGGGCCAGCGCCTCGAACAGGGAAACACCGATCGCATCGCTCACCAGCGGGAGTTCGATCACGGGGCCAGATCCCACCGGCCGCACCGCAGGCTCGGCCGGGAGCCGACGTTGCGCATCTCGGGCTGCGCGGCTCCAGGTACGCGTGGCCCGGTGAAAGCGTAGATCATGGGCTGGCCAGACCGCGGTTTTGGCGGTTGCCACTTTCTTGGCCACGCTTGCTCCCCTGGCAGCAGTCCCCGCCAAAAATCCATGGCTTGTGATAGAAGACCAACGAACCGCTCATACTACTATGCGCGGACCAGGGTCGCAGGTCGACCGAGGAGTGGGGCATGACCAGTATCGCCAAGTTGCAGGCCAAGACCGCCAAGGCCGCCGGTGACGCGCGCGCCACCGGACAGCTGTCAAAGACCGCCTTCAAGGCCATCGCCGACGGAAAGGTGACCGCCAGCGATCTCGACCGCGCCAAGAAGGTGCTTGACGGCGCCAAGAAGCTGCTCGGTGAGATCAAGCGCGAGGGCGCCAGCTCGACCCAGCAGGGTCTGGCCGGTCGCGAGGTCAAGATCGCCACCACGCTCTACAGCGCGGTCAAGGCGCAGTACACCGCACAGAAGGATCAGGTTAGCCGCCCCTCGACGGGCAGCGGCAAGGGCGCCACCCGGCCGTCGACCGGCAGTGGTAAGGGCAGCGTGAGTCGGCCCACGCGGCGCACCGTGCGTCGTCCGACAACCAACAGCGGCAAGGGCAGCACGACCACGACCCCCACCCGTACCGTGTCGCGTCCCCGGACGAGCAGCACCAAGGGGCGTCCCGGCGGCAAGTGAGCCGACGTGCCCGCTGTTCGAGCAAAACCGTCCCACGCTCGTTCTCCTCGTCGTCGCCCGTCGGATGACGGACCTGCCCTCCTGTCTGCCCTGCGTCAGCGGAATGCTCGCCAGGCTGCCTCCTGGCGCCGCGTGCAGCGCATCGAGGCCAGCTGGCAGGCACTGACCCACCGAACAGGTCTCCGAGCCCTGGATCTGATCGCACGATGGATCCGAGCCCAGGTCGATCGCATCGGGGCGCGTGGTTGCGTGCTCGGCGTCTCGGGGGGTGTGGACTCCTCGCTGGCGGCGGTGCTGCTCGCGCGGGCTGTGCCCGAGCGCAGCCGGGCCTATCTGCTGCCCTGCGGTGGTGATCCGCAAGATCTCGACGACGCTCGCGCCTTGCTGGACGCCCTGCAGCTGCCCTACACCCTCATCGATCTCCGGCCCGTGCTTGCGAGCATGACGCGGCGACTGGGCACGGTGTCGGCGGCCCAGCGTCGCCTGGTGCAGGGGAACCTGGTCTCGCGTCTGCGCAACGACGTGCTCTACCACGAGGCTAACCGGACCGGTTGTCTGGTGGTCGGCACCGGTGATCTCGACGAGACCTACCTGGGTTACTCGAGCAAGGGCACCACCGCAGATCTGTTTCCCATCACCGGACTGCACAAGGACGAGGTGCGCGCACTGCTGCGCGTCGGTCTCGCGGCCGTGGACGAGGAGCTGGCATTGCGCCTGTCGGCCAAGCCCGCGTCTCCGGGCTACTGGAAGGGTCAGGATGCCGAGGATGAGCTGGGCATGCCCTACACGCGCATCGGCGCTGCCCTCGACGTGATCATCGGCCAGTGCCGCATCGAAGCCGAAGGTGTGGTGCCCTGGGACGAGGCCGAGTTGCTCGAGGTCCTGAGCTCCACCGACCTGCGGCGGGACGAGTTCATGCGCGTGATCGATCTGGTGATGGCCGGCCATCACAAGGCCTTTGGCTCGCCAGCGCTATGGCGCCCCGAGCCCTTCGCCGGTGATGCGACCACGCATCGAAGCAAGAGCACTCGACGCGGGAAAGCGAGAAAGCGATGAGCGAAGCTCCAGTCGCACCTGGCGAGCTGTGCAGCGAGGCCCAGGAGCTTCTGCACGCCATGGCTCTGGTCGAGGGCGACGTGCTGCTCTACGAGGACGACGTGGAACTCTGGCGCGAGCGCCTGGCGGCGGTACCCGAGGGGCGGCGCGAGACCGTGGCGCTGGACCTGCTGGCGGTGGCGGGCAAGCTGCAGCGCGAGGCCGGTGACGCCGCCGAGAGCGCGGTGGTGCAGCTGAGCGAGCTGGTGAGCGTGTTGCTGCTCTCGGACACGGCAGCTACTGCCCTGTTCGAGAACGCGGGGCTGTTCGACGCCGCGCGCGCCAGCGGGGTCACGGGTGCCGAGGCCCCGTCCAAGCGCCCGGCCAGCGACGGTGGCCCGGCGGGCAAGGGCAGCTTGTTCGCGTTGCGAATCGGGAACAAGGGCAGGTGACGAAGCCCCTGTCGTCCAGCGTTCACTGGGTTGGCGCGCTGCATGATGAGGGCACGAGCTTCCAGGTGTTGGTCGCCCGACGCCCCCGAAGGTGACATCGGCACCGAGCGCGCACAGCGCCGCGAGGTGTCCGTGAAAGCGCTGGCGGGGGTGAATGCGCCGGGACCTGTGCCCGACGCAGAGGGGGCGCCCGACGCCCCCCCCTGAGATAATCAGACCGGCAAGGCCGCCTGCTTGAGTTCGGCGATGTACTTCTTGACGGAGTGTGCCAGCGGATGGCCAGGGCTTTGCTTCAGCACCAGCTCGATAGCTGCCGAGGCCTCGTCGATCCGACCGCTGGCGAGGAGCACCAGGGCCAGGGTGTAACGAGCCTTGACGAAGTTCTCGTCCCTGGCCAGCGACGCCTTCAGCTCCTTCTCGGCAAGGGCCAGGTCGTGCTGGCGCTTGTAGGCGTCCACGCCTTTTTGAAAGTGCAGGCCTGCGCTGTCGGGCTGCTTCTTTTCCAGCTCGGCCACGGTGCGTTCGAATTCGGGCCACTGCTCGGACAGGCGGTACAGGTCGGCGCTCAGTCGCGTGCCCAGGTAGGAGGTCGGCGCCAGCTCGAGCACCAGGGCGCAGCGCTCCTGGGCACTGTGCAGCTTGCCCACGGCGAGGCCGCGCAGGCGGTCGCGGGCATCCACCGTGGCGTCGAGCAACCACCCTGTCTCCCGCGCGCGGGTGGCCGCACTGCTGCGCGTGTCCGCGCTCAGGCTGCCGTCCTGCGACAGCTGTGCAAAGTTGTCCTTTTGCTTGTGCAACTGCTCGATGCTGCGTCCCAGGGCGTGCTCCGTGACCAGCGCCGAGTCGGCCCAGGCCAGGTGCATCTGGGCCTGCCAGGCCATGGCCTCGACGTCATTGGGATGGTCGAGTAGGTATTTTTCGAAAAAGCGATCTGCGCCCTCGTACAAGAAAAAGTTGTCACTGCGGATCACGCTCTTGACGTCGTCGAGGGTCTGCGGACTGCGCAGAGCGGGCGAGATCTCGACGCCGGCGGGCATGCTGAAGAAATGCTGAAACACCTCGTGCAGCTGCAGCTCGCGGCCCGACGCTGCGTCCTCGGCGGTGACGTCGGAGGCTGTGGCCTGGCCGGAAGTGCTTGTGGTGCTGGGTGTGGTGGCGCAAGCCCCACAGGCTGTGGCAGCGACCGCGACGCGGATGACACGAGCCATGAAGCGCGAGCACAGTGGCACGGTGGACCTCCCCGGAGTACGGACCCGGGCGCATTATGCCCGACCTGGCAAGGGTCTGTCTGCCTCTCCGGCCGCACTGGGGTGGGGGGTCCTAGTAGGCCACGGCGTGTCCCGTGCTCGGGCTACGGGGCATCTGGGACTGCTTGGACCTGCGGGGCTTCGGGGAGCGGCGCCGTGGCGGGTCGCTGCGCTGGCTCGGCCTGTCGACGGTGAGGTCGAACAGGAACTTCACCAGGGCGCCGGTGAGTGCGGAGCCGAGCACTGCCACCACCATGCTGGCGCCCCCGGCGATGCCCACGAGGAGCAGGGTTGAAGCGGTGGCGGTGGCGGGATCGAAGGTGCTCACCCCCATGGCCGCACCGGCCATGGTGAAGACGATGATGCCGCTGATACTGGCAAAGAGGCCGGTGGTGGCGCCGAGAAAGGTCCCAGCGAGGGCCGGCAACCACAACTGACCGCAGGACCAGTCGCTCATCACCGCCGCGGCCACGGCAGCTCCAGCACCGGTGGTGATCGCCGCGATGGGAAAGCCGAGCGGCAAGGCGCAACAGGTGGGGCTCAGGGCCACCAGGGCGCACACGCCGAGACCGCCGATCACGCCGCTGCCCGCCGTAATCAGGCCCACCACATTGCCGTCGTCGTCGAGAAAACCGTCGAACCAGCCCTTCTCCTCCACCGCGGGGTCTCCCTTGCTGGATGGCTCGGGGGCGGCGTGCTGGGCTCGCAATGAAGGGGTGGCCAGCAGCGTGGCAGCACAGCACAGCAGGCCAAGGTGGAGACCACAGCGGTGTGTGGAGAGGCTCATGGGGTCACCCTCGCCGGTACCTGACCTGCGCGGCCGAGCATAGCGTGAACGAGGACAGGGGTCGTGGATCGTGCGCAGGCTCGACGAGGGAGCGCTCAGCCGCCCACGCGGCCGGCGTTGCGGTAGCCGCCAAAGGGCGCGTTCCAGGGAATGCGGGCCGCGGGCTTGCCCACGTCGAAGCCGCGCAGCATCATGCCGTCCCACACGTAGAGCGAGCCGCTCGGCGCCAGCATCGGGGCGGGTGTGAACACGGCGTTGTTGAAGGTCGAGCTGAGCAGCAGGCCGTTGCTGGTGCGGTTCTCGCCGGCCGAGGGCTGGTACATGGCGTAGCCCAGCTCCTTGCCTTCGGGGCTGAGGGCCACCACGGCGCCGTCGCAGGCCACGAAGAGCGTGCCGTCGTCGGCGATGGTGGGCCGGCCAGCGGGGTGGTGGCGGACCTTGCTGTTCATGGACAGCATGAGCAGGCCACCGGTGGGGTCTCCCGAGTTGTGGCGGTTGGCCATGGTCTCGAAGCCATCGTAGACCCACATCAGGCTGCCATCGCGGCGCAGGGCATACAGCGGGTCCAGGCTGTCCTGCCCCATGGGCGGGGTCTCCTCGTTGCAGCCACCGTTCTGGGCGAAGCCCTGCCACACCGGGAAGTACAGCGCGTCGTCGGTGACGGTGGGAGCCGCGGCCACGTTGCAGTCCGCGCAGTCGGGCGCGAAGCTCCACTCGGCGCTGCCGTCGGAGCCCACGCGGCGCAGCACGCGGTCGCCGGTGACGAGGTAGGTCTCGCCATCGGGGCCAGGTGCGAAGTCGCGGATGCCCATGGGCTCGTCGTGACGCCAGCGGATGCTGCCGTCGGGATCCTCGGCCACCAGACCGTTGTAACTGGCGCCGCAGTCCTGTGCCTCGACCAGGTAGCGCAGCGAGCCGTCGGCGGCGACCGCGGTGGGCGAGGTGTCGTCGCGCTCGGTGGTCACCTCACCACTGTCGGCATCGAGGCTGAGCAGGGACCAGGCGCTGCGATCAGGGCTGGTCAGGGCCACGTGAATCTGGCCGTTGCCAATGGTCGGTGGAGTGGTGGAGATGTCGCCGCCCACAGGCTGGGTCCACACCGAGGCGTCGGGACCATGCGGGCCAGAGGCCACCACCTGGGTGTCGGCCCATCCAGCCTGCACCAGGTACACACGGCCATCGGAGTCCAGGGAGGGCGCGGACACCGTGCCATCGAAGAACTGCGCCGGGGTGGTGAGGCCCTGGGGGTCCACCTCGGTCAGTTCCTGGCCATTGCTGAGCAGCACGCTCGAGCTGTCCGTGGCCACCGGTGGCCATTGCACCGAGGGGCCACCCCAGCCCAGCTCTGTGGCAAAGGACAGGTTGCCAAAGGTGCCACAGATGTAGACGTCGCCGAGGTCCTCGCAGGGATTGCAGCCTGCGCTGAAAGCCGAGGTCAGGAGCACGCTTCCAAACGCCAGTCCCCATCGCAACCGCCTGTTCATCGGAATCCTCCCGCGTCTGCCCTGTGGCCTGTGTCTCTGGTTTACACTGTTTTCGTTCAGCAGCAAGCAAAGCAAGGCCTGGGCCAGGGGGGGCGGGAGCGCAAGATAGCTTTAATTCCTTGGGAATCTGACGGGTGCCGGGACGGTGCGGGATCGGAATCCTGCCATTTGTGCCATGGATATGTGCATGACTGTGCACCGTGTGCAGGCGCTTGCACAGATGCAGGCCCGGGTCTCGACGCGTTTTGTTCAACCAGGCACGACCTGCCTGCGTCCTGTCCTTGAACTGAGGCAGAGCTGCGCCCGCGGGCGGCATCCATGCAGGGACACAGGAGTCTGAGGTGACGGCAGGACCACCGGACCGGTATCATGGCCGGGCCATGACCTTGCGCTGCGCCGTGCTGCTGCCCGTGCTGTTCGTCTCCGCCTGCCTGCCGCCGGAGGTGCCCCTGACAGGCAAGGCCTGCGATGCGGAGCATGCCTGCGGTCCAGATCTCGTGTGTTGCGAGGGTTCCTGCCAGTCCAGCTGTGGCCGCTGCCCGGAGCGCGCCTGCCAGCTCCAGCGCGCGGTGCTGTGCGACGGTGAGGCACGGGTTTGCCTGGATGGGTGCTGGGAGCAGTGCCCGAGCTGTGAAGCCCTGTGCTCGGACCCCACGGCCACCCGTTGCGAGCTGGACGATGGCGAGACCTGGTTCTGTCAAGCCGACGAGATCTGCCTGGTGCGCCAGGGGTCCGGGATGCGCGCCGAGTGCCACGTGCCACCGCCGTGGTGCGCGGGGCAAGGCGGCTGTGCCTGCGTCAACTCGACTTTTGCCCTCTACCCGGCCTGCGATCCCTGGGAGTCCTGCCTCGACGGAAGCGGTGGCCTGGTGACCTGCCGCGCGCCGACCGTGGATGGCGGAAGCCACTCCGACGCCGGCGTGATCGACCGCGGCCGGATCGACGCCGGCGTGCAGCCAGATGCAAGTTCCAGCCTGGATGCGGGGGTAGACCTCGACGCCGCCTCGAGCGCGGACCAGGGCCTGGCGGATGTGGCCCCCTTCGATATGGCCGCGGGGGATGCGCCCTGGCCTGCGGAGGCCGGGGTGCCCGACCTGTATGAATCGGATGTCGGGCTCGTGGGGGACGCGGGACAGGCGGATGCCAGCGTGCCTGGAGATGCGGGCAGCCCGGATGCCGCCGGGCCCTGTGGCCCCGTCACACCGGATTGCTTCGCGCCGGTGGCGAGCGGTCCCAGCGGCGAGCACTGCTGCGATCTGCACGCCGCCCCTGCGCAGTGCACAGGGACGCGCTGGCAATGTCCCGGCGGTCTCGATTTCGCCGCGCGCTGCGAGGGCTATGGCGAGGCATGCAGCACAGGCCGCGACCCCGGTTGCGATTCCGCGGTGAGCTGTGTGTGGGCCTGGGACGATGGCGCCGGCGGCCAGGCCTGCAGTAGCTACGGACCCGCGGCACCCTGCATCGATGGAGCCTGGTGGTGTGTGGCGGGGTCCGCAGCCGCGACCAGCTGTTCGTGTGTGACTCCCGCCTGTCCCTGACCGACCTGGCCAGTCGCGCGTCGACAATCGTGGTTTTTACGACGAGGATGAGTCTTGCCAGGCCGCGTGGGGTCCCGTAGACGTCGACGCCAGGCGCCTGCAAGAAGCGCCTGGATGTCCGAACAACCGGGGTGAGATCGAGGTTGACGATGGCGAATCTGCTGTACGTGAGTGCTGCCGAACCCTTCAGTGGCAAGGTGCTGGTGTCCCTGGGGCTGCTCAACGCGCTCGAGCGCACGGTGAGCAACATCGGGTTCTTCAGGCCCATCGCGCGGCCCTACCGTCCCGTCGGCACCACCAGCGAGGTGGTGGATCGCGACATCCACCTGATGCACGAGGTCTTCAAGCTGGATGCCGCGGACACCGAGATGTACGGCGTCACCGACCAGGTGGCCGAGGAGCTGCTGTCGACGGGTCGCGAGGACGAGCTGCACGAGCGCGTCCTGGCTGCATGCAAGAAGCTCGAGGAAAAATGCGGCTTCGTGCTGGTCGAGGGTACGGACTTCCTGTCCGCGACCTCGTCGATGGAAGCCGAGCTCAATCCTCAGATCGCGCGTAACCTCAACGCGCCGGTGCTGATGGTGGTCGACGGCAGTTCCAGCGACGCTGACACCATCTTCTCCAAGGCCAAGGTCGGTCTCGACGCCTTTCAAGAGAAGGGTTGCCACGTCATTGGCGTGATCATCAACAAGGTAAACCGCGACGCCATCGAGCAGCTCGAGGGCAAGGTGTCGAGCCGGCTCCGGGCCTGTGGTGTCAACATCTGCGCCAAGATCCCGCACGAGCCCAACCTGTCGACCCCCCGCATGGACGAGGTGGCTGCGCACCTGGGTGGCGACGTGCTGTTCGGGCGCAATCACCTGCACAACAAGATCGGCAAGACCATCGTGGCCTCGGGCTCGGTGGAGACCATGATCCCCCTGCTCGACAACAACGTGTTGCTGGTCACCCACATCGACCGCCACGACGCCATCCTGATGGCCATCGTGTCCCTGATGTCGACCACCTCACCCAACATTGGCGGCATGGTGCTGACTGGCGAGCGCGATCTGTCCGTACCCGTGATGAACCTGTTGCAAGGCCTGCCCGGCCCGCGCGTGCCCATCGTGCGTTCACCGGTGAACACCTACGAGACCATCCTCGCCCTGACGCGGCTCAAGTCGACCCTGGAGCCCGGGAACATCCGCGAGCTCGAGATCGCCAAGCAGCAGTTCGACACCTACGTCGACAGCAACGCGCTCATCCAGGCCATCCGGGGCAGCGCCTCGCAGCTGATGTCGCCCGCGCGGTTCAAGTTCGAGCTGATCCGCCGCGCCCGCAGCCAGAAGAAATGCATCGTGCTGCCCGAGGGCATGGAGGACCGCATCCTCAAGGCCGCGGATGGCATCCTGCGCCTCAAGGCCGCAGACCTGGTGTTGCTGGGCAAACCCGACGAGGTGCGCAACAAGGCGGGGCAGCTGGGCGTGGACCTCGACGGAGCGCAGATCATCGATCCCCTCGACTGTGACATGGCCGAGGAGTTCGCTCGCATCTACCAGAAGGCCAGGGCGCACAAGGGCATGACCCTGGAAGCAGCGCGCGAGCACATCGTCGAGGGGCCTGTGTTCGGTACCATGATGGTGCACACCGGGCGCGCTGACGGCATGGTGGCTGGCGCGACGCATTCAACGGCGCTCACCATCCGGCCCGGCTTGCAGGTGATCAAGACCCGCAAGGGCTGCAGCCTGGTATCCAGCGTGTTCTTCATGTGCCTCGAGGATCGCGTGCTGGTGTACGGCGACTGCGCGGTCAATCCCGATCCGACCGCCCAGGAGCTGGCCGAGATCGCGGTGCAGAGTGCGGACACGGCGCGGGCCTTCGGTATCGACCCCATCGTGGCCATGCTGTCCTACTCGACCGGCGAGTCGGGCAGTGGTGCTGACGTCGACAAGGTCAAGGAGGCGGTCAAGCTGGCCAAGCGGCTGCGCCCCGACCTGGTGCTCGAGGGACCTCTGCAGTACGACGCCGCCGTCGACGCCAGCGTGGCCAAGACCAAGCTGCCGGACTCGCTGGTTGGCGGCCGCGCCACCGTGTTCATCTTCCCGGACCTCAACACCGGTAACAACACCTACAAGGCGGTACAGCGCTCGGCCCACGCCATCGCGGTGGGACCTGTGCTGCAGGGGCTCAACAAGCCGGTCAACGACCTCAGCCGCGGCTGTCTGGTCGAGGATATCGTCAACACCGTCGCCATCACGGCCATACAGGCGCAGCAGGCTTGAGCAGCGCCGTCCACGCGTCCACACCTGTCGACCCGCGATGCGCTCTTTCTGGTAGCCTCCTCGCATCATGAGCGAGCGGCCCTGGACGAGACGTGCGGCCAAGTGGGTGCGCCACACCCTGGCGCTGATGCTCGTGCGCGCGCTGCAGGGCCGGGCATGGGTGCTCCCGGACGCCGCCGTGCTCGCCCTGGGTCGCGGCCTTGGATGGCTTGCACGATCCCTGCTGGGTTCGACGCGGCGCCAGGTCGAGGCGCAGCTTCGTGAACGCCTGGGTGTCGATGCGGATCAAGCGCGGGAACTCGGGCGCCAGGTGTTCCGGCACTTCGGTGAGAGCGGGGGTGAGTGGCTGCTGATGGCGCGCTGGCGCCGGCGTTTCGACACCGTGGTCGAGGCCCGGGACGAGGATCTTGCCGCGTTTGCGGCGGACTACGCGGCCGGCCGGGGTCTGATCTTCATCACCGGCCATATTGGCAACTGGGAGCTGATGGCGCAGTACATGGCCTACCGCGGCTTTCGTGTCGCTTCGGTGGCGCGCCCGACCTTTGATCCTCGCCTGACCGAGTTGCTCAAGCGCTGGCGCCTCTCGGGTGGCATGCGAACCCTCAACCGGGGCGATCCCTCGACGGTGCGAGAGATGCTCGGGATGTTCAAGCGGGGCGAGGCTCTGGGCATCCTGGTCGACGTCGACACCAGCGTGCCCTCGCTGTGGGTGCCCTTCTTCGGGCAGCTGGCCAAGACGCCACGCACGGCCGCGGACCTGGCCCTGCGCACCCGCGCCCCCGTGTGGTTTGGCTATGCGCATCGCACCGCACCTGGTCGGCATCGGCTTCACATCGAGCGGGTTCCCGTGGACAGCACGGGGCAACGTGAGGTCGACGCCCTGTGCCTGACCGCGGACCTCACGGCGCGCATCGAGCGTGCCGTGCGCGCGCGGCCCGAGCAGTGGGTGTGGATGCACCGTCGCTGGAGAAATCCGCCGCCCGCGGAGGTCCCGCCCGAAAAGGAGACGGGAACCGCGTGACCGCGCAGGGGCAACAGGCCGGGTGGCCTCGACGCCACGCGGCGCTGATCGGCGGATGTTTGGCGGCCGTGACGGCGGGCTTTGCCCTCGACCCTGTGCTCCGGGTTCACGGTGAGGCGCTGCACACCGCCTACCAGGGATTGCCGGAAGGGCTACGCTGGCTCCTGCACCACCTGCACTGGAGCTTCTACCTGGCCTATGCCGCGGTCGCCGCGCGCGCACTGGCGCGGCGGGATCGCCAGGGCTTGCAGGTGGTCGCGGCCTACGTGCTGGCCCAGATGCTGGTGGCGCTGGTGCTTGTTCGAGCGCTCAAGATCGCGGTGGGGCGGCCAAGGCCCCTCGCCGACGACGGGATGTTCAGGCCCCTGGCCCTGGACAGCGCGCACAACAGCTTTCCCTCGGGGCACGCGGCGGATGCGGCGGTCGGGTTTGGAGTGGCCGTTCGCGCCGGCGCAGCGTTTGCCTGGCGAGGTCTCGCACTGGTCGGGATGTTGCTGGTGATGTTCCTGCGCGTCATCGAGCTCAAACATCATCCCAGCGACGTGGTGTGCGGAGCGCTGATGGGGAGCCTCGGGTCCTGGTGGCTGGCCGAGTGGTGGCTGCGTCGTCGTGGCGGGCACGGCTAAGAGGGGTTGGCGGGGATGCTCGAACAACTGCACGCGCTGGTGCGCACGCTCGTGTTCGGTCTCAATGATGTGGTCTGGGGCTGGCCAGTGGCCTTGCCTGCCATCGTGGTGCTGCTGGTGGGTACCGGGCTGGTGACGACGCTCCGCCTGACCGTGGTGCAGGTGCGCTTGTTTCGCCACGGCCTGCAGGTGGTGCGTGGGCGCTTCGATGATCCCTCACATGAGGGTGACCTGTCGCATTTTCAGGCTCTGACCACGGCGCTGTCGGCGACGGTGGGCATTGGCAACATCGCAGGTGTGGCCACCGCCATTCACTACGGGGGTCCGGGTGCGCTGTTCTGGATGTGGGTGACGGCAGTCTTCGGCATGGCACTCAAGTACACCGAGTGCACCCTTGCCTTGCGCCACCGCAGCGTGCTCCCCGACGGCAGCGTCGCGGGTGGCCCCATGTACAGCATCGAGCGTGGACTGGGTCCACGATTCAAACCGCTGGCCATTGGTTTTGCTGTCTTCACCGTGATCTCGTCCTTTGGTTCGGGAAACGCCGTGCAGTCCTTCACGGTCGCGGATCAACTGCGCCAGGATCTGAACCTGCCCACCTGGGTCACAGGTCTGGTCATGGCGTCTCTGGTCGCGGCGGTGATCCTCGGCGGTGTGCGGCGCATCGGTCGCGTGACCTCGAAGCTGGTGCCGGTGATGGCCGCGCTCTACGTGAGCTCGAGCCTGCTCGTGCTCGCCCTCCACGCCGATCGCCTTGTACCTGCGATCATCGAGATCGTGACGGCGGCTTTTCAGCCTGCGGCCCAGGTCGGCGGCTTTGCCGGTGGAGGCTTCGTCTTCATGCTCACCTGGGGCGTCAAGCGGGGTCTGTTCAGCAACGAGTCAGGGCAGGGTTCCGCACCCATCGCCCACTCCGCGGCGCGTACCGACGAGCCCGTGCGGGAAGGTGTGGTGGCCCTGCTCGGGCCCTTCATCGACACGCTCGTGATCTGCACCATGACCGGGCTGGTGATCGTGTGCACCGGCGTCTGGCACGGCAAGCAAGTCCAGCGCATCGCCCTCACTACCCAGGCTTCTGTTCGCGCCCTGGTGGCGGGAGCACGGGTACAGCCCGATGGCGTGCTGCGGGTCGAGGACTTGGCGGAGGGTCGGTTCGACGTCGTGCATGGGGTACCGCAAGGTTTCGCCCTCGTCTACAACCACGGCCTCATCGACGACGTGAAGCTGGTGCTTGACGATGGCCAGGCCCTGGAGGGGAAGCTCGAGGTCAAGGCCGGAGACCTCGCAGGGGCGCGCTGGACGTCCATAGATGGGCGCGGGATGCAGGCCCAGGTCGCCGTCGAAGGCTTGGCACTCCAGAATGGTTCGCCCCTGACCGCCTGGGGCTTCAAGCAGGGTCTCAGTCGCCTCGGGTTCGGCTGGGGGCATCTGCTCGTGACCCTGGCCGTGTTCCTGTTCGGCCTGTCCACGGCCATCAGCTGGAGCTACTACGGCGACCGGGCCGTCTTCTACCTCGTCGGCCCGCGCTGGGTCCTGCCCTACCGGGTGGTGTTCTGCGGCATGCACTTCCTCGGTGCCGTGTTTGCTCTCGAGGTCGTGTGGGCTTTTGGCGATGTGGCCCTCGGGCTGATGACCATCCCCAACCTGCTGTCCATCCTGCTGCTCACGGGCCAGGTCCGGAGCATGACTCACGCGTACCAGGCCGCCGGCAAGACACTGCCGCCTCGTCAAGCCTGAAGCAGCAGCTGGAGCTTCTCGGCGATGTCGGCGGTGCGGTAGGGCTTCTGGATGAAGGCCAGGGCCGAGCTCTTACCAAAGCGCTCTTGCAGGTCCTGGGCTGTGTAGCCACTCGACACGATGACGGGCAAGGAGGGTGCGCTGTCGTGCAGAACGCGGTAGGTCGCCTCGCCGTCCATGCCTGGCATGGTGAGGTCGAGGATCACGCAGCGAATGTCTCCAGCATGTTGCGCGAACACGTCCAGGGCCTCGCGGCCGTCCCGGGCGAGCAGGATGTCGAAGCCCAGCTTTCGAAGCATGCGCTGTCCGACCTCGAGCACGATCTCGTCGTCGTCGACCAGGAGCACCGTGCCTGAACCCTTCCACGATCCGGAGGGCTGGTCTTCGCTCCTGGGGACGTCAGTGACCTTGCTGGTCGAGGCGGGAAACTGGACCTGGAAGCTGGATCCCTTGTTCTGGACGCTCTCGAACAGGATCTCACCCTTGTGGCTGTGGACGATACCGCGCACAGCGGCCATGCCCAGGCCCCGCCCGGTGAACTTCGTCGTGAAGAAGGGCTCGAAGACGCGATCCTGCACCTCCGGTGACATGCCCTTGCCGTTGTCGCGTACACGCAGCAGGACCTGGTCTGGCTCGCCGGTGCCGACCGCGGTCTCGATGTGGATGACGCCCTGGTCGTTCTCGATGGCCTCGGCGGCATTGGTGACCAGGTTGAGCAGGACCTGGCGCAACTGCGTGGCATCGGCGTCTACACAGGGGAGGTCGCTGGCCAGGGCATATTCGACGCGGGCCCGGCGAGCCACCACCGACTCCAGCAGTTGTCGCATGTCCTGCACGAGTGCGCTGAGCTGCACGGGCTGGACTTCGAAGCTGCCGCGACCCGAGAAGGCGAGCATCTGGTTGGTGAGGTCTGCTGCTTGCCTCGCGGCGCGCTCGGTGTCGCCCAGCAAGCCGAGCACCGCCGGTGCGAGCCCTGATTCACCTCGCGCAAGATCGAGGTTGCCCAGGATGCCCACGAGCAGATTGTTGAAATCGTGCGCGATACCACCGGCGAGCACGCCCAGACTCTCGAGCTTTTGGGTCTGCAGGAATTGCAGTTCCAGACGGCGTCTCTCGTCCTCGGCCTGGCGGCGCTCGGTGACGTCGCGCGAGATGGTCACGATCTCCCGAAGGTTGTCACGCTCGTCGTGCATCCCTCGCATGGCGACCTCGACCCAGGTCGCGGCGCCGTCCGGATGCTGTATCGAGAAGACCCGGGTTCGTGTATCCCGGGTGGTCTGCATAGACAGGAACTCGTTCTCGAGTTCCGGGCGCTGGATCGGCAGCACCAGCTCGACGAGGGAACGCCCGAGGAGCTCTTCGGGGTGATAGCCGAAGATGCGGCGCGCTGCCGGGGAGACATACAGGAAGTGTCCAGTGGCGTCGTGGCGGGCGATGACATCACTCGCGTTCTCGGCCATGAGGCGGTAGCGCGCCTCGCTGTCGCGCAGGCGCTGCTCGGCGGCCTTGAGCTCCCGGATGTCCCGCGCCAGGGTCAGGATGCAGGTCTGGCCCCCGAGGTGGAGCAGGGCCGCGGAACACAGCGTGATGATCTCCTGACCATCGCGGTGCCTGAAGCGGATCTCCCAGTTACGAAGCACCCGATCCTCTCGCAGGGCCCGGGCAAAGATCTGCCTGTCCTCGAGATTCCACCAGATGCCGAGATCGAGATCCGTGCGGTCCTTGATCTGATCACGCTGGAAACCACTGAGCGCGATCCATCCGTCATTGACGTCGACGTATACCCCATCGTCGAGCCGGCTGATGGCGATCGCGTCCGGGCTGGTGGCGAAGGCCAGACGGAAATGTTCCTGCGCCTCCAGCAACGCGATCTCGGCGGCCTTACGCTTCGAGATGTCGATGATCGAGCCCTGTATCCATCGCGGCGTGCCGTCGGGACCGCAGATGTTGTGGACGCTTTCTCGCACCCAGCGCTCACGGCCATCGCGATGCTGGATGCGGTATTCGAACTCCAGTGCGTCCACCGGATGCATCGCCAGCACGGCGCCATCCGCCAGGCGTGCCTCGCGATCTTCGGGATGGATGACCTGGTCCCAGGTCGGATGACCCGACGAAAAGGCCTCGGTGCTGTAGCCCGTGAGCTCTTCGACGGCACCATGGAAAAAATACGGCTTGAAGTTGAGCGCCGAACGAAAGGTGATGGAACGCGCACGCTCGACGAAGCCGCGATAGAGTTCCGTGCTCTCCCTCGCTTTTTCGATGTCACAGACGAGCCCGGTGACATCCGTGAACGACATCGCCACGGAGGTTCCGTTCGATTCCGCATCTTCACGGCGGCACGCGCGGACCTGGTACCAGTGCCCATCCTCCAGCTGCGTCCGGAACTCGCTCTCGCCCTCGCTGCGCGCCAGGTCAATGGCCCAGCGCAGCAGGTCCATCTCGAGCAGCAAGGGGATGCCTGCGACGGCCTGCGGCACATTCGCAGGGTCGACGTTGAGCAAGTTGCAGGCTGCGCCATTCATCGCGACCAGGTGATCCTGCGGGTCCAGGAGCACCAGGGCCGTGTCGACGAGATCTGCCAGGTCGCGAGGCCGGTGTGCGCGGGTCTCTGCAGGCTCCTGGTGCTCGACCAGGGGAGCCGGTGTGACTTCAAGTGGCAGCTTCACGGTGCCGGCACTCCCTCGGTGGCACGGGGTAGATATAGCGAAAAGCGCACGCCGAGCCCAGCATTGGCCGCCTCGATGTAGCCACCATGGGCTTCGGCCAGTCGTGCCGAGATGGACAGTCCGAGCCCGGTACCCTCATCGTGGCCACTGGTGAACGGGTCGAACAGGTGCTCGATCTGAAGCGGGTCCAGCGCAGGACCATCGTTTTCGATTCGCAGCACTACCCGGGCCTCCGAGCGGTCGACGAGAGGGTCCACGGCCAGCAACAGGCGCCCAGGTCCGTCGCCCAGAGCCTGCAGGGCGTTGAGCACGATGTTGAGCCCGATCTGGGCGAGCTGGTCGCGATCACCCCTCACCAGCGCCGGCAGTTCTCCCAGTTCGAGATCCAGTGAGATCTGCTGTTGCCGGGCCTGGGCTGTCGCGAGCTCCTGAGTTCGCCTCACCACCTCCCGGAGATCCAGGATCGTATCCGTGTTGGCGGCGGACGGTCGCGCAAAGGACAGAAAGCGCTCGGCCACCGTCGATAAGCGATCCAGCTCCGAACAATGAAGCTCCCACATGCGTCGCTCCTCGATGTCGTGTGGAATGAGCGGGTCCAGGATCTCGGCGGTCCCGCGCAGTGCATGCAAGGGGTTCTTGATCTCGTGAGCGATGCCTGCCACCACTTCGCCCAGAGCGCTCAGTCGACCTGCGCGGACCAGCTGGTGCTGCAACCGGCGTTGCGTGTCGAGGGCCTGTTCGAGCGCGCGACGGCGCTGACGCTCGCGGTCCGTGAGTTGCCCGGCCACGGCACCGACAACCAGGTAGAGCACGAGTTCCAGTGCCTTCTCGAGGTTTCGCGCGGGATCGACGTGCAGCACATGCTCGTGCAGGAAGGCGTGGGGGGCATAGCTGACGATGACCACGACGGGGGCGAGCAATCCACCGCGAAGTCCCAGCAAGAACGCCGCGAACAGGATGGGCAGGTAGTAGGTGCGGCGCAGGATGTCGTGGACCCAGGTGCTGCTGGCATCGGTGGAGTAATGGCCGAGCCCGATGACCAGGATCGGGATCCAGACCAGCAACCACACCCGCGGACCAAGCACCGCGCGCCATCCGTGTTCACGATCGTCGGTGATCACCGGGCTCCCGCTGCGGGCGCCCAAGCCCGTACTTCTCCATCCGATAGACGAGGACGTGGCGAGGCACACCGAGGTAGATGGCAGCCTGACTCACGTTCCACTCCTTGAAATCGAGCACGCGCGCGATCACGCTCCTTTCGAGGTCGATCAGAGAAAGACCGTCGGCGGGCAGGGGCGGCCAGGAAGCCTCGCTGGGGGCTGACGCCTCTGGAACGGCTGCCGGGGGGAGATCGGCCAGGGCGACCGCCGAACCCTGCGCCAGGACGGCCAGGCGCTCACAGACGTTCTGAAGCTCGCGCGCGTTTCCTGGCCAGGATCGTTTCTTGAGTGCCGCCACGACGGAGTCCGGTATTTCGAGCTCCCGACCGCCCGCGTGCAGCGAAACGAAGTGACGGACCAGTGGCTCGATGTCCTCCGGGCGCTGGCGCAGTGGTGGCAGCGCGATCTCGACGACGTTGAGGCGAAAAAGCAGGTCCTCACGAAAATTCCCGGCCTTTACGCTCTGGTGGAGGTCCTGGTTGGTGGCAGCCACCAGGCGCAGGTTCACCTCGACGGGACGGTCCGAGCCTACGACGTCGACGACGCGTTCCTGGACCACCCGCAGCAACTTCGCTTGAAGCGGCAGTGGGAGTTCCCCCACCTCGTCGAGAAAGAGGGTGCCGCCCTCGGCCTTGCGGAAGCGGCCCGTGCGGTCCGTGGTCGCGCCCGTGAACGCACCCCTGACGTGGCCGAAGAGTTCGCTTTCTAGCAGATCGGCGGGCAGGGCCCCGCAGCTCACCGCCACGAACGGGCCCTCAACCCGCTCTGAGCGCACATGGAGGCGACGCGCGATCAGCTCCTTTCCCGTACCGCTCTCGCCGGTGATCAGGACGCTGGCGTCGGAGGTTGCCACCCGGTCGGCGAGGTGTAGCACCTGCTGCATCGCGTCCGAGGCGGCGATGATGGGGCGCTCGATGCCACGGCTCTTGAGCCGCAGTGTGCGAACCTCGCGGCGCAAGGCTGCATTCTCGAGCGCGCGCTCGACGGCAAGCAGCAGGTGATCGCGATTGAAGGGCTTGCCGATGAAGTCGGTGGCGCCCTGCTTCATGGCGTCCACCGCGAGTTCGATGGAACCGTAGGCCGTGATCACGATGACGGGCAGGGTCGGTGCGCGCTTGCGCACCTGCCGCAGCACATCGAGACCCGAGACCCCGGGCATGCGCACGTCGGTGATCACGACCGCGTGTCGGGCGGGATCAAAGCGCTCAAGCCCCTCATCACCGCGCGTCGCCATGTCGACGGTGTAGCCGGCCTTGGTCAGGTTGTAGCGGGCGACCTCGCGTCCGGTCTCGTCGTCGTCGATGAACAGGATCGTCGTGCCCACGCTCTGACTCTCCGCCGAAAACATCTCCACCTCTCAACATACACCCTGCATCAGACGACGTCGCCTGGCGCTCCGTGGCTCGCACCGAGGTGGGTGGTCACTCGCTTGATGACGAAGAACAGCACCGGGTAGATCAGCAGCTCGAGCAAAAAGCTCGACGCCAGGCCGCCTATCATGGGCGCAGCCAGACGCCGCATGGTGTCGGCCCCGGCTCCAGCTGCAAACAGCAGGGGTACCAGCCCGATGAAGGTCGTCATGACCGTCATGGTCTTGGGCCGGATGCGCTGCACGGCACCGTCGTGGACGGCCGCCATCAGGTCCTCATCGTCGCGCATGCGACCATCGGCGGCGAACTTGTCGTGGCTGTTCTCGAGGTAGAGCAGCATCACCAGCCCGGTCTCGGCGTCGAGGCCGGCCAGGGCGATGATGCCCACCCAGACCGCCAGGGACAGGTTGTAGTCGAGGGCGTACAGCAACCAGAAGGCTCCGATCAGACTGAAGGGCACAGCGAGGAGCACGATGGACGTCCGCAGCCAGCTGTGTGTGGCGAGGTAGAGAAGCAGCACGATCAGCACAACGGCGAGCGGGATCACCACCGCCAGCCGACGGTTGGCCGCGGCCATGTACTCGTACTGGCCGGACCAGACAATGGACGTTCCCGCGGGCAATGGGACCTCGCGGGAGATGACCCGCCGTGCGTTCTCGACGTAGCTGCCGATGTCGATGCCCGCGATGTCGACGTACACCCAGCTGGTGAGACGCGCGTTCTCGCTCTTGATCATGTCCGCGCCGGTGCGGGTGGTGAAGGTGGCGAGCTGGCCCAGGGGTACCTGCGTCCCCGACGGCGTGGCCACCAGGATCTGCTGCAGGGCGGTGCGATTGTCCCGCAGCTCATGGGGATAGCGGATGTTGATGGGATAGCGCTCGCGCCCCTCGATGGTCTGCGCAACGTTCATGCCGCCCAGGGCGCTCATGATGACCGCCTGCACATCCGCCACCTGCAGGCCGTAGCGGGCGATCTCGTCGCGCCGGACCTGCACGTCGAAGTAGCGGCCGCTCATGCTCTTCTCGGCAAAGGCGCTCAGGGTGTGGGCGCCGGTGGCCGAATCCGTCTTCAGCACCTGCGCGATGTGCTCCCCGATCTCGGTCAAGCTGGTCAGGTCATCGCCGAGGACCTTGATGCCCACCGGGGTGCGGATGCCCGTGGACAGCATGTCGATGCGGGTGCGGATGGGCATGGTCCAAGCATTGGTCAGGCCCGGCATGCTCACGGTCTCGTTGAGTCCGGGCACGTGCACCCCACCGGGGAGCTCGTAGCCGTAGACGAGGTCGTCGCCGTTGATGGGCCGTGTGTCGGACAGGACCAGCCTGGGGAGCCAGCTCAACCACCTGGGCCAGGTCGAGTAGAAGCGGTCCACGGTGCGCTGGCGCCAGTGCGACTTGTCGCGATGCAGGACGATGGTGGTCTCGAGCATGCTCATCGGGGCCGGGTCGGTGGCCGTATCGGCGCGCCCGGCCTTGCCCAGCACACTCGCCACCTCCGGGAACTGCAGGATCAGCTTGTCGGTCTGCTGCAGCAGCTCGCGCGCCTTGGTCACGCTGATGCCGGGGTCGGTGGTTGGCATGTACAGCAGATCGCCTTCCTCGAGGGGCGGCATGAACTCGGAGCCAAGCTGGCTCAGTGGCCACAGCGTCGACAGCAAGAGCGCGACGGCCAGCCCGAGGGTGATCCGGCGGTGCCGCATGACCAGGCGAAAGGCGGGCGCGTAAAGCCATTGCAGCGCGCGGGCCACGGGATTCTGGTGCTCACCCAGGATGCGCTGAGGCAGGATGGCCAGCAGTGACAGGACGACCCAGGCCAGGGCCAGCCATGAGCGGGCGATGGGAAGCTCGGGCAGAGGCGCCAGCAGCAGGACCAGCGCCGGTGCCAGGACCACGATCGCAGTGGTGCCCCAGCGCCGCAGTCTCGACCAGCCGTCAGGCAGCAGGTGCTCGGAGATGAAGTAGTACATCAGCGACGGGATCACGGTGATCGCGAGCAAAGCCGCCGCACCCATCGAGAAGGTCTTGGTGTAGGCCAGGGGCTTGAACAGACGCCCGGACTGCTCACCGAGGGCGAACACGGGGATGAAGCCCACCGTCAGGATCAAGAGCGCAAAGAAGAGACTCGGTCCGACCTCGCTGGCGGCCTCGATGATGACCGCGACGCGAGTGCGCGCGGTCTGGCCCGCGGCCACACGCTCGACCTCCCACTCGAGATGTTTGTGTGCGTTCTCGACCATGATGATCGAGCTATCCACCATCACCCCGATGGCGATGGCGATGCCTCCCAGGCTCATGATGTTGGCGTTCATGCCCAGCAGGTACATGGCCGTGAGGCTGAGAAGTACACCGGTGGGCAGCACGAAGGCCGCCACCAGGGCGCTGCGCGCATGTAGCAAGAACAGGATGATGATCAGGGCGACGACCGTGATCTCCTCGAACAGGGTGCGCGTGAGCGTCTGCACCGACCGATCGATCAGGTCCGAGCGATCATAGGCGGTGAGGACTGCCACGCCCGGCGGCAGCCCGTGCTCCAGCTCCCGTAGCCTGTCTTTCACCCGGCCAATGGCGTCGCGGGCGTTCTCGCCGAAGCGCATGACCACGATGCTGGCCACCACCTCGCCCTCGCCATTCCACTCGACCAGGCCCCGGCGCATGTCCGGGCCGAGCCGAACCGAGGCCACGTCGCCGAGTCGGATCGGAACACCCTTGTCCGTGGCGTCGAGCGCGATGCCCTCGAGTTGCTGCAGTACGCGCTGGCTGCGGGCGCGGCTCTCTTGACCGGCGGCGATGGGCCCCTGCTGATCGGCATCGGGATGCCCCAGGTAGCCGCGGCCACGCACCATGTACTCGGCCTCGCCCATCTCGATCACGCTGCCGCCGACATCGAGGTTGCTCCGCCGGATGGCCATCTCCACCCTGGCCAGGGGGACCTTCAAGGCTTGCAGCTTCACGGGATCGACCACGACCTGGTACTGCTTGACGAAGCCGCCCACCGCCGCGACCTCGCTGACACCGTCGAGAGCCGTCAACTCGTAGCGCAGGTACCAGTCCTGGAGGCTGCGCAGCTCCGAGAGATCTTGATCCGGCTGGTGCAGTGGCTTGCCGTCGAGCGGGCAGGTCTCGAAGCCGCGCTTCAGCACGACTTCCTCGAGACGCGAGCGCGTGTCGGCGGGAGCAGCAGCCGGATCGTCATAGCGGCGACTGGTCACGGGATCGAAGTCGTTCACCCGCGCGGGCGGAAACACGCGGTGGTGGGTGGCACCCTTGCGGGCCGCTTCGGGGACCTCCTCGAAAGAGGCATACCAGCGATCGGAGACAGGATCGTGCCAGGCTCCATCGGGATGGTCAGGGCAGTAGGGACCCGTGGTCAGCACGTACTCGTAGATCCAACCAACGCCTGTGGCGTCGGGGCCGAGCTGCGGCGTCACGCCCGCCGGGAGTCGGCTGGAGACCACGGACAGCTGCTCGAGCACGCGGCTGCGCGCCCAGTACATGTCGGTGCCATCCTCGAAGATGATGTAGACGAAGCTGGCGCCGAACATCGAGTAGCCGCGCACCACCTTGGCATAGGGGACCGCGAGCATGATGGTGGTCAGTGGAAAGGTGACCTGGTCCTCGACGATCTCGGGGGCCTGGCCGGGGTACTCCGTACGGATGACCACCTGCACATCGGACAGGTCGGGGATGGCGTCGACGGTGATGCTGCGCGCGGACCACAGCCCCGCGACGACCAGGAAGCCGGTCAGCAACAGCACCAACACCCGATTGTGCACGCACCAGGCAATCAGCTTGGCGATCATGGGGGGGCTCCTAGTGCTGGTGCCCGGTGTGGCCTGCGGCAGCTGGCGGCTTCAAGGTGGTCGGTGAAGCAGAGCGCGAGGATTCCTGTGGAGCGCCCGCGATAAACAGCGCCGAGCGGTCGTCGAAGCATCCAAGCATGGCAGCCCCGTAGTACGGGTTGCGTGCCTCGCCACTACGCTGCAACCAGCTCGCACCGCCCTGGTCCGCGCGGTACATGGGGCAGTGCACCTTGTCGACGGAGAAACCCAGGTCCGCGGGCACTCCCAGCTTCTCGATCACGGGAAGCAGTGCATCGCTCAGTGGCGCCAGGGCCACCCGGGCCGAGGCCAGGTCGCCAGCGGACATCAGCGTGGCGGCGAGCTGCGGCAGACTCGAAGCGTCCTTCTGCTCCTGCCAGAAGTGTGGTGAACCCGGAACCTCGACCGCGAGGAGCGCGGCGAGCGCGCCACCCAGCATTCGGGCGCTGGCCGAGACACCGTCGAGCTTGTCGGTCGCCAGGGCATCATGGATCGCCAGGTAGCTTCGAATGCTCGTCGCCAGGGCCTCGCGACCGACCTGTGGCAGCTCGAGGGTCGGCGTAGCCGGAGCAGCGGCAGGCTCCGAGGCCAGGTTGTCGCGCATCATCTTGGCCAGGGCCTCGCGGACCCGCGATTCGCTGTCGAGCAGGAACTGGCCACTGGTGACCACCATCTCGCCCGCAGTGAGCCCCTCGACAATCTCCACCTGGCCATGCTCAGTCTCGATGCCCATGGTCACCGGGCGGGGCTCGAAGCGACCCTTGCCGTGCGCGACGAAGGCGATCTGCCGCTCGCCGGTGTCGATGACGGCAGCGCGCGGCACCTGTATGCGTTTGTCGGCGAGGGTGCGCTCGAGGTGCACGCTGGCAAACATGCCGGGCTTGAGCGAGCCATCGGGGTTGGTGAACTCCAGCCTCACCTTCACCTCGCGCGCCTGCTCGTCGACGGTGGGCGAGATGTAGGTGACCTCGCCCTCGTACACGCGACCGGGGGCGTAGGCCAGGGTCATGGTGCCGCGCTGTCCCATGGCCACGAAGGGGAGCTGGTACTCGTAGACCGTGGCGATGACCCAGACCCGGCTCAGGTCCGCGATACGGTAGACCAGCATGCCCGGGTCGATGCGCATACCCTCGTTGGCGTGTTTCTCGACGACGACACCGGGATAGGGACTGACAATGGGGACTGCTTTCTGAGCGCCCTGGGCCGGCAGGGCGTCGATCTGGGCCTCGCTCAGGTCGTAGTACTGCAGGCGCTTGCGGGCGGAGGCGAGCAGACCGGTCAGAGGGCCCTTTCCTCCCGTCGTCGTGGCGCTGCGTTGAGCCACCAGGTACTCCTGCTGCGCCGCGTACAGCTCGGGTGAGTACACCGAGAACAGGATCTCGCCACGGCGCACGTCGGCACCCAGGTAATTGACTCGCAGACGCTCGATCCAGCCTCCGAACTTGACGTTGATGTCGCGCACCCGGGTCTCGTCGTAGGTCACGCTCCCCACGGTGCGAATCGTGCGGGTGAGCGGGCCCTCGGTGACGGGCTCGACGCGCACTCCCATGTTCTGCACCACGACGGGGTCAATGGTGACCTCGCCCGAGAACTTGGCCGGGTCCACGGGGGTCAGCTTCATGTGGCAGATGGGGCAGTCGCCGGGATGTGGCAGCAACACCCAGGGATGCATGCCGCAGGTGTAGTACTGCTGCGTCGTCGGAGAGTCTGCCTCCACGGCGCTCCCGCTCTCGGCAGCTTCGCGCGTACATCCGATGACGACAGCGGTGGCCAGCAGCAACAGCCCGCCCAGGGCCAACAGGGTGCGACGGGGGATACGGGACATCGCCCGCGGGTTTCCTGGCTTCATGGGCTATTCTCCACGGGGGTCGTTGCGGCCGTGGCCAGGCGCCCGCGCAGGGCGTCCAGTTCGGCATGCGCCATCGCAGCGTCGGCCCGGGCCTCATACAGGCCACGTTCCAGTTCCAGCAGCTCCAGCTCGGCCTCGATCAGGTCTGCAAAGTCGGCCCTCTCCACCTGGTAGGCGGACAGGGTCGACTCGAGAGTCCGCGTCGCCGAGGGCACCAGGCTGTCCTGATAGGTCCGGGACTTGTCCGTGGCGCGGCGCAGCCTGGCGTCGGCTGCAGCCAGGTCGCTGCGAAGACGATCCCAGGTGGCGTCGCGTTGACTGCGCGTGGCACGCGCCATGGCACGGTTCTCGTCGGCCATCGCGCCCCAGCGCGAGGCATTGAAGAACCAGGGCAGTGGCATGGCGATGCCGGCACTGACCATGTTCATGCCTGAGCTGTTTTGCGACGGCAGCCGGATCATGTAGGCCAGGGACAGCTCGACGTCGGGCCGCTGCTCGACCTCTGCCTGCTGCGCCATCAGGTCCTGGGTGTGCGCAGCAGCGTCCAGTCGCTTGAGCGTGGGTGAGCCCTCGGCACTCTCGTGCTCGAGCTGAGCGGGCGCCGTCGAGATCTCCTCGACCTGCAGCGTGGGTGTCACGATGGGATCGTCGACGGGAAGATGGGCCAGCGCGTTGAGCTCGGCCACCAGTTCGTGCTCACGGCGATCGAAGTCGGCCAGGCTGTCCTGCAGACGATCGCGGAGTACCATCACGCGCAGCAGTGCCTGTTGGCCGATGCTGCCAGCCTCGAGCTTGGCGCTGACCACCGCCACCAGCTGCTCGACCAGGGCCACATGCCTGCGTGTGACCTCGCGAAGCTGCCGCACCAGCGCGAGCTGGGCGTGGCGCGTGCGCAGACGAAGCACCAGCTCGACCCTCTTCTCATCGAGCATGCGGTCCAGGGTGTCGACGTTGCTGCGCGCAACGTCCTCACGTGCGCTGGTCTTGCCGGGGGCTGGCAAGCGCTGCGATGCCATCAGTTCAATGTTGCTCATGGGATCCACACCAGGCCAGGGAGAGGTCACGGGCATGTTGCGGTAGCCCAGGCTCACCATGGGATCCATCCAGGTCCCGGCCTGGGGGATGCGCTGCCGGGCGGCGTCGCGTTCGTGTTCCACCGCGCGCAGATCGGGACTCTCCTGCAGGGCCTGAGCGATGAGCTGGTCGAGGGTGCGCCCCTGGGCCAGGGCAGGCGGATTCCCGAGTACCGTCATCAAAAGAGCAGCTGTGATGTGCGTTGATTTCATCGTCGCATTCCTCGCGGTCGCGAGAATCCAGGGGCAAGATCCGGGCCAGAACGGTACATAGCTGCAGATGGTCGTGAGTTCCGTCGAAGTTCGGAACTGCGTGCCCCGACTGGAGAATATTCTCGAGCTTGGTCGAGACTATTCCACAATCGCTGGAAGATTCCTGGGCAGCGCCCGAGCGTATCGACCTGCGCTGGCAGCTTGAAGACCTGCGCGAGATGGTCCGTGGTCTTCTCGCCTCCGAGGTGGCGTGGAGCCTGCGGCGGAATCACTCGGGTCGCCGGGGTGGGGACCCATCGGTGCTGCGGAGGGGGAATCAGGGAGTATCAGCAAGCCGGCGCCATGAGCGAACAAGGGCGTCCGGGATCGTGGCCGCGTGGTGTTACCTGTGCTGGGTCTCGACCGAGAGGGGAGACGCCGTTGTGACCGTCTGGCTGGGAGCCCGTGGCGGGGGTGTCCACCCGCCGCTGCACGCGCTCTGCATCGATGGAGGCGGGCCAGCCACCCGGGCCGCGCTCAGGACAAGGCCTCGGGCAACCATGGTGGCGGCCAGGAACGCGCAGCTATGACAACGGTCGGGGAGCCGCGCGCGACGCCAGACGCGTCGTCTAGTGAAGCAGCTTCTGCAGGCGGCTGCGCACTTCCTCCTCGATGACGGCGGGGTCTGTGCCGCCGGTGCGGGAGAGGATCGAAGTCGTGAGTTCGAACACGACCTTGCTCGCATCCACCCGGAATGCGCCATGAGCGCCCTTGCCCTTGAGCTCGCAGACGTTGCCGTTCCAGTCCGCGAAGATGTCGAAATCCTCGAGGTCCTCCATGAAGGTCTCCTCGAGCATCTTCTTGACCTGCTCGATGGGCAAGGTGTGGCTCTTCTCGATGAGGATGTGTGCCATCGTGAACCCCTCTGTGCGCCCTGCCGGCGCGGTCTGCGCCAGGTCGGCGCGCGTTCGTTGCCCTCCGCGCCATGGACCGACACTTGCCGCGCCGCGAAGAGCGGCCCAAATATAGCCTATCGATGCGCGGGCTCAAGCAGGGACCGCACCCTGGCTTGCCTCAATAAACTGTGCATGGGAGCCTGAGCCGCGGAGTCGAGACAATGGCCCAGCGCCTCCTGACCCTGGCCGACGGTGTGGTCGCCGAGCTTTCCCTCGACGACACGCCCAGCCACCTGCGCCACCTGAGCATGCCCCTGGGAGCAGACCTGGGGGCGGAGCAGCGCAGGCTTCTGATCCAGTTGTGGAGAGGCCTGGATCCTCGCCGGATTCGCGACCCCAGGATCGCGCCCCTGGTGCGCCGCGGCCTCCTGGCCGTGACGACCCGTCACGACGATGGAGTGTTGCAGCATCACCTGGACCAGCAGTGTCAGCCGTGGCGCTGGTCCTGGCCGGGCCCGCATGCGCGCTGGCGACGCCTCTACAGGTCGACCCTGCGCGCTTTTGCCCGGCGCAAGCTCCTGGTCCAGGACTTCGGGCAGACTCCGTGCCTGCCCGAGACCACCGTGAGGCGCGCCTGCCTGTGCCCCGGAGACCGGATGCGGGTGCTCTGCCTCGGCGACGATGACCTCGTATCCCTCCCCCTGGCCCTGAGCGGCCATTCGGTGGTGGCCTGTGACATCGATGGCCAGGTGCTCGTCCCTCTGTTGCGGGATCTCGCCCGCGACGGCGCGTTGCCCCTTCGGGCCGTGCAACGGGACCTGACCCGGAGCTGGCCACTGCGGGAACGCGGCTGCTTCGATGTCGTGTTCACGGACCCCATGTCGACGCGAAACTGCCTGCGCCTCTTTCTCTCTCGCGCCATCACGGCTCTGCGCCCCGGAGGTACGCTCATCAGCTGTGTGCACCCTGCGGCACTGGACACCTTCGACGAGGTGCGGCGCGAGTTGCACCTCGAGCTGCGCGGGCATCATGCGGATTTCAATCGCTACCTCGACGAGAACTGGACTGTCGACAGCTACCGCTCCGACCTGGTCGTGCTGGAACGCACGGCCAGGAGCGTCGAGGCGGTGCCGGGGAATGCGATCTTCGACCAGGACCTGTTTGCGGGAATCGCGGGGCATCGTGCCCATGCCTGGTGTGTGCTGCGTGGGCTGCGTCCCCTGGCCGAGCCGTCGCTGCGCCGCGCTCTCGAGGGGGTGCTGGCCTCGGGCCTGCTGCCGCTGCAGGGACGATGCATCCTCGACAGCAAGGGCGATCTGGGTATCCTGGGAAACTGGCCCGGCGGTGGAACCTTCACCCTCCGCGCCCGGGCAGGCCAGCATGAACTGGCTTTCGACGTTTATCCTTTTGACGAGGCACGGGAGACTGCCATCCTGCACATCTTGCAGCGCTGTCTCCCAGGGGTGGTGACCCGCTACGGGCACGGCGTGTTGAGGCCGCATCGCCAGATCCTTGGCGAGGCCGGGTAGGGCACGGGGACCGGGCCGAGGCACTCGCGGCCAGCCACGGAAACCAGATCCCGAGCACTTTTCCAGGGAGCGGAGGTCGAGCGTGAAGACAAGGTTGCACATTCTCGCCGGATTTATGTTTGCGAGCGCCCTGCTGCCGCAGGTTCTGTCCTGTGGAAAATCGCTGTGCCCGCCGGGCTCGCGGCAGTACGGGGACCCACCTCCCAAGGGCAACTCCGTGGTGTGCAAGAAAACCATCGAGGAGTTTGGACTGAAGAAGGAGATCCTGCACGGACCCAGCACCCGCTGGTTCGACGACGGCATGCTGGCCCTCGAGGAGAATTACGTCGAGGGCAAGCGAGAAGGTGCCTTCGTCGAATGGCTCCCGAAGGGCGGCAAGAAGCGCGAGGCCACGTACAAGGATGGTGTCGAGGACGGACCCGTGCAGGAGTGGCACGACAACGGAGCCAAGAAACTCTCGACCGCGTTCGTCGCCGGGAAAGAAAACGGCAAGCGCACCGTGTGGGCTCTCAATGGCACCAAGATCCAGGAGACGGAATTCAAGAACGGCATCGAGGAGGGATTGCGCCAGGAGTGGTACCCCAACGGCAACAAGAAGTACGAGGGCACTGTGCGCGCAGGCAAGCTGCATGGCGACGTGAAGGAGTGGTACGAGGACGGCGTGCAACAATCCTTCATGCAGGTGCGCGAAGGCGTCAAGCACGGCCAATATCAGCTGTGGTTTGGCAACGCCCAGAAGTCACTCGAGATGAACTATGTCGACGGCAAGAAGCAGGGCGAGGCTGTGGAGTGGTACCCCCAGGGAGGGCTGCAGCGAAAGACCCTGTTCAAGGATGACCAGCCCATCAAGACCAAGGATTACGACCCGCCACCCGAGGAGTGAAGGCGGCCCGGCAGGTGCTCAGCGATTCTTGAGCGTCTGGATCTCGTCGCGCACCAGTTCGTTCTCGAGATCATCAGGGCTGAACTTGAGGTGGCGCTCGAAGCTCTCGATGGCATCGCGCTTGCGCTTGAGGTCCTTGAAAATGTAGCCCAGCCACTTGTGTGCCTCGGGATGCTTGGGGTTGCCCTTGAGGCACTTGATCAGGTCCTTCTCAGCGTCCTTGAGCTTGCCGTTGTTCTTGAGCACGGAGCCCGATTTGCAGTGGGCCTCGGTCAGCTGGGGATCGCCAGCAATGGCTGCGCGGTATTCCTTGAGCGCTGTCGGGTAGTCTCCGGACTTGGCCACGGTGTCGCCAATCCACATATGCACGACGGCCCAGTCGGGCCGCAGCCGCAGGGCCTGATCGAACTGCTCCCGGGCCGTGTTGTACCGCACAAGTTCCATGTAGGCCTTGCCCAGTTCGAAGTAGGCGAGGGCCCAATGTTCGTCCTTGAAGATGGTCGACTTGAAGTAGTCGATGGCGTCGAGGAAATCGCCGTTTGCCGCGTAGGTGCGGCCCATCTCCAGGCTGAAGCGCGCGTCCTTGGGGGAGACCTGCTCGCCCTGCTTGAACACGGCGAGGGCGTTCTTGTAGTCCCCCTTGCCGCGCAGGGCCAGGCCCCGGTAGTAGAGCACATTGATGTGATCCGGCTCGACCTCCGAGGCAATCCGCACATCCTCGATCGCCGTGTCCCACTCCCCCATGTCGATGTGCGCCAGGGCCGTGGTCAGGTTGTAAGTGGCGATGGTCTTGTCGCGAGCCAGTGCGTCTTCGAGCAGGCGCACTGCCTCCTTGGGTTTCCCCTGGGCAATGACGAGCAAGGCCATGGCGTTGATGCGGAAGGGATCGTTGGGGTTATCGGCGTAGGCGTCGCGGATCAGGGGAGCCGCTTCCTTGGGATGCAGCTCATCGATGAGGATGAGGGCTTTCTGGATCTGGACCCGCGTGCCGTTCCACTTGCTGTCGATCGCCTTCTGGACCGAGGACATGGCGGCCGGGAAGTTGCGTAGACGCTGGTGGACCCAGGACTGCGCCAGGTCCATCTCGCCCTGCTGATCCGGGGCCACACCATCCCGGTACTTCGTGATCCAACGCTGTGCCCCGTCGATGTCACCCAGGGCAAGCTCATACTGGACCAGCGCGACCAGCGGTGCCGCACTCTTGGGATCCAGAGTATGCGCCTTGCTGAAGAGGTCCCGCGCCTGGGCGCGCTTGGTCATGGCGAGGTGAATCTGGCCCATCCAGAATGTCAGGTACGCGTCCTTCGGATCGCTCTTGAGCAGGCGATTGAGTGCCTCGTAAGCCTCCAGGGGATTGCGGCTGCCCGCGAGGGCGCGGGCCAGTCCGACCACCGCCTCCCTGTCGTTCGGCTCGATCTCGACGCAGCGGCGGAAGACCTTCTGCGCCAGATCGTACATGAACAGATCGAGGGCAAAGTTACCGATGAGCTTGAGCGTGGGCGGGTGGCCTCCGGCAGACGCGAAGGACTTTCCCGCGACGTCCTCGGCTTCCTTGAACTGCCGCATGTCACGGTGCAGCGTGGCGAGGCCGAGGCTCGCTCGCCCGATCTGCCAGGGCGCCAGGGTGGAGGCGCCCACAGTCAATGCGGTCTCGAACGAGCGTCGTGCCTGATCCTCGTGACCCTTGACCAGAAGCGATGCCTCGGCGAGGTGCAGCCACGCTCGTGCGTCGTCGGGCTTCTCCTCGACCAGCTTCTGCAGGTATCCCTCGGCCGTGGCAGGGTCCTCCATCCGCAACGCCAGGCGGGCCTGGACCCACAGCGCAAACTGGTTGTGCGGATCGGCCATTAGGGCTGCGTCGACGAAGAGGTTGGCCTTCTCGGGGTCTGCAAACTTGTTGCAGCTGTGAGCCAGGCCCATCAGGGGGAGCAGGTTGCCCAGCTGAGGTTTCGGCTCCTTCGGAGGGTCTGCGCCGACCTCGGTCTTCAAGAGCTCGATGGCCCCGTCACAGTTTCCCTCGAGGAGGTCAAAGACGGCCCCCGCGAACAGGGCGTCCGGCGATTGCGCCAGGTCACCCGCCCGAGCCAGCGCGCCTCGCCCTGCGACAACGCCGCTGCGGTCGTCATCAAGCAGCGCCATGCGCGCATAGACGTAGGCACTCTTCACTGCGAGCTCCGGCGTCATGGTGGCCTGTGCACTCAGCACGAGCACGGCCTGGGCGGACGCCACGTGGTTGTCCCTCGCGATGTACTCGTCGATGTTGGCGGTGCTCACCGCGTTGGGAACTGGAACAGGGGTGTCTGTCGGATTCGGGTCGTCTTTCGGGATGAGGTGCTTCCCGACCCAGTTGTATCCGAACCAACCGTGGTCTGTGGCCAGGCCGAGGAACACTCCGCCAGCGATGATGACGATCATCAAGGTGCTGGCGATGAACAGGAGGATGGAGCGCAGATCGCGAGGCTCGCGAGCGCCTTTGACGCGAGGCCCCCGGCCCTTGGTGCGGACCCTGTCCTCGACCGACAGACTCAGGTCGATGGCGAGGGGATCATTGGGTGCCAGCGACGCATGGTCGATGGAACCCGAGCTCAGGGACTGACCATCGGAGAACGAGATTCCGATGTCCGCCATGGGGTCCGGACCCATGGACGGCGCGCCGCGGCCATGCTGATCGGGGTTGTAGACGACGGGTGCAGTGTTGCGCAGTCCGGGGAGTTCGCGGTTCGACAGGCCCGGCAGGTCGCGCCCCGACAGGCCCGGCAGGTCGGCGTTCGGAAGCCCCGGGAGATCGGCACGCGGGAGTCCGGGCAGGTCCATGTTGGGGAGCCCAGGTAGATCCATGTTGGGCAGTCCCGGCAGATCGACCCCTGCGAGTCCCGGAAGATCCGGATCGTTGCGGGAGGGAAGGGCACCGAGGCCTCCGAGAGCTGCTGCGGTCAGTGCCTGTATTTCCTCAGCGAACACGCTGATGGCGGAAAGCGGTTTCCAGTTATGGCCGTCGGCCGAGGCCTCCTCGTTACCGGCGAATTCGAATTTTCGGAGCATCGACAGGATCGTGGACTCGTCATACGGCCCGAAGACGCGGCCGGAGCGGCGTCTCACCTGGTACTGCAGGGTGGACGCTGTGGGAGCGCTCGGTGCCTGCTGATCAATGAAGTCAGCAAGGCTGCCCCGTCGCTGGGCCTTGGCAACCGAGGAATCGCCGTGGAAGGGGTGTGACGGGATCGAGTCGATCGTGCCTGGCGCCCGCTCACCCGTGTCTCCAAAGATGTCACTCAATCCCGAGGCACGTGGCGCAGGTGCCGAGCCTCCTCCCGTGCCGGCGGGCAAGGGCACCGCACCACCTCTGGCGGGTGTTCCACCGGGTAGAGGAACAGCCCCCTGGCCGAACTGTGGTGTCGAGGGTGCACCAGGAAAGGGCACCGCAGGGCGTGCGGCGGGTGTCGGAGCCGCTCGTCCTGGCAAGGGGATGGCCGATTGGCCGGTCGGAAAAACCGGCGTGGACCCGGGCAAGGGCACGGCACCAAATCCTGGAGGCGTCGCCCCCGAGCTTGGCAGGGGCACGGCCTGGTCGATGCCGCTGCCCGGTTTGACCACGAATGTGGTCTGGCACTTGGGACAGGTGATGGAGACGCCCTGGGGCGGCACTCGCCCGTCGTCGACGTTGTACTGTGCCTGGCAGTTTTCGCAGCGGACTCTCATGGGGTCTGCCTCAGCGCGCCGGGGGATCCAGCATGACGGTGGGGTTCATCACTCAAAGCGCTCCTTGAGCTGCAGGAATCGCGCATAGGGATCCTCGCGCTTCTCATCGTGGACGGGTTTCTCTGCGTCCGCCTGCGAAGCCTGCACGGGTGTGCCCAGCTGACGCAAGGCTGCCAGCTCCTGGCTGGTGGCCGGATCGAAGGACCGCTTGAGGTCCAGGTACTCGAGATAGTCGTCCAGACCCTGCGGCCACTGGATGTGAAGCCCGTCGCCACTGAAGCGCGCGATGCCAACCTCGCCCAGCTTGTGCAGGATCTCGCCAAACACCTCGCGCCGGGTCCCGGCCGCGCGCCACAGCTCGTCCGGGGTGACCCCGGTGAGCAGGACCTCGCCCTCGCCACGTCCCTGGCTCCACAGCCGCAGGGTCTCCACCACCCTCGCCGCGCTGCCGTGGACCGTGAGGAGCTGGATTTGCCGGTTTGCCTCGCGCAATCGGGCGGACAGCTTCTTGAGCAGCCGGACGGCAATGTCCGGACGTTCCTTGAGCATGTTCTCGAAGGCGTGTTCCTCGACGACGACGAGATCGGTTTCCTCCAGCGCCATGGCCGTCGCCGAGCGGGTGGTCTGGTCCAGGATCGACATCTCGCCAAAGGACTCGCCTGGCCCCAGCTCGGCCAGGGTGAGCTCGGAATCCCCTGTCTTGCGAAAGATGCGCACCCGACCCTTGCGCACCACGAGCATCTCCCGGCCGTCCTCGCCTTCGCGGAAGATGATGTCGCCCTGACCGAAATGTCGGGTCAGTGACGCTCTGCGCGCCTCCTGTGATGTCATACGTTGGTGTTTCCTTGCATCGGTCCAAAGACAATCGATACCACTGGCATGTTGTCGTCGCAACCGCGCGGTCCTCCTGGCACTCCGGAGGGTGCGCCAAGAACACTCCCGGGGCACCGACGGTGGCCCCTGGCTTGACAGCGGCGGGGGCCGTTCTCTAAATGGCCGTGGACCGCAGCGTCTTGCGGTCAGACGGCGAGGTGCCATGCTTCTTCGCAACCGCTACGAGTTCTCGGCCGCGCACCACCTGGAACGCCACGACGGGGCTTGCCGACGCCTGCACGGGCACAACTACACCGTCGAAGTGACGGTGCAGGGTCCGATCGATGACCACAGCGGGATGGTCATGGATTTTGCAGTGCTCGACCGGATCGTCCGCGAACAGGCCCTGGACCATCTCGACCACCGCGACCTCAATGAGCTGATCGAGATCCCGACCGCCGAAAATATTGCACGGTGGGTCTGGGCTCGGTTGGCGCCCACGCTGGGCGGGCTGTTCGAGATCAGGGTGTACGAGATCCCGACGTCAGCGGTGATCTATCGAGGTGAGCATGAGTCCTGATGCCACGCCTGTCGGACTTCCGCGAACGCGCCTGCCGGACCAGCAAAAGTTCCGTGCGGCGGTCAATGCCATGCTCGAGGCGGCGGGGTTCGATATCGATCCGGTACACCTGGCGCACACCGCCGAGCGGGTGAACGAGTTGTGGGCCAGCCGGCTGCTCGATGGCTACGACGTGCAGCTGGAGTCCCTGCTGAGCTCGGGCTTCGAGGACCCACGGCAGGATCTGGTCACGGTGCGCGACATTGCCGTGCACGGCATGTGTCCGCACCACCTGGTCCCCTGGCGTGGCGTGGCGCACGTGGCCTATCTTCCAGGTGGTTGCCTGCATGGGTTCGGGCGTATTGCCCGTCTGGTCGACGCCCTGGGTCATCGCCTGACCTACCAGGAGTGGTTCACCCGCGACGTGGCCGAGGCCTTGGTCAAGCATGGTCAAGCCCGGGGCGCGGCCTGCGTGGTCGAGACTGCGCAGCTTTGTTTGATCCTCGGTGAAAACCGCCGCGGCGAGGAACGCGTGGTCACCACCGCCTTCACGGGTGTGCTGGAGCACGACGCGGTGGCTCGCAGTGAATGCCTGCGTGCCCTGGGACAGCCCTAAGCCTTGACCTCGCTGCCCGCGCGGCGCCCGTGAGCTATGTACATGTTCGGCGCACCACTAGAGGTGTGGCTGAGCGTGGAGGTGGGTCATGTCCGAGAAGAGTGTGGTGGTTCCCGCGATCAGCTGTGGCCACTGCGTCATGAACATTCGCCGCGAGATCTCTGAGATCGCTGGCGTCGAGCAGGTCGAGGGTGATCCCGCCAGCAAGACCGTGACCATCGCCTGGACGGCGCCGGCGTCGTGGGAGCAGATCGCGCAGACCCTCGAGGCCATCGGCTACCCCGCCAGCGACGGATGAGCCCGCTGCGGACGTCGCCCGGCATGTCTCCGCCCGCGCCCGGTCGCTGGATCCAGATCGATGTTCCCATTGTCGGGATGACCTGCGCCAATTGCTCTCGCGCTGTCGAGCGAGCGCTGCACAAGATGGTCCCTGGCGTGTCCGAGGCCACGGTCAACCTGGCCACCGAGAGTGCCCACGTTCGCTATGACCCGACGCAGGCGAGCCTCGACGACATCGCCGAGGCGGTTCGCTGGGCTGGCTATCAGGCGGTGCTGCCATCGCCGACGGTCGCAGCGGGTGACGACGACGAGCACAGCGCCAGGCAGCATGAGCAGCGGCGCGAGCTCAGAGCCTTTGTGGTCGGCGCGGTGTTCACGGCCCCATTGCTGGTCCTCAGCATGGGGCGCGATTTCGGGCTATGGGGCGCCTGGGCGAACACGACGGCCGTCGACCTGGCACTCTTCGCGCTGGCCACACCGGTACAGTTCTACACGGGTCTGGGTTTCTACCTCGGCGCCCTGCGATCGCTCCGCAATCGCAGTGCCAGCATGGACGTGCTGGTTGCTCTGGGGTCCAGTACCGCGTACCTGTATTCGCTCGCGGTGCTGTTCGCCGGCGCTCCGGGACACCTGTACTTCGAGACCGCCGCCCTCATCATCACCCTGGTCAAGCTCGGGAAGATGCTCGAGACCGTGGCCCGGGGCCGCGCGTCCCAGGCCCTGCGCGCCTTGCTCGACCTGGCGCCACCGCGTGCGCACCTGCTCGATGAGCAGGGTGCCGAACACGACCTGGAGGTGGCTCTGTTGCGCCCCGGTCAGCGGGTTCGCGTCAGGCCCGGGGAGCGCATCCCTGTCGACGGCATGGTCGTGGCAGGGGGGTCCGCCGTCGACGAGAGCCTGCTCACTGGAGAACCCGTTCCCGTCGACCGTGGGGTCGGCGACAGGGTCACCGGTGCCACTCTCAACCAGGATGGCACGCTCGAGGTCGAGATCACCGGAGTGGGGGCGGACACGCGTCTCGCCCAGATCGTGCGTCTGGTGCAGGCCGCACAGGCCAGCCGCGCACCGGTGCAGCAGCTGGCGGACCGCGTCTCCGCGGTGTTTGTTCCGGCCATCGTGGGGATCGCGATCCTCACCCTGGCGCTGTGGTGGAGCCTGGGCGGGGCCTTCGTGCCTGCGCTGGTGCGCGCCATCGCCGTGCTGGTGGTGGCCTGCCCCTGCGCCCTGGGTCTGGCCACACCCACGGCGATCCTGGTCGGGACGGCCCGTGGGGCGGCGATGGGAGTCCTGTTTCGCGACGCCGCGGCGGTGGAGCGCGCCGGCCAGGTCGATGTGGTGCTGCTGGACAAGACGGGCACCCTCACCGAGGGAGCACCGCAACTCACGGGTTTCACCTGTCTCGACCCCGACAGGGACGCGTTCCTGTCGGTGGTGGCCGCCGTCGAGGCAGCCTCGGAGCATCCCGTCGGACGCGCGGTGGTCCTGGCTGCGCGCGCCAGATCCCTGGACCCTCCAGCGGCGGCGGACTTTCTCAGTTTGCCCGGTCGCGGCGTCCAGGCACGGGTCGACGGTGCCGCGATCCGCATCGGGCGCATCGACTGGATCTCCGACCCCACCAGCTGGCCTCTCCCGCTGCGGCAGGCGCTCGATGCGCACGACGCGCAGGGTGCCACGTCCTTCGCAGTGGAACGCGACGGCAAGGTCGTCGGTGTGCTCGCGGTGTCGGACCCCCCGCGCCCTTCGGCCGGCGAGGCTGTACGCTCCCTGCTCGCCCTGGGACTGCGTCCCGTCATGGTCACAGGGGATAGACCCCAGGCCGCCGCGAGCGTGGCGCAGGCCGTGGGCTTGAACCAGGTCGAGGCCGGGGTTCAACCCGAGGGCAAGGTCGAGGTCGTCCGTCGCTGGCAGGCCCAGGGCCAGCGCGTCGCCATGGTCGGTGATGGCATCAACGATGCGCCGGCACTGGCCAGCGCAGACGTGGGCATCGCCATGGGGGGTGGCGCCGACGTGGCGGTCGAAGCGGCAGACCTGACTCTCGTCGGCGGGGACATCCGCGCCCTGCCACGCGCCATCCAGCTGTCCCGGGCGACACTGTCGACCGTGCGGCAGAACCTGTTCTGGGCATTTGGCTACAACGTGGTGCTCATTCCCGTGGCGGCCGGTGTGCTGGCACCGTGGACCTGGCTTCCAGATGCCCTGCGCATGCTCCACCCTGCGCTGGCGGCGGCAGCCATGGCCTTCTCGAGCATCAGCGTTGTGCTGAACAGCCTGCGCCTTCGCTCGCGCAGCCTGGTCTGACGGCAGGCCGCTGGGAACCACCCGCGCGACCCGCGCACATCGAGAGGCGGGCCCAGGTCAAGCCCCCCTCGCACGATGACCAACCGGTGTCGATGCCAGACCGACGGCTGGCGTTGTGCGAGCACCCGGGCGGTGGTCTAATCGACACCATGACGGCAGCTGATTTCGAGGGAGCGACATGGATCGAAAGCTGATCGCTGTCGGCGCCGCTTCTGGCGTCGGGATGTTCCTGCTCGCGCAGGTGGTCTGGGCGCTGGTCAAGCCCATCCCCTATCAAGAAGATCTGCTCCAGCTCCCACCACGCAGCCGAAGCCCCGTGGGCGGCGAGGTGAATTCTGACCCGACACCCGTCGCCGAAGATCCCACCGTGCCCGTGGCGCTTCCGGATCCAGGGGCCGCAGCCAGTGACGAGGCCATCACCTTCATTTCCATGGATGGGCCCGTCGAGCGAAAGACCGGCAGCACACCCTGGGCGGCCATCATGGGCAAGGAGCGTGTCGAGCCTGGCGACATGCTGCGTGTGACCGAGGGGGGAAAAGCCGAGCTCCAGTTCGGCGCCAACTCGGTGCTGACGCTTCGCCAGGGCAGCCAGCTCAGCGTCCGGCACCAGGAAATCTCGACGACACACTTCGTGTTGCAGAGCGGGCAGATCGAGATCACGTCGCTGACGCAGGAGAAGAAGGTGATCGTCAGCGGGCCTCGCGGCATGGAGATGCGCGCTGAGAACGCGAGGACCGAGGTCTTCGTGTTCGGGGCCATCTTCGGCGCGGTCAACAACGCAGGTCGGGTCGAGCTCCGTTCGGGCAAACGCGCCCTCGATGTTCCCGAGGGGATGGCGGGCTGGGCGGTTGCTGGCAAGCCCCCGCTGCCACCTCGCGTGTTCACCGGCGATCCCGAGCTCGAGGTCACCCAACCCCGGGGCAGCGAGGTCAAGACAGCATCCATCGTTTTCAAGGGCAGCGCACATCCACTGGCTCAGGTGCAGGTGAATGGACGCCCGGTCAAGCTGCGCGCGGATGGCGGCTTCGTGGCCCGGGTTCCCCTGGACGAAGGGGACAACAACATCGAAGTCACGGCATCTCTGCTCGGCGGTGAGCCCAAGACGGTGGAGTTGCCGACGATCACACGCGTGGCGAAGGCGAGTCTGTCGAAGCCGAAGAGCAAGGCGAAGCCCAAGCCCAAGCCGGGCAAGAAGGCCGCACCCAAGAAGGGTGCCGCCACCATCAAATGGGGAGCCGGTTCATGATCTGTAGACTTGCCCTCGTACTGGCTGCGCTCGTTCTGGGGTCGCTCTCGCAAGCACAGGGTGCCTCGCCGGGACAGCTGACGCTGATCGCGGATCCCCCGACCCTGTTGCTGGGACAGACTCCGGAAGTCCCGATCCGGATCGAGGGGCCCGTGGCTGTCGAGCCTGCCTCTGTCAGACTCTTTGCCAGCACTGGCAGCCTGTCGGAAGCCACTGTGGGTGGCAGCGGTTCCCTCGTCACCCTCTACAAGCCGCCCGAGGCCTTTTTCCCGCAGGTTGCCATCCTGGCAGCTGTGGCAGACACCAGCCAGGGCGTCCTCGTGGGGTGGGTCGCGCTGCCGCTGGTCGGACAGGGCGAACTCAGTGTTCCGGGCCAGCCTGGCAGCGAGGTCAGCATCTCCATCGGGGAGCGCAGTTTCGGACCCGTGGCCGCGGACGCCTCGGGACAGGCCTCGATCCGGGTCGAGGTGCCGCCGGGCTTCAGCGAGGGGCAGTCGGGCTCGACGAAGATTCCCATTCCCATGGTTCCCTTCTCGCAGGTGCTGCTGGTTCCACTTGCTCCCTCGCTTGCCGTCGTCGATGACACCTCGCTCGAACTGCGAGTCTTCGTGGTGACGGCGCGGGGCGCCCCCGCCGACAAGGCCACCCTCAAGTTCAAGGCCAAGTACGGGACTGCAGGAGGTGTCGAGAGAATGGGGCCGGGCGTGTACAGCGTCCGCTTCAAGCCAAAGCCGCGGAGCGCTGGCAAGACCGCCAAGGTCACCGTGTCCATGGCCGGTCACAAGCCCTCTTCGAGCACCGTCGAATTTGCCCTGCGAGATGCCACGCGACCCGCCAGGCTGGAGCTGGTGACCGTGCCCCCCGCTGCGAGCCCGGGCGCCCAGGTGACCGTGGTGGTGCGCGTGCTCGACGAGGCGGGGCAGGCTGCTCCTGGTGTACCGGTGCTGACCACCGATCGCGGCGAGCTTGGCGGGCTGCAGGAAGTGGCGCCGGGGCAGTTTCAAGGCCAGCTCACCTTGCCGGACTGGGCTGGCGAGGTGGCGCTGAGTGCGCAGCTCCCCGTCGAGGGAGGTGCAGCGCTCACGGCAGAGCATGCGCTCACTGTCCAGGCCGCGGAGCCAGCGGTGGCGGTTGGTGCCGACGATGACACCCGGGAGCTGGCTTCCGCCGGTGTGGCAACGGAGGTGTCGACCGGACAGGCGCCGCTGGGACTGACCCTCGGCGTCAGTGCCGCCTTCGAGAGCAACTTCGTGGCCTTGTTCGCGCCAGGCCTGGCACTCGACGTCACCATGCTCGGCCGCGGTGTCCTCGACGGGCTCGCCCTGCGCCTGGAGCTGGGTGGACTGTACCAGTACGGCCAGACAGAATTCGCGTCCGGGCCGCTGGTTGGCCGAACCTTCACGCGCCAGCTGTTCACCACACCGCTGTCACTGCAGGCCGACTATCGCCTGCGGGTGGCAGACTCCCTCGCGATCTTCGCTGGTCTCGGAGGTTCTCTGGGTTACCTGCTCAGCGTGCTCGATGAAAGCACGCGGCACAGCCTCACACTGGGTGCCCTGGTGCAGGCCGGCGTGGCCTGGCATGTCGGGCCCGGTGAGCTTGTCCTCAAGCTGCGCTACCTGTACGGCGGCCTCGAGCAGCCCTGGGGTGGCGCCTCCATCCTCGGGGGCTATGCCATCCCGCTGCTGTAGACCATCAGCATCTCTGGAGTCCACCATGCGACGCCTTGCCCTGCTTGCCCTTCTTGTCACGACGGGAGCCTGCGATCTCGACGTGGTGACCACGGCCGTTCCTGAACCGATCCTGGAGCAGGTGACGCCGGCGTCGGGTCGCCAGGATGTGGCGCAGTCCGTCGAGATCTTGGGACGCGAGCTGCGTCCTCTCATCGAGAACGATCCTTCGCAGCCAGGTGGACTGCGCGTGGACACCACCTTTCGGGCATGGCTTGGCAACACCGCGCTGCGGGATGTTCGCTATGTCGACGACGAGCATCTCACGGCTCAGGTGCCGGTGGGGCTGACCGCAGGCTTCCTGGATCTTCGAGTGGAGACGCCGCGGGGTCTCAAGACCTCTCTTGCCGACGCCTACGAAGTGCTGGTCGGCGTGGGGCCGGCCATCACCTCGGTCATTCCGTCCGATATCGTCAACGATCAGGACGAGGTGCTGGATGTGGTCGGCAGCGGCTTCGACAGTGGCCTGCAGGCCGATCTCGAGCCCCCTGCCGGCGCCCGTATCGCCCTGCCTGTCACCAACCTGTCCACCTCGGGCTTCACGGCGACCGTCGCCCAGGGCACGGCGGCGGGAGCCTACGATCTGGTGGTGACGACGGAGGGAGGAGCCACGGCTACTTTGCCTGGTGCCGTCCAGGTGTGGAACCCGGCGCAGCTGGTATCCACCCTGGAACTCTCCGCAGCTTCCGTGAGCACGGGTACGGAGATCACCCTGACGGTTCATGTGGCCAACACGGGCGGCAGTGAGGCCCAGGCCGTGCAGGTGTCGCTGCCGGTCCTTGCCGGGAGCGGTACGGCGCAGCACCTCAGTGGACCTTCGCCGGCGAGTGCGGACATCGCCGCTGGCGCTGCCCAGGATTTTGTCCTGCAGTACCGGGCGCAGAGCGCGGGCAGTGTCACGTTCACGGCCCAGGCCAGCGGCACCAACGCCTATTCCTTGCGCCCGCTCGCCAGCGGCGCAGCCACCAGCGCGTCGTTGCAGATCCTGGTGGGGGCCGCGCTGGAGATTGCCCTCGACGTCCCCGCAGGTGTGGGACTGGGTCAGTCCTTCGACATCGAGATGACCGTCACCAATAGCGGTCAAGGTGATGCCCAGGGGGTCACACCTGTTCTCGCACTCAGCGGAAGCGGTGCCCTGACCCTGGACAGCGGACCGACTCCGGCCACCGCCGATGTTGCTGGCGGCCAGGCGCAACTCTTTGTTTACAGCTACACGGCCAGCGGCCTTGGCGAGGTCCACTTCACCGCGGATGCCAGCGGCACGGACGTCGTCAATAGCACCACCATCCAGGCGCCCACCGAGACAGCTGGCCCGATGTCGGTGATGCCGCAATCCGTGCTGGTCGCGGCCTGGCAGACGGCCAGCGCCACCTTGCTGCACGGCGCGAGCATCGACCTCGTGCTGCGGGTCAGCAACACCGGTGGAACTCGGGCCCTTGCCGTGACGCCGACCAGCCTCAGCCTCACCGGGACCACCGGGACCAGCTGTGCCGCTGCCACCCCCGCCAGCGTGGATCTGGACGGTGGGTCCTTGCAGGACTTCAGCTTTGCATGCACGGTCGGCAACAGCGCGGGGGCCTGGACCGCGGTGGCCGGCGCCCAGGGCACGGACGCCACCACCAGCGCCGCGGTTAGCGCCATCCCCGTCGCCACCGCACCCTTTCAGGCTGTGGGCCCGGCCGCGCTCGGACTGGGTTGGCTGGCGCTCCCGGCGCAGGTGTCGACGGGACAGGCCTTTGCCGCAGTGCTCCGCGCCACCAACAGCGGTGGGAGCGGGACCCTCGGCGTGGCACCGACAGGCTTTGTCATCAGCGGCTCCACCGGATCGGTCTGCACGGGTCCGACGCCGGCCACGGCGAACCTTGGCGCCGCCAGCCAGCAGGACTTCAGCTACAGCTGCACTGCAGGTAGCAGCAGTGGCTCCCTGCAGCTCAGTGCCGGGATCAGCGGGACTGCCGTCGTCGATGGAGCGACGCTGACAGTCAACGCTGCGACCAGCGACAGCGTGGGTGTGTTGCAGGCAGCGACCCTCGATCTCCTCAGCGTGACCAGTCCGGCGTCCGACGTGTACCAGGGCCAATCTGGCCAGGTGATCAGCGTGCTGGTCGAGAACACCGGCGAGGTCTCGGCGACGGTGAGCACGAGCGGGCTCCAGTTCACGACCAGCAGCGTCGACGTGAGCAGCGAGTACCCGGTGGTGCCCCGGTCTGGCAACCCCACCTCTGTGGCCGCAGCCGCGCAAGCGACCCTGGTCTTTGACGTGTCGGTCTCCCCGGGGGCCGCGACGGGAGTGGTCACCGTCGATGCCAGCATCAGCGGCGCCGACGATCTGAGCGCGGCCGCGATCGGAGGCACGGGTGCCACTACGCCTCTGAGCTGGAATGTGCTGGGGAACACAGCTCCCGTGGCCTGCCTGACCGCACCCGGGGTGGTGACCACGGGTGTGAGCTTCCAGCTCGACGCGGGCTGCAGCAGTGACGCCGAGGACGCCGTCGGTGCGCTCACCGTGGCCTGGGATCTGGACGACGATGGCGTGTACGAGCTTGCACCCAGCACCACCAAGACGCTGGACCACACCCTGGCCACCACCGGAGCGCACAGGATAGGCCTGGAGATCCAGGATACCAGGGGGGCCAGCAGTCACCTGCAACGCGTGATCTTTGCCGAGGACGCTGCACGTATCATCGTTGTCACCACGACCGCTGCGGCGGGTGCTGGTTCCCTGGCAGAGGCACTGGCCACGGCCAATGGCAATGCCAATGTGGACACGATTCGCTTCGACCCGACGGTGTTCGATGGCGGGCAGCCGACCATCGCGATGGGTAATACCACGCTCACCATCTCACAACCCGCGCGCCTCGTCGGGCACGCCGGGGTGCGCATTCAGGGTAATCGCGATGTCTTCAACATCACGGCCGCTGGCGTTGCCATCGCCAACCTCGAGATCGAGGGCAAGCTCGGTGGTGGAACAAACGTCTGCGTGAATGCCACGGGTGCAAACCTGTGGCTTCTCGGCAGCCGCGTCTTCAATTGCGACACGGGCGTGCGCATCCAGGCGAGCGGCGTCGAGGTGGGACCGGGCAACGTGTTCGACAAGGCCGAGTACGCCATCCAGGTGAGCAGCGGTACGAACCACCGCATCCACGGAAACACTGTCCTCGACTGCAGCACGACAGCCTGCCTGCGCTTCGCGGACGGGACAGGACCGGCGGAGGTCGTGTCCAACCTCTTCGCCGGCGCCACGGTTCCCCTCATCGCCACCAGCAGCGCCACGGGCCTCCGCATCCTGCACAACACCCTGCACGGTTCGAGCAACTACGGGTTGTCGCTTGGCGGTTCCGGGCACGAGGTCAAGAACAACATCTTCAGCGCCAACACCTACGGCGCCATCTGCGACACCAGCGGCCTGACCGCCTCCAGCAACGACTACAACGCCTTTTTCAACAACGGCCTGGCCTCGGCCTGTCCGGACACGCGAGGCGCGCACGTGGTGCTCGCGGATCCGAAGTATGTGAATGCGGGCACTGGCGACTTCAGACTGCAGTCCAGCAGCCCGTGCATCGACGCTGGCATCGACCTCGGTTTTGATCTCAACGGTGGCGCGTCAGGGCTATTTGGCGGGATAGCTCCGGATCTCGGAGCAGTGGAAAGCCTCTAGGCAAAGCTGCGACGGCCTTCGAGGCGTTCCCGGAGTCACTCGACCCGCACGGCCTCGGCCTCACCCAGGTACTTCTTAACCGTCTCGATGTCCGCGATATCCTCGCTGGTACCCATGTAGTTGCGCAGGACCTGCTCAGACCTGGCCCAATCGCCCTGCAGCGCCAGCGCCACCGCGAGGTGACGCTTGGCCAGCGTGAACTCCGGGTGCGCGGCCAGGATCTTCTCGTACACGGCGATGGCCTCGGCACTCTTGCCGGTGCGGACCAGCGCATTGGCTTCGCGAAACTGCGTGATGTGGTCGGGTTCCGCGAACAGCAGGCGAAACACAACGAACAGAAGAACGCCGAGCAGGGCACCTGCAGCACCGGCGATGCCAAGCATCTTCCCACTCGGCGCCACACCCGACCGGCGCGCCCGCACCGGCATGGTCTCCTCGATCTCGTCAGTGGGATTAGGGAGCGGAGGGAGGTCCCGGGACAGTTCCTCGTCGAGGGATTCGACGGTACCCGGCTCCTCGGTAGCGGGTGCAGCATCGGGAGTCGCCGAGTCGGATTCCAGCGCGGACGCCTCCGTGGTGGCCAAAGGCGGGCAGGCCAGGTCGGGCTCGGCCGCATCCATGGCGTCCGCAGCGGTCTGGCCTCCTTGCAGAAGCGGATCTCCACCGGCCGCGTCCTGCGGGATGGCCAGGCCGGTCGGCTCACCGGCATCCACCGCAGGTGTCGATGGTGGCATGGCCACTGCGTCGACAGGTGCTCGGTCTGAATCCACCGGCGCGGTCCCGATCAGCGCGGAGCTGTCGGGCGAGCCCAGGTCAGCATGGTCGCCTGAGCTCGGCGCAGCCTCGGGTGGACGCACCGTCGTTTCGCGCCGACGCGTCGTGACCACCACCGGCGGCGGCAGCGGGACTTCGGGCTTGAAGGCGGGGCGGTACTCCGGGGGAGGGAGACCCGCTGCGATGGCCTGTAGACTGTCCTCGGTGATGTTCGACGGAAGTCCGGAACTCGCGGCGGGGTCTTCCGAGGGCGCGGAAGCCGGCGGCTCGGAGACTGGCAGGTTGTCGCTGGCTTGTCCGGCGGACTCAGCAGCGTCCCCGGCAGGCAGCGGGGCCAGCATGTCGTCGTCATGCTCGGCATCCATGGACGCAGCCAGCGCCACCGGGCTTGCAGTTTCAGCAGAGGTCTCCACCGCAGGTGTGGTGGCAACTGCCGGCGGCAATGACGCAGCGGTGTCCGGTGTCGGCGCTGCCTCGGCTGCCGGCTCGACCCTGAGGACCCCTCCTGTCGGCGTCAGTGCCGGGGTGGGCGGCGGCATGCTGAAGGCCTGTTCTGCCTTGAGCATGGGCATCCCGACCGGCTCGGTGGAGATCATCTCGGGTGGACCGAACATGCCATCGAGGGAGCGCGGTGTGCTCGCCGCGGCGGCTGGTGGCTGGATGGGAGCGACAGGCCTGGCGGCGGCCGGGGGTGTGGGGAGGCCTGGCTCCACGTCGAAGGCCGTGCCCAGGGCTGCTTCCAGTTCGTCGGTCCAGGAACTGCCGGACAGAACATCGACAGAACTCGCGCTCGACGCAGGGGGTGGCTTCACTGTCGGCGCTGGCGCGGGCGGCGCTGGCACTGTCGCCGGCGGCGCAGGCTGCGGTGGCAAGGGATCGGGCACCCGCGCTTGGGGTTGGACCATGACAAGCCCGGGTCCAGGATCAAACAGCGACGGCGAGGGCGAGGTCGCGGTGGTGATCTGGACCCGTGGTGAGCTCGCCATGGGTGGAGCAGCCGGAGCGGGATCTGAGGAGCCCAGGCCCGCGATGGCAGCATCGAGATCGCTGCCCAGATCGTCGAGGCTGTCACCGTTCGCTGGCGTTGCGGTCGCGGGTGTCGGGACCGGCGCAGCAGGTGGGGATGGAGCCACCACGCCTGCGGGGAGAACGGAGTTCTTACCTTGGCCGTACTTCACGACGATGGCGCGGATGCGCTTGGCGCTGTTGTCGTCTGCCGGGTGGAGCCCGATGATCATGCCGGCCTGGCGACCCACAGGGACGCTGGCGCCTTCGAAGGCGCAGAGCACGGGTCCCTGGCCGGCCAGCACCACATCTCCCCCGGCCAGGTGAAGCTCGAGGGCGACCACACAGCCCACGGGCTTGGGCTTCGGAGTCTTCAGAAAGAGGGTAGTCGAACCCACGTTGGCGGCGAAGCGCGCGTCAAATTCCGAGATGGTCGCGTACTTGAGCGTGACCTCCAGCTTGACCGGATCGGTCGCAGGTAGAGTCAACAGAACACCTCCAGCAACGCCGCAGACTCACCACACACGGGCGCCCATGCCATGTTAGTACACTCTGGCAGGGAGGCAACATCGCTGTGTCTGACGAAGCGCGCTTGGTTGTCGACGGAAGCCCGGGGCTGTGACGATCAGAGCTTGAAGGCTTCGAGGGCCTTGACGTAGTGGGCACGCTCGTAGGCGGCGGGCTCGGCACAGTTCTTCTGGCTCATGCTGCCCTTGGCCTGGGCCAGGGAGGTGTACTCGTGCTGCTCGAGCCAGCGTGCCATGCCGTCCCGGATGGTGGTGATCGCGCCAATGCCCTTCTGCAGCAACACGGCGCAGACCATGGTGACGTCGGCACCGACCATGACGAGCTTGAGCGCGTCCTCGGCGGTGTGCACACCCGAGGTGGCGGCCAGGCTACCTTTGATGTGCTCGCGCAGGATCGCGATCCAGCGCAGGGGCAATCGTGACGCCGAGGACGAACTGAGCGTCATGTCGGTGACCACACCCATCGAACCCAGGTCCACGTCGGGCTGGTAGAAGCGATTGAACAGCACCAGGCCGCTGGCCCCGGCCTCCTCGAGTTGCCGGGCCATGTGCACCGGCGCGCTGAAGAAGGGGCTCAGCTTCATGGCGACGGGGATCTTGACCGTGCCGCGCACCGCCTTGAGGATGTCCAGGTAGACCTTCTCGACGCTGGTCGCCGAGAGCTTGGGATCGGTCGGGATCCAGTACACGTTGAGCTCGATGGCGTCGGCACCCGCCTGCTCCATCTTGGCCGCATAGCTGGTCCATCCCCCCGCCGAGACACCGTTGAGGCTGCCGATGATGGGGATGCTTGTGCTCTGCTTGGCCTTGCGGATCCGCTCCAGATAGTCGTCGGGACCAACATTGAAGTTGTCCATCGCCGGGAAGTAGCTCAGGGCCTCGGCGAAGCTCTCGGTGCCACGCTCGAGGTAGTGGTTCAGTTCGTCGGCGTCCCGGTTGAGCTGCTCCTCGAACAGCGAGTGCAGGACGATGGCGCCGGCTCCGGCCTCTGCCATGCGCTGGACGCCCTCGAGCGTTCGGGACAGGGGCGAGGCCGATGGCACGACCGGGTTGGCGAGGGTGAGACCCATGTAGTTCGTACTGAGATCCATGGTGCAGCCTCCAGGCACAGGTTCGTGGCGGCGGATCATGACACTTTGGCGCTCGACAGCAAGCGCGGCGTGGCCCTGCTGTGCCGGATTTTTCTGGCGACGGCGCCTCTGTCGGGGGACAGCCAGGTTGCCGGTGCGCTAAAGTACCCGACAGCTGCCCCTGTCGTCGGCGGCCCCGGGAGAACGAACGGCATGAGACCTGTGTTTTTTTTCGCATTGCTGATGATCCCTGGCCTGGCCTGCGGCCCGGCCGACCTGGATCTTGGGGTGCAGCCCGTCAGTGGACAGGAGCACGACATCATCAACGGCGAGGTCTGTGGCCGCGACAGGATGGAGACGGCGGTGGCCATCCTGATCGACGCCGAGATCGAGTTTTTTGGGACGCGGTCGCGCATCCGGCAGCCCATGTGCACCGGTACGCTGATCGCACCGGACACCGTGCTGGCGGCGGCGCACTGCTTCCAGACCGACCTGCTGACCATGGGCATGGGGACGGTGCTTTCAGAGCAGTTCGGGATGACCTTCGAACCCGACCTGACGGCCCTTGCAGAGGATCAGCAGGGGACAACCCCGTGGCCCGACGATCACATCGATGCCGTGCTCTGGCTGCCCCATCCCGAGTTCGATATCGACTCGATGAACAACGTGACGGGACCTGGTGAGTTCAAGGATGTGGGCATCATGTTCCTGGCCGAGGCGGTCCCGGGTATTCGCCCCGAGGTCCTGATCACCGCGAACGAGGCCAGCCAGATCGCGCAGAACACGAGTGTCGAGATCGCCGGCTGGGGACAGCAAACAGTGACCAGTGGATGGGAAACACCCCCCCCCGGAACCGTCGGTGCCAAGCGTTGTGCCACCAGCTTCATCAACGAGGTTGGCATCGCGGAGATGCAGATCGGTGGGGACTCGAGCAGCTCGCGCAAGTGCCATGGCGACTCGGGCGGACCAACCTACATGGAGGTGTCGACCTCGCACGACGTCAAGCGACGCCTCGTCGGCATCACCTCGCACGCATACGACGACAGCGACTGTCAGAAGGGCGGCGTGGACACCCGGGTCGATACCTGGCTGGGATGGATAGACGAGCGCATGCGCGCGGCCTGTCAGGACGGGACCCGGGCCTGGTGCGACGAGCCCGGCATCCTTCTGCCGTCGCGCTACGACGTCGTACGGCCAGATGCGGGCAGCGGCGGCGGAGACGACGACGATGCCGGAACCTCAGGCCAGCACTTCATCGAGGGCTGCCCCTGCCATGCCACCACGCCACCTTCCGCCGGGATCTCTGCGCTGTGGGGGCTGACGCTGCTGGCGCTGGTGTGGCGCCGGTGGGGCCGCCCGTGAGGAGTGGGGGGCGCTGGTCCTGGATCCTGGTGCCCCTGCTGTGGAGTGGTTGTGGACCTCTGCCCGAGACGGACGGGCGGGCAGCGTCGGAACTCGAGCAGTCCATCATCGGCGGATCGCCGAGCCCGGCCAGTGCCTTCCCGGCTGTGGCGGTGCAGCTCACCACGGGCGAGATCATGGGCTATCCCGTGGGCAGCATGGTCTGCACGGGGACGCTCATCGCGCCGGATGTCGTGCTCACCGCGGCCCACTGCACCGAGATCGATGCGCTGGTCTTCGGCGGGGCCGGTAGCAATATTCGCAACAGCATTTCCTTCGAGCTCGACGTCAGTGGCTTTGGAGTCCAGGACCTCAACCTGCCAGCCGATGCCATCCCCGTGCGCGCCATGGCCGCACATCCGAGCTGGGACATCAACAACCTGAACAGCTTCCCGGGCGGGCTGGTGGATCTCTTCGACATTGCCCTGCTGTTTCTCGAGCGGACCTCGTCCCGCATTCCGGCCGTGGTGCTCGACGAAGCCGACCTGGGTGGTGTCGTGGTCGGCGCCCAGGTCGACATCGTGGGTTACGGCCAGCGCGACAGCAGTGACACGACCCTCGTGGGGATCAAATACCAGGCCCGTTCCTTCATCAACGAGGTGGGCACCAGCGAGATGCAGATCGGGGATCAACCTCCTGGCGATCCCCAGAAGTGCCATGGGGACTCGGGCGGGCCGACCTTCATTACCATGAGCGATGGCCGGACACCCAGCCGTCGCCTGGTGGGTGTGACCAGTCACGCCTACGACGACACGGACTGCGCCAAGGGCGGAGTGGATACCATGATCTCGCCCTACCGCGCCTGGATCGATCAGGCCATGCGCCAGGCGTGCACCGCGCACCTGCGATCGTCCTGCACCGGGGGTGGAGGCCTGCCCACACCCGCGGGCGGCTCGACCACCATCGACGCAGGTCTGACGGGCAGCGATGCCCAGGGCGTGGACCGCAGCGTCGACCCCGGGCGTGACTCGGGACCCCGTCCCGACGCGATCGCGCTGGATCGCCACTCGCCTGGGGGCGCCGCCCTGCCGCCGCCGATGCCACCCGATGTCAGCGATGGCGGTTGTGCCTGTCGTCAACCCCAAAGCTCGCCGCTCGGGTGGGGGCTGTGGCTGGTGGCAGTGCTGGGGTGGCGCGCGCGGGCATCGTACCGACGGAGGCCTGCCTCCGACCCACGGCTATGATCACGGGCTTGAGGCGGCCCGGGAGCGCAAGAAACCATCCAGAATCGCCGACTTTTTTCTGGCATCCCACACCCATCCAGTGCGACAAAAAGACCATGGCACGTCGTCGGCAGAATGGATCCCTGCAGGTGCTCCTGCTGCACAACCTCGACGACGCGTGGACCAGCGCCGAACTTGCCAGCGCGCTCGATGAGGTCGAGCAGATGATGAGTGCGCTGCGTGGCCTGGGGCACGTGGTCTTCAACCAGCCTGTTCGTTCGGCCAATCTGCGCGCGGCGCTGCGACCTTATGACCCGGCCAGCGTGCTGGTGTTCAATGCCTGTGAGGAGCTGCCAGGCGTGCCGAACAGCGAGACCCACGTCACGGCCATCCTCGATCAGCTCGGCTTCACCTACACCGGCGCCAGCAGTTCGTCCCTGTTCCTGTCCTGGGACAAGGACATGGTCAAGCGCCTGCTGCGAGCAGCCGGGCTCAACACGCCGGACGGACTGCTGCTGCACACTCCCGACGTGCGGGACTGGGGACTGTTCCCCGCCATCGTCAAGCCGGCCCACGAGCATTGCAGCCTGGGGCTGAGCCGAGAGGCCGTGGTGATGACCACGCAGGAACTTGAACGACGTGCCGCCTGGGTGATCGAGACCTTCAAGCAGCCTGCCCTGGTCGAGGACTTCATCGATGGCCGGGAGTTTCACGTGTCGCTGTGGGGCAACGGTACCATCGAGATGTTACCGCCTGCCGAGATGGACTTTTCCGCCTTCGGAGACCCCCGCGACCGCCTGTGTACCTACGACTCCAAGTTCGACCCCGAGTCGCGGCACTACCAGGAGATCGAGCTGCTGCTGCCCGCCCCCCTCAGCGACGCCGAGCGCGAGGCCTTGCAGCGCCAGGCCATCGGCGCATACCGGACCGTTGGCTGTCGCGACTACGGGCGCATCGACATCCGCCTGCGCGACGGCATCTTCTACGTGCTCGACGTCAATCCCAACCACGACATCAGTGCCGAGACCAGCACCGCCGGAGCTGCCGAACACAGCGGTTTTCCCTACGGGGCCATGCTGGAGCGCATCGTGAATCTGGCCCGGGAGCGCCACCCTGTTTTCAAGGGCGGCAGGACAGCTGCCTGAACACTCCTCGCCGCGGCGGCGACCTCAAGGGGCGAGAGGGACCAGACCGGGTAGGGGGATCTCTCCCGAACCGAGCCGGGCCGCGTTGTCGACGAAGCGCGAGCTTGCGCTGACCTGGACCTCACCGGCGACCATCTCCGTCGCCGTTTGATCGACGTCTCGCAGCACCGTGCCACCCTGGACGTGAATGCCCACCTGGTTGCGGGCCACCACTGTGGAATCGACGGACCCTGCGGCACGCCCGAAGGCCAGACCCACGCCCTGGTTGTCGAGCAGGTGCGCGCCCACGACCCTCAGCGTGCCTTGATCGGCGCACACGACGGCGTGCCCGGGGCCATCGTCCGAGAGCTTCGTCTCGAGCACGCTGCTGTCGACGAGATCGAGCCTGGCCTGGGTGCCCCCGACGACCACCGCGGAGGCCAGATTCTCCGACACGCTGCAGCGCACGGCCTCGGCCCGGGCAGCGCCGCTGACCTCGAGACCAATCCCCCAGTGCCCGGTGGGGTCGGCCCGGGTATCCGCGATCAGGGTCGCGCGCAGGGCAAGGAGGCTCACTGCGGCACCCGGGTCGTCGTCAGCGCCGGCGATCACACCCACGGTCTGGTTGTCGCGCAAGATGCTGTCCTCGACCCTGGCCTCGGCCCCGTAGGCCACGATCAGCCCCGACCCGGCCCCCGCCGCGCTGTCCTGGGAGAATCGCGTTCCCTGGATCAAGCTGGCGCGCACCGTGGCCACCGTGCCCGGATACTCGACCCGCAGGCCGGCGGTGAAACTATCCAGGATCGCGCAGCGCTCGACTTCGAGCTGGGCCCCCGAGCGTACATAGATCCCGGCGCCTATCCCATCCTGGCCGGCTTCGGGTCCGTGCAGCACGGAGTCGCGGAGCACCAGGCGCGTCTCCGCGTCGAAACCCGTCACCGCCCACTCGGCGCTGCGGGTGATGCTGCTGTGGTCGACCTCGAGATCCGAGCCCAGATCCACCTCGATGCCGTAGCCGAAGGGGCCGCGCCGATCCGCCCGCGTGTCGTCGATGACGCTGCCCTGGATACGGGCGTGTCCACCCTCGATCACCGACACGCCCGCCGACAGGTTGCGCACGATCGCGCTGTCGATGATCTCGAGAGTTCCCCCGAACCCCGCGACTGCGCCTTTGCCAAAGCGGTCCGTGCCGTCGGGCAGCGTTTCCAGGACGATGGATCGCCGTAGCGTCACGCGCGTGCCATCGTCCAGGACGGCGACGCCGTTGACCGTGTTGCTCACGAAGCTGCACGCGGTGGCGTCGAGCGTGGAACCGCCGCGCACGTACAGGCCGTTCCCGAGCGCACCATCGGCGCGCGGGAGGGTCCCGACGACCCGGGTGTTTTCCAGGGTCACCGAGGAGCCGTCGATGGCGACCACGCCGCCCGAGCGGTTGCCGCGCACGATCAGCTCCCGTGCCAGCAGGGTGCTCCCCGAGATCACCATGCCGGCCTCGTGACCCTCGAGGGTCAGCCCCTGCACGCTGATACCGTCGAGGTTCACGGCCTGCAGGCCGGGGGGGCCCTGGCTTGCGCTGCGTACCACAACCTGGGAGGCGCAGCGTCCCACGATGCGAACAGGTCGCTGCAGGCTGAGCCATTCGTCGTAGGTGCCGGCCTCGACGGCAATGACGGCATCCTGGGGCGCCAGGGTGATGGCCCGGGAGATGGTGTCCACGTGGGTGCTGTCGAGCTCGGCGACGGTGAAGCTGTCGTCGACAAAGAAGGTCGCCTCGGGGGGAGGGAAGGGGGCGTTGCAGTCGCCGAGGGTCTGACAGGTGACCTGGCCCAGGATCTCGATGCCTTCCGTGCAGGGCGCCTCTGGCAGGACGGCGCGGCAGCCCCAGCCAGAGGGATCCCTGGCAAAGCCCGCAGCACAGCCCGTCACGCCCGTGGGCACACAGTCGAGCGACCCGATGGCCGCCCGAGAGCCCGGTGCGCAGTCGTCCGCGGGCAGGATGGGCACGCAGCCCGTGCCGGAAGCATGCAGACGAAAGCCCTCGACGCAGGGACAGGCTTCGCGGTCTCCCTCCAGGCAGGGATCCGCGGGGGTTGGTGCATCGCAGGTGCACGTTCCACTGGCGACGAGCAGACCAGACAGAAGCACGTGGGGGGTGATCTTCATGGCGGAGCTCCAGCCTGCCAGGCCTCGAGTGCATGCTGGGCGTGCTGCAACCACGCTTGCACCTGGCCAGGCGCCAGCAGCAGGGCCAGCACCGCCAGACCGAGCAGCACGGCGACGAGCACCAGGATTGTGCCGAGTCGCGACCAGAGACGGTCCGCGAACGAGGGCGGCGTCAGCTGGGCAGCGGCCGCCTGCAGGGCCTGCTCGGGCTTCTCGATCGCGTGCGTGACGACGATCTCCTTGAGCTCGAGCACGGTGGCGTCAATGTCCTCCAGGTGTCCACGCTGGCGCAGCACCTCGATCACACGTCCGGCGCGACTGCCCTCGAGCACGGCGGCAAGCAGGCGATCCAGATCGCGTCTCAGCTCCGACGCGTGCTGGTAGCGCCGGCGCGGGTCCACGTGCATGCAGCGCGTGATGAGCTTGTCGATCACCCGCGGCGTACCTGGCAGCACCTGCCGCAGGGGCCGCCGCTGACCCTGGACGATGGCGATGAGCAGCTCGGCCTCGGTGCTGGCCTGGTAGGGCCGCTGTCCGCTGAGGCAACGGTAAAGCAGTGCACCCAGGGCATACAGGTCGGTGCGCGCGTCGGCGCCTTTGCACAGCACCTGCTCCGGCGCCAGGTAGGACGGAGTGCCCACGATGAACCCCTGGCGGGTGAGGTCATCCTGGGTCAAGTCCTTGGCGATGCCGAAGTCCGTCAGCTTGACCTGACCGGTGCGCGACAGCATGACGTTGGCCGGCTTGACGTCGCGGTGGATGACCTTGTGCTGGTGCGCATGCTCCAGAGCTGCAGCCACCTCGGAGCCGATGAGCAGGACCAGGTCAAGCGGTAGCGGGGCCTGCTGCACCAGCACCTCGACGTCGACACCGTCCACCAGCTCCATCAGCAGGTACAGACGATCGCTTTTCTCCACCAGGTCATAGACCGCCACGATGTTCTGGTGCTGCAGCCGCGCCAGGGCCAGGGCTTCGCGCCGGAAGCGCTCGAGGGCGTCGGGCTGGCTCAGGGCCTCGGGTTTGAGGATCTTGACCGCGACAGGACGCTCGAGGGTTTCCTGTATGCCGCGCAGCACCTCGGCCATGCCTCCCTGTCCGAGCATGGACTCGATGCGCGTGGTGCCGAGCCGGCGAACCCGCGTCGAGGGTTTGAGGTCGTCGCTCATCCTGCCTCTCAGAACACCTGGCGCAGGCCACAGGGTCCCTCGACACTGTATCAGGGGTCCCGGCTTGGGCGAGCAAGCCGTCCAGGGGAGTGGGAGAAGAACGGGAAGAGATCGTCAGCGCGCCGGTTGTGTGCAGATGGCGTCGGGGCAGGGTGGCGAAGTCGCGAGGTCCTCGCTGGCTTACTGATCGATCATATCGGCGAAGCGCGGGGTGCGGTGCACGCCGAACCAGCCCAGGGGCATGTAGATGTGGTCGCCCGCGAACTCGACCTTGCTCACATAGCCGACGGTGCGCGCGCTGGTCACCACGATCGGGTCCGAGGGGTCCGTGGCGTCGAGCACCAGGATGCCGTAAGGATATCCCGAGGCCAGGAACACGGTGGGCTCCTCGACGTCGAGCAGGTCGAAGTGGTAGCCCAGCAGGTCCGCAGCCGTCATCTGCGCCAGGTGGCCATCGGCATCGAAGTCCACGCGGTTGAGCAGGGTGTAGGGCTGGCGCGAGGTGACAGTGTCCTCGTGCACACCCCACCAGGGATACTTGTGGGTGGTCACCCACAGAGTGCGGTTCCGGAACAGGGCGCGGTTGATGCGGTCGCCCACGGGGAGCACCGTGACCAGGCGCGCCTGGGTGCCCTCGATCTTGAGCACGTTGAGAGAGTTGCGGCGGCGCCCGTAGGCATCCCACTGGTAGTCGATGCTGTAGGCCAGGGTTCCGTCGTCACTCACATCCACCAGCAGCCCGGGAATGCTGAGCGAGGGCAGCAGCCGCGGGTTGTCCACGTCGCTGACATCGATGCGATCCATGTAGGAGCGCACATGGTACAGCAGGCTGTCGCCGTCCTCGGTGGTCGCCTCCTCGACGTGGGTCGAGTGCAGCACGTTGCCGTGGGTGACCTTGTTGACGAAGGGCCAATCGTCCATGTTGATGCCGGCCGTCGTCATGCGCGGGTTGTCGGCGTCGCTGAGGTCGATGAGCCTGAGTTCGCTGTGGAAATTGCGACGGCCGCTCGCATCCTGGGTCACCGTGCGCAGGGTCACCGGGAACATGCGATTGTTGAGCGGCAGGCCGGCGCTGGGGCTCCACCACACGTAGTAGAAGCTGTAGCCCTCGTTGTAGATGCGGTTGACGTCGGTGGGCACCGCAAACGCGCCGCGCAGGCGGGGCCGCAGCGGGTCGGTGACGTCGAGGGTGGTCATGGTCTGCGTGCCGTAGGTGATGTAGCCCACCATGCGGATCAGATCGCCGTCCCGGAAGCACACCGGGGCCGACTGGAAGGGAAGGTCCAGGGTGGCGATGGGCGGCGTGTTGTCGTCGCGGCCAAACACGCGCACGTCGACGCGCGAACCCGGGCGGTCGGTGTTGTTGATGATCTGCACCTGGCGGCCCTGCACGTTGAAGGTGTTCATGACCGCGTGGATCAGGTGCACGGAGGCGCTGACCCGCGGCGTGACGCGGTTGGTGGCGTCGATGACCTGCAGTGAGCGCTCGCTCATGGCGACGATGCGTCCGCGCGCCGGGAACACGCGCCGGACCTGCCAGCCCGGGTGGTCCACGTAGCCGCGGGCCGTGAGGGAGTCGCCGTACCAGTCGACCAGCTGCGTGCCCGAGTGCGACTCGGAGTTGGTGTAGTAGCTCACCGGCGCCAGGATCAGGTTCAGCTCGTCGACCACCTTGAAGGCCTTGTAGTCGTAGTTGGCGCTGGACCAGGAGTTGCCAAAGCCCAGCTCGGCCTGGCTGTCCATGCGCGGGGCGTTGAGGTCGCTCACATCGAACAGGCTGACCTGGGCCGAATAGTGCGAGCCCTGGCTGTAGCTGTAGCGGTACTCCTGGCCCAGGGCGATGAGGCGATCGCCGCGGGTCTCGAAGTGCGAGATGTAGCCATCGATCTGCAGATTGCCCGCCAGGACGGGATGGTAGGGATTGTCGAGCTCGATGGTGAGCAGCTTGTCGATGGGCACGTAGCGGTTGGACTCGTAGCGGTGGTCACTGTACTCGGCAAATCCGCGTGGGCCATCAAAGCGCGTGGCGCGCAGGCTGCCATACAGGTCCTCGTCGATGCTCAGGGTGCCGATCTCCTCCATGGCGTCGGGGAAGTTGGTGTCATAGACGTGCAGCTCGGTCTTGCGACCGCCGTACCAGCGCTGGGTGAAGACCCTGAAGCTGTGGTCGGACCAGTCCATCTTGAACTTGTCGGCGATCATGCCGGGCACGTAGATGTCGCCCCGCACGCGCAGATCGCCCTGGGGGTCCGAGATGTCGACGTAGGTGACCTTGGTCTGCTGCTCGTTCTCGGAGTCGTAGAGATAGAAGTTGGGGTCCAGGGCGGCCACGAACACCGCGTGGGCGGCCACGTGGATCAAGGTCGAGGCGCCATCAAAGGTCACGCGATCGATCTCGTGGATATTGAGTGGATCGGCGATGTTGATCGACAGCACCCAGGTGCGGTCCTCCCAGTTGGCCGTGTTGTAGCGCCAGTACTCGGGATTGCGCTTGCTGACCACGTACAGCACGTCACCCACCATGCGGCTGTCGGTGATCTCACCGTCCACCTTCATGCCGCCAAGCATGCGGGGTGCTGTCACGTCGCTGACGTCGGCGATCATCACCTCGCTGCCATGGAATCCCAGCGGATCCGCCTCGGGGTCGTATTGCCAGTACTGGAAGTAGTCGCTGAGCAAGAAGTACACGCGGCCGTCGCGCACGTACATCTCGACGGGCTGGCCCTGCAGGGCCAGGCGACCCGCCACCACCGGAGCGTCGGGGTTGCTCAGGTCGAAGATGACGAGCCCACGGTAGGCGTTGAGCACGTACAGGTAGTCGCCGTCGAGCTTGTAGATGTCTGCCTCGACGATGGCGCGGCTGGGATCTGGCTCGGCCTCGGGCTCGTAGGCTCGGCCCGGCTCGGCCGAGGGGGTCCCGGACAGTCCGCTGTCAGACTCGCCGGCGCCCAGGGCATCGCCGCCGTTGTAGCCGCCGTAGCCGCGGCCGATGCTGGGATCCGACAGCAGCTCGTTGTTGTTGGCGGTCAGGAAGTGCGTGGCGCCCTCCTGCGGAAAGATGTCCCGCTCCGAGGGTGGGCTCTCGAGCGTTCGCTGCGGCGGTCGCTGCCCCTCGATGTAGCGCGGCACCTCGACGATTTCCTTGCCGTAGGTGATGGGTTCGTTGTGGCAGGCGAGCAGCAGGGCCGAGCTGGCAAGGGCGAGGCCGCTGATCCGGATGAGACGATGCATGACACCCTCCATGAAGACCGGCCAACCGCCCAGCGCGGGTGGCGAGGGCACCGTGTGCAAGGTCGGAACCAGGGCAGCCCGGGTTCGCCATCAAGTCGAAAATAAGCAAGAAAAACACAAAAATACCGAGCACTTGACGAGAGGGGGTGAGGTTTGGCCGGGCCTGTTCGAAACCGCTCATACCGCTGAAATCTGAAACTCCGCATGGAGTTCCTGCTCGGATTTCTGATGGCCGAGGCTCTGCGATCGGGACCGCCCGGGCAGGCGCGTCGACCGCGAGGTTCGATACAGGCAGCCCGAGATTGGTTCAGGGCTGTCGCACCAGTCCGATCATGCCCTCGGCCTCGAGAACCAGGTCACCGCTCGAGGTGACGGCGATGCCCCGGGCATCGACCACGGGCGGCGAAAGACCATCAAGTGCAATCTGCTCGACCACCTGCTCGCTGGTCGCATCGACTACATCGACCCGGCCGGCGTACTGGCACATCACATAGACCCGGCCCTGGTGCGTGGCCAGGCCATAGGGCCCGGCACCCACCGCCACGCTGCGTCGGGCCAGAGTGTCCACGTCGACCACCACGAGTTCGTCGCCGGAGCCGCTGGCTGGCGCGTGTGCGACCCAGACTTTACCCCCGGCCTCGACCAGATCATGCAGGCGCCCGCCGGTCTCCAGCGTCGTCAGCAGCTGGCCGGCCAGATCGTACACGGCCAGGGCATCGTCGTCGGGGTTGCTGATGGCGCGTCCCTGGACCACGAAGACCTTGCCACCCGCTGCGCGCAGGTCTCCCGGGCCACTGCCCGCGGCCCAGGACACAGCCTCGGTGCGCGAGGCGATGGTCACCGGCCTCAAGTCGGGGATCGCATTGGTCGGAAAGTCCACGTACAGGACGCCGTCGGCCACGCAGGCATCCCACGGAAAGTTCGTCATCGGGTAGTTGTCGGGATCGCTGCCCTCGGTCTTGACCGACACGTCGAGGGTGTCGATCACCTGCTCCGTGGCCAGGTCGACGATGGAGACGTAGGGCTCCCCCAGCTCGCGCGCCATGCGGTTGACCACGAACAGAAGGGTCCCGTCGGTGGCCAGCTTGCCCGGCACCCTGCCCACCGCGATCGAGCTGCGCGGGGCGCCGCTCACGGCGTCGAACACCCGCACCTGATCGTTTGCCGAGTCCACCGCATAGATGGCGTCGCCGATGCTCAGCACTGCATGCTGGGTGTCGGTGTAGCTCGCGAGCACCTGCAATGTCACACCCCCGTCCTCCGCCGGGGCGGCGTCCGCATGATCCCCTGCTGCAGCGTCGGTGGCGTGTGCGTCCGGCGGCGCGAAGGCATCGGCCGTGCTGGCATCCTGCGGGCCCGCTGCGTCAACAGCCGCGCCATCGGCCGCGCCAGCGTCAACGATCTGGGGACCTGGGCACCCCACGAGGAGAAGGAGAGCAACGGCGACAGTGGATACCGGTCTGCGCATGCGCAACGCCTCCTGCAGGACAGGGTGAGTCTCCGAGCCCCATCCTGCACACGGCGCTGCCTGGTTGGCCAGGTCTGCAGCGCTGTCGGGGTTGATCGCCAAGGGGTGGTCGAGACGTCTGGTTCACACCGCCCCGGTCGCGCGACAAATTCGAGACCATGCATGTATATATGGCGAACCGACTCACGCCCGCCTGGAGGATCGTCATGCCCAATGATCTGCACGCGCTCCGTTCGACCCTGCAAAGGGCCCTGAGCAACAAGGTCCTGAGCCAGAGCGAAGCCGACAAGATCGTGCGCGAGGTGCGCAAGGACGGTGTCACCGACGCCGAGGTCGGCGAGGTCGTGAGCACCCTGCGCCAGGCCATGGGCGATGGCCTCGACGTGTCCACGGACACCCGCCGCCGCAGCATCGAGAGCCTGCTCGGCCACCTCGACGCCGAGCGCGCGGTGATGACACCCAGCGAGCGCAACGAGCTCAAGCGCCCGGACGGCACCACCAACTACCTCGGCCTGCTGATGAAGAACCGCCAGCGCGAGGCGGTGGACCTGCCGGCCAAGGGCTTCGGCGGCCAGACCGTGGGCGTGGATGACCTCAGCGGCAGGCCGACCCTGGGCGGGCAGGAGGTCAGCCTCGACTCGGGCACCCCGGACCGCAAGGCCGTCGACGCGCTGATGGCCCTGAACAAGCCCGGCCAGCTCGATGGACTCGACGCCGCGGTGAAGACCAAGCTTGGCGACGCCCTGCTCGACGGCGTGGCCAAGAACACGCCGGTGCCCCTGGAGGGTGCGGGCAAGCACGCGCGCAGCGTGGCCACCTGTGCCAGCGTCGGGGCCCTGGACGGGATGAAGGGCAGCCTGAATTCAGCCCAGGTCGACAGACTGCTGGAGCAGTACGCCAGCCTGCCCACGCCCATGGCGCAGTCCCTGGCGCACCGGGCCCTGGACGGCGCCACCAAGACCGACGCCCAGAAGCAGCGCTTCGAGGCCCTGGCCAAGCCCGAGAAGAAGGATGAGCTGGTTGCGGCCTGGGACGAGGCGCGCTCCGAGCGCAGCCGCGCCGGCTACCAGACAGTCAAAGGTGGCGCCTCGCAGTTCGAGCTCAGCGCCTTGACCTATGCCAATGACAAGGCGGCCATCGACAATGTGCACGAGGGAATGAAGGTCTTCAAGGACCTGAACAGCGACTACAGCAAGCCCTGGGACGCCGAGGAGCTGGGCCACCTGGACAAGACCCTCGAGACCTACATCGAGAAGTATCCCCAGGCCTCTTTCGCCTATGGCAGCTTCGCCTCGGACGCGCCCAAGGCGCTGGCCACGATCAGCAACGCCCGGACCGTCGAGCGCCTGAGCCCGCAGCTCGACGCGGCGAGCCCGAGCTTCGACGGCGTGCCCCTGTCCCGGACCCAGGCCGACTACGTCAAGACCCTGCTGCCGGGGATCAAGGACGACGATGCGGTCAAGGATGTGAGCCGCGCCCTGGGTGAGGCCGGCACCCTGTTCTCGACCCGGGATCGGGGCTGGGGCGACGCGCCCAAGCCCACCGAGCCGCTGTCCCCGGCGGCCTTCGAGCAGTTCAAGCGCGTGGCGGACCGGGCCTTCGACACCCGGGGCGACACCAAGGACGGCATGCTCGACGCCATGGGTGTGAAGAACGACCTGGCGCAGCGGGTCAAAGACATCAAGCAGGACCTCACGCCGCGCCTGCGCGAGCTCGGGGGGCAGCCCCCGACCTGGGACGGCGTGCAGCTTTCGGACGTGGCCGCCAGCGAGGTCAAGGACCTGCTGCGCAACAACCTGCGCTCCGAGATGAGCGTGGGCAACCTCGGTGAGGCCATCAAGACCGTGGCCGCGGCCAACGGCGGCAAGATCGAGGGCCAGGGCTTTGGCCAGTTCAAGAGCATCGTCGACGGCTACAAGGCCAACTGGCCCGGTGAGACCTTCTTCGACTTCAACAAGCTCGGCCGCATCGCCAGCTTCAAGGTGCAGGGCAAGGATGTCCCCCTGTGCAAGCTCAACGGCGAGCCCGTGGGCCTGGCCCAGTTCAATGACAAGGTGGCCACCTCGGTGGCTGCATCCATCGACAAGAACGCTCTCAAACAGCCCTGGATGGCCGATCGCTGGGGCGCCCGAGCCAAGCAGAGCGTCGAGCTGCTCGACGTCATCGCCCAGCAAACCGCCGAGAACAAGGGCCCCGTGCACGCCCTCAAGCAGCAGTTCCCGGGCAAGGACATCCAGGTTCTGGCCACCGGTATGGACGGCGCGCACTCGCAGTTCGTGTTCGAACTCAGCGATCGCGGTCGTCGGGTGGGGCGCTTCACCCAGGGCTCGGACGGCGTGGTCAAGCCCTACACGGGCGGCGTGGACCCGCAGCTGTTCACGGCCAGCGTGCGCGACGACGGCGCCTTCGACGTCAAGATCCCCACCCGCAACACCGTGCGCAACTATCCGTTGCAGACCACCTATTCGGTGGGCGACAGCGTCGACTGGTCCGTGCTGGACAGCGCCGCCACCGAGCTGCAGGACGAGGGCAAACCTTTCTCCACCAAGTACAAGATCGTCGAGGCGAGCATCCAGGGCTTCGACGCCAAGGGCAACTACACCATCGCCTACAGGGCGCCCGACGGCAGCGACAAGACCGAGACCGTGCCCCTGAGCCGCATCCGCGGGCTCAACAACCCACACCAGTTCTCGACCAGCGGCTCGACCTACTCGGACGTCTCGATCAACGTCAACAGCGATGCCGAACTCAAGAAGTTCCTCGACGAGGCGCAGCCCCTCATCGACAAGCACTTCCCGCCCGGGCAGAGCCGCGCCACCCTGAGCACCGCCGAGATGACCAAGCGCCAGAAGGCCTGCATCAAGGACCTGATGGCCTACACCACCGAGAAGATCAAGTACCCGGCGGACAAGGACCACAACCCGGATGACGCCAGCAAGCGCTACCACGAGCTGGACACGCAGTACCGATTCCCCCTGGGCGAGCTGGCCAAGATCGGCAAGGGCGTGTGCCGCCACCAGTGCATCTTCGAGCACCTGCTGTTGCAGCGCGCCGGCATCGACTCGCGCCTGGCCTCGGGCGCGGCCAATACCTCGAGCGGCGACTTCCGCGGCTACCACATCTGGACCGAGGTCAGCCTGGCCGACAACGCTCGCTACATGTCGGACCAGACCTGGGACGATCCCACCATCCCGCTGTGGAAGGGCGCCTACGACAGCGACAAGCGCCGCATCGAGATGTACGACCGCACCGCCCGCTACGACAGCAATCTGGCGCAGGACTAGCCCGAAACAAAACAGTGACGTCGCAGCCGATGGGTTTTCCTGACAGGCTCCGAGCTCCTGTGCTCACTTCTCGGAACCAGACGGATCAAAACGCTCCACCGTGTAGCTTCCCGCGAAGCTCGGAGCGATGAGCACCGTGCGCGCGGTTGGCGCCAGCTCCTCGGCGAAGCGGCCCAGGGGGCAGTTGCTCGAATCGTGGAACCACACCGAACTCTCATTGCCCGATGCTCTGGGCGCGTCGGGCCCCAGCACCACGACCTCAGAAGCCTGATTCGCGGCCACGTAGCGTCGGATCGCGGCAGAACCCTCGACGCACGGAACCCGGAGGGGCTCGCCCCGGCGTGCGAGTTCCGCGAGCTGTGGCGAGGCCACGATGTGGCGCAGATCCTCTCCGCGTTCCAGGGCGCGGGCGCTGCGGTATCCGGTCACGGTCAGAGCGAGCACCGCGGTAGGAAGGGTGACTGCCCATAGTACCCGAGAGGATCTCCCCGGGAGCCACAGCAGCCAGGGCAAGACCAGCCAGGGCGCGGAAAACGCCAGCACGTAGCCGCGCAGGCCCACCGGGGCGAGCACCACCAGGAACGCGATCAAGCTCAGGGCCGATGCCCCGTCGACCAGCCACCGCGCATCGCCGCGATGGCGGAGCACACCGCGGACCGCAACCGTCCCGACAAGCAGGATAGGAACCAAGAAGAGAATGGCGATGGGCGTGTGCAGGTTGTGCCAGCCCTGCTCCAGGGTGAACCTCGAGGCATAGGGCCCGCGCATCGCGACGGCCTTGACCACGAGCGTTCCCGAAGCGCCCCACAGCACGAGGACTGCGGTTCTCCAGGCGCTGCGCAGTCCTCCTCGCTGAAGCTCGCGGGTCAACTGCAGCGCGCCCAGCAAAGGCAAGGCGATCGCAAACTGTCCCTTGATCGCCAGACCTGCGAGCAGGAGCCCGCCCGAGAGGAGGGAGAAGGGGAGAGGGCGCAGGGACTGGCCTCGTTTCGAGAACAGCACCGCGACCACCACGGCGATCCACAGCAGCACGGTCTTCTCTTGCAGGGACACATGCAGAAAGAAGTCGTGGTACCAGAAGAAAGCCACGCAGCTCAGCGTGCCCAGGGCCGCGGCTCGCCGAGCGTCCAGGCTCCTGAAGGACTCGCTGCTGTTGCCGACGGCGCGCGCCAGGGACCAGAAGAACAGCCAGGTGCTGGCGATGACGAGCACCAGGTTGGAGGCCGCCGCGAGCCAGGGGCTGCCATGGCAGTAAAACAGGAACACTTGCAGCGGGTAGATGAGGCGCATCATGCCCCAGCCCACGATGTCGCGCCGCACATACTCCAGATAGAAGTGCGCGAAACCCTGGTCCGAGATCTCCGGGCAGAGCACGTACAGGTTCAGGTGGTCGTCCATCAAACCCCAGAAGGGCGGATGGACCATGGCCAGACCGAGCCAGAGGGCGAGGCACGCCAGGATGGCCAGCTCGGCGACTGCGGTGAGCGAGAGCCTGGTTTTCTCGGCATTCCTGGGCGCGCGAGCCATGCGGACTGTGTGTCCTCAAGGGGTATCTCTGTCAAGAGGGGCCCTGCACTGCGTCCTGGGCCATCGCCTTTTCACGTCCTGGCGACCCGAGGATCGCGCGTTTTGCTTTCGCTTTGAGACGCGATCGTCTAAGCCAGTGTGCGCGCGCGCGACGCGGCGAGGCACAGGATGGTGGCCGCACGCTCCACAGAGGGCCTCCAGGTCGCCCTGGCCCATGACTGGCTCACGGGCATGCGGGGTGGCGAGGCCGTGCTGGAACGCCTGTGTCTGCGCTACCCCCACGCCCCCCTGTACACGCTGTTTCACATCCCGGGCTCGGTGTCGTCGGCCATCGAGGACAGACGCATCGTGACCAGCATCCTGGACAGGCTGCCCGGCGCGCACCGTCGCTACCGCCAGCTGCTGCCGCTGTATCCGGCGGCGGTCGAGGCCCTCGACGTCACGGCCTTCGATCTCGTGGTCTCGACGAGTCACTGCGCCATCAAGGCCCTGCGCCTCGGCTCGGGTGCGCGGCACCTGTGCTACGTGCACACACCGATGCGCTACGTCTACGAGCAGTTCGACGATTACTTCGGTCCGGGCCGTGCCTCACCCGCAGCGCGCCTGGCCATGACCGCCCTGCGACCCGTCCTGCAGGCGTGGGACCGCCGCACCGCGCATCGTCCCACTGAGCTGGTGGCCAACAGTCAGCACGTGGCTGCGCGCATCCGCCGCCACTGGGGACGCGAGGCCAGCGTGGTGCACCCGCCCGTCGCCATGGAGCGCTTCGCCGTGCCCGAGCCCGGCGTGTCGCGCGACCACTACCTGGTGCTGGGTGCCCTGGCCCCGTACAAGCGCGTGGACCTGGCCGTGCGCGCCTTTGCCCAGCTCGGTCTGCCGCTGATCGTCGCCGGGGATGGGCCCGAGGCCGCGCGTCTGCAGCACCTGGCAAGCCCGAATGTTCGTTTCGTCGGCCGTGTCGACGACGACGAGGCCCGGCGGCTGTACCAGGGCGCGCGGGCGCTGATCTTCCCGGGCGAGGAGGACTTTGGCATCACCCCCCTCGAGGCCCAGGCCTGCGGCACGCCGGTCATCGCCTTTGGCAGGGGAGGGGCCCTGGAGACGGTGCGTGGCGACGGAGACGGGGCCACCGGCGTGTTCTTCGGGGAGTCCACCGAGTCCGCGCTGATCGAGGCTGTGCGACGCTTCGAGAGGGTGCGGGAGGGTTTCGACCCCTCGCGCCTGCGCGAACACGCCAGGCGCTTCGAGCACACTCGCTTCGACGCCGAGATGTCCGCCTTGCTGGAACCCGTCGAGGAGCTCGTCCGCCAGAGTCGAGGCGTACGATGACCCGACGCTTCGTCCGTCTGTGGCTGTCGCCCCTGCTCCTGCTGGCTCTTCTGCTGGCGCTGACCTTCGCGATCTGGCGCGAGCAGCAGCGGCACCAACACTCGCTGGCGGACCGGCACCTCGAGGACGTGGGGACCCAGGCCTCGCGCAGCCTGCAGGAGTTCCTGGAGTTGCACCTGCGGGTGGTCGAGCTCTTTGCGCGGCGCTGGTCCACCCATGAAGACCGAGATTTCTCGCAGCGACGCTTCGAGGAGTTCGCGGCCGTGATGCTCGAGGAGTTCCAGGGTTTTCAGACCTGGACCCTGCTCGTCGACCAGACCGACACCGGCGGCGCCTGGGTCGTGGATCGCGGCGGTGCGTCGCTCGATGTGGTTGACACACCCGAGCTCAACGAGGCCTCGCAGAGATCCCGCCGCGAGGGACAGGTCGTGCTGAGTGCTCCTCTGGGCGGGCCTGACGGGGTGAGCCTGTACGCCGTGGCTCCCCTGATCCGGGACGGGGAGTGCCTGGGCGCCCTGGCTGCCCGGATCCGGGCCCGCTCGCTGCTCGAGGAGGGCTTGCATGACCGCCTTCGCAGCGAATTTTCGGTGGCGGTCTGGGATGGGGAGCGCGCCGTCTATGGCGACCGCCTGGGCGCTGGCCATGCCGCCTCAGGGCGCAGCTTCGCGGTGAACGTTGCGGATCGGCACTGGAAACTCCTGCTGGCACCCCGGCGCAGCGCCAGCGGGAGCGGAGCGGCGCTCGGCCTTGCCGTTCCCCTGCTCGGAGCCTTGCTCTCGCTGCTCGCCGCGGCGCTGGTGCACCTGCTGTTGCGCCGGGCCGAAGTACTCCGCCAGGCGCTGCAAGCCGCGGTGCGCGAGGTTCGTGAGCGCGAGCGTGCCGAGGCGGCCCTGCGCGCATCCGAGGCCAGGTACCGAGGTGTCTTCGACGCCGCCACCGACGGCATGCTGGTGCTGGATGAAGACGGGGCCGTCGTCGAGGCCAGCGCGGCGGCGGGGCAGATCCTGGGCGTCGAGCCGGCACAGCTCATCGGTCAAACCCTCTCCACCCTGCTCGGCGACGAGGGCTCCCGGCAGACCAAGGCGCTGCGCGGCCAGCTGGCGCAGCTCGGGCGCGCGCGCATGGACGCGATCATCCCCAGGGCGGATGGCGTGAGCGTCGACGTGGAGCTGCGCGGGACCCGGCTACGCCAGGGGGATGTGGCGTGCTGGCTGGTGACTCTCACCGACGTGAGCGCGCGCCTGCGTGCCATGCGCCGCCTGGGTCTCCTCTCGCGCAAGGTCCTGTCGGCCCAGGAGCAGGAACGTGGGCGGCTGTCTCGCGAGCTGCACGACGAGCTGGGGCAGCTGCTGACCGCGTTGCGACTGGAGATGGGCTCCCTGCGCAAGCATCTTCCCGACATCTCACCCGCGGTCCAGGACCAGTTCGGTGAGACGGCCCAGCTGGTCGAACACGCCACCGACGAGCTGCGCCGCATCTGCCGCGGGCTGCGTCCGCCGCTGCTCGACGACCTGGGTCTCGAACCCGCCGTGCAGCAGCTGCTGCGGGAGTTCCAGCAGCACTGCGAGGTGGAGACCGCGGTCGAGCTCCGTCTCGACGAGCGCTGGCCCGTGCCTCCCGAGGTTGCCCTCACGGCCTACCGCATCCTTCAGGAGTCCCTGACCAACGTGCGGCGCCATGCCGATGCGCGCTCGGTCCACGTCGAGCTGCGCAATGCCTCGGGCGAGCTTTACCTCGAGGTCCACGATGACGGACGCGGCTTCGAGCCGGCCTCGCTCGATGATAGGCAAGGTTGTGGTGTCGAGGGTATGCGCGAACGTGCGACCCTGGTCGATGGAACGGTCGACATCCGCTCGGCGCCATTCCAGGGGACGCGCGTCCGTTTCACGGCGAGTACCCAGTCCGGAGTGGCCACCGCGTCCGCTCCGGTCGAGGCCGCGGAGGCGGGATCGTCCCCCACCGCGGTCCACAAGGAGTCCCAGTCATGATCCGCGTGCTGGTGGTCGATGACCACACCCTGGTTCGCGCTGGCCTGTGCCGTCTGCTCGATGGCGAGGAGGATATCGAGGTGGTGGGCCAGACCGGATCGGGACGGGAGGCGGTGAGCCTGTGCCCGCAGGTGAAACCCGACGTGGTGCTGCTGGACTACGCCATGCCTGACCTCGATGGCCTGGGGACCACCGAGCAGATCGCGGCTCTCGGTCTCAAGCTGCGCATCCTCATCCTGACCATGCACACCAGCGAGGAGTACGCGCTGCGGGTGATGCGCGCCGGGGCCGCGGGCTACCTGGTCAAGGGCGCGGACACCGACGAGCTGCTGCACGCGGTGCGGGTGGTGGCCCGCGGCGGCACCTTCGTGACCCCGGCGGTGCAGGAGAAGCTCATCGGCCGCATCGGACAGCCACAGACCGACGTGCCCGAGGCCGTGCTGTCGAACCGCGAGATGCAAGTCCTGGTGCGTCTGGCGGGCGGACAGACCAGCCGTGAGGTGGCCGAGGAGCTGTGCCTGAGCCTCAGCACGGTCGAGACCCACCGCGGCCGCATCCTCGAGAAGCTGGGGCTGCGCAATAACTCTGACCTGACGCGTTTTGCCATCCGCCGCGGTCTGATCGACTCCCAGGCCTGAACCGCGCTGCACCGCAGGGCCGATCCGGGCACTGTCCGGAGATGTCTGGCGGGGGGGCAGGGCCTATCAAGGGAATTTATCGAGAATCGACCTGGCAATCAGATCGTAAAAACCACCACCCTGCTTTCACAATCTGTCCGATACACGCTTGGGGCGCGGCAGCGTTCGATCCCAGAAGCGAGAAATTCTCGCGGGAGTGCTGGCTCGTGAGCGAAAACCGCCTCAATGCAGACCAGGTCCGGTCGCCCCTGGCCAGTGCGACCCACCGCGACCACGCCTACTTCGAGCAGCTGAAGAGTCGCCTGCGCTGGCAGCTGCTGGTGGGCTACGTGACCCCGCTGCTGGTGCTGTCGGCGGTTTTTCATTACCAGTACAACCAGACCCTGCGCACCGGCATCGACAACCACCTGCGCTCCATCGCCGAGAACCGCCGCAACACCGTCGACCTGTTCCTGCAAGAACGCATCGTCAACCTCCGCAACGTCTTCCAGCCCGACAACCTCCGCTTCCCTCCTGCCCAGGCCGACCTGGAACGGGCCCTGGAGAAGATCCAGCGCGACAGCCAGGCCTTCGTGGACCTGGGGCTGTTCGATCCCGCGGGCCTCCTGGTCCGCTACGCGGGTCCCCACGGCTCCCTGGTCGGCCGCGACTACAGCGGCGAGGAATGGTTCGAGCAGCTCGCAACCTCGGGCCGCGGTCACGTGATCAGCGACGTGTACCTGGGTTTTCGCGGACAGCCGCACTTCATCCTGGCGGTGCGCTATCCCCACGAGGGCGCCGACTGGGTGCTGCGCGCCAGTGTCGACCCCAAGGAGTTCGGTGCGTTCGTGGCGTCGTCACATCTGGTCGACGACGCGGAGTTCTTCATCGTCAACCCCAAGGGCCAGCGTCAGACCCTGACCGGCGAGCAGGAGCCTTCGCGGGAGTTCAGCTACGTGCCGGCGCGCTCCGAGGACACCCTCCTCGACGAGATCGATGCGGGAGGCACAGGCTACGTTCGCGCGCTGTCGTGGCTGACAGTCAACGAGTGGGCGCTGATCGTCCGCCTGCCCACGGCCCAGGCTTACTGGCCGCTCCGCCGGGCGCGCCTGGTGCTGGTGGCGATCATGCTGGTGACCCTGCTCGGCCTCGTGCTGCTGGTGCGGCGCACCACGCGCAGCGTGATCGGGCGGCTGGAGGAGGCGGACCGCGCGCGCGAGGAGGTGACGCTGCAGCTGTTCAGCGCGGCCAAGCTGGCGTCGGTGGGCGAGATGGCTGCGGGTGTGGCGCACGAGATCAACAACCCCCTGGCGATCGTGTACGAGGAAGCCTCGATGATGAAGGACCTCCTCGATCCCCAGTTCAAGCAGAGCTTCGACCCCGACGAGTTTCGCGAGCGCCTGGACGCCATCCGCGACGCCACCATGCGCGGCCGCGACATCACGCGAAAGCTCCTGGCCTTTGCCAGACAGCATGAGCCGGAGCCCGAGCCCACCGATATCAACCTGGTGGTCCGGCGGGTGGTGCAGGTCAAGGATACCGACTTCAAGGTCAGCAACATCGAGGTGGTGCTGGGGCTGGCGGGTGACCTGCCGCCGGTGATGCTGGGGCGCAACCAGCTCGATCAGGTCCTGCTCAACCTGCTCAACAACGCCAAGGACGCGATGGTTCACGACGGCAACCTCACCCTGCGCACGCGGCAGGTCGGGCGACGGGTCGAGATCGACGTGCAGGATACCGGCTGCGGTATGCCGTCCGAGATCCTGGAGAAGGTGTTCTTCCCCTTCTTCACGACCAAGGCTGTGGGGCGAGGCACCGGCCTCGGGCTGAGCATCAGCTACGGTATCATCAAGGCTCTGGGGGGCAGCATCGAGGTGGCGAGCGAGGTCGGGCACGGCACCACCTTCACCATTGCCCTGCCCGTCGCCACGGAAAGACAGCTGGCCGCCGCGGCCTCCGCGCGTACGGCCGCATGAGGATGCGATGACCGAGGCACATGTCGAGGGAGCCGAACCCGCGCAGGTCGAGACCGGTCCGATCAAGGTGCTGCTGGTCGACGACGAGGACCGCTTCCGTCAGAACCTGGCCCAGCGCCTGACCTTGCGGGGTTTCTCGGTGCGCGACGTGGGCGACGGCGAGGAGGCTATCCGCCTGGTCCGCAGCGATCGCCCCGACGTCATCGTGCTCGATCGCAAGATGCCCAAGATGCAGGGCGAGGAGGTGCTCAAGGAGGTCAAGAAGATGGCCCCCGAGGTCCAGGTCATCATGCTGACCGGACACGCCAGCATCGAGTCGGCCACCTCGATCGGCCGCCTGGACGCCTTTGCCTACCTCGAGAAGCCCTGCGAGACCGAGGAACTGATCGCGACCATACGGCGCGCACGGCAGGAGAGAGTCTATGCCATGGCGCGTAACGAGATCCCGACGGTGCAGGGGACCTCGGCGTGGACCTGGCTCAAGGGCACCAACAACTCGCGTCCGGGCATCCTGATCCTGGGCGCAGCCGTGTTCTCGCTCATCGCCTTCACGCCGGCGAGCGACAACCTGCTGGCGCTGCTGCGAGCGTCCAAGACGGGGGACCGCAGCGACGTCATCGCCGGCTATGCCGACTACCGCAAGATGAAGCCGGGCGACACCATCGCCTCGCAATACAGCGAGAAGTCCAAGCGCTACGTCAAGGAGCAAGGACCCGATGGCAAGGAGCTCAAGAAGCCCTTGCCGCCCGAGCAGGTGGCCCGCTCGGCCAAGGTCATGATCGGCATCCTCGTCGTGGCCGCCCTGTTCTGGGCCTTCGGCGCCATGCCCCTGGGCTTCACCTCGCTCACGGTCGCGGTGCTCATGTACCTGTTCAACGTGTTCCCACCGGACGGTGTGGCCCAGGCCTTTGCCAAGGACTCGGTGCTGTTCATCCTCGGAGTCCTGGCCTTTGCCATAGGCCTGAGCAAGACCGGCCTCGACAAGCGCATCGGCCTGATCCTGCTCGGCACCAGCCACTCGCTCAAGCTCTTCGCCTTCGTGTTCTTGCCCAGCCTCGCGATCGTCGCGGGCTTCCTGTCGGAGCACGCGCTGGTGGCCTTTCTCGCCCCCCTGCTCATGGTCGTGTACATGAGCGCCATCCGCGGCGCCGGCATCTCGCGAGATCGCAATCTCGCGGTGTTCTTCATGCTGGGTCTGTCCCTCGCCGCCAATCACGGTGGGCCAGGGTCTCCGGCAGCCGGCGGCCGCAACGCCGTGATGATAGGCATCCTGTCGGACTACGGCATCGCGCCCACCTTCGGCCAGTGGGTGATGTACGGCATGCCCTTCGTGCCGGTGTGCACCGTGCTCATTGGCGCCTACCTGTACTTCGCCATCGGCCGTCGGGCCCAGGTGAAGAACCTCGACGTGGCGGCGGTGGTGAGGCGCGAGGCCAAGAAGCTCGGCGTGATGAACCGCGACGAGAAGATCAGCCTGGCCATCCTGCTTCTGGTCGTCACGCTGTGGATCACGGCCAGCGACAGGCTGGGCATGGGCGGTCCGGTGGCCCTGGGGCTGGTGCTGATGTCGGTGTTCCGCATCGTCACCTGGCGCGACATCAGCAAGATCTCCTGGGATGTGGTGGCCCTGTACGGCAGCGCCACGGCCATCGGTGCGGGCCTGGCCGCGACGGGAGCGGCGCTGTGGATGGCGTCCGCCTTCGTCAACGCGCTGCCCGAGGCCCTGTCGAGCGGGGCCGGCCTGGCCATCGCATCCAGCTTCATCACCGGCGTGCTCACCAACTTCATGAGCGATGGCGCCACGGTCTCCGCGGTGGGCCCCATCACCGTACCCATGGCCGCGCTCTCCGGCACGCATCCGTGGATGGTGGGGCTGGCCACGGCCTTTGCCTCGTCCTTCGCCAACTGCCTGATCATCGGCACACCCAACAACGCCATCGCGTACTCCCTGGCCCGCGACCTCAACACGGGAGAGCAGCTGCTGACTCTGGGCGACTTCGCGAAGCATGGCGCGGTGATCACCTGCATCGCCTTCGCTGTGCTGTGGTTCTGGACCATTCTCGGATACTGGCAATGGATCGGATTCTGACGTTTTTAAGGGCGCGTCGAGCGGAGGTGCTGGCGCAGGACAGGGGTCTCGACCTGCACCACGCCTGTGAGGACCCGGACACTGGGGACCCAAGGAGCGATCATGGAGACCTTGCAGCGAATCAAGCTTTTACTCGTCGACGACGAGATCCGCTTCCTGCAGACGCTAACCCAGCGCCTGAGCATGCGCGACTTCGACGTCACGCCGGTGAGCAACGGCCAGGATGCCCTGGACATGGCCACACGCCAAAGCTTTGACCTGGCGCTGGTCGACCTCAAGATGCCGGGCATGGACGGCGAGGAACTGCTCGCCAAGCTCAAGGAGAAACACCCCTTCATCGAGGTCGTGATCCTGACCGGCCATGGATCCATCGACTCGGCCGTGACCTGCACACGTCTGGGCTCGCACAGCTACCTGCAGAAGCCCTGCGACACCGAGGAGCTGCTGCTGGTGCTGCAGGAGGCCTACCAGAAGCGGGTGCAGCGGCGGCTTCAGATGGACGAGAAGCGCATCTCCGAGATCCTGCGCATGGTCACCGACCAGTCCCCCCTCGCCATCCTGCGGCGGCTGCGCGAGCTGGAGAACGAGCGCGGCTGAGTTCTCACCCGGGTCTCCAGGGAACATGAGTGTGGAGGCACGGGGCCCGGAACAAGGGTTGACGCAGCCCGTCACGCTCTCTAGCCTCGCCCCGTCATTCCTTTATGCATGCCACAGGTCCTGGGGAACGCAGCATGTGGAGGCTACCGATGCGCGCACTTGTCAAGGTGTCGATGGGACTGGCCCTAATCCTGGCCATGGGTATCACGGCGTGCGACTGCGGGGGTGAACCACCCACCGGCATCGACGCGAGCAATCCGCGCCGTGACGGCGGGGTCGTGCCCTATGACGCCGGACGCGACGCCAGCGTGGTGGACCGCGGCAGCGCGACAGACAGCGCGGGGACCGATACCGCCACCCAGGATGCCACCCAGGGCGACACCGGCGCTGGGCAGGATGCGGCGCTTCCTCCCTGCACCGACGACGCCCTCGAGGATAACGACGATCCCACCCAGGCCACGCAGCTGGCACCCGGGACCCTCAATGCCCAGATCTGTTCTGGCGACGACGACATGTTCGCGGTCGCCCTCAACGTGAGCCAGAAGATCACGGCGCGCATCGACTTCCAGCACAGCGCCGGCGACCTGGACCTCTATCTCTTTGCCGGTGATGGCAGCCAGCTCGATTCCAGCGAGACCACCGACGACACCGAGCAGGTCGAGGCGACGGTGGATACCGCGGGCGCGTACTACGTGGTGGTCACCGGGTACTCCGGCGCCGTGGGAGCCTATACCTTGACCGTCACCGTCGAGGACGTGGCCCAGACCGACGGCGGCACCCCGACCTGCCAGGACGACAGCTTCGAGGAGAACGACACCCTGGCCTCGTCCGCCGTGGTGGGAGCTGGCACCTACCAGGCACAACTTTGCGCCGGTGACCCGGATTTCTTCGGCGTGCAGCTCAACGCGGGTGACCGCCTGGTGGCGGACCTCGCGATCACCTCCCCGGGACAGAACCTGGACGTCCAGGTGCTGAGCCCGGCCGGGGTCGAGCTTGGAGCTTCCACCGGCACCAGCGCCAGCGAGCACGTCGAGGTCACGGCAACCCTCGCCGGCCGCCACGGCGTGCGCATCTTCGGCGCCGCCGCCAGCGATGCCAGCGCCTACGACCTGACCCTGGCCGTCACCCCCGCGACCACGACCTGCCAGGACGACAGCTTCGAGGACAACGACGACAGCACCCAGGCCACCTCGATCGCGGCGGGCACCCTGAGCGGCAAGATCTGCGCCGGTGACGAGGACTGGTTCGCGCTCACCCTGGCTGCAGGGGATCAGATCCAGGCCAACCTGACCTTTGTCCACGCGGCGGGCGACCTCAACATCGAGCTGCTGCGCCCCGACCTCTCGGTCCTGTCGGCAGGGTCCTCCACCACCGACAACGAGCTGCTGACCGGTACGGTCGCCACCGGCGGTACCTACATGCTGCGGGTCCTTGGTATGGACAACGCCGAGAACGCCTACCAGCTCGTGGTCGCGGTCACGCCGGGCAGCACCTGCGCCAATGACGCCTTTGAGCTGAACGACACCTCGGCCCAGGCTGCGGCCCTTACCGCGGGCAGCCACACCGCCAAGATCTGCGCTGGAGACCAGGACTGGTACCGGGTTTCCGTCAACGCCAACAGCACCCTGCGCGTCGACCTGACCTTCACCCACGCCGCCGGCAACATCGATCTCAAGATCTTCGACGCCACGGCCACCACCCTGCTGGCCTCATCCCTGAGCACCACCGACAATGAGCAAGCCAGCGTGGTGGCGCAGAGTTCGGGCGACTTACTGGTGCAAGTCCTCGGCGCCACGGGCGCGGTCAACAGCTATGGCATCACCGTCACGGTGACTCCTGGCACGGCCACCTGTACCGACGACGGACTGGAAGACAACGACTCCCGCAGTGCCGCCGTCGACCTGCAGCCCGGCACCTACACCGCGCACCTGTGTCCGGGAGATGACGACTGGTACCGCTTCTCGCTCAACACCGGCGACCGCATGGTGGTGGACCTCACCTTTTCCCATGCCAGCGGCAACATCGATGCCCGCATCCTGGACAGCGCAGGCCTGGTCCTGTCGGCTGGTACCACGACGACGGACAACGAGCACGTCGAAGCCACGGCGACCACCGCGGGCAGCTACTTCCTCGCCGTGACCGGTGCCGCCACGGTCAACAACGGCTATGGACTCACCGTGGCCGTGACGCCATCGAGCACCTGCCGCGACGACGCCTTCGAGGAGAACGACAACCAGGCGGCGGCCGCGGCCCTGGGCAATGGGACCTACGACGGACAGATCTGCCCTGCCGACGATGACTTCTTCGCGGTCAACCTCAACGTCGGTGATATCGTCGAGGCGCGAATCGAGTTCACCTCGAGCGCCGGGGACCTCGACCTGCACCTGCTCAGCCCCACCGGCCAGGTGCTGGACTCGTCCACCACCGCCAGTGGCAATACCGAGACCGTACAGCTCACCGCGACCAGCGCGGGGCGCTACGCCATCCGCGTGTTTGGCTACCGCGGCGCGGCCAACAGCTACCGTCTGACCCTGACCCTCACCCCCGTGGTCCCGGTGTGCCGCGAGGACGGCTACGAGGAAAACGATGCCCGGGACAGTGCCGCCACGGTGGTGGCGGGCACGGTGACAGGCCAGATCTGTACCGGAGACGACGACTGGTTCGGCCTCAATCTCAACACCAATGATGTGCTGAGCATCGACCTGCTGTTCACCCATGCCAGCGGCGACCTCGACCTCGCCCTGTACAACCCCGCCGGAACCCTGGCCCGCAGCTCGGGCTCGACGACGGACAACGAGCAGATCAGCAACTACACCGTGCCGGCCGCGGGTCGCTACACCATCCGCGTGCGCGGCTTTGGCGGAGCCGAGAACAGCTATCGCCTGGTGCTCAATGTGGTGCCCTACGTTCCGCCCTGCCCCGAGGACAACCTCGAGGACAACGACACCCAGGCCACCGCGACCGCCTATGGCAACCAGCCGGTCACCGCGCAGATCTGCGCCGGCGACGCCGACTGGTTCAAGGTCTCGCTCAATGCGGGCGATACCCTGAGCGCGCTGCTGGACTTCTCCCACGCCAGCGGGGACCTGGACCTGGCCCTGCGCAACCCGGCCGGTTCACTGGTGGCCAGCTCGACCTCTGTCACCGACGACGAGACCATCGCGGCTTACGTCGCGCCGGCCGCGGGGGTCTACGCGCTGCGCGTGTACGGGATGACTGGCGTGTCCAACGCCTACACCCTGACGGTCACCGTCACACCGGCCATCCCGGTCTGCACCGAGGACAGCTACGAGGAGAATGATACCCAGGCCACGGCCCGGGCCTATCCCGGCACCGCGGTGCTGGGCCAGATCTGCTCCGGCGACGCAGACTGGTACAGCGTGGTGCTCAACGCGGGTGACACCCTGCAGGCCGAGCTGCAGTTCACCCACAGCAACGGCGATTTGGACCTGCGCCTGTACAGTCCGGGTGCGGCACTGCTGCGAACCTCGGGTGGTGCGAGCAACACCGAGCGCATCGACTACACCACGACCGCCGCCGGCACCTACGCCGTCCAGGCCTACGGCTACAGCGGCGCAGAGAACAGCTACACCCTGACCCTGACGGTGGTGCCGGCCACGCCGACCTGTGTCGACGATGCCAACGAGAACAACGACACCCAGGCCACGGCCCGGTCGCTGCCCTCGAACAACTTCAACGGCCAGATCTGCGCCGGCGACGATGACTACTACAAGGTCGACCTGAGTGCCGGCGAGACCCTGGTGGTGGACCTGATCTTCACCCACAGCCAGGGCGACCTCGACATGCGCCTGCTCGACCCCGCGGGTGCCATCATGGTCTCGTCGACCACGGGGACCGACAACGAGCGCATCTCCTTCCCGGTCCGCCTCAGTGGCATGTACGCGATCCGCATCTATGGATACGGCGGTGCCGAGAACGCCTACACCCTTCGCACCACCGTGAGCGCCGAGCTGGCCTGTCCGGCCGACGACAACCTCGAGCAGAACGACACCTTCGACCAGGCGCGCGTGGCCGCCGTGGGGAGCCTGGTCGGCATCATCTGCACCGGCGACGACGACTACTTCAAGATCGACCTGCCCGAGGGGGGCTTGCTCAGTGCAGAGCTGACCTTCGATGGCTCCGTCGGTGACCTGGACCTGTACCTGTACAACGCGAACCGGACCCAGATCGCGGTCAGCAACTCGGTCGCCAGCCAGGAGCTGGTCCGGGGATACAGCGACACGGCCACCACCTTCTACCTGCGCGTGCGTGGCTACAATGGCGTCAATGCCGGCAGCTACGCTCTGGCCCTCGGCCTCGAGCAGTCCCCGTTCTACGCCGCGGGGTCCCCCAAGGGCTGCCCCGGGGACGATGGACTCGCCAACAGCAACCTGCTGGCGGCCACCCAGCTGCGCACCGGGGAGGACGTGGATGGTGTCATCTGCAATGACGGCTTTGACTACTACGCGGTGTCCCTCGAGGCCGGTCAGCGGCTCGACGTGGTGCTTGGCTTTGCCCAGGTGGTGGACAACCTGGACCTGGTACTGCTCGCGCCGGGTGAGACCACCGTCGCCAGCAGCGAGGGCACCGGCGACAACGAGACCCTGAGCTACACGGTGCCGCAGAACGCGCCCGGGACCTACTTCCTGGTCGCCTTCGGTGCCACCGCGGCCGACGAGAACTGGTACAACCTACGCGTTGGCATCAGCGGTGGCGGCAGCACCTGCGTCAACGAGACCACCGAGCCCAACAACACCAAGGCCCAGGCACGCGGACTGGCGCCGGTGTCGAGTGCCGGCGGTCAGCGCTGCGCCTCGGACACGGACTACTACAAGGTCACCGTCGGGGCGGGCCAGACTCTCACCGGCGTCCTGATGTTCGCCCACAGCAGCAGCTGCGACCTGGACCTCGTGCTCGAAAGCGACACAACGACGGTGGATAGCAGCACGGGGACCACGGACCGCGAGGAGGTGCAGGTGGTCGCGCCCACCCTGTCGACGCAGTACACCTACTACTTCAAGGTCTACAGCGTGTTCAGCACCCACCGCTGTCCGTATTCGCTGGTGCTCGACACCACCGGTCCCTGAGCCTGGCGGTCGCCCGCAGCCCCCCCTCTTCACCACTTTCCCTGTGCGTGATCCCACGCCTGGCCCTCGGGCCAGGTTCAGGGACAGCTTTGGGCCCGTGGCCGGGGAACTGCCCAGGACAGACGTGCGGTCCTCAAAGGTGCGGGATGGAGAGGGAAGGGCTCTCAGCCCTCGTCGCGGAAGAGGCCCATGTTGACCGGCTCGCCCTGACGCTGTAGCTCCTCGAAGAAGCGAGGGACGACGCCACTGGCCTGGAATCGGCCCTTCTGGTTGCCGTCTCGGTCCGAGCCCTCGTTGCGGAACGAGAAGATGTCCTGCGTCGTCACCAGGTCGATCTCCATGCCGCTGATCACGCTGATCTGCGACACCCGGGGCACGCCCGACGCGTAGCGCGTGATCTGCACCACCACCTCGATTGCCGACGCCATCAGCTCGCGCAAGGAACGGGGCGAGACATCGCTGCTGCCCAGCGAGGCCATGGCCTCGATGCGGGTCATGGCATCGCGGACACCGTGGCCGTGCACCAGCAGCACGCTGCCGTCGACCGCCCCCCCGAAGATCTGCAACAAATCCAGGGCCTCGGCGCCGCGGCAGTCGCCGACGATCAGCCTGTCCGGAGCCAGCCGGATGGCGCTGCGAGCCAGATCACGAAGTGTCACACCGCCGATACCCACCGCGGGGGCGGCTTCGAGGCTGACGACGTTGGGTTGCGGCAGGTTGAGCTGGGCCACTTCCTCGATGCAGATCAGTCGCTCATCCTGCGGCAGCATGTTGGCGATGGCGCGGAGCAGGGCCAGCCCATCCGCGCTGTTGTTCGATGAGATGAGGATGTTCTTGCGCTGCTCGACGCAGGTTTGCAGGAACTCCGCCATGCGCGCGCTGAGCACCGAATTGTCGACCAGCTTGTCCAGGGTCACGGTGTGCTGGCTCACCTTGCGCAGGGTGAGCACCGGTCCCGCAGCCCCCACCGGGGGCAGCATGGCGCACAGATGGGTGCCGTCGGTGAGTCGGACGTCATGCAGCAGGCCCTCACCGACCTGGCTGCGTGCCGTCGCAAGAAGCTTGCGGATGACGAAGCTCATGGAGTCGTCGGAGGAGAACACCGCGTCCGTGGCCTCGATCTCGCCGTTGCGTTCGACGAACAGGCAGTGCGGGGCATTGGCAAAGATCTGGCTCACGCTGGCATCGGCCAGCAGATCGTCAAGCGGACCCAGACCTGTGAGCTCGGCCAGCACCGCAGCGCTCACCGCATCGGGGCTCGCACCTGCCGGGAAGGAGGCCTGGGCTTCGGAGATGGCCCTGCGCACGGCTTCTTGAGCAGATTGAGGGCTGGCAGCGACATCCTCCCAGGTCGGGTTCTGGACCAGGACCTCGAACACCGCAGCCTGGGCACGTGCTGCCGGGGACGCGGCATGCGCAGGTCGGGCGACGGGAGCGCCGCGGACACCGCCTCGGGGAGGCGGCGCGGGACGTGCGCGGGGGGCCTTCTTGACCGCAACCCGTGGCTGGGCACTGGGAGGCGGAGGCGGAGGCGGAGGCGGCGCGGGGTCCTCGAACTCGGGGTCAAACTCGTCGAGCTTGTCTCCGTCGTCGAGCCCGGGCTCGGCGTCGAACTCATCGACAAAGTCCACGCTGTCGCTGCTGAAATCAGCCTCGGGTGCCAGATACTCGCCGAGATCATCATCCTCGGGCTCGGCTTTCTTGCGCGGCGTCGGAGGAGGTGGCTTGGCGGTGCGGGGCGGCGGCGGTGGCGGTGGCGGCGGTGGCGGTGCATCGGCGCGGCCACCGGCGGGCTCGATGGTGAGCGTGAAGTCGCCGATGTAGACCTTGTCGTTGTCCTTGAGGATGTGTGGGCTGGTGATCTTGCGGCCGTTGACGTACGTGCCGTTGGTGCTCTTGAGATCGACGATGATGAACTTGGCGTCCTTGAGAACGATGCGCGAGTGGCGCTTGGAGATGTTGCCCTTGGGCAGAATGATGTCGTTGCCCTGGACACGCCCGATGGTGACCTCGGGCTTGTCGAACTCCATGGTCCGGCTGGAGCCGCCCTTTTCTGTGAGCACCACGGTAAACATGTGGGTCACTCGCACGGCGCGCCCACCGGCGCGCAAAGTCCCTTGAAAATCGACGGTGGCGACGTACCACCCTCGCGTCTGGGCCATCATGGCGACTTTCTGAATCGTGCGCAACTTTTCGGCTCAACAGGAAACAGCAGGCCTGCGCTGCGCGCGTGGGGAGCCCCCCAAGTGGCGGGGTGGTTGCGATGTTCGGGGCCCCTGTTTACAGTGGGCGCGAACCGGTGGATGGGCAGCGAACCCTCCCCGACGGGGGCGCTCATGCGCTATGCGCTGCTGGATGACGAGCCATCTCGACGTGGATCTCTCGTGCGAACGCTCTCCGAGCGCGCGGTCGAAGTGTGTCTGGACGATTCCCTGGCGCGAATCTCCTCGCTCCCCGAGACCGCGGACGCCGTGATTGCCATCGGCGACCTGGAGCAGCTCGCGCGCTTCACGAAGGCCCTTGGCACCACCCGGAGCCGCACGCCGGCCGTCCTGGTGACGCGCGAGGGATCGCTGGGTGACCTGGTGGCGATGATCCGGGGCCCCGTGTATGGAATGGTCACCTTCCATGAGGGCCTCACCGCGCTGGTCGACATGGTCAAGGCAGTGGAGCAGGACATCCAGCTGCGCGATCTCCGGATGAGCTCTGCCGACGCCGCCCGCCGCGGCCTGGCGCACCTCCGGCGGGCCGGTGCCTCCGGTCTGCTGCACGTCGAGGCCGAGGAGGGTGGCGGCCAGGTCCTTCTCCGGGAGGGGCGGGTCATCGATGCAGAGTGTGGAGCGCTGCGCGGGGAGGATGCCGCGGCCGCCCTGGTTGCCGGCCTGCGGGGTGACGTGAGCTTGCGCTGGAGCACGCTGGACAACCCCCACGCAGCCACCGTCGTCGCACCCGCCCAGCCCGATTCTGCCACCGAGATCTTCTCCATATCCGGGGCCGCCCTGACCGAGATCCCGGCGTCCGCGAAGGACGTCCTGGCTCCCCTGCGGGTCGTTTTTGCCGACGACGATGAGGCCCTGCGCACGCTGTTCCAGAAGACACTCGAGCACCATGGTTTCGTGGTCACCGCTGCCGTCGACGGCAGGGACGCCCTGGGGCACATCCTGCGCGATCGGCCCGATCTCATCCTCAGCGACATCATGATGCCGCGGCTCGACGGCTGGGGGCTGCTGGCGGCCATCCGCACAGATCACCGCCTGCGCGAGACACCCTTTGCCCTGCTGAGCTGTCACCACGACTTTCTCGATCAGCTCTCCGCGCTCGGGGCCGGGGCGGATGCCTACCTGCCCAAGGGGGTGCGCCGCGAGCAGGTGGTCGAGGTGCTCACCGAGCTGGCGCGACCACTCCAGATCCTGCGCGCCTGCATCGGGCCGGGGGTCTCCCTGCGGGGTCACTTCGGGCGACTCGGGCCCCAGACCATGATGCGGGTGTTGGCGGCACGCAATGCCACGGGCAAGCTCACCGTCGAGGATCGCTGGGCGCGCTTCCATCTCTGGTTCTCGGCGGGGATCCTGGCCAGTGCCAGTGCCGTCATCGGTTCGACCTGCATTGCCGACGAGGAAGCGCTGCGATCGCTGGTGGGTGCCCAGGGCGGTTGCTGGGTGTTCGAGGCCGACGAGGAGCCCGAATTGTGGTCCATGCGCCGACCTGCCGTCGAGGTCATCGATGAGATTGCGCGGCGCGCCACCCACGAGGAGGCCTCGGTGCGGGACAACCTGGTGACCGGGACCCAGGCCCTGGTCCCCAACGAAGCTGTGCTTCGCTTCTACGAGAAGGTGTGCCCTGACGCCCTGCAGCCGGCGCTGGCCCAGGTGCGTGCAGGGCGACCACCGCGCGAGATCCTGGCCGAGGGTGTGGTCAGTCCACTTCTCATCGACTGGCTGTTCAAGGACATGCTGAGCAAGGGAGCCGTCCACTTCACCGAGACGATCTGAGGCGGAATCCTGCGCACTTGACCCGTCTGTGGGGCCTCGCCTTCACCTCCGACGCGTCGTGTCCCCGCGAGCCTAAAAACGTGTCGCCTGGGCCCCCCCACAACAGGATCCCTCACCACGATCTGGGATGAGGCTGCGCTGCGGGTGCAGAAGGCGGTCGGGAGTGTGGAGCGCGCTACTCGAAGCGTTCGGCACCGGTGGCCAGGATGTCCTGGCCGACGTAACCCTGGATACCAGGCGCGAGCAGGAACAGCGAGGAACCACCGGCCGCCGTGACCAGCAGCCGTGGCACGCGCGCCTCGCTGGGGCCGACCATGGACAGCGCCAGACCCGTGGGCAGCGTACCGCTCAGCCCCAGGTCCACGGCGCGCGGTGAGAAGTTGTCGCGCACCGGTACTGCGATCACCGCGCTGGTCGCGGGGGCGCCGGCAGCGGCCAGGGACAGCGTGAGGGTGACCACCCGGGCGTTGTAGGCCTCCTCGGGGTCCACCCGGCCGAGGATGCTCTGCGCTGCGTCCTCGCGGGCGCTGGCCACGGTGAACGAGGCACCGGCGCGCACGCTGAAGCGGACGCCGCCGCTTCGCCGCAGGCAATCCGGATCACCTCCCGCAGGTGCCACGACCAGTGCCGCGCCGCTGACCTGCACCACGGGGAGGCGCAGCATCGTCGGGCAGCCCGACTGCTCCGCGATCTCGACCAGGTCGCCCACTCGGACGTGGACGCTTGCCAGGTCCACTCCGCGCTGCTCGGCATCGACGTCCACCAGACGTTCGAGATCCGGCTCGTAGCGGCCCAGACGATCGCGCACAGGCGCCAGGATACCCTGGTAGGTGAACAGCAGGGTCGCAGTGCCGGACTGCTGGACCAGCGGCGGCGTCCCCGCGTCTTCGACGACGGCGGTGGTGACGATGGGCCGCCTCGCCAGCGCATCGGGGGCGTCGCTCGCGGGGTCGTACAGCGAGGGTTCGAGGTTGGGATCTGCGGACAGGTCCGGGAGATCCACGTCCTCGTCGATCAGGCGCGGTACCAGACGCCCTGCGGCATCCACCGCGTCGAGTTCGATGTAATAGATCAGCCCCTTCTGCGTCAGGATGGCCGCTGCGCCACAGGCCTCGGTGCGATCGAGGCCCGCACAGCTGGCATCGCCGGCGCTGGACGATCCAAAGAACTCGGCGTCGACCGGGATATCGGGGAGTTCGACGCGGGCCCACAGCGGCGGGTCCTGGTCCGGGCGCAGCAGTGCGATCTCGGGTGCATCCAGACGCAGCACCAGCGCCACGGTGGCATCCGGAGCCTCCGCCGCCAGGTAGGCGTGGCCCAGCTTGACCCGGGCCGTGGCGCCGCCCACCTCGATCGCGCGCACGGCCCCGGTCTCCGGCTGTAGCAGGGTCACGGCAGAACTCGCCGCATCCGCAATCACGAGCTGGCTCGAGCTCGCGTCGTAGCCCAGGTCCGAGGGTTGCACACCCACCGGCCAGCTGGTCACCAGCTCCACGGCGCGCGCTGCGTCATCGGTGGTCAGCTCGAGCACCTCCGCGGTGCGCGCACTGCTCACCCACAGCCGTGGCTTCGCAGCCAGGGGGTCCACGGCCACACCCGAGGGCGCCAGGCCGACGGGGATGGCCTGCCCCACTCGGGCGAAGGCGGCTGGGTCTGCGGCCACACCCAGGCTCAGGGCACGCAGCGACCCATCGGCGCTGTCCAGCACCCAGGCCAGGCGGTGTGCCGCGTCGACGGCCATGCGCGCGCTGTAGGGTCCCACGGGCACGGACAGCGGGAAATACAGGTTGGGCGCCGGCACGAAGATGCGGGAGGTCAAGCTGAACACGCGCAGGTGGTGCTGCTGGGGCATGGGCAGCAAGGCGTAGGGGGCATTGTCGACGGAAAAAACCGCGACGCCCTGTGGCCGGTCCAGGTTTCCGCTCCCCGCCTGCTGGGCTTCAGGGCAGAAGGATCCACCCACAAATAGCATCAGGCCAAGGGCCGCGGCGAGCCGCACGTGGCGCTCACTTCGAATCGGGTTCGCCACGCGCATGCTCATCTCTCTCATCCTCGAGACCGTCCTCACCGCGGGGCTACAGCGGCGACAGGTTGTCCAGGGTCCAGCTGGGATCGGGCGTCGGGCGGGGCGTTCCGAGCCAGGCCTGCACGGTGAGGCCAGGGTGCTCGGGCCTGTCCAGGGAGATCACGGCGACCACGTCGCGGTCGAAAAGCGTCACGTAGGCGCGTGCGCTGGCGCCGTCCACCGCGAGGTCCGCAGGGCTGCCATCGAGATCCGGGATCACCGCGACGATCTGCAAGGTCCTGGCATCGAGGGCATACAGACTCTTCTCCTCGAAGCAGGCGACGAGGATCTGGGCCGCGCCCGGGGCGCTGGCATCGAGCGCGATGGCCACGGGTTTGCGGCCAACGCTCTGCACGGCCACGGTCCTGAACCTGGGGAGCCCACCGACACCCGGGGTCAGATCCACCGCGGCCACGGAATCCGGACCGCGCTGAAGCACGAAGGCCCGCGTGCCATCCGCAGTGACGACCACACCTCGTGCATCCGCAGCCTGGTTCGCGCTCACCAGAGGAACCGCGCCGAGATTCTGGGACGACGCCAGGCCGGTGGAGAACAGGCGCAGGTAGGCGCCCGCGGGGCGAGGATCTGAGCTCGCTGGGCGCAGTTCCCCGGCGATGAGCAGGTACTCGGGGGCCAGGCCCGACGCCGGGAGCCGCGCCAGACCGCTGGCCCGCTGCAGCTCGCTGTCCACCACCACAGGCAGGGTGAGGCGACGCTCGCCGCTGACGGTGAAGTCGGCGTCCACCCCGTTGACCTCGCCACCGTCGAGCCCCCCCACGTAGATGCGCGCGCCGTCGCTGCGGCTTTGCACCTCGATCGCATAGGGGTCGGCGGCGGTGAGCTGCAGCACGTGGTCGCCGGCGGTGCAGTCCTGGGGCACCTCACCGCGATCACCGCAGCTCAAGGCTCGTGCTTGCTGAGGAGTGCCGAGCTCCAGTTCGAGCAGGCTGGCCTCGGCGCGGTTGGGGACGAAGGCGTGTCGACCGCTGTCGTCAAAGCGCACCTGGCCAGCAAACGACGGCAAGAAGGCAGCGCCCGAGAACACGTCGGTGATGGCATCCGCGAGTGGGGCCGTGGCGGCGTCCAGCCGGGCATCCACCGCTCCGAGGTCGATGCTGAGCACCGCGCCGCGGTTGAAGCCAAGGTCAAAATTCGAGCTGACAACCAGCGCCGTGCGCTCGGTCGGACTCACCGCGATGCCGATGGGGAAGTGCAGGCGATCGAGGGGAGGATCGTCGCCGATGTACTCCCGCGCGCAGGCACCGAGCAGCAGCGTCGCCAAAAAGAAAAAAAAGGTGGTCTTCGAGGTCGTCACGCGTTTTCCTATCAATGAGGGCGGCATCCTACCCTCAAGCGACCGAGGCTGGCAACGCAGGGTTGCACGGCCACGACGGAAGCCCCTCGACGCGGGGTGGGTTGCCGGCATACCCCAAGGAGGGTGCTGCCGGCGGGCAGGGCTTCACGCGCCCAGCGAAAGAACAACGACATGGCAGACAAGGTTCGCAAGCTCAAAGACGCGGCGGCACAGATGATGGCCAAGGGTCGCGTCGAGAAGGCGCTGGAGTACCTCGCCGAGGTGGTGCGGCTGGAGCCCCAGGACCTGCCGTCGAGGCAGCGCTGTGGCGACCTGTACCGCAAGCTCGGCCACAACGCCAAGGCCATCGAGGCCTACCAGGCCGTCGCCGGGGCCTACGCCGCCGATGGTCTGCTGCTCAAAGCCATCGCCGTGTGCAAGGTGATCTTGCAGATCGACAAGGATCACACCGAGACCCAGCGCATCCTCGCCGAACTCTACGGCCGCAAGCGGGGCACCTCGACCCAGGCCGAGATTCCCGCGACCATGGCGGCGGCGATCACCGGGACCCTGCCCAGGACCACGACGAGCGCTCTGCGCGGTGTTTCCTCCGCGGCCATCGCGGCCTTTGCCGGTGCTCGCAACGTCGATCCCAGTGTCGAGCCCCTCCCCGCCGTGCAGGGCACACTCGAGGACAGCGGTCCCACCGTCGACGCCAGTACGGCCATGGCCGGCATCGGCATCGACATGGGTTTTGGCGGTGTCACCCCGGCATCCAGGACCGATGATGGGGCCATCGAACTCGACCTCGAACCCTTGCCCACGGTGGCAGCGCCAGCGTCCGCCGCTGCCACGCCGGGCGACGACGCCATTTCCTTCGCCGACGACGTCATCGAGGGTGAGGAGATCGAGCTCGAGCTGGTGACCGGCGCACCCATGCCTCCGCCCGAGCCGCAGACGGTGGATCTGGCCGAGCTGCCGCCCATCCCTCTGTTCTCCGACCTGTCCAAGGCTGCGTTCGTGGGCCTGCTCGAGCGGCTGGCGCTCCGCCATCTCGAGCCCGGCGAGATCGTGGTGCGCCAGGGCGAGGTGGGTGACGCCTGCTTCATCATTGCCTCGGGGGCGGTGCGGGTCGTTCACGACGGCGATGGCGGGAGCGAGATCGAGCTGGCCCGGCTCGGCGAGGGTTCGTTCTTTGGTGAGATGGCCCTGCTCGGTGACGGCCGGCGAGCGGCCAGCGTCATCGGCGATGGGGCGGTCGAACTCCTCGAGCTCTCCCGCGATACCCTGCAGGCGGTGATCGCGGAGCACCCGAGCGTGAAGCAGGTGATGGCGCGCTTTCACAAGCAGCGCTTGCTCGCCAACCTGCTGAGCACCTCGCCCGTGTTCGCCCCCTTTGGTCGCGAGCAGCGCAAGCAGCTCATCGAGAAGTTCAAAAGCCGCGAGATCGCCCCCGGCACCGAGATCCTGAGCGAGGGTCAAAAGGGCGATGGTCTGTACGTTCTCCTCAGCGGACGCTGCGAGGTGTCGCGCCACCTCGACGGCCGGCGTGTGGTGCTGGCCGAGCTCGGTGCGGGGGATGTGTTCGGCGAGATGTCCCTGCTCGAGCGCTCGCCCGTGTCCGCGTCCATCACCACCCAAGGGACCTGTATCGTGCTCCGCCTGCCGGCCAAGAGCTTCAACGAGGTCATCGTGACCTACCCGCAGATCCTCGAGAAGGTCCTCGCGCTGTCCGACGCTCGCGCCGCGACCAATGTGGAGCTGCTCGGGACGGCTCCGGCGACCTCGGATGACATGGTCAGGGTGTGATATCTGGCCTGCTTGATCTTGCTTGCCAGGATGGGTGCAGGGCTGTTAAACACAGCCCCCGTGCTTGCACGGATGAGGTATTCAGAGGGCGATTAACTCAGCGGTAGAGTGCCATCTTCACACGGTGGAAGCCACTGGTTCAAACCCAGTATCGCCCAACGAAAAAGAGCAGGCCGCGTCGGTAGTTGCTGACGCGGCCTGTGTCGTTTTGGGCTGTGGTGCCACCTGCATGCCATGCCCCAGATCAGCGAGGGACAGGTTCGGCACAGTGCGGCAAGGGTCCTCCAGGACCCCGCCTCTTCGTTCTCGATGGCGACGGCTGGATCTCTTCAATCTCGCAGAATGTGACCCAAAACCGGGCGCGGGTCTCACTGAAAATAAGCGCCCTGGGTCTTCACCGAGCATGGCGGCGTCATGACGGCCTCCGTCCTCACTTCATCGCCGGCCATCGGCAGGAGTGTCCAGGGGGTGTGTTTCTTCGTGGTTGCAGCATTCCTGTTGAAAAGGGTGCTCGGGTATCCGACGCCTCTGCCGGAGTCTCTCGGGCCCGCAGCGCCCCAGCCGGGAGCTAGAAACTGATAAATGAGAACCCCGACAGGTGCCTGGCACCCCGCACTGTGGGCGCATCTGTGGCGCAGCTACTTGTGCTTGTTGATCAGCGCGATGATCTTGTCGCGGTCGTTGACGCGGAACTCGTACTTTTTGCCGCTGTGCGTGATCACCTTCAGGCCGTTGGGGATGAGGCCGAACTTCTCGGTCGTGCGGACGTCGGCCAGCGCGATCCGGGTCTCGCCCTTTTGCACGTTGAAATCGTGTGACCGGAAGATCAGCTCGGTGCTGGTCACCGTCAGCTTGCCACCCACAGATTCGGCACCGCGCTGGAGGTTGGCGTCGACCGTCATCAGCTCCTGGCCCGGCTCGGCCTTGAGCGGCTCGTTCGCGCCGCCAGCGGACGATTCCACCTCCTCGTCCTCGGCCCCGGGCACCACGATCGCGGTCACAGGCGTGGCCACGACCTCCTTGGTGACCATGTCGATGTCGATCTCGTCAGGGCCCTGGTTCATCCACAACAGCAAGGTCAAGAAGGGCAGGCCCGTGCACACGCCCACGACCGGCGACGCGCAGGCGCACAGACCCGTGAAGGGGAGGCCACAGGGGATGCCCAGGGCCGCCGGCAGCGCAGACAGCGCCGCGAGCCCCAGCATGCCGCCGCTGCCCACCAGACCACCTCCCACGCAGCCGCCAATGCCGCCCCAGAGGTTGCCCTGGTTGATGTGCTCGCGGGGCACGGTCAGGGCCATCTCACCGTGCTGCGGATGCGTGACCACGATGGAGTGCTCGCCGCCCAGGCCCTGCTCGAGTTCGGCGACCACCTCGTCCTGACCCAGGGCCTTTCCGTCGACCTGGATCTCGGCACCCTTCTGCTTGACCCGGATCGTGGTCTGGTGAGCGCAGGAGCTCAGCGCAAACGCCAGCACCATCACCATCCCCCTGGAGAACGTGGCCTGACTCATGTTCGAGATCCCTTCGCTTGCCGGCACGCGGCCAACGCGTGTGGGTGAGGCATAGATTATCTCCGCTGGTTCGAAATTTGGAAACGCCGATGACCCCTGGTTCTCTCGGGGTGACGAGGGGGGGGGACCGCGTCGGCTCTGTCCCTCCAGCTTCACAGCACAGGCCATTGCAGCAAGGAAGGGGAGCGCACCATGTGGCCGATGGCAGACCACGAGGGGTCACCCGGCGACCCCAACCGAGACACCTGGCGACCCTCTCATGCTGCCCACCGCGCTCACGAGGCACATCCTCCAGGGTATTTGACCGAGCCCGCGGGCCCACAGGCCTTGACAGATGCGGCACGAATTCCCCCCCCGGCCATAACAGCCAGCTGGGCCGCTGACCCCAAACCAGAGGTCGCAGCAGGACTCTACGGGCACCTGCTTTGGGGCTTGTTCGCGGCTGTGGGGGCGCGCTAGGAACGCGTGCCAAGCTGCCCTGCGATCGTGGCCAGGCTCGCATTCACCTCGGGGCTGCTCAGCCCCCTGAACGCCTCAGTCAGAACCTCGTAGAGCTCCTTGTCCAATTTTCGCAGACGGGGGCGAGGGTCTTTTTTCTCGCGTTCGATCTCGGCGCTGAGAAGCTCGAGGAACGCCGCTCTGTCCGCGGGCGTCATGGTCTTCAGCTGCGGGCTGAGGTAGTAGGCGAAGCTGCCGGTGTCACTGTATTCGAACAAGAGGTAGCTGGCAGTCAGGGCGTTGAAGGTCGACAGGGGAAGCGTGCGCGCATCGTCTTCCGCCAGCTTCCGCATCCGGAAGTCCATCGAGTACATGGCGTCGGCTTCTTCCTTGTGTCTGGGATCGAGCAGTGCGCACAGAGCGCCGAGGGCCTCCCACGTCTTCTTGTCCCGATGCCCCTGGCAGTCCCACACCATGTCGCAAGCCTTCTTGCAGATCAGAGCCAATCGATCACCCCAGGGACGTCGGGCACTGGTCTCAAAATACTTCAGAGCCTGGGTCATGAACCTGGCCTGTTGCGGATAGCTCCAGGCTTCGTACAGGTCCTCGATCAGAGTCCGGAGCTCGGTGCCGTCAAAAGCCGCGAGCACGTCACCAGCGGTGAGCCGACCTGAGCGCTCCAGGAATTGGAGGGCTGCCTTCTGCATGTGCGGGCAACTCAGATCCGCGATGAGCTGCGGACTCGATGCCGACTCGAGATAGGCTCTGAGCTTGTCGGCGTCGAAGGCCATCTCCACCAACTGAATATTGCGCGTGGTGGCTGCCATGGCGTCGACGGTCATGCTCGCTACCAGCAGGACGTCGTTGCCGATGGCGAAGTCCGAAGCGGTGGCATATCCCGCCAGACGCATCTCTATCGGCGACTCGTCGGGGTCGGTCCACTCCACACCGCCGTACAGCTGGCTTTCGAAGACCGTGCCGACCTTTGCCCTGGTCGGAGAGCCGTCGGGGTAGATCGCGCTTGATTCCTGTTTGGCGGGCCAGCGCCGGGTGACGCGGATCGCGAGGGTGCGCGACTGTGGCTCGACCTTCTGGACCTGCCCCAGCAACACCGTGCCCTCTTGTCTGGCGACGTCAAACAGGGTGTGGAACATGTAATGGAGCTGACTCATCGAGTGTTCTCCGCGCCGGCCACGCTATTATTCTAGACAAAGGTCGGGCTCTGAAACACCCCATCCAGCATCCACAGGACTCCAAGAACAGGTACCCCCCAAACATGTACCAAGACAAGCTGACCTGATGAGACCACCTCTCACCAGTTTGTTTGATTGAAAATTTTGGTCAACGCACTTGAAATTCTGGTAGATACGGACACACCCGAGGCCTTTCGTTCTTTCCTGGTGGAACGACATGTTACTGGTGTGGGCCGGACTCGCGAGCATTTTGGTCTACCTGTCCTTCGTCGGGCTGGGGCACCTTGTCTCGCTGCACACAGCGCGTGACGATTTCGCATCGGCAGCTGCATTTGGCATGGCGCTGGCCTGTGTCATCGGAGGGATACTCAATTTTGTGCACCTGATATCGGTCCTTGGCATCTGGATTCTCCTGCTATCGGGCCTGGGTACCTGGATTTATTTTCTGGTCCGTAAAAGAAAAAAACTCAAAAAATATTTCGCGCTGTTCTTGTGCAGGCGAAAATATGCGTTCCTTCTTCTCGGGCCATTGCTTGTATTGAGCATGCTGTACGGCACTCTTCCCGTCCTGAATCCTCATGACGACTGTCAGGGTTATCTTGTCTTTCCGCACCGGATGCTGGCCACGGGACACATGGGTGACGACCCGTTCAATGAACGTCGTCTCGGCGTTCTTGGTGGACAGGATTTTCTCAACGCCATCATGTTGACCCTTGTTCCCGCGACACAGCTGCGCACGATGGATGCGACCGTCGGCTGGATGGTTTTTGTCCTGCTTGTGATGAACCATGGATATCGACGCAAAGTGCCCAATATTGCCCTGGTGTTGGTGCTCATGCTCTGGCACCTGCATCAGCCGCCAGCAACAAACCTGACCAGTTTGATCACGTCCTTGGCATTGTATTACCTTTTCTTGTGCCGGTTCTCGACACCGAAGCTGCACCAAAAGACGATCGAAGTTGTCAAGACAGGTATCGTTGTGGCCGCGCTTTGTTCTCTCAAGACCACGGTCATTGAAGGACTTGGGATCCTGGCGATCGCAGTATTTTTTTTAGACAAGCGCCTGCCTTTTTTGCAGCGAATCCATTGTGGCCTCAGGGTGGCCGGTGTCGGATTATTGCTGCTCCTGCCCTGGATGCTGGCGATGTATCAAAGCAGCGACACCCTGCTGTTTCCACTCCTTGGCCACGGAACGCAAACGAGTTGGCAACAAGGAGCTGCGGCGCTTTCGATAAGGGCTCAGGATATCAGCTGGAGCTACACAAAAAAGGCACTTGTCGATGTCTTGGCTCAGCCTTTCACCCTGACTGGCATGCTTCTGCTGTTACTCATATTCTTCAAAAGACGCAGTCTGTCGGTGAACCCCGTTGCGGTCATAGCCTTTGTCGCTGGTGTCCTTGGTTCCTTGCTGCTGTCTTTTCTTACGCTCAACATCCCTCGTTATACTTACCCCATGATCTTTGCCGTTGTGACGTACCTGGTCGTCGAGACGATGGCGTGTCGTCGACCTTTTGGTGCCTGGATGGGTTGGGTATCGCTCGCGTTTTATACCGGGCTGCTGTGGCCAGATATCCCATCGGTCATGGAAAAAAGAGTCGATTCGATCAAGAAGATCACGAAAAACAGCGCGGCGTTTGAAGTGCAGCCCGAAACCGTACGAAGAGGACAACAGGCGACTCCGGCAGGAGCCACCATCATGGCTGTTTTATCACACCCATATTTGCTAGATTTCAAGCGCAACGTCATCGTGGTTGTGGATCACGCGGGCAGCGCGAGCCCTCCTCCTGGCATGCCGCTCAAGGGGACAGCAGAAGAACTCGCGAGCTACCTGCGCCAGCAACACATAGACTATTTATTGTACTCGTACTCGGATGAAGCGAAATACGGGCGAGGCATGAAGACAATTGCCAAGAGATTGCACTACCGCGGCACTCCCTACAACGATAGAACTCGCGTTCTGGCCGAAAACAATTGTCGATTTCGAGACCTGATCGGTGAGCTGGAAAAACAATATCCAGTCAGGTTCAAGGATGATTATTCTCTGCTGATAGACCTGTCCGTGACCCCAAAATAGAAACCGGAGCGCCGTCTTCTGAAGCGGGTGGAGCGTGCTTGTCCCGCCGAGGCTCTTTTCTGGCGGGACGGCCGGGAGGGTAAGGTGCGCGCTCTTAGCCACCTTTTCCCGGGGCCCCGCGGACGGAGCATCGCTGTCACCGGGGACATGGACAGGTCATCGCTGCGGTTGCTAGCCTGGCGCCGTGAGAACGTTGACACGAATGGTGCCGCTCCTGTGCTGGCCGGTGCTGATTGGCGCCGCCAGCACCCAGCCCGCCAGCATGCCTGCGCCCGCCGTCCCCGCGCCGTCCGAGCCCGCGCCGTCCGACGCCGCGACGTCCGCACCTGCGATGTCTGGTTTTGCGGTGTCCGCGCCCGCAGTGCCTGCACCCGATGCGCTGGCAGCGGACAAGCCCACAGCCGCGCTGCTGGCCGCGATGAGTCTCGAGCAGAAGGTTGGCCAGCTCTTCCTGATCAGCGTGGTCGGCCGTGATGTGCCGCGGCCGAGCTCGGCCGAAGTGCTCCGCCAGGTGCCGGTGGGCGGCATCATCCTGTTCTCCTACAACCTTCGCGGCGGCCCGGCCAAGGTCGCGGCCCTCGACGCCTCGTTGCAGGAGATCGCCCGCACCACAGGCGCCGGCGTGCCCTACCTGATTGCTGTCGACCAGGAAGGCGGCCGGGTGCAGAGGCTACAGCGGGGATTCACGCGCCTGCCCGCGCCGCGGATCCTGGGCGCGCTCCCCAACGACCAGCTCGATGCGCTAGCCCACGCGGTGGCCCGTCAGCTGCTGGCCGTTGGCGTCAACATGAACCTGGCGCCGGTGGTCGAGGCCTCGGCCGGCGAGACCGACGTGATTGGTGATCGCGGCTTCGCGACCTCGGCCACAGCAGCCGCCCCCAAGGCTGCGGCCTTCATCGCTGGTACCCAGCGCGCCGGGGTGCTGGCCACGGCAAAGCACTTCCCGGGCAACGCCGGCTCGGAGGTCGATCCGCACCGGGCCATGCCCACGCTGTCCCTCGACAACGACGCCATCGAGGCGCAGCTGCTGCCGCCGTTTCGCGCTGCCATTGCTGCCGGGGTGGACGCGATCATGGTCAGCCACGTCGAGATCTCGGCCCTCGACGCGGATCGCCCGGTGGCCCTGTCGCCGGTCGTGGTGCAGGGACTGCTGCGCGGGCAGCTCGGCTTCACGGGTCTGGTCTGCTCGGACGACCTGCTGATGGGGGCGGTGGTGGAGAAGTTCGACCCGGCCGAAGCCGCGATCCTGGCGGTGCTGGCGGGCACCGACCTGCTGATGGTGTCGAACCCGAACGTGGTGCCCGCACTGCACGCCGCGGTGGTGAACGCGGTGCGCGACGGGCGAATCCCCGAGGATCAGGTCGATGCCGCCGTGCAGCGACAGCTCCTGATGAAGCAGCGCCGGGGGCTGTGGGAGAGCGCGGATCGGTTGCGCCAGGGCGACAGCCTGGGCGACCTGCGAAAGGCCAGGCGCGAGGCCGAGCGGATCTTGAAGTGACGGACGCTGCACGAACAAAGTGCCACGCCTCGCGCTGCCGGGTTCGTTAAGGGCGGGGCAGGGGGGCGAGCGCCCTCACAGCCACAGCTGGCTAACGCGCGTCCTCGGCGGGACGGTTCGGGATCACTCCGCCTGCCCACAATTCGGTGGCGGCGGCGGCCGTGAGCACACCGGCGGCCAGGCCCGCCAGCGCAAAACCCCAGGCCGGGGTCAGGTGCTGCACGCCCACTCCCATCGTGGCCGCGATGCCCAACCAGGCTGGCAGGGCGCAGATGGAGGACCAGCTGGTGAGGCGCCGCATGGCGTGCAGGGGCAGCAACAGCCACAGCAAGCCCACGACCAGCAGGGGCAGCAGCAGCCACGAGAACGGTCCCATGAAAAGTTGCGCGGTCTGCACGGCGGTGAAGCCGGCGCCGCCATCGCCGCGCAGCCAATCGCTTCCCAGTGAGACCAGCAGGGCCACCGCGGCCAGGCTGGCGACCCATTGATGGTAGCGACTCCAGAACACGGTGGACTGCGACATGTGGAGCTCCCCGGCGCCAGGTGTAGCCAGCTGGCGACGAGCCTGAGATAGCAGCTCGAGGATCGAAGTCAAAAATTCGGCTGCCGCTTGGGGCTGGATCTCGACGAAAGTTCGGCTGTCGCCCGCGCTTGCTGCGTCGGGGGCTTCTTTTTCGATACACCCAGCACGAGAATCGATCGGCCTGGGCTTCAGGGTGGACTGTGCGCCCGCATCATCCGACGCAAGCGGTTGTGCCTCGGACCGACTGCGATTCGCTGGCGACCCCAGGACGTGCCAGGCGACGATTCTGTCAACCCGGTCGGCAACGAGGGCGCGCGCTACATAGCGGCTGCTGGTGACCCCGTCGATTGGAAGGGCAAGAAGCCCATCGTCCTGGCGGCTCAACGATGGATGAACATGCCGACGACGCGAATTGAGAGAGCCATCGTGGAGAACGACAACTTTTGCGGGTAACACAGGGGACACGACGATGAGAGGTCCATGCTGCAGCAACGGGGCGAGACCATGAACAAGAACATCCCTCACGAGGACTCTGCCGCCACACGGATCGATGAGAGAATCAAGGAGCTGGGGGACTGGCGCGGGGAGACGCTCGCCAGGGTACGCCAGCTCGTCAAGCAGGTAGACCCGGAGATCGTCGAGGAGTGGAAGTGGAGGGGGACGCCCACCTGGTCCCATGACGGCATGGTCTGCACAGGAGAAACTTACAACAGCGTCGTCAAGATGACCTTCGCCAAAGGGGCTTCGCTGACGGATCCCGCTGGACTGTTCAACTCGAGTCTCGAAGGAAAAGTCAGGCGCGCCATCGACATCCGCGAGGGCGACCCGATCAACGAGGCCGCCCTGAAGAAGCTGATCCGCGAGGCCGTGGCGCTCAATCTCGAAGGCAAGAAGAAGAAGAATGGGTGACCAGCCTGGCAGGAGACCCTGATGCGCCGCATACCCAGCGAGGCCAGGTCCAAGGCCGCCAAGCGGACCTCCCGCGCCGTCAAGGGGAAGCCCGCCGCAACCAAAGGTACGGGTCCTGGGACGACCTCGAGGGCGGACACGAATGCATCAGCACAGGACAGGCCGGTGAAGCTCCTGGCGGGCGGCAACCCCCAGATCGCAAAGGGCGATGGCGACGCTCCCGTGCAGGCTTACATCGCGGCCATGCCAGGCTGGAAAAGCGACGTCGGGCGGCGCCTCGATGCGCTCATCGTGCGCACCGTCCCCGGCGTGTGCAAGGCGGTCAAATGGAACACGCCTTTTTACGGAATCGAGGGCCAGGGCTGGTTCCTCGGCTTCCATTGCTTTTCCAGGTACCTCAAGGTGACGTTCTTTCGCGGCACGTCGCTGCGTCCTGTCCCCCCTGGCGAATCCAAGCAGGAACAAGTGCGCTACCTCGACGTCCGCGAGGGCGACCAGCTCGACGAGGCGCAGCTGGCGAGGTGGGTGAAGCAGGCGGCTGCGTTGCCGGGCTGGATTCCGTAACCGACCGTCCCACCATCATCCCATGGTGTAGAGGACAGGCATCCGCGCTCTCCACTGTGCCCAAGCGCATCGGCGGTCAGTCGTCGCGCCATGAAGTCCGCCACGTTGATGCGGCAGGTCTAGATCTTCGCGGCGCTCGCTGCCGACCTTCATACCCGCGCACAGGTCAAGGAGCCCCCCCCGTCGACCGCCGTCTGCGGTCACGGTCAATGGGGTTGCCACCCCGACATCGACCCGGTCCAGTCCGGGTAGCAGTAATCCGATTCTTTGTCTTCGGGGTTCAGGTCAGGCGGAACATCGAAGCAGACCAGCTCGCCGTTGCAGGTGCCGTCGTCCTTGCAGCCACACTTCATCGAGCCCTTCTCGCAGCAGACGAGAGTGACTTCCATACCACAATGGTCGTACTCGCCGTTCGTCTCATCGGCACAGAACTGGTCGTCCGTGCACACGACGGTGGAGGTGCTGATCTCGTCGGTACCGAGGTAGCAAGACGACGCCGGAAGAAGTGCCAGAAGCACCGTTGCGGACAGCATGTGTCGACCACGGCCCGGATGAAGCATTACGCAGGATTTCATGTCGCCTCCGTTGTGTCATTCTAGCAGACAGGGCAGATGGAACGGTGAACCTGGCGCGGACAAGCGGCCATCGAGCAGAACGCCGAGTGAGCAGCCGGCTCCCGCCAGTGCTCCTCTTCGCCGCCTTGCGGGGTGACACAGATGGCCGAAAAAAAAGACTGGAACCTGATCTTCGCTGCGCGAAAGGCCGAGCACGATCGCCAGCGCGGAGAGAGGTTGAGCAAGGCCAGGGCCGCGGCCCTTGGTACCGGCAAGGAGCCCTTCAGCGCCCACAGGTTCAGGCAACTCTATGCCCAGCTAAACCCGGACGACGTCGACGAGCACACCCCGTGGGAGACTGTTGTGCAGGAAGCGGAGTACAGCTACTACGTGACGAATCCCGACGTGACGACCCTAAAAGAACTGGTGGCGCACAACAAGTGGCTGCAGGGCTGGGGCTAGGGCCGCGCGGACGGCTCAGGATCCCTTCTTCTTGCCGTACATGCGCTTCATCGCCTTGGTCGGGAACAGCTTTGCCAGCTTTTCACCATGCCAGGTGATGAACTTTCGCGCGCACGCGTCGCAGATGTCCGCGGCCTTGTGTTCGTTGAGTTTGAGCTGGTGCAGCTCGACACAGTAGTCCTCGATGGGCTCCTGGCACAGCGCGCATTTCATGATTTACGGGCTCCTGCATGGACCCCAGGAACCTATCACAGGAACAGTCGCGGTCCTTGAAGTCCGGCTTTCTCTTGTTCAAGCTGACAGGCCTTGCGCGGACCCGTTCTCGATCAGGACTCCGGATCTGCCATCCTCGGCCCGCTGGCTACATACCTCCAACGGCAAGGACGCCGCACAGTGAGAGGTGTCGCGATGCGCGTCATGGTCATTGTCAAGGCAAGCCAGGATTCGGAAGCGGGGGTGATGCCGAACCAGCGCCTGCTTGGAGAGATGGGTACGTACAACGAGAAGCTGATCAGGGCGGGGGTGATGCTGGCCGGTGAGGGTCTGCGCCCCTCGTCAACGGGCAAGCGAGTGCGTTTTTCCGGACAGCAGCGCACGCTCATCGATGGGCCTTTCACCGGCACCTCGGAGCTCGTTTCCGGCTTCTGGCTGTGGAAGGTCGAGACCATGGAAGAGGCCGTCGAGTGGCTCAAGCAAGCACCCTTTGACGGAGGTACCGAGATCGAGCTGCGGCCCATCTCCGAGGCCGAGGACTTCGGTGACGCGTTCACGCCCGAGCTGAGGACCCAGGAGGAGAGGCTGCGGGACGAGGTCGCTCGCCAGCGCAACGCCTAGCGTCTCCCTTGAAGGGGCGTCATGACCTGTGCTACCGCCTGTCATGGCCGATTTCCCGTTGCATCCTGCCTCCACGCCCCCCGAAGACATCGAGGTCCTGGGCCATCGTGTGCGTTGTCTTGCCGGTCGACGCATTGGCGAACTCGCCGCGCGTGCTGGCCTGGCCGTTCCTGTCGACTCGGTGCACGGCAAGGGCTTTGTCGGGCAATTGATCGAGCTCTGGCTCGGGGCAGGGGCCAGCAGCCTGGCCCGGCCCGACTTCACGCAGCTGGGTGTTGAACTCAAGACGCTGCCCGTGAATCACGAAGGGAAGCCCCTGCAATCGACCTACGTCAGCAGGGTCCCGCTGCACAATCTGCACGCCCTCGAGTGGAACACCTCCACGGTCTTCACCAAGCTGCGACACGTGCTGTGGGTCCCCGTTCAGTCAGATCGCGAACTCGCGTTGGTGGAGCGCGTTGTGGGGCAGGCCTTCTTCTGGCAGCCCAGAGCAGAGGAGGATGCGCTGCTCCGTGCGGATTGGGAGTTTCACTTGGCGCGAATCCTGGCTGGTGACGTCGAGCGGATTCGTGGCAGCGACGGCGCGGTGCTGCAGGTGCGCCCAAAGGCAAGCAGCAGTCGGGCTTCCACCTGGTCCCGGCCAGCCGACGGCGACGCCCTACTCACCGGACCGCGAGGCTTCTATCTGCGGCCGGCCTTCACGCGCTATCTCATCGAGCGATATTTTCATGGGCGCATGCCCGAGGACCTGGCGGGACTGAAGGCTGAGCAGCGCCGTCCAGATGGCGTCGGAGCTGTGAAGGGGACGGCCTCTACCTGATGCAGAAGATGTCAGGCACGAGCAGTGAAGTTCTCCCCCCTGGCCGAGACCGTGAGCTCTGAAAAACGCGCCGTTTGAGCTGGCGGGCCGCGCGGACCCGATTGTCAGGCAAACAAGAACAGGTCCTGGGCCCAGCGGAGATGTTGCTGGCACCTCGCGGTGGGGAAGCCATCCCCGTGTGGGGATCGCGAACCGGCGATCTGCTATCCTCGATCCACGGCGCGCGCCTTGTCGGTCGGGGGCGGCTCACTGGCAGAGCCTTGGCCAAGGTCACATTCAACCCTGAGGGGTACAGGCGACATGCAGAAGGTCCACGCAACCCTCCTGTGTTCTCTGCTCCTGATCAGCTCCGGTTGTCCTGAAGAAAAGCCAGACGAACCATCCGAGGACGGTGCGGTGGCCGATGCCGGATCCTCCGATCGCCTCGCTGCGGATACGATGTCGGGTGACGACCACGTGGCCGCGGACGTGGGCCTCGCGGATAGTGCTCTCCCGGATGTGCTGGTCGCGGATCGCCTGCTCGCTGATGGTGCGTCCCCCGAAGCCGGCGCCGCCGACAGCAACGGAGCCGATGGGGCGATCGCCGAGGATGCGGCGGGTGCTGACGCCATGGCCGAAGATGCGCGAAGCGAGGACGCCGCGGCCGAGGACGCGGGCAGCGTCGACACCGATGGCGACACCATCCCCGACGCCGTGGAGGGCAGCGCCGATCCGGACGGGGACCTGATTCCCAACAGGCTCGACGACGACTCCGATGGCGACGGCCTGGGCGATGCTTTCGAGGCGGGTGACACCGACCTTGGCACCGCCCCTCGCGACAGTGATCACGACGGGGTACCGGACTTCCTCGACCGCGACAGTGACAACGACGGACTTCCGGATGCCGTGGAGCACGCCACGCTGCTCACCGATCCCTACGACAGCGACTCCGATGACGACGGCGCGAGCGATCTCGTCGAGTACGGTGTCGGGACGGACCCGCTGGATCCGGACGACAACCCGGTCGCCAGCGGTGCGCTCGCCTTCGTCGTCCCCGAGCTGGCGGCGAGCCTGCCCGCATCCAGCACCTTGTTCCATGTCACCCCGACCACCGACGTCGATGCCTACTTCCTCATCGACACCACCACTTCGATGGCGGGCGAGCTGGCACAGCTCAAGGACAACCTGACGAGCAACATCCTGCCAAACATCGATGCCGCCTTTCCCGGGGCCAACGTCTGGAGCGGCGTCGGGGCGTTCGAGGACTATCCCTACCCCCCGTACGGCAGCAACGGGGACAAGCCCTTTCGCCCTTCACATCCGTTGACGAGCTCCACCGCCGCAGTGCAGACAGCCGTGGATGCCCTGGTCATCCGTGGCGGAAACGATCTTCCGGAGGCCCACGTACCCGCGCTGCACGCTGTGGCCACCGGCTGTGGCGACGGCGGCGGTTACTACGGCGTCGCCGATGACCCGGACGGCGCCTGCTCCGATGCTCAGCTCATCGGCTACCCACACTTCCGCAGCGGTGCGCTGCCGGTGATCGTGCTGATCACCGATGCGGTCTTTCACAATGGTCCCTCGGACTACGCGTATGGCGCCATCCCCGGCGTGACGCCACCGACCTACGCCGAGACCGTGACCGCGCTCAACAGCATTCACGCCCGCGTCATCGGTATCAACAGTGGCGGCGCCAGTACCCACACCGACCTGGCCGCGCTCGCCAACGCCACCGATACCGTCGATGGCTCGGGCCCGCTGGTCTACGATATCCCCGACAATGGCGCCGGACTGGCAACGCAGGTCCTCGCCGGGTTCCAGGCCCTGGTGCCACCCGGCATGGACATCACCGCCCAGGCAGTCGACGACACGAGCGATGGCCTCGACGCGGTCGCCACCTTCATCGACAGGGTCGAGGCCGATGCGAGCGCCAGCCCATCCTGCGCGGGCGAGTTCACCATCATCGACTACACTAGCGACGGGACCAACGACACCTACCGGGACGTCGGGCAGGGGAAGCAGGTCTGCTTCAGTGTGGTCGCCCGCGACAACAGCAGCGTCGCCGCCCAGGACACAGCCCAGGTCTTCCACGCGATGCTGCAGATCTGGGGTGACCACGTGGTCCTGCTCGAGCAGCGCGACCTGTACTTCGTGGTTCCGGCGCGCTGAGCAGGCAGCGAAACAGGTGTCAGCCGGTTTTCAGGACGTGTCGGCCGCGGGAAGCAGCCGCTGGTTGCATTCTTGGCGCAACGGAGCGACGCAAGCAGCCGTGCGGATTGTCTGCCAGCTCGTGATCCGCACCATCCGGCGCCTCTCCGAGCTGCCTTTTTGATCACCCAGAGCAGTCAGGCGGACTATGCTGGTCCGCACATCGAGGTGCCGACGTGATCCGCTCACTGTGCTTGTTGCTCGCCCTGCTCGTCGCTGGCTGTGAGCCCGCGGCCACGGACGAGCCCCTCCCTTTTGAGCCGGCCGGGCCGGGCGAGGCCCCGGATCCGTCGACCTTCGGGCCATTCCCGGTAGGTGTTCGCACCTTCACGCTGGTGGACCACAGCCGCCGCAGCCCCGACGGCACCACCGACAGGCAACTTGTCTGCGAGGTCTGGTACCCCGCACGCGAGGCTGCCCGCGACAAGGCCGGCGTGAGCTATGTGCTGCACGACCTGCTCCCCGACGATCTCAAGGACGACATCCCGGCGGAGGCGCTAGGCGTGGTGCACACCACCGCGGTTCGCGACGCGGCGCCGCGCGCGGACCGGCGCCCGTTCCCCCTGGTCGTGTTCAGCCACGGCAAGGGCAGCATCCGTCTGCAGTCCACCTTCTACACCGTGCCGCTTGCCAGTCATGGCTACGTCGTGGTCTCGCCGGATCATCAGGGCGACCAGCTGGTGGACCTTCTGCGCGAGGGTGACGTCGAGATCAGCTCCACCGTCGACTCCTTCATCGACCGTCCCCTCGACGTCGAGTTCATCCTCGACCACTTCGAGCGGCTCCCCGCGGATGACTTTCTGGCTGGCCTGGTGGACCTGGATCGCATCGGCACCACCGGCCACTCGTTTGGCGCCCTCACCTCCATGCGGGTGGCTGGCGAGGACCCGCGTGTGAAGGCGGCCTTGCCCCACACGCCCGCGGCTCACCTCCTGGTGCAGGTGGACATCCTGACTCCGTCGGAGCAGTGGGGAATCCCCATCATGTTGCAGGCCGCCGACCTGGACCACACGCTCCCTGCGGATGATCACGCCACCAGCGTCTGGGAACACCTGGTGGCGCCTCGATACTTCTTGCGCCTCGCGACCGCCGGACACTTCACCTACAGCGACCTGTGCATCCTGGACGTCGAAGCCATCGACGCGGCCATCGAGATGGACGTCAGCAACACGCTCAACGACGGGTGCGGCCCGGAGAACCTCTCTCCCGAGGTGGCCTTCCCGGTCATTCGCCACTACTCCATCGGCTTCTTCAATCGCTACCTGCGGGGTTCGGGCGAGAGCGGCGCGCTGCTGACCGAGGCCGAAGGTCGCTCCCTGGCGGGCGCTGAGGTCAGGTTTGTCGCAGACCCTTGAACCCTTGGTGACGCTGGCCTGCGCAGGATGGCACCGTGGCGGCCGGTTCCCAGGACAGGACTGGCAGCCCGTCCAGAAGACGCGCAGACTGCTCATGCATGGATTGTCCCGAACCCCAGGGCTGGCCGACTGACGCTCGCCGCGATCGTCTCATTGGCGACTGGTATCTGTACCAGCGCACAGGCGGGCACCGGACCAGCACCGACGATCTGATCACGGCCTGGTATGCCACCCACCGCCATCCCGAGCGGCCCGAGCGCTACCTCGATCTGGGGTGCGGCACGGGCTCCGTGATGTTCATGGTCAGTCACAAGCTGCGCCCCGCCCTAGTCCACGGCATCGAAGCGCAGGCTCAATCCGCCGCCATGGCACAACGCGCCATCGGAGAACTGCCCGGACACCCGTGCCGGTTTCAGATCACCCGGGGCGACTTCAGGGAGCTGCCCATCGAGGAGCAGCGATACGAGCTCATCACGGGCTCGCCGCCCTACTTTCCCGTGACGGCCGGCGTTCTACCCAAGGATGCCCAGCGCCGGGCCTGCCGCTTCGAACTGCGCGGTGGCGTCGAGGGCTACATGCAGGCGGCGGCGCGGGCCCTGACGCCAGACGGACGCTTCTACGTGGTGTTTCAGTCGCTGTGGCAGGAGCGCGTGCTGGAGGCGGCGAGTCAGCACGGGTTGCACCTCACCGGGCAAGCTGACTTCTGGATGAGGCGAGATCGGCCTGCGGCATTTTTGTCGGTCTACGAACTGTCGCGCCACGCCGTCGACGTACCACACCGAGTGTCGTATCCGGTCCGGGACAGCAACGGCGAGATCAGCCCCGAGTATCTGCAGCTGCGCCGTGAGCTGGGTGTGTCTGCTGAAACGGCCTCGCCTGATCCAGCTGGAACCCGGTAGGCCCCATGGTCGCTGGTGCCTGCTTCCAGGCCATTCCCAGATTCCTCCACTGTTCCAACCTGTCATGACCGCGGTACAATCCGTCGCCACGGTGGTACGTCGAGGGACGATGCGCCGGTCGGGGAGCCCCCATGAGCAAGATCTCGTCGTCACCTTCGCCGCGCACCTTCGCCGAGGCCATGGCAGAGAACATTCTCGCTCCCGCGGCGGAGAAAGCTGCGGGCCGCGATGGCGTGCTCGATGCTTCCGACGCAGGCCGCATCGACGCTCTCGACGGGATGGAGGCCCACGCGCGCACGCTGCTCAAGGACGCTGCCACGATCACGGGCACCAGCACTCCGACGGTGGCGGCCTTCGTGGCCGCGGCGACCGACCGTGTCCAGAACGCCGCCAGTGCCGCCGCTGGCGCCGACGGTCGGTTGTCATCGGCAGACCTGCAGGCCCTGCCTGCCGATCTGCGGCTCGCGTTCTTCGCGTTGCGCGAGGCCGGGAGCGGACTCGTCATCCCACCACATCCTGGCGTGGCCTTCTCCGAGGCGGTGTTCCGGGACGTCTGCACGCGCCATGGGATACAGGATGCGGGAGCGCTCCTCGAGCGCGCCCTCCTTCTCGACGATGGCAATCTCTATCTGAAGAAGAGCGAGCTCGAGGCAGCGGCCCGGGAACTCACGCAGGCTCCAGCGGGTCCGGCGCTGGCTTTTTCCGAGAGCGTCCTCACCCGGGTGATGAGCAGCTTCGGTATCACCGACCGCGACGCCTTGCTGGCGGTGGCGACGCGCCATGACGCCGACGGCAACCGCTACCTGAAGAGGAGCGAGCTCGAGGCGGCAGCCAAGGCCCTCACTGGTCGCGCTGCCGAGCTCGGCATCATCTCCGATATCGACAAGACCGTGCTGCCACCGTCGTCGAACGGTGCACCGCTCAAGGACCCCTACCCCGGCGTGGCGACGCTGTTTCGCATCCTCGAGTCGCGCCTCGACCATTCGGGGGCGCCTGGGGACATGCACTACGTGACCGCGCGGGACCCGGACAGCGCGGCTGTGGTGCCTCCCTGGCTTGACCTGCACCGGCTGCCTGCCGGGCCGATCCTCACCGGAACCAGCCCGCTGCCCTGGATCGCCGAGGACGAGAAGGTTCGGGACATCGAGAAGATCTTCGAGGCCACCGGGGACCAGAAGTTCGTGCTGTTCGGCGACACCAACCATCGTGATCCCGAGGTCTACGCGCGCATCCGCACCGCCTATCCCGACCGAGTGCTCGCCGTGGTGCTGCACAACGTGAAGAGCAGCGACGCGGCTCGTACGGCCGGCATGCACGTGGTCGACAACTACGCGATTGCGGCGGCGAAGCTTCTCAAGGACGGCATTCTCGACGAGACCGCGGCGCGCGCTGTGATGGACGCGGCCCAGATCGAGGGCCTGCCCATCACCGATGCAGAGATCGAGGCGCTCATCGCCGCCCAGAGATGAGACAGGTCGCTGGCAGGTCTGTCCGGGACCGGGGCTGACCCCGGAAAGCGAGGAGCACTTCTCGCCGCCATCCGATACCTCGTTCGTCAGGGCAGGATGTTGCGTTTGGGCGACGTGGTTCAGCAGCCGGCAGCCGTCACTTCAGTTTCTCGAGCGCGGCCGCCATGCCTGCCAGGATGCCCTCGGGGCTCTTCTCGTCGTAGAAATACTTGAACTGCGGGCGCGCCACCTGGATCGTCGCGTCCAGGGTGCCATCGGAGGTCAGGAAGTAGGTCCGCGGGATGTACTCGCCATCTGGCGCGAAGCGCGAGCTGATCTCGCTGTTCTTGTCCTTGTCGAGGCGGATCATCACGAAGTTTTTCGCTTGTTCGACCACGCGGGGGTCGTGAAACACGGCGGCGTAGTTGGTGCAGTGCGGGCACCACTCGGTGAAGAACACCAGGCAGACTGGTTTGTTCTGCACCTGTGCGGCCTGCACGCCGACGTCGAAGGGTTGCCACTGGATCTGGGCGTCGTTCCAGTCTTTTCCACCGCGAGTCGGGGTCGCGACCGGCCGGGGTGGTGGCGCAGGCGACTTTGCGGCAACTGCGATGCCTACGGGCTGGGGGCGGTCCACGTCGCCTCCCCCGCCGCGGGGCTTGCACGCGGCAAGCAGAGCCACACTGCCAAGGACCACGATGACTCGCGCGCTTCGAACGGAATTCGTCCTCGTCAGGAACGGCGGCAGCAGTGTGTGCACCTCAATCCTCGGGGATGGGCTGCGGCCCGGGGACGATGCCTGCCAGGTCCGGATCTTCACCGTCTGCAACTCGCTCGACGCCCTTGTTCTCGCGGCGCTGGGCACGCGCTTCAGCCTTTTCCGCTTTCTTGCGCTGACGGTCGATCTCTTTCTGACGCTTGGCAAACGTGGGTCGGGGTTTTGAAACCATGTAGTCACTCTCCGATGTCTATTCGGCGCGCACAGGAACGCGGCCGGGGTGCCAGCATAGCGCCAGGATGGCGCCAGGATGGCCTGTGGATTCCATGTCATCTGCCGGCCGGCGGCACATGACAAGCCTCGATACTCGGTCTTCCGGCGCGAAGTGTCAGCCCTGTATCCACCCGGAGCCGTTTTCGGGGAACGGTCCGGAGACACTGCGTTCAGTCGATCTCGACGTACGCTCTGGTCACCTTGCGACTGGTCTTGTCCACGCAGACCTCGGTGTAAAGTTGGTTGGGCCCGCGGCCGCAGAACACGTACATGTCTGGCCGCCGAGAGACGTCGACAGCACTGGCCCCGGGGGCTCCAAAGCGGGCGATCTCGTCGAGGATGCCACCCGCGACCAGTGTATCCCAGTTGCTGCTGTAGTACTCACTCCAGTCTCTGTCATCGATACGCTCGTTGCGAAGGTACTCGGCCAGCCCCTCCCGGGCCAGGATCAGTGCCTCGGCCGTGGTCGGTGCGGTGGGCGGGTCGCGCGTGATGCGGACGGTGGTCGGGTCGAGGTCCGGGGTGCGGATCTCCTCGGCCGAATAGCCCTCGGGCATGCGATCGCACAGATCGTAAGCCAGGAAACCGCGGTGCGCCTTCTTGACCTCGACCTCGTGGTCGTCGAAGCGGATGGTGACCAGGGTGCCGAAGGCGGCGCCGTTGCCTCGCAGTGTGATGCTATCGCCGTCCACCGAGGCCGTGATCGGAGGCTCGGCGTGCACCTCGATGCGCGGCGCGGCGGGTTGAGCGAGGGGGTCGACCTCGGCGGCGCGTTGTCCTCGTAGCATGAAGAAGTCGTCCACCAGATCCGGGGGCAACAGCCGGGCTTCGAGCAGTGAGATCTGCTGGTTGGAGCCCGCGATGCGGGTGGCCGAAGCGAAGGCATAGCGCTCGGCAGCTCCCAGCAGCTTGCGCACCGAGACCGTCTGCTGACCCTTGCTCTCGAGGTAGTTGACCGCATTATCGGCCCACAACCTGAGCCCGTCGTCGCGCTCGGCGATGGAACGCGCCTCGTTGAGCGACAGCCGGCCATCGCGCCCGGCCGCGTCCTTGACGGCACGCTCGAAGCGCTGGGACCAGGCCTCCACGAACTGCGTGACCTTGGGAGCACGATTCAGGACCGACATGAGATCTCCAGCAGCGGGTTGAACCTCGATGGTAGGGGCGCAAAAGAAGCAGCGTCAAGGCCACTGGTCACGGCGCGAGACAGGGTACAGGTTTCAGGTTTGACGCAGGGCTTCCGGGATAGCGTGCTTGTGCCTGTCGCGCCTCGAAGAGGTGAGTTCTTTCGTTCCGGCGCAGCCGGACACACCGAGCCCGCGCACGCGTCTCGGTCGGGTCGAGGAATGCAGGTCGGTCAGAACGCCGGAGCTTGAGCGCGCTCAGACTTTGCGTTTGGGTTGCTTGTCGAACTTGTCCTTCTCCTTTTGCTTCTGTTTCTCGGCGCTCTGCTTCTGACCCTTTTCCTTGTTCTTCTTGCCACCCTTGTCGCCCATCTGCCCCTCCGGTTGATGCCGTGCACACGAATGCGTGTCGCAGCGTGGTCTTCTGTTCCGTCCACAGTAGCCCATCCTGGTGGAGCAACCTCTCAAATAACGTCTGCCGAGGCTGAGGGTACGCCAGGCTGTGAGGTCCCTCGGGGCTCGACGACCCGCTGGTCTCGAGGCGGTTGCCGCGTGATAATCCGCACTGGCAGGCGGTGCACTGGACTGTGCTAGGCTCGCCGACCTGCGCATCATGCACAGCACGGAGTAACAAGGAGGCAAGCATGCGGTCCTGGTGTCGGGGCACGACGGTGGTGCTGGGGGTCTGCGTTCTTCTCGGCGCCGGAGCAGGCTGCGTCACGGCGGGCAAGGGGGCCTTGCTGCCCGCGGTGCCGGTGGCGGGTTTCGGCGAGAACAGCGGTCTGGCACCACTGTCCCGGGGGCAGTACGAGATCCTCGACGCGGTCGAAGGCGAGGGGTGCGTCAAGGAAACCTGCTTCATCGGAATCTGCATGCGCGATCCCGATCCGCGCCAGTATCAGGAGGGTGGCCTGGGGAATGTGGGTGGCGGGCTCGCTCCGGCCGCGAATCCTCTCGACATGTTCTTCGGGCAGCTCTTCGTGAACCCCAACGGGACGCCCGAGCAGGCCGCGGAGCGCCGGGCGCTGTACGAGGCTCTGGGCAAGGTCAAGGACGCAGACGTCTTGATCGCGCCCCGTCGTCACGCCGAGGTCAATGGCACGGACATGCTGGTGTTCAGCCAGGTGAACGCCTGCGTCAGGGTGCGCGGTAAGGCGCTGCGGCTCAAGACGGACACCGAGCTCGCCACCAGTGCACCGCAGCTCAAGCCCATGGTGCTCAGCCCATCGCCCCCGCTGCCCGCAGCGCCGCTTCCCAGCGTCGGGGCGGAGTAGAACTCGGCTCCTCGCCTGGGCGAAGGCCGGCACGTGCAAGGTGTCGCCCTCGCCGCACGGACGGCGATGCCAGACTCGCGCGAGGCGGCGTGCCTGCGTCGTCAGGACCCAGGCGCTAGCGGAAGTCCGGCTCGTAGTAAACGCCGGGCCAGCGCGGGTCACTGTCCACCCAGTAGATGACGCCGTCCTCGAGCAGGTCCCCAGCAAAGCCGAGAAGCTGGCAGTTCGGGTTGCCACCGCTACCGCCATGGGGACAGGTCCCGTTCACCCCCGCGTAGAAGACCCCTGGCCAGCGCGGATCGGCGTCTGCCCAGTAACTCACGTCGCTGCGCAGCACCCCATCGGCAAAGGCGTGGACCTGACAGTTGGGACCAAAGGGAACCCCACCCGCGACGCATTCCATGCGCGTGGGTGCACAGGAACTCGCGTACACGCCGTCGACGACGCCGGGCGACGTGGTGCCCGCAGGGCACTGGAGCTGCGCGCTGCTGTCCAGCACACAGCCTGTACCCTCGACGAAGCGCCCACCACAGGGGCAAAAATCTGCGTGCGTGGTGCAGGCCCGGAGCGTCCGCACATAGTCCACGCGCAGGTCCTGCGGCACGAAGCCCGTCCAGCCCGTCGACGGGACGTAGACCGAATGGTTGAGGATCCAGTACATGGCCTGCGTCGGCAGGTTGTGCGCAGCGAAGGTCCGGTAGCTCAGGGGTGCACCCAGCACGGGGAGGGCTGGCCCGTTCAGGAGGTGGACACTTCCGGCGACGGTACCCGTCGTCACCGTGTGGACATGCACGTTGTTGATGGAGTACCGGATCTCGTCTTCGTCCCATTCCACGGCGAAGACGTGGTCCCGGGTGAAGAACTCATTGGAAGGGGTGGGCCCGTGCGCGTAGCTGCGCTGGCGCGTGGTGACGCCCTTGCTCAACTGCAGCGAGCGATAACCCGTCAGCGAGGCACAGCGTCCGCTGTCGATGGGTAGCAGCGGGTTGCCGGGGTCCGTGAGCAGCTCGCTCAGCCAGTCTTCGGCCACGCAGCGCCCGTGATGGTAGGTCTGAAACACCTCGTCGGCCGCGTCCCTGGCCTCCACGATGTCGATCTCGCCTCCCGAGTAGGGCCAGCCGCCCGAGCGCGGCATCAACCAGGCGGCAGGGAAGGCGCCTGGTCCACGCGGGATGCGCAGCTTGGCCTCGAAGCGGCCGTGCAGCTGATCGAAGCCGCGGCGCAGGGTCGCGCTCCCCACAGGCGGAGCGTCGGCACTCTGGATGGCGCCGGTCAGCAGGGGACAGGTCAGCGCGCGAAACAAGACTCCGCCGCCGGGGTACTCGGTGTTCTCACGGCAGCGATAGGGGCTGTCGTTCGCGTAGTAGACCCCGGGGAAGGCGGGGTTGCTGTCGACCCAGTAGCTGGGACCGGCCTCGATGTCCTCGAGTGCGAAGGCATGCACCAGACAGTTCGGGGATCCCCCGCTGCCACCGTAGGGGCAAGTGCCGCTGACACCGGCGTAGTAGACCCCCGGCCACCGCGGGTCGGCGTCCACCCAGTAACTCACGCCGACGTGCAGCACGCCCGCTGCGAAGCTCAGGAGCTGGCAATTGACCTCGCCGGGTCCGGAGACCACACCTCCGTAGACGCAATTCGCCTGCACCGGGGCGTGCACTGCGGAGAGGTGGAGGTAGCCTTTGCCTGCCGGGTCCACCAGCACCCGGGTTGGGTCATGGCGCGTCGACCAGTTCCCTTGGTAGTCCGTGCCCCACCAGTTGAGCTGTTCGTAGCTGGTCCAGACGCACTTGTTGAGGTGGCGCAGGCGCTCCTGCACCAGCTCGGCGTAACGGGTGTGCACGACGTCCCAGCTCTCGCTCGCCCAGTTTCTCGAGCTGTCGAGCGCGGCGATCGCTGCCGCCATGTTCTCCCGCAGAGGGGAAAAATACGCGCCGTCGACCGGACCACCGCCGCCCCAGGGGGTCGCACAGTCGTTCCCCTGGCTCCCGGTCCACACCGCGCAGCGCGGTTGCATCGTGTCGTAGCATTCGTTGTTTTCGGTCGAGGTGTCGGGCTTGCCACGAAAATCATCGGAAAAGGTTGGGACCCAGTAACGCATCGAGAGCCCCGTGACCTCGCTGGCCGCGTCGAACAGGCCTGCGTCCGCCGGTGTTGCCGCGTCCTGGGTCGCGGCGAGGTCCGGGGCGGCGCCCTGTGTGTCCAGGTGGGCAGCGTCCAGAGCGGTCTGCGCGTCGGGTCTGTCTCCATCCGGTACCTGTGCGTCAGCCACGATTCGGTCCGCGGATCCTGCATCGAGGGCGTGGGCATCCGAGGTACGCGCATCGCCACCCGCCGCGTCCCCGGCAGGCGAGGCATCAGCAGCTCCTGCTGCGTCGCGGTGCTGCGACCTGTCCTGGCCCGAGAACGCATCGGTGAGCCCGGCGCTGTCCGTCGTCACCAGGGTGCCATCGCTGCGGGTCGCGTCGACCTGCAGGCCGCCCGCGTCTGCCACCGGCTGTTGCACCGGCTCGCAGGCCGGGGTCCCACTCCCGATCAGCACCAGCAAGGCCAGCACTCGCGCGTTGTGCTTCATCTGCTGTCTCTTCGGTCGCGGCACCAGCCGCGACGGAACCTGACGTCAGGCATTCATCCGTCGCCAACAGGGTATCGCGCTTGAAGGGGGGCCGCATCTCGCTTCAGGATCCCGCCGGAACCCGGATCTTCCATCGCAAGGTGGCGCGAGCAGGGCTCCGGTCACGACCCCGGTGCCGAGGCATGAATGTGGCGTCGCAGCAGGCCGCCGCGCACGCTCGACAGATATGGAGAATGGGATTTTAAAAAGTCGAGCCGCGCTCCTTGGTCGGGGCGCGAGAGGTCGTCACAGAACTGGCCGCGAGGACGCTGTTACCAGCGATCCCGCCCGCCGCCACCACCGCCGCCGCCGCCGCCGTAGCCGCCGCCGCTGCGCTTGGGCTTGTCCTGCGCCTCGTTGACCTTGATGTTGCGACCGTCAAGGGCGGTCCCATCGAGCTTCTCGATCGCTTCGCGGGCGGCATCCTCGTCATCGAAGGTGACGAAGCCGAAACCACGCGAACGGCCGGTATCCCGATCGGTCAGCACGACGGCATCGCTGACCGTGCCAAATTGCTCGAATGCCTGACGCAGGCCCTGATCATTGGTGTCCCAGCTGAGGCCACCGACATAAAGCTTCTTCGCCATGATCTACTACGCTCCATTCTCGCTGCCCTGGGCAGCCTCGGTTTTGTCGTCACTTGTTCTGCGAGGAGGCCTGGCAGAAATCCAAGACGCCAGAATGGCGTCAGTTGTGGCGAGCGGGTCGCACCAGAGCACGGGCAGCAGGAATTAGCCAGCACTGCCGTTCGAATGTGCTTCGACGCTTGGGACTGTAGATCTCTGCCCCCCGGCCGGGTGGGTGCAGGCACAGCCTGGCAGCAGCGCCAAGGCGATGGACAATTTCCAGGTCACAGTTATATTGCCGGGCCCCGGAGGGGTTCGAGTCCATTAACTGTCTGTTTTCACACGAGGTTATCATGCTGAGATCGAAGATCGGGTTGAGCGCAGTGCTGGCTTTGACGGGCCTGGTGGGTGGCTGTCCTTTTGATCTGACAGGGCTCCTCGACGCCGGCACGGGGTGCGAAGGTGATTTTGCGGTCACCGTGGGTTCGGGTATCACACCCGAGATCTCCTGGGATGGCGATGCCGCAGGCCTGGCCGTGACCAAGTTCCCCGAGACCACCGAGCGGCAGTGGACCCTGAGCATGTCGGGATCTCCCTTCCCGTCACCGGTGACCTACGGCACCGTGCCCACCGGGGCACTGGAGGCCGAGGGTGTGGCCAAGACCCTGGAGGTCGGCACCGAGTACGCCGTCACCATCACCGCAGGGGACGGCAACAAGGCAAGCTGTCAGACCTTCACTCCGTGAGCCAACCGCGAATCGCCGCTTCTCTCCGCTGACCCGAGCTCCGCGTCCTCATCGCAGTGCGCGTTCCCACACCGCTCTCCCATTCGAAGGTGGAGGTCTCTCCCCGCCCGGGCATAAGCTGTTCCTCTGCGCGAGGATTGATGGTACAGCCGCGTCCCGCGCAGGAAAATCGAGGGTTCCGGCGGGTGATTCGAACATGGCGCTACCCGGCTGGTCTCTGCTGCCGGGGCATCGCCGTCTTCAGGGGGCTGTCGATGGGGCCTCAGGCCCCGCGCGAGGCTCAACGTGCACAGCGCCCTTCGCCGGAGTCATCGCCGCACCCCTCCGTCCCCCTGGCAGCGGGAACTCGCCCGCGTGGTCACCGACCTGGCGGGTCTGGAGCGGCACCTCGATCTCGATGATGACGAGCGCGCGGCGATACGGAGCTTGCATGGAGCCCGCGCGCTGGCGCTGACCCCCCATGTGCTGCGCCACCTGCCCCGGGCCGATCGCGACCATCCCCTGCGCCGGCAGCTCATCCCGCGCATGGCGGAACTCGCGGTGGCAGAAGGGGAGCACGGGGATCCCCTGGCCGAGCTGCAGCACATGCCCGTGCCCGGGCTGGTGCACCGCTATCCTGATCGGGCCCTGCTCCTCGTCACCGGCACGTGTGCGGCCTATTGCCGTTTCTGCACGCGTGCGCGGCTGGCGGGTACGCCGCCACCCCGTCTCGATGCGGCCCTCGAGTACCTGCATGCCCACGATGAGATCCGGGAGGTCATCCTGTCCGGGGGCGATCCGCTCATGCTCGACGACCGTCGTCTCGAGCTGCTGCTGCGAGAGCTGCGGACCCTGCGTCACGTCGAGGTGATCCGGCTCGGCACGCGGCTGCCGGTGTTCGTGCCGAGGCGTATCACGGCGCGTCTGGTCGGTGTGCTCAGGCGGGCGCAGCCTCTGTTTGTGCTCGTGCATATCAACCATGCTGTGGAACTGGATGCGGAGGTGGCGGGCGCTCTGGGTCGATTGGTGAACGCCGGAGTGCCTGTACTGAGCCAGACCGTGCTGCTGCGCGGGATCAACGACGACGCCCAGGTCCTTGAGAACCTTTTTAGAGCCCTGTTGCAGCAGCGCGTGGTCCCCTATTACCTGCACCAGTGTGATCTGGTGAGCGGCAGCGCACATGTCCGGGTGCCGCTCGAGCGCGCCATGGCGCTCATCGAGACACTGCGTGACCGCGTATCTGGGTTGGCCTTGCCCGATCTGGTGGTCGACCTCCCCGAGGCCGGAGGCAAGGTGCGCCTGCACCCCGGACGTGTGATCGCGCGCGATGAGGATGCCTGGACCTTGCGTGCCGTCGACGGCCGGAGCATTCGCGTCCCCACGACCACAGGAGGTGTGCGGTGACGGATGGGGTCCGTCCGATGCATGCCGCCGCCGGGATATCCGGGGTCCTGCATGCGCTGGCACCACTGCGGGGACGCCGAACTTTTGACGATCTGCATCGGCCCGCGCTCGTGGTGGTGGACCTGCAGCGCTTGTTTTGCGACCCCGCGAGTCCTGCCGCCCTGCCGGACTGGCCTGCCTGTGTCCTGCCGCTGCGGGCTCTGGTCGCGGCTTTTCGCAGGGCCACGTGTCCAGTGATCTTCACGCGCCACGTGCATCCCGACGACGACGTGGGGGGTCTGATGGGGCGCTTCTTCGACCGCTTGCCTCGCGCGGGTGAGGTCCTGGCTGCCCTGGATCCGGCGCTCGAGGATCTCTGGTCCACAGGCCCCGTCGTCGACAAGTGCCGACACAGCATCTTCAGCGCCGCCGAACTGCCCGCGCTCCTCGACGGCTGCGATGCGCTAGTGCTCGCGGGCGTGCAGACTCCTCTGTGCATCGCCGCCAGTGCCCTGGACGCCTCACAGGTCGGCCTGGTCCCCGTGGTCAGCATCGACGCCACCGCAGCCCGCAGCGCGCAGCAGCACCTGGCCGCGCTGCAGACGCTGGCAGCTGGGCACGCGCACGTCGCCACCGTCGACGAGATCCTCGACGCCTGGGGGTGGCAGCACTGATGCGAACCGCCCTGCTCGTCATCGGCGCGGGACCCGCGGGCGTGGCGGCGGCACTACAGGCCGCGGCCCTCGGAATCGAGATCACCCTGGTCGCGGATGAACCCGCGGGAGGACTTGCCCGGGCGGCCAGGCGCATCGACAACCTTCCGGGCTTGCCTCGTATCAGTGGCATCGGTCTGGGGCAGCGGCTGCAGACACAGCTCGGGCAGGCTGGCATCACGTCCATCGCGGGCCGTGTCCGCTCCCTCACGCGCCGCGACCAGGAGTTCGTTGCCGAGCAGGATCACGGCACCATCGTCGCTCACGCCGTGGTGCTGGCCAGTGGCACTCGACCACGGACTGTCGACGTCGAGGGCTGGGATCGTTGCACCGAACGCGGGCTCGCACACCGCGATCTGCGCACCTTGCTGGATCTCCCGGAAGGCAAGCGGATCCTGGTGCTCGGAGGTGGCGAGGTCGCCCTGGATACGGCGCTGTCCCTGGCGGACCGAGGCGCTCGCGTGGCTGTCGCGCTGCGAGGGGACCGATTCCGCGCTCGTCCAGCCCTGCTGCATGAAGCACGGGCGTCTGGCGTCGAGATCTGGCCGGGGCTGACCGCCCGCCGCTGCGAGCCCACCCGCGAGGGCCTGCTTGCCATTCTTGGTGGGGAGGCCGCGCCCCGCACACAGGTCGAAGTCGCCCACGTCGTCGCCTGCATCGGGCGCGAACCCGAGACCCAGCTGCTGCGGGGGCTAGGGCTGCCCGGGGATCGACCTCTGCAGCGTCTGCAGCCCGTGCCTGGGCTGTATCTTGCCGGTGACCTGACCCGGGACAGCCAGCGCTACATCGCACCCGCTCTCGGCGATGGTGTGCACGCCGCCTGCCTGGCACACGGTTATCTTGCGACACGGATCGGAGGAGGTGGGCGCGCATGAGTGAGCTCCTCGAGGTGGTGGGCAGCCACGGGATGCCCGAGGTCGCGGTGGTGCATGTGGCCAGGTTACGCCAGGACCCGCGCCTGCTCGTCGAGATGGTGGATGGACTCGATCCGCCACGGCCTCGGCTCGACAAGTGGATCGTCAACATCTCGACCCAGATCGGCTGCCCCGTCGGCTGCCCTTACTGCGACGCGGGTGGCGACTTTCAGGGTCACCTCAGTGCAGCCGAGCTGCTGGCCCAGGTGCGCTGGGTGCTGTCGCAGCACCCGGACCAGGCGGCGAGCTGTCGCAAGCTCAAAATCCACTTCGCGCGCATGGGGGAGCCGGCCTACAACGACGCCGTCATCGAGGCCCTGTGGCAGCTGCCGCAGGTGGTGCAAAGCCCGGGCCTGTGGGCCTGCCTGGCGACCGTGGCTCCGCGAGGGCAGGAGCGCTTCTTCGATGCACTTCTCGACGTCAAGCGGGCGTTGTACCGCGGGCGTTTCCAGCTCCAGTTCTCGCTCAACACCACCGATGACGCGCTGCGACGTCAACTCATCCCGGTGCCGCACTGGGGTCCCGACGCCATCGCGGACTACGGCGAGCGCTTCGTCGTGGCGGGGGATCGTCGCGTCGTGCTCAACTTTGCCCTCGCCGAGGGTGTGCCCTTCGATCCCGCGGTCCTGCTGTGCCGCTTCGATCCCCTCCTCTTCACGATCAAGCTCACACCGCTCAACCCGACGGCCCGCGGCGATGCGCATGCGCTGCACACGGTGCTGCGAGCTGGGGCACGGGACCAGGTCGATGTGGCGGTGCAGCGCCTGCGGGCGGGCGGCTTTGACGTGATCCTCAGCGTCGGAGACCCTCGCGAGGACCAGATCGGGAGCAACTGCGGACAGGCGGTCCGCGTGCTCAGGAGTCAGCAGGTTCTGTGTGTGCCGGACTCCTTCCGTCGCGGGACGGACGCGGCCACCACATCCTGAGCATCCCGTCACTTCTGGGGAATCGTCGTCGAGGCACCGGCCGCACCCTGCCACACGCAGACGCGGTTGCGTCCGCCGTGCTTGGCGTCATAGAGCGCGCCGTCGGCCGCATCCAGGAGTTCCTGGGGGCCTCTCATCTCGGCGCCGAGTTCGGCCACACCAATGCTGACCGTGACCTGGAGCTTGGCGTCCCGGCGAAGCCTGGAGAAACGCCTGTCGGCGACGGTCTGGCGAAGCTTCTCGGCCACGTCGAGGGCATCAGCCAGCGGGGTCCGCACCAGCAGCACGCAGAATTCCTCGCCGCCGAAGCGCGCAATGGTGTCGACCTTCCGCACTTGCCGTCGCAGCACGCGCGCCACCTGGCGCAGCACGAGGTCACCCACCAGATGCCCGTGCTGGTCATTGAAATCCTTGAAGTGATCGACGTCGATCATCAGGGCGGACAGGGCATTGCCAAAGCGCGACGCGCGGTGCACCTCGTCTTCGAGGCGCTGATCCAGCGCCCGCCTGTTGTGCAGGCTGGTCAGGGCATCGGTCAGGGCCAGCTCAGTCTGCATCTGGTACAGCCGAGCGTTTTCCACCGCGAGGGCGGCCTGGCCGGCCACCGCGGTGAGCAAGGTGATGGATCGTTCATCAAAGGCGTCGACCTGAGCCCGGAAGAAGTCGAGCACTCCGAGCACCCGGCCCTTGGCCAGCATGGGCACGGAGAGGAAGGACCCGTCGACGGGACGCTGCCCCTTGTAGTGCAAGTAGCGCGGGTCCGCGGTGGTATCCCTGACCAGGATGGTGCGTCCGGAGAGAGCCACACGGCCGGTGATTCCGTCGCCGTGCTTGAAGGTCAGGTCCCGCAGGTCCACCGAGGCAGGGACCCCGTGCATCGAGATCACGCGCACGCGTTGCCGCTGATCTTCGTTGAGCAATGCCACGGCCTCGTCGACACCCATGAAGGTCCCGGCGCGCCGGCACACCTCATCTAGTACGGCTTTCAGCTCCAGGGTCGAGGTCACGGCCCGGGTCAGATCCGTGAGCAGGGTCAGCTCGTCCACCTTGCGCTGCAGGCTGGCGTTGGTCTCGGCGATGACCCGATTGCGTTCCTCGAGCTGCTGGCGAAGTGCGAGTTCATGCTGGGCGACGGCCAGGTCCTGGGCCTGCTCGATGCGCGAGGCTTGCAGATCGGTGATCGCGGCGAGCATGGTGTTGAAGGTCCGGGCGACGTGCCCGATCTCGTCGTCACGATCGGTCGGGGCTCGCACCAGGAAGTCGCCCTCCTTGGCCCGGCTCATGGTGTCAACCAGCTGTAACAGCGGTCGCGTGATCAGACGTCGCGCCGCCACGGCCACGATGAGCAGCGCGCCCAGGACCACGAAGGCGAGGACCAGCATCGAGACCCGGTGCGCGTCGAGCACGGGTGCCGCGGCGCGCTCCAGGTCCCCGACCAGCAACACACTGCCCAGCGACTCGATGGGCTCGCGGTGGCAACGGGCGCAGCCGGCGCGGCGAGGCAAGGGACGTTGCAGATGGATCCAGCGCTTCCCCTCGGCAGGGATCTCGCCGCTGCGGTGCGACGCGGTGCCGCTGGCAGTCTGGATCAGAGCACCGACCACGAAGTCCAGCCTGGTCACGTCGAGGAGAAGGTCGCCCACGGGGTGCAGACGGGAGGCCTCGTCGAAGCTGTCGTAGCTTGCCGCAACTCTGTCGGTCAGGGTCCGGAGGTGCGCCCGCACCATGGGTTCCACGGCGCGCCGCTGCAGGGGCCACAGCACGATGGCAGCCAGCACCAGCAGGAGCAGGATCACCGCTCCCGCGGTCAGCGCCAGGCGCATGACGAGTGACCGTCCTGTCATCGCGTCATCTTTCGCCCTGCCTCGTGGCTGGTCAAGCACCTGCTGGGCTGCGATGTGACTCGCCGACTTTGACCGGCTGCGCTATGGTCGCGAGGTTCGGAGGTGGCCGCTCGACGTGGGCGTGCCACCGCGCCGAGCCCTGCTTCCTGCGGTCTCTGTCGCCGGGACCCTGTTCGACGGGCTGCGGGTGGCACGACCGGTTCCCTTAAGCGAGGCGCTCGACGATGCAGCGCGGATGGCTCGAGAGATTCCTCCAGCGCTATGTTGGTGCGCACGACGTTGCCGCCGTCGAGTGGAGGGTAGGGCGCATCCTGCGACCCTGGACGACGGACCGCAAGGGGGCTGCCAAGCGCTGGATCTTCTGGAGCCTGCATCGCCGTGGCGTGGCCTACGGGCTGCCCCTGGCCCGCCCTGAACTCCTCAACGCGGTGGAGTCCGGAGCCTGGAAAGAAGCCTTCGAGCCCTTCCTGGCGATCTGGTGCGACCTCATCATCGAGATCGAGGCTGTCTCGTCCAGTCGCGTGCGCACCGAGCAGGTTGAGGCCTGGTTGCTGTGCTGCCTGGCACTGCTGGTCGAGCAGGACGCGATGGCCGTGCAGCTGTTCCAGGTTTGCCAGGGACATTCCTTGACGCGGCGCCAGCTCACCCGCATCCGCTCCACCCTCGAGAGTATGCTGGCAGCGCGCCAGTACGCCGTGGGCAACCCTCTGCTCGGCTTGCCCCTGCGCAACGGCTTGCTTTACAGCGACGCGCGCCTGGTCGGGCGCATCACGCTGGCGGTGGCTGCAAGTGGCGGTGTCGATCTCGAGGTGTTGAGCAAGCTGAGGGCTTTCTTTCAGCGCGAACGCTACATGCTGGTGGCCTCCCTGGGTGCCCTGGTGGCGGGAGGGCAGGGACTGCCTCCCGAAGCCAGGCGCATGGCTGCCGGTCAGCTCGGTGGCTGCGGTTTCTCACGTGGCCAGGTGCGCGCGTTGAAGCGCTTGCTCGAGCAGCCTCTGACGGCATCACAGGTCGCGGACATGGTCGAGGGTCGACGCTCCGTGGGCTACCTGCTCGAACAGGTGCTCCTGGCCGCGGTCATCGATGGCCACATCGATCGTGACGAGCGTCGCTTCGTCGATCAGCTGGCCGCCCAGCTCGAGGTCCCGGATCTGCAGCTCCGCCGTATCGAGGTCCGCGTGCGGCGCTTCGTTGAAGCGCACCGCGACCTGTTCGATCTGTTCACCGAGACGCAGTATTACGGCCGGCTTGGTGGCCTGGTTCAGAAGCGAGTGGTGGGCCTGGTTCAGCGCAACCTCGACGCCCTGGTCACGGAGATCCGCCAGACCGGGGAGCTTGCGACCTTGCTGACCCGGGCTGCTGGCGGGCACAGCCTGGACGACAGCGAGCGCGCCCGCGTGCGGGAGCAGTTGCTGGATATCGTCCGCGCGGTCCCGTCCTTGGCCCTGTTTGCACTCCCCGGCGGGGCCTTGCTGCTGCCCATCGTGCTCCGTCTGCTGCCCTGGGACCTGCGTCCCAGCGCCTTTCGCGACGCTCCGTCCCGACGGCGAGGAGCGTCATCTTGACCCGCCAGAGGCCACGCTGCTAGCGTGCTCGCCTTCTCTTCTCGACGGAGAACGCTCATGTCTGCTGCTGAATTCATGACCGCGCATCCCCGAACTCACCACTGCAACGCGCTGACCTCCGCGGACCTCGGACAGACCATCGTGCTCTATGGCTGGGTCCATGGCCTGCGCGACCACGGCGGGCGCCGCTTCGTGGACCTGCGCGATCGCGAGGGGCTGACCCAGCTCGTGTTCAAGCCCGAGCTCGACGAGACCCTGCACGCCGAGGCCCACCGCCTTCGCAGCGAGTGGGTCATCGGGATCGTCGGCGTGGTCCAGGACCGCTCGGCCAATGGTGGCGCGCCCAATCCACGGCTGCATACCGGAGAGATCGAGGTCGAGGTCCACACTCTCGAGGTCTTCAACCGAGCCGAGACACCACCTTTCCTCATCGAGGACGACATCGACACCAGCGAGGAAAAGCGCCTGGCGTATCGCTACCTCGACCTGCGCCGGCCACAGGTGGCGCGACGGTTCCAGCAGCGGCACCGGATCAACCAGACCGTGCGGCGGGCTTTTGACGACGCGGGCTTTCTCGAGCTCGAGACGCCCTTCATGGTCAAGTACACCCCTGGTGGTGCGCGCAACTTCCTGGTCCCCAGCCGCCTCAACCCGGGTGCGTTCTATGCCCTGGCCGAGAGCCCGCAGCTGTACAAGCAGCTCTTCATGATGTCGGGCTTCGACCGCTACTTCCAGATCGTCAAGTGCTTTCGCGACGAGGATCTTCGCCAGGATCGGCAGCCCGAATTCACCCAGGTCGACGTCGAGATGAGCTTCGTCAACGAGATGGACGTGCAGACGGTGATCGAGGGTGTTGTGCGCCGCATCTGGAAGGAGATCCTGGATGTGGAGTTGCCCGCGACCTTCCCGCGCCTGGACTACGACGAGGCCATGGCCCGCTACGGCAGCGACAAGCCAGACACGCGCTTCGACCTAGAGCTGGTGGAGCTGAGCGAGACCCTGCGCCCCCTCGACGGCGGCGGTGTTCCCATGTTCCAGCAGGCGCTGCAACAGGGCGGAGTGGTGCGCGGGCTGCGGCTACCGGCCGAGCACGCGATGTCGCGCACCGAGGCGGACAAGCTGGAGCTGCTCGCCAAGGGCTGGGGTGCGCGTGGCCTGGCGCGGGCGCGCGTGGCCGCTGCGGGTGGCTGGACCCAGTCGCCCCTGAGCAAGAGCGTGACCGACGCTGCGCGCACCGCGGTCAACGCGGCCCTGGGTGCGACGGATGGGGATCTGCTGTTCTTCCAGTTCGGCGACCCCAAGCTCACCGCCACGGTGCTTGGGCACCTGCGCCTGCACCTCGCCAGCACCTTCAAGCTGATCGACCGCTCGCGATGGAATTTCCTGTGGGTCGTCGAGTTCCCTCTGTTCGAGCAGGACGACAAGGGGCACTGGGCTGCGGCGCATCATGCCTTCACCAGCCCCCGCGCCGAGCACATCGATCTGCTGCAGTCGGATCCCGGAACCTGCCGCGCCCGCGCCTACGACCTGGTGCTCAACGGCGTCGAGCTGGGCGGTGGTTCCATCCGTATCCACGATCCCGAGGTGCAGTCGAAGGTCTTCGCGGCTCTGGGCATCTCGCCCCAGGAGGCCGAGGCCAAGTTCGGCTTCTTGCTCCAGGCGCTCCGCTACGGCGCGCCTCCACATGGTGGCATTGCCCTGGGCATGGATCGCCTGGTGATGCTGCTCACCGGCGCCGAGAGTCTGCGCGATGTGATCCCCTTCCCCAAGACCCAGCGCGGGACCTGCTTGCTCACCGAGGCTCCAACGGTGGTCGAGGGCCCCCAGCTCGCCGATCTGTTCATTCGCAGCACGGCTGGCGCCTGACAGCGACGCGGGGGCCGGAGTGCCGGAGCTGGATGTCATCATCGTCGGGGGTGGGCTGACAGGCACGGCCATCGCCCGCGACGCGGCGCTGCGCGGACTTCACACCGTCCTCGTCGAGCACAAGGATCTGGGTGCCGGCGCAAGTGGTCAGGTGCCCGAACTCCTCGACGGTGGTCCCCTGGGCTGCGAGAGGCCCAGGCGCCGCCGCCTCCAGCGTGAGCTCGAGGCGCTGCGCACGATCGGTGGGACCCTGGTCCAGAGGCGTCACCTGCTGTGGCTCGCCGAGGTCAACGGCGGATTGCTGGGTGCCGCGCGATGCGCGACTGCCTCCCAGGTGCTGGAGAGCGGCACGGCCCACGAGCCCTGGCGTGTCGTCGACGCATCGACACGCACGCTGCTGGAACCCGCCCTGACGGTCGGCGGTGGGGTGCTGGTCACCGCCAGCTGGAGCGTGCTGCCACAGCGTCTGGCTGTCCTCAATGCCCGCGATGCCGAGGACCATGGCGCCCGCCTCTGTGTGGGCTGGCGCGCCACAGATGTGATTCGTGAAGGCGCGCGTGTCGTCGGCCTCGTCGCTGTCGAGCAGCGCACGGGCCGTACCGAAGCTCTCCGCGCCAGCGTTGTGGTCAATGCCACGGGGGCCGGGCTCCAGTTGCTCGCGGAACAGCTCGGCCACCGACTGCCCCTGCGGGTCGTGCCCAGGATCTTCGCGTGCCTGGACCGTCGTCTGAGCCACTGCGCCGTCGATCTGGGAGGTGGCCTGCGCCTGCTTCCCACCCCACGCGCGAGCTGGCTGGGTCCACTGGCGCAGGTCGCGCGCAGTGCCGGCCTGCACGCGCCGGTCACACCTGACGAGATGCGGCAGCTCCGCCACGCGGCGAGCCGGTGGATACCTGCCGCACGCGAGGCACCCGTGATCAGCCTTCGCGTCGCGGCGCAGGCCAGGCTGGGCAAGACCGAGGACCTGCGGCCAGCTGCAGCGCGCGCGCCCCGCATCGTCGACCACGCGGACCATGGCTGTGCTGGGATGCTCAGTGTCGTCGGTGGTCTTGCGCTCGAGCAGCGCTGGGTTGCCCAGCGCGTGGTGGATCGCATCGCGGCCGGGTTCCCCCAGGCGAGGGCCTGCACGACCCAGGTGTCGCCATTGCCTGGAGGTCGCGGGCGGTGCGACGAGGAGCGCTGGGTCGAGCAATACCCGGTGGCTGCCGATACCATCGAGGGCCTCGTGCAGCGCCATGGCAGCGCGACCCACGATCTGTTGCAGCAGACCGAGGGCCTGGACCGGGGTGCCACGCTGGTGTGCCGCTGTGCCGGGATCACCCTGGCCGAGCTGCGCCACGCGGCGGACCACGAGCACGTGAACCACCTGGCCGATCTGTTGCGGCGGACCGAGGCAGGGCATGGCGCGTGCCTGGGTGCGCGCTGCCTGGATCGCTGTGCCCGGATCTGGCGTGCGGTCGGCGAGCGGTCGGTGGTGGAGATGCAGCAGGAGCTGGCCGAGGTGTTGCGGCAGCGTGTCGTCGAGCTCGGCCCGCACCTGACGGACACCCAGGTGGAGTCCCTGAATCTGGGCTGGGCCGGCGTCATCTCTGAGCCCTCCGGGGAGGCGGATCCGGAGACCACAGGGGAGCCGAAGTGACGACGCACGTCGACGTGCTGGTGATCGGCAGCGGGATTGCCGGAGCCGTGGCCGCCGCTGTGGCCGCCCGCGGTGGTGCGCGCGTTCTGGTCTGCCACGCGGGTGCGTCGCACACCGGCATGAGCTCCGGAAGCATCGCCGTGGCTGGCGCTCTGCACGACGGCGCCGCCGATCCGTCGACGGTCCTCCTGGCCGAGCGGGTGGCCGAGCTGGCCCACCTCGCACCCTGGCACCCCTATGCCCGGATCGGTGTCCATGGCCGCGAGCACCTCAACGAGGCCTTGGGCCTGCTCGCCGACCTTCTGCTGGACATCGAGCTGGTGGGGGCGAACCCACCGCAGTGTGGCCTGCTGCTGGCGGACGTCGATGGCAGAGTTCAGCTGGCAGATCGGGCTCCGCGCGCCCAGGTGCGCGGGGACCTCCGATCCCTTCGCGACGAGCGCTGGGGACTGGTCGATTTTCCGGGGCTGGGTGCGCACGAGGGCCGCGGCGCCGCAGCGGTGTTGCGCCAGCACGCGTCCGGGATGCACCCGGTGCAGCTCTACCCCTTGACCGTCGCCTACTTTCGCCGCGGCCGCGACCAGCACCTGTCTCCGGTGGAGGCTGCCCGCTGGCTCGACGACGAGCCTGCCCTGGACTCCCTGGCGCGCTGCATCCTCGATAGCATGCGCCACGGCAGCGAGCTCGATGGCCTGCTGATGCCGCCCCTGATCGGCCTGCAGCGCCATCGCGAGATGCTGTTCCGTCTGCAGGCCCTGGCCGGCCTCCCGGTGGCCGAGCTGCGCGGTGGCCTGCCCTCGGTCCCTGGACTTCGCCTGGTTCGCGCGATCGAGAACGGTCTGTGCCGCGCGCGGGTGGAGGTCGCACGCCAGCGCATCGGGCGCATTCACGTCGACGATCCCGCGGTGCTCCGGGTTGAGTTCGCCGCCCCTCACGTTAGCTCGGCCCTGCACTGCCGCCGGGTGATACTGGCGACCGGGTCCTGGACCTCCGCGCCGGCCGCGGCCCTGTCTTCTTGTTGTGAGGTTCTCAGCGGGGCGCCGTTGTTTGCCGATGGCGCACGGCTGGTCCGTCCCCGGGTGGCGGACCTGGTTCATGGCCCCGGGCGTCAGGGGAGTCCGCTGTGGCGGGCGGGCCTGCTCGTCGACGAGTCCCTGCGCCCCCTCGACGCCAGTGGCATTCGTCCGGTGCATCCAGGGCTGTTCGCGGCCGGGGCCGTGATCGCGGGTAACGACCGCCTGGTTCACGGTGCAGGGCTCGGGTTGTGCGCCCTCACCGGATGGGTGGCGGGTACCGCCGCCTCGTCATGACACGGGCTCCGTTGGTGTCAGGAGACGGTGGCACCGGGCTGCGGCGGCTCACTCGGCGGGGCTGGAGCTGCTCGACGACGCATTCTCCGACGGTGCCGCATCCCGGATCTCGGTCACCACACCATCGACCAGGGTGACCTCCGTCCCGCCGAACAGCGCACGCTCGATGCGCTGCTCGCCCTCGAAGCTGCGGTGCAGGGTCTCGGGAAGACCCAGTGCTGCGGTGAGTTCCTCGGTGCTCAGCCCCTGTTCTGCGCGCTTCTCGAAGATGGCCAGGCGCGCTGCCTCACTGCGTCGGGCAAGCCAGGGGTCCAGGGGCTCCGCGCTCAGCAAGGCCTCGAGGGACGCGCGGATCGCGTCCATGCTGCGCACGGTGGTGGGCAGGACCCAGACGTGTTCCTCGGGCTTGAACAACGCGAGGTCGCCACTGACGCGCCCGACCTTGAGTGTGACCCAGACATTGTAACGGGGTGTGAACAGCGGGCGCTTGACGATGGCACCGCTGGTCGGGAATTCCACATCGAGGACCTCGACCCTGGTGCCCGCGGGCAGGATGCCGTCGGGGGGCGGCGGGATGATGATCTCACCGTCCGGCGCGGTCATCAGCTTGAGGTCCTTGAACGCGTGGGCGTCCACCAAGCGTCGGTGATCGTCGTCGTAGAAGCGGCCATGGTAGAGCGACTGCCGGAGGTAGAAGGTCTGCCCCTGGTAGCTCTCGCGCAGGGCATCCATGTCCGCGCCCTCCAGCCGGGTCCGCGACGGACAGGCGGCCAGCAGGCCGGCAAGCGCGATTGACGCCACGACGAGCAGGCCATAGCGTGGGCTGGCGAAAAGAGAGCGCTTCATCATGGAACTCCGCTTCGTGAAGATGCACGGCGCCCGCAACGACTTCGTCATCCTCGACGAGGGAGAGCGAACGGTCAAGGACCCCGCGGCAATCGCCCGGCACCTGTGCGCGCTGCACGAGGGCATCGGGGCCGACGGCCTGATCCTCGTGCGCTCGAACCCACCGGACGGCGGTCGCGTCGTGTTCCTCAACGCCGATGGCAGCCGGGCCGAGATGTGTGGCAACGGCCTTCGCTGCGCTGCCCACTACCTGGTCTGGCAGCACGGCCTGCCGACCTCGCTTCGCCTCGAGACCGACATGGGTATGCGACGCTGCGTGATCCATGGCGGTGGCCAGGGGCGACGGGCGGATGTCGAGGTCGAGATGGGAACGGTCCAGAGCGAGGGTGTGGCCGGTGGGGAGACCTGGCAGGGCCACCTGATGCACCTCGGGACGAGCCAGGTACCCGCCTTTGCGCTGTCCCTGGGCAACCCGCACCTCGTGCTGCTCCGCCACGGCCTGCCCGACGAGGTGGAAACGCTGGGCGCCACCCTGAGCGGTCATCCCTCCTTCATCGAAGGGACCAACGTCGAGTGGGTGCAGCGGATCGATGGCGATCGTTGCGAGGTCGAGGTCTACGAGCGCGGCGTGGGCCGCACCCTGGCCTGTGGTTCAGGAGCCTGCGCGGCGGTCGGAGCCTTGATCCTCGCGGGGCAAGTCGAGGCCGGTCGATCGATCGAGGTGCGCATGCCAGGTGGGTTGCTGCAGGTCACCATCGACGATCGCTGGCAGGCCTGGCTGCGCGGTCCCAGCGAGGTGGTCTTCGAGGGGCAGCTCCAGCCCTGGTGGTGAGTTCCGGGGGGCCCGGGACACCGGGGGCACTCCCTGGGCGCAGGATGCGATAATATGGGTCTGGGAACGCGGGATCGGCGCTCCGGGTACAGGCGTGCGCTGGTCTGGCGTGGTGCGAGCGAAGCCAAAGGAGTGGGCAATGCATCGTCATGTCGCATGGCTTGTGGTGTTGGGAGTCCTGGGTGCTGCGGGTTGTGAGCCTCCACCGGATCCACCGCCGCCACCCCTGCCTCCCCCCGCACCGAGCCTGATCGCGATCTCGCCAAGCATTGGCCTGACCAGCGGTGCGGACACCGTGACCCTGGCTGGTGCCAATCTTGCCAACGTCACCACCGTGGCCTTTGGCACGGCGGCCGCCAGCATCGAGTCCGCCACCGCCAGTGAGCTGGTCGTGATCTCACCGCCGGCCGCGCGCGGCGTGGTCTCCATCAAGGCCACCTCGTCGGCGGGCACCGGAGAACTGCTCGATGCCTTCACCTATCAGCAGGCCGTGACCATCTCCGGCATCTCACCCTTCGCCATCCCGGCCAATGCCGCGACCACCTTGACCATCAACGGCAGCGGCTTCGTGGTCGACGCCATCGATCCCGTCGTCCGCGTCGGCACGCAGCAGCTGGCCCTGATCTCCTCGAGCGACACCGCGATCGAGGCCCAGCTACCCGCGCTCACGGTTGGCAGCTACGACGTCCTGGTGCGCAACGGCGACAATCGGGAGGCGGTGTTGCCCGCGGGCCTGACCGTGCGCGATCCGGTGGTGGTCTCGGGCGTGACCCCCAACTGGGCCTTCATGAACCAGACCCGCCAGGTCACCATCATCGGCAGTGCCTTTGATGGCGCCGTCGCGGTGCTGTTTGGCGGCAACGACGCGGTCACCTACACGGTGGTCAACTCCACCACCATCACCGCCACGGTGCCTGTCGCCAGCACCGCGGGTTCCGTCGACGTGGTGGTGCGCCGCGCGCCGGGTGATGAAGGGATGCTGGCGGGCGGTTTCACCTACTACAGCTCGACGGATACGACCCTGCGCATCCTCGACGTCAATCCGCGCATCGGCCGCAATGCGGGTGGCACCCAGGTCGAGATCACCGGCACTGGCTTCGACAGCCTGGTCACCATCCAGTTTGCAGGCACCGAGGCCGCCATCGACCAGGTGACCAGCACCAGCATCCGGGTGCAGACCCCGCCCTACGCCCTGGCAGGAACCCTGGTGTCAGAGCCTGTGGCGGTCACCGCGCACCGCCAGGCCGACGTCGCCACGCTCGAAAATGGATTCACTTATTATCGGGTACCGGTCATCACCCAGGTCACGCCCACGGTGTTGCCCTCGGCCGGGGGTGACACCGTCACCGTCAATGGCGAGGGCTTCACCATTGGCAGCACCCAGGTGTTCTTCGGCAACATGGCCGCAACCAATGTCATCGTGACCAACCAGGCCGAGCTCACCTGCAATGCACCGCCGCATCCCGAGGGCGAGGACATCCCGGTCACGGTGCAGACGGAGTTCGAGACCTCGGCCGAGTGGGTGGGTGTGGCCTTCCGGGAATTCACGCGCATCCAGACCGTGACGCCCAGCATCCTGTCCAAGGCTGGGCGCACCTTCATCACCGTGGTGGGTACAGGTTTTGCCGAGGCCATCAACATGACGGTCACCATCGACGGCAACCCGGTGGACGACCTGCAGCGCGACCAGGTCGACCTGCACATCCTGACCTTCCGCTCGCGCGGGCCCATGAACGAGGGGCAGAAGACCCTGCTGGTGCGCAACAACGAGACGGGTCAGGAGGACACCGAGGTGCTGCAGGTGGTAGATCCCACCGACAAGGACGCGGTCCACGGCGGCGGTCCCATCGCTCACAACCTCAGTATTACGGTCATTCGCGACGATGACCTGACCCGGCTGCGCAACGCGGTGGTGTTCGCCGGTGACGACGGCAACGTGACCGAGGGCTCGTACAACAAGGGTGTCACCGACGTGAACGGAATGACGGTGCTGTCGGGTGACAAGGTTTTACAGGGACCGCTCATGATCACGGTCGGCGCCACCGATTTCGAGACCACGAGCATCATCGGCCTCAACGCGCAGAATGTGACCGTGCTGTTGACGCCCAAGAACCCCAATGCGCAGCCCTACGATCACGGCGTGATCAGTGGAACGGTGACGGGCTGGTCCAATGCGGGTCTCCCCACGGGCAACCCGGCCAACCGCTACTACCGCGTGGCCCAGGTGGTTCCGTCGCACTCCGATATCCTTAACGGCAACTACCCGCCAGGAATCGAATCCTGGGCCATCGAGATTCGCAGCGACCAGGCCACGTGTTCCCTGGTCCTCCCCGACGGCACCGCGACCGTGCTGGGGGACGCCAGCTACTCGGTCAATTCTTCGCCCGGCGTGCACGCAGTGATCGCCTCTGTGGCCTTCTGGGATTCCGTCGACGGCGTGTGTGGCAACCAGCCCGTGTCGGGGACGGCGCAGTGCCAGCAGCAGGGCAATCAGAACTGCGAGGGCTGGCTGGGCTCGGCCTGGTACGATGGCTTCGGCTTCTTCATCTGGGGCACCATCGGCGCCACCTACGGCATCACCACCGACATCAATGTGCAAGGCGGAGGCGGAGCCACCGGCGGCAACAACATCAACCTCGACGTGCCTGCCGTCGCCTTCAACGCCAGCATCAACAGCAACCCGACCTACCTCGGGGCCAACGGCACGGCCTACACCGCGGACGCCTACCTGCACACGGGCAACAGTGGAAACTTCGTGTTTCTGGGGCAGCTCAAGGGCGATGGTTCGGGCATCAACTTCGGCCCCGTGCCACTGCTGCGGGGAGCCTGGACCTACACGGTACGCGGCTACGTCTCCGCCCCGGTGGTCGATGGCAACACCATCGTGGACTTCACCACCCCCACTGCCAACTCCTTCGTGCGCAATCTGACCAGCATGTCGCCTCCCATGCTGTCGACCTGGGTGTTCTTCCCGCAGTTCACCTCCAGCTCGTTCCAGAATGGCACCACCCAGAGCCCCACCGAGGGCCGATTCACCTTCGCGCGTTCGGGGGGCGCCACCCCTGACATGACCATCATCTCGGTCTACGACTCCGGCAACGACAGCTTCACGCCGCTGTGGACCGTGATCGTCAGGGGCGACCCGCGAACCATCACCCTGCCCGAGCTGGGCGGTGAGACCCGGATCGACAACATCCCCACGGGCAACCATTTCTGGACCCTGTTCCAGCTCAAGGTGGACAACTTCGACTTCGACGATCACACGGCGCGGGACCGCACCACCCTGACCTGGCGTGCGGGGACACAGAGCGACTCCCAGATCCTCGACAAGGTCAACTGAGGCCGCGCAGCGGGCCCTCGATCGGACCTCCCGCAGCCACGTCTCCCGGCAGGCGATGGCGCAGTTCCTCGTCGTCCTGGAGCAAGGCGAACAGTCGGGGCGTCAGGGACACCCGCCGGCGGGCATGCACGCCGTGCAGTTCGACCATGACGGAGGTGCCACGCCCATCACGCTCCACCGTCACCCGGTCGGCGAGCAGGAGCTCACGGCGCAGCGAGCGCAGCAGGCGATAGCAGCGCAGGGCGCGGCGCCCCAGGTCGCCCTGGAAGGCTTGAAAGTGGCGGTTGCGGCTGGCCTGGGTCGGATCGTGCCACAGCTCGCGAACCAGCTGCTCGACGAGTTCGTTGCGCAGGGAGTTCATGTCCCGGGACTGTGCTGCATCTCGCCAGGGGGCTGGCAGCACACTGGGGGCCTGTCTCCTTGGTCGCAGCTCACTGCTGAAGAACCTATGCAGGGGTGACAGGAAGTCCGGGGGAGACGGGGGAGCCTCCGGGCCGCCCCTTGGGGCGACCCGGAGACCAGAAGACCTCGGTGTGTGTTGAGGTCTAGGGCGACCGTGAGCGGCTCTTCTCTCGGCCGACCAACAGGGATGACGTTCAACGGAAGGACCAGATGGCTACGAGGATTGTCTGTCCGCCAAACGTCAACCCAGTTCGTCCTCCAAGAGAGAGCCCGTCGCAACTGCTTGGCATCTTAGCCAGGGGCCGATCCTTGTCAAGGTTTGAAAAAGCGCGTTTCAACAATCGTGGTGGTTAAGATTTGCACACCCCTCAGGGTGGTTACAAAAAAACATGTGATATCAAAAAGTTCTGTATCTATATGAAATAACAAATAAAAATAAACGACCCTGGCCCTCTGCCTGGCCTCCAGCGATCAAACTGCAAGCAATAACACGATCTTGAAAACTTGTGATCGCGCCGCAAATCAGTCCCTTCTTCAAGGCAGCATCGGTTTTGACAGCATCTGAAAAAGACCAGTCGTTGCAAAAAACCCAGTGAGACCCACCGATTGAAGTTCGATTTTCGGACTGTTCAGCACGTGACAGTGCATGTAGTGCATGTGCCATCAGGAAAAGCGTGAGAATCGTCGGCTCAGGGCCCGTCGTGCCACACAGACGGATACTCGGGCCAGGCGGGCTGCCCGACCCTGCCGCCGTCCGCTGCATGTGAAGTGAGAGGCCAAAAAAATTGTAAGATAAAGATATAATTAAACTATTACCCATCTTGCGGAGGCAAGGCCGCCAGCCGAAGGAAAAACCGCGAGCCTCCCTCCGAGCGTGGCTCATAGCCTGCGACGCCACCGTGCTCGAGGGCCACATCGCGGGTCACGCTGAGGCCCAGGCCCGTCCCATCCGGCTTGGTCGAGAAGAAAGCCTCGAACAGCTTTGGCACCAACTCCTCGGGCACGCCCGCGCCGTGGTCGTCGACGGAGATCTGCACCGCGTCGTCGACCCTGTCCACCGACAGCTGGATGGAACCGCCGTCAAGGGTCGCGTCCGCGGCGTTGCGCAGGAGGTTGAGGAGGGCCAGGCGCACTCGCGAGGGGTCCACGGACAGCGAGGGCAGGTCCCGGGCCACCTGCAACTCGAGAGACAGACCGCGGCGCTCGAGGTCGGCGCGGACGAAATCAGCCACGTCACGCACCACGTCGCCCACGTCGGCCGGCCGCAGGCTAGCTTCGGGGAGACGCGCGTAGCGCAGATAGCCGTCGGTGATCTCGGTGAGGCGGTCAATCTCTGCAGCAATGGCGCCCAGCAAACGCTGCACGTCGCCATCGTCCGCGGCCACCCGCTGCAGGTCGTCGGCGAGGAGTTCGCAGTTGAGCCCGATCGAGGACAGCGGGTTGCGGATCTCGTGGGCGACCTGGGCGGCCAGGCGTCCCATGGCGGCCAGGCGCTCGCTCTGCAGCAAGCGCTCACGGGTGCGCTCACGCTCCGAGACGTCGTCGAGCAGGAACACCCATCCGCCGACATTGGAAGGCGCGCCGGGCTGGGTGAAGGGCAGCACGCGCAGGTCCACCAGCACGCTAGGGCCGTCGGCCGGTCGCAGAGCCTGCGCCTCGCGCTTGAGCGGCGTGGCGTCGTCGAGCACACGCTGGATCTCGGTCCAGTGCTCCTCGAGCAGGCCTCCCAGAGGTATCTCATCGATGCTGCGGCCCACGGGGTCCACCAGGGTCAGGCCCATGAGCCGTCGCGCCGCCCGGTTGGCCACGGTGATCCCGCGCTCGCGGTTGCACACCACGACGCCCGTGCTCACCGAGTGCAGCACGTTCTCCAAAAAGGCGTTCAGGCTCTCGAACTCGACGCGGCGACGCGCCAGCACCACCTCGCGATCGCGCAGCGCGCGCGCCATGTCCGCGAAGCTCAGGGCCAGGGTCCCTATCTCGTCATGGCGGCGGGTGGCCTCGATGCGCACATCGAAGGCGCCGCGACTGATGGCGCGCGCGGCCTCGGTCAGGTCGGTGAGGGGGCGCAGCGCCCGCGTCAGCACCACGGTGATGGTGAGGCCCACCACCACGCCTGCCAGCGCCAGGGCAATCAGGGCCCACACGGCGTTGCGTTCCTGTTCCTCGGCGCGCAGCACGCCCTGGGCAATCTTGTTGTCGAGGTTGAGCGAGACCAGCTTGAGCTCGCGGCCGAGCGCGGTGGCACTGTCCTTCTGTCGTGCCAGGACCTCGGTAGGGATCGCTGTGGGCGCCTCGGCCACGAGCTCGAAGAACTCGGCTGCGGCGCTGTCCGCTGCCCGGTTGAGCTCCACCGCGCGGTCCAGGCGGGCAGCCACTTCGGACGCGAAGGTGGCATCCGAGGCGGGCAGGGATTGCCCCGCGAGCCGGCGCGCCGACTGCGCCAGCTCGGCCAGGCGCTCGCGCAGCACCCGCGGATAGAAGTCGCGCGCATAGCGGACCAGGTATTGACGCACGCGCGGGTCGGTCTCGGCCAGGGCGCGCTCGACGTAGGCATCGCGGGACTCGGCGATGGTCTTGACCTGGGTCAGGGATCGCGTGAGCTGCAGGTAGCCCTGGCTGGTCAACTGCAGGTCCTGGCGGATGGCGTCCATGCGCAGGATGCCGTACACCGACGAGCCGCCGAAAACCGCCAGCATGGCGAGAAAACCCAGGAAGATGCGAATGCTGAGCGAGGTGCGCACGCCGTCTCCGTGGCTCTGGGGCGGCTCCTGTCCCAGGCTAGCGCCGAACGAAGCGTCGACGCAACGACCCGTCGTCGTTTGTGCTCACCCGGCCGGTTCGTGTCGTGGCGCGAGCATGTGGGCGATGAGCTTGCGGGCCGCCCGGTCCGGGTGCATCTGACCTTGCAGAACAGCCTGTTCCAGGGCACGAAGCTCGGCATGCAGGGTGGGATCGCCACGCAAGGCCCGCCACAGACCCTGCTCGAGCTGGGCATGGAACCAGCGGACCGCCTGCCTGAGACGCCGCTGCTCGAGGCCGTCAGCACCGAGCACATGGCGTTGCGCCTGCACCTGCTGCCACAGCGTGTCGACGCCCTGACCGGTGTGCGCCGAGATCTGCAACACCTGGGGGGCCCATCCGTCGTCCTTGACGCCCAGCAGTTCGAGGGCCTGGGAATAGTCGCGCGCGGTTCGTGCGGCCGCCTCGCTGTCGACGTCAACCTTGTTGATCAGGAGGGCGTCGGCCAGCTCGATGAGACCGCGCTTCATCCCCTGCAGGGCGTCACCGGCACCGGGAGGAATCAGCACCGCGCAGAAGTCGACGAGGTCAGCCACCGTGGCCTCGGACTGACCCACTCCCACGGTCTCGACCACCACCACGTCATACCCGGCGGCCTCGCACAGCAGCATGGCCTCGCGGGTGTGTGTGGCGACGCCACCCAGGCTTCCCCGCGCAGGGCTGGGGCGGATGAATGCCATGGGGTGAACTCCGAGCCGCTCCATCCGGGTCTTGTCGCCGAGAATGCTGCCGCCGCTCACCTGGCTCGACGGATCCACGGCCAGCACGGCCACGCGGGTCCCGCTCTCCACCAGCTGCATGCCCAGGCATTCTATGAGGCTGCTTTTGCCGGCCCCGGGCGCACCGCTCACACCCAGGCGCACGGCGCGACGTGGGGTGTCGAGGATACCGTCGAGCAGGGCGGCGGCCTGGGTCTGGTGCTCGGGACGCGCGCTCTCGACCAGGGTGATCGCCTTGGCCAGCCAGCGCCGGTCGCCCGCGCGCACACCCTGGATCAGCTCGTCGCTGCTCATGGTGTGACGGACGTCTTTCGCGTCTCCAGACGATCGAGAAGGGTGCTGGCCGCGTCGAGGATGGGGGTGCCGGGGCCGAACACCGCCTGCACGCCCGCTTGCAGCAGTGCAGCGTGGTCCTGTGGTGGAATGACACCACCGACCACCACCAGCACGTCCGGCGCCCCCTGGGATCGCAGCTCGCGCAGGAGTTCGGGGACCAGCGTCAGGTGTCCGGCGGCCTGGCTTGACACGCCCACCAGGTGGACGTCGTTCTCGATGGCCTGGCGCGCGGCCTCGGCAGGTGTCTGGAACAGCGGACCGATGTCGACGTCGAAGCCAAGATCGGCCAGGGCGCTGGCGACCACCCGGGCGCCGCGATCGTGGCCATCTTGACCCAGCTTGGCGACGAGCACCCGGGGCTGCCGCCCCTCGCGCTCGGCGAACTGCTCCACCCGCCTCCGCGCGGCCGCAAAGCCCTCGTGTCCCTCGAAGTTCTTCGCATACACGCCGGTGACTCCTCCGCTCTGTGCCTGGTGCCGGCCAAAGACTTCTTCCAGGGCGTCGCTGACTTCGCCGACCGTGGCGCGGGCGCGCATGGCGTCGACGGCGAGCTGAAGCAGATTGGCACGGTCCTGCCCTGCGGCCGAGGTCAGGGCTTGCAGAGCCGCGTGCACGGCGTTCGCGTCACGCTTTCGGCGCAGCTGCTCGAGCCGCGCCACTTGCTGGGCGCGGACGGCGCTGTTGTCGATCTGGCGCACCTCGATCGGCGTCAGGTTGTCAACGTGGTAGCGGTTGACCCCCACGATGACGTCGTCACCGCGGTCGATCCGCGCCTGCTTGCGCGCGGCCGCCTCCTCGATGCGGCGCTTGGGCAGACCGCTGAGTACCGCCTGGGTCATGCCTCCCGCGGCCTCGACCTCGTCGATCAGGACCTGGGCGCGGTGTGCCAGGTCGGCGGTGAGGCGCTCCATCATGTAGGAGCCCCCGAAGGGGTCAATGACGTCGGGGATCCCCGCTTCTTCCTGGAGCAGCAGCTGGGTATTGCGCGCCACGCGTGCCGAGGTCTCGGTGGGCAAACCCACGGCCTCGTCGAAGGCGTTGGTGTGCAGGCTCTGGGTCCCACCGAGGGTGGCCGCCAGAGCCTCGACGGTGGTGCGCACGATGTTGTTGTAGGGATCCTGCTCGGTCAGGCTCCAGCCACTGGTCTGGCAGTGGGTGCGCAGCATCGAGGACCGTGCATCGCGGGGCTCGAAGGCCTGCATCAGCTTGTGCCAGAGCAGACGCGCCGCACGGAGCTTGGCGATCTCGATGTAGAAGCGCATGCCGATGCCAAAGAAGAAGGACAGCCGCGGCGCGAAGCTATCGACGTCGAGACCGCGCGAGATGGCTGCGCGTACGTACTCAACTCCGTCGGCAAGGGTGTAGGCCAGCTCCAGGGCGGCATCGGCGCCAGCCTCCTGCATGTGGTAGCCCGAGATGCTGATCGAGTTGAAGCGGGGCATCTCGCGACTGAGGTACTCGATGATGTCAGCGACGATGCGCATGCTGGGAGCTGGCGGATAGATGTAGGTGTTGCGGACCATGAACTCCTTGAGGATGTCGTTCTGGATGGTGCCGGTGAGCCGCGCCCGGGGAACACCTTGCTCCTCTCCGGCGACGATGAACGCCGCCAGCACTGGCAGCACGGCGCCGTTCATGGTCATCGAAACGGACATGCGATCGAGTGGAATACCGTCGAAAAGGATCTTCATGTCCTCGACGGAGTCGATGGCCACACCGGCCTTGCCCACGTCGCCGGGCACGCGCGGATGGTCGCTGTCGTAGCCGCGATGGGTGGCCAGGTCGAAGGCGACGCTCAGGCCCTTCTGACCACCGGCCAGGGCAGCCCGGTAGAAGGCGTTGGATTCCTCCGCCGTCGAGAAACCGGCGTACTGGCGGACGGTCCAGGGCTGGTTGGTGTACATGGTCGCATAAGGCCCGCGCACGAAAGGGGGCAAACCGGGTAGACCACTCGCGGTCTCGAGACCCGCAAGATCAGCGATGGTGTACAGGGGCTTGAGCGCGATCCCCTCGGGGGTCTCGACAGCGAGCGCGTCGGGATCTCGGTTCTTGAGTTCCTTGCGTGCGAGGGCTCGCCAGTCCTCCAGGGAGGGCGGGGTGCTCATGGTGACCTCGTCGTGGCGAGCGTCCAGTGCCCGCAACACGCGCCCGTTATAGTGCAGATTTCGAGAACGCGGGAGGGTTGCTTGCAGAGCTCGGGGCGGTGCCGTTCTTGGGAGGCCAGGGTACCAGGGGCGGCGGGAACTCGGGGCGGGCCAGCAGGTAACCCTGTCCGAACTGTGCGCCCGTGTCCTGGGCGGCCTTGAACTCGTCCGTGGTCTCGATACCCTCGGCCACCACCGTGGCACCGAGGTCACTGCACAGGCGAACGATGGCGGCGACCAGGATCTGCTGACGCTTGGAGGTGTGTAGGTTGGCGATGAGGTCGCGATCGATCTTGACGACCTCCGGGGCGAGGTCGGCGATGTACTTGAGGTTGGAATAGCCCGAGCCCAGGTCGTCGACGGCGAGCTTGACCCCGCGCGCGCGCACCTCGGCGAGGATGCTGTGGCAGAGGTCAAAGTGTGTCAGCGGCACGGACTCGGTGATCTCGAGGTACACGCCGTCGGGATGCTCGAAGATGGGGTCATCCGGGCGCACCAGCCAGCTATCTCCCAGCTCTGCAGGGTGAACGTTGATGAACAGCGTGGCCTCGGGTGCATCGGTGATGGTCTTCTCGCGGATCAGGCGGCCGAAGTGGCCCATGGCGTTCTGCGCCACCGCGGCGTTGAGCAGCTCTGGCGGGCTCGAAAACGCCGGGTTGGTGCTGCGCAGCAGGGCCTCGTAAGAGAAGATGCGTCCGTTGTTCAAATCGACGACGGGTTGGTACACGATCTTGAACTGACGCTGGGCCAGGACCTCGTGGAACGCAGAGCTCTTGGTTGGTGCGTTCATGCTCTCGCCCTTGCCTCAGCAGGCATCAACATCCGATGACCTGGCGTGAACGCCCTGTGTCCTCGTGGTCTGATCGAGTATACCTGAGGTTCTGACGCGGTGACAGGGGAACTGGACCAGGCCGCTGACGATCCGATCCGAGGAGGTTCTGTGAACGCGACGCCCCGTGCACCGCGCCTGTGGGAAGCTCTGGTGCCCATCGTCATCGCTGCCGCACTGGTGTCCAGCGGCATCGTGTTCCTCCGCGACGAGGCGCCGGTGCCCATCCTGCTCCTGCTCGCCTGCATCGCGCCCAGCGTGCTCGCTCTGCGCCTCGGACTGCCGTGGAGCGAGGTCGAGGACGGGCTGGTCAAGGGCATGACCCTGGCGCTCAAGGCTGCGGTCATCCTGCTCGTCGTCGGAACCACCATCGGAACCTGGGCCGCATCGGGGACCGTGGCTGCCCTCGTGTCCTATGGGCTCGAAGTCCTGTCGCCGAACTGGTTCCTGCCCGCCAGCTGTTTCATCTGCGCGGTGGTGTCGCTGGCCACCGGAAGTTCCTGGTCCACCGCCGCCACGGTGGGCGTGGCACTGATGGGAATCGGTCATGCCCTGGACATCTCGCCCGGCATGACTGCGGGAGCCATCATCTCGGGTGCCTACTTCGGCGACAAGATGTCCCCCCTGTCCGACACCACCAACCTGGCGCCCGGGATCGCCGGGGCCACGCTGTTCGAGCACATCCATGCCATGCTCTACACGACGGTGCCGGCCCTCCTCATCGCCCTGGTGGTCTACACCGGGATCGGCTTCCTGAGCAGCACGCACGTCAGCTCGTTTGACTCTACCGCCGTCGAGAATCTGCAGCATGCCCTCGCCAACAGCCAGCGTCTCTCGCCGTGGCTGATGCTGCCCCCGGTCCTCGTGATTGGCCTGGCCCTGCTGCGGGTACCGGCGGTGCCGGCCCTCCTGGCGTCGACTGCGCTGGGAGGAGTGATGGCGTGGCTGTTCCAGGGGCAGCATGTGGGGCAGATCCTCAGCGTCTGCTATTCCGGGTTCACGTCGAGTACGGGACATGTCGCTGTGGACAAGCTGCTGTCGCGGGGCGGCATGAGCGGGATGTTCGACACCATCGCGCTGATCCTGTGCGCCACCGCCTTCGGTGGTGTGATGGAGCGGGCGGGGTTCATCCAGGCCCTGCTGGATGCCCTGCTCAAGAAAGTGCATAGCGTGCGTGGACTGATCGCCTCGACCCTGGGCGCGTCCGTGGGCATGAATTTCCTGCTTGCTGACCAGTATCTTGCCATCGTCCTTCCAGGGCGCATGTTTCGCGATACCTACCCGCGATTCGGTCTGGCTCCACGCATGCTCTCGCGCACCCTCGAGGATGCGGGCACCGTGACCTCGGCGCTGTGTCCCTGGAATAGCTGCGGTGCCTTCATGTCGGCCACCCTGGGCGTCGCCACCTTCACCTATGCGCCCTGGGCCATTCTCAACTACCTGATCCCGCTCATCGCGCTTTTCTATGCCTGGACAGGGTTGTTCATTTTCAGGTTGCCACCGGATGTGGGTGGCGCCAGCGCCGAAGCGGTGTCCACGAGGGGCTAGCACTCCCGCCAGGCCACAGGTCAGACGGATCTCGGGCGGCGGGCGCTGCGTGCACGCCCTGTTCCCTCGACGCCGGTGCGATCGTCGTCGAGAGGAGGCAAGCGCGGCACGAGTCTCTCGAGCAGGGGCAGGGCGAGCCGGAGATGCGGCTCGGCGATGAAGCGGTTGAAGGGTGCGTCGAACACCACCAGGGCGATGTAGATTCCGGCAAAGGAATACGCGAAGCCGAATGGCGGAGTGTCGTCGCGGCACAGGCGCAGGCGTTGGCCCGAGCGCAAGGGCTTGTCCGATATTTCTACCAGAGCTTCCTCGAGGAGATGGTCGAGAGCCGCCTGGCACAGCACTCTGCGGCCACCGCGGCTCTGCCACCAGGTCATCGGCGAGCTCTCGTCGCGAACACAGGCGGCCAGGGCGCCTGCGGACGTGCAGAGGCTGGTCAGGATCGAGTTGCCGTGCTGTGCGACGCGGGGCATTCCTTTGGGACCATAGAAACAAGGCTCCCCGCGAGCAAGCTCGCCGCTGTCTCGATGCGCAGGAGCGGGTGATCCCTAACCACAGTTCTAGTGTGCTGCTCCCGCACACCCGACATGGTCGCGGCCAGCGTCGGACGACGACGTGCGCCACCCCGGAGTCACTGCTACACTTGTGACAGGGCCGCGTGGTTCATGGGCAAGACGCATGTCGGGCAGGTCAATTTTTGTGAGTGTGATGGGTCTGGTCGCGGCCTGTGCCTCGGCGCCACAACCCATGGCCCCGCGAGCGTCAGGTGAACCGGCGGGCAAGTCGGAGGTGGAATCAGCACCTCCCATCGTGGCGCCGGAAGGCTTCGTGGAGATGTTCGTGGCAGGCGTCATGCCCACCTCGGGTGGCGACACCCTGTTTCTTCACGACGCGACGCGCAGCTTCTTCATCCCCATCGGTATTGGTGAGGGGGAGGCGCTGTCCATTCATCTGCGAATGCAGCGCCGACGTTTTGAGCGTCCCCTGACCCATGACCTGCTCGATGCCACCATGCGCGAACTCGGGGGTCACCTCGATCACGTTCAGATCGATGCGCTGCGCGGCGGCGTGTACGTGGGCACGATCTACGTTCGCAGCGAGGGGCGGCTCATCGCCATCGACGCCCGTCCGTCGGATGCCGTGGCGCTGGCCCTTGGCGCGCAGGCACCCATCTACGTGGCGCAAGGCGTGATCGACGAGGCGGGCATCCCCGCGAACGGGAAGATCGAGCAGCCGGCGGCGCAGCCCGGTCCGGCGACTGCGCCAGACCCCGGCATCGCTGATCCGATCTCCCTGTGAGCCAGACGACCGGAGATCTCGTCGTCACCCGAGATTGTCCGGGGGTTCCAGGGGCTCGGTCTCGGTGATGGTCCAGCCATGCGCCTCGGCCGCGGCACGCAGGGCAGCATCGGGTTGGTAGGCCCAGGCCAGGTCGCTGGCCAGTTCCAACATGGCGATGTCGAGTCCGGAATTGCCGACGGCGACGCGAACGGGACGCGATCCTGCCACGGCGCGCAGGGCCCGAGCCTTACCTTCCCCGAACGTTGCCGTACCGATGGCGGCCCCGGTGTAGACGCCCGGTGAATCGACCGCGAGCTCGAGGGCGAGGAGGTGCTGCACGGGCAGGATCTGGAGCACGGGCAGCAGCAGGGCCCGCACCGTGCCTGAGACCACGCAGACCTCGAAGCCTGCGTCATGCAACCGGGTCATCACGCCCGTTGTCCTCTCGTCCAGCGGAGGTGGACGTTGCTGCCAGAAGCGCTCGACCTGGGTTCGAAGTCGCGACGGCGTCATGCCCGCATAGAAGCTGGCGAGAACCAGGCAGCCCTGGGGGTCATTGGCAGGATAGCGTCCCCTGTAGTCAGCCCAGGCCGCCCGCGCATCGAGCGCTCCCTCGTCGAGGAGCCACTCGATGAAGTCCTCACCCATGTCACCAGGCCACAGCACGCCGTCGGCGTCAAAGGCCACAAGTTCGCCTTCGCGTTCAGGGCGCAGAGTCCGGAGCATGGGTGGAATCTCGACCTGCGTGGACCTCATGGCGCACCCCCTGCGACGGCCGTCCACAATTGACGATGATCGGCCCAACTGCCATGGTGACGGCTGCAATCCACGACGTCAATGCAGGCGAGGTGCTCGATGGCGCAGGTCTTTGACACTTTGCTCTTGCTGGCCCTGCCCGCGTCGGGCAAGTCCGAGATCCGGCGTTACCTCGAGAATGTTTCGCCGCAAAAATGTGAACGGGATTTTCATATTGGCGGTGCGGTCCAGCTGGATGACTTTCCCTACGTGCATGTCATGCGTCGGGTCGACGATGAACTGGTGGCCATGGGCCAGCCGCGGGTGTTCTTCCGGGCGCCGGACTGCTCCTTCGCCAATCCCTTCGACTGGGGAACCCTGGTTCACCTGGTCAACGAGGACTACGACGAACTCGTCATCGGCAAGGTGGCGGAACCGCGCTCGCCGGGACAGCACCTCCTGCAGCGGCTGGACAGAGCCGCACAAGCTGCCGGGATCGAACCACGGCTGAGCGCCCTTGGCCAGGATGCTCGGTACAGGCTGGCCGATGTCCTCGAGCGCGAGGCCACAGCGCACCTCGAGGAACGACGTCGAGGACTCCCGGGCTCTCTCAAGGGCAAGACCGTGGTCATCGAGTTCGCGCGCGGAGGCGCCGACGGCTCGGCCATGCCGCTCAAGGCCCCCATGGGTTACCAGTACACGCTGTCTCAGCTTTCTGACTTGATCCTGGCCCGTGCAGCGATTCTTTACGTGTGGGTGACTCCCGAGGAGTCGAGGCGAAAGAACGCGGCGCGAACGGATCCCGACGATCCCGGCTCGATCCTGCACCACGGCGTGCCCCTCGAGGTCATGATGAGGGACTACGGCTGCGACGACATCGACCACCTGCTGTCGGTGTCGAGCACGCCCGGTGCGCTCGAGGTCCAGGTCGGCCAGCGCACCTACACCCTGCCTCTGGTACGCTTCGACAACCGCGTGGATAAGACCTCGTTCTTGCGTGACGATCCGTCGAATTGGGCCGCTGGCGACGTGCGTGCCCTTCATGATGGTCTGCAGGGCGCTTGCCAGAGCGCCTACGCGATCTACTTGTCTCGCCGCATCTGAGCGCCCCACCGTGCCACCGGCTCCTGCAGCGCCCCCCCTGATCGTGCTTTCTGGACCCACCGCAGCGGGCAAGACTGCGCTGTCCCTTCAACTGGCCCTGGACCTCGACGCCGAGATCATCTCGGCGGATTCGCGGCAGGTCTATCGCGGGCTCGACATCGGCACGGCCAAGGCAAGTGCAAGCGAGCGCGCGCGGATTCCGCACCACCTCCTCGACGTGGTTGAGCCTTTCGAGACCTACGATGTGGCGCGTTTCGTCGATGACGCTCGGGCGGTTGCGGAGAAGATCCGGGGACGCGGGCGAGTCCCCCTGGTGGTCGGCGGCACCGGGCTCTACCTGCGGGCGTTGTGCCGTGGTCTGGTGCCCGTCGCCGGCCGCGACGACAGGTTGCGTGCGGAGCTGGAGAGCTTCCGTCGCCAGCACGGTAACGAGATGCTGCATGCCCGCCTGCTCCAGGTGGATCCCGAGGCCGCCGCACGGCTTCCCGCGAACGACGTGGTTCGGGTGATCCGGGCTCTCGAGGTACAGGTCCTCACTGGACGCCCCCTGTCGGCGCAGCAGGGCGAACATGGTTTCTCCGACCACCCCTTCTCCGTGTGCTGGCTGGTGGTGGACCAGCCTCCACCGCTGCTCGAGAAGCGCATCGCGCAGCGGGCACGTGCCATGTTCGATGGCGGCCTGGTCGACGAGGCGGTGGCCTTGCGAGCACGCCATGGGGAGATAGAGGTGCTGCGCACCCTGGGCTATGCCGAGGCCCTGGCACTGGCTGACGGAACCCTGCAGCGCGAGGCCGCCATCGAGCAGACCCGGTTGCGCACGCGTCGCTATGCAAAGCGTCAGCGGACCTGGCTGAGGCGCGAGAGGGTGGACGCCTGGCTGGTGGCACCGGACCCGGCGGCGCTGCGGCGCGCCATCAAGGCGAGCGAGATCTTGAACACAGGCTGAGGGACACCACCGACGCGGGGCCGAGGTGACGTCGGAACCACCTCGCACCGACGGGCCGGGCCGCCACCCCACTTCTCAGCACTCGGCGAGCCTGATAGGTCTTGGGCACAGCGAGGTGAGCCCGCACCATGCACAGTGACGAGATCTACGCTCTCCGGCCAACGGCCGTTCAGCGACACTTCGGGGTCGGCAGTCGCGCGCTGGTGCTGTCCGGGACGGCTCTGGTCGAGGCTGCTGCCGCAGCCCAGGTGGGGACCGTGGCGGTGGAGGTGGACCGGTTTGAGGTGCTGCCCGGCGTGCTGCGCGCGTGCGAGGATCTCGACGCGGCGCTCACCGTCATCGCGGGCTCGTTCTGGGATGGAGAAGGCTCACGCCAGGCTGCGCTGACCACCAGCAGCGCGGTGGTGCGGGGTGCTGACGCGGTGCATTTTGGAGCACCCCTGGTGCTGGCGACGGTCGTTGACGCGGCCCTCGGGGGCATGCCCGTGGATCTCGCCGGGGAGATCCTGCACGACGTGATCGATGCCGGTTTCACCTCCTTCCTGTTCCCGATACCCCAGGCGCAGGATGAACTGCACCGGACGCTGGCCCTGATGCAGGTGGTGGCAGAGTTTGGCCTGGGGATCGAACTCGTGGATCTGCCTGCGGGCAGTGCGGATCGCGTCCTCGACCTGTTTGCCCGCTGTGGTTTGGCCCCTAGTACCCTGACCGAAGCAGGAGCATCCCACGCCAGCCTGGTCGTGGACGGCGTCATGGTGTCTCCGGAACTGGCGCACCGCCGGCTGCTATCCGGCGAGACCTTCCTGCGCATCATCGCCCGCAGCCTCGAGGTCGATGACGACGAGGCCCTGTTCGCACCCATCGACGCGATCACCCGCGACCGCATCGAGGGCGTGACCTATGCCGAGGTGCGTCTGGCACTGCGAAAACATGGTCTGCTGGGCTCCGGTTCCAGTTGCCTGGCCTCGCTGACCTGGATGGAGTGAACGTGCTGCGCGTGGTCGGTGGCTCGTGGCGGGGCCGGCGGCTGCGGACGCCTGTCGCGGGAGTGCGGCCCACGGCCGACCGGGTGCGCGAGGCCATCTTCAACATCCTTGGTCAGCACCTCGACGACGAGCGTGTCCTCGACCTCTACGCGGGTTCCGGGGCCCTGGGGATCGAGGCCCTGTCCCGCGGCGCACGCCAGGCCGTGTTCGTGGAGCAGTCACCACGCGTTGCCGAGGTGATCCGGGCCAATCTCGATAGCCTGGGGGCGACAGACCGAGCCCAGGTCCTCGTCATGGATGCGCGCAGCTTTATTTCTCGGCCCGAAGACGGTCTCTACGATACGGTGCTGGCAGACCCGCCCTACCGGGACCTGCCCGAGGCGGCCTTCTGGAACACGGTCCTGCTGCAAAGGGTCGCCCCGGGTGGACGCCTGGTGATCGAACACGCGGCGCGCGATCAGGTGGAGCTTGGCGCAGCGGACGAGGTTCGGGTTCGACGCTATGGTGATACTGCGGTCACACTGGGACGACGCCCGCCGCACGGTGCGCCTCGTCCTGCGGTGATCCACGAGGACAAGGCATGAAGTGCGCGATCTATCCAGGCAGCTTTGACCCGGTGACCAATGGCCACGTCAACCTGGTGCACCGGGGTCTGCACCTGATCGACAAGCTCATCGTCGCGGTGGCAGTCAACACCGGCAAGAATCCCCTGTTTGACCTCGACGAGCGGGTGGATCTGTTGCAGCGATGCTTCGAGGGCAACGACCGTGTCGAGGTCGACCGCTTTGAGGGGCTGCTCGTCGACTACGCGGACCAGCGGGGAGTCCAGGTCGTGCTTCGTGGGCTCCGCGCGGTCAGCGACTTCGAGTACGAATTCCAGATGGCCAACATGAACCGCAAGCTCAGCCCGCGCATCGAGACCATCTTCATGATGACCAGCGAGGAGCACTTCTACATCTCGTCAAATTTCGTGCGCGAGGTGGCCCGGCTGGGCGGCTCGGTGAAGGCCCTGGTGCCCGATCCGGTGTACCGGCGGCTCGAAGAGCGCTTTCGGGGCGTGAAGCCGGGTTCTCAGGGCAAGGGCTGACGAGGGGTGGGTCAGTCGTCGTCGACGACGAACTTCTCGGCCTTGAGCCCGACCCCGATGCTGTACAGGTGCTTGCTGATCATGCAGCGCTCCTCGTCCAGTCCCTGGCGAAGCGATTGCAGGGAAGGGTAGACCAGGGCAAGATCCTCGAACACCTTGTGCGGGATGACCAGGCAGGTGCCGTCCTCGAGAGCCTGCACCACCACATCCGCGCCCTCTCCGGCCTGGGCAGCCAGACAGCCGACGAGGTCGCCGGCCTCGAGTTGCACGATGGGCTCCTCGACGTCACCACTGGCGGCTTCGGGTCCCACTGCCACGCGCCCCTTGAGTAGCATGAACATCGTGTTGAACTCGGCGCCCTCGTAGACCAGTTCCTCGCCCTTCACGAAGACCCGCTGCTGGAAGCGACGCGCCATGGCCTCGCGCTGGTCTGTGCGCAGTGCGCGCACGACGGGCATCTCGGCGAGCAGACTCATCAGCAACCGGTGCCGCACGAAACGGTAGAGGCCGCGCTCCACCGTCGGATGTTCCTGGATCAGTCGCTCGATGATCTCGCGCGCGATCTCGAAGTACTCGACCTCGGTCTCTGCGACGACCGTGGCCGCACGGCCGCGGGGCGAGATGAACGCCAGCAGACCGAGAAAATCGCCCTCGCCCAGGGTCTCGATCAAGGTGTTGCCATGCTCCCCGGGGCGGTAAGCCCTCACCCGGCCGCGGCTGATGACGAACACCGAGTCGCCTGGATCACCCATGGCAAAGATCGTCGCACCGGTGGCCGCCTGGTGCGGGGTCATGGCCGTGGCGAGATCGATGAACGCGCGCTGCGACAGCGACGAGAAGAGCGGGACCTTGGGCAAGACCAGTTCACCCTCGCTGGGCTCACCCAGGATCTCGAAGGCATCGTCCCTCTCGGCAAATTCGGGAGGCTTGGCGTCAGGATCGGTGCGCTCGACGGGCTCGACCTCTTCGATCTGGGAGTCCGGGATGTCGATGGCGTCGAGGGCGTCCAGGGTGTCGAGCTGCTCGGCGATATCGTCCTCGTCGACCTCGATGGCCGCGTCGAGGTCCTCGACGCCCACCTCGTCAGCGGACGCCTCCCGCAGCAATTCCTGGCTGTCTCGGGGGCGGATGGCGCGCCACACTCCTGTCGAGGTCATGGGCCAGCCACCTGCCACGGTTCCGGGCATGTGGCCGTCGTCGATAGGCACAGCAATGCGACCCACGTTGCTCACGATGGCACCGCGCGTTCGCGCATAGAGCTTGGCCAGGAACAGCAGCGTCTCCTGGTGATCGGGGTCGATCTGCAGCAGCTCCTTGAGGACCGCGATGGCCTGCAGCGGCTGGCCTGCCAGGGCCAGGTAACGGGCCACCGCGCGGTAGTGCTGGATGGCGTCCCGCGGCTTGCCCAGCAAGCGCAGGGTGCGCGCGATGCGCACACGGGCATCGAGGTCAAGGGGCTTCTCGACGAGAATAATCTTGAGCGCCTTGAGGTTCTTGCGGAGCTCGGCGCGCGTGGGCCCCTTGCTGCTCTCCGACATCATGCATGCCCCCGGGAGGTCGCCTTGACCCGATGGTCACCGATTACGGGCAAGTGCCGAAGATCGCAAGGGCTGCGTTGACCGGTTCTTTCCGGACCTCTAGCATCGCGTCATGTGCAGTGGCGAGCTCCAGGGCAAGCGTATCTTGCTGGGCGTGACGGGTGGCATCGCGGCCTACAAGGCCGTCGAGGTTCTGCGTCGTCTGCGGGAGCATGGCGCGGTCGTGCGCGTGGCCATGACCCGGGCCGCCACCGCCTTCGTGGGTCCACTCAGTTTCGAAGCTCTGTCGGGACTCCCGGTGCTCCTCGATGTCCTGGCTCTTCAGCCCTCTGCGGACGGTCGCTCGCCCATCGGTCATGTCGAGCTGGCTCGGGACCTGGACCTCGTCGTGGTCGCACCGGCGACAGCGGATTTCATGGCACGCACTGTCCACGGGCGAGCCGACGATCCCCTGGCCGCCATCCTCCTCGCGACCCGGGCACCGGTGCTGATCGCGCCGGCCATGGAACACCACATGTGGTGGCACGACGCGACCCAGGCCAACCTCCGCGGCCTGCTGGCGCGTGGCATCTACACCGTGGGACCCGCGCGTGGCAGCCTGGCCAGCGGGGCAAGTGGCGACGGACGCATGGCGGAACCCGAAGCCATCGTGGAGGCCGTGTCGGAGATTCTAGCCAGGGGCCGGGATCTCGAGGGACGCCGTGTTGTCATCACCGCCGGGCCGACTCGCGAACCCGTGGACCCGGTCCGTTTTCTCAGCAATCGTTCGTCCGGCCGCATGGGTGTGGCTGTGGCTCTCGAAGCCGCTCGACGCGGCGCCAGGGTGGTGCTCGTCCACGGGCCGCTCACCGTTGCCATTCCGCAGCAACTGCAGGCCGTATCGGTCGAGACCGCCGAGCAGATGCATGCCGCGACCTTCGATGCTGCCAGGGGCGCAGACGTCGTGATCATGGCCGCGGCGGTGGCGGACTATGCGCCGGCCCAGGTCGCGGACCACAAGCTGTCCAAGCAGGAACAACCCCTCGAGCGCATCGAGCTGGTGCGCACCCCCGACATCCTGGCGGAGCTGTGCGCCCGGCGCCCGGCACGTGTGGTGGTTGGTTTTGCCGCCGAGACCCAGGACGTCACCGCGCGTGGACAGGCCAAGCGCGCTCGCAAGGGGGCAGACCTGCTGGTCGCCAACCTGGTGGGTAGCGCGGATAGCGGCTTCGACGTCGACACCAGCCGTGGAGCGATCATTTTCGGCGATGGTACCGCCAGGGAGTTCGGACCCGTTTCCAAGCACGACGTGGCGAGGCTCCTGGTCGACGCCATCGTCCACACGCTGGCCTCGCACGACGAGACCGGTGCAGGAGAATCCGCATGAAGCCGATCGAGGTTCTCAAGGCAAGCCGACTGTTCCGGAACATGCCTGCGCACCTGCTGGAAAAGCTCGCCGGTACGGCCATCGAACGCACCTACACACCGGGGCAAGATCTGGTGAAGCAGGGCACCGCCAATCGCAACATCTACCTTCTTGGCAGCGGCTCCGTGAAGGTGCTCAAAGGTCAGCCCGGAGGCTCGGTCGAGGAGGTCGCGCTGCTCGGCGCGGGTACCACTCTGGGCGAGATGGCGTTCGTTGACGGTGAACCGCGCTCGACCTCGGTCGAGGTCATCGAGCGCGCCGAGGTCATCCTGCTCGAGCACGACAAGCTGCGTCCCGTCCTCGACGCCGACGCCGAGCTGCGAGCAGCCTTCTTCGAGGCCATCGCGGGCCTGCTCACCCGGCGCCTGCGAGGTGCCACCGATGATGTGGCCACGCTGCGTACGGTGCTCAAGCGCTAACGCTCGCAACGGGGCAGCGGGACTACTCGAGCCGGATCAGACTGAGTGGCGGAACGCAGGCATATTGATCATCCGGGCCGTTGAGGGCGCGGCGCTCGAAGGAGATCACGCACACCGCTTCCCGACCTCCGCAGACGTTGAAATCTAGCCAGTCCACGGCCTTGCAGGTTTCGGCGCCGAGCAGCTTGTCCTGATCCATGTCGAGGCACATGAGTCGGGTGGTATTTCGATCCTCGGTCTTCGCGACGACGCAGGTTTTGCCGTCGTTGCAGGTCCCGCCACCGCACTCGATGGTGTCCTTGGGAGTGCAGTACGGGTAATAGCAGGAGCCGTGGTCCTTCACCGGCTCATAGTCTTCAGCAAAAGGGCAGGGCTCCGAGTCAGGCACGGGCATGGACCTCACCCCGCCGCAGATTTGATTGAGCTGCGTCGCACAGTTCTCGTGCCCGATGCAGGCGTACTCCACATCGCGTTCCAGGCAGCCCAGGCTCGTCAGAGGCAGGGCGAGCAGAATCCAGAGGCTTCTCATCACTCACCTCCCTGGGACAGCACTTGCCATCCCATGCCACCCGCCGCTGCGGCCAGGCCCGTCGCACCGAGTCCGAGCGCGACGTACCAGAGTATCTGACTCTGCACCGTGTGATATGCGTTCCCCGGCGGGTACAGCGTCGTGTTGTCGGGTAAGAAATCACCCGGGGAATCCAAGACCTGATCGCCCTCGAGGTAGGCGAAGGTGGCTGCCACGCCTGTGCCGATCAGCAGGCCGACCCCGGCGCCGGCGACGATGAGCGCGGGCCAGTTCAGCACCAGCTCGTTGCCCGACCCGGACTTGGGAGACGCGGTGGTGCTGGTCGTGAGCACGGGCCCCTGCTGCTTCTGGATCACGGGGTCCAGCAGTCCCGGGACCGCACTGCGTATGCGGGCGATCAGGGCGTCAGGCTTGCCCTCGACGGTGTCATAGGTGCTGTTCAGCACCTTGACATCGTGGGTATCCACGACGCTCAGCGCCAGCACGTAGGTGTCTCCGACCCGGCCGACCTTGGACGAGAGGATCAGGCGCGCGCCCATCGCTCCCCCCAGCTCGGCCATGCAGCTCACGTCGTCGCAGCCAAGAAGCTGCTTTTGCTGCTCGAAACCCAGGGTGGCCTCGATGTCGCTCATGCCAAGGACCTGCATCCCATGAACCTTGCGTGCCTCGACCGTGAGGATCTCGCTGAGCATCAGTGCCAGCTCGGCATCCTCGGGCTTGCTGGCGTGCATGCGGGGCACGGCCATCTTCACGGGCCCACTGGGCTTTCCTTCTGAGGCAACCAAGCCAGAGGCTGCGGCAGGTTCCTGCACAGGACCTGACGATGCTGTCTCGCCGACGTCCTCGGCATGGGCCACGGCCGCGAGCACCATGGCCCCCACGACGATGATGCCAATGTTCTTCATGCTTCCTCCCCACGTCCGACGGTGGCTCAGGCCCCGGCGGCGTGATTGGCGACGTCCTGGCCGAGCATGGATGGCAGGGCCGCAGCGGCACCCGAACGGATCGAGACCGAGCACAGCGACGAGATCTCGGTTTCTTCAGGATTGATTTCAATCACGTCGCCACCGGCCTGTGCCGTGACGGCGGCAATGCTCGAGGCGGGCTGCACCACGGCGGTGGTGCCCACGACCAGACACACGGCAGCCAGCTCCGCCTGACACAGCGCACGCGAGAGCAGAGAGCGGTCGAGTGCTTCGCCGAACCACACCACATGGGGCCGGGCCAGACCTCGACACCGCGAGCAGTGCGGCAGGGTCTCCAGGGAGCTGGTGTCGATGGCGTTCCAATCCTCCCACACCGTCGAGCAGGACGTGCAGCGCAGGGTGAAGATATTGCCGTGCAGCTCCACGGGCAGAGCCGGTCCAGGATCCCCCGTTCCACTGGCCTCCCGGGCGGCCTGACCGTGCAGGCCGTCGACGTTCTGGGTCACCAGGAGCACATTGGGATGGTTCAACGCCAGGTGCGCGAGCGCGCGGTGCGCCGGGTTTGGGGTGCAGCCCGCGATGAGCTGGCGCCGCCAGCCGTACCACTCCCAGACCAGCCGCGGATCGTCGACGAAGGCCTCTGGAGTGGCCAGGTCCTCTGCACGATGGGTCTTCCACAGGCCGTCCTGCCCGCGAAAGGTCGGGACGCCGGAGTCGGCGCTGATACCGGCCCCGGTCAGGACCACGATGCGCGGGGCGCGCGCGATGAGTTCTCGAGCCAGCTCGAGCTCATTGCACAAAGCTGCCCTCGTCGCTCAGCACACCGTCCGTACGTGCCTGCTGGACCAAGGCGATGGCCCGCTCGGCGTCGGCTTGTGGCACGGCCACCAGGAAGGTGGCCTCGCTGCCTGCCCCGGTGGGAAAGGCGGCACGCCGCAGGTTGCGGGTGAAGCAAGCGATGCCGACGTCCTCGAGCAGCGAGCGGATGCGCTCGGCCTCCAGTTCGTGGTAGGCGGCGTAGATCTCCTGGAGCACGGCACCGGTCAGTTTGTCGTCGGGCAACCCTGGCACCAGGGCACTTCCGTCGTCCGAGCAATGGGTCACACCTTCCCGGTACTCGGTGCGGCACTGTGGACAGTATGGCATGGAGACTCCTGGTGCTGTGGTTCCCGGTCCTGACGCGACATGAAACTTGTAGCTGTGTGCCGACGTCGGGGTCAAGCGTGCCGCGCGGATTGCGCGAGCGTGTGGCCGTGAAATAATGCCCGGCGGGGCGTGCGGTGAGCAGTGCCGCACGAAACGGTGGAGCACACGTGCCGTCGGCGGCCGTTCCTTTTGGCAATTACTTGCTCCTCGAACGCCTGGCCATCGGCGGGATGGCCGAGGTGTACCTGGCGAAGTCCGGGGACGCGGCCCGTGGTGAGAAGCTGGTTGCGGTCAAGCGAATCCTGCCCACCATCGCCGAGGATCACGAGTTCGTGGCGATGTTCATCGACGAGGCCAAGATCGCGGGCCAGCTCAATCATGTCAACATTGCCCGCATCTTCGATCTCGGAAAGATCCACTCGAGCTACTTCATCGCCATGGAGTACGTACCCGGGCCGGATCTGCGCAGCCTGTGGGACCTTGCTCGCCAGGACGGCGGCTTGCCACTGCCCATGGTGTGTCACGTCGTCACCCGGATCTGCGAGGGGCTGGACTACGCGCACCGGCGCCGCGATACCCGTGGTCGCCCGCTCAGCATCATTCACCGGGACATCTCTCCTCAGAACGTCCTGATCAGTTTCGATGGAGACGTCAAGGTCATCGATTTCGGCATCGCCAAGGCCCAGGGTCGCGCCGTCAAGACCCAGACCGGCGTGCTCAAGGGCAAGTTTGCCTACATGGCCCCCGAGCAGGCGCGCGGCGGTCACATCGATCACCGCGTCGATATCTTTGCCTGCGGCGTGATTCTCTACGAGTTGTGTACCGGCGAGCGCCTGTACCAGGCCGAGAATGACATCGTCCTGCTCGACAAGGTCCGACGTGTCGAGATCGTGCCGCCATCGCGACTGCGACCCGAACTTGCGGGGTCCCTCGAGCGCATCATCCTGCGCGCGCTGGCACCGGAGGTGGTGGACCGCTACGGCTGGGCCAGCGCCATGCAGGCTGATCTCGAGCGCTTCATCGTGGCCCAGGCGCTGCACTTCTCCCGCGACGATCTTGCGCAGTATGTGAGAAGGCACTTCGCTGACGACTACCAGCATGAACTCGAGCGCGTCGAGGAATACCACCTGTCCACGCCGCCACAGAGTGCCCGCGACGAGGCCGGCATCCCAGACCTCGTGTCCGAGCCCACCACGGCAGATCCACAGCAGCCGAGTCGTCCCGACGTCACCCAGGTGCAGGCCTCGCCGTTCGAGACCGAAGTTCAGCCCTCCCCGGCTTCATCGGTGGATACCGACGCCATGCTGGCCGAGGCCAGTGGCGCCATCCGGGCCGCAGACCTCCATCATCAAACCGTCGTGGATGCCCAGGCGCTGGGCGAAGGGGAGCCGTCGGAACCCACACACGCTCAGCCCGAATATTCGGAACCCCACCTGCTCACGACCCCACAGCGCATCCCCCGCTCGATGGTGGATCGCGTGCGCGCTCGCGAAGCCAGCGAGATCTCGGACGACTCGGTGGAGGAGCACAACAGCGCCGAAGAACTGCCCTCCGGGGAGAGTGCATACTCGGTATCCAGCGCAATGGCGGACGACTCCGTGCGCCTGTTCGGGCCGCCGCCCCTCGAGCCTCAGGCGGTGATGGACAGGGCTGACGTGCTGATCGACGAACTCAGGCACGAGGAACGCGCCCCGGCCCCCCGGGAGCAGGCACCACAGGTGTCGGACTGGGAGCAGCGGCTGGCCGCCTCCGCCATCCCGGTGTCCAGGCTTCGGCTTGCCGTGGCGTATGGCGCCGGTGTGCTCACCGTGCTGGTGGTGTTGGTCGTGCTTCGTCTTGCGGCCGGGACACCGGTCGGCCACCTGGTCGTGGTGGCGGAACCCAGGGACACCCAGGTCGTGGTGGATGATGACCAGATCGAGCAGACAACGCCGGCGCGTTTTGACCTGGCGGAGGGCGAGCATCGTGTTGCACTGATCCGCTCCGGCGTCCCCCCCATCGAGAAGCAGATCCAGATCCAGGCAGGGAAGCTCGAATTGCTGCAAGAGGTGATGCCGCGAGGCACCGGCTCGGTCGAGCTGCGATCGGATCCCGAAGGCGCACAGGTCCTGCTCGACGGCATGGACATGGGTGTGACCCCCCTGACCCTCGACGATCTTGACGCGGACCGCGAGCACACCCTGGCTCTGACCCACAAGCTGACCCGCGACAGCGAGCAGACAATCCGCGTCGCGGCCGGAGAGCATCGCGAGGTCACGGTGGCCATGCCCTACCGGGTGAGCCGGGTGCAGATACAGCCCACGCCCGAGGACGCGGTCATCTACTGGGACGACCGCTGGCGCCGGAGTGGAACGATCCCCAAGGTTGCGTATGGTCAGAGCTCGCGGCTGCTGGTGCGCCGTCCTGGATGCCAGGATCACGTCGACAAGGTGACCCCCGCGGGAGAGCGTGAGCTCATCGTGGCGCCGGTCCTCGCCTGTGGTGCCATCGCCCAGGGTGGCTCGCTCAGCGTCACGGGCTCCTACCGCTCGCGCGTGGTCATCGATGACATCGACGTGGGGCGTGTGCCCCTGCTCGACTACAAGCTCCCTGCGGGCCGCTACCAGCTCGAGATCCGGGGGCGCCGGGGAACCGAGCGCGAGGCCATCGAGATCGCCCCGGGGGCCGAGTCGCAGATCCGGACCCGCGTGCGTTGAGGGGGTTGTCGCGTGAGCGGTCAGGTATCCAACGCTGTGTTCTCGCCGCCTGGCACCAGGAGCTCACCATGACCTGCCGATCGAGCCGCCGGGAGAGGCCAAGGATCGGCGGCAGGATCCGTTGCATCGCCCTCGTGCTCGGACTTCAGGCCTGCGGCGCCGACGGCACCGATGCCCCCTTCGTGGCTGCGCCTGGCGAGGCCGGCCCCTGTGGCACCCTGCAGTCCATCACGCAGGTGACCCGGAGCGCCCTGCACGGTGGCCTGTTCGACCGCCTCGGGCAGCAGCTCAAGCGCGTGCTCGTCGACACGGGGCAGTATCGGGTCTTCTTCAAGGTCGCCATCACCCTGGTCCGGCAGGCACCCCTTCGTGACATCCTGGATGCGGCGACCCAGATGGCGGAAAGCGGTATCAGTGGCAGCGTGCTCCCGGCTCTGTTCAACGTCGTCGACTACATCACCGGGCGTTCGCCCCACGTTCCCGGCGAGCACTACGAGCTGACCAATGTGGCCGAGCGAGTGTTTCGCTACTGCGATCCGCGGGCCGACTTCGCGACCTTGCGCCGCCTGCTCCAGTTCGAGATCCCCTGCGCCTCATGCCCCGGGGGGCGGCAGCTCTTCGCACCGGAGCTGCTCCGCGCGTCCAGCGCGCTGCTGCAGGATCCGGTCTTCGTCACGTTTCTCGATGACTTCACCTTCGTGCACGAGGGCGAGACGCGGCTCGGTGTCGACGCCTATGCCCAGCTCATGGATCTGGTCCTGCAGAACCTGGCGTCGCCGTCCTTCGACTGGAGCTACGTCCGCGGTCTGGTGGACGACGCCGTGACGCGGAACCTGACCGGCGATACCCACCTGCGCTTCGACGCGCTGCTCGACCTCGTCGCCCAGGCTGTGGATCCCGGTGCCGGGCTGCTTGCCGACCTGCAGATCTTCGTCGGGTGTCTGCACCGTCACGACGAGAACAAGGCGCTTGCGCGGCTCAGCTACGACTTCGCGGTGTCACCCGGGCTCGAGATGGGCGACATCCTCGAAGCCGCGGCGGACGCTTATGACAGCCAGGGCGGAAGCGCCTTGCTCTTTCACGTGGCCGAGATCTTCGGCATCTTCGAGCGCGATACGAGGCTGGCCGGGAGTTTTCTGGCGTCGGTGGCCCCCTTGCTCGGCGAGAGTTCCTCACGGCAGATGCTTCCGGCCATGTCGGACCTCCGCGGCAAGGGCGTCGCACAGGAAATCGCGGACGACCTTCGCCTCTTTCTCTCTTCCTGCGTCCAGGAGCCCCCGTGAAGTTTCTTGCAGCGCTGTCCGTGCTCGTCACCCCGTCGCTGGCGCTCGCCTCGGGCCCCTTCGAGCTGTTCGGGTTCAATCCCCGGGGCAAGGCTATGGCAGGCTCGCAGACGGCCACCGCGGACGACTACACCGCGACCTTCTACAATCCAGCGCTCCTCACCAGGACCCAGAAGCTGAACTTCGGCGCTGCCATTCACATCGTGTATCCCAATGTCAGCGTGCAGCTCGAGCAGGAACTGGCCGAGGATTCGCCCTACCAGCCCAACCTTCCCTCGCCCGAGGCGGGCCTGATGATGGGTTTCGATTTTCCGGTGGGCGGCGCCCTGGCCAACAGGCTCGCCGTGGGTGTGGGTGTCTACTTGCCGGCCTTCGAGATCTCCCGCGTGCGTATCCCGGACCCCGCGGTCCCGCACTACTACCTGTACGAGAACAGCCCCTCGCGTATGGAGGTCATGCCAGGTATCGCCGTCCGCTGGTTCGACTGGTTGTCGACGGGGGTCGGGATGCGCGCCACAGGTGCCCTGATGGGTCCCACCAACTACCGCGTCGATCCTGTGGCCGGCACGGTCAACCGGCGCGAGTTTGACACGGCGCTCAAGTATGTATTTGCGCCCGTTCTCGGTGTCAGCCTGGGGCCCTTCTTCGGCCTGCGTGCGGGGGCGGTGTACCGGGGCTCACTGGCCATGCCCATCGACTTCCCGACCCACATCGAGGTGGACGGACTGGACCTGAGCACCGACATTGCCTTTGGCGCCATCAATATCTACTCGCCGCACACGGCGTCGTTGGGGTTGGCCTACACTTTTCTCGACGACAGCCTGACCATCAGCCTGGATCTGCAATACATCCGCTGGTCTGACGCTCCCGATCCCAGCGTGCAGTTTCGCATCGACGCCGAGGGAGACGACCTCGACCGGCTCGGCATCGGCGACAGCCTCGACCTGCCAGGGCCGGGGATGAAGCGCGAGGTGCGTCCCGCCTTCGTCGACGTCTTTGTGCCGCGCGTGGCCGTCGAGTACGCTCCCCTGGACCTGCTGACCGTACGCCTCGGCTACTTCTATCAGCCGACGCACATCCCCAACCAGACCTCGGGCTCCAACTACATTGACAACAACACCCACGGGCTGACCACAGGGGTGGGCGTCACCTTCGCGGACCCGCTCCAGTTTTTCGAGAACCCCATCACCATCGATGCCGCGGCGGCGGTCTACGTGCTGGCCGAGCGGCGCGCCATCAAGGAGAACGGGAATGACCCCGTCGGCAACTGGACGGCCGGAGGCCAGATTCTCGATCTGAGCATAGGCATCCAGTACGACTACTAGGCCACGTCCATCCACCGGCACAGCAGCGGACGCGTGGGACCCTGTTGGCACAGGGACCAGCGTTCAGAACTCGATGCGGTGTGCGGTCTCGACGTCGGCACAAGGTGCGTCGAGCCAGTCCAGCGGCAGCGCATCCCCGTCGAGCCAGGAGTACACGATGGCGGCCGACAGGACCTTCTTCACGTAGCCACGGGTCTCGCGAAAAGGAATGCTCTCGACCCACAGATCCATCGGCTGCTCGCCATGGCGTTCGAGCCAGCTCTGCACGTTGCGGGGACCTCCATTGTACGCCGCCAGGACCAGGGGCACCGAGCCTCTGAACTCGTCGCTCAGCAGCGCGAGATAAAAGGACGCCAGGCGAATGTTGGTCTCGGGCTCGAGCAGCACCGAATCGTCGTCGACTCCGACGTCCGCCAGCATGCCGAGGCGTGCTCCGGTTGCAGGCATGAGCTGCATCAGCCCGAGCGCGCCGACCCGCGACCGCGCGTCCATGAGAAAGTGGCTCTCCTGCCGGGCCACGGCCCGCACCAGGGCAGGGCTCACCCGCGTTTCAGGCAGCGTGTCGAAGGCGCTCGGGACCGGGTAGGCCAGGCGCCACAGCCAGCGATTCTCGTCGGAGAACGGTTGCTCGAGTGCGCTTCGATAATGTCGCCCGGCGAGTCGGAGCACCCGTGTGGCATCCCCGGCCGCGAGGGCCGTCTCGAGGTGACGCCTCCGTGCCGCGTCTGCTCGGGGCAGGCCCACACTACGCAGGACCCGCGCCGCCACGTCGCACAGACCCACCGCCGCAAGGGCCTTCAGTGCCTGGGCCTGGTCTTTCTTGAGATCGCCGAGCATCCCCTGGACACCCGCGCGCAGTGGCATGACACACGCCGGCACGCCAGCCGCAGCAGGAGCGGAGCCTTCGGGTGGGCCCGCACGCAGGTCCGCCACCGACGCTCCGGGCAAGCGAGCGTTGCCGCCGCAGGACGGCTCGGGGCTGACACCCGCGCTGTCCTTGTCGAGCCTCCGGCGCGCAGCCCGGGCCAGGGTCCGGTAGTAGGGAGCCTTGTCCGCGGGTTTCAGCGCACCCGAGATCATGGCGTCGAGTTCGCCCCGCGCCTCGTCCCAGAGCCCCTGCCGCGCCAGGGCTCTGGCATGCAGGTACCTCACCGCGGTCTGGATCTCGGCGTCCCGGCACTCCAGGCGTAGCGGTTCGAGCACCCGCAGCGTCGCCGCGTCGTCGCCAGTCCGATACAGGTTGAGTGCCTGGAGCCAGCGTGCGAGCTCGGCGTAGCTGCCCCGTGGCCGCTGTTCGAGATAGCGGCCAAAGCCATCGGCGGCATCCTGGCTGCTCCCCTCCTCGTGGGACAGCCACGCGGAAAAGAACGAGGCCTGGTCTGCCTCGGGGTCCTTTTCGAAGAGTGCCGCGAACTCCCCGTAACTGGCCCTGGCCGCGGCACCGTGGCCCAGGCGGGACTCGAGCCGAGCGCGTTCAAGCAACAGGGGGCCACGGGCATGCGCCGGCGTTCGTGTCAGCGCCGCCATGCAGCGCACCAGGGCGTCCTCGTGTCGTCGGAGTGCTGCCAGGGCCTGGATCCAGGTCAGATCGCTGTCCACCCCATCACGCAGCGTCGACAGCACGACGAGTGCTTGAGCGGGCTGTCCTGCAGCGATGAGCTTCTGTGCTGTGGCGATGCGGTCGCGCCGCGGCAGACCCGCCACCACCGTATTCCAGAGCGTCGCTTCACGCAGCACCCTGTCCAGTCTGCGCACGGCGTCGGGACTGCGCAGCGTCGTCAAGGCGGTGCGCGAAAGCTCCACGCTCTCGCTCTCTCGACGGGCGGCAACAGCCTGAGCCAGATGCAGGACCTGCAGCATCTCGCTGTCGAGGTCCCCGTCGAGGACCGTCACCACGTCCGAGAGTGTGGCGTTCCGGTGGCTCCCCAGTGCCAGGTCCACCAGCTCATTCACCTGTCCGTGGCGTGCGCGACGGGGAGCGGACCTGAGCCGGGCGCTGAGGATGTGCAGCACCCCGCGCTCGTCTCCGGCGGACCGCGCGAGCCGCAGTCGCTCATCCACAACGGCCGGAGCCATCGCGGCGGGCGGGCGGGTGCGCTTCAGCATGGCGTAGCCGGCAGCAGGTCCCTGGGCGCGCTCGGCACGTCGCGCGCGTGCCAGGTCCAGGGCCGTCAACAGGGCTGGATCCCGGGTGCTCGCACGCAGCCTCCCGTAAGCCTCCACTGCAGAAACGTCGTCGAGAACAGCCGCACGGTCCAGCTTATCGATCCCTTCGACGTCGAGAAGTGCGCTCGCAGCGAGGAGGACGGGCAGGGTACACAGCAGGAACACGGGTCCCTCAGACCTCGATGATGCCCTGGCGCACACCCTCGGTCACGGCCTCGACGCGGTTGGTGACGTCGAGCTTCTGATAGATATGCTCCAGGTGGGTGCGGATGGTCGCCTTGGAAAGTCCCAGGACCTTGGCCGTCTCGTTGTTCGAAAGCCCCTTGGCGATGATCTGCAAGACCTCGAGTTCGCGCGCGGTGAGAGGTCGGTGCACCTCGACCTGGAGACCCGAGGGCTGGTCCGCAGGCTCGGGTTCCGTCGCGACCGGTTCCGCCGGTGCTGGTCCCTCCTCGGGCATGCGAAAGTGCCGGAGCAGCGAGCGCGCCAGGTTGGGCTGGATCACGCTTCCGCCGCTGTGCACCTCCTTGATGGCATCCACCACCTTGTCGGCCTCGGCGCCCTTGAGCAGGTAGCCGGAGGCACCGGCCTTGATGGCTTCGAGGACCTTCTCCTCCTCGTCGAAGATGGTGAAGATCAGGATCTCGATCGCTGGATGCGTGCGCTTGACCTCTCGCGTGACATCGATGCCGCTCATCTGCGGGAGACCGAGGTCGCACAGGATGACATCGGGCTTCTTGTCCTCGACCTCCGTCAGCGCGGCTTCGCCGGACAGGGCCGAGCCGACGATCTCCAGATCCTCGAAGGTCTCGAGGAGCTTGATCTGGTTCTTTAGGATTTTCGGCTGATCCTCGACCACCAGGACCCTGATGCGTTCCATGTCGACCTCGTTGTGCTCAAGCCAGTATAGCGCCGAAGCCAGGTCACCGACAGCTCAGCGGCGAGCCTCCTTCTTCTTGGCGGTGTAGCGCACCGGGATCGCCGCCTCCCGGGTGGCTTCCATGCCGATGCCACGCAGGGAAAAGGTCACGCCAGTGCCACGGCCAGCCTCTGTCTCGACCACCACATCACCCCCCACCTTGCGCGCCCGATCGCGCATGTTGATCAGGCCGTAGTGATGCGAGGGCACCTTGCGAGGATCGAAGCCCTTGCCGTCGTCTATGACCTGCAAGGTCAACCCGTCGACGAAGAAGCGCACGCGAACGGTCACCCGCTTGGCGCGGGCGTGCTTGGCCGCGTTGTTCAGACACTCCTGCAGGATCCGGAAGATGGTCAGCTGCTGCTCCGAACTGAGCCGCGGAGGCGGACCCATGATCTCGATCTGGCACGGCAAGCGGTGGCGGTTGCGGAAGGTCTCGCAGGTGTTGCGCAGGCTTGGAACCAGCTCGAAATCGTCGCGCATCATCGACAGCGAGCGCCGGAGCTCGTCAATGGCCTCCTCGGCGGCCTGCTTGAGTTCGGCGAGTTCATCCTTCATCGCCCGATCTTTGGCCAGGGTGATCAGGTACTCGGCCTGGATGATCAGACCAGACAGCGCCGCGCCCAGGCCGTCGTGGATCTCGCGGCTGAGTCGGGCGCGCTCGTCCAGCAGGGCGATGGTCTTGAGTTCCTGTTCGAGCTGGACGATCTCCTTCTCCTGTCCTTCCTGGCTGCGCGTGAGATAGATGATCACATAGAACGCGATCATGGTCAGCGCGGTGTACCAGACCAGAGCGAGGATCTCCGTCGTCAGCGGTGTCTGCCCGTTGAAGCTGCCGCCGAGAACAGCGGCTGCAGGCAGGGACAGCAGGGGAGGCAAGACCGCCAGCGGCCGGGGGAAGAGCAGGGCGAAGAACAGCGTGAGAAGCTGCTGGGCCCCCATGGCTGGACTGTGCAGCCCACCCGACGACACGACCAGGAGTACGACGGTGACCAGATCGAGCGACAGGGTCACCATGGTAAAGGACTGCCCCAGCCGAAGTCGCCGCAGCTGCCAGAAGTCGAGCGCGGTGTACACGATCATGACCAGCAACCACGCTGCCGGGAACCAGCCCGAAAGTCCCAGGGCGCGGCTCCACGCGGGTACAGCGAGGACCGCTGCGCCGACGATGAGGAACACGAAGCGCGTGATGGCCAGGGCCCGCGCGCGCGTCGAGAAGCGCTGCTTGCGTCGCACGGCCTCGCGGGGGTCGCGCCGTGGCGGGCGGGGGGGGGGGATCGAGCTGGGTGGCCAAGCCCCGGGCCGTGACCTCGACGAGGTCGATGATGCGGCGCATGGAGGTCTCGTTCTGGGCCATGGCGCGGCAGTCTAGCGCAGGCGGGGACCGGACCGCCATGTTCTCGCGCGATTGGCGCTCACCCCGCGGCGTCGTAGTCTGAGCTGGAGAGTGTCATGGAATGGAGGCCAGGGTGTCGTCGCGATGGAGAGGCAGCGGTACTGTCTTGCTGGTTCTGGGGCCGGTCCTGCAGGCCTGTGCAGTCAAGGTGGTCGAGGATGGGCATGTCCGCCGCCCCGCCGTGCAAGAGCTGGTCTCCACCGTGGGGGAACTGCGCGGCTTGTCACCGTCGCGCACACTGCGCGTCGCGCTCGAGGGACCGGCTGTATTGCGCGCGCGTGCCGAGAAGGAAGCGCGGGACCCCGCGCGTGCCGCGGACCTCGACCGCCGTCAGAAGGTGTGGGCCAAGCTCGGTGTGTTGCCCCCGGATGTCGATCTCGTCGAGAGCTACCGCCGCCTGACCGCCGAGGCTCCTTATGGATACTACGACAGCAGCGACGAGGTCCTGCGCCTGGTGGCGCGTCCCGTCATGCGTTCCGAGATCATGGAAGTCGTGTCCGCGCTGCGCAACCGCGATGTGGTGGCCGGCGAGGTGCTGGCCCACGAAGTCTGCCATGCCCTGCAGGACATGCACTTCGATCTGGACAGGCTCGATCGCGAGGCGCCCAGCGACGACGCGCGCCTCGCCCGGCGGGCTCTGGTGGAAGGTGACGCCAGCCTGGTTGGGTTCCTGTACTCGGCCACTTTCTTCCAGTCGTTTTCCGACTGGGTGCACTTCCTTCAACGAAGGGGTGCGCGCGCATTCCGCATTGAGGGCGTGCCCGACTACCTGAGCCAGCGTTCGCTGTTTCCGTATCTGGCGGGAGGGCTGTACGTGGCAGAACTCTACGCCGAGGGCGGCTTCTCTCGCATCGATGCCGCCTACCAGGATCTTCCGGCGTCGACCGAGCAGATCCTGCACCCGGAGCTTCGCGGGCTGCCACAGTCGGAGCCGCAGATCGTGGTTCTTCCTGCTGCGGACGCGGTGCATGGCAACGATGTGCGCGTGCTCGCCGAGGACAGCCTGGGTGAGTTCGGACTGCGCGTCGTGCTGACCCGCGAGCTCGACGCGGGCACGGCTCGGGTCGCCACCGAGGGCTGGGGGGGGGATCGCTATCGCGTGGTTCAGGCTGCCGACGGCGTCCTCGGTCTCCTGTGGGCGACGCGCTGGGACAGCGACGAGGATGCGCAGGTCTTCTGCACCGCGTATCGCCGGTTGCTGCAGCGGAGCTATAGACCGACCGAGGTGCTGTCGGCTCCGCCCACCACGCGCTTGCTGGTCCAGGGCGAGGTGGTCGCAGCACTGGAGTGTGAGGGTGCAGCGGTGGACATCGTCGAGACCCTCGGGCCAGACACCGACGAGGTCCTGGCCAACCTAAGAGCTCGACGCAGGGAGATGCCGTGACACCCGCACTGCTGGTCCTGCTGTGCCCGGCTCTTGCCGGTGCTGGAGTCGAAGTCGTTCGCGACGGACCGGTGCCTGTCGAGCGCGGTCAGATTCACGTCGCCGACGACAGGGTGGAGGTGGATCTGGGTGCCCTGCTCGGTGTCGAGATCAGGGCTGGCCAGGGTGCCGGTCTCGCTCTGCCGCATGCGCGCCTGCGCGTCGAGGCTCTGGTCGACACGATGGTACCTGTCGGCATGCGGCTCGAACTCGAGGCCTCGCCCCTTGCCGATGCTGGCGACAATCTCAATGGCCCCGGAATGCTTCGTGATGCCTTCCTGCGCCTCGGCGTGGGCAATCGCAAGGTGCTCGACCTCGGTGAGGTGTCGCTCGGTCAGCAGCGCGTGCCGAGCAGCATCGAGAGCCTGCGCCCGCCCGAGCACTGGCGCTTCACGCGCCGTCCACTGGTCGAGGAGAGGGCTCTCCCTGGACGCGACCTGGGCTTCGTCTACCACGTCAACTACGCCGTCCATGGATGGCCGCTGGCCGCCTGGGTCAGCAGTTTCGCAGGCGCCGGGCCCAATCGCATCGATCCCTCTGCAGCGCCGCTGGTCGCCATGCGGGTCGAGCTGAACCCCGTCCACCCCGCGGTGTCCGGATGGCTGGACCTGAGGACGGGGCTTGGCGTGGTGAGCCAGGCGAGTGACCCCGATCTGCCACTTCTCGTGCTTGCGGATGCCAGCGCTCGCGCACACCGGTTCTCGGTCGAGGCGCAGGTCGTGGTCGCGGATGCGCCCGGGGCCGAACTGTTCGAGCGCGGTGCCCTTCGCGCCGAAATCGGCGTGGAGGTGCTACCCGACTTCTGGACCCTGGCGCTCCGCCACGAATCCTGGGCGCTCGACGCCGGACCGCTGCGACACCGCATGACCGTGGGCAGCATCACCACCTACCTGGACGACGCGTTCCAGGTGCTGGCAGACCTCTCCTGGCCCCTCGGGATGGGCTGGGGCGCCGAGGGACCTCAGCTGTCCCTGGCATTCCGGATCTGGTGGTGAAGATCCCCCTGCTGCAGGGTACACTGTGCCTATCTCATGTAAGGGATGTCAGCGCCGGGGTCGGGGTACTGCGGTGACATCTCGCTTGTTCGTTCGCTGGGGCGGTGCGAGGGGTCATGGCGACGCAGTCCATCCTGCTCGTGGACGATGATCCGCTCGTACTGCGTCTGTTCGGCCGCACCCTCGGTGAGGCAGGATACCAGACCACCCTGGTCAACGGTGGCGCCGAGGCCTTTTTAGCCCTGGACCGGAAGTCCTACGATCTCGTCGTCACGGACCTCATCATGGATCCCATCGATGGCCTGGCGGTGCTGCGCAAGGCCAAGGAACGCAGCGCCGACGCAACCGTGATCATCGTGACCGGACATGCGGATCTCGAGTCCGCCATCGATGCGTTACGCCTGCATGCCGATGACTACATCCTGAAGCCCTGCGAACCCGATGAGCTGCAGTTCCGCGTCACCCGGACCCTCGAGAAGGCCCAGCAGAGACGTCGCCTTCGTGTGTACGAGGATCTGCTGCCGGTCTGTTGCGTGTGCGGGGCCATTCGCGACGACGGCGGGCACGCTCCGGGCAGCGGGCCCTGGATGCCGCTCGAGAAGTTCATCGAACAGCGCTCTGGCTGCGAGGTGACCTCCGCCTATTGCCCGAGCTGCGCCGAGGACATCCGCGACAAGATCGAGCACGAGAGCTGAGTCTGGCGAGGACCGACAACCTGCACCCTGGGACGCAAGGGAGCTGGGGGGTATAGTGGCTGCAGCGCGAGGTGAATCATGCTGACCACTGCTCTGCTTGGGACTTTTTTGCTCGCCTCCGTGGCGGACGAACCGCGCTTTCAGCAAGCTCAGAAGCTCTACACGGAGCTCGAGTACGAGGCGGCGCTCGAGCAATTTGTGGCGCTGGTGGCCGAGAACAGACCGTCATCGGAGCAGAGTCTTCTTCACGCCTGGGTTGGAATGTGTCACGCCGGCATCGGTGACATGTCCAAGGCCGAGCAAAGCTTTGTGCGGGGTCTGGAGCTTGATCCGGACCTCAAGCTTCCGGTACAGGCCTCTCCCAAGATCAACGGGTTGTTCGCGAAGCTGCAGGCCAAGGCCAGGGAGACAAGCGCCGTCGCGAAAGAGAGCAGCTCAACCACAGACACCGGCGATGCGACAGGCGGGTCAGATAGCTCGACGGCCTCCGTGGCTGGCGAGTCTCAGAAGAGCCCCGGACTGTCCGCCCTGTTCATCGGCGGGGCTGGCGCGGCAGCGCTGGGAGCTGCCTCTGTCCTTGGGGGGGCCGTCCTCAGCGGTCTCGCTTTCACGAACCTCACCGCGGCCGTGGATCAGGGTCGGTTCCAGGACGAGGCACAAGCCTCCCTCGACAGCGCCAACACCTGGATGACCGGAGCCTCGATCTGCTACGGCATCGGCGCAGTGCTGTTCGGTGTCGGCACTGTCCTGGCTACTGTGGACGTGGTGACGACGGACTGATCGCCTGGCCGGGCTCAGGGTTCCGTCATGTTGGCCTTGACAAGCGCGGTCTGGCCCGAGCGCACCTCAACCGTGATCACCTTGGTCGTCTGCTCGTGCTGCAGCGTCACCTTGTAGGTGCCGACCACGACGTCGAGCGGCGCGAAGGGTGTGGTCCCGATCTTGTCCTTGCCCAGCGAAACCACCGCGAAGGGGAAGGCCCGCACGGCCAGGGATCCTCGGGGCAGCTTGCCGTAGTCGATCACGCCGTCCTCGACAGACACGCGGGTCATGACCTGGCGCCGGGTATCGTAGGCATAGACATGGCGGGCATTCTTGGACAGGGACAGCCTGTCCGTGCCCCGACCAAGCCCTCGCTGCTTGTCGCTGAGCCACTGCACGTGCCTGGGAGCACGAACCTGCTGGATGCGCTGGCTCGGTCGCGGCGAGCGAGGTTCTCGGGGCTCGGGTTGCAGGTGCCGGTCAGCCCGGGCGTCGTCCTGTCCCGGCGGGTTGTCGGCCGTGGGCTCCGCTGCGGCGTCCTGTGTGTGCGCGGACGCCACGCTTGTCGCGGACCCGCTGTCCCCACGAGCTGGCGAGCCTCCATCCACACCGGCGCCTGTGTTGTCGTCGCCACCAGCGCCAAGCTGGTCCGGATCGAATTCGATGACTCCCTGCGGGGTCTGCACCAGCAGGGTCCCGCTGTCCTCGGTCGCTCCAGCCACCGGGACCGTGTTCCCGGGTCTTTCGTCGACAGTGGATGGGGTCTCGGGCGGCCTGTCCCATTCCCTGATCAGCCAGGCGCCCAGCACGACCAGCAAGCCCAGGAAGGTCCCGAGTGCAAACCAGGCCCGGGGTCGCCGTATCTCTTCAGACATGCTCCAGGCGACGGTGGAATCGGCGGAATCGATCACGGGCGGGGGCGCCGGGGCTGCCTCTTCGAAGCTCACAGGATTGATCTGCATGCCCGTACGGGTGGGCCCGCCGAGTTCGTCCAGGGTATCCGCCAGCAGCGCCCCGATGTCCTGCGACGGTTCTTGACTCGCGGAGGCGCCGGCCGCTGCATCCGATGCCAGTTCATCCAGAGAAATCCCCGCTTCGGCCAGGACTTGCGAATTGAGCTCGGAATCGATGTCGACCCTCGGCTGTGCGGGGCGGGTGACCTCGGGGTCAGGCTTGGCCGCCATCATCTCCGCGGTTTCCAAAAGCCGTTGCAGGTCCGAGGTCGGGCTCACCGACAGAGAGCTCGGTGTCGGCACCGGTCCCATGAGGGCACCGACACCAGGGATTCCCGGTGCCCCGTTTTGATACAGGGAGGCGGGACCCGCCGGGATGAAGGTGCGCGGCCGCTCGCCAGGGGGTATGCCGGCTGCGATCTCCGAGCCCCAGCCAAGGATCTGACGCACGAAGGGCGCGGTCAGCCGGTGTTGTACCGGCAGGATCTGGACCAGCAAATCGTGCAGGACTTCGCCGTTGGGGGGGCGTTTGTCGCGGTCTTTTTGCAGCAAGCACATCACCAGCGCGTCCAGCTCGATCGGCACCGTGGGATTGAGCGATCGCGGTGATGCAGGTTCTTTCTTGAGCACCGAATCCAGCAGATCAGCATCGTTGTCACCGATGTGTGGCCGGTGCCCGGTCAGTAGCCAGTACATGCAGACGCCCAGCGCGTACAGGTCCACGCGGCCGTCGATCTGGGCTCCGCGGATGACCTCGGGCGCCATGAAGGGGATCTTGCCCTTGAGTTCGCCCACGCGGGTGTTGCTACCGGCGGCAGCGGCGAGACCCTTGGCCACCCCGAAGTCCAGGATCTTGGTGATGCCCTCGCGGTTGAGCATCAAGTTGTCGGGGCTGATGTCACGGTGTACCAGGCCCGCTGGCTCGCCTGCCTCGTCGAGCAGGTGGTGTGCGTAGTGCAGTCCCAGCGCTGCATCGGCGGCGGGACCTATCACCAGCTCGAAAGGGAGCGGCCTGTGAAAATGCCAGCAGATCTTGGCCAGCTGGTGCAGCGTGGCACCGTCGACGTACTCCATGGCAATGAAGTACTGACCCTCATCCTCGCCGAGTTCGTAGATCTGGACGATGTTGCTGTGATTGAGCGTGGCGGCCAGCCGTGCCTCGCGCAGGAACAGCTCGACGAATTTGGGTGAAGCCGTGAGCTGCGGCAGGATGCGCTTGACCACAACCTGCTTCCGGAAACCGGCCGGCCCATCTTGCTCTGCCAGAAACACCTCGGCCATGCCCCCAACGCCGAGTCTCTTGCGCAGCGAGTAGCGGCCGAGACGTGGTCCTCGGGACGGCGGCTCTGGATCGGCGGGCGGTGGCTCCGGAAAGACGGTTGGAGCTACCCTGGTGGCGTCGGCATCCTCTTCGACTTCGATGAGCTGAACATCCCCGGACAGCAGGACAGAGAGTTCAGCGGGGTCCAGGGCGTCGACACGAATGGTCGGCGCATCCTCCTCCCCGAACTCATCGTCTTCGTCGACGGGCTTGTTTGGTTCGCGAACCACGTGTTGCTGGTCTCCCTGTCCCATTATTATTGCTTGAGAAACGGGGATTGGAAACTTTTGGGCCGGCGGGGGTGGGATACCTGGTCCATCCATCCTCTGCGCTTCTGACACGGAGCCCAGCCTCTGGTCTGAGCACGGTTTCTTCGGCTCGTGATAGGCTTGCATCAAGCTGCCGGAATGGGGCATCACATGCGCAAGTCACTTGGTCTGTGGCCCGTCGCGAGCGCGATCCTCATCGCGCTGTCGGGGTGCATCGAGGTCGAACTCGTCGGCTACCGATGCAACCAGGCCCATTCCTGCGCCGAGGGCTACCAGTGCGTCCAAGACGCCTGCGTTCCGGAAGACGAACTCACGCGCTGCCGCACCGCAGATCTGGACTGCCCCTTGAGGCACGACTGCCAGAATGGCTTCTGCGTGCCGGTGGCCGTTGCGGACGCTGCGTCGGTCGACACCACGGGGGCAGATCTCATAGAGCGCGATGCGGATGGCCTCGATGCAGGCCTTCAGGACAGGATCGTCACCGACCGCAGTGGATATGATCTCGCCACCATCGACGCGGCCGAGGATGCCTCGGTCGAGGACGTCGGGCTTGAAGACGCAGGATGCATCGACCTCGACGAGGATCTGCACGGCCCCGGCTGCCCGGCCGGGCCGGACTGCAACCCGGACGATGGCGCCCTGCATACTCTGCTCAGCGGCTTCATGGATGGCGATCGCGACGGGCTCTCGATCGGCGGCGCGATCGAGCTGTGCACCGGGGGTAACCTCCCGGCGGGTTACCTGGCCGTGGCCTCTGTCTTCCCGGACTGTGACGACGACAGCGCGAGCGTTGCTGACGGGCTGGTGGCCTTCGTCGATGCGGACAATGACACCTGGACCCTCGGCCCCGAGACCCGGGTCTGTGCCAGCGTCCTGCCCTCTGGTTACGCGGCCTCGGCCTCGGCGAGCGATGACTGTGACGACGGCGACAATCTCCGGCACGCGGGCATGAACGTCTTCGTCGACGGCGACAGCGACACCTTCACGATCGGCGCTGCGGTCTGGGTGTGCAGCGACGGTGGTGTTCCCGCGGGGCATGCGGCTGTGGCCTCCTCGACCGAGGACTGCGACGACGGCGACGCGTCCTTGCACGACACCATCGACGTCTACGTCGATGCGGACGGCGATACCTGGACTGTCGGCGGCACGGTGGCGGTGTGTTCGCTCACCCCACCCACGGGTTTTGCCGCCACGGCCTCGAGCACGGAAGACTGCGACGACCAGGATATGGGGGCCTGGGTCGAGATCAGCGCCTTTGTCGATGGTGATGGTGACACCTACACCTCGGGTGGTCCGGTCAGGGTGTGCAGCGACGGCACGCCTCCTCAGGGCTACGCAGCCACCGCGTCCACCGACGACGACTGCAACGACAGCCTCGCCAGCGAGCACAGCAACGTCACGGCCTTTGTCGACGGCGACGGCGACCACTACACCATCGGGAACGCCCTTGTCCTGTGCACCGATGGTGGGATACCCAGTGGTTACTGGGGGTCCCAGACGAGCCCCGATGACTGCAACGATGACAACGCCGCTCTCTTCGTCACACGCGCACTGTTCACCGACGCCGACAACGACACCTGGACTACGGGCAGCGCGGGAGACCAGTGCGTGGGCAGCAGCCCTCCCAGCGGTTACCAGTTCACCGAGAAGGCCACCGACAACTGCCCGAGCGTCTCCAACAGCTCACAGGTCAACGGCGACGGCGACACCCTGGGCGATGCCTGTGACAATTGCCCGGGGCTCACCAACCAGAGCCAGACCGATGCCGACAACGACGGCAAGGGGGACGTGTGTGATAACTGCCCCAATGTCTCCAACGCTAGCCAGACGGACGGAGATGGCGACGGCAAGGGTGATGCCTGCGACAACTGCCCTGGCGTGAGCAACGCCTCGCAAGCCAACGCGGATGGTGACGCCACGGGCGATGCCTGTGACACCTGCACGGATACCGACAACGACGGGTACGGCAACCCTGGCTATGCCGCCAGCACCTGCCCGCTCGACAACTGCCCCACGACGAGCAACGCCAGCCAGACCGACGGCGACGGCGACACGGTGGGCGACGCCTGCGACAACTGCGTGGGCATCCCCAATACCTCGCAGGACAATGGCGACGGTGATTCGCGGGGCGATGCCTGCGACAACTGTCCCGGCGTCTCCAACTCCAGCCAGGCAAACGCCGACGGCGATGCGACGGGGGACGCCTGCGATACCTGCACCGACACCGACAACGACGGCTTCGGCAATCCGGGCTACGCCGCCAACACCTGCACGCTCGACAATTGCCCCACCACCAGCAACCCCGGTCAGGAAGACCTCGATGGCGACGGCGTGGGCGATGTCTGTGACTTCGACACCGACAACGACGGGGTCAACGACGTCTCCGACAACTGTCCCCTTGTCGCCAACGCGGACCAGCACAACGAGGATGGGGATCAGCGCGGCGACGCCTGTGACAACTGCCCGCACGTCGACAATGACACCCAGGCCAACGCGGATTCCGCCACGGGCGACACGGTGGGAGATGCCTGCGATCCACGACCTGGCTCCAAGGACACCATCGCGCGCTTCGACGGCTTTGGCGGGACGGCCTTGAAGAGCAACTGGACCGTGGGCGGAACCTTCACGGTCGCTGGTGACAAGGCCGGGGCCACGATCGCCGCGAATGGCTACATCTTCGACCAGTCCCTCAATCTCCCCAACCTGCGCGTCGAGTCGCGCATGAACGTCACCGCGGTGACCGGCAACAAGAAGTGGGTGGGCCTGATCGCGCGCACGGGAACCACCGGCACCGGCCGCGGCTGCATGCGTCACGACGAGAACCAGAGCGCGTCACAGCAGGTTCAGATCACGCCGGTGACGGCCTGGTACAGCCTCGATTCTGCGCTCAGCAACGCCTCCGAGAGCACGAGGCTCAACGCGATCCCGCCGACCCAGACCTCGACCGTGATTTTTACGGCCAATGGCACCGCCCTGAGCTGCAACGGGGGCTATGGGACGACCAACTTCACGGACACCGGCGGGCCAAGCTCGGGTGACGCGGGGATCTCCGTCAGAGGGGTGAGCGCCACCTTCGATTACATCATCGTGTACCAGCTGTATTGAGTCACAGGATGGCCTCGATCCGGGCGCGACCGCTCTTCGCGCCGACTTCGGCGTGGATGGCATCGGGGAGCAGCACAAGCTCACCCTCCCCCTCGACGACAGGCCCCACCACCATGTGCGCCGAGCGCAGGCCGCCGAGCCAGCGCCGCCTGTCCGCAACGTAGACAAGATCGCCCTCGGCCACCTCGAGACTCTGCATGAGCGCGGCGGTGAGCCGGCACAGCGGAAGATCCATGGGACCGGCGAGCTGCAGGGGCAGACCGCCTCTGGCCGACACCAGGCGACCGCGTGCGCTTCGCTCCCGACCCGTGCTCCCCTTGAATCGCTGCATGGCCTGGCCAATGGAACCCCAGACCAGCCCGCCCAGGTCGCGTCCAGCCTCGGGCTGCGTGAACGCGGTGGCGACCACCCCGAGCAGTGTCGACACCACCAGTCCGTACAGGGCCCGCGGGAACACCCAGGCTGTGTGGTACTCGCCACCGCGCGGGATACCGTGGGCAAAGGGAGCGATGACGTCGGGTACGACGAAGGACAGCGCGATCAGGGCGGCGCCGCCTGCCATGGTCCACAGTGCTGCCGTGCCGGTGTAGCGGCGCCAGAACACGCCCAGGATCACCGCCACCACCATGGGCGGTGTGACCGCAGCGGTGAACGCTCCGTGGGCCGCGTAGATGGAGTCGAACTGCATGAAGAAGGGAACCAGGGCCAGGCCCACCAGGGACACCCCCACCGAGGTCCAGCGCGCCACCCGCAGGTAGGCCTGATCGTCCAGGCGCTCCGCCGTGAACGGACGCACGATGTCGTTGACCACGATCGCGCTCACAGCGTTGATCAACGTATCCGCTGTCGACATCAGAGCCGCGGTCAGGGCCGCCATGACCAGCCCGAACACGCCCGGCCGACATAGCACGTACGACACCCGCACGAAGATGGTGTCTGGAGGTGTGGCCGGGTCGAGCAGACCGGCGTGCACCATGGCCGAGCCCACCCAGCCGCCGCCCGCGACCACGATGGCCGCCAGGGGCATGAGCACGATCATGGTGACGACCAGCGCCTTGCGTGCCTCGGGCACACTCTTGACCGCGAGGAAGCGCATGATCAGGCCCTGGTTCAAGAAGATGAAGGTCGCACTGTTGGCGATGGCGTCCTGCCAAAAGATGCCGACCATGTTGAACTTGGGATCCTGGTTGAAGTTGCTAAAAGCTGCCCGCTGATCGGGGCGCAGGTGGCCCCAGAACTGGTCAAAGCCTCCCAGGTTGTCGATGCCCAGGTAGAGCAGCACGCCGCCGGCCACCAGCAGCAGCACCCCCTGCACCAGGTCCGTCATGATGACCGCGGTCTGGCCTCCGGCAGTGACGTAGATGGCACAGACCATGGCCACCAGGGCGGCACTCCAAAACACGTCCCAGCCCAGCAGGCCGTGCATGGCCTTGCCCAGGGTGTAGAAGTTCACGCCGATGTACCCAATCATGTAGATCAGCAGCAGGGCGGTGACGACGTGACGGGCACCCCTGCCAAAGCGGCGCTCGAAGTACTCAGGGATCGAGCGCACCCGCGAGTAGTAGATGATGGGCAGCCAGCCGAACAGGAACAGCGGCACCCAGAACCAGTCGTTGAGGTAGGACTGTGTCGACGAGAAACCGTGCTCGAAACCGACGCGCGAGTACTTGATGAAGCTGTAGGAGCCGACGGTGGTGGCCACCAGCGACATGGCGATGAGCCACCAGGAAAACCGCTGCCCTCCAAAGAAGAAGTCGCGGGTTGTGCGGGTGTGGCGTCCGAACAGCGAGCCAAAACCCAGGATGACGATGAAGTACAGTACGATCAGGGCATAGTCGACGGGAGCGCCCAGCACGCCGTGCTCGGTCCAGGCCGGACCCGCCGGCCCGCGCGGCAGCTCCGGATCGCGCGTCGCCACGAACTGCAAGTAGCCCTGCAGCAGCATGAAGAAGGCGAGACCGCCGAGAACCAGCACAAGATTTCGCAGGCCGCGGCCGCGCAGGCCCACATCGCCCTGTCGCCAGGCGTACAGCAGTCCCACCAGCAGCAGTAGTCCGCCTATGCCGTACTGGTAGACGTAAGGTAGCCATCCCACGTGGGCTCCTTGGGTCGTCGTTCACTGTCCTACTTGTTCAGCACCCGGCCGAGTCGCTGCTCCACGGCTGCCACCTTGGCGTCCAGGCGACCACTTGCGCCCTCCCGGGCGTCAACCTTGATCGCGATGGAGACACGACGGCTGTGCTGACGCATGGCCTGATAGCAGCGCTCGATGATCCCGAACACCTCGGACCACTCGCCCTCGAGCACGGTGCCCATGGGGTTCAAGCGATAAGCCACGCCGCTGCGGTCCACGATGTCCAGTGCCTCGGCCACCTGCTCGCTCAGGCTCTCTCCGGCGTCCAGGGGTGCGATGCTGAACTCGGCGAGGATCATGCTTCCACTTCCGCTCTGTGCGCCGCCCGGGCGCACCGCTATATCGTCACGGACAGACCACCTTGCCGTGGCTCGGCCACGCTGACAAGATGCGACCGCTCATGCCCACGACGCCACAGGCTCCCGGACCGGTCAAACTTCCGTCGTCACCGGCCGGCCCACGCCGCATTCGCGACTATGTGTGGCGCTACAGGGGCTACACCGGTCTTGGATTGCTGACGCTGCTCGCCACCAACCTGCTCGCCCTGTTCCTGCCCTCGCTGCTGGGCCGCGCCATCGATCAGGTGCGCCAGGGGTACCCGGCCTCGGTGGTCGCCGGCACCGCCTGGCTCATCGCTGCCGTGGCCCTCGCCGCAGCCCTGGTGCGCATCGCATCCCGGGGATTCCTCTTCTACGCCGGGCGCTCCGCCGAGCACGACATCCGCACCGAGCTGTTCGACCACCTCTGCCTGCAGCCGCCCTCGTACTTCAGGGCCAGCGCCGTCGGCGATCTGGTGAGCCGCGCCACCAACGACCTGTCCAACGTGCGTGCCCTTCTCGGCTTCGGTGTGCTGACCATCGTCAACACCGTGCTCGTCTTCCTGGGCAACATTCCCCTGCTGTTCATCCTCGATCTTCCCCTGGCCCTCGTCACCCTGGCCACGGTGCCCGCCCTCACCCTGCTCACGCGCTGGGGCGCACGCGCCATCTTCCTGCGCTCGCAGGAGCTGCAGAAGGCCCTCGGTGACCTGTCCTCGCGCATCACCGAGAACCTGGCAGGTATTGGTGTGGTGCGATCGTTCGGACGTGAGCAGGCCGAGATCGAGGCCTTCAACGCATTCAATCAGCACTACTACGACGCCAGCGTGCGCCTGGTCTGGGTGCGCAACATTCTGTGGCCCATGGCCGGTGTCCTCTTCGGCATCGGCACCCTCGCCGTCCTCGGCTATGGCGGCCTGCGCGTGATGGACGGGGCCTTGAGTCTGGGAGAGTTCGTCGAGTTCAATGCTCGCCTGGCTGCCCTGGCCTGGCCCACCATCGCCATAGGCTGGGTCGCGGGCATGTGGCAGCGCGGCCTGGCCAGCATGGAGCGCATCAACGAGGTCTTCTCCCAGGTGCCGACCATTCGCGACGACGACGACGCGATCGAACATGAGATCCGCGGAGGCCTGTCGGCACGAGGCCTGACCGTGGCGTACGCTGGCAGCGACGAACCCGTGCTGCGGGACATTCGCTTCGAGGTTCCGGCGGGAGGCGTGCTCGGCGTCGTGGGCAAGACGGGAAGCGGCAAGAGCACCCTGGTCAGGGCCTTGCTGCGGCTGGTCGAGATTCCATCCGGACAGCTCTTCGTGGATGGGCTCGACGCCACGAAGTTGCGCCTGGCCACCCTGCGCCGCGCCGTGGGTTACGCGGACCAGGACGCCTTTCTGTTCTCCGATAGCCTCGCGGCCAACATTCGTTTTGCCCGTCCCGATGCCCCGGACGATGCGCTGCAGCACGCCGTGGATCTGGTTCGTCTGCGGGCTGATCTCCAGGCCTTGCCTGCGGGCCTGGAGACCCTGGTGGGTGAGCGCGGCGTCACCCTCTCCGGTGGTCAGCGCCAGCGCACGACCCTTGCCCGGGCCCTCCTCGCGGAACCGCGCCTGCTCATCCTCGACGACAGCCTGTCCGCCGTGGATGCCGAGACCGAGGCCGCGATCCTGCAAGATCTGCGACAGGTCGCCCGCCAGCAGACCACGGTGATCGTGTCACACCGCCTGTCCGCCGTGCGGGACGCCGACCAGATCGTGGTCCTCGACCAAGGGCGCGTGATCGAGCAGGGCAGCCACGACGAGCTGGTGGCACGCCAGGGGAGCTATGCCGACCTGTGGCGCCAGCAGACCGCCGAGCGCGAACTCGAGGTCGTCGGGGGGGGCACATGAGCCGCGCTGCAGCACGGCCAGCCGCACCCGCGGCGAGCGCAGGCGCGAGCTCCGGTGAGCAGGTGTTCGAGGGTGCCTTTGACCCGCAGCTGATTGGCAAGATGTGGCGCTCGATGCGACCCGAGCGTCCGATGTTTGCCGCGGCGCTGCTGCTGTATCTGCCCCTGACCGCGGCGGCCCTGGCCCAGCCGCGGCTGATGGGCGCCGCCGTCGACAGCGCCATCGTGGTGGGCGATCGCCACGCCCTGGGACGCTATGTCTTGCTGTTTGCTGTGGCCCTGGCCGTGCAGCACCTGACCCAGTTCGGCCAGCTCACGGTCATGCAGATCATGGGACAGCGCGTGATCCGTCGCCTGCGCCACCAGATCTTCAGCCATCTGCAGCACCTCGACGCGGCCTTCTACGATCGCAGTCCGGTGGGACGGCTGCTCACCCGTGCCACCAATGACATGGAGGCCATTGCCGAGCTCTTTGCTTCGGGGGCGGTCACCATCGTGGGTGATGTCGTCACCCTCGTTGGCATCGTGGTGATGCTGTTCCTGTGGAATCCCCAGCTCGCCACCATGGCCATGCTCAGCGTGCCCCTGGTCCTCGTCGTCACGGGCTTTGTTCGGGGGCCGTCACGTCGCGCCTTTCGGGCCATCCGCGCTCAGACCTCCACCCTCAACACCTACCTTGCCGAGCACCTGGGCGGCATGAGCGTGGTACAGGCCGCCGTGCGCGAGCACCCCGTGTCGCGCGCTTTCGCCAGCCACAGCCGGCGCTTTTTACAGATCAACAACGCGGCCAACATTTACGACGCCACCCTCTACGCACTGGTGGAGGCCGTTTCGACCACCGTGGTTGCCCTGGTCATCTGGTACGGCGCCCTGGGCGTCCAGGCGGATGCCCTGACCCTGGGTGTGGTGGTCGGCTTCATCGAGTACCTCAATCGCTTCTTCTCTCCCCTGCGCGACCTATCGTCCAAGTACACCCTGGTGCAGAGCGCTCTGGCTGCAGCCGAGCGCGCCTACGGCCTGCTCGATGAGAGCCCCGTGGTGGAGGATCCCCCGGCACCCCTCGACGTCGCGCCTCTGCAACGAAGCGTTGAGTTCGACCGGGTCAACTTCTCCTATCGTGCCGGTTCTCCGGTGCTCACCGACATCCGCTTCACGGTGCACCGAGGCGAGCGCGTGGCACTGGTCGGCCGCACGGGCAGTGGCAAGACCACCATCGGCAGGCTCCTGGTGCGCCACTACGACGTGACGTCAGGTCGCATCCTCCTCGACGGGCGCGACCTGCGCGAGCTGCGTCTGGCCTCCCTTCGCGGTCGCTTTGCCCTGGTGCTGCAAGACGTCTTCCTGTTCCGGGGCAGCCTGCGCGACAACCTGCTGTTCGGCGCCCGGCACCTCGACGATGAGGCGCTGCGACGGGCGTTGCAGGTGACCTGCGCCGCCGACATCATCGACCGTCGTGGTGGGCTCGACGCCGTGGTGTCCGAGCGCGGTCTCAATCTGTCCCTGGGAGAGCGGCAGATCGTGGCCCTGCTGCGTACCCTGATCACCGAGCCCGACATCCTCATCCTGGACGAGGCCACGGCCAGCATCGACACGGCCACGGAGCACTGCCTGCAGGACGCCATCGACGTGGCCCTGCGCGATCGCACCGCCATCGTCATTGCCCACCGCCTGTCCACCATCCAGAGCTGTGATCGCATCCTGGTGATGCACGACGGTCACCTGGTCGAGCAGGGAAGCCACGATGAGCTCATGCGCCAGGGTACCCTGTACCCGCGCCTGTATCGATTGCAGTATCAGCAGCAGGAAGAACAGCGAGGCACGGCTGGCGGAGCGACAGGCGTGGTGCCGGCAGAGGAGGAAGCATGATCAGCAAGCCACGGGGATGCGTGTGGCTCCTCGTCCTCACTGTGCTCGTCGGGGCCTGCACGGAGCCCGGCGAGATCCTGCTTGAACCCGATGCCCTGGCCCCGGCGACCTACGGCGATCGCGGACCCTACGGCGTTCGCCTGGTTCAGCGCGTGC
>JBDRCO010000112.1:0-22011 GCA_043821645.1 Pseudomonadota bacterium | reverse complement strand
GGCCCCGCCGTCACCGGCGCGTCTTTTTGTGCTCTCAGGTTCGGAGGGGCGCTGCTTGGGGGAGCCCGTCGAGACTCGCTCTCGATGGGCGGGGGGCAGGCCGGCAGCCCCCGGTAGAGCAGCTCGCGTGGGCCCCCAGAGGCCTTCGACACCGTCTCGATCGCGATCTGCAATCCCCCAATGTGATTCTGAGCACTACAGAACGCGACTTGCGTTCCCCCAATGTGATTCTGAGCACTCTTAAACGCGATGCGCGTTTTCCCAATGTGATTGTGGTCACTACAAAAGGCGATTGGGGGCAAAGAACGATGGCGGGGACATTGCTCAGCGATAGTCGCAGTGGGGGCCACTGTCCTGACAGGACGGGTCGTGACTCGCGTCGGGATAGCAGGTGTGCTCGCTGATGCGTGAGCAATCGTCGACCGGGCGCCAGTGGGCGCCACACCCCAGGCTGTCCATGCACGCCTCGATGCGATCGCCGACACAGCGCCGCGCCCCCAGCGAGCCCACGTCGCAGCTCTGCGGCAGGCACTGGTAGCTGTCCGGCTCGGGCTCGCTGCACAGCGCGTTGCAGGCCGCGCACGATTCATCCGGGCGCCAGTAGCTGCCGCAGGCGTCCACCGTGCAGAGCTCCAGCGCACCGTCCTGGCAACGCTGATGGTCGCCGGCGCCCGTGTTGCAGGCCGCGGCCGGGCAGCCCGGGTCCCCGGGCGCCGCGTCCACGCAGGCGGGTCGCCAGCGGTAGCCGCAGCCCATGTAGGCGCGGTCGTGCACGAGCACGCACTGGTACACGATGTCGTGCTGACAGCTCAGCTGGCCCTCGGTCACGATGTCGCAGGGCTCGGCCTGCCCCACCACCATCTCTCCGGCGAGGTCGAGGCAGTACCAGTCCGCCTGCATGCACATGCCGGCCCAGAGGTTCCAGCTGTCGCAGCCAGGGTGGCTCAGCATGCAAACCTCGGGTGCCGCGTCGGTGCAGCGGACCTCGCCGACCTCGGGGCAGGTGCTGGTGCAGACCGAGTCCACGCAGTGCGCCGCCTCGCAGCGCCCCCCGCCGTCGCTGCAGTCCTCGACCAGCTTCCAGACATAGCCGCAGCCGGCGATCAGCGTGCAGGTCTCGAGCGCGTCGTCGCGGCAGCGCTGCTGGCCAGTCTCCTCGAGGCTGCACAGGTCCATGGCCCGCATCTCCGGGCTCCCCGAGGTGTCGTCGCAGTAGCTGCAGAGCTCGGGGTCCACCGGCCCGCCACCTCCTGAGGATGGCCTCGGGCCGTAGCGCAGGCAGCCGTCCTCGCGATGGGCCACGCTCAGGTAGCGGCCGCGATGGTCGCAACGGTCCGGGCTGCCCGAGGAATCGGCCCCGAAGCAGATCCACTCGCGGAGCGTGCCGGTCCCGGTGTCGCCGACGTCCGCGGCCAGGCCGGAGACCAGGCTGGCCACCTGCAGGGTCAGGGTCTCCTCGCCGTAGGTCCGCGGCCCCTCCACCAACGGGAACCCCAGCTGCGGCCGACGCTGGCTCATGATCTCCACGGTCAGGCGCTCGCCGCGGTAGGGAAAGCGCACCCGGGTGCCGGCGGTGCCCTCCGCGGCCTGCCAGGACCCCCTGTCGTCGACGGTGTAGCGGTAGGTGCCGCTGGCGAAGTCCTCGACCGCGGTCGCGGTGATGCCGACCGCGGCCAGCTCGAGCACCAGCGCTTCGGGTGCAGGACCGGACAGGGTCAGGTCGAACAGCAAGGCGCCACCCCGCTTGGCCACGCTGTCGCCGATGCTGAGGGTGGGCGCCGGACACAGGGCAAGGTCGAGGACATGTGCGCATCCGCCCGCGCCATCACAGCTGTCGCGGGTGCAGGGGTCCCCGTCGTCGCAGAATCCGGCCTCCGGGCACTGCGCACCGGCGTCCTGTGCGGCATCTCCCCCGCTGCTGGACGCGGCGTCCTGTGCGGCATCGGCCCCGCCGCTGGACGCGGCGTCTCGAACATCGGCCGCCCCGGCATCACGACCGGCTTCGCCGGGGTCGCCAGCGTCGAGGTCGGGGGGCGTGGCGGCGTCGGACCCGGCGTCGGCACGAACGCCAGCATCGCGGGGCGGTGTGACGTCGGCGGTGGTGGCCCCATCCGTCGCCACCCGCGCGTCGCGAGACACGGCGGCGTCGAGGACCGGGCCCACGTCATCGGCGACCGCAGCGTCGGTGGTCACCCGGGCGTCGCAGTCGGGGCAGCCGGAATCGGAGCTCGCGGGCAGGTTCGAAGGGCAGCCGGCGAACAGGGACAGCGCCAGCACCGCCGAGATCGAGCAACAGAGCCTCATGTCTTCTCCTGAGCGGTGTGCTAACGAGATTAGCACAGGCGGGCGGGGCCCCCCGACAAAGGTGCCCACGAATAGGTGGCCCCGGAAAGGTGCCCCCGGAAAGGTGGGCTTGCCCCGTTTCAGTGGACAGTTTTCTACGCTGCTCGCTTCAACTCCAGTCCTGGATTCTCGTACTTCACTGGGCTCACGTAGCCGTTCGACGAGTGTCGTCGATGGCGGTTGTAGTAGTTCTCGATGTAGTCGGCGATCGCGAGCTCAGCGCCGCGGCGCGTGGCCCACGCGCCTCGGTAGATGAGCTCTTCCTTGAGGGTCGAGAAGAAGCTCTCGACCACCGCGTTGTCCCAGCAGTTGCCCTTTCGGCTCATGCTCGGAATGACGCCGTGGTTGGCCAGGAGCCGCTGGTAGGCCTCGGCGGCGTACTGGCACCCTCGGTCGGAGTGGTGCAGGAGGCCGGCAGGTGGGCGCCGGAGGAGCAGCGCCTGGTGCATGGCCGTCAGCGGCAACTCGGTACGCAGGTGGTTCGCCATGGACCATCCGACGACGCGTCGAGAGTACAGATCGATGACGACGGCGAGGTAGAGCCACCCTTCCCAGGTGCGGACGTAGGTGATGTCTGCCGCCCACACCTGATCGCGCGCCGCCGCGTCAAATCGGCGCTCCAGCAGATTGGGAGCGATCGCAAGCTTGTGCTCCGAGTTCGTGGTCCGGCGAAATCGGCGCTTCCTCCGGCCTGCCAGGTTCTGCTGCCTCATCAGTCTGGCCACACGCTTGCGACCAACGCGTTCTCCGTCGTCACGCAGGTCACGGTGAAGCATCGGGCTGCCGTATCGGCCGCGGCTCTGAGCATGGAACACGCGAATCTTCGCGGTGAGCTGCCGGTCGCGCACGGCTCGAGCCGATTCTGGCCTGCTCTGCCAGGCGTAGAAACCGCTCCGCGAAACCTGCAGGACTCGACACAGCGTCTCGACCGCGTGATTGGCCTTCTCCACGTCGATGAAAGCAAATCTCATCTGCTTTCCTTCGCGAAGAAGGCCGTGGCTTTTTTTAGGATTTCACGCTCCTCCTCAAGCACGCGGACGCGCGTGCGCAGTCGAGCGTTCTCCTCGCGGAGCTCGTCGCCATCCGCAGGCGTGGGCGCATCGATGACCATTCCGTAGTGCCTCCTCCACCGTGACAGCGACGAGTGACCCACGCCGAGGTCCACGGCGACCTGCTCCAGCGACTGTCCGGCCTCGAGCAGCCTGACGGCCTCACGCTTGAACTCCTCACTGAATTTGGACGGCCTTCCCATGATGAACTCCTTCTATCAGGTGTCCACCGAATCGGGGCAAGGCCAAGGTGCCACCAGAAATGTGTCGGCTCTGTCCCCGTTCCCGCTCGACGTGACGAGGGCCGCCCATGGAAGCTGTTCGGGACCTGTTCTTCTTCCTGGCCGTGCTGTCCTTTGCGGTCTCGTTGGTGTCCGTCCCCATCGGGGTGACACGGCGGCGCCGACGTCGGGCCCGGCTGCGTGCCGAGGCCCTGCAGCTCGTCGAGCAGCACGGCCTGGCCGAGGCCCTCGCGCAGAGCGAGAAGTGCCTGCAGCAGGTGCAGCAACAGTACGAAGAGCTCAAGACCCCGTCGCCGACCAGGGACCAGCTCGCCGAGGGCAAGAAGATGTACCGGCAGATCCTCGAGCTGCACGGCCGGCACGAGGCGCTGCAGCACCTGGCGCGTCGTGCTGCCAAAAAGGGGTCGCATGGCGGCGACAAGATGAGATGCTGAACGTCGGTGCGAGCCAGGTTCGCGACGACAGGGCGAGGAGGCGTGTTGTGCCGGGACGACGACGCCTTGATGACCTCGCCGGGGGGCCATGGCCTCGGCGGGGACCGGCTCTCGCCACCCCTCGCCGCCCGGTGTGCAACGCGCCCGAGCTCGCGGGCCCTGCGAAAGGTCTGTGATGGAGAACAGCGCGTCCGACGTGAAGATGTCGAGAGATCTGGCGGTGCAGTGCCTCGAGGAGCTGCTCAGCGCCGATCGCATCCTGTACGGCCTCGAGGGCGAGACGCGCACCCTGCATGACCGGCAGGTCCTGGACCTCCTGGGTTCGAGTTCGTTCGACGGGCTATTTGGCAAGGCCGAGCGCACTGAAGTGGCCATGGCCAACAACAGGCTGCTGGAGGCCCAGGCCATTGTCCGCCGGGCCGTGCAGAACGCCGGGCTGGTGACAGAGGCCGGTGTGATCGCGGAGCTCGACGCCATCTCGATCTGGGACTGGGCCGCCGATGGCGCGCTGCTGAGCGCCGTCTTCGACTTCGGCGCACTGCGCACCCACGGCCGCAACCAGGACCGGGTCCAGCAGACGCGGCTCGTCGTGCGCGCCCTCGTCGACGCGGTCCTCGCGCGCTGCCCCGGCCCTGCGCTCCGGGTCCAGCTTCCGCCCCTGGATTCACCGCCGACACCATTCCGGAGAATGCTGGTGGCGTGGGTGGGCGCCGAACCAGAGCTGTGGACCGCGTTTCACTGGCTGCGCGCCGGGCTGCCCGTGCTGGTGATATTCGGCGTCGTCATGGCGGTCTTTGGCTCGTGCCTCGGCTCGCTCTTCCCCTAGAATAGGTGCCCCCGATAAAGGTGCTCCCCGGAACAGGTGCCTGGCACCTTCCCGTGGCTCCTTCGCCGGACTCGACGAGTCACCGCCCATGCTGGTTGAAAAAAAAAGCGCGGATCTTGCGGGGCCGGCGAGTGTCGCTGCCAGGCCACGGGCTTCACGACAGCGGGGACAGAGCCGGCCTCTGCCGCGCTCACCCCACCTGGCGACGGAGGTGCAGCGCCTGCGCGCCGGACCGGAGCCGCTGCGTCGAGAGGAGCTCGAGCTGCCGCGTACCCGACAGGCCGTGAAACAGGGTCGGCCCGCGGCCGCTGATGACGGGATGAACGAGGAGGCGGTACTCGTCGATGAGCCCCCACTCCTCGAGCGCCGTCGCGAGCGTGGGCGCACCGACGAGGACACCTCGCTCGGTCTTCGCCTTCAGCGCCACGATCGCCTCGCGCAGGTCACCCTCTACCCTGGTCGTGTTGTGCCACGGGAAGTCGCTGCGCGAGCCCGACACGACGTACTTTGCCTTCGCCTCGAGCTTCTGTGCCCACTCGCGCAGCGCGCGCGGCGCCTTGCCCTCGCGCGCCACCGCGGGCCAGGTCCCCTCCATCAGCTCGTAGGTGTGGCGTCCGAAGAGCATCGCCCCGCTCTGATCCAGGAGCCGCGTCCAGTAGTCGTGCAGCTCGTCGTCGACGATCCCCTGCGTGTGATCGATGCACCCGTCCAGGGTCACGTTGATGCCAAAGGTGAGGACTCCCATGGCCTGGGTATGTACTGAGAGCGAGCAAGGCGCGCAGCCGCCCGAGCCATCGACGCGACGCACCGGACGAGGGAGTCGACGTCGACGTCCGCTCCGTCCCCCGCGAAGGTGCCAGCCACATATCCACCGGTCCTGGATGCTCGAAAGCGATGGTTGAGCGCGCTTGTTGTTTGGGGGGCGCGGCGTATGTAGCAGGCAGTGGTTCCAGCGGTGCCGGTGAAACCGGTGTGGGGGTGTCCGAGATGTTCAAGTTTTCCCTGCTATCGTTCTTGATGATTCTGGGTGCGGAACATGTGGCGCTGGCCGCCGATCCCCTCGTCACGGACGGTGACAAGTACAAGCTGGTGCAGGAGAACGAGCGTGTCCGCGTCCTCACCTATGACGATAAACCGGGTGACAAGACCCATCAGCACGAACACAGCGATTTCGTTCTCTATGCGCTGGCGCCCTTCAAGAGAAAGCTCACCTTCGCGGATGGGACCTCGTCGACGCGTGCGTTCAAGACCGGCGATGTCATCTGGATGAAACGCCAGGTCCACATCGGCGAGAACGTTGGCACCACCGATACCCACGTCCTGATCGTGGAACTCAAGGAGCCGCCGTCCCGGGCGGCCACGCAGACCGATTCGAGTTTCAAGTAATCTGCTCGTTGCTCGACGGGGCCACCGTTGAGATGATCACGGATCCTGTGTTGAGCACGTCCACAACCACGCTGCACGTCTGCTCCGTGCTTTCTGTCTGCTGGGGGAGGGGAATTTCATGGGCTCGACGCGAGTGGAGAGAGAGCACGATCTGATCATCATCGGGGGCGGAATCGGTGGCCTCATCAGCCTCAAGTACGCCAAGGACGCCGGCCTCGATGCCGTGCTGCTGGAGCAGGGAGATTCCGTCGGCGGGCTCTGGCGCGATCTTCCCGCCTGGCAGGATCTGCAGATCCCCAAGGAGGACTGGACGCTGGGGGATTTGCCGATCGCTGGCGAGGACCAAGCCAGCGTCCTTGCCAACATCTGCTCATGGGTGGAGCGTTTCGATCTTGCACCCTCGATTCACCTGCGCACACGGGTGAGTTCGGCTCGCCCGAGCGATGGCGGATGGGAGGTGAGTGTCGGCAGCGACTCCTTCCACGCCAGATACCTCATCGCCGCCACAGGTGGCCACAATCGGCCCGTGGTGCCACAGGTCGAGCGCGTTCTCCCCACGCTCACCGAGTATCACTCCTCGGCGCTGCGGGATCCGGCCGAGCTCACGGGAAAAGACGTGATCGTGGTCGGGGGCGGCGCCTCGGCATACGACCTCCTCGAGCTGTGCCTGCAACGGGAGGCGGGCAGCGTCACCTGGGTCTATCGCTCGCTCAAGTGGATGCTCCCCACGCGGCGCCCGAAGTATCAGGCCACGAGCCTGCGTGCGCTCGCGAAGATGCAGATGCTCGGCACTTCGCTCGCGACCATGAACAAACGAGCCAATCTGGATCTTCGCACTCGCTACAAGAAGGCGGGTATCGAAGAGCTGTTGCCCGACAGAGCGATCGACCTCGGGCACCAGATGCTCATTCCTGGCCGTCGGCGCATGATCCAGGACCTGGGACAGATCATGCGGCACCGCGATGAGATTGTGCGCATCGAAGGGAGCACGGTGCAGCTGTCCTCGGGCCGGTCTTGGCGCGCCGATCTCATCCTGTGGGGCACAGGCTACGCAACGGATCTGAGCTACCTGGAGGCGGGCGACCTGTCGCGGCTCACGCATCTCGACGACATTGGCCGGCGCTGTGGCTCGCACTTTCTCGCGCTGGACGCCCCGAACCTCTTCATCCTCGCGCCTGGCGTCCTGGAGACGATCACCTCGACCCCATGGGCATACGCCCACGCAGCGAAGTCGATCATGTCTCACATTCGCGGCAAGCCGGTGTTTGATGCAGCCCCGGCCGACACCAACGCCAACTACTTTGCTCTGGTCCGCTTTCTCGCGCGGCGCGACCGCGTCAACTACCCCCGCCTACGGTGGTATCTCAAGTACCTCGCCCTGGCTTTTCGCCAGCCGGCCGCGAGTCCGATGCCCATTCCCTGAGGTCGAGGAGCGGGGGGGGACTGGCACTTACTATTACAATTTCCGGATGCAGATTTTTGCTCGTCAAGGTAGATGCAACAAAACGCGAGACGACAGCATAACAAATAGTAATGATTGATAAATAAAATGTAATTGTAAGTGCCAGACCCCTTCTTCAGGCAAGCAGGTCCTGGTTCACCAGTTCCTGGTTGCGGGTACGGCACCGAGCGTCGACGTGGACTACACCATTGACCTCGAGGGGCAGTACTTCACGGCGAGATGAGGGTCGCGACGGCGCTGACGGGAGTCCTCACTTTTCTTCCCGTCGTCTTTCCAGACGACTCCCTCCAGCGCAGTCCACCCCCAGCGCCCGCACTCAGCTTCCGGGCCGCAGGCGCTGCGCCAGCAGATCCACCAGGGGAGCAAGACTGGTCAACACGGCATCGTCCGCCCCGACCAGAGACAGGTGCGCACCGTTGAACATTCCGCCCAGTGCACGCGCCACCTCGGGTACCTGGCGCAGGGGCAAGATCTCGCGTTCCAGTTCCTGCAGGGAGCGCTTGTCCAGCATGTCGCCCTCGACCTCGAGCTGGCGCAAGCGATTGGCCAGACGCCGCACGGCAATCTCGAGTTCCATCAGGTCGCTCTGTCTTTCGAGCTCGAGCTGGCGTACGGGCGCGGCGCTGAGAATACGCTCACGTTCGAGGCCACGTTCCAGGTGCAGGCGTTCGAGATCGGCCTGCTGCTGTGCCCGATCCGCCTCCAACTGCTGAACCAGCAAACGCTGCTGAGAACTATTCCGCGCCTGAGCCAGGGTTTCTTCGAGGTCGATGTGGGAGCGCTCGCTGCGCGCCGCGATTTCGTCCCGGAGCTCCGCCTCGAGCTGTGCCCGCAGATCGTCATCGACGATGAACACCTGCGCCACCTGCACCAGCTCTACCGCGATCCCCCAGCCAGTCCCCGCGCCTGGATCCGCTCCGGCCACCCGCGACAGAGCCGTGGCCACCCCCTGGGCCAAGGTCGACTTTCGCCCCTCGACGCAGTCCTGCAAGGTCATGTGCGACACGAGGTCGCGCAGCTCGCCCAGGCACACGTGGCACACCATGTTCTTGAGCTGCTCGAGGCCGGCACTGTCACCGAAATCAAAGCAGGCCGCCGCCTGCACCGGATCCACGACACGAAATTGCACCTCACCCTTGAAGCGCAGAGGGATGCCGTCGCGGGTCTCCTGGGTCATGGCGAACAGGGTTTCCTGCTTGCTGCCAGGTACGCGCACCGCGGCCACGCCAGGCCACAGCCAGGCGCGCCCGCCCAGTCCCACATTGCGCAGCAGGCCGTTGCGGCTCACCACAAGAAACTCTGAAGGCTTGGCTCGAATGCGTCGCATGGCTGGGTTCCCTCCACGACCAGAATGCGGCAAGCTGGCGTCAAGAACGGTGCCGTGCGGCACATAACGCGCACAAGGCAGGAGGACCTACTGGCAAGGCCCGCACCGGAGCTGTGGCGCCGCCTGCAGTGCGCGACTCCGCTCGACACGCTGGGCGAGGCGGCACTGCGCGACCTGGCGAAGCGCGCGGTGCTGCGACAACCGCCTCGCGGCCAGCTGCTGTGGGCCCGGGACGAGACGGCCGACGCCGTGGTCGTGGTACTGGCCGGGCGCGTCGACATCTGCCGCAACACGGCTCGCGGCGCGCGCATACTACTGCGCACACTCGGGCCGACCGAGCTGGTAGGTTTGTCCACCGTGGCCGGCGCGCGCCACAGTGCCGACGTCGTTGCCGGCCCGGAGCTCGCGATCGCTGTGCTCCCGGGTATCGCGCTTCGCCAGGCGGTGGCCGCGAATCCAGAGCTCGGCCTGCGCATGGTGGCGCACCTGGCGGATCTGCTGGCCAGGCTCACCGACGAAGTCGAGGCGCTACGCTTCGAGGGGCTGGACAGGCGGCTGGTTGCCTATCTTGCGAAAAAGGCACGCGGCCAGCGCGAGTTGCGCCTGACCCACGAGGAGCTAGGCCAGCACCTTGGCGCCACCAGGGCCAATGTGTCGCGAGCGCTCAGGCGATTGCAGAAGCGTGGCGCCGTGCGATGTCACCGCGGACGTATCGAGCTGGTGGCGCTGGAGGGCTTGTCTTGATCACCTCCCTTTGGTGAGTCAAGGCGTCGCGCGCAGGTGTGCGCGGAGATGCGGGACGAGAATGGGGTCACAACCGCCGTCGCGAGGATGGTCCCCCCGGAAACGTGCCACCCACCTATCCATCCAGACCAGGACCACACGACCATACCACAAGCAATAACAACAACTTGCCAATCCTCTCGGCCCCCCAGAACAATTTTGGGTTGATCCAGAAACCCAGCGATCGTAGACAAATGCCCGCCTTGGCGATCAGCGGACTGCCAGGGCAGGGGGACGGGCTGTTTTGGGGGGTCTGGTTACAGGCATTGCCTTGTCTTTTCATGCCCTTGTGACAGGGCAGGGGAGGCCCGCGTGCGGCCGGGGGGAGACCCCACGAAGGCAGCCGGAGACCCCACGAAGGCACCTGGAGACCCCACGGAGGCACCTGGAGACCCCACGGAGGCAGCCGGAGACCCCACCGGAGCAGTCCCTGGACCCCACGATGCGGACCCGGGAGGCCACGCAGCCACTGCCAGACCCCGAGCTCGGCACCCGGCGACCCCGAGCTCGGCACCCGGCGACCCCCATCTCGGCACCCGGCGACCCCCGTCTCGGTACCCGGCGACTCCGATCTCGGCACCTGGCGACCCCGATCTAGGTACCCGGCGACCCCCATCTCGGCACCCGGAGACCCCACCCTGGGCACCCGGCGAATGCAAGGGCCCAGGCCACCCCATCGTTAACCGGGCCTGCGGGCCCACTGGCCGCGCCTGAACAACAGGCGCGAGAGGGAGGACAGCATGTATCTCGACAACACCAGCCTTTTAGACCTGTACTTTTACAGCGCCATGACCCGCGCGCCGCTGGACAAGCACCGCAGCTGGTTCAACGGCTTCATGTCCGCCAGCATGGGCGACACCTGGTTTGCCGACCTCGAGCGCGACATCACCGCCTATCGCGACACCTTTGATGCGCTGCTGCGCGAGCAGGCCGAGACCTCGGACGCCATTCGCACCCGCGATGCGCTCATGTCCAAGGTGGTGACCTGGCGCAGCATGATGACCAGCATGGCCCGCCAGGCCACCGCCACCCGGCGCGCGGTGCTGCTGCAGGCCGCCGGCTACGGCCTGGGCTCGCCCAGCTCGGTCAAGGAGATGAAGGACTTTCTGGTCGAGGTGAAGGCGCGCGTGGGCCCGCACCGCGACAGCTTCAAAAAGCTCGGCGCCATGGACGCCGTGCTCAGCTTCCCGGCCAAGGTGCTCGCCGAGCTCGAGAAGGCCAGCGGCGACGTGGCGCGCGAGAAGGCCGAGGACTCGCTGGCCCGGGTCAAGGTGGGCGAGCTGCACACGCGCCTGGTCGACATCTTCGAGAAGATCAGCCACGCCGCCAGCGCCGCCGCCGACCAGGGCTCGCTGCTCGACGACGCCGACATGATGCACAGGGGTCAGGACCTGCTGCTGCACCTGAGCAAGGCCATGAGCGAGGCCAAGGTCGAGAGCCGCAAGCGCGCGGCCTCGGGCGAGGTGCCCGCCGACCTGATGCTCGAGAACACCACCATCGCGCCCAGCGGCGAGGTGATGACCACGCCCGGTGCGAGCACCGCCAGCGCCGGGGCCGGCACGCCCGGCTGAGGCACCCCCGAACACTCGGCTGGCACCATTCGGGGGGTTGCTGGCGGCGGCGGGCCCGGTCTCGGATGGCGCGGTGCCCTCGCCCGACAGACACGCAGCCTGCAGCCGCAACGCATCGAGCGCGCGCTCGTCGACACCTTGCGCCTAGGCCTGTGCGGTGAGCGCGCTGAGCAGCGCAGTGGTCAGTGTGAGCCGTCGCTGGTGGACAACTCGAGGGAGCATTCGAGCGCGCGATAGTGACCGAGCAGGGCTCCAAGGCCGCGTTTCAGACGGGCGTCGTCAGGCATCTAACCTCCGTTGCCAGGCAGCATGACATCTAGCGCCGTTAGGCTCGAATTTTGCCCGAGTGCGCACACTCTTCCAGCAGCTCGCGCCTCGAACTCTGCCCCCACGTCCCGTCACCTCACCCACCCACGCCAACCCGGGCACGCCAGGCTCGACACCTTTTTCTCCTCGTCAACGACCACCGTGCGGGCTAGCGTATCGTTTATGACTCATAGTGTGGCGAACATCACAGGGGGTACACATGCGATCTGCTCTCTTTTCAGCTGCTTGGTTGTTGGGCCTGTTGGCCATGACGGGGTGTCCGGCTCCCGAGACCCAGAAAGATGGAGGCGGAAATCCCGGCAGTGATGCGGCGAGCTCCGACGCCGCCTACCAGGATTCAGCGAATGCAGACGCTGGTTCGCCCGACATGATGGTCGGCGACTCCAGTACCACCGCGGACGCGACCACGGCAGATGTCGTCGTCACCGATGGTAGACTGCCTGACACCGCCACAGCAGACACCGCCACAGGAGATGTCACCGCTGCGGATGTCGCCTCCGTGGATGTCGCCGCAGCCGATGTCACCAGTGCGGATGTTGCCGCTGCGGATGCCGCGACTCCGGACTCGGCGTCTCTCGACGCCGGAACCGGCACCGAGGACGCAGCCACCGGGATCATCCGGGTGCTCGACACCGATTCCCAGGGCAGCGGCATGGACACCAACGCCCGGATGATCGCGCTCGGCAACAAGGTCGTGTTTCAGGGGCCCGCGCAGAGCATCTGGGTCTCGGACGGGACCGAGCAGGGAACCGTCGTGCTGATCGACCAGAACATCAACCTGGAGACCTGGACCGTGTTCAACGACACGCTGTACATCATCCAGTCGGGCTACCCCTGGCCGTCGTACTACCTGTGGGAGACGGACGGCACCCCGGGTGGAACATCGAATCAGGGACTGCTTCAGTACGGAGGAGCCAACCTGGATCTCAACGGCACCTTCCTGGTTGCGGGCACCAGCAGACTCTACGTCGAGGGAAGCACGGCGGCCGAGGGTGGGGAGCTGTTCCGATTTGGCCTCCCACTGAGCAACGTGGAGATCGTGCTCAACGACACCCCCGGCACCGACAGCACCAACGTCAACCTTCCCTACCTTTACAGCGGCAAGCTGCTGATGGAGATCTTCAACACGACGGTGAACGGGTACGGGGCCTATGACATTGCCGGTGGCAGCGTGGAGATGTTGACCTTTGATTTCGGCGGCGGCTCCCACTCTCCAGCCCCGTCGGTGGTCTTCGAGTATGGCAGCAAGCTCTGGGTCTGCGACGAAGGCTGTGTGACGACCGACGGCACCCAGGCGGTCACCGCGCTGGCTCTGGCCAACACCCAGACCAACGAGGTCTTCATGGTGGAGGACAACCAGGTCATCACCGCCAATGGCTCCATCTTCTTCCGCGGCACGCAGTACGACTCCAGCATGCACGTGGTGGTGGAGCATGAGATCTTCAAGTCCGACGGCACCTTTGCCGGCACCAGCTTGCTGATCGACCTGAACGACACCGGGCACGGCAACCCCAGGGAGTTCCTGGGAGGGGACCAGCACTTTGTCTTCCTGGCGGACGTCGGCAGCACACCGGGGGAGATGTGGATCTCCGACGGCACGCTGGCAGGAACCTACATGGTCGCCGAGGCCAACCCGGGTCCAACGTCGTCCAACATCCAGTCCAAGGCGATCATCGGCGACAAGGTCATCTTCCATGCCAACGACGGGGTCACCGGCAACGAGTTGTTCGAGTACGACATCAGCGCGAAGGTGACCACGCTCATCGAGGACAAGAACCCCGGCGCCGCCAGCCTCGATCCAAAGACCTTTGTGGTCGCCGGCAACTGCCTGTTCTTCAGGGGGACCGTCGCTGGCTATGGAAGCGAGCTGTGCGTCTACTGCCCGTTGCTCTGATCCGGCCCGCCCCTGTGGCCGGGTGGGGCGCTCGATTCGCACTCAGGCCGGCCGCTTTACTCCATCACACGAACAATTCCTCGCCGAGCCGCCAGCAGTGGTCCGACCTCCCAATCGCTTCGAAAGAACTCTTCCTGGCAACGCGAAGTCAACACGAAGAGCCCAGGAGACCGGCGCTCGGACGCCTCATCGACGGGATTGTCGGCGGCGCACCTGGCCATCGCAACTCACGCGCGCCGAGTCTGACTGTCTCTGCTGAATGAGATGTTCAGTCGTCGAGACCGTAGCGTGGTGGTGGGCGGTAGCTGTATCGGGGAAACGAAGTATCCAGCGCACCGGAGCGGAACAGCAGCGAGGCCTGTCTGTGGGCCCGTACGAAGTCGCGGTAGCAGTGCCGGTATTCCCGACGCAGTGCTGCCCCAGGAAAGGTGCCAGACCCGATCCAGGCTCAGGACCAGATCGCCATCGGGTCCCAGTTGAAAGGCCTCGCCATCGTGCCGGTCTTGTCCTGACACCGGTGCGGACCTCCCTCGGTGCGCCGGGCACCCCAGGCGGTTCTTTCGGGCGCTCACGGGGTTCTTTATTGACATATACACATAACCGTCAAGGATAGATCGGGTCGACCACCGTCGTCCTCGTCGCACGCTGGGCTCACTGCGAGTGCCGCGTCGACCAGCACGTCGGGTGCGACGACGAGTGGAGTGCTGGCGCTGCGGGACAGACTCGTCCCCCGCGGCGGGGAGGTGCCGCTCGAGAAGCAACATCGGAGACAGACAGGTCACAAGGCACAGGATCGAGGAGGAGGCATGACCAAGAGCAAGGGACCGGAGGGCTGCGTGTCCAAGGCGGCCGGGCCCATCCTTCGCCCGGAGGCGACGGCCGCGGCGACGTCACCTGGTCACACCGAAAAGGAGGTTTCCATGGGCGTGATGGTCGGCAAGGAAGCACCGGACTTTGAAGCCTCGGCGTTCTTCGAGGGTGGGTTCACGAACATCAAGCTGTCGAGCTACCGCGGCAAGTGGGTCTTTCTCTGCTTCTACCCGGGTGACTTCACCTTCGTCTGACCGACCGAGCTGTCGGCGGTCGCCGACAAAGCAGATGCGTTCCGGGCGCTGGACGTGCAGGTGCTCTCGTGCAGCACCGACAGCCGCTTCGTGCACAAGATCTGGCAGGAGCAGGAGCTGTCGAAGATGGTGGAAGGTGGTTTCCCTTTCCCCATGCTCTCGGACGCCGGGGGCCAGATCGGTGCGGTGTATGGAGTCTACGACGCACAGGCCGGGGTCGACGTGCGCGGCCGGTTCATCATCGATCCGGACGGCATCGTGCAGGCCATCGAGATGCTCACACCTCCCGTCGGTCGCAAGGTGGCCGAGTCCATCCGTCAGCTTCACGCCTTCATGCACGTGCGCAAGACCAAGGGTGCCGAGGTCTGTCCCGCCGGCTGGGAACCTGGCCAGCCCACCTTGAAGGTCGGGCCGGATCTGGCAGGCCGGGTGTGGGAGGTCTGGAAGCCGAGCGAGTAAGGCACCCGGGGCAGGGGGTTCCTGCGGCGGTCGCCTCAAGCTGGTCGCCTTCGTGACCGCCCCCAGCGAGGCCCGTCGCTACTCACTTGTCGAAGGTCTTTCGGGAAGACCTTCGTCCGTCCGGCACAGGTCCGGACGGACTTCAACCCACCAGCACCACGCCGGCTTGCCCGCCGAGACTGTGGCGATCGCCCCGGCGCGAGCACCTCCTCAGACCGAGCTCGCGTTCGAGTGCTGCTAACGAGCTGACGACGTCACCTGCTACGACATCTGCGCCGCCGAGTCATGGCGGCAAGGCACTCGTTTGCCCGGGCTGCGCGCTGGCGTCGTTTTCACGGGTTCGGAGACCGTGCTACAATCGATGGCGACGGATGTGGAGACGGACCACGAGGAGCGCGTACCCGAAGTCGGCGGCGGAGAGGCACTTTGTGTTTCCTACGACCCAGCAGGCGGTCTCGCGAGGTGTCGAAGGCGCCGCCGCTCCAGTCGTTGATGACTGCCGCCTGTCCCTCGACCGCGCTGTAGTCGCAGTCGCGCGCGGGACAGGGGTCGACGCTGCGCAGGTGCGATCCTGGCGCCTCGCACCACTCGCCGGGTTGCAAGCCGTCGAGAGGACCCGCCAGGGCGTATGTGTGGCTAGGGAGGACCGAGGTGAGCCCGAGCATGGAGACCAGCAGGAGCTGTCGCATGGAGCCATGCTAGCAGGATCGCGCGCGCGCCGTGTCGCGGGGCCTTGCTTCCCGCGGCTGCGTCTGGTGCGACAACATCGCCGACGTGCATCCCAGGGTGCGTCGCTGTGGTCTGGCGAACTCAGTCTGTCCGCGGAGGCGTTCGTGAACAAGAAGCTGATGTATCTGCTGGCTGTCCTGCCCTTCTCCGCGTGTCTCTGTGCACCCGAGGCGGGCCAGCCCTGCATGAGCGATGATGAGAATCGCTGTGGCGTCGCCAACGGACGCGATCACTCGCTGCTCATCTGCGAGGGCGGCACCTGGGTGGGCTACGGCGCCTGCGTCGAGAATGTGGGCTGCAACGACGCTTTCACCGACGACCAGGTGCTTTGTGGAGACTTCCCCGAGCTGTACGCCATGGCCGAGGAAGGCAAGGCCTGCACCAGTCTGGGCAAGTATGCCTGCTCCTCGACCCGACCCGAGATCGAACTCAAGTGCGTCGGCGGCACGTGGCAGCTTCAGAAGGACTGCGTGCAGCAGGGCAAGACGCTGTGCGGGCCGACGGATTTCGGCGACGTCGGCTGCAACTAGCGGTCTGGACGCGGCTTCAGCAGCGGCGCGCGCGCATCGGCGGACGGTCGTGGCTGTCCCAAGGCTCCCCCAGGAAAGGTGCCACCCACTTATCAATCCAATAGTTCTCGTCGCTTGGCCCCCTCGATCTCACCCACACACCAGTTCAGGTGCCCAGTTCAGGTGCCACGCACCTGTTCAGGGGAGCGCGAGCTTCAGACGCCGAGGATGCGGCCGAGCGCGGCGACCTGGGCGTCGGTGATGTAGCCCGAGCCGTCGCTGTCGATGGCCCGCCGCACCTTCTCGGCGTTCACGCCGGCAAAGCCCGCGCGCTCGCCCAGGCGCCGCAGCACCGCGTCCATCTCGTTCCAGCTGCAGTACATGTAGCTCAGGTACTCGCCGGCAAAGACCAGGCCGCGCAGCCTGTCCTCGGCGGTGGGGGAGCCGCCGCGCTCCTCGGCCACCGCGTGCAGGAACAGCTCGTACTGCACCAGGGCGCCCACCGCGTCGGCCGACTGGTCGGCGAAGCGCGCGTTGACCTGCACCTCGAAGAAGTCCTGGCCGTCGACCCGCCTGGGCTGGACCCGCACCGGCGTGTCGCTGCCGTCGTCGAACCAGCCGCCCGACACGATGTGGTCGTCGTAGGCCTTGCCGATGCCGGGGCGGTGCGGGCTGTACTCGTTGTGGTAGTGGACCAGGGTGTTGGCGAAGTTAACCGCGTGAAACACCTTCTCGCCGCGCAGCTCGTCGACGTCGAGGGTGCTCGGCCGCGGCTTGAGATCCCAGCGCTCGCGGTCGGGGTTGTTGAGCGCCGCGTCGAGCAGGGGGTCGGCGCCGGCAGGGCCCGCGTCGGCCTTGCCGTCGCCGTCATAGTCGAGCAGCGCCAGCGTGCGCGGATCGTCGGGGAACAGGTAGGTGCCGCGCGGGTTCTGGCGGTCCCGGGCCTCGACGCCACGGCGGATGTCGGCGTAGCTCGCGCGCGCCGCCACGCCGCGGAACACCTCGTCGATCAGGAGCTGTCCGTTGCCGCCCGCGGGCGAGATCGTCGTCGTCGTGTAGTGGGCGTCGGGGTAGCGCCGGGTGACGTCGGAGTGCACCTGGAAGCCGCGGCACATCCAGTTGAGGATCCACTTGTCGCCGCTGGCCGCAGCGGGCCCGTTGCGCAGGGCGTACTCGACGTTGCCGCCCAGGTTCGAGTGACCCGAGTACCACTCGATGTGGGTCTTCGAGTCGTCCATGTCGCGGAAGATGTCCTTCTCGGTCCTGTGCACCAGCACCGAGACCCGGGTCGGCGGGTTCTGCCCCTGGGGGTCCTTGTACTCGCGCTCGAAGAGGATGGCGCCGCCCGGCTGCGGCGTCTCCTGGAAGCCCAGGCGCCGGTACTCGGGCACCCACAGGTTCCAGTACTCCTCGTGGATGTAGTGGCGAACGTTGAGCTGCGTGTTGCCGTCCTTGAACCAGCCCTCGTAGGGCGGCGCCTGCCGCAGCACGCGGACCTTGAGCGCGTCGAGCGCGCTGCGCTGCGCCGGGTTCAGATCGGTGGCGCCCGCGAGCTGGTGGTAGACGAAGGCGAGCAGCGGCCGGTCGCGCTCGTTGTGGACCATCCCGAGCAGCCCGTCGACGGCGGCCTCGCGCTGTACCCCGCTGCGCACGCAGGCAGCCAGCACGCCGGCCGCACCGTAGCGCAGCTTGCGCGACGCCACGCTTCCCGGCGCCGACGTCTCGACGTCGCCACCGTGGCTGGCGGCTCGCACCAGGTGGGCGACGAGCTGCCGCTGGGCCGCCCCATCGACGCGCGCGAGCAGCGAAGGGTCGGCCGCGATCAGGCGCGCGCCGCAGTACAGGCGGGTGGCCAGCGCCTCGCTGCCGTGCGGCGTGCCGGCAACGCCGGTCGTCGGCGCGTCGGCGCGATCCGCGGCAAAACCAAAGTAGCCGGCCGGGTGCAGGGCGATGTCCAGCCCACCGACCGTGCCGAGGGCCACCAGCGCGGGGCCGGGCCGCACGCCGGCCTGCAGCGCGCGCACGGCCGCCGCCGCCTCGGGCGTCATCTTGGCCGCGATCAGCGCCGCACCCAGCGAGTACTTCTCGCGCGAGGTGATGCGGCCGTCCTTGGTGACCAGCTCGGCCAGCTTGCCGGCGTCGCGTGCGTCGACCACGCCGTCGTCGGCTTCGAGCGCGTGCACCAGGTTGCGCACGGCGGCGCTCGTCATGCCCAGGTAGCCCTCGAGCCGCGCGCGCGCGTCGGGCTCCAGCTTGTCCGAATAGCGAGCCAGCACCTGCTTCAGTGCGGCGCGCTCACCGGCAGAGGCCCGGGCGTTGGCCTGCGCCAGGTCGACCAGGGCCTTGACGTCGTCGCTACCGACGCGCGCCTGCGCCTCGAAGCGCTGGGCCGCGTCCAGGATGCGCTGACCGTCCCTGCCAATGCGGACTGCACACATTTGCCACCTCCCGCGATCACCGGACCCATACACTAGCGCCCTGGCCCGATCATTGGCATGGGTGGAGGATGCGTGGTCCTTGCAGTATGACAACCGGGTGGCACCGTTCCCGGGGCGGGCCATGGCCTCGGCGGGGACCGGCTCTCGCCACCCCTCGCTGCCCGGTGTGCAACGCGCCCGAGCTCGCGGGCCCAGCGAAAGGTCTGTGATGGAGAACAGCGCGTCCGACGTGAAGCTGTCGAGAGAGCTGGCGGTGCAGTGCCTCGAGGAGCTGCTCAGCGCCGATCGCATCCTGTACGGCCTCGAGGGCGAGACACGCACCCTGCGTGACCGGCAGGTCCTGGACCTCCTGGGTTCGAGCTCGTTCGACGGGCTGCTTGGCAAGGCCGAGCGCACCGAGGTGGCCCTGGCCAACAACAGGCTGCTGGAGGCCCAGGCCATCGTCCGCCGCGCCGTGCAGAACGCCGGGCTGGTGACAGATGCTGGTGCGATCGCGGAGCTCGACGCCATCTCGATCTGGGACTGGGCCGCCGATGGCTCCCTGCTGAGCGCCGTCTTCGACTTCGGCGCACTGCGCACCCACGGCCGCAACCAGGACCGGGTCCAGCAGACGCGTCTCGTCGTGCGCTCCCTCGTCGACGCGGTCCTCGCGCGCTGCCCCGGCCCTGCGCTTCGGGTTCAGCTTCCGCCCCTGGATTCTCCGCCGACACCGTTCCGGAGAATGCTGGTGGCGTGGGTGGGCGCCGAACCAGAGCTGTGGACCGCGTTTCACTGGCTGCGTGCCGGGCTGCCCGTGCTGGTGATATTCGGCGTCGTCATGGCGGTCTTTGGCTCGTGCCTCGGCTCGCTCTTCCCCTAGGACGACGGCTGCGTGAAGGCGTGGTCTGGCTGAAAAGGGTGCGGGGGCAAAGCGCCGGGGACCCGAGGGAAGGTGAGCGGGAAGGTGCCAGGTACCTGTTCCTGGGTAATCGACTGCACGCTGCCCGAAGGCTATGTTTTCCAGTGAGCACGGCGTCCGCGCCAAGGTCGCGGGCACCTCGCATGGCGGCACCTCTTTGGGGGAGCACACCTAAAAAAAAAGGAGAGGAGACTCGCGCATGCAGCACGAAAGGCACGCCGCGATCTGCAGGTGCGTCGAGAAGGGCCCGAGCCGCGAGGCCTGGTCCGAGCTGACCGCACTGCTCGGTGCGACCACGACGCGAGCTGAACTCGAGCAGCTGATCGATCCTGTTCGGGATCGGCTCGATGCCTGGCCGAGCGCGATTCGGACCGTCCCGCTGCGCTGGCTCCACGAGCCGAAAGGGGGACATCCCGCGCTCTCGCTCTGCAAGGTCCTCAGGTGTCCCGATCCCGAACAGCCGGACGTCGGCGTGCTCAAAAAGAAGGACGTCGCCGCCCTTCGTGCCGCCGTGCATCTCGATCAGCTCGAACACATCGAGATCGGCAGGCTCAGCGCTTCGGGGGCCCAGGCGCGCGAGTGGTCTCACGCCCCGCAGCTGAGCAGCGTCGGGAGCCTGTCGATCACAGGTGACTTCCGAAAGGATGCGCTCGAGGCGCTCTCCAGCTCCCCCTCGCTCGTCCACCTCACGAGCCTTCGCCTCGCCCACTGCCGCCTTCGGACTCCGGAGCTCGAGGCGCTGCTGGACTCACCGCTCCTGGCGCACCTCGATTCTCTCGATCTTTCCGGCGGCAACTTTCTCGATGCGAGCGACATGCAGCGCCTGGCTCGATGCGAACGGTTGCAGACGCTCTGCTCGCTCAGGCTCAGCGGCAACAAGTTGACGAGCGCAGGCCTCGCCGCGCTTCTGGCTTCGACGCATCTGACGCGAGTCTCGGACCTGTTCCTCTCCCGCTGCGCCATCGACGACGAGGCCGCCGCCTGCTTCGAGAGCTCGAGCCTGTCCCCGAGCCTCCGGCGTCTCGATCTGGCCAGCAACGCGATCAGCCCCGGCGGGCTCCAGCAGCTCGTCGCATCCACGTCTCTTGCGCAGCTTCGTACGCTGGTCCTCCGCTCGAACCCGCTGCGCTGGATGGGACCGCGGACCTTGGCGCACTTCTCGAGCCTGGACGCGCTGGAAGAGCTCGATCTTTCGTGGACACCGACGAGCGACCTCTATGATTTTACGGCTTCAGGAAAATTCAAGCATCTCAAGCTGCTCAACCTGGCCTACACCGAGGTGAGCCTCACGGACATCGGATGGATCCTGAGCTCCTCGGACCTGGTCTCGCTCAAGCGCATCGTCTTCAACGGCTGCGACAAGGTATTTGGCCGCGACGTCGAGGAGTTTCCTCACCAGTCCAGCGTGCCGCTCACGTCCATTCGGCTGGGGCACCGCTACAGGGACTACGAAGCTCTGATGACCTGTCTGAAGGACGTCTTCCCAGACGCCGAGATCGAGGTCGATCTCGAGGTGTCCTCTGCCAGCGCTGCGCGAATCCCGGAGCTCTGACGATGCGCGACCGGGGAGCGAGGTGTCATACTGAATCGCTTTGCTTGAGCTTGCTGTGGGGGGCCCAGGTGAGGCTTGTTCCGAGCTCGCCAGGATGAGCAGCCTCGCCGGTGAAGGCGGGGCCCCACAACAGGGTCGAATCCAGGCGATTTTGTATCAGCCCCACTGTGCCACCCGCAGGTCTCCTCGTCGAAACCCAGCGTCCACCCCGGAAAAGGTGTCAGAGGAATATTGTTCCCCGATTAGGTGTCATACGAATATCCCCGATTAGGTGTCATACGAATATCCACCGAATGATCTCATTGGGATAGCCCCCAACCTCACCCCACCCCCCGAAACACCCAGAAAAGGTGTCACACGAACAATTCCTCGCCGAGCCGCCAGCCGTGGTCCGACCTCCCAATCGCTTCGAGAGCACTCTTCCTGGCAACGCGAAGTCAACACGAAGAGCCCAGGAGACCGGAGCTCGGACGCCTCATCGACGGGATTGTCAGCGGCGCACAATGCTGGCCATCGCAACTCACGCGCGCCGAGTCTGACTGTCTCTGGTGAATGAGATGTTCAGTCGTCGAGACCGTCGCGTGGTGGTGGGCGGTAGCTGTATCGGGGAAACGAAGTATCCCGCGCACCGGAGCGGAACAGCAGCGAGGCCTGTCTGTGGGCCTCCAGAATATGTGTCAGACGAATATTCTACAGCGCTGATCAGATGGGTTGAGTC